>NZ_WNJO01000009.1 GCF_009720675.1 Secundilactobacillus folii | reverse complement strand
ATTTTGGAATCTACGGCGCTCTTTACTTGCATGGCTTTTGACGCACGTTTAGACCATGTAAAGTCTAGAGGTTGAGTAACAGGGTGAACTACCTTAGCGTTAAGAAATCAGTTAGCTACTTACCAATATTAACTTTTGTTACTCCCCCACAACGTTTAGCAAGACTCTAAATCACGACTTGGGCTGGTCAAAAAAGATCGTATCACGCTGCCAAGTGGCAATTAACGCGTCAATTTGGCTGGTATCGTAGACGTCTTTTTCGGGTTCAGAAAAATTGACCACCATCGCTTCCATTCCTGGCGCAAAGAAAAGCTTGGCAGCAACGTCACAGTCGGGGATGTAAAGCTCTTTTTGAGCGACTTTTTGCTTTAAATATTCAGCTAATAGAGAACGAATATGATCGGTTCCAGCTCTTGTGATCGGTGACATTTCCTCGGAAAATTCACTCTTATAGTAAAACATGATCGACATCAGGTACCAGTTGGTATAGAAAATGTGCACAAATTGGTGATAAACCGCATGTAACGCCTCGACAACAGGTTGATCAGTATCAGGCATCATCATTTTTTCCAGTTTATCAAACTCGGCTTTAATATCAGTTAGCAGCAACGCTTTAAAGAGGTCTGTTTTACCGTTTGGAAAGTAGTGATATAGCGTGCTCACGTTTTTACCGCTCGCCTTCACGATATCGCTGATTTTGGTCCGGTCGAAACCCTCTGACTTAAACAGTTTTTTGGCTGTTTCTAAAAATAAATGGCGACCTCGATCGTATTGATCTTGTCGTTGCGAGATTTTTTCCGTCGTCAATTTTTTTCACTCCTCATAATCCACTAGTTACAGTATACACAAAAACAAATAAAAAGAAACTCATAAAGTAATACTTGACGAGTTGATAAAAAGCGCTTACACTATTGGTCAAAAGGAGGCCTTGTGAAAATGTTACTAGTTACGTGTGCTTATGGGAAAGTTGGCCGTCAAATCGTACCTTACCTTGCCAAGAAGGGATTCGATATCAGAGCCATTGATATGAATCCAGAGATTAAGAATTTTGAAAAACAGGGTGTTAAAGAAGTGTTGGTGGGTGACAGTCGCGATGCTAAATTTGTGGCGGAGGCCATGAAAAACGTTGACCAAGTGCTCTATATTCCACCGCAGTTTACCTACCAAGAAGCAAAGATGGGTAAAATTGCAATTGATGCCGCCATCGACGCCAAGGTCCAGAAGTTCGTTTATCTATCCTGCATGTATCCTAATATGAGTACCTTGCTGCAACACCGGATGAAAGCGGAGGACGAAAAGTACCTGCTGTACCGTGACTTTGAAAGTGGCCTGGATTGGACTGTTCTACGGCCTTCAACGTACCATCAAAACATCTTTATGAAACTGTTTTATGATATGGGGCAGTATCCAAGCATGTGCGATATCGATACCGTCGTTTCCTGGGTCGATCCACTGGATGTTGCTGACTGTGCAGCTAAGGTTCTGACCGAGGACGGTTATAAATACGCTATCTACACTTGCAGCAACGAAACCATGACACCTCGTGAAGTCGCTGCTGTCATGAGCAAGGTCTCCGGCAAGGAAATCACACCGATCTCAGTGCCAGAAGATAAGTTAGTTGAGTATTGGCCAGATTACTTTGCTGGCAGTGATAGTTTTGCCACGGAAACGTTCTACGCTTTGCATAATTCCTACAATAAATGGGGTTGGGCTGGTAACAATAAACAGCTGATTGAGCTGTTGGACCACAAACCTCGAAGCGTTGAAAACTGGTGTGCCCGTCAGTTAAAGGCGGCTGGCATTGAACCGGCTGTTAAGGTCGCTGACACAGAATAATTTTTGCTGACAATTGTGAATAAATTACTAAAGTGCTAAAGGAGAAAATCACTATGAGTCAAAACGAGATTGTGACGCTGATCACAGGTGCTGAAAGAGGCATGGGCTTGGTTGAAGCCAAAACGTTGAGTGAACACGGTCAACACGTTTTCATGGGTGCTTACGATATGGATTTAGGTCAAAAATCGGCTAAAGAACTGCAAGATCAAGGCTTAGACGTCACGTTAGTTGCCTGCGACATTACTGACCGTGATCAAATTAACGCAACTATTAAGACGATTGATGATAAGTATGGTTACTTAAATATTTTAATTAATAACGCTGGGATCTCTGGGCCAGAAGGCGGGCTACCTTCAGAAACGGATGAAAAAGACCTGCGACGGGTCTTCGAAACGAATTTCTTTGGCACTTCAGCCATGACGCACGCTGCAGTACCACTATTGAAGAAAGCGCCATTTGGCAAGATCATCACCGTCACCAGTGATATGGGTTCCTTGGGATTGGCTCTGGATCAAAGCTCAATGTTCTCACACATTATTGCTTATCCATACCAGGCTTCTAAGACCGCTTTGAACGCCATGACAGTCGCTTACAGTAAGGAATTCAAGGGAACTAATATCACCGCTAATTCCGTTAACCCAGGGATGACCGCCACCGACTTGGTCAATAAGGAAGAGTTTGAGAAGAACGGTGCTAAAACCGTTGAAAGCGGTGCTCACCGAATCATTGAACTGGCCTTGGATCCAAAGAACGATGCCAACGGAACCTTCACTGAAGATGCCGGCATCGTGCCTTGGTAATCGATGTTGAACTGCATTTGGTCAAAATTTGCTTTTCAAAGGAGCTTTGAAAAATTATGATTACTGTTACCTCAGCTGCCGGACATGCCGGTAGCGCTATTGTCAAAGTGTTAGTGGACGCTGGGTTTGAAGTCGGAGCTACCGATATCAATCCAGCTGTAAAGGATCTGCCGGGTATCAAACAGGCTTTCGTCGGTGATTTAACCAATATTGAACTGATCGACAAGCTGACCAAAGAAAGCGACCAGATCGTTTATATTCCACCGCTGTTCTCTGCTGAAGAGAGCTTGATTGGTAAACAACTGGTTGATTTCAGTGTGACCAACCACGTCTCCCAGTTCATCTTTATCTCCGTGACCCATTCGATCTTGACTAGTCTGCTGCAACACGTTGCTAAGCGTGACGTCGAAGAACACTTGGTCTACACGGGTATGAAGAAGCAGCTGCCATACACGATCTTGCAGCCGATGCACTACACGCATAACTTCTTGCCTAAACAGGTGCACGAGACTGGAACTTTTGAATACTTCTATACCTCAACGGGCAAGCTTTGCTACGTGGATGACCAGGATGTGGGCGAAGTCGTTGCGAAGGTCGCAAAGGATCCTGACAAATACAATAAGGGTACCTTCGAACTGGTAGGCACCAAGAAAGCCTACACACCAGATGAAGTGGTCGCCATCTATAACCAAATTACCGGTGAACACGCTAAAGCCGTTCACGTGGATCTGGATGACTTTCTCAGCAAGATCCACGTCACGGACTTGTATATGAGGGCAGCCTTCAAGCACTTGTCAGACTCATATTCCGACTGGGGCTTGGATGGGAATCCGCTGGTCTTGGAAACCCTGTTAGGCCGCAAACCAACGGGTCTTGAAGGCTATATTAAACGTGAAATGCAGAAGTAGCTTGGTCAAAATTGCCTACTACAATAAATAAATATATAGGGAGCAAAAAACAATGAGTGAAAATGAAGTAGTAACTTTAATTACTGGTGCAGAACGGGGCATGGGCTTCGTTGAGGCTCAGACTTTAAGCCAACATGGTCAACACGTTTTCATGGGTGCTTACGACATGGATCTAGGTCAAAAGTCAGCAAAGAAATTACAGGACCAAGGCTTGGATGTCACGTTAGTCCACTGTGATATTACGGACCGCGACTCCATCAAAGAAGCCCTTAAGACCGTTGAGGATAAATACGGTTACTTGAACATTTTGATCAATAACGCCGGCATCCCAGGACCAGAGGGCGGCTTACCTGCAGAAACTAGTGAGGAAGACCTTCGCAAGGTATTTGAAACGAACTTCTTCGGTACTTCTGCGATGACGCACGCCGCAATTCCGTTGTTAAAGAAGGCGCCATTTGGTAAGATCATCAACGTTTCCAGTGAAATGGGTTCGTTGACCTCGCAAACTGATCCGACGTCAATGTTTTCACACATCACTTCCTACGCTTACCAAGCTTCGAAGACCGCTGTGAATGCCATTACAGTTGCCTACAGCAAGGAATTTAAGGGGACTAGTATCACCGCTAACTCCGTTGATCCTGGCATGACCGCCACTGATCTGGTTAATAAGGCAGAATTCGAGAAGAACGGTGCCAAGCCGGTTGAAAGTGGCGCTCACCGGACCATCGAGATTGCTCTGGATCCAAAGAACGATCTGAACGGGACCTTCACTCAAGATGGTGGTATCGTACCGTGGTAATTAATTCAGTTGAGTGACTGCTGAACAAGTGTAGGATCAAGTTGATTAAATTTGAAATGCAGAGATTCGAATTCGACTGCCCTTGGGACTATACTTAAAGTGGTGGCTTAAATGATATGTTTAACGATGAGTGATGCACCAAACATCACTAATCTGATGCTGATTTAGCTTTGTAAATGATACACGCATGCATACAAAAAATATGACATTTAAAGTCTACCAATTCTGGTAGGCTTTTGTGCTTTTAGTCATTAATTTAGAAGGGAAGTCGTCAAAATGAAAGCAATCGTGATCGAACACGCGGGTGGACCGGAGGCGTTGGAACTCAAAGAGGTACCCACCCCTAAAGTTAAGCCTGGCTGGACGCTGGTTAAGGTGAAGGGCTTCGGTATTAACCGGTCGGAGATCTTTACCCGAAATGGAGAGTCACCAACCGTTACGTTTCCGCGAATTTTAGGTATCGAATGCGTTGGTGTGATTGCCGACACCTCCGACCCTGATCATTTGCCAGTGGGTCAAAAAGTGGTTAGTATCATGGGCGGCATGGGTCGTGCATTTGATGGCGGCTACGCGGAATACGCCCTGTTGCCAAATGCGCAGATCTATCCTGTGGCCACCAACTTGTCGTGGCCGGAACTGGCTGCGGTGCCGGAAACCTACTACACAGCTTATGGTTCACTGCATAACATGCATATTCAAGACGCTGATTCGGTGCTCATTCGGGCAGCTACCAGCGGTGTTGGTGTTGCGGCTACTCAACTGGCCAAGGCAATCAAGCCTGGAATCAAGGTCGCGGGCAGTACACGTTCAAAGGCTAAGTTTGATCTGTTAAAGAAGGTTGGCTGCGATGAACCAGTGCTGGATACTAATTCTGAGCTGCAAACCGATGACCATTTTGACGCGGTTCTAGAGCTAGTCGGAACTAAGACCATCAAGGATTCTTTCAAGCACCTTAATCCGGGTGGTTACCTATGCTTAACTGGTGGCCTCGGTAATGAGTGGGTCATCAAGGACTTTGATCCGTTCGTTTTGCCAATGGGTGCCAGTCTGACCAACTTTGGGTCGGGTTTCAACGTCACCAAAGAAAAAATCGCTGACTTATTGCACTTGATTGAGAGCCACCACATTGACGTTCAACCGAGCCAGATCTTTGACTTAGCCCACACCGGTGACGCCCAAGCGGCGTTAGACCGCAGCGATAGTTTCGGCAAGGTGGTTGTTTTACCGTAAAATACAGGTTGTTGGCACTGTTAAAGTAAGCTAGTGATGAATATTGGCTGACCTAAATGCTTGCACGAGTTCCTCGAAAAACGGTAAACTTAGCAGTATTAAAGAGTCTAAAGGAGGAATTCCCCAATGTCATTAACTGATACTTATACACTCAGCAACGGTACTAAGATTCCCGTCGTGGGTTTTGGAACCTGGCAGACCCCCGATGGCGACGTGGCTTATAACTCGGTTTTAGCCGCTTTGAACGCTGGGTATCGGCATATCGATACCGCTGCATTTTACGGCAACGAAGAGTCAGTTGGCCGTGCAATTCATGATTCGGGCGTCAAGCGTGAGGATCTGTGGGTCACCACGAAGCTTTGGAATGATGATCACGGCTACGAAAATACGAAGCAGGCGCTTGGGACGTCGCTTTCTAAGCTTGGTTTGGAATACGTGGATCTGTATCTGATTCACTGGCCACGTCCGGCGAAGTTCCATGATAACTGGGAAGAAGCGAATGCGGAGTCCTGGAAAGCCATGGAAGAGGCCTATGAAGAGGGTTTGACGAAGGCAATTGGCGTTTCGAACTTTCTGCCGAAGCACTTGGACGCGTTGTTGAAAACGGCGAAGATCAAGCCGATGGTCAATCAAATTTTCCTGAACCCGTCAGATTTGCAGCCAAGTGTCGTCGAATATAATAACAATCATGATATTGTGACGGAGGCGTATAGTCCGCTGGGAACGGGTAAGATTTTCAAGATTGAAGGTCTGAAGGCAATCGCGGATAAGTATGGTAAGTCGGTGCCGCAATTGGTACTGAGGTGGCATCTGCAGCACGGCTTCTTGCCGCTGCCAAAGTCGGTGCATGAGGAGTATATTAAGGCCAATACGGAAATTTTTGACTTTAAGATTGCCGAGGATGATATGAAGACGATTGATGGCTTCCGAGGGGAAGCGGGATTGGCGACGAATTCGGATGATATTACGTGGTAAGAAATAGAGTGTGAGGAAAGGCGGGTTTGAGAGTGGAGTCTAACTGACTCTGGCCAAAAATCCTGGGCTTGGATTTTGGGCCAGAGTCAGTTAGATGCAACTCTCGGCCTTTCCGAACACGTTTCGGCTATGTAGACTTCTGGCCAAAAATCCCGGGTCTGGATTTTGGGCCAGAGTCAGTTAGATGCAACTCTCGGCCTTTCCGAACACGTTTCGGCTATGTAGACTTCGGGCCGAAAATCCTGGGCTTGGATTTTGGGCCAGAGTCAGTTACATGCAGGTCTCGGCCTTTCCGAACACGTTTCGGCACGGTGGCCTAAGGGGCGCAAAAATCCTGGGCTTGGATTTTGGGCCAGAGTCAGTTACATGCAGGTCTCGGCCTTTCCGAACACGTTTCGGCTATGTAGACTTCTGGCCAAAAATCCCGGGTCTGGATTTTGGGCCAGAGTCAGTTAGATGCAACTCTCGGCCTTTCCGAACACGTTTCGGCACGGTGGCTTAAAAAGCGCAAAATTCCCGGGTTTGGATTTGAGCCAGAGTCAGTTAGATGGCGCTTTTGAGCTAATTTGCTTCGTTCACTTGTGCCTGCAATATGGAAATAGCTTGTAACTTTTCCTGTTGCTTTCAATTATAAATAAGGTCTAAACTTAAGCTGAAAATAGATTGATGGTTTGTCGATTATTTTTACAAACCATTTTTCTGATGGATGGAAAGTTAGAACTTAAGGAACGAGGGCGTGAAAATGGCACCTATCGATGAATATCCGTGTCTGCCAATGGTGAAGTTGCAAAAAATGCTCGCTGGCAAATGGAAAATTATCATTTTATGGAAAATTACAGTTAAAACAACTCGGTTTGGTGAATTAAAACGTGAATTAGGAGATATTACACAATCTGTGTTGGCTAAACAGTTGAGGGAGCTTGAAGAGGATGGCTTTATCTCAAGAAAAGTCTATCCCGAAGTACCACCAAGAGTGGAATATTCTTTAACTGAATTTGGAGAAAGTTTTGTCCCAATTTTAAAGCATATGAAGGCCTGGGGAGATCAACATTTAGATACCTGAGCTCTGCCAGAGGCTAACGAAATTAATACCCAAATAATTGAAAAAACTTTTGTAATTTAAAAGCAGGTCTGAAATTCTTAAAAATTCAAGAATTTTAGGCCTGCTTTTGGGTGAGACGCATTTTTTAATTGCAATTGATATTAATTATTTAATTTTAACTACGGTTCGTCCCTTTTTGGTGTTGTTCCAAATCGCATTTAATGCATCCTTGACTTCCGAAATAACATCGTTACTGTTAAATGAAATTTCATTAGTATACACGGGATCCAGGTCGCCCTTTTCGACCATTTTATTGGCAAATTCTAAGGCTTCTTCATTGGCCTGCGCAAATTCAAATGGAATAAAGGTGATGGTTGAATTATCAGTAATTGATGGATCGGTGTTGACAACCATGCAAGAGACAACGCAACCACCATCTTTAACAAGGTGAATTGCTTCTGCTTGGGCTTTTACACCGACAGTATCAAAAATAATATCAACTTTTTCAGATATTTTTGCCAATTCGCCCTTTTGAGAATCAACTGCCACGTCAACGTCCAGGTCCTTAATTCGATCCATATCTTTTGTTAGGCCAGTTGCAATAACACGTGCGCCAATATCTTTAGCAATTTGAACCGCTAAGGAACCGACACCGCCTGCGCCACCTAAAACAAGGACGGTTTGACCAGGCTTGACACCAGCTTTTGTCACTAGGTCCATGTAAGCTGTTTGGAATGTGACGGGCAGAATAGCGGCTTGACTATGATTGATTTGTTGAGGCTTTTTAGCTATAAATTTCTGATCAATGAAAACATATTCAGCTAAACAGCCAAAAATGGGTAGTGGTGGTCGGCCATACACGGCATCGCCAACTTTAAATTTAGTCACTGCACTACCAACTTCCGTTACAATTCCGGAAAACTCAGAGCTAATGATTAGTGGATTCGGCCGCTCAACAAGATCAGCTTTTTTAGCATCTGGGACTTCAACCATCCGATAGTCTTGGGGATTGAGTCCAGCAGAATAAACGGCCACTTTTACTTCACTTTTATCGACGGGCTTTTCTGGAACATCCAGGACTTTTAAATCTTTCAGACGTGATGTTCCGGTATTAACACCTATTGCTTTCATTCGATTTGCCTCCGTAGATATAATTTTTCTCTCTGACGTTAATTATAAATGACGTTATTGAGATTAAAAGTAGTGATATTTTTATCACCTAGTTTGCCAGAGAATACTAATGGACCAGTATGCAGATTAAAGCGCTTATAAATTTTGAATCAATATTTGATAGACAGATATTTTTATCGATCATTTTAGAATTCGACCGTCAGATAAATATATTTGCGCACGCAACTAAATAGTGATAGACTATTGACAATTCAAATAGATTGCTCGTTTAGACAAGTGAAACAGGAGGTTATCAACCAATGACAAAATTAATTGGGGTGGAGGAACACTTTACTAGTTCAGCTGCTCAAGCTGCGCCGCAACCGCACCAGTCAGCAAACTCTGATCCACAAGCAAAAAGGATTGGTCAGGCAATTCAAGGCGGGGTAGCATAGTATGACGTCGATCAGCAGTTACAAGAATCTATGGAACAGCGCATCAATTTTTTAGACGCCCATGGTATGCAGATGCAGGTGCTGTCGGATATGGGATTGGAAAATACCGATCCGAAAGTCGCCATCCCGCTGGCTCAACGGATGAATGATCAATTGGTAGCTATTATTCAGGCCCACCCATCTCGGTTTTCCGGTTTTGCTGCGCTACCCTTAGAAGATGTTGATGCCGCAGTCACTGAATTGAAACGAGCCGTTAAAAAGGGGCTAAAGGGCACCATGATTCATGGTCGCATTAATAATCAATGGCTGGATGACCCAAAGTTTAAACCGCTCTGGCAGGTGGCTGCGGATCTGAATGTTCCGGTTTATATTCATCCTTCGGTCATTGATCCTGTCGTGATGCAACGTTATTATTTGAGTGATCAATATCCCGTTGCAACTGGTGGTGCACTGGGCCTACCCGGATTTGGCTGGCACGCTGAGACCGGACTGGAATTCACCCGAATGGTCTTGGCTGGTCGGTTTGATGAATTTCCTAATCTTAAGATCATGATGGGTCACTGGGGTGAACTATATAGCTTTTACATGCACCGTTTGGACGAAACAATCATGCCGACCCATCCGGCAATTAAGCACGATATTTCTGATTACTTTCATCGAAATTTGTACGTCTCGCCAAGTGGCATGTTTGATCAAAATCAATTGAACTGGGCAGTCGCCGAGTTCGGTGCTGATCACGTGATGTTTTCAACGGACTATCCGTATGAGCCAATGGCTAAAATTGGAACATTCTTGGCTGATTCATCACTGAGTCAGTCGGATAAAGATCAGGTCGGCAGCGGCACAGTGGTGCAACTGCTGAACCTTTAATGGATGTGGAGGTGATCAAATGGCTGAAACAGATGGGAATTCAATTGCTAAATGGTTGGTGATTGCTGGGCGACAAGTCAGTCAGCATCTTGATCGTCAACTTGAGACGTTAGGTGTTAACGCCAGCCAATACCATTACATTTTGAAGATCCATGATAACCCGGGTTTATTGCAAAAAGACTTATTGGCAACCGAATTCGTTAATCCGAGCAATGTCACCCGGGCAATCAAACAACTGGTAGACCGGGGAATAGTCGTTCGTAAGCGTTTGCCAACGGATAAGCGTGCTCAGCAGTTGCGATTAACGGCAAAGGGCGCTCACTTGTATCCCCAAATCAGAGCCATTTTGGATCCGGAAGAGGCGCAGATTCGCGAAACGATCCAGAAACGGTTTCCTAGCTTTCAACCAGAAGGCTTTGTTGACGCACTGAAAACAATCAGCCGGATTCATGGTGATACGGATAAACAATAGCCGCTAAATTGTGAATAGTGAGGTCCGGGTGTTCATCACCGTGCCGACCACGATGATTTGTTGTTGATGGTGATAGACAATGGGAGTGCCATGAGTACCAGGCTAAATGATGGTGGTTTAAAATAATGCATTTTACGCATCAAAGGTTCATGCCTTGCCAACTAGAGGGCGTGAACTAGCCGTTTGAAAAGGGGTAATGAGGATGAAGGCAATCGTTATTGAACGTGCAGGTGGACAGAAGCATTACAGCTAAAGGATGTCCCGACACCCAAGGTTAAGCCTGGGTGGACTTTAGTGCGGGTGAAAGGATTTGGTATCAACCGTTCTGAAATCTATACCCGAAATGGCGAATCACCTGACGTGCAGTTTCCACGCATCTTGGGGATTGAATGCGTCGGTGAAATTGCTGAGACAACTGAACCAGACCGGTTACCAGTCGGTCAAAAAGTCGTGAGCATCATGGGCGGCATGGGGCGTGATTTTGATGGTGGCTATGCGGAGTATGTTTTGCTGTCAAATGCACAGATCTTGAGTAACGCGAAGGTGAGTGTCAGATTTTTTCTGGCACTTTTTTTAATTTTCATACTCGATTCTTGTAAATATTTTGAATGATCGACTCTAATTGTCACGACAGTGTAACCAGTTAAAGTGATCGCAAGTGAATGGGGACTCCCGTCATGAATTGAAACCTATAATTGGGGCGAATGTACACGTCCCAGCAGCCTTGAGCAAGACTTCACAGCTTGCTTTCACAAACGAAATCGCTTACAATCAAAGCAAACAACACGAGGGGTGTCCCATCACTGGGGCTGAGATGTGCATGCCATGCATGATCCCTTTGAACCTGTAAGTTCATACTTGCGTAGGAACGTGTTCAATTCGGGCTGGTCTTGACTGGTAGTGAGTCGAACTAAACGTTTCGTTTAGTTCGACTCTTTTTTGGAATAAACGCGGTTGTTTGAATTCTAAATTGGAGGATATTGATATGAAGATCGATCTACTGAATAAGATTCGAGAAACCAATCCGGTGGTGCTAAACATTTCTAACTTTGTGACCGTCCAAGATGTGGCTAACGGCATCAATGCCATTGGCGCATCACCGATTATGTCAGAAGAGATCAGCGAAACGGATGAAATGGTGGGAATCAGCAGCGCCGTTGCCCTGAATCTTGGTGCCTTTACCAAACCGCAAGTCGACCATATCTTGGCCATGGGTAAAGCGGCCAATACGCATCACAAGCCATTGGTGCTTGATCCAGTGGCGGTCGGTGCGATTGATTATCGAAAGCAAGTGGCCAACGAGTTGATGAATCAGTTCCAGGTGGATGTCATTCGCGGCAACGCTGGTGAAATTGCGGCACTGGCGAATGTTGCCTGGGATGCCAAGGGAATCGATGCCGGTTCCGGTGACCAAGACGTGGTTGAGATCGCTAAGGCAGCTGCTAACATGCACCATTGTGTGGTTATTTTAAGCGGTGCTACCGATGTGATCACGGATGGTGAGCACGTGGCGCGGGTCTTCAACGGCTCACCACTGTTTCAACTTCACGTGGGCTCGGGCGATATGCTGAGTAGTATTGTCGCCGCTTTTTGCGCTGTTAGCGATAACGACTATTTCGAAGCGGCTCAGACTGCCTGCCTGGTATTTGCGGCCACCGGTCAACTCGTAGCTGGCCAGTTACAAGAAGAACGGCCGGGTACCTTTTCCATGCAGTTAATGGACGAACTGCATTTAGTAACCGTTGCCGACATTGAAAAAATTGCACAATTTGACTGAAAGGCGTGACATTTGATTATGGCTGAGGAACTTAATTCATTTCCACAAACGCTAACGATTGCGGGGACTGACTCTGGCGGTGGTGCCGGTGTGATGGCCGACTTGAAGACCATGCAGGAGCGCCACGTGTTCAGTACCGCGGTGATTGTCGCAGTAACCGCGCAGAATACGCTGGGCGTGCAGGATTTCATGGCGTTACCCAAGAAGCTGATTGATGAGCAGTTTGCTTCGCTGGCAGATGACCTGGCAATCAAAGCCTGCAAGACTGGGATGCTGGCAGACGCTGAGCACGTGGAGATTGTAGTGGCCAATTTGCAGAAATACAGTTTTGGACCACTCATTGTAGATCCAGTGATGATTGCCAAGGGTGGTGCCCCGTTACTGGCGGATGACGCGATCGACGTCGTCAAGCGCGATTTGCTGCCGCTTGCGACCGTTGTCACGCCCAACCTGCCGGAAGCTGAACGCCTAACCGACATGACCATTAAGACTGACGATGACATGCGAAACGCAGCCAAGGTTTTACGTGGAACCGGTGCTAAGAACGTGATGATCAAGGGCGGACACGGTGATACTGAAACGGTTCGCGACTATGTGCTGCTGGAAAACGGCCGGGACTTCTGGCTCAGTGCTCCACGGGTGGATACCGTACGAACCCACGGTACAGGGGATACTCTATCGAGTGCGATGACGGCTGAAATTGCCAAGGGTGCAGACGTGGAATCAGCGATCCGTACCGCTAAAGACTTTGTGGAAGCAGCCATTCGCAATACGATCCAAGTTGGTCACGGTCATGGGCCGTTAAACCACTGGGCGTACGGAGAGGAGCAGCGTCATGAAATTTAAACCTGAAATGTTGAAAGCCTACTTTGTCTGCGGCTCACAAGACGTGCCAAAGGGGCAATTGAAGCCAATCGTTGAAAGTGCCATTAAAGCTGGTATTACGGCATTTCAATTCCGTGACAAGGGCAGTGGTTCAACACTTTCGATGGTCGACCGCGCTGCCGTAGCTATGGCGCTTCGGGGACGTTGTGCCGGAGCTGGGATTCCGTTTATCGTTGATGATGATGTGGAACTCGCTAAACAAGTCAACGCGGATGGGATTCACGTTGGTCAGTCTGACGAACAGATCCAAAGAGTGGTTAGCGAAGTTGGCGACCAGATGATGATTGGTCTGTCCTGCTCCACAGCTAGCGAGATTGAGCGGGCCAATACCATTGACGGCATCGACTATTACGGCAGCGGTCCGGTTCACGCAACCGGGTCGAAGGCGGATGCTGATCCGGTGATTGGTCTGGCTGGGCTGAAACAGCTGGTGAGTCTGGCAAAGCGGCCGGTCGTTGGCATTGGTGGGATCGCAATTAACGACTTGAGTGCAGTAATTGCCACTGGTGCAGCCGGTTCAGCAGTGATTTCGCTGATTGCCCAAAGTGATGATATTGCTGGAACGGTGAAGGCAATGCTTGAGGCTTAAAAATCGGAAAGAACGCTAATAAGCAGGGCTGAGATAAAAGTTAATGCTGGTCAGTATCGAACTGATATTTTAACACAGAGGTCGTTAAAAATGTGACACAGACTTGGAACTGTCCTTGGTCTAAACGGGTGTCAAAGTTCAGATCCCGGCCATATGAGTCAAGAGCGCCGCAGATTCCAAAACCAGGAATCCACGGCGCTTTTGGCTTACTTACTGAAAACTAACCGAGTTTTGCCCCACTCGCACTTATTTGAACTGAGGGTGAATATTAGGTTAAATAGTTGAGCTGCATAACTAATGCCTAAGGTTCATAATCTTAATTCTGACTCCTTAGCGCTGAAAACCTAACGCTGCTTGACTTCACCTAAGCCAAACTTCACGTCTGACACCTGTAACTCCGCCAGGCGGTTAACACCCCAGTCATACATCGCATTGACGATCGGTAGTAGCGTTTTGCGCAGTGGGGTCAGTGAATAAGCCACCCGTAGACGGCCGTTAGTCTCTTCATGACGGGAAACTAATCCGTCAGCAGCCATCTCCTTCAGTTTTTCGGCCAGTTCTTTGTGGGAAGCAGCCGGTAACAGTTTTTGAAATTCGTTGAAATAATAGGCACCTTCCTTGCCCATGTGATACAGCATATTAATTTTCCATTTGCCACTGAACATGGAAAGTGTCAATTCCTTTGGACAATTAAAAGCCCCGTCTGACAGCTTTTGGAGGACTTCCTTGCGAACAAGATCGGTCATTTTCATAGCTTCCTTTCACCGGTTACGAAAAAGTGCATGATTGCACTTTTGTTAAATATGGTTGATAATGAAAGCGTTAACAAAATACAGGAGGCATCTGATCATGAGTAAAGTTTATTTGTCAGCTAAGTTACCAGAAGTTGCCATGCAAGAACTGAAAAACGGTGGTTTAGACGTTAGTCAATTTGAAGGTGAGGGTTTGATCTCTCACGACGAATTGCTCAAAAACGTTTCGGACATTGATTTTTTGATTACACCGCTCTCAACTAAGGTCGACAAGGAAATCATTGACGCTGCCCCAAAGCTGAAATTGATTGCAAACTTCGGTGCTGGTGTCAACAACATTGACACTGCCTACGCTAAGGAAAAGGGAATTCCGGTAACTAACACGCCAGCTGTTTCGACAAACGCTGTGGCCGAAGTGACCATTGGTTTAATTTTAGCATTAAGTCACCGAATTGTTGAGGGTGACACTAAGATGCGCCATGAAGGATTTCCTGGCTGGGCACCACTGTACTTCTTAGGTCACGAAATTGCCGGTAAGACTTTGGGGATCTTCGGTCTTGGCAATATTGGTAGCGACGTTGCCCGCAAAGCTAACGCCTTGGGCATGAACGTTCAGTACTACAAGCCAAACCGTCTCTCTGATCCTGAGGAACGCTCCATGAAAGTTAAGTATGTTTCGTTAGATGAACTGATCAAGACCAGCGATTATATCTCGATCAATGCGCCGCAGACCCCTGATACGGTGCATAAGTTCGACGCCGCAGCATTCAAAGCCATGAAGAACACTGCCTCCATTATCAACGTCGGCCGTGGCCCAATTGTTGATGAAGCCGCTCTGCTGGACGCTTTGAAAGCTGGCGAGGTGGCTGGTGCTGCTTTGGATGTCTACGAGCACGAACCAGAAGTTGACGATGGCTTCAAGACGCTGAAAAACGTTGTGTTAACGCCACACGTTGGTAACGCCACGGTCGAAGCACGTGACGCTATGGCAGACATCGTTGCCAGCAACGTTTTGTTGGTCGATCAGGGCAAGGATGCTAAGTTTGTGGTCAACAAGTAAATTACTCTGATAATTTTTTCAAAATCTAATTTGCGCGTCGCCGGAGCCTCATAGCGACGCGCTTTTGTTTATTATCTTAAAAGAAACCCTGAGAATGAGACTTGTATTTTTAAAAAATTAAAGTACAATGAGAACAAGTATACTTGAGACAGAGAGTCGGGCTTGGCTGAGAACCGGCAACGTGAAATGGCAGAAACAAATTTGGTTGCGCGACCGTTATCAGCGATTAGAGGCAGTGGAATAGCCACTGTGAACTTAGGGTGGAACAGCGTTATAGACGCCCCTTAGTACTTCAGAAGTGAGTGCTAAGGGGCGTTTTTTTGACTTTCGAAAAGGAGCAGAAGGATGAAAAATAACAATCAAAAGTTATCACGATCGTTACAGAGCAGACATATTCAGATGATTGCCATTGGTGGTGCCATCGGGACTGGTCTGTTTCTCGGATCTGGTAGTGCAATTCATACCAGTGGCCCCTCGATTATTTTGGCCTACTTGATCGTCGGTGTGTTCTGCTTCTTTATGATGCGAGCAATCGGCGAGTTACTGATGTCTGATACAACGAAGCACTCTTTTTTGGACTTTGTTAAGGAATACCTCGGTGACCGCATGGAATTTGTGACCGGTTGGATGTACTGGTTTTGCTGGATCAGTCTAGCCATGGCGGACCTTACAGCGACTGGGATCTACATTAAGTTTTGGTTCCCATCGGTTCCGCAGTGGGTGGCACCGTTTGTGATCTTGATCTTTCTCTATCTCACTAACCGCGTGAATGTGCGGGCGTTTGGTGAAATGGAGTCGTGGTTTTCATTGATCAAAGTGGCGGCGATCATCATCTTAGTCGTCGTGGGATTCGCGTTAGCCATTCTGCATTTTAAAGTGGCTGGCCAACACGCTTCGTTTAGTAATTTAGTGAGTCACGGGGGCTTTTTTCCCACCGGTGGCTACGGTTTTTTAATGGCGTTTCAAATGGTTGTCTTCGCCTTTGTCGGTATTGAAATGGTTGGGTTAACGGCTGGTGAAACGGATGATCCAGTGGCTAATTTACCCAAAGCAATCAATAGTTTACCGATTCGAATTGGTCTATTTTACGTGGGCTCGATGATTGCCATCATGAGTGTCTACCCTTGGAATAAGATTACAACCACGGTAAGTCCGTTCGTCCAGGTTTTCTCGGGAATCGGCATTGCGGGTGCGGCGGGAATTTTAAACTTCGTAGTCTTAACGGCGGCGATGTCAGCAACGAATAGCTGTTTGTTTAGTACGAGCAGAACTCTGCATGCGTTGAGCTGGGGCGGTAACGCACCAAAGTCGCTGGCAAGGCTGAATAAGGCGGGGGTTCCGACAAACTCGCTGAACTTTTCGGCGTTGGTCTTGTTTATTATTGTCATTTTGAACTTTTTGATGCCAGCCAGCGTGTTCACGTTGATTTCTGGTGTGTCGACGATCAATTTCGTGTTGGTGTGGGTTGTCTTGTTGTGGTGTCATGTGAAGTATAGGAAGGCAAATCCGGCGGGGGCGCAAACCTTTAGGATGCCAGGTTATCCGGTGACGGATTGGGTAAGCTTGGTTTTCTTTGTGGGGATTTTGATCTTCTTGCTGATAAATCCATCGACGCGGGTATCGATGATTATTTCGCTGGTGGTATTTCTGGTGATGGTAGTCATGTATGAGGCGATTTACAAGGGAAAGAGTGTGGAGCAAGGCGGTTAAGAAGATAGAGTGTGGAGCAAGGCGGTTAAGGGACGGCGTAGAAGACGACTCTGGCAAAAATCCCGGGCTTGGATTTATGTCAGAGTTGGCTTCTACATAGTCCCTTGCCTTGTGAAACACGTTTCGGCTATGTGGCACTAAACAGAGTGTGAGGAAGGTCTTTGCCTTGTGGAACACGTTTCAGCAATGTAGAATTCAAAACGGGTCGAAACCCGCCCCAAAGAAGCGTCAATCTTGCACCCCACCCAAAAACATGGCAATATAATCAAATAACCACTAAAAAGAGAAGGGAAAATATAACCGTTATGACCATCAAACATATCTTCTCGGACATGGATGGCACGCTACTAAATGATCAAGGTGTCGTTTCAGCAGGCAATCAGAGCACGATTATCAGTAGTGGGATTCCGTTCACGCTCGTTTCTGCTCGTTCACCGAAACAAATGTTAGCGGCAATTCAAGCGCTGAAATTAACAACACCACAGGTTGGCTTCAATGGTGGGGTGATCTACCGCGTGGAAAATGGTGAGTTCAAGGTCATTCATGATCAACCGATTGACGAAAAAGTCGTTAAAAAAGTCGTTGATCTCGTTACTAGCCACTTTCCAAGTACTGCTATCAGTCTGTTTGACCTGACTCATTGGTTTGTGACCCAAATCGACGATGGCATCCATCATTTTGCCCACGACATGCCGCAGGATCCAGTTGTGATCGAGCCCTCGGCATTCTGGTCAAACCCCGTTCCAATCTATAAAATCACCTTCACGATTCTCGACCTAGCCGTCATGAACGGGATCTATGACCTGCTATTACAGGCTGATTTGCCAGGGGTGTCAGTCCAAAAATCAAGCAATGTTTTTCTTGATATTACTAATCAGCAAGCCCAAAAGTCAGCTGGTGTCCGTTATATTTTGGAGCAAGAAGCCCTTGATCCCAGTCAAACAGCGGCCTTTGGCGATGGCCCTAATGATTTGCCGATGCTCAAAATGGTAGGGTTGCCGATCGTAATGGCAAACGCACTGCCCTCGGTGAAGAAGGGTGCTAAATACATGACGGCTGATCATGACGACGATGGTGTTGGCCGCGGCATTGAGAAGTTTGTGCTGCCTCGTTAAGGACTTTCATAGTTAACTACGCAAGAGATTCAGAAAAGGTTTTAAAAATAAGACGTTGATTGCTTTTACAAATAGAAAAGCAATCAACGTCTTATTTGGATTTCAAATCATTCGTATTCCGGTACCCACTTAGTCTGTTTAACAGCATCCTTAGCGCTCGTTACTGGCGCTTTGGTCAAGCCTTGATCAATTGCGCTTTGGGCAACGGCCTCCGCAATGGTCGTCGAAAACTGACTGAGCTTCATGACGGGTGGCAAAATTGCTGCACCGGGCTTTGACGAGTCGACGATCCCACCTAATGAGTGGGCTGCAGCAGAAATCATATCGTCGTTTAAGGTGGTCGCATCAGCGGCGATCACGCCCAATCCGAGACCGGGATAAACCAGGGCGTTGTTAGCTTGACCGATTTGGTAAGTGGTGCCGTTTAAGGTCACATCATTAGCGGGAATCCCTGTGGCAACCAAAGCCCGGCCATCGGTCCATTTCAGCAGGTCTGCAGCACTTGCCTCCGCTAACTTAGTGGGGTTAGACAGCGGTAAAATGATTGGCCGGTCGGTGTGAGCCGCCATGTCCTTGACGATGGCCTCTGTAAAGGTTCCCGGCTGAGTTGAAGTTCCAACTAAAATTGTGGGGTGAACTTCAGCAACGACGGCTGCCAGGTTATCCAGTTTGTCTGGGTTATCGAACTCGTTGCGCTGACGGGCAAATGGCTTTTGTTCCGGCGTTAGAGTGGGGTCGTCATCAAAGAGCAGGCCTTGTTTGTCGACCATGTAAAAGTGGTCTTTGGCTTCCTCAGGACTCATACCCTGTTTGACGTATTCGTCGTAGACCCGCTTGGCAATACCAGCACCGGCAGTTCCTGTACCGAAGCAAACGTAACGTTGATCAGCCAGTGACTGCTTGGAGATGTTGAGTGCTCCCAAAACGGCAGCTAACGTAATGATCCCAGTGCCTTGAATATCATCGTTGAACACCGTGTATTTGTCGCGATAACGGTTCAAAATTTTAGCAGCGTGGTCGCGGCCGAAGTCTTCAAAATGCAGGTAGAGGTCTGGGAACAACGTCTCTGCAGTCGTCACAAACTGATCCACGAAATCATCGTAGCGCTTGCCAGCCACACGCTGATGGCGGTTCCCCAGATATAGCGGACTATCCAGCAACTGCTGATTATTAGTCCCGACGTCCAAAACCACGGGCAGCACTTGGGCGGGATCAATTCCAGCGGCAGCAGTGTAAACCATCAGCTTACCGACGGCGATGTCAACACCGTCCGTGCCCCAGTCGCCAATTCCGAGGATTCCCTCAGCATCGGTGACAACGATTAGGCGAATGTCCCGGCCGTCAGCTGCGTTCTTCAACGACGCTTCCATCTCGTCAGGGCGGTCAATGGACAGAAACGCAGCATCCTGTGGGTCAACGAATAGCTTACTATAGTTTTCAATGGTATCAGCAATCGTGGGGTCGTACACGACCGGCATGAAGTCTGCCACGTGTTCGCTGAACAGTTTGAAAAACAGCACTCGGTTTTCGTTGAAGACGTCCATCAGAAATTGGCGTTTCAACAGGTTAGTTGGCCGATTTTGATACTGCATAAAAGCCTGTTCGACTTGCTCATTAAGGGTTTGGACGGCTGGTGGCAGCAACCCTTCGATACCCAGTTCGTGACGTTCCTGTTCGGTAAATGCAGTTCCCTTGTTTTTAAACGGATTATTTAAAATATTTAATGACATTTGAATGTCCCTCTTTCTTAAGTTGACATATGTAGTATATTTCTCCGGACATTTGATAGTCAAACGTCCCTTCTAATATAAATAACGTTTATAATAGAAATAAAAACACTGAAAGAACGGGGGATACGGATGAATATTAAAGACTTAGATTATTTCATTCACTTAGCGGACCAAAAAAGTTTTTCCAAAGTGGCCACAGCATTTGGCGTCAGTCAGCCCACGATCACGTTTGCGTTACAGCGGCTTGAAAAAGACTTCGGTACCGTGTTAATGATTCGCCACCGGGCTCACGGCGAGCTGAGCCTGACTGACAGTGGCGAACAGTTGCTGGTGCACGCTCGTACCATTGTCAGCGAGTATCAAATCGCCCAGCGTGAGCTTGGGGAAAAGCAACGTGGACGGCTGACCCTGGGCTTACCGCCCATTATTGAAAATACATATTTTCCGCAAATTGCCATCAAGTTAAAGCAAGCCGGGTTACTAGAGAAACTTTACACGTATGAAGAGGGCTCAATGACGACCTTGCAGGCGTTAAATGCCGGCAATATTGATCTAGCCATGTTAGCAACCATTGAACCACTGGTGGATGACCGGTTTGTTGTGGAACCGTTTCACCGCCAGCCGTTTGCCATCTACGTCAGCAAGGATCACCCGTTGGCACAACGAACCGGAGTGCGGTTTGAGGATCTTAAAGGAGAGTCATTTTTACTGTTCAAGCAGGGGTTTGTCCATAACCAGGCCTTTAATCAGCTGACGAGGGCGAATCACATTCGACCAAAAATTGCCTTTCGTTCCAATAGTTTGGAGGGCCTACTGCATTTGATTGCTAATAACATCGGCATCGGCTTCTTATCGATTCCAACCCCGGTCACACCGGACGTGGTGCGTGTCCCGCTGACGGATGCTGACCAGCCGGAATTCATCACTAGCTTGGTTTATCGGCGCTCGCACGTCTTCAATCCGCTGCAGCAGCAAATGCTAACTCTGATCCGCACCAGTCTCAACCAGTGATTTGGCCACGTTGACACAGGGAACGCCGTCTTCGGTGTACACGTCTGAAACCACGTGATAGCCCTGCCGTTCGTAAAACCCCTGGGCGGTCAGTTCGCTGTGGATCAGTGATTGGGTATAACCGTGCTGGCGACCATAGTTTTCCAGTCCCGCAATGATCTGCGCGCCTAAGTGGTGGCCGCGGTACTGTTTAAGTGTGGCGATTCGGCCGGGACGCATCGTTGTCGAATCAATGGTTTGAAACCGCCCAGTAGCAGCGGGTTGACCGTTGACGTCGTAGCAAACCGCATAGACGCGGTCGGCACCGTCTTGATCATCAAATTCGTCTGCCAGCGCAATACCACGTTCTAAAACGAAAACGCTCATCCGAATATAGAGTGCCGCAGCGTGATTCCAAGGCTCTGAGCCAATGTGGATCTTCAAAATATCACCTTCTATGTTTGATTGATTTCAGTATAACTTAAATTGTATGAAGACACATTAAAACCCGTCACTCGAGGGGAAGAGTGGCGGGTTGTTCGACCGATAAGTGGGAGTAATCGGTTTTACGGATTGAGTACGATTCAGTACTTGGGAGAATACTGAATATTTTTGTAACTTCTTGATTAGGGGGGGTCAAGGGTTACGCGTATCTATTTAGGGAAGAATAGAGTTTGGAGTGAATCGGGGATTGATTTTTTGCAGGCCTCCTATATGCGTTGTTTTCTTTTTCGGTAACTGACGAGGCCGACTGTGGCCACCGTCAACAGAGCTGGAACAACTGCTAAAATCATTTTCATAAGCAAGCTTCCTTTCCTGTTGCTGTACCTTAAGTACAAGTATCAATATACCGGTGCCGGCTTAATCGGAACTTAATTGCGCCTTAACCGCGGCTTAAATTCGTAATTTTTTTGAAATTCAGTTTTTGAGCTATCAAGTAATCTTGGTGGCTGGTGTTTCATTCCGCTGCGTGGGCACGTTCAGCCTGAGGTGGCTCGCGAGTGAGCTAGCCCTCCTTTCAGTCGGCCGGATCTCACTTGTCTCGCGTGGCGCTAAGATTTCACAAAACGAAATCTAAGTGCCACCGACACCACAGTTCTGAACGTGCCCACTCCGCTGCATTCACAGAGTGGTTAAGACGGTTACCAAACCGTTTCACGCTATCGCGAACTGATTTCGGAACAGCAAAGCGGAAATAATTGATATTTGTTTTAGTAGTTTTTCGTGTTAATAAATTTTACAGGTAAAAGCTGAACTTAGCTAGTTAGATTCAGGTTTAAAAGACTGTACGTAAAAATCTTTTAATTTTGCATCACATGCGATATTATTACGATATAGAGTTTCTCATATGGAAATGTTAGGAGCGTATATAATGTCAGAATTACGTTTATATGGTTCATCATTGATTAAAGCTAAGCATATTTTAGACTTCTTATTAACGGCAAAAGAAGCGCCGGAACTTAAGGAAATTAGTGCTGGAACTAAGATTGGTAAATCGACAGCTTTAAAGATTTTAAATACTATGGACGTTTTAGGATTAGTGAGGAAAGTTGGAGAAGAAAAGAAATATTATTTAGGCATTGATTTCATTGCGTATGCGGATAAAGCAGCAAGTGATTTCGATTTGTTACAGTATGCAAGACCTGTTCTTACCCACCTACGTGATATCACCGACGAGACAATTAATCTTGGAGTTGTTTCTGGTAATTCAGTGGTTTTACTTGATAAAATTGAGAGTCAACATCGGAGTATCAGTTTAAAATCAAAAATTGGAGGTAGAATGAATCTTTATTCATCTTCAATGGGAAAGGCTATACTAGCAGCATGGCCAGTCGAAAAACTGGGAAAGTATATTCAGGAAACGGAATTATTAAAGATCGCCCCAAATACAATCACTTCATCAGATGCTTTATTCACTGAAGTTCAGAAAGTTAAAGAGATGGGTTATTCAACTGATAACGAAGAAAATGAAGCTGATGTTTATTGTTTAGGTTTCTCATTGACCAAAAATCATCAATTACTCGGAGCTTTTAGTATTACTGCTCCAAAATATCGAATGACAAAGAATAATCAAGAAAAATATTTAAAGCTTGCAAAGCAAGCACAGCATGAGATTGAGGAAGCGTTTTAATTACTAATTTACCGGCAAGTGTAAAATTACACTTGCTTTTTTTTTTTGCTAGCTTTATATTAATATTGTCAAAAAGGAAATGATATTTCTCATATGGAAATACAGTATTACTTTTTAAATACATCCTTTAAGACTACAAACGTCCGCTACTTAAGCAGTATGCGGAAAAATTACAACAACAGGGCCTGTTGAAAAGCTTCAAGTAATTAATCAAATAAATTTAGAAAATAAGGAGCTATTAAAAATGGCACAATCATCAGAAGAAATCAAGCACAACGCTGAATCACTTAATAAATTCAAAATGGACTGGTACAGTTTGAAAGGTAAAGTTGCCATTATCACTGGTGGGAATACTGGGCTAGGTCAAGGATATTCAGTAGCGATGGCTGAAGCAGGAGCTGATATTTTCATTCCAACTTTTGGTCAAGAGGGTTGGGATACAACGCGCGACTTGATTGAGTCTCGTGGACGTAGGGTTGAATTCATGGATGTCGATTTAACAAAAGAAGGAGTTGCTAACGAGGTAGTCTCAAAGGCTTTGGATTTATTTGGTCATATTGATATCTTGGTAAATAATGCTGGAATGATTAAACGAAACCCGTTACTTGATTCAAAAGATTCAGATTGGGACAAAGTTATTGCAATTAATTTATCCGCTGTTTATCACATGTCATTAGCGGCTTCTAAAGAATTTGCAAAACAAAAATCAGGCAAAATCATTAACATTGGATCAATGCTGTCATTCCAAGGTGGTAAGTTTATTCCTTCTTATACAGCAGCTAAGCATGGAGTTGCCGGTTTAACAAAAGCTTTTGCTAGCGAAATGGCTGCTTTCAATGTTCAAGTTAATGCCATTGCACCTGGATACATTAAGACTGCAAATACAGCTCCAATTCGTGCTGATAAATCTCGTAATGATGAAATATTAGGCAGAATTGCTGCAGGGCACTGGGGTGAACCTTATGAGTTAATGGGTATTTCCGTATATTTAGCAGGTAATGCTTCAAACTACGTAAACGGTGCAGTAATACCTGTTGATGGCGGCTATTTAGTAAGATAGTGAATTAAAAATTCAATTATGCGTGGACCTATTAAGAATATTGTGTGCTATATATGAGGACTTCTTCTAGTGTGAATGTTCATATAGTGGAACTTTATGTAGAAATTAAAAGGGAGGGGGCTGTAATTAATGAGTGAATTTTTAACTATTGGTGAACCGATGACGGTTTTTGCATCAGAGGAAGCGGACAGATCTTTGATAGATGCAAAAGAATTTAAGAAGTTTGCTGCTGGAGCCGAATTAAATGTGGCAATTGGTGTCAGCCGTCTGGGGCATTCCTCAGAATATGTATCTGCTGTTGGAGATGACCCCTTTGGAAATTTTCTAATAGAATCCATGCAGGAAGCCAATGTCGGAATAAAGTATGTCAAAAAGGTTTCAGAATATTGGACAGGTTTCTATTTAAAACAACGAGTGAGCAAAGGTGATCCGGCAACTTATTACTTTAGGAAGAATTCTGCAGCAGCTAATTATAAAATTGAAGATTTAGCTGAAATTAATCTTGATGATGTTAAAATTTCTCATATTTCAGGTATTTTTGCCGCCATCTCCGATAACGATTTACTAGTTCTAAAAAAGCTTGGCCAGCAACTTCAATCCGAAAATAAACTAATTACTTTTGATCCCAATCTTCGGCCAGCACTCTGGGAGTCTCAAGCACGTATGGTTGAAGTTACAAATGAACTTGCCAAAATGGCGTCTATTGTTGTTCCAGGTGTAAAAGAAGGAAAAATTCTCGTTGGTTCAAGTGATCCAGAAACAATTGCTAATTTTTACTTACGGCAAAGTGATTATACCCAGGCTGTCGTTGTAAAGATTGGCCCAAAAGGGGCTTATATCAAACAAAGGAATAAGTCAAGTCATGTTATAAACGGATACAGAGCTGATAAGGTTGTAGATACTGTTGGAGCCGGTGATGGGTTTGCCGTTGGACTAATTACCGCGTTATTAGAAGGACAGACACTCGATGATGCGGTTAAGCGTGGTTGTGCAATAGGTGCTTTAGCGGTCATGAGTCCTGGTGATAATGATGGTTACCCTACACCCGCGGAGTTAAATGATTTTATGAATCAAAACGTCTTATATGAAGGGTGACAAGAATATGAAAAGAGCTGAATTGCTTAAAAAATTTATTCAGACTGGTGTCGTTGCGGTAGTAAGAGCAGAGTCAGCTGAAGAAGCAGTTAAAGTTGCAGATGCCGTTATCGAGGGGGGTATAACTGGTATTGAACTAACCTATAGCGTGCCCCACGCAGATATGGTTATTGCTAAACTGGTTGAAAAATATACAGGAAGTAACATTGTCGTAGGAGCGGGTACGGTTTTAGATGAGACATCTGCAAGGTTAGCGATCATTGCTGGGGCACAATTCATTGTCAGCCCAACTTTTGACAAAGATGTAGCTTTACTTTGCAATTTGTATCAAGTACCTTACGTCCCAGGCACGTACACACCTACAGAAGCGCAAACTGCACTTAAATATGGTTCAGAAGTTGTAAAGATGTTTCCTGGGGCTTTGGCTGGTTCGGTTGCTATTTCGGAATATAAAGGTCCCTTCCCTTATTTAAATGTAATGCCATCAGGTGGCGTTAATACTGACAATATGGCTGAATGGTTTGATGCAGGGGCTGTTGTTGTTGGTGCAGGTGGTGGTTTGACAAAACCTGCAAAACACGGAGATTATGATGGGGTCAAAAAAAACGCCAAAGCATACATCAATGAATATAACCATATTCAAAATAAGATGCATGGCTAGACAATGATTATTTAAAATTAATAGGAGGAAAATCTCATGGCGGTTATCAATTATATTATGTCCCTAGGGGCTAGTGTCATGATGCCAATTATTTTCTTGATTTTCGGTCTCTTGTTGGGGATGGGGTTAGGGAAATCGTTAAAATCTGGTTTATCAGTTGGGGTAGGTTTTGTTGGACTAAGTGTTATAACTCAGTTATTAGCAGATAACTTAGGGCCTGCAGTTAATTCAATGGTTAAGATTTACCATTTACATTTACACACTTTAGATATTGGCTGGCCAGCTGCTTCAACGGTGGCCTTTGGTACTGAAGTTGGTGCTATTATTATTCCTTTAGGCTTAGCTGTAAATGTAATTATGTTGCTGACTAAAACAACAAAGACACTTAACATTGACTTGTGGAACTATTGGCATTTTGCTT
The DNA here is from genome assembly GCF_009720675.1 of Secundilactobacillus folii. Classification (GTDB taxonomy): domain Bacteria; phylum Bacillota; class Bacilli; order Lactobacillales; family Lactobacillaceae; genus Secundilactobacillus; species Secundilactobacillus folii. Next base: position 72,571 of record NZ_WNJO01000009.1, on the reverse strand, counting down.
TTATTGGCTCAATTGTTTCGATTGCAACTAAGAGCTTTTGGTGGGGTGGCTTTGCAGCTATCATAACGTTTGTTATAACATTGGTTGGAGCAGATCGTTCTCAGAAAATGGTCGAAAAATTTTATGGTAAAGATCTTGCTGGCATTTCAATTCCACAAGCTTTCTGTGTAACTTTTATTCCATTTGCTTGGGCAATTAACTGGATAATTGAAAGAATTCCTGGTCTTAATAAAGTTGATCTTGATGCTGAAAAATTACAAAAGAAATTTGGAATTTTAGGTGATCCAATTTTTCTGGGCGTGATTATTGGTATATTGTTAGGTGCCCTTGCTCATTATCCGGTTGCTAAGACGCTTCAATTAAGTATTATATTGAGTGCCGTGATGGTTTTGATTCCAAGAATTACAAGTCTCTTTATCGAGGGTTTAAAACCAATTTCCAATCGGTCTCAAGAATTAATCAGTCGCCGTTTCAAAGGTCGTACGTTTAACATTGGGATGACTCCTGCTTTAGTAATTGGGCATCCGGTGACATTGGTATGTTCATTACTTCTTGTTCCCACAATTTTATTCCTGTCTGTTATCATCCCAGGCAATGAATTTCTTCCATTAGCTAGTCTTTCAGGTTTAATTTACATTTTTCCACTGGTTTTACCATATACAAAAGGGAATGTACTAAGAACATTCATTGTAGGACTTGTAACTATGATTTTAGGAGTGCTTTCAGCAACTTCGCTAGCCGGTATCTTTACATCTGCGGTCAAAATTGTACAAGGCTCATTGATTCCCGCCGGGACTTCTTCTGTCGCCAGCATCGATTTTGCAGCTAGCCCATTAGCTTGGATTGTCTATGAAGGTACCGTTCATGCTAATATTATTGGACCAGTCTTAATAGCATTAGTAGCATTAGCATTAATGATGTATAACCGTAAGAAAATCATTAAAGAAGAGAATGCCACAGAAGAAACTATTGAAGGAACGGTAAGCCAGGGTGAAGCGGAATAAATTTTTTTGAAAAAGAAAGATCCAACACTTTGTTTGGAAGTTGGGTCTTTTTTCTGTATTTTGAAGATGGTGCATGTGGGGAAGATATTTTTAAGAATTTAATATTGCTACGATATTTGTGTTGATAGCAATTTGACAACGACTAATATACTACGAGTGGGGTATTCCAGTGAACATCAATGACTAGAGAACTTAAAAAATCGCTTACGATTACTAACCTAGCTGAAATTAACTGTGCTTTCTTTAAGAGAGCACAGATTAGACCCGCAAATGAATTTACCAAAATCTAAATGTTCCTTTAAGTAAATATTAACTTTCAACGCTAAGCAAATATAATCATTTACTTTTACGGTTTTTCCGAATCACCGAAATAAATTCAAGCAGAGCAAAGAATACTGCGCATCCAATCATGTTATTCACGAACAATTTACCGTATACCACTAGGTAAAGATGCCCGCTCACTGCGCAATCATAGATAGCTTTTATGCAAATTAAAACGATAGCCAAGATAAACATCATTGCGAGATCGAATAATAGCTCTTTGAAGTATATTTTCAACATCGTAAACTTTCCTTCCTAATAGGCTTGAAACAAATATCGTAGCGACATTCTTCCAAAAGGACGATGACAAGCTAAGATTAAATGTTTTTGTTTTGGCAGATTTTCTTAGGTTATTTTAGCATGTGCTAGCGTTGCATTGTTATTTAATTCGACAAGAAGTGCAGCCTACAAAATAATGAAGATGGGTACTTTAGAATGGAATCCATAAACATATTCAACTTTTAAATTGTCTAATTGTGTTGGTACCCTTGGCATGTTAATTATATAAAAAATAGATTGTCAAAAATCCCTGATAGACGTTTGATTGCGCAGCTGCTGGATACAAAGGGCTTTTGAATAAGGGCTTTCAGAAGGTTGATTATTTTTCGCTCCCTGCCTATGAGCCCGTAAGATCGACTGAACGGTCTTATCCGCATCAAACTAATAAGACCAAAAGAAAACACCGCAACCAATGGCTGCGGTGTTTTCTCGTTGACACGCCAGTTAGGGGACTGCGCGTGCCAACCGCTTGTCTTCGTATTTGGGAGAATAGGAAGAATAGTTTAGGAAAGTACCAAGCATTTGGGATACCTGATACAATTGGGTTGATGCCGCCGGGAAAGCGACATCCTGCTCTCTAGGGAGGAGAAAGCATATATTAGTCTATTTGGGGAAATAGAAATATTGTACGTTTGGTACAATGCTTAATATACAAGCGGGAACTTAAATGGAGCTTAAAATTACTTAAATGATTTAATTTTTTGGCGTGTTGGTGGAAAATACACTTAGGATTTTGTTACGATAGCTGATTTAACGGGCATCAGCCGCTTTTTTGAGTAAAATAGACTTATTGGCTTTTTAAGTTACAGATGGTATTGCTTCAAGAGGGTTGCCTAGCCCCCTAGCATTATGATTAAATATCTATGAATGATAATTTTGATGGAGGTTTACATGAGCAGTATATTATCCGTGCAAAATTTAAATAAAAGTTTCGGCAACAAGCACGTTTTGCATGATGTCTCGTTCGATATCGAAAAGGGACACATCGTGGGCTTAGTCGGTCCCAACGGTGCCGGCAAGTCCACCATTATGAAAACGATGCTTGGGCTGTTTAACTTTCAGTCGGGAACGATTAAGGTCGATGGTCAAACGGTGACGCCGATGAAGCATGAGGCGTTGTCAAAAGTTGGTGCGCTCGTTGAGCATCCCGGGATCTACCCCTTTTTGACTGGTTGGGATCACCTGCAGCTTTTTGCGGACGGTGACCACCAATTGATTCATATTCAAAAGATCATTTCACAGCTGAATATGGATAGCTACATTAAACGAAAGACCAAGGGCTATTCACTGGGCATGAAGCAGAAGCTGGGCATCGCTTTGGCACTTGTGAATTTCCCTGAACTGGTTATTCTTGATGAGCCAATGAATGGGCTGGATCCAGAGTCGATCAAAGACCTTCGTGACCTCATCATTTCCGAGACTCAGCAGGGAGCCACCTTCCTGATCTCGTCGCATATCCTAAGCGAACTCCAGCGGTTGGCGCAGGACTTGCTGATCATCGACCAGGGGCGGATCGTGGAGACCACGACGATGCATGATTTGCTGGCATCGCAGGGCAAGCAGACAATCATGCTGATGACTAATGACGACAAGCGGGCGCGCGACGTCCTGAAAAAAGCTCGGTTTAAAATGACGGCTGATCCACGGATCGAAGTGGTCGCCACCGACGACAGCACGATGCCACGGGTTTTGAAGACTTTAGTTCAGGCCAACATTGATATTTTAGATGTCAGTCGCTTGGAAGGCAACCTGGAAAGTTCGTTACTAGAAGTCTTAAAGCAAAATCGCATTCAGCAAAAATTAGCCATGGAACGGGCAGAATAGGAGGTGCTTATTCAGTGTGGACTTTAGTGAAACAAGAACTATTCAAGTTAACGCGTAAAACGAGTACCTGGGTCAGCAGTTTCATTCTGATTGGGATTCAATTTCTGTTTGCAATTTTATCACGAATCTACCCAACGACCTTTATCCCGGCTAACATGTTTGAATCACTGTACTTTGCCAGGCCGTTTATTACCTTCTACATGATTGCGGCTACGGCGACGATCATCACCATGGAATTCCAGTATGGCACAATGAAACAAGTGCTTTACCGGCGCTACAGCCGCGGGCAGATCCTCGTCAGCAAGTGGCTGGCCATTCTGGTGTACAGCCTTTACTGGTACGTGATCAGTACTGGTGTCACGCTGCTGTTGAGAGCGCTGCTGTTCCGTCATTCACTGAGTATTCATCAAAACGCCGGTTATGGCGATACGGTCTTTACGCGCGGACTGGCGATTTCAGCGGCAAGCTTTGTCGCTCTGTGGATCATCTTGAGCCTGGTATTTCTGCTGGCGAACGTTTTTAGCAATTCTGTGGCGGCCGTTTCGGTTGGGATCATTGGCTACTTTGGGACGTTTATCGTCACCCAGTTGCTGACGATGCTGATTCAAAAATGGGACTGGGCAAAGTGGAATCCACTGACAATGATGCTGTATCCCAGCATGATGGCGCGCCCTGGTTATTATCAGACTTTATTGAACATGCAATCGTGGCAAATGCTGCTTGGCAGCGTCGTCTACATCGCGATATTTCTATCACTTGGCTACAACGTCTTTTGCCGGCGGAACATGTAAAATCTGGAAAAGTGTGCGCAAAAGCTCGTTTAGACTTCAAAAGGAGATTCCCGGCACGGAAATCTCCTTTTTTGTGGCTATTTTCTTTAATTCTCAAGGCCCGTTAAAGCTTTGACCGCGCAACATCCGATTCCATTTGATAAATGATTTTTTCAAATACCCGGCGAAGCGGCATGATTGCCGTGAAGAACAGGATAAAGAAGAAGAGGAACAAGAGATCGTGGCCGATGACTGCCCAGTCAGGCGTAGTCATGACTTCCCGGAACAGTTGCAGGCAATAGGTGAACGGAACGAAGGGTGAGAGGGCCGCCAGATCCTTTGGTACCACTTCCAGCGGATACATCCCACCAGTCCCGAACAACTGGATCAGCATCAATAAGACGATGACCACCTTCCCAGCATTGCCCAGCATGAAGACTAGGTTAAACATAATGATTGCAAACGTGAACGAAATCGCATAAAAGGCCAGCAGGAACAAGAACCAGTGGACTGGCCGCACGCCGAGTAGCATGACGCCCATCCACGCAAAGGTCGCTTGAAAGAAGCTCATGGTGAGATAGAGCGTGAGTTTGCCAAAATAGGACTCCAGATGATTCGGCCGGTGCAGACCATTCTTATCGTCTGGCAAAATGTATTCCCAGGCTAGAATCGTCGACATCAGTAACATCCCGATCCAAAGCGCCAGCGTGACGTAAAACGGCGTTACTTCCCAGCCAAAGGTCTTCATCGGGTAAAGTTCTTTAGTTTGCAGCTTGATGGGTGCGGATAAAATCGAGGACAAGCTTGGATCGGTACCCAGCAGTTTAATCAGTTTATCCAAGTTCTTGCCATTGATCACGCTCATTTGACCATCTAACGTCTTTAAAGTCTGTTTGATTTTGCCTAAACGAGAACTGATATCGCTGTTTTGCGAAGCGGTGATTGTTCCTGCATTGGCCACGGCTTTAAGCTCTGGCAGTACCGACTTCATAGACTGAACGACGGAGCTGTTACCATTGAGGTTGTCATTGAGCGTGTTGTTCAGGCTATCCAATGCCGGACTGGTCGTGGCGTTAAAGTTCGTGTATGCCGTATCCAGACTAGTATTTAGCGTGTTGGCAGCGGCTTGCAGTTGCTTGATCAGTGAACGCTGATTAGCAGTGCTGCCGGTGACCTTTAACCTTTTAACGAGGGCCTTTTGGTGGTTGACGTTCTTTTTGGCGGTCGAGACTGACCGGATCAGCGCTGACGTACGGTTATTAGGAATCAAATCATTGATGATATCCAGCACACGAAGGGTATCACTCAAGTTGTCATGCAAATCGTTTAGCAGGTCGGTTGCCGTATTAGTTGTGCTATTCAGCGTGGTAGCTGAAACGTTTCCGGAAGGCAGCCCATTCAAGGTGTTTTGTAACCTGGTACCCTGCGTCTGCAGCGTGTTGATTCCGTTAGCGAGGTTGGAGCTCAGCGATTGATTTAATTGCTGCGTGGAGTTATTTAGTGCTTTGGTGTTATTGATCACACCCTGCAAGTCATCGATCTGCGATGAGATTTTGGGAATGTTGGCCTTCACCTGCTGTAGGGCAGCACGGGTCTTCACGTTTGTGCGGTTGACACCAGCCAGTGTTGACTGGGTCTTATTGATCGTGTTGATGGCGTCATCCAGTGACGAGCGAACTTGCAGGATCTCAGGCTTTTTGGTCGCCAGTGTTGCTCCGGCTTTATTGGCTACCTGGAGGATTTCTTTACTACCCGTTTTGATGAAGTTCTGTCGGATCGTATCAGTAAACGTATCCTTCGCTTGGCCGATAATCTTGGTGGCAGCCGGATTCAACTTTTCGTTTGATTTGTAGATAACGGTTGGTTTCAGCGGGTCAGCAGTCGTATACGTTGCCAGTTTGCTGGAAAAGTCATTTGGAATCTCAATCATGGCGTAGTATTTGCCGTTTTCCAGGCCGTTATTAGCAGTCCAATCGCTGGTGATCACCCAGTTGATGGCGTGGTTATGGTGCAGCTGCTTGATAATGCGGTCACCCACATTAAACTGCGTACCCTGGATCGAGCCGCCTTCATCGCTGTTCACGACGGCAATCTTCAGCCGTTTAGTATTCTCCGGTGAATAGGGATTCCAGGACACTTGAATGTTTAAAACGGCGTAGAACATGGGAATCAACGCGAATGCCAACAGGGTGATCCAGATACTGCGGCGGTGAAAAATATTATGAAAATCGTTTTTAATCAGGTTAAAAATGTTATGAAACATGTTGGCCTCCGGTGATGGGATATTACTGTTATTCTACGTGAATTAGCGGTAAAACGAAAGCATCATTCCGGCTCCAATCGAAGTCAAAATGACGCTTGTGCAACCCCTCAGCTTAAGCAGTGGTCGTGAGCTGATTCAAAATATTGCTGATAAAGTTATTGAGATTGGTATTCACCACGTGCAAGGCCTGTGCCAGGTTATTCAAGTTACTGATGCCAGTATTGAAATCGCTTTGGAAGAGGCTGATGATCTGGTTTAACTTGGTGATATCTGAACTGTTGGTCAGCGTACTCTTGAGTTTGTTTAAGTCTGAAATCAAGTCGGAAATGGTAGTGTCACTGTTGACCGTCTTTAACAGTGAAACGATTCGGTCATGCGTCTTAGTCGTCGTAGAATCAATCAGACCGATCAACTCGTTGAATTGCGACAGCTGCTTTTGAAGGCTGATGACTCGAACTAAATGACCGCGCCAGATCCAGCCCTTCACTTTGCCGTTGCCATTTTTCACGTAGTAGTAAACGGCTTTGTTGCCGTTGGCCTTTCGAACGGTGTCGGAATGGTAAGCGTAGAAGGTGGTCCGGGGGTAATTATCAGCGTTATGCGCTTTCTTGGTCAGGTGAGCGCTAGTGTAAAGGTACCCGCTAACGGCGTGATACGGCGTCTTAGAAAGCTTGCGACTGGAAACAATTCTAGCACTGCGAGTTTTAGCGAGGGCGGGGGAACTGATGCTAAATACAGTTAGGAAGCCTGCCAAGACAGCCATCATTAAAATCAAACGTTTCTTCATTCATAAAACTCCTTTGCAAGTTAGTTAATAAATAGGTAAAGATTTGATTATCGGTGTGTTAGGTAAAGTAGTGAAATGCCACGTTTAATGGGGCTGCAGACCGGTTGCAAAACGCGTCATCACAAGCCATTTTAAACGCGCAGCCTATATCAGTCGTGCAGTTGGGTTTAAATAAAGGCTATCAGCACTGCGTGAGCGGGGAAAACGGTAACTTTCCCTAACTTTACAAAATGACAGCTAATACTCCCCTGCACACTCGAAAATGGGGTAAAACAACAAAAACAGTATAACATCAAAAAGCGTGAATTCGTGTCATCTAACGGTAATAATTACTTGAGATGTCAAAAAAATCAACAAATAATCAGCATAAACTCGCGAATCAGGCAACATTTTAGTACAATTAAAACCAAAATGTCAGGTAATTCCAAGTTGCGGGCATGTTCAGTATCGTTTCGTCAAGGCTTGAAATCATGCGGTTACTCACCTAGAATGTTTAACAGTACTAAAGTTGGTCCATTTTGACCACAACTGTATTTGACAAAAGGATGGTTTAAATGGAGAACGTTAAATTAATTTTTCAGCGTGACTTAAAGGCGATGTTTACGTCTCCGCTCGTGGTCGTTATGATGCTTGCGCTTTGTATCCTGCCGAGCCTTTACACGCTGATCAACGTACGGGCAATTTGGAATCCGTACGATACTTCTGAAATTAAAAATATTCCTGTGGCCGTTGTGAACAAGGATACCGGCGCGAGTCTGGCCGGTCAGCAACTAAACGTCGGCGATACGGTGATCAAACAATTGAAGAGCGACCATCAGTTAGATTGGCAGTTTGCCTCGGCTAGTCAGGCCGATGCGCGGGTGAAAACGGGCAAATACTATGCTGAAATTATTATTCCAAAGAATTTTTCCAAATCCCTAGCCAGCATTGCCGGCGATAATCCGCATAAGGCCAAGCTGGTTTACAAGGCCAATAGTCGCGATAGTCCGATGGGTGGCAAAATTACCGAAACGGCTGCCAAGACGCTGGTCAACCAGGTCGAGACAAACTTTCTGGAAACCGTCAACACCACCATTTTCTCAAAGTTAAACGTACTGGGGAATAAGGCCAAGAACAAGCAGGCTCAGATTTTGGAGCTGAAGGACTGGATCATCACCCTCAGTAATTCAATGGATCTGGCAACTGGCGCACTGAGCGAGATCAGTCATACCACAACCAACATGGCGACCGTTTTGACAGCCCTGAAGCCAGTCATGACTGCCTCACAGAACGTGGACGTCTTGCAGTCGTCGAATTCGGCGACGATTTCGTCGCTGCATAGCGTGCAGGGTTCTGTGAATAAAGCTTTCAGTAGTCTGGAAACGAATCTGCACAGTGCTAACGCTGGTGCTAACCGGTTGAATAGCATTGTGAATAATTTAAATCGCTCGGCTTCGTCAACAAATCGCAGTACTGTCAATAATTTACTGAACCGTGCGATCTCTCAGGTCGACTTGTTGAAGGGTCAAATTACGCCACTGCGTTCATTCTTAAAGAGTGTTAACGGTCAGTCGAACTTGGAAACTTTGAGCGGTTTGAATTCAACGCTGGGTGGCGCGGTTTCACTGTTAAATGAAGAAAAGTCGCAGTTGAGATCGTTAAAGTCTACGCTGAACGCAACTGGTAAGTTGACTTCTGCGGATATTGCCAGCGTTGCTAATAACACCCACCGGCTGACTCGGACGATGAATTCATCATTGAGCCAGTACAACGGTTCGGTCAAATCCCACCTGGATGGCATCAGCAATAACTTGGTCTCTGCGGCGTCGAAATCGCAGTCGATCCTGCGCCAGTTAAAGCAGGCCAAGGGCATTAACGAGGATTATCTGAACGGTGCGATCCAGGGTAATCAGCTGATTGCTAGAAGCAGTGCTGACCTGAACGATAAGCTGGGAACTTACCAGGGTGACATTTCTAAAATTGCGAATCAGTTAAAATTGACCAGCGATAGTGACATCGTTAGCATCATTACGGTGCTGCAAAATAATCCTAAAACGATGGGGAACACGCTGGTGAAGCTGTTTAACGTCAAGGATGAGAGTATCTACAGAGTTAGTACATTTGGGGACGCCTTTTTGCCGACTTACCTGACGATCTCCGTGTGGGTCGGGTGCACGATGCTGGTTATGATCTTGCACACGACGGTTCCCCGTGGCAATCGCCGTTTCCGAAACATCAGCATTCACGAGGAATACTTCGGCAAGATGCTGACGTTCGGGACGCTTTCGTTGGTTCAGACCATGGTTATTCTACTCAGCTCGATATTTCTGTTGCGGGTTCAAGTGGAAAGCATGTTCATCCTGTTCTTATTTGGGGTGCTCACGTCCGTGCTGTTCACGACGATCATCTTCACGCTGGCCGCGACCTTTGGCAACCTAGGGAAGGCGGCGGTGATCTTTCTGATTGCGCTGCAGCTGGCTGGATCAGGTGCTCTGTATCCAGTTCAGTTGAACCCAGCGTTTTATCGGTTTGCTTACCGGTTCTTCCCGTTTGCATATAGCGTTGGCGGGTTTCGTGAAGCGGTCGGTGGCCCCAACATGACCACCGTCTTCACGGATGCGTTCATCATGTTCTTTATGATTTTGCTGACGGTTGGTATGGGGTACTTCCTAAAGGCGAAGACCCAAAAGTTTACCAGACGCATCATGTCCGACTTCGGCAAATCAGGAATCGGGCAGTAAGGTTTTAAAATTCAGATCTTGTCTATGTGACGAATATTATGATGTAGGCTATTATATCTGCCATGCGACCTATCCCGTTTTCAATGGATTGTTTTGCAGCAAAGCAGATACTTGAAAGTGCCCAAGTGCCAATGATTAAAACTAGTGACCAATTATGATTGGCTTTCATTCCGTTTCTCTTTCTTTGGTCGGACAGCGAACATGGGACAGTGTGATGTCCTGTTCATGTCTTCTAATATATAAATGGTGTAGAAAAAAGAGTTGGCAGGCAAGTAGCCTATCAACGCTAAATATCGTAGCACCAAAAAACAGCCATAAATGCCGATATATCGGCATTCATGGCTGCTCTATGTTTTGCTTTATGGTATTAATAGTAGCTGTAGAAAAGTTAAAACGGTGGCGACTTTGTTTCTTGGAGGTGGTAACTATGGTGAGGTTTCCGTAGTGCCTATTATTCTGAGGAAAGGAGAAGCCTTGTGTCCATTTCGGACGCAATACAATTAATGTTGGCATTCGGTACGTTCGTTATCGCATTGCTGGGGTTAGTTGTTGAGCTGATAATCAATTTTCGGCAAAAAAAATAATCGTCTGAGCTTTGGAGAGCTGACGGTTATTTTGTAAAGTTAGCGCCACCGTCTTAAACGGTTCTGCATGGGGACGTGTTCGCGCACGTCCTCTTTTCTTTTATTATTATAGCACTAGCATCTGATTTAGGCCAAGGAATATGTTCCCTCGGTGACTCTATTAAAAACGGTGAATTTACAATCTAAGTGCGACACTAATTGAATAAAATAGACCCAAAATGGGTAGAACGTTTAACGACCAAGAAAAACGAGAGAGTACACCATTATCAATTACCATCATCTTACTATATCTGAGCATGAAAGTATTCTAGAACTGAAAGTTAAATAAATTCGTCATAAATAAAGAGCGTCGTAGATTCCAAATCAGGAATCCACGACGCTCTTGACTTATGCTTTGATCCATTTTTTAGTAGGGCGGTATGTGGGACTCGAACCCACGCGTGCCGGAACCACAATCCGGTGTGTTAACCAAACTTCACCAATACCGCCATCACAACATTTAATATAATAACATAGATGAGGCGGCCTTGAAAAGCCAAATTTGATTATTTACTCTTAACGTCATCATTTTTATCATTATCGGCTGCTTGGATCATTTTCAAAGCGCGCTGATATTCGTTCACTGATTCGGAGAACGGATCCCAGAACTGCGGTGTTACCGTACCCATTTTACGAAGTTCGACACCAAGCGCGGTCGGAATCAAATCAACTTCGTCACCTTCGCCTAATTCCAGTGATTTGAGCAGTTCCGCAGGCAGCTTTAGATAAAGTTCACCCTTTTCGTTGCGTTCAATTTTACTCTTTTGGGCGTCCATAGTGCCAACCCCTTCCTGATTGATAATAATTAGCTACATTATACGGCAAAATGCAGTGTCTGGATACTGGTAGTTAGAAATAGTTTGCCAGCCAGTTGGATTTAAATCAAATAGCTGGCATCGCTTTTACCTGAAATATTACAGAAAAAGTGTTACACTACAACAAGCCTGTTAGTGAACGAGTACGATATCGAGTTGTGAAACTTCCTTGAGTTTGCAAAGGGGGCAATGGTCGTGGCGAAGCGCTACGTAATCACTAAGCCTGACGAGCATGTTGTACACCGGACGGATAGCCTTCAGATGGTTACCCAGATTACTAAGCGTCCTAAATGGGTCGTGGAACAGTACGTCAATAGTGACAAGTTGCTTGATGGCTGGAAGATAGTGGATCAAAGTCGAGCAGCAAGTTAAAGGAATAACCGTGGTCGAAAGGCTGCGGTTATTTTTTTGTGGCGGGGAGTTTGGTTAACTGTTTGCTGTGTCTAAAATGGCTTTGCGTGGTAGGCTTAAACCACAAAGAGATTGGCAATCAATCCTGATCGTTAACATCTCAAAAGCAATCATTAATGATCACGCATCAGCAGAACTCAGATAGTCCAAGAACTTTCTAAGACTTTTGTTGAAGGCATCTTACACTATAGTAATGTAATAATCTTGGTCTTAGGCATGTATGGGGCAACTATAAAGGTCATTTAGTTGATTAGCATGTCTGGATAAATTGGAGGAGTATTAAGTTGAAGACATGGAAAAAAGTCTTGTGGACTATTTTAGGCGTCATTGTAATTTTGGTACTAGTCAGTGTTGTTTACTTTTACGCTGGTGGGGCTAAGTAGAAGGATTACACGGGTTTAAACAAAACTAGGCCGCCAATCAGCACTCGAATTTGAGCGATGATTAGCGGCCTAGGGACTAAAACTATTCTGTTTCGATTTTAAGTTTACATGTCATTATCTGACTGACTTACTTTGAGCGAGAAGGCTCAATTGCATGGGTTAACTGTGCGGTTGGTTTTTTTTGCTCTTTTTTTGCGTCGTTTTGGGATGGCTCGCTACTGCAACATAGCCGAAACGTGTTCCGAAAGGCAGAGAGTTGCATCTAAGGCAATTCGGTCACAAAGCCCAAGCCCAGGCTTTCTGCCCAAATTGCCTTAGACTCCACTCTCTAACCGCCTTTCTCCACACTCTATTTTACATAGCCGAAACGTGTTCCGAAAGGCAGAGACCTGCATGTAACGGATTCTGGTCATAAACCCAGGGAAACCACCTGGCTTTCTGCCCAGACTCCGTTACACTCCGGTCTCAAACCGCCTTTCTCCACACTCTACTCTTATATAGCCGAAACGTGTTCCGAAAGGCAGAGAGTTGCATCTAAGTCAATTCGGTCACAAAGCCCAAGCCCAGGCTTTCTGCCCAAATTGCCTTAGACTCCACTCTTTAACCGCCTTTCTCCACACTCTATTTTACACAGCCGAAACGTGTTCCGAAAGGCAGAGACCTGCATGTAACGAATTCTGGTCATAAACCCAGGAAGCCCACCTGGCTTTCTGCCCAGACTCCGTTACACTCCACTCTCTAACCGCCTTTCTCCACACTCTATTTTACATAGCCGAAACGTGTTCCGAAAGGCAAAGAGTTGCATCTAAGGCAATTCGGTCACAAACCCAGGAAGCCCACCTGGCTTTCTGCCCAAATTGCCTTAGACTCCACTCTTTAACCGCCTTTCTCCACACTCTATTTTTTGTACTCATCCAAATCCAACACAATAAAACTCACCGTCTGACCTGGCTTTGGTTTTAACTCCCACGGGGCACTTGGCACCGGTAACTCGTCGTTTAACTTTGCTAGAGTCTCTCCCGCCATTCTTGCCGCCTTATCCGCCGCATCCGCGTCATTATTGCCCATTACCTTGACACCCGGGATGTCTGGAATCGTGATCTCAACGTGATTTATCATCACCGTTGGATCGAAAATTGCTGGATATACTAGCCGTTGCGCCATTTTGTTGCCTCCTGTATCTTTCTTGTTTTCTCTTTTATTTCGATTTAGTCGTGTCTGATTTCCACGAACTTCTCTATTCTACCGAAGTTCCTCCTGTATTTCAAAAAAATTCCCAAAATGGTTTACACTTTGAGCCGCCAGATTGTTTGTATAAGTGTAAGGCGTTGGCCAACACTTGCAAAACTAAAAACTGGAGTGATTTTGATGAATACCACTTGGAACAAGACCAGCTTAACTTTAATGATGCTCGACCCTAACAATAAGAAGGTTCGCTTCACTTACAGCAACTTGATCGAAAAGCCTTCCGACGACCAAATTGCCAAATTCGCCGCCGTGATTGCACAACTGACTGGTACCGTCTTCGTATCAGCAAGCATCGCAACCGTTGACGACAAGATCCAAACCGTTTAATTCAATCGACTAAAGGAGAACTAGACTATGAAGAACGAAAAGACCGTACTGCAATTACGTTTCAAAGGTTCAGATGACAAGACTCACACCTTCAACTTTCCTAAGGCGGTTCCCGGTTTAACCACCGAGACGATTGCCGACGCCATGACTACGATTGCTACCCTGAACCTCTTCAACCGCAAAGGTGTTAGCCTTTACGCTCAGATGATCAGCGGCGCATACGTAACCACGTCAACGCAAGAACTCTTCGTCGCTTAATCCGTACCGCCCCCAAATTTATTTTCCATCACTATGAACGGTCCGGGGGCGATATTAATGAAGCAACAACGAATCATCGCCGCAATGATCTTTTACGCGGCACTGCAACTGAAGAAACCAGAGTTGATCATGATAGCTTTGAGTATGTGGTCAATTCGATAGAGTGCGAAAAAACTCGGGTAGATTCCAGAGTATAGCGCCGAAAAGGGGGGATTTCCTGAACTTGGGAAATCTCCCTTTTTGGCGCTATACGGCCGGAATCTGAGTTTTTTCGCACGTTTCAGCTAGATAAAAGCCTTAAGATTGAAAGCAGAAAGAACTGCCACAGCTAAATACCGTAGAATTACCGCAATTTTTTTCCACTTTCAACAATCAACTCCCCCAAAAGTGTCCCAATATTTTCCATTTTGAGTCTCATATTTAAAAAAATTGGGAAAATGGAGAACCTTTAATAGCGTTAATTTAATTTTCGGGTTACACTAAGGGAGGTTAGAACGATAGCGTCGTTGTGGCCAATTGTTTTTATCTGAAATATTTCCCCCATAACGATATTTCAGATGATGTGTAAGTCCCCAACCGTATATTCATCAAGCATAGGGCGTCACGATTGGAGAAAACAATCGTCATTTGAGTTGTACACCACGTAAGTATTATGGGTATATCCTTTGTGATACATACGATGAACCTGCGATGGTAGGTGAACGGCATCGAATGCGACCGATTGCGTGACCACAAAAAGTGACACATTCTTCGGTCTGGCGAGCTGCAACAGCTTTCAGGGCCCGTTGCAGCTTTACCCAAATTGACCTTCGCTCTTATTAAGTTAAGGAGAGGGTCTTTTTTTGTGGCCTTTATTAGGGAAGCATTTACTGGCAAATTCAGTTGAATTGAAGTGGCGACCAAAATAGCACAGATTTTTTTACATCTTACTGACACCAATCCCCGATGCTTTGCGTAGTTAACCTTGTAAGACAAATCATAAAGTGAGGTTAACACGATGCATCTATTAGAACCCGAAAGAGAACCAATTCCAGAATTTTTGACGTATGCTGGTTTGATCCGTCATAATGGCGAGTCTGAACCGCAATACCAACTGTACTTACCAGTTTTCGACATCACGGTCCGCGGGACATCGATCTATGAAGTCATTGAACAGGGGCGCGAATTACTGGGGGTCATGCTGATTGAAAAGGTACTGGACGGCGATGAACTGCCAGCCCAGGCCACCATGACGCCGATCGCTGCCATTGACGAAATGCCAACCTTTATCAACGTGGAGATCAGCCGTTACAAGCACCTGATCAAACCAAAGGAGACGCGGATTTTCCCAGTCCAGGCACTGCGGCAGCCAGAAGCGTTTCTGTCTCAGGTGTTTGATCTGCAGCCGGTGTTCATCACGGAACACGGCCGTGGCGCCTACGTCATTGTGTCGATGCGGGATTTCGATATGTATCAAAATGCCGTTGGAATGGTGTTAGATAAAAGTAAAATGGATGATACCATGGCGGACTTGAACCTTGAGTGATGCCGGTGGAGACTTACTGGTCGATTAAGCTCAAGGGTATTTGCTATCAAATTTCTTCTTATAATAGGGACTTTTCATTGAAATTACACCCGTTGTGTCCTATTCTTAGGATGTAAGTTGTGTAAAATCTAACTGCCGACAAAACGGTGTCTGGCACTGCGAGTAGGCGCAATGGAGGGATTATTAATGGCACAGAAATATGTTTCAGAGATCAAACCATTGAATGAGAAGGCAATCGGTACCGCTGCACACGGAACCGCAGAGTTCATTGAAGATGGCGACACACTTCATATCACCATTGAGATGTTTGACACGCCAAAGAACATGCAGCATTGGGAGCACTTCCACGGTTTTCCAGAAGGCAAGGATGCTGAGCCCGCAACCATGGCTCAGGATGCCAATCATGATGGCGTTGTGGACTTACCGGAGACGGAGCCCGTTTCGGGGACGACCATGGTGCCGTTTGATGCTCAGCCGCACGAGATGAACATTCCTAACGATTCTTACCCAGTGTCAGATGATCAGGGGCACTTTAAGTATGAAAAAGACGTGCCACTGTCAGCCTTGAAGAAGCAGTTCAAGGAAACCTTTGGCACGGACGACTTGGAGCTGGACAAGCGTGTCATTTACGTCCACGGTGTTCCAGCCGACCTGAAGCTGCCAGACACGACTGGTGGTAATTTGACCGACAAGTATGATAATCACGTGACACTACCAATTGCGACAGGAAAGATCACAAAAGCATAGTTAAATAGATATCGTTAGGAGGCTGCCGAATTTTGGCAGTCTCTTTTTTTCGCTTTTTTTGCCAATTCCTGCGTAGTTAGTTCTAAATGGAATGAAAGGTAGAAATTCTAAATTAGAATATTATGTTATAATATGCTTGATTCGAATAATATTAGATGGATACACAGGTATGATTCGGCAATCATGCCCGACGACTATGTGTTTGATTGGCAAATCTTGATGAACTTAAGGGGTGTAAGATATGCAGACTAAAGAAGCGCTAATGAAGCTGAGAGAATTTGAAAAAGAGCTTAATAACACGCCAATGGGAACCAATAAATTCCACCAAATTAGTGCTGCAAACGATGCCTTCATGTTCGCTCATATTTTTCCGAGGGATTTTTTCTTTATTGCACTTCATCTCGGCCATCAGATTACAGATGAAGAGACTGCCGAATTAATTGCAGCATCATACAATGGCACTGACATCACCGAAGTGTTAAATCTTAGCCCAGACGATAAAACGCTGCTGAAGTTCAAAATTGCGCGTCGCAAAAGTGGCCTGACTCAGCAACAAGTTGCTAACAAAACCGCCAATTTCTCCCAAAGTCAAATCGCAAAAGTAGAATCAGGCAAACTGCGGATCACAATGACACGCTGGGCGGAATTGTTTAATGTACTGGGTGAGGCACCGCTGATTCAACTTAAGTTGGTGAAATAGGAAACGAAAGTGCAATAAAATTTGTTTTGCCACCAGAGAACAGTAAATAGCGTCGTGGATTCCCAGTTTGGAATCTACGACGCTATTTGGATTTTGACCAGGGTTCAAGTCTTGGGGCACATTTTAAGTCGAAAACGGAACCGGTTCGATACTTCCCAATATTGATTTTGTCTCAGCCTTTATTTAACTTTAACCCCAAGTAATTCCGCCAGCACCGGTGCCTGATACGCACTGATCACGAGTCCTGGCAAATCCTGTGGCAATAATTCCAGTGAGTCCACCTCACTATCCGAGACGTTTAAACCTTTTAGTTTAGTCCCTAAAAAGCTGGTTTCATCGAGCACGCAATCAGCCATCACGAACCCCTGTTTGAAGGTGATATCCCGAAAATAGGCCTCTTTAAAACTGGTATTTTCTGCTCGGCAGTGAGTCATTTGTGAGTTACTAAAGTTAGCGTACTCCGCCTGACAGTTGATAATTGCATTATCCTTCCAGCGGTTGTCAATGAAGTTGGCGCCCATTAAACTGCAATCCTGAAAGGTATCCCGGTACATAATGCTTTGCGCGAAGGTGCAATTCGCAAAGTTAGTATTTTGAAAATGGCAGTCCAGCCATTCCCCACCCGTGAAGTCGGTCTGTTCAAAGCGGCACTTGGTAAACGGCACCGCTGAGACCGCAATTTTTTGATTGGAAGGCGTAAAAGTGCAGTTTTCGTATTGTTCACCCTCGACGATAGCGTCAAAAGCGAGCGTCTGATCTTGAATTGTCATAGCGTACCTACATCACTTTCTGCAGGATTCGCATGGCAATCTGTAAGGCGGCGATGCCAAACGCGGCAAAGGTGCACAAACCGAGCACACCGATTTCCCAGCGAGTAGCTTTTTTAACGAAAAACACAATGGTAGCAATCAGAAAAACAATGCCAACCACGATTAGAAATCTAAAGATTGTCCAGTCCAAAATGAGTACTCCTTTTTACCGATTGAATGATTGTTTTCATTATACCGTGTGAGGGATAGGGGAACAATTAAGAATTGGATACAAAAGTGGCTGGCATAGAAAACTGAGTAAGACACCACCGCTTTAAATCGAGACCAAAGCTCCTAATTATTTTCGCACCAACAAAGCCTCGGGATACTTCTCACCCACAAACGTCTTGATTTGTTCCAGCATACGTTGCGTCGAGGGGGCTTTGGCTTGGACAGCATTCGTGGCCAAGCCAATTGACCGGTAAAACGGGTGCTCGAACGGGTAGACGGCCACATTCCCATTTAATTTCTGGAGGGCGAGTTCAGGCAGAATTCCCAGCCCCAGCTCGGCTTCCACCATGGCGATGATCGACTGGTCATCAATGGAGAAGTGGATCAGGTTGGGCTGAATGCCGTAGTAGTCCAAGGTGGCCTTGGTATCACGGTCGTAATCGCCCGGTTGCAAAATAAAGTCGCGGTCTTTCATATCGTCTTCGGTGACCGACTTCTTGTTCTTGGGTACGAATCCCTTGGGTGCCACGCAGTAGATCTCATCTTTGATCAGCTGGTCCACTTGCAGGTTTTCGTTCACCGGCAGCACGACAAAGCCCACATCCAGTGTACCGGTCTTAACGTCTTGAACAATGTCGTTTAAGCCAGCCTGAACGACCGAAATGTCAATTTCTGGATATTGCTTTCGAAACGATTGAATGATTGGTGGCAGCCAGTTGATGCAGACGGATGAAAAGGCCCCAATTCGGATGGAACCGGCGTTTAAGCCATTAATATCAGCTGCCTCTTGTTCTAAGCGAGCCTGACTGTTTAAAATTTCTTGAATAACAGGCAGAATTGTTTTGCCATTGGATGTTAGTTCAGCGCCGGATCGTGAGCGGATGAAAACCGGAAAACCAAGTTCATTTTCAAGCTGAGTGATCGAATGGCTGATGGCGCTGGGTGTCACGTTGAGCTTTAGCGCCGCCTTTTGAAAGGTACCTTCTTGAATGACGGTACTGAAGACTTGGTATGCAAAGGGTATGATGGTGAGAACCTCCTATAGCTAGTGTGCGGTGTCGAATGATTGGGTGTTAAATGCAGGCTAAGTAGCCTGTCCGATATATTATTCCCTACTTTAGATGAACTAAATTCATCTAATCTTGGATAAGTTGTCATCTATTAATTTTAATGATGAGTATAGCACAGATAGTCATAAATTTTGAGTTCATACTATAGTTAAAAAGTGCCAGATTATGTGACAGAAAAACTAACACAGCAACTTCGCCCACCAAAAACACTTTGTCTTCAAGTAATATAGCCACCCGAAAATTGATACACATAAAACTAATAAAATCATTATTAAATGGAATCCCCATATTATATAATAAAGTTAATCTTAATATAGATGGGAGATTCACTACATGGGAAAATGGAGACGATTCACACTGGGCGCATCATTAGGGGCGGTTGTCTTGACTGCCGGGATCCTCATGACACAGCGGGTGCAAGCGAAGTCGACCGCCACGTCACGCATTGATTACCGGCTTAAGCACATGACCGAAAACGAGAAAATCGGTCAGTTGTTTGTGACGGGGGTTTCAAACGACAGCGCTGCTACCCGTGCTAACATCAAAAAGTATCACTTAGGTGGCATTATTTTGATGGGCAATAACTTTGTGGGTAGCCGATCATCATTCAAAGCGCGTCTGCGAGGTTATCAAAAGGTTGCTAAGGTACCAATTTTCATCTCCACGGATCAAGAGGGCGGCACCGTTTCGCGTTTAAGTGCCAACAAGGCGATTTCCGGTCATAGTTATTACTATTCACCAAGGCAAGCTTATCAACACGGCGGAATGAAGGAAGTTCTCAAGATCTATCGGCTGCAGGCCAGAAACATGCGGGATCTAGGAATCAATTGGGACTTTGCGCCAGTGGCGGATGTTGCTACCCACAGCAGTAATTTCATCTATCCGCGAACCTTCAGCAAGTCTTACAAGGCCACTGCTAACTACATTAAGCAGGTGGTGCCAGCGATTCAGCGATACCAAGTGGGCGCCAGCCTCAAGCACTTCCCGGGTTACGGTTCTGCCGCTGATACGCATACGGGAACAGCAGTGGTGAACCGCTCACTCAGCAGCTTTAAGTCCAAGGACTTTTTGCCATTTAAA
Source organism: Secundilactobacillus folii (assembly GCF_009720675.1). Lineage (GTDB taxonomy): Bacteria > Bacillota > Bacilli > Lactobacillales > Lactobacillaceae > Secundilactobacillus > Secundilactobacillus folii. The sequence goes on along the minus strand of NZ_WNJO01000009.1, from coordinate 52,436 downwards.
GCAGGTATTAATGCTGGTGTGGACTCAATCATGGTGACTCACATTATCCTAAAGAAAGTGGATCCATATAGGCCAGCATCTTTGTCGAAAAAGGATGTGTCCTTGTTGCGAAATACACTTGGGTTCAAGGGTGTGATTGTGACGGATAGCCTGCAAATGGGTGCAGTAGGCAACTACGTCACTAAGCACCACGTGTACCGAGATGTGCTAGCTTTTAAAGCTGGCAATGACGTTCTACTGACTAGCGATTACAAGAAGGGCATTCCAGAAATCAAGCGGGCTATCGCTAAGAAGCAGATCTCAATGAAACAGGTAGATGCTAGTGTGCGGCGGATTCTGGTGATGAAGGAAAAATTGGGGATGCGTGTGTAGTGTTCTTTAACTGGTTGGAGAGTATTTCGTTATTTAGTCAATAAATTTAGATATTGCTTGGGGAGGCTTGTTACTTCATTCAAAACGATAATTTAGCTGGCCTTTTGAAGTGCCTCATAATTAGTTAGACATAACCTAACTATTATGAGGCACTTCACTTTTTAATTTATTGCAGATTCTAGTTATCAGCTATGTTAAAAAAACAAAATTAAGTATTCCCCGAATTTAAAATCTGAGTGCAACAGCTCAAAATAAAAAAATGTTGGCTTAAACTAAGTTCGCTAAAGCCTAAAAAGTACATTTCTATAATCAAGTCAAAGAATAAGCACCCCAAGAATTATGAACAACCCAATACAGAAGAAAAGTATGAAATTTAAGGCTCATTTAAAACTGTAAAGCCCTATAAAGACTTTTCCGTGTCTAGCATCATTTTGTCAAGAATAGTAAAATTCTTCATAACAGCATTCCCAAAGCCCGCTAGTTATTCTTCAAGACGTTTTGGATCAAGAACTGTATCTAACTCTTGACTAAGCAATCGTCATTGAACTTTTTGAAGCCATATTAAAAAGCTAGTTATCTGTTTGATTTCTCCCGTGAGTCGTACTTGGATCGAGAGCTTAGACCCATAAACTCTTAATTTTTAGGGCAATCAGTATAAAATGGTGTATAATTGGTTGTGGTTCAATACAAATATTTAAAGAAAGCTGTGAATAGTTTTGCCTAATGAACAGAAGTCTAGGAATGATATGATAGCAATAGTTGATGAAATAATAATTAATAACGACTTTTTCCTTCCGCGTGAAATTGAAAAGGAGGTTAATAGAGTCAGTGTAGAATCAGAATCTACCCACATGCAAGAATTAGTTCAAGAACTACATCAGAAGACTGGGGATCCTGCATATAGTTTTTCAGTGGATGAATTCAATCATAATGTTCAGAATAAATTAAAAAAGATGTATTTAAAAACAAAAAGTGGGAAAGAAGATCCTGATAGATTCAATGAAAAAATGCTGATCACAATTACACCTATGAGCGAAAGAAATGACAACTCTGGAAAGAATATAGATGTGATTTTTAACTGACAAATTGTCAACTCGAGTGCAACTTTTTTATCTAAATAAACCTCAGATAGTTTTTGCCAACATAAGGGCTTGCGGAGTATGTTATTAAGCTGTTCAGCGACAGACGCAACTTTTTCGTCACTCTGTAGATTTAAGCCCGTGTTCTTCGAAAAACACTTGTGAATCAGACGGCTGATATGCGGGATTGAGACACATGCGGGCTCAGGAAAAGATCTTATTATCTAACTCACGCGCCTGTGCATGATAACAGGAGAATTCTGTTCCACGATTTGGGGTAATTGTTCCGACACGAGTACTTGGTTGAACACCAAATAGTCTGGCCATTGAGTTTTAACACTGTTATCAGTCAATCTTGATAATCCTATAGATAACAGGAAGTGTGCTCTTTAATCACCGAGCTTGAATGATGTTGGACGTTCATGTTCACCGCGTAACGTGCCACCTTCCAAGGGTTGTAATAGCTTCGATCTTTTGCCGAATTGGTCGTTCATAAATGCCTGGTACATCATTAAAGTAAACACAATGCTCGTTAGAAATTCCTTTAACTTTGTACATTTTACGGTGATGTAGCTAATAGGGGTTAACTCATGGGCAACTCAACTTTTAAGCGGCACACAGAGATTATGGCCGTAGATAACACGCTACTATAGATAGCTGAATAACTAATGTACGTTGAATTGTTGTCTGTCTAAGTCGTCCTGAAATCTGTTCAGTAACCCAGTGTAGGTCAACGATATAGCGGATGATGTTTTTAGTGATTGAATTGTCCGCTAGAATCCGATGATGAACAGAGTGCTCGCGGAATATTTGAGACCAAGCTTATTCTATCTACCGTAGAGTAGGCATGCCAACCGCATTGCGAGGAATTCCAGGACTGACAATACTCTTAAAATCGCCAATATTTTCGGCATTAACGACTAAAAGTATTATCAAAACTTACTTCTTTAAGAATCTCTTCAAATTTTTTAGGGTCAGATGTTTGTATAGATTCATTCGAGTTTTCTTTGTAAGTGTTGTTGTGGTGATTTTATTTTAAAAAGACTCCGGTTGTGGGCTTTTTATTTTTCCCCTTTCCACTTCAATTATCAATTTTTCGATCAAAAAATTTTAGATAGGGATTACTAAAAATTAAGGGTCTTTAACAATCGAGAAGACAGGCTTAACTGCGTCAAGCGAATGAATATGATGACGTCTTAATATTACAGAATATAATGCATTATATGGTATTAGTGAAGCCTAAAACATGTTGCCACCAGGGCTTTAACTATATTACGGAATTGTTTCAAATTGATAAAATTATTGCAAGTCAACAACAAATGGAGCCGTTTTCTTGAAACGAAAAATTGAGTGGGCTATACTCGACCATAGAGCGAGGAACTCGATATGCAATGTTTAATTGATGGTGTTTGTCATTAAATTACTTAACATCTGGTTGAATATTGTGTATACTGTTATTGCTTGGTGAGTTACATAAATATATGTTTGGAGGAATTACACATGCAAGCAAGTTTAAAGAAATCTCTTTATTTAGGCTTAGCTGCCGTCTCATTCGTTGCCGCTGCCGGTGCAGCCACAACTAATGCTTCAGCTAAGACTTATGCCAAAGTAACATCAAATGCTACTTTGACCACGGCCGCTACAGACCGTAACGTTACTTTAACTGGTACCAATGCCGTTTATACTAAGGCCGGTACTTTGAAGGGTGCTAAGGTTGTTGCATCTACTACCACTGCTAAGAAGTTAAGCACTTCTAAGAATGGTTCAGCTAACTTCCGTGCATACCGTGTTGCTACTACTAACCGTGGCTCAGTTTACTACAAGGTTGTATCATTTGATGGTGCATACCGCGGCTGGGTTTATGGTGGTACCAGCAAGACCGCATTTAACGGTGGTGTTGCATCATACGCAACCACTAAGGATCAAACTAACAACACTTCAACATTTACTTTGACTGGCACAACTTCAGCAACTAAGAACGATTTATTCTATACTAGTCCTGCTTATGCTCAATATAAAGTTGGTCGTTCAAAGGCAGTTACAAGCACTAGTTCATATGCAAACGAAAAGCTTACATTCAGTGCTACTACCCAAACTTCACGTGAAGGTGACACCTGGTACAAGGTTGCTACTGTAAATGGTAGTACTACTGATCCAGCTGTTGGTACTTGGGTAAAGGCTTCAAACGTTAAAGACGACAGTGCTTTGAACGCCGACACTCAAGTTAAGGTTGATGTTAAGGATGTCGCAACTGGTTCTGTAGTTACAAGTTTTAACTACACAACAACTTCTGCTAAGGGCAGTGGTAGCGATGTAACAGGTGATGTATACGCAAATGGTAGTGTAAGTAAAGGCTTGCAAGATGCTACAACAACTGCATTAAAAGGCAAGGGTTACACAGTTAATCCAGGTGATTCCGTTAATGCTTTAAGTAATGTTAAGGCTGGTTCTACTGTGACACTGTATGCTACTAAGAACACACAGAAGACTTCAAAGGTTACAGCATATGTAAGCTATGATGGTTCAATTGCCAATACCAAGACTATTACTGCTGTATCTGATACTACTGAACCTAGTGAGAGTGCTGCTCAATTTAAAGTTATTGCACCTACTAATGGTGAAACAACCTTATTTGCGGGTACTGAGGGTGAGTCATTTACTGCTGATCAAGCTCTAGCATTCTTAAACGGTAGCTCATACTATAAAGAACTTAAGTCGCCTACATTTAAGGGTGATGGTACTGATGGTACTGATGCAACCAAGACTTACCAATATGTATTGACTCCAGCATCTGCAAAGGCTGGTACATTTGGTACGCCATTTGAAGCACAATACAATGCAACTAGAGTTGAAGTAACTACACCATCTACTTCAACTGGTAGTACCACTAACCAAGGTAATCCATTTGCTTAATGAGTTAAATATATAGAATAAAAGTTCTCCGTTTAATAAGAACTTTTTCAAGATTGAATCTTTAGTTGATTCAATCTTTTTTTGGCTCTTTGTCAAATGGTGTTGAAAAGTAATTTTTAAGGCTCTTCGTCAAATATCCTAAAGTAGAAGTATCAAAATTACGACGGTAATTTTGATACTTCTTTTTGTATACTCAAATTGAGGTTGAGGTCGTCAACTTTCATGAGCTTTTAGCTCGAGCGTCAAATTGGCCCATTAAGCAACAGACTGCTGAGTTTGATTAGGATAATGGTCTACAAGATCGTATGTAAGCACAGTACAACCGAACGTCTATAAATGCACTTAACAGAGCAGTATGATCATCTTATCAATTATGATGAGGTGATTTTTTATGACTAAACTTCAAGATGTGGTTCAAATTAAACTGGATCAACCTAAGTCGAGTAAACCAACTACGCCTACCAAGGCTTTTCAAATGCGATTGAGTGAGAATAAATCGTTAGTCGTTTACAACTACGTTAATGGCTATATTCTGGATGCCCTCCTAAAGGCGGTGTTTAACGATGTTAATTGACGTTCGCAAACTGAACGGTATCTATCTAGTTTGTGGCAAAACCGATCTCCGTCGTGGCATTGACGGATTAGCCCGAGTTGTCACTGAACAATACGAACTAGACCCATACGATAAATCGCTGTTCATGTTTTGTGGGACCCGCAAGGATCGCTACAAAGCGTTGTATTGGGATGGTGATGGCTTTTTATTGTTGTATAAACGAATTGATAATGGTCGGATTCAATGGCCAACTAATCAAAATGAAGTTAAAAGGCTGCATACCAAACAACTAACCCGATTACTTTCAGGTTGGGCGTTGGAATCTTCCATTCAGCAAATTACGCCACCAAAAAGTAGTAGGCAATCTGGTTAACTCGTAGTAAAATCATATCAACACATAAACGAACGGTGGTGGTATGTTTGGCAACGACGGAAGGACTCTTGGCGCAAGCACTCAAACAAAATCAACAACTACTTAAGCAGATTGAGGAGCTGTCTGAACGGTAGCTTACCTGACCCGTAAATTATATGGTCATCAGTCAGAGAAGCTAGGTGATCCTAATCAAACCTCGCTATTCAAAGACGATCCTTTCATGAAACCAGAGCAGACTGGTGAACAAAGCGAAGTCCCGACGTCAGTCGGTACTATTGAAAGACGTCCACGGCGAAAACGTGTTGAAGTTAATACTGCCAACTTACCACATAAAGAAGTCGTGATTGATAAGCCTGACCAGCATTGTGAGTATGGGCATGAATTAGTGCGAGTCGGTAAACAGTTTAAACATCAGCAACTTATCAGTATTCCAGCCCACCATTACGTAGAAGATATCTATGAGGCCACCTACAAATGCGTTGACTGTGAACAGTTAGATGGTGATAGCCATTTTTATCATGGTCATGCACCCCAATCACTGCTGGCGCATAGTTTAGCGTCACCATCGATGGTCACTGAGATCGCCTATTTCAAGTATGAATTAGGTGTACCACTGTATCGCCAAAGAAATTATTGGCAGCATCAGGGAATTGATATCAGTGATCAATGTATGGCTAACTGGATGATTAAGGGTGTCGAAATAATCAAGCCGGTCTACCAATTACTACATGAACGCTTGATGGCTCAGCAGTTTTTACAGGGTGATGAAACGCCCTATCAGGTTCTACGCGAGCCTGGTAAGGCGGCCACCAGTAAATCATATATCTGGTTAGCTCGTACGATTCGTCAGGTAGAACACCAAATGGTGTTCTACTATTATTCAGCGAGTCGAGCTGGAGCGGTAGCCCAAAAACTATATCGTAACTTTACTGGTGTCCTCCAATGTGATGGGTATCAGGGCTATAACCGAGTAGCGGATTCAGTCATTCGAAGTGGGTGTTGGGCACATGTCCGGCGTAAATTTTTCGATGAAGCTCACGTTGATCCACATCACTTCAAGACTTCTAAAGGATTAACGCTGATCACGGAAATGTTTAATTGGGAGCGGCAATGGCAGGGATTACCTAGCACCGAACGGCTTCAACTTCACCGATCCAAGTTGAAGCCTTTGATCGAAGCATTCTGGGCTTGGTGTGAATCAACTGATCTATACGCCAACAGTCGCTTAAGGAAGGCCATCGCGTACGCGCTTGGCCAGCGGACGGCCTTGAATCAGGTGCTGAACTTCGGTGAATTAGATTTCACCAATAATGCCTCGGAACGCAATGTGAAAAGCTATGTCATTGGGCGCAAGAACTGGTTATTTTCTACCAACCCCAAGGGTGCTGAGGCCAATGCCATCTGGATGACGTTGATTCAAAGTGCCAAAGCGAACGGCGTTAAGCCTCGTGATTACATGGAATATTTACTAAAAACTGTGTCACAGTTGCCAACTTTCGCAAAAGAAGCACAACTGGAGGCTTGTTTACCATGGAATTATGAGCCTGAGCCCTTATGAGTAGCCGAATAAAACACAAAACGGACTACCTCAATTATGAGGAAGTCCGTTTTGTGTTTCAATACGTCCGGTTGTAGTGTGCTTACGTTGCTTTTAACGTAGTTTTAATTGAAACGGTGAAAAGAACTCAAAAGCTTCACTAGCACTCAGGTAGTTCAAGGATTTCCGTAAACGGTGATTAAGAGCATCTTGAACTTGAGCGATGTAGTGTTCATTGTAAGCACGCAGTGATTTACCTTTGGGTATAAACTCTCGAATCAAGCCGTTTTGATTCTCGTTACTGCCACGTTCCCAAGGTGAGTAAGGATGGGCGAAGTAGATCTGTGTCCCATCAACTTGGTTCATTAAGGAGAATTCACTACCGTTGTCAAAGGTAATCGAGTGAAACTTCTCAGTACCGTATTCATTAAGAATCGCTTGAAGAGTGTCACGACAGGTTTCAGCGTGATAGTCTGGAATTTTGACGATAATTTCAAAGCGACTCAAACGTTCAGTCAAAGTCATCACAGCGGGTTCACTAGTGATTCGCTTACCTTTGACTAGGTCGACTTCCCAGTCACCAGATGTTAGACGATTATCGATGGAATCCGGGCGTTCATCAATGGAAGTTCCCAAGTTTTTCTTATTCACGCGTGCATGGACTTTACGAGTGCTTTTAACACGTCGTCGAAGCTTGGCTGGCAAGTCAGTATTATCCAAATCAAGCAGACCCATGTCGATGTACCGATAAACGGTTGGCGTTGAGGGGCATGGCTTGTCTGGATGATTACGCCGAAACCGGTGAACGAAGCTATCGACACTATCAACGCGGACATACGTTTTGAGCGTTTTACAGAGCATTGAAAAGAACAACCAGCACCGCTGTAAAAGTCCTTTAGAATGAGAGTTAGCACGGTGTTTGAGATAGTTAGCTTGACCAGCAACAGCGTAATATTGGTAGTAAGGCAAATAATCTGAATTAAGCTGACGAACGGTGCCACGCTTGAGTTCGCGACTGATAGTACTAGGGCTTCGATGAAGTCGTTTAGCAATCTCACGAATAGAATAATGATCTTCATGAAACGCTTGATTAGCGCCTCTTTCGGCTTCTGACAGTTGTTGGTAGGTACGAGTGGTGGTAGTATTTACTTGGGTCATGGAGAGGCTTCTTTCTTTATTCGTCGATGTTTAAAGTGTAGGTCTCCATGGCCTATTTGTGTACCTAAAATATTTTACTAGATGTTGCACTTCAATTTTAAATCCGGGAGCAAGAAAAACTTACCAACAACAGATATTATAGGCCCCCTTTTGCGTCTGCTAATATATAATAAAAATATCTATTGCTAATAGGCAAGAGAACTTGTCTACCAACAACAGATATCTTAGAGCCGTTAAAGTATAGGTCCCCATTGCCTATTTGTGTACCTTACAGGTGCTGCACTTCGATTTTAAATTCAGGAATTATTTTTCAAGGACCAACTATCTATTTTATTTGCACTGATGGTTCCATCCTCAGAAAGAATTTCACTCGGAATTATATATGTTTGATTTTGTAAATTAATCTCATAGTCAACTGGCCAATCAGCTTTCTTATTCGGGCTTATATAGAATTTGTTACCTTTCTTTGAACATTTGGAATTTGAAGTATAATATCGTAATTTAAAGGATGACTCACTAAAATTATTGGGAATTAGGATTGAGTACTTAGTTTTAAATTTAAAAGCCTTAGAAACTTTTTGCATGATGATATTATATATAGCTTTTAAATAGATTTGTCTGTGCATATCCGACAAAATATGGTCACCAATGGGATATTGTAACATCGTTATAATAAACGTATCTAACCAATTTAATGCTGAATACTCAACGCAATAAGAACATTCTTTTTTATCTTCATTAGATTGTACTTGCATGCTATCAGAGTTTTTATATGTGCTTTTGCGATTATGTACAACATTATTTCGCAAATCTAGTATTAAAGCATATAAAGACTTGAGCATCTTTTCCTCATCTGTTGAGTCCTTCATTTTATTTCTTTTTTTCCTAAAGTATTCGTCATCCGAATCATCATAAAGACTTGTCACAAATTGGTCGTAAAGATCAAAAGTGAGTATTGTCTGTATGACATTATCCATTGAAGTGAAAATCTTGTCAGAAGCATCGATGTACGTGTCGTTTGTCACTATAGTTTGCTTGTCTAGTATTGAAATATTCCGATATTCTATTTTGTGGAGCCATTTATGACTAGCAAAATAACAGTACATATTTTGAGTGTATTCTTCATCTTGAAACTTCATATTTAACCTTCCTTAACTTTTTAAAACCAGAGAAAACATTAACAATCTTGAATCTCTTAATTAGAACTATCTCAGATACTTTCCTGAGTTTAAACTCTAAGTGCAACACTCATTAACTAGACCAAAAGGCCATGATGACCCATTGCTTATAAGCAACCACGCAAGTAAGAAAGTAGGAATCCATCATGACCTAAATTCAGAATACCATGCCTAGACACTACAAACAATTATCGATCAGCGAACTTGGTCAGATTGAGGCTTTCAGGTCTCTCCAACCGGCCATGTCGATATCCGAAATAGCTCGACGTTTAAACCGCAATAAATCGACTATTAGTCGGGAGCTTCAACGCGGGACAACGCATCAGATGATTACCAACCGACGGCTGGTAATCAAGTATTTTGCTGATACTGGTGCTGCTATCTATGAGCGTAATCGTGCGTTGTGTCACCCCAGAGCACGCCTTGAACAGTGTCCAGATTTCTACAAACAGCTTGTGGCTGCATTGCATCAACGTCCACGAATTTATAGTGTCGATACTTTTGTTCACTGGTATAAGTCTGCTTTTACTGACCGCCTCTGTCCATCGACCCTCACAGTTTATCGAGATATCGATAACGGGCGATTAGCACTAAATAATGTAGATTTGCCAATGAAGCTTCGTCGCCGCGTGAAACAATCAGGCAATGCTCATTCTCGCCTCAATAAGAAAGTGCTGGGGCCTTCAATTGAAAACCGCCCATCCAGTATTGAGGAACGCATTGAGATTGGACATTGGGAAGGCAATTTGGTAAAAGGTAAGAAAGTTGAAGATGAGCATGCCCTTATGACTTTGACTGAGCGTAAAACACGTTTTGAGATCATCCTCAAATTGCCTAAATTTCACGCCGATACCTGTCTTCATGGTTTAGAAACAATCTTGGCCGACTACGGGGCAGAGCACTTCAAGTCGATTACGTTTGATAACGGTAGCGAGTTTGCACAGTTAGCCAATATTAGCGGGACGGAAATTTACTATGATCATCCCTACTCACCTTAAGAACGTGGAACCAATGAACATGCCAACGGTCTTATCCGTGAGTTCATCTTGAGGGACGATCACTGGACAATTATGATGTAGTTGATATTCAGCAGATTCAGGACACCCTCAACAATCGTCCAAGGCGCCTACTGGATTATCAACGGCCCAGTGACCTGATGTACGAACTGTAAATGTAGCTGTACCAAATTATAAGAATAGTGAATCATCGTTGCACTTGATTTGACAATTGAGGTCTAAATAATTTTCATTTCTTCATTGATATATTCTAGGGTCTGATTAAGTAATTTTTTCTTAATCTGGCTCTTTTCATTCTCATTGACATTTTTGAATTCAAATCTTATACACGGATCTACATAGCCCGTTAGAAACTTCTGTGCTGATTCATACGCATGATATTTAGCCGCAAAAGCAATTATGCCCGTAGTTATGGCATTAATGAAGCTATCTAACCCGATTACATCATCAGATTCGAGCGAATAAAGTTTATGATGATCAAAGACCTCATAGAAAAGAATTTCAAGTGAATAATTTGGGTTGTCTGTGTCTATTAAACTTAACATAATTTTACCTCCTCATGGTTATTGCGATCAGGTACATTGTTACACATTTATTGCTGATTTACAATATATATTTTCACGTAAATGAAATTGGTTTGTCTATATATGTTGACATAAAAGTAAACAAGTGATATTCGTTTTTAATACTCATCACAATATTTATAATAATTTCTAACCAATTTAATTAAAAAGTATGCACAATAGCTATTATCAATATGAGCTACGGAGAGCTTGAACCGACCTAGTGCCAATGAAAATTAATTGATAAGCAAAGTTGTGGAATCCAAAAAAATCGAGTAATCTAAAGGTTTTCCAAGTAGGTTATTGACAGCATCTTGACTGCTGTAATGTAACATTGGTCGTAAGTGTGTAGCGATTTATCTTTAGAAATGACCTCCCGAGGTAAATCATTCTGTTTCTAATTAGAGCCTCTTTCCCAAATTAATAGGAATGAGCAAAGTACAGTTGATTGTTTTTAATTAGATACAGATCGTTATGTTGGCATGGAGATAGATTTTTACTGTTAAATATACAATCGATGATGTTTGTTATATTGTATCTCTCAAAACTGTGATTTTAATGGGCATCATCATACATAGGAAAATGCGGGATTACCAACCGATTTGAGCCTTGTACAGAATCAAATTAGGTGTATTATTGATAACGTATGGGAGGATAAAGCATATGAAAAAATCACTCTTGGTTACAATTGGATTAAGTGCCGGACTATTTGGGGCAATGACCATGTCTAATCCGACAGCAAACGCATCTAAAGTTCACCAGGGTCTGCCTAAGGTGCTGCGTCACACCAGTTGGCGTGGACGATCGTACCGCGTGTCAACACGGCTGAAATTTGGAAAGTCAACGATCGCAGTGGAACCTTCACATGGTACGGATCCACAGACTACGTATCACAGTAAGTATAAGTATCTGGGACACCATGAATACTATATTGCCGGTCGTGTTTATGAGAATGCACCCCAAGGCGGGATTGCTTGGCACTATAAAGTTAAGTGGCATGGTGCACACAGAATCTATGTGAAAGATGACCGGGGCATGAGAGGAACTTATCGTCGGTAATGTACCATTATCTGTACGTTAAACTTAAAAGGGTAAATAATCGGGTGCAAGTTTGGTGTATTTGTTAGAAGGGAGTCTAACAGTACTGATTGATGCTGACTGGTAATCATCTAGGGAGATTATCGATGCCGTCTCTTAGGACTTGCACTTTATTGTACGATTTGGATAATTTGGGAGAATTCAATATGAAAAAATCAATGTTAACTGTAATGGCGGTTGCTGCGGGACTTGTCGGTGGCGGTTTGATTGGTAATGGGACAGCTCATGCTGCAACTTGGCATCGTGGGACACCAGCTAGTGTTCGCGGACAATGGGTTTATCATTACCGACAGGGTGGACTAGATGGATATCGCTTTTATAAGTACCACATTACTAATTTTGCTTCTTTATTGGTCGATACTAACATGACTTCGCTTCGATACGCACACTATGGACGTCATTATTATCGAATCAAGGGTGTGTATAAAGCTAACAGTTACCATCCAAGAGTCAAAGGCGATATCTTGGTTTATCGTAAGGGAAATAAGTTAAAAATGGTGGAATATAATCGGTATATTCACAACCACCATAGTACTAAAGGGGTTAGCGCCATTTTTCATCGTGAGTAAGGGGTTGTTACTGTTCTTACCTGATTGAATTAGTGGCTAATTTACTTGTGAAAATCGGTTTGGCTAAGAATTATTTATTTTGAAATTTAAGCTATTTTGAGCGACTCTGGGGCTTTGATCTCAGAGCCTTTTTGTCGAGCTGTTAATAAACTCACAATTAGTACAAAAGAGTATTGTAGTGGAACTTATTATTCATTAAAATATAGGTATATGGTTATTAAAGGAAACTATATAGCTATAAATTATTTTTGGGAGGTTTTAGAATCATGAGTTTAGGGAAGAATATTGGCGTTGGTGCGCTGGCGATTGGTCTTGGATTTTCCGGTATTTCCGCTGTTCAACAACCAACAACTGCGCAGGCACGGATTCGGATTCACAGTTATAAGCAGGCTGAACGGGCAGTGGCTCGAAAACATGGGCACTATTTCCATGGACGCTATTACATATGGACAGTGATGGGGACTTACAGCCATGGTCACATTAAGTATCTCATGCGGCATCATGGTCACTGGGTATATTGGGTTCGTGGGATGGACTATTATGGTCAGAAGCATCGAAGCGCCGGTTCTTACTGGGGACATGACTATTATGTTTACTTGAATGGGCATGTTTCGTCGCGGTATTAGATGATGAAAAGGTTAACTATCAGAAGTGCTGTCGTGGTGATTATTGGCATTTGCCTGCTGTTTTTGGGGGCGTTTAGTCTTCAAGCAAAGGCTAAAACAGTCAATTCAGCAACATTTCCATCTTGGGTCAGAGGCAGTTGGTATGAATATCACCCTGGGGATGGCTACGCCAAAATCACCTTTTCAGCCACAAAGATAAGGGAAACCAAGGCACCAGGAATAATGTATAGTTATCTCACTGAACATGACTCTCAGGGGCATTTTGTTGGTCGTAGGCCGGTGGAAATACAGGGTCGCAGATTTACGGCGTTTACGTCACCCACTTCTCATCACGGTCGGGCGTCAATGGTATCTGGGTATTGGCGAATCAGAAAAGCCTACGTCAAACATAGATGGCGCACGGAGCTATGCAGCTCAGGTGGCGCCGGCTGGGATATTTGGGACACCTATGCATTTAGAAGCAAAGTTCATTACCAGGCTAAATGGATGTATCCATCCAGGTGGTGATAAAGGGGTCTGATCACTCTGGTAATCTTGGAGGATGAAGGAAAAGCCGTTTTGTCCAACTGCATTTCATATTGAAATCCGATTTTGCAATATGGAAAGTGAGGGGAAATGGTGACATGAAAACGGAAAAGGGAAAATTTTGTACCAACTGTGGTGCGCTCCTTAGCAAGGACGCCAAATTCTGCACGAATTGTGGGGCAAAGCAGCCGGAAGATGATGTCGAGCCAGCTAAAACGACGAGTGCGTGAACTAAACGAACAGGAAGCTCCAAACAAAAACCTCAGGGGAATGTGCTAATTGGCGTTGCTGTCCTCGTGTTGATCTTTCTTGGTGTGATGGCGTTCTCAAGCTCGCATTCCAGGAGCACAGCTAGCTCTCCAAGTGGCCCTTCTCAGGCGACGAAGATTATTAATAAGTGTCAGAATTACTCGATTGATTATCTTAATGCTGAATTGGAAGATCCTAATACTGCGTCGTGCACCTTAATGCATAATGACACGGATGATTCGTATACGTTCTCCTTGAGGCATGAAGGCCAGGATGACGACTTCATCGAGTTTTATTTGGCGAAAATACACTTGGCGGATGATAACTACATGTATGCAATCTACGTCACTGGACCGCAAAGTATGCTGGATGATAACAGGTATTTTTATCCCGACTCACAGCATTGTCCAATAATTTTTGTTGACAACTCTTCGGAACCTGTCGATATTGATTCAATTGAGAGTAATTTTGATATCAGCGAGGTTAAGGACTTTAATATGAAGGTGGAAAATCAATATTAAATGTCGAATTAGTATCCCGTAATGGTACCTCGTTTCATACTTCAATTAATGATGGTTAAGAGGGTGGTAGCAATGGGAACCACGGTCAAAACAATTAACGAAACCTACAAAATTCGCGGTGAAGAAGTTAAAATTTCTGCCAAAGCAAAGTTTGATCTGGAGACAAATGAACAAATATTTGATGAAGGCCTTGATGATCAGGCGCTTACCAGCGCTTTTGATAGTTATCGTGAATGGCATCATATGATTACACCAGAGAGAATTAGAGCACTTCGTCAGTTTTTCGGATTATCTCAAGGGGACTTTGCCGCGCTATTGAAATGGGATCCTACTACTATTGCTATATACGAAACTGGTTCGTTACCGGATGCAGAAAAGAACCAGTTACTATTATCACTGGAATCCAACCCTAGTATGGCGGTGTCACTGTATGAAGACTCAAAAATTAATTTGACGGCGCAGGGCCGAGAGGCATTTGAACACCACACTCAATGATCCTTTTAGACGAGACTCGGTGAATAATTTATTCCTGAGTCTTTTATTTTTCAGGAGGTTTTCCATCCATTATGCCTCCTCCCCAAATTGAATTAACCCTAGAATTAGACTATCATAATACTGAATTATACTTTACATATTCTGGGAGGAATAGTCATGAGGAAAGTATCACTATTGGTTAGTGTTTTGGCAATGACAACACTGGGATTAGCAGGTTGTGGCAGTTCTCACGCTAATTCGAGTTCGAATAAGGATCAAAGTAAGATTTCAGAAGATGAAGGCGTTATCAAGACGGCGCGTGATTTGAATGAAAATGGTCAGTACAAAGCTTCGAATAAGGCTTTAAATGGAATCCAGATTACTGATCTAAGTAAGAAAGGGTATGGCTCGCTCAAAACCGAGTATTTCCAGATTCAAAAAAGTAACGATGCCTTTCTGCTGAAACAAGGGAAGAAGCAGAATCAAGCCGCTGCTAATAACGGCTCCACCAATCTGAACACGAATGACAGCTTTTCTAGTTACCCGAAGTTCGTTGGCGACTACTCGTTTTACAATTATGATCCGGACCGTCAGCAAAGTGATCTCTCCATTGATTCAGATGGCACGGTGGTTCAGCAAAACACGGATGGCACGAGCTTTCACGGTGTCGCCACAATTTCTGCTTACAGTCAAAGCGGCATTCTGTCATATGATGTGACGTCTGGCACCAACGACACCAAGTCGATCAATTCGAACGTCAAGATCGTGGTCACCTGGAGCAACGGCGAAAATGAGACTTACTACGGCTATACCTCTTACGATAATGGGGCTGTTTTGACCGATGGCAAGTCCTATAAAGGAGATCTGGTTAATGAAGTCTGGGTTCAGTAAATTAACCGGGATTGTCATCATTGTGGCGATATTACTGAGCGGCTGTGCGGCAACCAAGCACGCTAAGCAGACGAGAAAGGCCCGCACGCAGTCCAGTCAAGTGTCAGCCAGTTCGTCGTCTTCAAAGTCGGCGGTTAAGAAGCCAAAAAGGTCGTCGAGAATGTCAAATGCACAACGGCAGATTCGCACGATTGAACAGCGCACAGTGACCTCAGCTTCTGGCCGAACTTCGGTCTATGTGAGGAACTTACAAACCAAACGACCAGTTGTGATGCATAATCGCCAGCAACGTTCAGCGAGTGTGATCAAGTTGTTTATCATGATTGCTGTATTTCGCCAAATCAAGCTCGGCCGTTTATCTGCTAGTCAGATGGTGACGATTCCTAAGCAGGACCGGGTCGGTGGAACGGGTGTGCTGGCAAGCCAAAGTACCAAGCAGCTTTCGGTGAATCAGTTGCTGACGTTAATGATTCGCAATAGCGATAATACGGCGACCAACGTGTTGATTGACCAGTTAGGCGGTTTGCGGCCCGTTAATACTGAGATCCAGCGGCTTGGCTGCACCCAAACAGTGCTGCAGCGAAAAATGCTGGACTACCAGGCATTAAAGAATGGCAAGGATAACTTAACTTCCGTGGCTGACGTTGGCCACGTTTTGGGTAAACTGTACCAGCATCAAATTCTGGGTAACCCGTATGATGCTCAAATGCTGCAGCTTCTTCGACACAATGCGAATCAGAGTAAGATTCCCACTTTGATCAATCAGAAGGCCATTATCTACAACAAGACTGGCGAATTTCCTGACTACGGCGTTCAAAACGATGCCGCAATTGTTAAAAAGGGGCATCAGGCTTTTGTAGCGGTCGTTTTGTCTGAAAATGGTGCGCAGAATCGGCAGATTAAAGCGATGCAGCAACTTGGCAGACGGTTGTTTGGGGTGGTTTTTAGTCATGAGTAAATGAACGGACGGGTATTAAGCTCGAAATAACTTCACTAATTGTTTCTCAATCGGGCTCTAAGTTTGTAAAATTTCATTGATGTTGAGGCACTTCTGGGAAGTGTCTTTTTTGTGCCATTCACTCATAAATTAAAAGAGTTTCATAAGTACATACATATATCTAGGCAAACTTTGGAAAGTATTCCACAATCTGTAGGATAAATGCCATCTGCTGGTATAAAACATGTATTAACAGGTTCTGAGAAATTCCATTTTAGACAGACCACCGTCACAATGAGCTTTAAAAGTAGTTAACTCACTTTTCCTATTTCTCACGTTAGTTGAATACGTAAGCATTGACTTAATTACCAATAATATTTCATAACGAAATTTCTAAGACATTTCTCATAATGTGTTGTTTTTGCTATTGAATAAGTGTAGTATACACCTTGTAGGGCTCTGTTCATTAAGTTGTATTTTAAAGCGTATTGGCAACAGTCGATTTTACATAATTTCAAATAGGGGGAATCACATCTTTTTTGACGACTTAGGTATTAATCTGTTTACAGTTTTATGAGGTTGCAGGTTAAGCACACTATCTAATCATAGTCAGTCACAGTGTCGCTTGGAGAGCGGCGGTTCACGTGGCTCCTGGTACTATCCTGCATTAGTGGGAGAATTGCGATGGCAAGAAAACATATTATCAATGCCCATAATCATTTGTTACGTGATGAAGGACAGCGAAAAACACATTTTAAAATGTATAAGGTCAAGAAAAGTTGGGTTTATGCAGGAATTTCTATGCTGATTTTTGGGTCCAGTGTGATGCTTTCTGACGTCTCGGCACACGCTGAAGAGGCGTCTGCCAATGACTCAGATAGCACCAATGTTGTTAGTGATGCTGGGCAAGCTTTACAAAAGAAGCCTGTCACACTGCAGTCTGGCACCACAAAGGCGGCTGATTCGGGAAATACAAATGAGGCCTCAACGGATACGACTAGTGCACCAAGTACGGGAACATCGACCGCCGATACTGATACCTCATCTGCAAATCGCAGCAGTGCCTTAAGCGATAATATAAAACAGAGTAATACTGGTGAAAATGACTCATCAGCCACTACTAGCACTGCAAACAAGGGTCAGAGTGCTGCAGCTAACACGACTACCCCGAATATTGATCAGCATACTACAGCTAACGCTAACTCAAGCGCAACGAAAGATACTAGTGGTCTTTCGACTTCAAAGAACGCGGCTGCCAGTGCGTCAACTACTAAGGCGACTGCACCGAAAACCGCTGAGACTACGGACAGCACCAGTTCAGCGGTATTTGCCAAAGACGGTTCACTATCCGATGCTGCTAATTTGCTGATCAGTGCTCAGAGTAAGAGTACCCAAAATGGCACTAGTGAAAGTGAAAGCGCAGTCACAAATACGCAATCAGGGACGGCAGATAAGTCCGCTGACACCCCGGCAGTCAATAACAAGCTAGTTGCAGCACTGACGCAGTTACCTAGTGGGTCAACGTTTAAGACTCTGGCTGATGGCACTGTGGAATTTGACTTACCTTCGGGTGTTACTAGCACCGAGCTGGAGTCTGCCAAAAATGCTTTGGCGAATAGCGGACTAAAATCGATCAAAGTCACCGCTACTGAAGCCGGGTCAGCAGAGGCCTGGCAAACGTATGATGGTGCTTATACTGGCGTAAATATAACACCACTGAAAACGGACCTCGGCACACCTATCACTATGGCTGACTTCGCCTTAATGACGGCTGCTGGGACAGGCGTCTTCACGGATCCCGTGACAAATAAAACGGTCACGAATGCAACTTCCGCCCAGTTGCAGACCTATTATAATGACTTAGTTTCAAAGTACGGCGCGTCTGAAATGCGTTTAAATAATGTCTTATCGGACTCGGCTTTGTCTGATGCTAATGAGGCAAATGGATCGCCTTCCACAGCAGCTAGTTTTGCTGACCTGATGAATTATTTGTCAGAACTTTACTACTATTTTGTTGGCTCGAGTGATAGCTATGTCAACACGCTGGTCAAGGATCTTGATAATATGACCACAGCGGATCAGGCGGCTATGACTCAATATGGTTCATCGGCGGATACTAAGGATACTAATATTGATGATGTCCTAGAAAAGCAGGGCAACGTATTTTCAACGAAGTATATCGTGCCGGTTATATCAGGCGATGAAGCTAACGATGTCGGTATGACTGCTTCAGCAATGACAGCATATACTCAGCCAGCAGGAATGGATTCAGATTTTAAAGACAATATTTTTGAACCATTCATCAATAATATTGTTGGGACTTATATCAGCGAAATTGTGCCTGGTGCTGAAAACTATATTCTTCAAAAAGTGGTGCCAGCCGTTGATACGATCTCTGACACGCAGGAAATGTCTTCGTCAGATACACAGACCGTTTTAAATGCCATTAATTCGAATTCAAACGAGTTAACGCACGCTTTAATGACGCTTGATGGTTCATATTCCTTAACGACGATCATTACTCATATTGCGGCTATGTATTCAACAATGGGATCATTGGGTAATTTAATTGGTCAAACTAGTGATACAGCACTAGGTGTGTACGTTGGTGCAATTCAGGCACAGGATAATTTGCAATTTAACGCGACAACGTTGACTGGTAACGCAACTGCATTTCCTAATTTCTCGATGTTCAACCAGCTTTATCTGGCTTACTCAAAAGCAATCGTTAGTGCCGCCTATGGTTATGCGATGGTGGGTAAATATGATGCCATCAAATTGATGTACTCTGAAGATCCGAGTGATCCGGAAGCAGTCTGGAAGGCTTTGGGCGTTGACAGCAGTACCGCACCAAGTGATATTGATGTGTCGAAATTTAACAGTGCCATTCCGACAGATTCCACAATTCAACAGACGTATCAGCAAGGGATCTGGGATGTTTACCACTACATTAAGCCGTTTTACGACCAAGCTCTGGCTGATAAGGCGGATGGAACAACGATTGCCAGTTCTGATCCGAACTTTGTGAGCGATGTTTTAGCTAAGGTTCAGTCGAAGAGTCCCATTAAAGATTCAGATGGCAATGCGATCACCACGACGTATAGCGGTACCGACACGACAGATAGTAATCCGCATGATGAAGCGAACTATGCTAGTCCGCAGACTTTGGCTTATTTAGCTAGTTTCTATTCGGATGCAGTTTCGGCAGATACACTTTCATATAGTCTCCAACCAGTCATTCAAACCATCGTTAAAGATGCTAGTGGCTCAATTATTAAAACGACTAACAAGGCCATCGGTGATCCGATTACCACTAATAGTGCGGGTGAGGCACTCACTGGTTCGTTTGGAGATCCAGCAGATGTTTCGAACTTACCTGCGACTCTTGATGGGCATCAAGTACCAACTGACCTAAGCAGCATTACGATTCCTGAAAGCGGTGGCGTCATTGACGTTCCTTATGGCACGGATGAAGTTATCGCGGGTAAGGTGAGCGTTCAGGCGAAGAATGCCCCTACAGATGCAACCTTTGATTATACGGTCACTAATGCGGCAGGCGACACTGTTGATGGCAGTAACGGTGTTAGCTATGGGACTGAGGTTGATTTAAGCGATGGTGAAACGGTGACGATCACGGTTCCGACGGCGACGAACGAATCGACAGCCATTTCACCAAAGTCTTCGCTCAGTTTCGATGACACGACGAATGGCGATAACACGATTACGGTAACTTATGGTCAGTTAGTTAATTATACGATTCAGCCGGTAAATGCAGCTGGTGAGGATATTGGCACCGCAACGGATTCAATTTCAGGGACTGTCGATTCGCCAATTGACGTTAGCCAGTTACCGACTGTTACTGGCTACATCACACCAACGTTCAATGATACCGACACTGACACAACCAATGACACACCGGTCGTTCCGAAAAACGGCGGCGTTGTCAAGGTTCCTTATGCCAGTGCTGTTCAGCCGTTCACGGTATCAGAAACGGGTGCACCTGAGTCGAGCAGTGCTGGATTTACTTATACGGTAAATGGTGCCACTACTGCTCAAAAAGGCACGTACGGTACCGCAATTTCAGCAAATATTGGTGATCAAATTACAATTACACCTGATGCGATCCAGTATTATAGTTCAACAGTTGATACGCCATCGTTTACGTTAAGTGCAACAAATGGCAACGTGGCTGTCACTTATACGGCTGATCCCACGGTCACAGTGACCCCCACTGATCCGAAAAATTCGACTGACCCAATTGATCCAAGTGATCCTACGGGGCCAAAATATCCGAGTGGTGTGACTGCTGATGACTTGAATAAAGTTTTGACGCGGGCAATCACTTATAAAAGTGCTGATAGTAGTTTAACCGCGGCTCAGTTACCTGCGGTTATTAACCAGACAGCGACATACAATCGCAGTGCGACCGTTGATGCGAAAACTGGCGAGGTTGAAAGCTATACTGATTGGACTCTGGCTCCAAATACTGACGATGATTCGAACGATGATGGTTTCACAGCGGTAACCTCACCATCTATTCTTGGCTACACGGCCAGTGGCGATGCACCAGCGGTTACTCTGAGTAGTGACGATGTTGATGCCTTTAAGGCGGGCGATCAAGATGTGACTATTACCTACACAAAGGATGATACGGTAACGGTCACGACACCGATCACTGCTGGCAGTCCGGTGGATTCGAAGGATCCAACTGGGGCTAAAGCTCAGACTGCGGTCACAGATAGTGATCTGAACCGAACTGTAAGTCGGACGATCACCTATACCAGTGCTGACAATAGCTTAAGTGCTGATCAGTTACCAGAGACTGTCAATCAGACAGCAATCTATACCCGCAGTGCAATCTTTGATGCCAAGACTGGTGAATTGGAAGGCTTCAGTGATTGGAAGCTGACTGACGGCAGTTTGGATGCAGTCAATTCAAAGAAGATTCCGTTCTACACCGCTGACCGGGATGTCGAAGCACTGGCGCCAACACAGGATGAGATTACTAATTTTGTCGCTAAGAGCGATGACGTGAAGGTTACCTACACGAAAGATCCCACGATAACGGTCACGACACCGACTGCTAAAGGTGTCCCGCTTGATCCAAAGAATCCAACTGGTGCTAAAGCTAACATATCAATGCTCTCTACTGATATGGAACGAACTTTGAGCCGGTCGGTCGGTTATGTTGGTGCTGTGCCTCCACAACCACCGGTACTACAATCGGGAACTTATGTCCGCGATGCAATCTTTGATGCCAAGACTGGTGAATTGGAAAACTATACTGATTGGACTCTGCTTCCGAATACCGACGATGATCCGACCGATGATGGCTTCACAGCGGTACAATCACCAAAACTTAAAGGCTACACGGCCAGCGGCGATGCACCAGCGAATATGCTGAGTAGTGACGAGGTCAATGCCTTCACGGAAAACAGCGTAAATGTGGAAATCTACTACACGAAGGATCCCACGGTAACGGTCACGACACCGATCACTGCAGGCAGTCCGGTGGATTCGAAGAATCCAACTGGGGCTAAATCTGATACAACGATCACAGATAGTGATTTGAACCGAACTTTGAGCCGGACAATCACCTATACCGGTGTTGAGCCGGAACAATCACCGGTAACCCAGACGGGAACTTATACCCGCAGTGCGATTTTCGATGCCAAAACCGGTGAATTTGAAAACTATACTGACTGGACACTGGCTCCAAATACTGACGGTGATTCGAACGATGATGGTTTCACAGCGAAAACATCACCATCTGTTACTGGCTACACGGCTAGTGGCGATGCACCGGCGGTAACTCTGAGTAGTGACGACGTTGATGCCTTCAAGACGGGCGATCAAAATGTGACTATCACCTACACGAAGGATGATACAGTTACGATCACGACACCGATTACTGCTGGTAGTCCAATTGACCCGAAGGATCCAACTGGAACTAAAGCTCAGACCGCGGTTACCGATAGTGATCTTAACCGAACTTTGAGTCGGACAATCACCTATACGGGTGTTGAGCCTGAACAAGCAGATGTAACCCAGACGGGAGCCTATACTCGCAGTGCGATTTTCGATGCCAAAACTGGTGAATTTGAAAACTATACTGACTGGACTCTAGTTCCAAATACCGACAGTGATTCGAACGATGATGGTTTCACAGCGAAAACATCACCATCTGTAACTGGCTACACAGCTAGTGGTGATGCACCAGCGGTTACTCTGAGTAGTAAGGACGTTGATGCCTTCAAGACTGGTGATCGAGATGTGACTATCACCTACACAAAGGATGATACAGTCACGGTCACAACACCGATTAACCAAGGCAGTCCAGTTGATTCAAAGGACCCTAATGGTGCTAAAGCCAATAAAACGGTCACCGATAGTGATTTGAACCGAACTGTGAGTCGGGCGATCACCTATACCAGTGCTGACAATAGTTTGAGTGCGGCTCAGTTACCAGAGAGTGTCAATCAGACAGCAACCTATACCCGCAGTGCAATCTTTGACGCCAAGACTGGTGAATTGGAAGGCTTCAGTGATTGGAAGCTGACTAACGGCAGTTTCGATGCAGTCAGCTCGAAGAAGATTCTGGGCTACACCGCTGCTCCGGATGTCGAAGCACTGACGCCAACACAGGATGACATTACTAATTTTGTCGCTAAGAGCGATGATGTGACAGTCACCTACACGAAGGATGCTACGATAACGGTCACGACACCGATTAACCAGGGTAGTCCAGTTGATCCGAAGGACCCAACTGGGACTAAAGTCCAGACCACGGTTACAGATGGTGATTTGAACCGAACTTTGAGCCGGACAATCACCTATAAAGGTGTTGAGCCTGAACAAAAGTCTGTAACGCAAACAGAAACATATACCCGCAGTGCGACCTTTGACACCAAGACTGGAGAATTAGAAGGCTTCAGTGATTGGACGTTGACTGGTGGCAGCTTAGATGCAGTCAGCTCACCCAAGGTTGTGGGCTACACCGCTAACAAGGATGTCCAAGCACTGACACCAACGCAAGATGACATTACTAATTTCGTCGCTAAAAGTGATGATGTGACAGTCACCTACACGAAGGATGCCACGGTAACAATCACGACACCGATTAACCAAGGCAGTCCAGTTGACCCGAAGAATCCTGATGGTGCTAAAGCCAATAAAGCGGTCACAGATAGTGATTTGAACCAAACTGTGAGTCGGGCAATCACCTATGCCAGTGCTGACAATAGTTTGAGTGCGGATCAGTTACCTAAGCCTGTAAATCAGACAGCAACCTATACCCGCAGTGCAATCTTTGACGCCAAGACTGGTGAACTGGAAGGCTTCAGCGATTGGACGTTGACTGGTGGCAACTTAGATGCAGTTAGCTCACCAAAGGTTCTGGGCTACACCGCCGACAAGGATGTCCAAGCACTGACACCAACGCAAGATGACATTACTAATTTCGTCGCTAAGAGTGATGATGTGACAGTCACCTACACGAAGGATGCCACAGTAACGGTCACGACACCGATTAATCAGGGTAGTCCAGTTGATCCGAAGAATCCGACTGGGACTAAAGCCCAGACCGCAGTCACCGAAAGTGATCTGAACCGAACTGTGAGTCGGACGATCACCTATACCAGTGCTGACAATAGTTTGAGTGCTGATCAGTTACCTAAGACTGTCAATCAGGCTGAAACTTATACGCGCAGTGCAATCTTTGACGCCAAGACTGGTGAATTGGAAGGCCTCAGTGATTGGACGTTGACTGGTGGCAGCCTCGATGCAGTAAATTCAAAGAAGATTCTGGGCTACACCGCTGACAAGGATGTCCAAGCACTGACACCAACGCAGGATGACATTACTAATTTCGTCGCTAAGAGCGATGATGTGACAGTCACCTACACGAAGGATGATACGGTTACCGTTTCCTCAAATGATCCAAAGAATTCTGGTGATCCAATCAACGCCGATGATCCAACCGGACCGAAGTATCCAAGTGGCGTCAGTGAAAGCGATTTGAACAAGACTTTGACGCGGACAATCACCTACACGGGTGCTGATCCCGAACCAGCAACGGTTCAACAAACAGGAAAGTATACCCGGAATGCTATCGTTGATGCGAAGACCGGTGAAGTTGAAAGGTACACTGACTGGACACTGGGCACAAATACCGATAATGATTCGAACGATGATGGTTTCACAGCAGTAACATCGCCAAAAGTTTTAGGTTACTCAGCAGCAGAAGATGCTCCTGCCGTTAAATTGAACAATGAGGCTGTCCAAAACTTTAAGGCTGGCAACGATGACTTGACCATTAATTACACGAAAGATCAGATCACGCCTGTAACAACGCCAATCACCAAGGGTAGTCCGATTGATCCTAAGAATCCAAACAGTCCTTCTTCAGATACAACGATTACTAATAGTGATTTAACCAAGACCGTCACTCGTGACATCAGCGCCGTATTTGATGGCGGTAGTCAGAATGGGCAGACACAGTCGCTGGTCAACCAGAGTAATACCTATACCAGAAACGCTGTATTTGACATCCAAACCGGTCAATTACTTGGCTTTACTGATTGGACACTTGCTGGTCCAGACGCTTTGAGCGCTTATAGGCCAACGCCTGAAACGGACTACGCTGTCACCCCATCGTCTGTCAATGCAGTTGCTGCGAGTGACATTAATGCTGATTTGACGAACGCCAAGGGTGATGTCACTTTGACACCCGTTCAGGTCACCTACGTTTATGCGGGCAGCACGACTACGGATCCTGATGGCGGTACGACTAAGACCGGGACGAATGACAAGGGTCAGATCGTCACGATTGATAAGACTTGGCCTGATGGTGATGTGACCCACGTTGACATTACGCCAAACGATGCCGATTCGGATAACCCAACCGTTGCTGTGACTGAGACGCCAAGTGGTCAAAGCGCATTAACGACTGTGACAGTGCCGAAGGGGCAGTCAGTTACAACTGGCAAGACTACGGTGACTAACAACGAGCCAAATGGCGTTACTTTGACTCATCAACCAGCCAAGGCAACGGGTTCAACTAACCCAACCACTAGTCCTGCAACGACGGAAACAGTTGATCCAGACGGTTCTAAGACGTTTATTCAGCTTCCAGATGCTGTATCAGTGACCGCCAGCGATTACTATGGCCCATCGACCACGGATAATTCGACGGGTGGTACAACTAATGGTTCAGGCAACAGTACTGGCAACCAGCCGAGTGGTAATTCTGGCAACAGTACTACCCAAAATGGTAATGGTTCTGGGTCAAATAATGCGACTAACCAGAACAAGACTTCTAAGACTGGCCGAGGTTCTGGTTCGAAAGTTAAGACCAATTCTCATTCTGGGCGCAATGCTGCTAAGATTGAGAATGGTTCAAGCAATGCCAAGAACGCCAGTCGGAAGACGAAGCGCGATACCACTCAAAGTGGCTTTGGTGCCGGCACAGCAATTGGTGCTGGCGCAAATTCTACTGGCACCTCAAGTGCATTTGGCAACGCAAGCGGTTCTCAAACCACTGGTGAAACTGCTGAGGGCAGCCAAGCTGGTAATCACTCCGCAACGCTTGGAGCGGCTGCTAACAAGGCCAACCAGAGTCAGTTACCGCAGACTTCCGAGGCTACGCACAACAGCAGTACCGTCCTTGGCCTGTTAGTTGGGGTTCTGTCAATGTTTGGTCTGGCAGGCACTCGGCGCAAACGCCATGACGATTAATAGTTTGTAGAAGTTAAACAGTGCGGTGATACGCACTGAGTCAGAAGCGCTTTTAATGGAAGCGTGATATTCAAAAACGAGTATCCCTGAGTGAATGGGGATACCCGTTTTTTGGGTTTAAAGGTTAGTACGGTGGCGTATGTTGGAAAATACAGTTTGTAGGTGATTAATTAAAGCATTTAAAATTGATGCGTTGAACTTAATGGTGACAGAATGATTGTTTACACTTATTCAGTCAAATTGAATAGGCAGACCATGTATCGGTACTCATGGGCGCAGTTGAAACAAATTATCATCTGCCAAAATTAAGTCTAGCGACACCATGAGTCAGCACGACCAATTTGACACTTTTAATTAATGTTTCACTTGATTTCTAACTCATCAAAGCCACTAACATAACCCCACCTTATAACCAACAAACACATACTTGTTATACAATTCACAATTCCTTCAATATACTAAACATATAATCAAAAGGAGGAAATCAACTATGAAAAAACAGCTAACTGATACCATTAAGTTCCGACATGGTGCCACTATTAATTGTCGTTTAGTGCAATCACC
This sequence comes from Secundilactobacillus folii, assembly GCF_009720675.1. Classification (GTDB taxonomy): domain Bacteria; phylum Bacillota; class Bacilli; order Lactobacillales; family Lactobacillaceae; genus Secundilactobacillus; species Secundilactobacillus folii. Next base: position 25,505 of record NZ_WNJO01000009.1, on the reverse strand, counting down.
GATGCTCACTAACAGTGGCGTGGATGATGGCTATGTGACAGATGACACAATTAAATACTACGCAGCGCGTTCACAATCCGCTGGGATGGTGATTGTTGAGTATACTTATGTTAGTCACGCCGGAGGGCCTTCACGTTCATGGGCAAATGATCGGCTTCAACTGGGTCTGTATAAGGACGACCAGAAACCTGGATTTGCTAAAATTGCTCAGGCTTTGAAGAAGGATGGTAATAAGGCCATCTTACAATTGGAACATTCCGGCCGTGAAGCTAACTATCGTGCTAAACTGGGCGAAAAAGTCTACGCACCATCATCCTTTGATTTTGGCTTTCTCGACTACGATGTTGAAGAACTGACTGATGCTCAGATTCATGAGATCATTCGTGACTTTGGCGATGCTACTAAGCGTGCCATCGACTGCGGATTTGATGGTGTTGAGATTCATGGTGCGAATCATTATCTCCTGCAGCAATTCTTCTCTGCCTGGTCGAATCGTCGTGATGACGAATGGGGCGGTCAGACATTAGACAGCCGGATGCACTTTATCATCGAAGTTTGCCGTGAAGTCTTCCGCGTTGTTCGTAAGTATGCCCCTAAAGACTTTATTGTCGGCTATCGACTCAGTCCCGAAGAGGTTCATGGCGATAACATTGGCTATGACTACCGCGAATCGTGCCAGTTGATCAAGAAGATTGCTGAGACCTTTGACTTTGATTATATTCACCTGTCATTACCACAGTACAATGCCAAGCCTGATGGTAGCGATAAGACTTATGCCGAGTTGTTCGATGCTGTACTGCCTGCAAAAACTAAGCTGATGATCGTGGGTAACGTGATGAGTGAAGACGATGCGAAGGATGCTTTAAAATACACGGATCTCGTTGCCGTTGGACGTGCCACGCTGATTGATCCGCAGTTTGGTCTGAAGATTCGTGAAGGGCGTGGAGATGAGATCATTCACGAAATTTCTCCTGAGCAGGTTAAGAAATCTTGTTTGACTCCTGGACTAATTAATCTCTTCTCAGATCCTAAGATGGAACCGCATCTACCAGGACGTGAATCAATCTATTACCTGCATGAAGAGGGTTCACTTGATAAGTCCGTTTTGAAGAACGGGACAACTGCGGCGTATAATTTAGCAGCTTTTAAATAGCAAAAAGCCACGAGACTACTGATGGTCGCGTGGCTTTTCGTATATAATGAGATTATTCAATAAAGTGCAGGAGGTGGGATGATGAATCTTGATCAGATGCTATACTTAGTGGAATTATCCAAGACAAACACGATTTCACAGGCTGCTAAAAACTTAAACATTAGTCAAGCAGGGCTCAGCCAGTCGTTGGATAGCTTGGAGAACGAGTTGGACGTAAAACTATTTAATCGTACGCGCCATGGGACAACGATTACACAGGCGGGCGAACAGATGGTTTTGCATGCAAAAGAAATCGAAAATCAACTTGGTCTCATCCGTCAGGTTGCTGAGCAACAGAAACATGAGGTTACGCCACCTTTGCAGATGGGCGTGATGAATGAGGTGCCAGGGTCGCTATTAGACTGGCTACTCGAATTTCAAGATCAGCATCCCACCTTTAAAGCCTCGTTACGTGAAGCGAATAATCGACAGATCGTTAAAAACGTTGAGAATGGGGAATTTGACGTTGGGCTGATTGCCATTAACCGCAGTAATTTTCAGTGGTTGAGAAACGTGCAGTTCAAGCAAATTGGCAAGGGAACATTCAAACTCTACATGACGCCTAACCATTATCTGGCTAAGCACCCTGATCCAATTCCAGTAGAACTCATCTGTGAACAGGATTTTGCATTATTTACCGATGACTACATCGAAGACTTTGCTGATCACATCAGTGCCAAGTATGGGGCGTTAAATGTCATTGTTCAGTCTACCTCGTTTCGAGTGATCTATGAATCAATGCGAAAGTTTCAGGCAGTGTCAATTATCCGTGATTCCCAGATTAATAATCGTCTATATCAAACTGGTCTTGAAACGGATGCGCTGATTGAACATGATTTATCGGGCTTAGGTCTAACGGATGATCAGCAGTTTCAGTATGGATTAGTCTGGTTACCTGGTAAGCAATTCACCGACTTACAAGAAGCGTTTATAAATGGGGTCAGGATTTAAGCAAAACTGATTTTGTGCAAATGCAGTTATAGCTTGCAGTTACTGTAACACCGACTAATGGTTGATAAAGTAGTAATAAGTTAACTTTCTAACTTTAGTGTAGTGCTTATTTCCAAATCTAATTTTATTTCTGGCATAGTGACTGATTTGCCATTTTCGGTTGATCCTATTTGGAAAATAGACATGTGAATGAATGCTGTAATGATGTCCACTTCTATAAACTCTGTCTACGGTGAATGCTGTACTATCAGCCCTTGGAATTGCGATAATTAATTTATGACTGGACATTACAACACCTCGTCTTGCTGATTTCGAGATGTAATAACCCCTAAGTGATGTAGGGATGGTTCTATATGCGCTGTATGCCTTTGCAGTTGATGGGATAAGGAGCAATGCAAATAATATGATAGTTGGAATTAATAAAACAGTGGAATGTTTAAGTTTAATAGGCATGGTTCTCTCCTTATATATGCCATAAAATACCTAAGAAAATCGTTTGATCTTCTCAGGTATTTTATTTTGAATCAGGGTTCATAAAATGTTAATTAAGAATATCATTTCGGCTATTTCACTACGCGATAATTCTTGACTCGATGGTGAAACATAGCCGTAGACCTGTCCATAATTAATGCCGTCCGTTTGTGCCCGTTAACTATGGCCTTACCGAAGTAATAGCTGTCGGTAGCTGCAGCATGACCACGATATTGAAAAGCAACTAAAGTATGACCATGATAATGACCTCGTACCACGCACAAATGACGCCCCTTCAGTATAGGCGAACCATAATACTTAAATGAATGTTTTGTAACGTGGATCTTGGACCAGAAGCCATACTCTTTATCATAGCCATACCATGTACCCCTCATAGCTACTGGGGTTGTATAACTACTAATCGCATCAGCCTTAGTCCCACCTAGAAAAAGCCCCGTTGAAATCCCAATAAATAGACTGACAACAAGTACCAACCATTTTTTCAAAGTTTTTTCCTCCCACGGATTAACACCCTAAAATTGTTTATCAAACTTATTTTACAATAGATTTATTATCAATTCTATCCCTTTTTGTACAATTCCAAGTCTTTATTATCTAACTAACATGTAATCGGCTAATACGTCATATTACCTGCTAAGACCATTCGCCAAAGGCATTAGTGGGCTTAGTCACTTCAAGAACTTGTTTTTAAAGGTGAAGAAACTTCAAAACGTCTTCATAGTCCGCTTAAAAGTACTTAACAGATCCTTATCCGCCCGGGTAAGGATCTTATTTTCTGAAAAGGCAATAAAGAACTGAATGTCGATAAGATCTTTGGAAATGGGGTATATGTTGTAGTCAGTGCTGGCGTTTAAAATTTTCTGTGGCACGATTGCAACGCCCGCTCCGCGCATACTGAGATGGGCAGTTGTAAAGATATTAGTACTTTCCACCACGATGTTCGGTGTGATCAAGAATTTTTTGAATAGGTAATTTACTTGTCGACGGATGGCTGATCCGTTTGCAGTCAGTACCAGTTTTTCCTGTAACAGTCGTTTCATCGAAATTGATCCTGATTTAAGCAGCTTAGTATTGGGCACAAACAAGCTTGAAGTCTTAGGAATGATGGCACAGTACTGCCAAGTTGATCCGGTCTCAGTTATCAGATTTGGTGACACGTTTTCTGGATTCTGGCCGACATAAAAATCGGTTTTGCCTTCGATTACATTTTTCTCGTTTTTGTGCGGTTCAGTTTCATCTATCAGTACGGATGTTTCGGGATGCTTAGCGAAAAATGACGGTAAAAATTGTGGCAACAAAGAGGTTCCTAGGGTACTTAAAACGCCGATTTTAATAGTTTGCGCTTCTGCGGAGGTAGTGAACCGGCTCAAATTTTGAGACAGTTCCAATTCATTTTCCTCTAACTTCTCCAGGTAGTCATAGTAGATCTGTCCTGCTTCAGTCAGTTGAAAGCTACCCGAGTGCCGATTAATAATCGTTACCCCAAGTCTGCCCTCAACTTTTTGGATTAATTGCGTCAGGTAAGGTTGAGAAATATATAAGGCATTAGCAGCCTTGGTAAAGTTACTGTATTCAATCAGCTTATCGAGGTAGATGAGCATTGTTTTCGAATCTGTTGTGGCCATAATCTGTCATCCTTCCATAATAGTCTTTTAGCTATTATACAATAGTTTAACAAGTATTTCACAAATTGATGGAAGCGTTTTATGATTATTTTTGAAATCCAATAAAAAAGGAGATTATTATGAAATTTGTTGCTATTGTCGGCTCAAATGCTGATATCTCTACTAATCGTCAGTTGTTAAAGTATATGCAAAAGCACTTTAAACAAGACGCTGAAATCGAACTTTGTGAAATAAAAGATGTGCCAGTCTTTGATGAACCATCTAACGTGGTAGCGCCAGCTCCTGTACAGGAGATCAGTGAACGAATCAAACACTCCGATGGCGTGCTAATTAGCACCCCAGAGTATGATCATTCTGTTCCGGCTGCTCTTAAATCCCTGCTAGAATGGCTTTCATATACATCTCATGTACTTTATAATAAACCAGTTATGATTACCGGAGCATCCCACGGTACGCTTGGTTCTTCACGAGCACAGAATCATCTACGTCAGATCTTAGATTCTCCAGAAATCAGCGCCAGAGTGATGCCTAGCGCAGAATTTCTGTTGGGGAATTCCCAATCTGCATTTGATGAAAACGGCGAGCTAGTTGATACACAAAAAATTGCAGAACTAGAGCAGGACTTCAACGAGTTTATTGATTTTACGAGCGAAGTTAAACGACTGTTGACAGCGCATGAAGTTGTTCGACCAGCAGTGCCGCTGTGGAAACGTGCCTAGGGAGGAATCTAAAATGAAATTGATTGGAATTGTTGGCAGTGCTGCTGCTAAATCCTATAACCGAATGTTACTTAAGTACATGCAAGCCCAGTTCGCAGACTTAGCCGATATCGAGATTGTCGAAACGGCTGGACTACCAATGTTTAACGAGTCTGCTGACCAAAATAATGATGCTATTTTAGCGATCAACCAAAAAATAATTGATGCAGATGGCGTCATCATAGCGACACCAGAACACAATCATAGTTTGCCGTCAGCATTGAAGAGCCTAATAGAGTGGTTATCTAATGAGTTACACCCGTTAGATGAAAAACCAGTCATGATCGTCGGTGCTTCCTATGACGTGCAAGGTTCATCTCGAGCCCAATTACACCTGCGTCAAATACTTGATGCGCCTGGTGTGAATGCGCTAGTGATGCCTGGACATGAATTCCTATTGGGCAATGTCAAAAAGGCTTTCGACGAACATGGCAAAATTAAAGATGAGGGTACTGTTGATTTCTTGGAAAGCTGTTTCAAAGCTTTCATTCGATTTACCAAAGTCGCTTCACTGCTGAACGAACCTGAAGATCTGACCGTTACGCCTGGCTCATACAAAGTCAAAGCAGTTGGGCATAATGGCGACCTGCCAATGTCCGTTGAATTCAGCGATGATCGAATCGAGAATATTGATATTGACACCAGTGGTGAAACTGAGGGGATCGCCGACGCTGTATTTACCCGCATCCCTGAACAAATTGTTGATGGACAAACCTTGAATGTGGATGTTGTTTCAGGCGCTTCCGTGACTAGTAACGGCGTGATTGATGGTGTTGCTAAGGCAGTCAAGTTAGCTGGCGGCGATCCAGAGATCCTTAAGCGCCGGCCTAAAGCCTCACAAGTTGTTAAGGCAGAACCCGTCGAATATACGACCGATGTGGTTGTTGTCGGTGGTGGCGGTGCTGGACTAAGCGCTGCAGCAACTGTTCTTCAGCAAGGTAAAAAAGTCATCTTATTAGAAAAGTTTCCTGCATTAGGGGGTAACACCGTTCGGGCTGGTGGCCCAATGAACGCTGCTGATCCTGAATGGCAGAGTCAATTCAAGGCAATTGGTGGCGAGCGTACGACCCTGCAAGATATGTTGAAGATCGATGAGTCAACAATCGACTCAGAGTACCTGTCAGACTTTAGAACGCTCAAGAAACAAATTAAAGACTATCTTGAAAACACTAACGACCAAAACGAGTACTTATTTGATTCAACCATTTTTCACCGAATTCAAACCTACTTGGGTGGCAAACGAACTGACTTGAAAGGCAATACAATCTACGGCAACTATGATCTAGTCAAAGAGTTGACTGATCATGCGCTTGAATCCGTTGATTGGTTGGAGAAGATCGGGGTCGACTTTGATAAATCGCAAGTTGCCATGCCCGTTGGAGCAAAATGGCGTCGTGGGCACAAGCCTATGAAGAGCCAAGGCTTCGGCTATATTTCGGCCCTTAAGCAATTTGTTGAAGACAATCATGGTCAAATCATGACTGATACTCCGGTTAAAAAACTAATTGTGGAAGACGGCGAAATTCGTGGCGTAATTGGTCTCGGTCTGAACAACCAAAAAGTGATCGTGCATGCCGACGCAGTGATTTTAGCTTCTGGCGGTTTTGGGGCAAATACAAAGATGTTGCAAGAATACAACACCTATTGGGAACATATCGATGATGATATTAAAACTTCTAATTCGCCAGCAATCACTGGAGATGGGATTCGCCTAGGTCAGAGTGTTAATGCTGATTTAGTTGGAATGGGCTTCACTCAAATGATGCCCGTTTCTGACCCTGAGACAGGTGAACTGTTCTCTGGCCTTCAAGTGCCACCAGCTAACTTTGTGATGGTCAATCAGCAAGGTAAACGGTTCGTGAACGAGTATGAAGGACGCGATGTCTTATCAAAAGCTGCTTTAAAGAATGGCGGGCTCTTTTATCTCATTGCCGACGATAACATCAAAGAAACGGCCTACAATACGAGCCAAGAAAAAATTGATGCACAAGTCAAAGCAGGCACTTTATTCCGCTCTGACACGATCGAAGGGCTGGCAGAACAGATTGGAATGGAGCCGGCCGTCTTAAAGGACACAATTACTAAGTATAATTCATACGTTGACCAGGGCGTTGATCCTGAATTTGGGAAAAACGTGTTTGATTTGAAGGTGGTTAAGGCACCGTTCTATGCCACACCAAGGAAACCAGCAGTCCATCACACAATGGGTGGATTGAAAATTGATACGGATGCTCACGTGATCGATAAGAATGGTAACATCATTCCAAATCTTTTTGCTGCGGGTGAAGTTGCTGGGGGAATTCATGCTGGGAATCGGCTCGGTGGTAATTCACTGGCTGACATTTTCACCTTTGGCCGAATTGCCGGCAAGGTTGCCACGTTAAGTGCTGTTAAATAATTTAGGGGGTTTTACTGATGACGGTTAAAATCAATCGTTGGCTCATATTAGCGGCCTCAACGCTAGTATTACTGTGTACGGGTGCAATTTATGCATTTAGTGTTCTAGCAGGGCCATTGAGTGCTGCAAAGGGCTGGAGTCTGCCAGATATTATGATCGCGTTTACCATTAACTCAGCGGTGGCACCTATTCCAATGATTTTAGGGGGTTATTTCACCGATAAAGGTTGGGCAAAATGGTCAATTACCATTGGTGGATTAATGTTTGGCCTTGGCTTCTTCCTGTCTGGTTTAGCCACCAGCACAGGAATGCTGTATCTCACATACGGACTGCTGGCAGGATTAGGCCAAGGGTTAGCTTATTCTGGTTGTTTGAGTAATACAATAAAATTGTTCCCTGATAAGAAAGGCTTAGCTTCAGGAATTATTACGGCTGGTATGGGTGGTGCAGCCATCATTGCGGCACCAATTGCCAACGCCTTAATTGAAAGTCACGACGTTATGTATGCTTTCCGGGTCTTAGGAATTGCCTATATTATCATCGTTGCTATCGCAAGCTTCTGTATAAAGTCGGCACCAAAGAACTTTGTACCAGAAGGCTGGCAGAATACTGAGGATGGTCATCCAACTGAAACTGTTGCTAATAAGAACTGGACTGCAATGTTAAAAACGCCCATTTTTTATGTGATCTTCTTGATGCTCTTTACGGGTGCGTTCTCCGGTTTAATGATTGCTTCAAACGCTTCGGTGATTGGTCAGCAAATGTTTAAACTGAGTGCCGTTGCAGCAGCTGGGTACGTCAGCATCTATTCACTCTGTAATTGTTTAGGTCGTATTATCTGGGGCAGTGTGTCGGATAAAATTGGCCGGACCAATACCTTATACGTGATCTTTATCGTGATTATTTTAGCCTTTATTGCGTTGGTATCGTTGTCTTCCGTCGCTGGTTTCGCAGTCGGAATTATTGCTTTAGGGCTCTGCTTCGGTGGGGTAATGGGCGTCTTCCCGCCAATGGTCATGGAAAACTTTGGTCCAGTGAATCAGGGTGTCAATTATGGTATTGTTTTCATTGGTTATTCACTGGCTGCGTTCTTTGGACCTAAGACGGCTGGCAGCATTGCCGCTTCAAGCGGTGGCAGTTACGCTCAAGCGTTCTATGTGGCGATAGGGATCGCAATCGTTGGGTTAGTATTGAACTTCGTATATCCACGAATGATGCGTAAACGCGCCTAGTGTTTAATGTACTGAAACAAAAGAGAGTCTGAACTTTCTGGTATTGATGGTTACCATCGATATCAAAGAGTACAGGCTCTTTTTAATTATAGAAATGATTCAACCTACCAAACAAACAGTCCAACAAACCCCGCTGAAAGCAATGACACTAAAATGCCAGAGAGCAACATGTATCCGACGTTTTTCGCAATTAAGTCATTTTTTGCTTTATCTACTAAGCCTTTGAAGGCACCGATAATCATACCGGTGGTGCCAAAGTTAGCGAAGGAAGTTAAAAAGACGGTCAAAACGGCTCTTAAATGAGGTGTGTAGCTGTTGATCACGCTACCGGCGACTTTACCCATGACAACGAATTCGTTGGTCACTAGTTTAAGACCCATATCCTGCGATAGTATCCAGGCTTGATGAACCGGCATTCCCAACAACCAAGCAAATGGGAACATGACCACGCCTAGAATACCCTCTAGTGACAAAGGCTTCCAAATGAGCGCTAGGAGCTTGTCAGCCAAAGCTGCCAAGGCCACGAAAGCGATGACGTTAGCCGTAATGATCAAGACCAGTCGACCAGCACCCAGAATGGAATCTCCCAGAAAAGAGAAGAAGGGTTCACGCTTGCCGTTGTTGTCAGTATCTTCTGAACCAACCGTTGCAATCGTATCCTCTTCGGGTGAGACCTTGACTGGATTGAGCAAGTTAGTCACGATAATCGCATTGATCACATTAATTGGGACGGCAGTGAGCACGAACTGGCCTGGAACCATCTGCGTGTATGCACCCAGAATGGAGGCGGTGACGCAACTCATGGACATCATGGCTAAAGTCACGTTACGTTCAGCTCGCATTTGCCGTAATTGAATGCCTGAGATGGCTAGCACTTCTGTATTGCCTAAAAACATCATCTCAACGGCGAAGAATGATTCAAACCGTGGTTGACCAGTGATATAAGATAACCCTCGACCGATCCACTTAATAATCCACGGCAAAACGCCAATATAAGTGAGAATGTCGAAGAGTGGCACAATCATCAAGACTGGCAGCAGGGCGCTGGTCACAAAGTTCATTGATTTTGCAGTACCGCCAAATTGCGGTGTTACCCAGTTTGGGAGGGCAAATACAATTCCTTGATAAGCAACTTGCACTAACCAGTTGAAGCCCTCTGCCGCCGCTTTTACGACAGCCCGGCCAGCACTGAAGCTCGTGAAGAACCAGGCTAAAATTAAGTTGATTGCAATCATGATGCTGACTGATCGCCAGTTGATATCGCGTCTTTTCTTAGAAAAAAGGTAACCGATCAAAACAAATACAAACAGGCCTAAAATATTGATTGCCACATACATTGATCTTCAAATCCTTTCTAAAAAGCCGCTTAATAGGTCTTAATGCAATCAGCCACTAAATCAAAGAATCCGTCATGATTGATGCCCTTGCCCACTTTAGCGTTAGGTTGTTGTTTTAAAACGCTATTCTCGTCGCATACCGTCCGACCGTAACATGGTCCACGATTGATATCGACTTCTACAAACATGTCCTGGGTCTCAAACAGCGATGGATCGATGAGGTAACCGATGGTTGTCGCGTCGTGAATGGGTCCAGCCTTTAAGCCAAATTCTTCAAACTGAGTCTTAAGCGTGAAGCGCATCAGATCGCCGAATAGCTTGCCAGCCTTATTACCAATCGCCTCCATGCGCTCAATGATGTCCGGTGTACAAATGGTCTGGTTTGTTAAATCAAGTCCCATCATGACAATTGGTACACCCGATTTAAAGACGACATGGGCAGCTTCTGGATCGGCAAAAATGTTAAATTCAGCAGAAGGTGTAAAGTTGCCCGTCCCATAGGCGCCACCCATCAGGACAATTTCTTGAATCTTAGGAATGATCAGGGGTTCAGTACGCATGGCAGTCGCAATGTTAGTGAGTGGACCAGTAGGCACTAAGGTCACGTCACCATCACTAGCCATTAGGGTGTCGATAATAAATTGAACCCCATTCTTCTTTTCTGCCGTCCGGTGAAGAGCAGGGAAGGTTGGGCCATCAAGACCGGTCTTGCCGTGGACGTTACCTGCGACCACTTGTTCGCGAACAAGCGGCTGTGGCATACCGGGATAAATTTTGGTGTTAATATCAAGCAATTGTGCAACGTTTAATGCATTAGTAGTCGTTTTGGCTAATGTTTGATTGCCAGCGACAATGGTGATCCCGAGTAAATCAATATTCGGGTGGGCATTTGCCATTAACATTGCAATCGCATCATCATGCCCTGGGTCGCAATCAAGAATAATTTTTCGTGCAGTCATTGTAAATCCTCCTGTATTTTCAAAAGTGTAAGCCCTTACTTACTGGTTGAATTATAATGGCGTGCTTGATACAGTAAGTATGAGAAATCTCACAGTTGGAGGAAAATATGGAGGAAATTTTTAATTTAGCGGAAAAGCAACGGCTGATCGACCAAAACCATTTTGAAGATCTATTTACAACTGACATTAGGCCACTCACAAAACTTTTTCGAATGCCTGCCAACTCGTTTATTATCAAAAGTACGTCCCAACCTCAGTACCTATTCTATTTGATAAAGGGTCGGGCGAAATTATACGATGTGACTGCCAATGGCAAAACCATGCTGATTGATTTCTTTACCCCGCCATGTTTTATTGGTGAGATGGAGCTGATTGACCCAACTGGGGATCCGTTTAGTGTCCAGGCAATAGGCGATTGTTTATGCCTAGCGTTACCAATTCACCGTATCCAAAAGCAATTACTAGTAGACCCAATCTTTTTGAAGCACATTTGCCTCTATTTGGCGCATAAAAATACCCGCAACATTCGCGTTGCCTCCAAGAACCAAACGTCGACTCTATCAGAGCGGCTGGCCGCGTTTATTTTAATGACCGAACACAATGGCGTGTACAAAGAAAAGCACACCGAGGTCTCAGAATTTCTCGGGGTGTCCTACCGGCACTTGCTATACGTGTTGCGTGAATTTATGGATGCTGGTCTGCTCTCAAAGCAGGGTCACCGGAGCTACTTGATCCAGGATCGTCAAGAGTTGGAGAGAATTGCGGAGGGCAATCAATCGTGACTCTGTCTATATTGTGTTTCCTTTGTCTGAACTTGCGAAATGAGTGAAATAAATGGCATACTGAGGCAATAAAACATATAAATAACCCAAAATCTCGAAAGGAACCATCAATAATGATAACGACTAAGCCCAACGTGCGTGTACAACAAACTGAAGAGAAACTCTATCAAGCTCTACTCTCTTTTAAATCCAAGGGAGTAGACTATCAAGCACTGACCATTAAACAACTGGCTGAGAAAGCTGGTATCTCACGACAGACTTTTTACCGCCACTATCAAGATAAGGACGATATTATCTCGCTTAGGATTCATAACTTTAAGCTAAAAATGATTTCCCAATTCCGTCAAACTACACTGACACCTGAAGTTATGATGAAGATGCTACTGACATATTGGTCCAAGCACAGGAGTTTCTTTGAATTGATTGAGTGGGCCAATCTAGGTCGTATTTTCATTAGCAATATTTCTTATATGAACCATAAAATAATGGCAATGAATAATGTCAGTCATTTAAATGACGAAATTATCACTGATTCATATGCAGGAGCGACCTATTCTTTTCTTCGGGCTTTTTTGATTAAGAATCAGAATTATCAGGACATTGATTCTCTTGTGGAACTATGCATGTCAATTAATAATCGGTGTCAATTTCTATTTGAATAGCTGATGGAAATGAGTTTGCCAAATTAGATTCAGCAAAAAATAGGCTACTTGTTAAATGTGACACAAACTCAATAAGTGACACGAAACTTAACCCCCCAAGCATGATATCTTGATGTTGAAAAAGTTTGTTTTAATCAAGACATATGACTGGAGGTTTTATGATGCAGATCACAGCAGCTGTAGCAGAAAAACAGGGCGCAAATCTATCTATTCGAGACGTGGAATTAGATGACCATCTTAAAGCGGATGAGATTCTGGTGAAAACAGTCGCGAGTGGAATTTGCAGCATGGATATTTTGGAGTCAAATGGTGGACCAACTGGGCAATCTCCTATCCCAATGATTCTCGGTCACGAGGGTGCCGGTATCGTTCAGAAGGTGGGTGCATCAGTATCTGAATTTAAACCAGGCGATCACGTGACGGTTTCCTATGCTAGTTGTGGGACTTGCAAGCAATGTGTGCTTGGTCATCCATACGCCTGTGAGCGGATGAATGAATTGACTTTTGGCGGTAAAGATATTGACGGTGGCATGCGTTACAGTATGGATGGTAAACCGCTGAGTTCGTTTTTCCAGCAGTCATCTTTTGGCTCATACATGAAAGTTCAAGCGCGAAACGTTGCCAAGGTTGATGATAGTGTTGACTTAAAACTATTAGGACCTTTGGGCTGCGGTCTGCAAACTGGTGCGGGAACGGTCTTGAATGAACTTGATCCTCAACCAGGTGATGGTATCATCGTTTTTGGGACAGGAACTGTTGGTTTAGCCGCAATAATGGCAGCTAAGATAGCTCATTGTGATCCAATTATTGCCGTTGACGTCTTCGATAATCGTCTGGAGTTGGCACAGGAGCTTGGTGCGACAAATGTGATTAATAGTAAGTCCACGTCTGACGTTCCCGCTGAGGTTCAAAAAATTGCTGCTGGTGGGGTAGATTATGCCGTTGTTGCGGCTGGGGTAAATGGTCTGGCTGAGGAAGCGGTACGTTCCGTTGGTATCTTTGGCACTGTAGCAATCATTGGTGGTGCTCTTAAAGGTGAATTCAATATGGCGTTTGACTTCTTAGCCTTTGAACACACGGTTAAAGGCGTCCTCCAAGGTTCATCACTACCAAAGATCTTCATTCCAAAGCTAATTCACCTGTTCAAGCAGGGGCAGTTCCCGTTCGATAAGCTGGTTAAGTTCTATGATCTTGATCAGGTCAACCAAGCGTTCGAGGACTCCAAGAATGGGAAAGTCGTTAAGCCAATTCTGGTGATGCCTGAATAGTGTAGGATACTGCAAAGTCGTAGATTATAAAATACGGCCAGACTGGTCAAGCACAATCTTCAGAAATATAATGCAATTGACCATTTATTGAAAGAACATTTATCGTCTCAATTAATTAAACTGAGGTGCAAAAAATAACCGGGAGTGACGGGTGCTCTCAAAGTTGCTATAGAGCTTTGAGAAACTCGTCATTCCCGGTTCTTTATTTTGTGCTGAACTAAACCCCAGAACTACTTCCACGCCCCAGCCTTAAAGAAGTAAACATTCTTCCCAGAATGCTTGCCGAAGTAATGCGAGTATGACCGTTCCAGCGCCGGATACCGATGCACTTTACCATGCTTTCTCAAGTGAGCATGGGTGTATCGCCAACCGGGGACTTCGAAGAAACGCCCAACTTCAAACGCATACCAGGCAGAGCCCTTAGAATGTTCAGTGTACAGGCCAGCAATATAAGTATGCCCGTGTTGGTGACCCACCCCAGTCATCTTATTTGTGCCAATCGACTTGTAGCCGTCCGACCAAGTTGTAAACGTGTGGGTCGTAAATCTCACGGCGCTGTTCTTTGATAGGCTTCGTTTACTGTACCAAGTTCCTCGAAATGACCTTGGCACTGGCTGGTGTGATTTAAACTCCGAACTGGCACTAGCAGTCACCGAGGTTGTACCTAACGCAACAACTGATAAACCCACGACAGCGATTCCCTTAACGATATTATTCACTGCATAATCCTCCCAAATGATGATTTAACGTCCTTATCATACATCTAATCCGGGTAAAAAGAACCTTTAGATTGATAATTTCTTAATCATATCAGAAGCTTAGTCTACACATTTGATACTATCGGTCAGTCGGTATTTTAAAAATACATCCTCGCTCACATTAGCCAGCCACCTTAATCACCACGTAAATGTCCGATTAATCGGCGCTTCAACCTCATCACGATATCCAAGCCAGCACATACACTTACAATCACAAACGTTTTAATAAAATATTTCGTTCCTACTATTTAATTTACCCCGCAACCCTGCTATATTTAGGCTAAGATTCAAATCATTACATAAGAAACCGGAGATGGGTAACATGGATGATTCTAGTCATCGTTTAGCGAAGGAAGCTTCAACGACCTTTGATCCCGAAAACCTGGACGTGGGAGCGTTTGATCGTCAGCAGTTGGACAGTTATTTCAACACCATTGGACTGCTGCCGGAAGTTCAAAATGACGTTGAAAAGGCTCAAAGTGCACTGACAAATTTCGAACGCAACCACTTCAAAGACGAACCTCAACGGATGGCCATACATAAGCGCCGGCAGACATTGACGCAGACCGGTCAGCACTATCAGCAGATGATCCGGTCGGACGAGGAAACGCTGTAGCATAGCCAACAACAGTTCGACGCGGTCGATGGGGATCGGCAAAACGCCATGCAACAAGCTGAGCAGACGTATCAGGACTTGAAGGATGCCCACGCACAGCAACGCACAAAGACCTTTCAGGATAAACGCCACACTCAAGTGGAAGCGCGTTACAAGAAACTAGCCACGCCACGATTTGGCAATAATTTAACTGCGCTCAATTGGATATATATCGGGATAGCATTGGTCGCGTTCACGATTCTACAGATGATTGCCAACGGTCTGTCCGCTTGGGCGGGCAACCAGACCATTTATCATAGCACCAGCAGGGCGGCAACACTGGCGAACACCCACTGGGATGAATTCGCCGCATTAATTGGTCCAGTTCAAACTTTGGTAATGATTGGCATTACCATTTACCTGTTCGTCCTCTGGCGTCGCGATCGCCGGCTGCTCACAAAGGGTCCGGACACTGAAGCACTGTGGCAGCGAGCCGAGCGACAGGTCCCCAAACTGTCGATACCAAAAGAGACCACCGAACCCGCGAACCTGGCAAATGCACGGACACAGATCGCCCACTATCAAGCATTAGACGTGACACCGCTGAAGGAGAAGTACCAACGTGAGATCAAGCAGGCACAACAAAAGCTCGATAAGGATCAGCAGCTGTACGCCAGTTTTAAACCACAGCTGACAGACGTTCAACGAGAAGACGATGCCAACCGAACTGCATTTCAAACCGAAATCAAGACCGGCCAGAACGCGATTTATCAGCAGTTGGTGGCTAACTTCCACCAGGGGTGCGGCGTGATTGCTGGGATCAAGTTACTCATCAGTAAGCTGCCACCGGACTACCGTGATGCTGAGCACCTGCAACGGCTGATCGCCACGGTTCATTATGAGCGGCCGAATTCGTGGCAGGAGCTGATGCACACCATGCGTGACAAGGATCAAAATGAAGCCCTGCTGCAGACTCAGCAGAAAACCGCTCAGACGTTAAATGCCATGCACGGCGATGAAGTGGCCGCTGCTAAGCAACAGCAAGCCGCCATGCAAAAAGCGCTGGGGCTCGTCGCCGAGCAGAATGCGACGCTGACTAACCAGAATGCCATCCTCGACACTCAGAACCAAAAGTTAGCTGAGCAGACTCAGGAAATGAAGACTCAAGACGCCATTGAGCGCCAGCAAAGTCACCAGGCGGCTCAGGATCGCCAGCAGGCTATGCGCGAGAACCGGCGCTATCACAGCAGTATGGAAAAGACGGCTCAGAAACAGGCTGATTACCTCTCAGGGCTAGCAGTTTCAACCAACCAGCTGTTGGCACATTACGATCAAGACTTTGGCCACTGGTTCTAATCGGTGATGACTAATTATGAAAATGGAGATGGGACAATGAAAAAATTTCAACACTTATTCGGCACCGCACTATTGTTAGGCACGCTTGGCGTGGGCTTCAACGAGCTCACAACGCACAGACCTGAGACTCGGGCGTATGCGAGCGCCACGATTCCGAAATCTTACCGTGGCTACTGGTATGAAAAACCGCAGTATACCTGGCAGGAACGGCATACCAGAAAGAACATGGCGATACCGGCAATTAAGCTCGCGGTGCACAGTAAGTACGTCAGCTGGCGGTATACGGGGTACTTACCGAAGGCGCCAGGTGTGAAATACAGTCATAAATTGTATCGCATGCACCTGATCAAGTACGACCGCAAAGGCCACCAAGCGGATTTGGGCGGACGAGGACCGTTTCGCAGCTATAACATTCTGACAAAGAGCCACGGCCGGCTTTACTTGGGCTATCAAGGTGGGCAGTTTACACTGAAAAAACTCAAGTAGTCATTAAATGCAAGTCACATCATTGCGTCACCCACACGAAAGGAGTTAAACAAAATGATCGTGAAAATTGATGCCGAAACGATTAATAATTTGCGCCCACCAGTGAACTTCAAGGCTAGTTATGCGTACGCGCTGTTCTTCAAGCGCTCACGAAAGGAAACCTATACTGAGTACGTCAAGGTCGGCCACACGCATGATTTCATGCAACGGTTATCGTCCCTGGCGGATGAGATCAACTTTGAGGATGATCAGGATTATGCGGGCAATATCACTTGCTTTATCGTCAGCGACTGGGTCAATGACTGCGAGCAGCTTGAATGGGATGTTCAGAATGACCTAAAGGACTATCTGGTATCGGAGAACGGCGATCCGAAGAAGTGGCCGTTCAAGAAGGATAAATATAAGAAGGAAGTCCTCCTCACAGAGGTTTTTGATGATGATAAGGATTTCCCGTTTTGAGTCATGAGGAATTGGAGACGATTATGCATCGGCGGAAAGTGGGGTATAAGGGGAAAAGGGTGAAGCAAAGACCGGTTCAGATATTTCGCACTATACACTAAAATTATAGAAAATATATGTTTTTTTCTTTTGTAGTTTCCAAATATAAACAGTATTGAAGCACCGCGTAAGATAAAATTCAATACTGTTTAATTTATATTATTAAAAGTGGATGGGGGTTAGTGAACTATAACAAATATAATATTGAAAATGTCTTTATTCGTGTGCCATTTATAATCTACAAGGACTGAAGTTCAAAAAATAGGTGTATTATTTGATTAATTAAAATGTTTGACGCAGTTACAATCTAAGTGGATCATTAATTAAATTAAATAGCCCCGGGAACAATGTTTAACGACCAAGAAAAACGAGAAATACATTATTGTAAACTATCATAATCTTACTATATCTGAGCGTGAAAGTTCCTAGAACTGATGGCTAAAAATTATTGCTACGAGCAATTGCCTTTCGATTGCCTAGAAGTGTTAGTACTATCAAGCATGAACTAAGCCACGGTGAAGATAAATATTCACTAAGTGCAGCCCAAAAGGTTCATCAGACTAAGAGAAAAAGCTGCCACAGACCGTTACTTCTAGATCATAATGAACTCTTACGTCTTTTAATTATACGTCTAATTTCAGAACAGCATTGGTCCCCTGAATAAATTTCAAACTATTGAATATGGAGGGCACTGATTGCGAAAGATACATCACGATTTACTGACACATTGAAAACCATAACTTAGGTCAACCCTTTACTTCAGAGGATGATTCTGGAATTCGTCGAATCATACGTCATCGTGGTCGTAGAAGACAAACGAGGCACAGTCGATGCCATGAACAACCCAATGTTGATTACAATCTGATAGCCAAAAGGCCAAATTTTATCAATGATAGAAAACGAATAGGTGATTGGAAAATTGATACTGTGATGGTAAAGAATGGTGGGCCAGTTCTTGAAACAGCTGTTGATCGATTTAGTGGGTACACGCTAATCGGCTGAGACGGTAAAAATTATCAACTCTGGAAAGAGCGGCCTAATTAAGAAGGTTCAGTAATGTCCCAAAAGAGTTCTGCTTTTCTTTTACGCCTAATCATGGTGTTGAGTTTCTCGCGTTGGAGAACATTCGGGAGTAGATAGGGATTACCATCTACTGACCAGATTCGTATCCGCTTGAGCAAAGAGGAAAAAGTGAAAATATGAAAATATGAATGGGTCGATTCGGGAATACTTTCCCAAAATCAACACATTACAACCAATATTCAAACGTGTCAAAATCAGTTAAACTTACCGTTCTAAAAAGCTTTTAAACCTTTTGACATCCTATGAGGTCCCTTTTGATAAAGTGTTTCGCTTGATTTAACAGTTCGTCATATTTCTGAAGAAGTTATCAATAAAGTCGGTAGTACCTACTAATTTAGTTCAATTCATTTATGAAGGTGTAGCAGTTAGAAAACAGTGGATGTCTGCGAGATACTCGACTATAATTATTAAGGTGAATATGGAATCAAGGATGCCATATTACCCTAATAATGATTTTGGATAAAGTAGTTTCTTACAAACACGTTGATTGATGATTTTCTCATTACGATTGTTGATAAAGCAAAAATTACAAATATTTTTAATATAATTTTTTATTAGGAGCTCATTTCTATAAACCGTTGTGCAGAGATGTTCAATATGTAGCTTCGACTAACTAAAAAAACTTAATAATTCCGAAAGTTTTAGACATATAAATGTTTATTTATTATCTATCTCAATACGCAGAATATCAGGAAAATTAGAATAATATTAATTTTGAGATAATGTGATGCTAAATACCTTGAAAACAAATTTTTGGAATATGTAATATGTGTTTTGCAAATATGGTAGTTGCAAAAGATGAATATGGATTATATATTTTTAATAGATTCTAATGTTTTTCGAGTAAATTTGAAATAATTCTTTATTTTAATGTAGATTAATTGTGGTTTTAAGGAGGCAGTACTTTGGTTAAAATGAATCAGCAAATTTTGCTATCTGTAATAATTCCAGCTGCAAACAATCAGGAAACTATTGCTAGAGCAATTAATTCTGTAAAGCACTTAATTTGTGAGCATGAAATTATTGTGATAATCAATAACTCCCAGGATGGTACTTCCGACATAGTGAAAAAGATAGCCCAGAAAGATAAAAAAATAAGTCTTTTTCATTGTAGCCCAGGGAGAAGTGTGGCAAGAAATGTTGGGTTAAATAAAGCAAAAGGAAAATATATCTATTTTCTAGATGCGGATGATGAGGGTAGTTTAGACTTTATAAAAACGGGTATTGATATTTTGGAAGAAGCTCATGGGGTGACTGCCGTTTGTTCAAGGAGTCAGGTGGTTAACGATAATTTACATCGAACATCGATGCATTTAGTAAATCAAAGGAGTGTGAATGGGCTTTTTGTACGCAATCCATTTATGATTGAGTCTGTAATATTTAAACGGGTAGGTACTTTGATTCCATTTGATGAGTCAATCAATTATTGTGAAGATTGGTGGTTTTGGGTAACAAACTTTGAGCCAAGTGATTTTAAAACAATAGATATCATTTCAAGTATTGTTCATGTAACCGGTAAGAATTCAATGGCAAACTTGAAGAAAGTAACTTATTCAGAATTATATATGCGGTTGCGAATTATGAAGAGATTCCACAAAAAAAATCTATCTGATTTTTGGAAAGATTTAAAACTTGTAGTGAAGTATTATCAGTGTTCTAGGGAAAAGGTTGAGCACTTATGGACCGAGATTCCAGGAGTAGCTGTGGTTGGCTGGGCATTGGCAAAATTGCCATTACTTTCTACAATCAGTAAAAAGAAATTATATAAGTCCGGCATGGTAAAAAATTATTTGTAAAATTAAGACAGTCTATTACTATAAAGTGTAGACACGATTTGGTAGAATCTCTACTAGAGAGGACTGTGAGTGTCTTATGAACAAGAGAAAGCGATATTCTATCGAATTCAAGAAGATGATCGTCCAGCTGTATGAAGGCGGACATTAGTCACTGATCTTAGAAGCGGATATGGGATCGCCAATGCCACAATTTATAAGTGGAATGATCTGTACAAGAAAGATGATAATACCAAGGCCTCCAAAGCCAACTTGTTAGCAACGCAGGCGAAGATTGCCAAGCTGGAAAGTGAGAACGATATCTTAATAAAACTTTAACCATATTCGCAAAAAAGTAAGCATCAAGGTTGGCAGTCAGTCATTAAAGCAACGGTACCAGCGCGTAGTGTTGAAGAAGTCTGTCAGATACTCCATTTGTGCGGAGGAATCTACTATCAGCAACAACATCCAGCTAGGTCAAAGCAGTTTAGGCGACGCCAAGTTTTATAGGCACAATTCAGTCGCCTCTACTTTGATTATCGGCGCTTTTATGGCGCTCCTAAAGTTCATGAGGAACTTCAGCGTGAAGACTATCACGCCAGCTTGAAGCTGGTTCAAAAGCTAATGCGGCACTTGGACCTCCGGTCAATAGTTGTCTAGAAGTGGCGCTATGATTACAACAACTTCATTGACCCAATGATTTACCCTAACCTGTTAAAGCAAAACTTTGAAGCTACCAAACTTAATAAAAATGAGTCGCTGAGATTACTTATATTCTAATCAAAACTGATGGTTGGTACTATCTTGCAACCATCATGGACTAAAATTATCGCACATAAATTAAGCGGGCATATGACAACCGAGTTGGTTGTCAAGGTGCTTAATCAAGCTGTGAGACCCGGACAGTCAAGACCGGCTTGATTCTGTACACTGACCTGGGCAGCCAATACCGAAGTGATACCTTTGAAATGGCGTTGAAGCAACACGCTGTTAGGCACTCTTTACAGTAAACGTGGCTGTCCATACGACAATTCGGTAGTGGCGTCATTTCATGCCAGTTTCAAAGAGAAGGGAGTTTATCAGCAAACTTACAAAGACTACAAGAAAGCCAATTTGGTTTAGTTTAGTTACACTGAGAGTTTTTGTAATCCCTGGCGAATGATCAGTGCAGATGGATATTTTACCCCAGATGGCAAGGAGCAATTAGTTAGGTAGAAATTCTACAAAATTGTGTCTAAAGCCTTGACTCAAATCCATTAATATCTTTATTATGAAAAAATAGCTATTGGACCATTATTGTAAATGGTTATTTTATATTCTGTATAGAGAGATGATTGCCGTTGATTTAAGTGGCTATTCAACGCAGCAAAAAGAGTTTATGAATATTAAGAGGAAGTGTTGCTTGATATGCGGCTATCAATTAAACACCTAAATACGTAGAAGTCAGGTGAGAAATTATAGGTTAAAAACATACTTTTAAAAAATTTAGTTTTTCGTAATAAAAAAGGAAAATAAAACACAGACTCATTTTTAGAGACGTTCCACATTGCAGGAGGAGTAATATATGCCAAAAGTGATCATAGCCGTCCCGTATTTATCCGGCAAGGGGGGGACTGAAACTGTCATACAGAACTTTTATGAGGCAGTAACCTCGAATCGAAAGCTTCGGAAATTCGATTGGAAGTTAGTAAGTTTTGGTGGTTCAAAAGATTATTTATGGATGGATCACTGGAATAAAAAAATTTATTATTTTACAAATAATCGTATGGTACAGAGTATGTTATATATATTTCTTCTGCCCTTTTTACTTACGAAACTTGTTTTAACAGAGAAACCTGATTTTTTGGTTGCTACTAATCCTATCATATGGTCATTTGCCTTTTTTGTAAAAAAAGCATTTCATGTCGATACAATAACTATAGCGTGGTTTCACTACTCCTTTAAAAAGAAAAAAGTTAAAAAAATATACTTAAACAGTACGGATTATTTTTGGGCAATCAGTCAAGGAATAAAGAATGAAATTTTAGAATACGGCGTTCCTGAAGAAAAAATCAAACTAATATTTAACCCTATTGATGTGAACAAGGCTACAGAGATTCGGAGAAGTGGATCTCAGAACAGATTAATTTACATTGGTAGAATTGATTATGAAGGGCAAAAAAATGTTTCTGAACTTTTTAAAGCCCTTTCCTTGATCAGGGTTTCGGATAAGGTCATTCTGGATTTGTATGGTGATGTAAGCACGGAAACAAAGAAACGCTTAAACGATCTAAAAAAAGGGATACCTAAGAATATATCTATTAATTTTCAAGGGTTTTATCCGGATGTATGGGCGCATATAAATGAAGCTGACACACTATTACTGACATCTAGATTTGAGGGATTTGGTATGGTCTTATGTGAAGCCGCTGCACGTGGCATAAGCCTCATTTCTTCAAACTGTCCAATGGGACCTAATGAAATTATTTCGAACAGGAATGGGTGGCTATACCGTCCAGGCAATTTCAGAGAATTGTCAAAAATTATCACGAATATAGTTACGAAAAAGTATATTTTACCTGATTCTAAAAGTGTACAAGATTCTGTCAAAAATTATGGATATAATACTTATTCTAATAGAATATTCAATTCTTTCGATGAATTTGCAGATTTAAAGTAAACAGTTGAGAAAAATTGAATCTCAGATTGTCAATTCAAGTACAACACTTACCAGAAATTTCCGACCATGTAGGAGCCACATTTAACGTAACCTGACTTGAAACGATGAAAAGGATTCAAAAGTTTCACTAGCGCTGAAATAGGTCAAAGATCTCCGTAGGCAGTGATTAAGCGCATATTGCACTTTGGCAACATAGTGACCATCATAGGTACGTATCGACTTACCTTTGGGTTTGAGCTCGCAGATTAAATCATCTTGATTCTCGTTGCTGACATCTTCTCAGTGTAAGTAAGGATGGGGCAAAATAGTCCTTCGCCCCCTGAATCTGATTTAACCGCGAGAACTCATTACTAATGTTAAACGTGACTGAATGAAATTTTTCTGAGCTAAGGATCTTGATAATGTTCTGCGGGGCATCGCGACAAGTAGTCGCTTGGTAATTGGGAATCTTCACAATGATCTCGTAACAACTTAAATGATTCGTCAAAGTCGTGATGGCTGATTCTCAGTACGTTTATTTTTTACGAGATCACCTTCCAATTCCCGGCGGTCGTCCGTTTCAAAATAATCGTTGGACTCTTATCAGTAGAAGTTCTGAGGATAGGCGTTGATGGGTTCTATGAGTGTCTTTGATCCGGCGGCAAAGGTTCATGATGAGGTTAGTGATATGTAAGGACATCCGGTCTGAATCAATGAAACGATAAACCGTTGATGTTGAAGGACTAGGTGTATCAGAGTGTTTTCATCGGAATTGCTGGACAAGACTACTCACATTATCAACCCGGAAGTTTTTTAGGGCTGTGGCCAGCACATGAACAATAGCTAACGCCGTTTTAGTGGGTCTTATAATGTCAGTGTGACCGGTGCTCGAGATGACTTTCCGGTCCTGCATCAGGATGATACTTAAAATAAAGCAAGTACTTGAGGTTTAAATGGCGCACAGTCCCCGCTTAAGTTGGTGGCTAATCTTTCTAGAATCCTGATGAGGTCGGCTGGCAATTTCACGAATAGCGCAATGATTCTCATGGACCACTTGGATAGCACCCCTTTCAGTCTCTGATAGTTGCTGGCAGTTATGAGCAGCAGTTATTATTTACTTGCGTCGTGAAGATACCTCTTTCTTTATTCGTTGATATTTAAAGTGTAGTTCTCCGCGGCCTATTTGCGTACTAAAAAATTTTGTTGGGTGTTACACTTCAATTTTAATTTTGGGATCAGCAATTAATACCTTAAAAGAACTTAAGATTAACTGGAATTAAGATGTTTTCCCGAATTGTCAAATCAAGTGCAATACCTAGTACCAATATGACCATGGAGAATTAGAAACCAAGTTAGTGCAATTGAAACGTAATTGGTGAGCAGAGTTGTAGCGCTTCAGCAGCGCTCAAATAGTTTCTAAGCCGGCAGTTGAGGGCATCTTGAACTGCAGTAATGTAACCTTAATCGTAAGCGTGTAGCGGCTTACCTTTGGGAATGAACTCCCGAAGTAAACCATTCTGATTTTCATTAGTGTCTCTTTCCCGAGGCGAATAAGGATGGGCAAAGTCGAGTTGCGTGCCTTTAACCTGGTTGAGCAATGAAAACTCACTACTGTTGTCGAAGGCAATCGAGCGGAAGTGTTCAGACCCATAAGAGTCAAGAATGCCTTGGTGGGTCTGCTTACAAGTTTCCGCATGGTAATCAGGAATTTTGACCATGATTTCAAAGTGCGTCACTCGTTCGATGAGCGTAATGATGGCCGGTTTGTTTGCGACCTGTTTGCCCTTCACTATATCATCTTCCCAATCACCAACGCTAAGCCGCTGGTTAACAACGTCTAGTCGCTCATCGATGGAAGTTCCAAGAATCGTTTTATTCAACCGTTCGTGGGTTTGACGACCGCTTCTAACTCGTCGACGTAGTTTTATTGGTAGATCATAGTTTCGCAGCGGTAATAAGCCTAAATCAATATAACGGTAGACAGTTGGTGTTGAAGGACATGGTTTGTCAGGATGGATCTGTTGGAAACGATGCACGAAGCTATCAACACTATCGGTACGGAAACATCGTTTTAGTGCCT
Source organism: Secundilactobacillus folii (assembly GCF_009720675.1). Classification (GTDB taxonomy): domain Bacteria; phylum Bacillota; class Bacilli; order Lactobacillales; family Lactobacillaceae; genus Secundilactobacillus; species Secundilactobacillus folii. The sequence continues at coordinate 583 of NZ_WNJO01000009.1, read as the reverse complement.
TACATAACATCGAAAAGAACAGCCAGCGTACTCCTAGTAATCCCTTAGCATGACAGCGTGAACGACGTTTTTCGTGAACTGCTTGTCCAGCATAACTAAAGTATGGCAAGTAATCAAAATTAAGCTGACGAACCGTACCGCACTTAATTTTTCTACTGATAGTGCTAGGACTTCTGTGAAGGCTGGCAGCAATCCAGCGGATTGAATGACGGTTTTTTTTAAAGGCTTGAATTTCACCGCGTTCTTCCGCTGATAGCTGTTGGTAATATTGTAAGCAGTGCGACTATTAGATTGGGTCATGGAGTTACCTCTTTCTTTTTCTGTGGTAGTTAAAGTATGGGTCTCCATGGCCTATTTGTGTAACTTATGGGTGTTGCACTTCGATTTTAAATCCGGGTAAATTTGTTGATGAAGCTAAAACTGTCTTTGATGAAGAACTCCCAGGTGATGTGTTAACTGATTATCGACGTCAAATAATTGCTACTGTTCTTTAATATATAGATGTTTTATAAAAGTGGTACTCTGTAGGGGTTATTTTCTTGTATTCCTTCGATTTCTCACATGTATCTTATATACCTAAACT
>NZ_WNJO01000008.1 GCF_009720675.1 Secundilactobacillus folii | reverse complement strand
AATCAGGAATCCACGGCGCTCTTTGCTTGCGTGACCGGGGTCTGAGTCTTAACGCGCGTTTAGACCCTGTACAGTCTTGAGGCTGAGTCACATGTTTAACTACTTCCGCGTTAAGAGAGCAGATAGACACTTACCAATATTACCCTTGCCCCAGCCTCTTTTTTAGCTTTTAATTACCTAACGTAATTCCCATCACATTGGAAATGACCGTTTTACCAACGTTGTGGCGTGATTAAATTTTTAATGATTCCCACTCCGTACAAAATGACGGCTGCCCAAGGGAGAAAAGTAATTAAATAATTGCCAATGGCGGTGAGAACACTGCTACTCGAGGTGGCCGCCACACCTGCATTTTGATACAGTCCAATGGCTAATAGAATGGCTAAAATAGCTGCTGTTAGTGCCCACCGTTTAAACCGCTGACCGCCAATGTGATGATGTGTGATCCCCTTGACACACCCGCCAAGTACCAGCGCGGCTGCAATTCCTAATAACCCGAGACTGATGACGTATACATCAGCAGTCACACCTAGTCCCGGCCGGTTGAAAAGCTGGTTAGTCTGGCCACCGTTTCGAGTGATAACCTGACGGGCTACCAAATAAACGATCAGACTTGGGATGATCAAGATTGTTCCGAGTCTAAATTCTAGGTTAGGCATTAGATGAAAACGGAGCTTATTGGTTGGCCGACCAACCTTTACCGATTCTGCTGCTCTTGAAACAGACTGTTTTTCCCGTTCAAACTGGGTATCAACGGGCTGTGCGCCGGTTTTGGGCCCTCCTGGCAACGTTTCGTTTTTCCGTTCCAGTGGACCAGTGCCGAAAAAAACCGTCCGACCGCTCAGCAAAGGAAATAAATAGCAAGTCAGTAAAAATAAGCCTAAAATTTCCCAACGCCAATCGTTCAACACTAGCGTTACAACGTACACAACTAGCAAGAACCAGCTGTTGGTCAGCATAAACTGGCCAACTTGCCTGAGGTGTTGCCAGTTTGGAATTAACCGTCGCTGCCAGCTATCGGCTGAACGGCGTCGTTTTCTAGAAAGCGAAGACTCACGCAAAGCTTGATCTTGATTCTTAGCATTAACCGCGGTCAATGCGAATCCGCAGTCCGGACAAAACGTCGAATTAGCTGGAATCGCATGGCCGCAACTTGGACAAATAATCGTTGCCATTGCTTGTCACTCCGATCTACGAATAGGTCTTTGATACACTATTTACTATACGCAATTTTGAAACCAAAAAATCATTTTCTAAACAAAATTAAGAGAAATGCAAGGAGCTAGCTGGAATGAAAAAACACGATTCTACTCCCAATTAGGCAGCAAAATCGGTGCTACGATATTTAGGGTTGATAGGCTACTTGCCTGCCAACTCTTTTTTCTATACCATTTAGATATTAGAAGACATGAACAGGACATCACACTGTCCCATGTTCGCTGTCCTACCAAAGAAAGAGAAACGGAGTGAGTGTAATGTCCCTAACTAGTAAGTCTATCCGATTAGCCCTCGAAATAAAAGACCCCAATATCATTTTTACTGAAGATGCTGAAATTGAATTGATCCACGGAACTCAAGCACTGGTCTATCATGGCCGATTGGACGTCCAGGCAGACCGATGTCCACAATGTGGGTTCGCTGATGAGATTGTTCACTTTGGCACTAATCAAGTGTGCATCGTGGCTCCTAGTTTTAGCTACCGGCCAACATACTTAAAGCTCATCTGCCCACGCTTTCGCTGTAAACGGTGTGCCACCGTCTTCCAAGGACGAACCGACTACGTCCGTTCGTACTGTGTGATCAGTGAACCAGTCCGGCAAATGATCTTATACGAGGTCCCCACTAACCAGACTTTAACGGCTATTGGCCGCCGCTATCATGTTTCCGACAAGACAGTTCAACGGATCATTGATGAAGAGACTCGGCAACACAACTTCTATCAAACCACATGGTTGCCGGAACACTTAGCTTTTGACGAATTTAAAGCCACTGACAAGATGAGTTTTATTTGGGCTGATAGTGACCGACGCGAAATTGGTGCTATTCTGCCATCACGCACTTCTTATCAGATCACGACCTACTTTGAACGTTTCCCACTTAAAGTCCGTCAACAGGTCAAAACTGTGTCGTTAGACTTAAATGCAGGCTACATCAAACTGATCCCGCGGCTATTTCCCAACGCCAAAGTAGTCGTAGATCGTTTTCACATTGTCCAAATGGTCTCAACAGCGCTTAATATGGTTCGCGTGCAGGTCATGAAGACCATTCCTAAGCGCAGTAAAGACTACCGCTTTATGAAGCGGGAATGGAAAGTCTTTCTCAAGCGTTTCAACGAGCTTGATGCCGTTAGGCCAACTTATCATGTGAGCGTCGGGTACTACGATACTGCGGTCAACCTCATCTCTAAATGTCTCGATCTTGATCCCCGCTTTCGCGGGACGTATGAAACTTATCAAGCCATTCTGACTGCCGTTAGAGAACGTGATGTAAGCACACTTCAAGCGACACTGAATGCTTATCATCCCCAGGGAAATCGCATGGATCAAGCCATCAAATCTTTGAAGAAATATCAGTCTCAGGTTCTCAACGCCCTGCGAATGGAGTACTCTAACGGCTTCCTAGAAGGTATTAATAGTCAAATCAAAAAGATTAAGAATACGGCCTATGGCTATAAAAACTGGTTAAACTTTATCAATCGTATTTTCCTAGAAAGAGTCTGGTTCAAGCAAGTTAAAAAGACCACGGTAAACTAAAAAGAGTACCTAGACCAATTAAGGCCTAAATACCCTCATAAAGAACTATCAACTTTTCTTCCAATAGATTGTCAACGCTCCTTGTTTGGTAAAAGAGAGTACACTAAAAAGTGTAGTAATCGTAATTTAAAAATTACTACCAATATCTGTTATTTGTGTGATGTTTTATTAAAATCGTAAACCTGATTAGTGCGAACCAGATTTATAATTGTCCGATTTAGTCTATTGATACAAGCAATCACTGCAATCTTGTCCGGCTTAGGATGAGGTCCCTTTTTTAATAAATAATAATAATCCACAATGTGGTTATCTAAATGACTTTGGTTTCTCAACATGCTTCTAATCATCTCAAACAAGACCTTTCCAATAGATTGTCAACGCTCCTTGTTTGGTAAAAGAGAGTACACTAAAAAGTGTAGTAATCGTAATTTAAAAATTACTACCAATATCTGTTATTTGTGTGATGTTTTATTAAAATCGTAAACCTGATTAGTGCGAACCAGATTTATAATTGTCCGATTTAGTCTATTGATACAAGCAATCACTGCAATCTTGTCCGGCTTAGGATGAGGTCCCTTTTTTAATAAATAATAATAATCCACAATGTGGTTATCTAAATGACTTTGGTTTCTCAACATGCTTCTAATCATCTCAAACAAGACCTTTCTGGCGTCCTGACGGCCGCGACGATTAATTATATCTAATTTTTGAGACGCACCTGATTGATATCTTCTGATGTCAATGCCAACGAAGGCATTGAATTGTTTATAAGTTGTGAATCTACTTATATTGCCAACGCAACCCAGTAACAAGGCTGTAGACTTCTGACCTGTTCCTGGGATACTGGATATCAATCGAAATTCAGGTAATGTTTGAGCTAACTTGATGAGTGCCTTAGAAACGTCGTCAATTCTTTGATTATAATCAAATATTTGATCACAGTACTGTCTTATCACCTGAATTATCATTGAATCAGCTGAAATTGCGGGATACGAAATCTGGCCAGCAGTTATTACTTGTTGACAATGTAGTCTGATGGTATCAGTGTGTAATCTCAGGCTTACAGCTGAACGAATTTCAGTAACCATCTGATCCAATGACTTACCAAGTAAAAAATTAGGATGGGGATACTTTTTAATAGTCGTTAATCCTAAAACTGATTTAATCGGAATAAAAATATCGTTCAGCTCAGGAAACGATTGTTCAAGAGCAGCATGCAGATGATTCATGACTCTTCCGCGTTCAACAGATAATTGAAAGTATTGATGACTCAATACATGCAAGTCTGCATAATCGCCACCAATAAAATGTCTTCTAGATACCTTACCGGGCTGATTAATCTGCAAAAACGCTAGATTAACAGCATCTGAACGATCCGTTTTATTTCTCCGCATTGAATCCATGTTAATCGATGAATCCAGCGGATTCATTTCTACATAGTCCAATTTAAATTGCCGGCAAAAACATCCTAATTGTGATGAGTAAACGCCAGTTGTTTCAAACACGATAGTCACGGCAAATTTACAGTCATTTATGATTGATAACAACTGCGAAAAACCGTTTTTATCATGTTTAATTTTAAACTCTCGTAACACTTCATCCTTCCTTACCAGCGCACAATCACTATGACCACGACTAACATCAATTCCAATTACATACACATAATCACCTCCAAATAATCGAGGCATTGAACAACAGATTTGTTTACTTTCCAATACGATCTTGTAGACCATTATCCTAATCAAACTCAGCAGTCTGTTGCTTAATGGGCCAATTTGACGCTCGAGCTAAAAGCTCACGAAAGTTGACGACCTCAACCTCAATTTGAGTATACAAAAAGAAGTATCAAAATTACCGTCGTAATTTTGATACTTCTACTTTAGGATATTTGACGAAGAGCCGCAAAATCGTGCTTACAGGCTCCCGAAAAGAACCTGCTAACTCAGTGTTGATCATCATGGCGCTCATCAGCTGAAGAATCCTTAGGTTTCGGTTGATCACTGGCTCGATAAACGCCAGGAATGACTTCACTTGACTCGGTTGAATTTGGATTAGCACCGAGGTTGGTGGCTAACGGATCTGAAACAGAACGTTCTTCTTCGTCCTCTTCCTTGGCATGGTCCAGCTTGATTTTCTCATCTTCAGAGATCAACGGTAACTCGATCTGGAAAATCGACCCAGCGCCAACTGCACTTTCAATACTAATTTTGCCATGGTAGGCTTCAACCAGCCGCTTGGCAATTGACAGGCCCAACCCGTTGCCACCTTTGTTGCGGCTCCGGGCTTTATCGACCCGGTAGAACCGGTTGAAGACCCGTGAAACGTTTTCCTGTGAAATTCCTTCACCAAAATCTTGAACCGCAATTTGAGCGACGTGACCGCTTGATGAAAACGACAAGTGAATTTCTTTACGATTAACGGAGTACTTGACCGCGTTATCCAGTAAGATAATCAAAACTTGCTCCAAGTGATTACGATAAATCTGCGAATAAGCATGGCCTTTAACATCATCATCTAAAATAAACGTGAAATCAGGATGGATCATCTTAAAATCATTAAAAACTTGATTGACAACTTCTTTGATGTCTGAAGTCTCGTGGTTCATTGTAATCTGAATCTGTTCTGCACGCGTCAGATCCAGCATCTCGGTGACTAAACTTTGCATCCGTTTAGTCTCCTGCATGGCAGCCGATAATGACTCATTTAAAACTTCAGGATCATCTTTGCCCCACCGTTGCAACATTTCAATGTGACCTTGAATGACGGCCACCGGCGTTCTTAACTCGTGGGACACATCGCCGACAAATTGTTGCTGCTGATCAATATAACGTTGCATTTGATCCAGCATATCATTAAATAGTTCACTTAAATCTGACAGTTCATCATTGCGCTTCGTAATCGGGACACGTTCATCCGACTGGGGATCAGAGCGGACAGCTCGCATCGTCTGATTTAATCCAGTAATTGGCCGTAGCAAAAAATCCGCCAGTAAATAACTAAAAATCGAGGCGACAAACATTGCTGAAATGACCAGCACCAGTAAAATTAAAATAAAGTGGTGCAAAGCAGCTTTGTACTCGGTCATGGCGTTGGTAACCTGGACGTAACCCAGCAACCGATGGCCACTAGTTGAGTAAATTGGCGCACTGGCCATCAAGCCATCAAATTGATTGGTCGAGACTGTCTTCATGTGCCGTTTACCGGTCAGTAACGACTTTTTTAACCGCGTGCCTCGGGAGGAAAAGACCTCTTTTTTATTGGCGTTAAAGACAGTGACACCCGTACTGTCACGGGACAGGTCAGTGATCACAGCATTTTGATAGATGTTGGTACTCTCCGACACTGAACCACTGGGTTGATTAAGCGTCGGCTGGAGCGCATCGCTGACCGCGTCTGAAGTAAAGTGCCCCTGTAAGTTATCAACTCTGCTGATTACCGTGTCCACCGTACTGTTAACATGGGAACGTTCCTGTTGCAGTAACACGCCGGACATTCCCTTAAATAGTAGTAATGAAAACACCAAGAAGATAAGAAAGACGCCGGCTGCACTGCCAAGCGCCCACTTCCATTTCATCGATAAGCGATGATGCTTCTTAATTGGTGTTTCTTGATCAAAGGGTTGACTCATGAACGCATCACGTACCCAGTACCACGAACCGTTTGAATATAACTCTTTTCTCCTGGTCGGTCGATCTTATTTCTCAGATAACGAACGTAAACGTCCACGACATTAGTCTCGACTTCTGATTCGTAGCCCCAGACCTTATTTAACAAAACGTCACGGGCCAATACAACGTTCACGTTTTCCATCAGGGTCAAAAGCAATTCATATTCGCGCTTCGTTAAATTGATCACTTCATCACCGCGACGAACAACTCGGTTTTCCTTTTCAATCGTCAGGTCCTTATAAGTCACAGTCGTTTGCTTAAAGTCCTTTTGTTCACTTTCAATGTGAATCCGACGTAACAGCGCCCGGACACGTGCCAGCAGCTCCTCAATTGCAAACGGCTTCACAATGTAATCATCCGCGCCGTGATCAAACCCAGAAACCCGGTCGATTACGGAATCCCGGGCCGTCATCATAATGATTGGTGTGGACTTAACTTCACGAATTCGACGGGCCACATCGATCCCGTTTAATTCTGGTAACATCAGATCCAGTAAAATCACGTCAAAATCTTCATTCAGTGCAGCATCGAGTCCCGTACGCCCGTTAAATTGTACCTCGGTATCATAGCCTTCATGTTTTAATTCTAGCTCAACAAAACGAGCTAAGTTTTTCTCATCTTCAATAATTAAAATTCGACTCATCTTAAACGAACTCCTCTTATTTTTTATTTTTGTCTATCGTTTAAAAAGATTCCTGACACACCGCTTATTAGTTTACCATACTGTCAGGCATATTACGTTTATATCTTACTATAATTATTAGAATTTGGCGAATCTAATGTGTATTTATAAGGAAAGAAATGAACATTAAGATATCGTGAATTATTGCATTAATTATCCCGATTTAGTAATATGCTCATGTGCGCCGATATAAAAGTAATGAAAACGTTTTCAAAAATGCCTTTTAAATGTAAAAACGAATGATTGCTCAAGAAATCACTTGCTTTTTTGGAAGGGACATGGTTAAATAACATTGTTCAATATTACACGAAAGAGGTTTTGATTATGAAAGCAGCAGTTGTACGCGACCCAGTCGATGGGTATGTAGATATTAAAGATGTTAAACTCCGTTCCCTAAACTATGGTGAGGCGTTAGTTGACGTAGAATATTGCGGCCTTTGTCACACCGACCTTCACGTTGCCGCTGGTGATTTTGGTAAAGTTCCTGGCCGGATCATTGGTCACGAAGGCGTCGGTATTGTATCAAAACTTGGTGACGGCGTTGAAAATCTAAAAGTCGGTGACCGCGTTTCGATTGCCTGGTTCTATAAGGGCTGCGGTCATTGTGAATACTGCTTAACTGGTCGTGAAACACTTTGCCGAAACGTGCAGAATTCTGGTTTCACCGTTGACGGTGCAATGGCACAGCAAGTAATCGTTGATGCTGACTACGCTGTTAAGGTACCAGAAGGCTTGGATCCGGTTGAAGCTACCAGTTTAACCTGCGCCGGAGTAACCATGTATAAAGCCCTTAAAGTCGGCGAAACCAAGCCGGAACAATGGGTTGAAGTTGTTGGTGCTGGTGGTTTGGGTAACCTGGCCGTTCAATATGCTAAGCACGTCTTTGGCGCGCACGTGGTTGCCGTTGATGGTAACCCAGATAAATTGCAAGCTGCCAAGGACAACGGTGCTGATATCCTGATCAACCGGAAGACGCAAAACGTTGCTGAAGAGATTCAAAAACAAGTCGGCGGTGTTCACAACTCACAGGTTACCGCTGTAAATGACGCTGCATTTAATCAATCAGTGAATGCTCTTCGTCCAGATGGCCGCCTTGTTGCTGTTGCCCTGCCTCAAGGTAATATGGAGCTCAACATTGCTAAGACGGTTCTTGATGGTATTCAAGTCGCCGGTTCCTTAGTTGGGACTCGTCAAGACCTCGCTGAAACGTTCCAATTTGGTGCGGAAGGCAAAGTTCACCCCATCGTTCAAACCCGTCGTCTCAGTGAAATTAACGATATCATTGACGAAATGAAGGCTGGTAAAATCACCGGTCGAATGGTTGTTGACTTTACACAAGAATAACTTATAAATTTTGGATTAGCGTTTCATTTAAAAAAAACAAATCGGCAGTCATGTATTTCGTCAATTAACGAAATGGGTGACTGCCGGTTTTATTTCGTCGAACTCTGCGACTATTAGATATACCCAAGAACCAAACACAACTCCCGAAGTCTTATTTCTGCCTAGTCAGAGACTGTTGGTGAAAGCACTTTGCTGTAAAATACGCAGTCATGCCACTCTTTACCATCATATAGATACTCGGAAATGAGCCCGCTGCGGAGATACCCACTTCTGATGGCCACGCGTTGACTCTGATTATTGCCCACATCAGCCAAAATGAGTAACACATGAATCTGTAAACCCTTAGCAATCAATTCAATCTGCTTCAAACTCTCAGCCATCACGCCCTGACCACGAAATTGGTCTCCTAACCAGTACCCAATTTCAGCATGTCGATCGTCACTATCGATATTATGTAGATCAATTGCTCCCGCCACTTCCCCATTCACCCGGATCGTGAACATGAAAAGCTGCCCTTGAGCTTGCTTTTGAATCGCGTACTTTAGAAAATGCCGTTCAGTGGCTATGTCACTCATGCGTTTAGCCCACGGTAACCAAGGCGACAATGAGGTCATATTGGTACTAACTAGTCGGTAAATCTCAGGTGCATCGGTTAAAGTCACCGGAGTTATCTTTACGGGTTGTTTTGGTCGCATCTCATCACCTCATGATCAAATCGCCTAGTAATTAAGGCTTCAAAACGATTTTTAAAGCTTGAAAACAAAATCACATTATCCGACTCCAGAATCATAAAACAGGTAACAAAAAAGCAACCAGAGACCGCGGTTCTCTAGGTTGCTTTTAAGACGTGTTTAGTTGTTAGTTGAAACAACTTGACGGCCATCATAGAAGCCGCAGTTTGGGCAAACAACGTGTGATAAACGTAACTCACCACAGTTTGGGCAGGGGCTCAAATTAGGTGTCTGTAACTTAATGTTTCCTCGACGCATCCGTTTCTTCGTCTTAGAAGTTTTACGTGCTGGTACAGCCAATGGAAACACCTCCTTCAAATTTAAAATTATCCACTAGTGAAATGTTTTAAAGTCCTACTGTTTACCTTTCTTTGATGAATCATCATCAAAGAAATCTTTCAACTTAGCAAGACGTGGATCAACAGATTTAGAATCTGATTCTTCAGCCTGACCTTCCAGTGTTACCGTCCAGCCTTTACCTTCTGGTAACTGGTCAGCCTCACGTTCAGCCTTCGTCAGTACGCGCATCGGAATCTGTACTAACAGATTGTCAGCAATTGCCTTATCCACATCAATAACATCATCTTCAACGACTAAAACGACATCTGATTCCTCATAGCGTTCCAAGGCTGCCTGCGAAGCAACATAAAACTCCGTAATATCGAAATCAGTTGGTAGTTCAACGGGTGTTAATGACCTGGTAGACGGCACTGTAAGCGTCGCTTTGATGTGCGCGTAAAGCATTACATCGCCACCAGTTTCAACACTCACCATGCCCTTGATGTGAACTGGCGTTACGTCAAGTACCTCTTCTGGGTAGCGTTCCATCAGAGTTGACTTTAGTTCCAGGACTTCATCGAATTTCATTGGTTCGTGTCGGTAATCTTTTTGTAACTCAGATAACGACAGTTTCAATTCAAATATCCTCCTAACGCAACTTTATTATTATAACGATGGGATATAGTGATGTCAAGGGAATTTACATGACACGTACGACAATTGATTGGTTTTAAAAAATGACCGGATGTCTGAGACGATCCTGATCGACGCCGCTAAGCATCTGCCGTAAAACTCCAGCTTGATAATCTAAACGATATGGACCTGATACCCAATCATCCGTTACCCGGGAAATTAAAGGCAGAGCAACGCGCTTTTTGAGAACATTCAGGAGCTGCTGCCCCTCCGAATTAAAGCCCAGCACACGCCCATAACGAAGCCGTGTAGGCAGTTCAACGTTGCTCACCTGCAGCAGAATATAAACGCATAAGCGCTGTAAGCGCGCGTAAGTGTATCTTTTCGTCTTGGCGGCTCGAATGAAGTCCTTGAAACTCTTACTAGTCAGCGCCGCCTGTTTCAATCGATACTCAATTCCCTCGCTCATTTGATAGATATGCTGCAATTGTGAAATCGACTGTGTCAGGACCTGATACCGTAAAAAAGGCCAGTAATTTTCCCAGTTAATGTGCTGATACTCCTGTAGCGCTGTCGCCGTGATTGGGGGGACTATCCGCTTGATCAATTGAGAATCTCCCGCTTGGACTGCTTGACGAATGGCCGCGCCACTAACAATCGTATCATCAACATCAAAGTCTGTCGAGCGGTGCGCGTTGCCACGCCGTTGAATGGGCAAGATGGTCATGGGTCGCTTCAATTCACGGTTAGCTGCAACGTAACTAAAACCCAAAATATCGTTTGAGCTACGCAGGTCGATTCCCGTTTGAGCTTGCAGATAATCATTGAATAGTGTGGGATATGTTTCGTCAAACTGCTTAAAATGTTCGGCAGCATGCGTCGGTTGATTAGCCACCAGCCTGTCAAAATCAAGTCCAGGATGTTCCGCGCCAAATGCCAGTTCAGTGCAACCTAATTGCGCTAACAGTTGAACGGCGCCACGGGCAAACAGATGCGCCGGTTGAACGGCAAACTGAAATGGCAGTTCAACAACTAAATCAATTCCAGCGGAGAGTGCTAATCGGGTTCGCTGCCATTTATCAAGCAGACTAGGTTCGCCTCGCTGTACCCAGTTACCGCTCATCACAGCGATAGTCAACTCTGCATCTGAGCGTGCTTGAGCCTGCTGTAACTGATAAATATGACCATTATGGAACGGATTATACTCTGCGACTATTCCAAGAATTCTAGCGATAGCACTCTCCTCCCTTCTAGAATGTTGCTTTACTTAGAACACGTCCAAAACCAGCGGGTGGTATCATCTTTGACACTGGATCGACCAAAATCAGCCGTTACCTGCACGTTTTTAAAACCGGCCTGGCGCAACAATGTTTGATAGGTTGCCATCTCGTAAGTGCGTTCGTGATGTAGTTCAGCGACCTCATCATAGGCGTCCTTAACTTCATTATAAGTGAAAAAAGTCAGATCATGATCAACAGAGTGCGGTTCATCACCCGCGTCAGAAGACCACATAAACGCCCGTTTTTCATCATGGTAATTATACATATAACCGGGATAAACCACATCTGTTTGATATGGTGAAATCACATCAAACAAAAATTGCCCATCATCGTCAAGGTGATGTGCAACCTGTTCAAAAGTCGTTGAAAGTGACTGTTCATCCGGTAAGTAACACAGTGAATCAGCAAAACACGTTACCGTATGGTAAGTACCGATATCCGACAGATCCAGCATGTTGCCTTGAATCAGTGGTAAAGATACTCGGGCTTCGCGGGCGTGTTGATCAGCTAGGCTAAGCATCTCATCGGAAAGATCGAAGCCAGTCACATCATAGCCAGCCTGGCGAAGCAGGACGGCTAATCTGCCAGCACCACAAGCTAATTCCAGCAGGGGCGCCGTGCTTTGCATGACTTGCCCCGTCACAAAATTTCGCCAATCCAGATAAAGATCACTATCGAACAGTTCGTCATAGAGTTGGGCAAAGGTCTGATAGATCATGCTTCAACCCATTCATCAACGTTAACCAGCGGTGCTTCAGACCACAATTTTTCCAAATTATAATGGGCACGCTCATCCTTTTGAAAGATGTGAACCATGACGTCACCAAGGTCGATCATGACCCAGCGGGCAGCATCGCGGCCTTCGATCCGCTTCACTTCAATGCCAGCCGCCTCAACGGCATCTTGGACACTATCACTGATGGCTTGAACCTGACGCCCAGAAGTGGCATCCGTGATAAGAAAGTAGTCAGTTAATAGACTGACATTTTGCATATCCAACGCGACAATATCTTCGGCTCGTTTGTCTGAAGCAGCTTTAACCACAATTTCTAACATTTCTTTACTTGTCATTATTTCCTCCGTTAGTTTTCGAGTCCACTTTGAGGGACCCAAGCATTATAAGTGTCAATTGTTTTCGGGTAGATGCGTTGATTGTTGGTTAGTAAATACATTAGCGTGTGCTTAGTCTGGTAGGCCACCGCTAGTGCCAAATTTTGAGATGTCAGCAAGCGCGCCTTTTCGACCCCGTCGAAATCGCGGGCGGGTTCAATATAGTCCGCCATGTAAATAATCTGCGCTAACTTAGTCATGTAACGATTCCCAGTTGTGTGAAAACGAACTGCATCAATGATCTCCTCATCGAAAATACCGAGTTCCGTCTTGATCAACTCGGCACCCACTACACCATGCCAGATAGCATTGTTCCAATTCACCAAATCAGGATCCAACTTGTAGCGGTGAATCGCATCAATGAAATCTTTATCGGGACGCTGTTTAGCGTAGTCGTGAATAAGACCTGCAATGGAAGCCTTCTCAACGTTTACACCATACTGTTTAGCAAGCTTTATGGCGGTTGCTTCGACCCGTTGAACATGCTCGAAGCGCGCAGGCTTGAGCTGCCTAGAAATCTTGGTCAACAACTGGTCACGACTGTCTGGCGTGTACCGATCCGAATACGTAATTGTTTCACTCATGATATAACTGTCGCTCCTTAATATACTCAGCAACGGCATCCGTCACGAAATACCTGATGGATTGTCCCTGCCTGATCCGTCGCCGAATCATCGTCGAACTAATATCGATCAAGGGAATGTCGACCCACAGAACTGGGTACTTTGATGTTACCGGGTAGTTTTCACGACGAACACCCACAAATTGAACTAGCTTCATTAGGTCGTCAATTCGATGCCACTTAGGTAAATAATCCACCATGTCACCGCCGATAATAAAATAATAGTCGTTTTCGGGGTGTTTGCGCTTCAATTCCAACATGGTGTCATAGGTATAGCTAATGCCGCCGCGCTGAATCTCTGCCAGTTCAATCCCAAAGTTAGGGTTACCGGCAATTGAAGCGGCAACCATTCTGACCCGGTCAGTGGCATCAATCGCAAATTTTCGATCAACATGAGGTGGATTTGCATCGGGCATAAACAATACCCGATCCAAACCAAGTTGGGTCATGACCTGATCAGCCATAATCAAATGACCAATGTGTGGCGGATTGAAAGTGCCACCAAGAATGCCAATTCGCTTCTTAGTGACGGAAGCAGCCAATTGTTCAATAACCTTGGTTTCTGTTCGTTCTTCTACCTTGACCATCGTGACGTCCCCTTACTTCATCAGTTTTATGCTAATGCTTTAACCCGTACAGAAAGATCCTGGTACTTCTCGTTAGAAGATGGCTGAAAGAGTACCAATACTCGACCAATCGTTTGGATCACTTGAATATTGGTATTGTCCTCAATATAAGCTTGGACGTCCGCCACCGTTTCGTCAGCACTCTGCTGTAAATTGATCTTGATCAATTCTCGTTTTTGCAACGCGCCGTTTAACTGTGCAAGCCAAGTCTGATTGAGCCCGTTTTTCCCGACCGAAAAAATTGGGCTCAAATGATGCGCTTGTGCACGTAAAAATCGTTTTTGTTTGCCTTTTAAATTCAAATCTATTCTCCTTATATCATTGCTCTGCGAATCACAACGCCCACGCCTTCAGGAGCGTAGCCGGCAACTACAACACCGGCTGGCACCGTGATCCAGCCCAATCCTTCGAACACTAAATCGCTCTTTTGTGTCACTTTAAACTCGTGGCGGGTCAGTGGCGGCAGATCATTGTCGGTACTATCAGGCGGCGTCAATAGATCACCCACGTGTTTGGCGTAAAAGGCATCGGCGTTTTCTAATTTTGTTCGGTGAAGCGGCAACGTATTTTCAACGTAAACAGTAAACCCATGCTTTGGGCCTTTAACGTAATCAAAACGGGCCATTCCCGCTAGAAAAATAGTCTGCTGGTCATTGAGTTGATAAACTTTAGGCTTAATTTGCTTTTGCGGCGTTACGATTTTTAGATCCTTGCCAGACAGGAAGTGAGCCATTTGTGACGGGTGAATGATGCCAGGTGTATCCACTAAGACGTGATCATCACCAAGTGGAATTTCAATTTTATCAAGCGTTGTGCCAGGGAAACGGGACGTTGTGATGACGTTCTTCGCCCCGGTTGAACGCCGAATGATTTGGTTGATCAGTGTTGATTTGCCGACATTTGTCACGCCAACAATGTAAACGTCCCGATCTCCACGGTATTTATCAACCTTGACTAAGAAATCATCGACTGACTGGTTCGTTTTTGCCGACAGCAGTGAAACGTCAATCGGACGAATTCCTTGTTCGTTAGCCCGCTGTCTTAGCCAGTCCTTTAATTTAGATCGCCGCAGCGAGCTTGGCAGCAGGTCTTCCTTATTGCCGACCAGCATAATCGGATTATCACCCACAAAGCGGTGAAGACCCGGAATGATTGAGCCGTTAAAGTCGAAAATATCAACAACGTAAACGATCAACGCATTTGCATCCCGGATTTGAGTGAGCAAACGAAGAAAGTCATCGTCAGTCAATCCAACCGGTACGATCTCGTTGTAGTGCCTTAATCGGAAGCAGCGCTGGCAGTATAGTTCACCGGTCTTCAACCCCTTATTTAATGCTGACTGAGGAGTATAGCCTGGCTGATCCTTAGCTGTCGTTTGAATCTGCGCACCACAGCCAATGCAAAAGACTTCTTCGCCATCGACTAATACTTCATCTTTATTTGTTTCGTTCATTCATGAATTCCTTTCGAAATTTGAGTTCGGGATGCTTTTTACGCATCGCGTGCATCACAAAGTGTTCAAAGAAGCGGTTAATTCGTGTGTTCCAGGCATCACTTTCGACGATTGGTTGAACCAGGATACTGCGAACCCCGGAACCATTGGCAGCAGCAATATCTGTCAGCAGTTGATCACCCACCATCACAACCTCATTTGCCGCCACTTGGTACTGTCGCATGGCGCGCCGAATGCCAATTGAAAGAGGTTTTAAAGCCCGTGAAATGAATGGCAACTGCAACGCAGCTACCGCTTTTTTAACACGTTTACGGGAGTTATTGGAGACCACCACTAACTGGATGTTTTCACGTTGCAGAGCTCGCATCCAGTCACGAAGTTCTTCTGTACCGTAAGGATTATTCCAAGCTATCAAAGTATTATCCAGATCAGTCAAGACCACTTTGATACCCAATGCATTTAAATCCCCTGGGTTAATATCATACGTGGCATGGATCATCCAAGTTGGTGTAAATCGTGCTAACATTTCTGGGCTCCTTTTTTCTTATACTAATAGTTCATTATACGAGATTTTTGCCGTTTTGCCTACGATTATGGCGCAAAGTAGAACCAGTATAATTAAAAAACGAGGTTGGAAGATTGCCATCCAGCCTCGTTTTTAGGTTTAATTTAAAGTGCCTTCTTAGCTTCGTCAGCTAATGCCTTGAATGCATCAGCATCGTTAACAGCCAAGTCAGCCAGCATCTTACGGTTAACTTCAACGTTAGCCTGCTTTAAGCCAAACATCATTTTGCTGTAGCTTAAACCGTTTAAACGGGCTGCAGCGTTGATCCGTGCGATCCAAAGACGACGGAAGTTACGCTTGTTGACCTTACGATCACGATAGGCATACTGGTAACCCTTCATTACCTGGTCCTTAGCAACCTTAAACAAACGGTGCTTTGAACCACGGTAACCCTTGGCTAACTTAAGAATCTTTTTGTGACGTGCGCGTGTAACTGTTCCACCTTTTACTCGTGGCATATTGAATTCCTCCTAATACTTACGGTTATCATCGTTTTTCAACGATGGATCTGACGCTAACTTTCGGAATTACTTTTGCAGTAATTGACGATAAGTTTTCTTGATCGTGTTTGATTCCATCATGGAAGTCCCACGTAATTGACGACGTTGCTTCTTGGTCTTACCGTGGAAACGGTGACTTGTGTAAGCATTCGCGCTCTTAATGCCGCCCTTGGCAGAAACTTTGAAACGCTTGGCAGCAGCACGGTTAGTCTTCATCTTTGGCATAATCGAAAATCCTCCTCAAATACTTTTAAATCTAGTTATCTTGCTTTGGTGTCAGCATCAAAAACATGCTCCGTCCGTCCATTTTCGGACGTTGCTCAACGGTTGCAACATCGCTTGTTTCTGCTGCCATCCGGTTCAAAACATCTCGACCAATATCCTTATGGGTAATGGCACGACCCTTGAATCGAATTGAAACCCGAACTTTTTCGCCCTTAGCCAAGAACTTCTTAGCGTTCTTCAACTTGGTGTTGAAATCATTCGTATCAATTGATGGACTTAAGCGAACTTCTTTAACGCTAACGACCTTTTGCTTCTTTCGAGCTTCCCGTTGCTTCTTTTGCATCTCAAACCGGTACTTGCCGTAATCCATGATCCGGGCTACCGGTGGTTTTGCCTTAGCAGCAACTAAAACTAGATCCAAATTAGCATCTTCAGCCAGTTGAAGCGCATCCTTTTTACTCTTAATGCCAAGTTGTTCGCCATCGTTGCCGATCAACCGAACTTCCCGAGCACGGATTCCTTCGTTAACCATCATATCGTTTGCTATGGTCATTCACCTCCGAGTGAGTTAGAGAAAACATCAAACGTAAGTCTTGCCCAAATAAATAACGGGCACGCAATGCGCACCCGTTAAATACCCAAACCAGCTAAGGTTCGGTTTATTTACGTATCAGCCAGGCAGCGTGAACCACGAGGCGAGAAGCGGGTGCTTCTACTTACATTTTTTCAACCTGATAAATATACCATGATAGGTCATATCTGTCAAATAACTTTGCTTTAAGCTCACGAGTTATAATTATAACGTCTTATCATGAGCTGTCAAGCGGTATTTTATAAATTAGTTATTACTATAATTAGCAATGTCCTTTAAAATGGCTGTCTGGAAATCGTCAGCACCCATGGACTCACTGTTTTCTTCTCCATATTTACGAACACTGACGGCGTTGTCAGCCATTTCCTTATCACCAACAACTAGCGTGTATGGAATCTTATGCGTCTGAGCATCCCGAATCAAGTAGTTCATTTTTTCACCACGGTGATCGACCTCGGCACGGACGCCAGCAGTCGCGTATTGCTTACGCAGCTTTTCAGCGTAGTCGCCATGCTTATCATCGCTGACGGGAATAATCGTGACCTGTTTAGGCGCTAACCAAGTTGGGAAGGCACCCTTGTAGATCTCAGTCAAGTAAGCAATGAACCGTTCCATCGTTCCAACGATCCCACGGTGGATCATCACTGGACGATGGTTTTCACCATCAGCACCGACGTAGGTCAAGTCGAACCGGTCTGGCAGCATGAAGTCCAGTTGAATGGTCGACATCGTTTCGTCATTGCCGAGTGCGGTCTTGGTTTGAATATCGAGCTTAGGACCGTAGAATGCGGCTTCCCCTTCAGCTTCGTAGTAGTCCAGACCAAGGTCATCCATGGCACCCTTCAGCATCGTTTGACTGCGGTTCCACATCTCGTCATCATCGAAGTACTTTTCGGTGTTTTCAGGGTCACGGTATGAAAGACGGAAACTGTAATCGTCGATATTGAAGTCTTTATAAACGTCCATGATCAAACGGAGGATCTTCTTAAATTCGTCTTGCACTTGATCCAAAGCAACGAACGTGTGACCATCATTCAACGTCATTTCACGAACACGTTGTAACCCGCTTAAGGCACCAGACTTTTCGTAACGATGCATCATCCCAAGTTCAGCGATCCGCAGTGGTAATTCACGGTATGAACGGATGTGGTGGTTATAAATTTGAATGTGGCTTGGGCAGTTCATTGGCCGCAGTTCAAGCATTTCGCCATCACCCATGTCCATTGGTGGGAACATGTCTTCACGGTAGTGATCCCAGTGACCAGAAGTCTTGTAGAGGTCCAGGTTAGCTAGTACTGGGGTGTACACGTGTTTGTAGCCATCAGCAACTTCCTTATCAATAATGTAACGTTCAATTGTCCGACGAATCGTTGCACCATTTGGCATCCAGTATGGTAACCCAGCACCAACTTTAGGATCAACAAAGAACAAGTCTAAATCATTACCGATGACCCGGTGATCATGTTCGCGGGCTTCTTGGCGTGCCTGTAAGTCAGCGTCAAGGTCGGCTTGCTTATAAAATGCAGTTCCGTAGATTCGTTGCAGCATTGGATTGGATGACTTGCCTTCAAAGTAGGCCCCAGCCACTGATAACAGGCGGAAGAACTTGATTGCACCGGTGTTATCAAAACTAACGCCACTGGCTAATACGGAAACACCGTCAATTTCGTAGAATGGAAATTCTTCGTCATCACTATCTTTGACCAGCTTTTGTTCGTATGAAGTACCCTCGAGCTTTTTCAAAGCCTCGTCCTTACTCAACCGAACGTGCTTAATTGCCAATTTTTGATTGACCAAAGCCTGAACCTTATCAGAAATTGCTGGCAAGGAATCTACACTGACCTGACCGTCTTGCTTGTCGGTATCGACGTAGAAACCATCTTGGTCACCAACTTCGGCACCAAATTGAATCTCTGGAAAAGTCTCTTTCAAAGCTACTTTAGTCAGTAAGGCTACGGACTGACGTAAAACTGATAAGCCGTCCTCGCTGTCGGAAGTGACGATCTCAATTTTGCCGTCATGCTTCAACGGTGCGTTTAAATCGATTAACTTGCCGTCTAATTTACCGGCAACGGCCTTCTTTGCTAAACTGATCGCAATCGACTGTGCAACGTCTTTAGTTGTTGCATTGGCATCAAACTGTCGTTGCTTGCCATCTGGAAATTGTAACGTAATATCTGCCATTCTACTCTGCTCCTTCAATAATTTTAGTTTCAAATGCTGAAATCTTTTTTCCCGGAAAATAAAAAATCCCGGCATGCACATTACTGTACATACCGGGACGTCTCTACGCGGTTCCACCCGAAATTCGTCTGGCTCAAACTACGAACCAAACCTTCATTAAGTGATAACGGGACAACCGATGCGGTATTCTCCACCGCACATCCGAGAAAGTGGTAACTTAAGATTACTCACAAAGCACTTCCAGAATAGGTGCTTCTCTCTTGGAGAGTTCAAATAAGTCGTGTCTTTCAAACATTTAAATTCTTTGAAATTGATTACAATTCACATTAAACCACTTTCAAAAAACACTGTCAATATTATTTTTGACGCCGATTCTCGCCAATCATTTCAATTTCCTGAGCTAAAAAGCGAATACGCTCCATCAGCCGCTTGGCTTTCAAGGGCTCAACGTCGCCTCTTTGGGTCTGCGCTAAGTGTTCAGTCTCCAACTGTTGCATCGAAAAATTAGAACTGAAAAAAGTTGGCAATTCATTTTGCATTCGAAACTCTAAGATCACACCCAAAATATCATCACGAACCCATGCTGACATGGCATCAGCACCGATATCATCAATCATTAAGATGGGGGCGCGCTTTACGTCTTCCAAGCGTCCTGCAACCTGATTATTGCCAATTGCGTTTTTCATTTCCACTGCAAAGCTTGGAAAATGCACCAGTGTCGATTTGATACCCATATCGGCCAGTTGATTAGCAATGGCACCCAATAGGTAGGTCTTGCCCACCCCAAAACTGCCGTATAGATACAGCCCCTGATGGAAGTGCTTTGGATCAGCAGAATAGGCCTTGATAAAGGCGACAGCAGCGTTCAGTGCAGCTTGCCGGTCTGGATCAGTGATAAAATTATCAAAGGTTGCTTCCTTCACCAGTTTCGGCATCATAATCGCACTGACACGACGATGTAACGCCTGTTGCCTCAGCTTTTTTTTCTGAGCATTGGTCGGTTGATAGGTCACTTCTACGAGGTGATCATTCAGGACTAACTTGGGCTCGTATCCCGGAGCAAACGTGGTTTTCCCCGCGGCTACTTTATTGCGCTCATTGACGTATTCGTACAAATTAGCTGACGAACGGTTAATCTGTTCAGCATTTAGTTGATCAGCATGCGCGTCTAAAAATGCCCGCACATCTGGGTCTTGGTAAACTTGGTTCATTAGCTTTTGGTAATTAGCATTCAGCTGATGTTGATCCATGTACCGCTTCATAGACTCGCTAATGTTATCCATGCTGATCCCCTCCATTCCGAAGTTTCTTGAGTTCATTCAGTTGGGCGTTAAAAGTTTGTTTTTCTGATTCCGTCATGGCCTTTTTACGCTTGGACTGATAATCGGACTTTGCCCAATCAGGTAACGTCTCCTTAACGTTTTGGGTTGTCCCACGGCGCCGGGCAGTTCGGGGTTGATCCCGTGCTGTCTTAAATTTATGAATGCTAGCTAGTGCATCCTCTGGTGTTTTGACGCCATCTTGCGCCCAACGGTTGGCAATCGTATCGGTCAGTCGTTGAGTAACGGTCGAGTTACCAAGATCGATCAGAACCTCATAGATCAAAATATTGATCACAGCCGGTGAAAAAATCTGCTTGTTAGCAATCTGCTCCACAATTCGTTGTTCACCACTAGCCACGTACCCGCCTTGCTGCTGACGTACCTGAGCTAAAAACGACATCGGGTCATACTGTTTAGCAGTGCGAATTAGCGCAGCTTCCTGCTGTTTTTCACTGGGACTTTGTGAGCCCTTAGATTCGCTGACGGTTTTGTCTGCGACCACTGCACTGCTTTCCTGTCGGTAAGTGTTTGCAATGAGTCGCTTGAACGCCGATGAATCAAGCTTATTATCAGTTAGATTGGTCGTTTCACCAATCAGTCTAGCCATTTCAGGTTCATCAATGCCATACAGTAAGTGCTCATTGATAATCAGTTGCCGATACTGCCGCAGATCAGTCAAATCAACGTATGACCGCTTTAAAAGATCCGCCAGCAACTCAAAGTCAAAATCATCGGCCTCGGGCGTGATAGACTGGGCGTTTGACGCACCGGCCTTAAAAGCCGCCTTCGTGGTTTCAATCATTTTGGGTGGTTCAGCAATCATCCGTTCATCTACGGAAAAAACGTCTAGGAACGACTTAGAAATCTCATGCCACTGATCACGCTTTAGAGCGCGTGGCAAAAAAGCTCGCCGTAGCCGGTCGAATTGCCGTTCACCGACAACTTCAAGCAGTAAAACACTTAAGAGGTCATCCTTAAAAAACATTTCTCCGCTGACTGGCTGCTGTAATTCATAGATCAGGTCTGGCAAACGGTCAGGCTGATTCTCGTAAGTCCGTAACAACCCAGCGCCTTCAAGTCGTTCCCGAGCGCTGATTAGGGTCGGTAAGCCGACGTTTAAAAGCGTCAATAAATCAGTCTGAGTCAGTTCTGCTTTTAAATCCACAGCAAGCGTGACTTGACGCCACATAACAGTTGCCAGACTGTACGCTGTGACCCCCAGAATCGGCTCATACAGCTGATCTAGAACTCTGCGTCGTGCATCAGACAGCTTCGTAGTTGCCACAACGGCAACTGAAGTTTTCGGCATCATTGGCCGCTTAGTTTCCGCCATGTTCAAGCCCCGTTTCACTTTTTAGTTTCAGAAGGATCTTCGTGACCCTTTTGTTTATCCTTTTTCATGACGTCCTTAAGTTCTTCCAAGAAAACACTCATATCTTTGAATTGACGGTAGACACTCGCAAAGCGAATGTAGGAGATCTCATCAATATCCGCCAAGCGCTTCATGACGTATTCACCAATCAGCTGACTGGAGACTTCATTTTCACCCAGTGCTCGAATTTCATTTTCAACGTCATCGACCAGCTTAGTCATGACATCCATGCCAACTGGTCGTTTTTCGGCAGAACGAATAATACCGCGCAAAATTTTCTCACGGTTAAATTCCTCGCGGGTGCCATTTTTCTTGATTACAAGTAACGGTGTCGCTTCGATTCGCTCAAAGGTCGTGAACCGAAAACCGCAATTTTCGCATTCCCGGCGTCGCCGAATAACCCGGCCTTCATCGGTTGGCCGGCTATCAACGACCCGTGAACCATTATGGTGACAGTGTGGACAGTGCATAGTCTCACCTCTTATTTTTTAAAATAGCGTTTAATCGTTTTTAATTCTCATTAGTTAAAGAGCCAAAGCCAGCTCCATCAAGCCATTCTAACACTTGGGCTTTTGTTTTATCAACCGAGCCACTATTATCAATCACAACGTCAGCACGTTTTACTTTTTCAGCTAAGGGTAACTGCGACTTGATTCGATCTTTAGCAGCTTCTTTGGAAAGATTATCACGCGTCATCAACCGGGTCAATTGCATCTTCTCTGGTATGGTGACTACCATGATCTCGTTAACACCAGCCGCCCCATGAGCTTCGAAAAGCGTCGGCGCATCGTAAATGACTAACGGAACTTTTCGTCTTCGAAAACCTTGAATCTTTCGCACAACTGCCGTTTTGATCAACGGTCCCATGATGGTATTTAGCTTGGCTAATGCTTCTGCCTGACTAAAGACCAGGGTGCCCAACGCGTGACGATCTAGTGTACCATCCGGCGTCAGCATTTGCCAGCCAAAAGTATCCTTAATGGCTGTCAGTCCCTTAGTCCCTGGTTTGACTACGTCTCTAGCCACTTTATCAGCATCAATGATGGGGACTTGATAACCCTTAAAAATATCACTGACCGTCGATTTACCAGTAGCAATGCCACCGGTGAGGCCAAGAACCATAGTCACTCCAGGATTCTCCCGTAATTTTTGGCATTCTGGGCAAAAA
Organism: Secundilactobacillus folii; assembly: GCF_009720675.1. Taxonomy (GTDB): domain Bacteria; phylum Bacillota; class Bacilli; order Lactobacillales; family Lactobacillaceae; genus Secundilactobacillus; species Secundilactobacillus folii. The sequence continues at coordinate 108,647 of NZ_WNJO01000008.1, read as the reverse complement.
TGCGTGCCCCGTTGAGCCACTTTGATTTTTTTGATCTCGCCGCCGCAACGCAGGCATTTCTCACCCTTTCGGCCATAAACCATCAGGTGATTTTGAAATTCGCCGGCTTCGCCAAACGCGGTTGAAAAAGAATGCACAGTTGTGCCGTGACCCTGAATTGCCCGACTAATTTCATCAATGATATTAGCGCGCAGTTGTCGAATCTGAAAATCTGGAATCGTGTTAGCTGGCTGCAACGGGTGAATGCGACTGAGCCAAAGGGTTTCATCAGCATAAATATTGCCGATACCAGCAATTTCACTTTGATCCAGCAACAATGGCTTGATTGCTTTTCGACTTTTGCTAAAGATCCGCTTCATGTAGTCAAACGTCAACGCTTCAGCTGTTGGTTCAGGTCCCATCTTAGCTATCCCGGAAACCTTTTGAGTCTCTTCTCCGGTAGCCATTAGGTGCATCCGGCCAAATTTACGAGTGTCGGTATAACGCAGATCGCGCCCGTCTGCCAGATGAAAGACCACGTGCGTATGCTTAGTGATTTCGTTGCCAGCGGGCTGTACGTCATATTTTCCTTCCATCCGCAGATGGGACACCATCGTTAAATTATCGTTGAATCGAAACAGCAGGTATTTACCACGACGGTCAATTTTTTCAATCGTTTTTCCGGCTAACATCTGTTTAAACTTTTCCGGTTCTGGTGACACCATTTTTTCATAATATACATCAACTGATGTAATCCGAGCGTGCTGAACAAGACGGGTCAATCCACGTCGCACCGTTTCAACTTCTGGTAATTCAGGCAACTAGCACGCCTCCCTACGTTTATTTTTAAACTTACTTTGCTTCGTACCATGTATCGCCATAGTGCGATTCTACCTTTAAAGGAATTTCTAGTTTAACGGCTGAATCCATCACGCTTGGAACTAATTTCTCCAGCGTTGGTATTTCAGAAGCAGGCGCCTCAAAGATCAGTTCATCATGGACTTGAAGCAGCATCGTTGCCTGCAGATCTTTCAGGGCATCTTCCATTTGAATCATGGCAATTTTAATAATATCTGCCGCACTACCCTGAATTGGCGTGTTCATCGCCGTTCGTTCGGCAAACGAACGCTGGTTAAAGTTTCGGGCGTTAATATCAGGCAAATAGCGACGCCGGTGGGCAATCGTTTCGACATACCCCTTATCCTTTGCAGAAGCCACAATATCTGTCATGTACTGCTTAACCCCAGGAAACTCCTGGAAATAAGTGTCGATAAATTGACGAGCCTGCTTACGGGTAATGCCAATGTTTTGTGACAACCCATAATCACTGATGCCATAAACGATTCCAAAGTTGACCGCTTTAGCTTGCCGACGCATGTTGGGAGTCACCTCAGCATCGGGACTCAACCGAAAGATCCGTCGGGCAGTTGAGGCGTGAATATCCTCGTTATTAATAAAAGCGGCCTGAAGATTCTTATCGTGCGTAATGTGGGCAAGTACTCGCAGTTCAATCTGAGAATAATCGGACGAAAAGATCTGCCAGCCATTGTGGCTCGGAATGAAAGCTTGACGAATCCGACGTCCTTCTTCAGTTCGAATCGGAATATTTTGCAAATTAGGGTCAACTGAAGACAGCCGCCCAGTCTGCGTCAGAGTCTGCAAATACCGTGTATGCACTTTTTGATCCGTACTGTGGACCACTTTGAGCAAGCCCTCCACGTAAGTCGATTGGATTTTTGCAATTTGCCGGTATTTTAAAATATTTTCAACAATCGGTGCTTCTGGGGCTAATTTTTCCAAAACGTCAACCGATGTCGAGTACCCCGTCTTGGTCTTCTTGATTGGCGTCAGCCCTAGCTTTTCAAACAAAATATGTGACAATTGTTTTGGTGAACCAATGTTAAAGTCCTCGCCAGCCTCTTGGAAAATGGTCTGCTGAGTCTGGGCTAAGAGTTCGGTAAACTCGCTTTGCATCGCTGTTAAACGGTCAGTATCAACCATAATACCAGCAATCTCCATGTGTGCTAGCACAAAGGCCATTGGTAGTTCCATGTTTCGATAAAGGTCGTTTTGTTCGTTGACTTTAAGTTGTTTAAATAACGGTGATTTTAACGATTGAATCGCGATACCTTTCCGGGTCAGATGCTCAAAAAAGATTTGATCATCGTTTGGAATCGAACGTTTTGCGCCCTTGCCGTAAACCTCTTCATCAGACTGGATCTGATGATAGCCGTGCTGAAAAGCAAGCCGGCCCAGGTCGTTACTATTTTCGTTGGTGTCCAGTAAATATGATGCTAGCAATAAATCAAAATCGACACCGCTTAACTTGATACCTAACCGATTTAGGCCAACATACGTGCGTTTGACGTCAAAAACATCCTTTTGGACCTCGTCAGATTCCAGCAGATGCTTAACTTGCTGTGTCTGGAGCAGTTCAACGTCTCGACTGACATACCACTGCTGATCTTTACCCAGCGCAAAACCCGCAAATGTTGACGTATGGTAGTTTTCTTCTGGCATTTCAAGATAGAATGACAGATGATCATCAAATTGTGAAAGGACATCTAAATTTGATTGGGTAAGAACGGTGAAATGAACGGGTTTTAACCCTAGAACGTCGTCGTCTGAATCAGCGTTCATCTTATTTAAAAACGACTGGAAGTTCATTTCTTGGTAAAAGGCTACTAGTTCATCACGCTGGTCGCCTTCATACTTTAAATCTGAAAGTTTGATTTCAAGTGGTGCATCCCGGCGAATCGTCGCCAGGTCGCGGGATTGAAATGCAGAATCTTTATCTTCGATCAAGTGTGCTTTCATTTTCTTGGCCGAAATATCATCGAGGTGGTCATAGACGCCGTCGATCGTATCGTACTTTTGAATCAAATTGACAGCTGTCTTCGGTCCAACCCCTGCCACTCCAGGATAGTTATCCGAAGTATCGCCTTGGAGACCCTTGATCTCAATAATTTGGTTTGGGCGAACACCAAGCTTTTCTTCGACATGTTCAGGGGTATACGTTTCAACCTCGGTCACACCTTTTTTCGACACAGCAACGCTGGTTGCATCTGAAGTCAGTTGCGTTAAATCTCGATCCCCGGTAAAAATGGTCGTCTCATAACCGGCTTTTTCGGCTTCTTTAGCCATGGTACCAATGATATCATCGGCTTCATAATTAGGAAGCTCATACGATTTGATACCGCGAGCCTGCAGTAGTTTTCTTAAGTATGGCATCTGTTCTGACAATTCCGGTGGTGTCTTAGCTCGTCCGCCCTTGTAGTCAGCATACTTTTTCGTTCGAAAGGTCACTTTACCGGCGTCAAAGGCGACTAAAGCATCGGTAGGTTTGACCTGTTCCAACATAATATCCAACATTCTGTTAAAGCCAAAAATGGCGTTCGTATGCAGTCCGTCAGAATTGGTGAAACTATTCAATGACGTGTACAGCGCGTAAAAAGCCCGAAACGCCACACTGTTGCCATCGATGAGTAATAATCGTTTAGATTCTGCCATTGAAAGGGCCTCCACATTTTTTCATTACTTCCAGTTTACCAAAGAAATCGATAGATACAAACCAGGACAGCAATAAAAACGCGTTTTCCAGTCATTTCCGACCGGGAAAACGCGTTTTAATTAAATTTTTAATTAGTTCCGACTGTTTCCGCCACCAAAGATTTCTAGCAGGAACAAGAACAAGTTAACAAAATCAAGGTAAAGCTGCATCGCACCAATGATCGCGATCCCCGTGCTGGCAGTGCCACTACCATCGCTGTTCAAATAGAGCTGTTTTAGCTTTTGACTATCTGAAGCCGTCAAAGCAGTGAAAATAATCACACCAACGAACGAGAAAATGTATGAGATCATTGGACTCTGCAGAAACATGTTGATGACCATCGCAACAATCAAAGCAATCAGTGCAGCAGTTGCCTGTGCACCAACTTTTGCTAGACTACGTTTGGTCACAGTCCCATAAAGAGCCATGACAATGAAGACGGTCGCACTTGAAACAAAGGCTGTTGTAATCGTGGCACCCGTGTAAATGAGTGCAAATCCCGAAAACATCGCCCCCGTTATCAGAGCGTAAACCATCAGTAGCACAAAACTTAATGCTGGCCGTTTCAAGGCTTGACCACTAACAATAAATGGAAATGCAAACCAAACAATGAGAATGATCCATCTTGAAGGACCCGCAAAACTTGACATCAAAGCCGGCGAAGTTGCGAAAAAGTACGCTGAAACGGCTGAAAGTAAGACTGCCAGTCCCATCCAGCCATACATCTTGGTCAAAAAGCTGTTCAAGCCCACGTCAGCGTTGACCACGCGCCGTGGCTGTTCGTCATAATTGTTCAATCAAGGTTCCTCCTTAAAGATCTTTATTATCAATAAATTGTACCAATCCTACAGTAAAATGCAATTAAAAATAACTGTCAGTATCAGTTTAACATTATCTTTAAGTATTCCTTAACAAAAAGTTTAATTATCTTTCAATGACAAGTGACTTAATAGGTCCTCATAAGCCCGTTCGTACTTCTGAACGTCACCGGCACCCATGAAGACGACTACGGCATCGTGATAATCCAGTAATGGTGACATGTTCTCCAGTTTGAGGATCTCGCCGCCTTTAACGATCTTTTTAGCCAGGTCTTGACTCGAAACCTTACCGTTACTTTCACGAGCAGAACTAAAAATGTCTGTTAAATAAACCACATCAGCGTTATTTAAAGCCTTCGCAAAGTCGTCCATTAGCGCAATCACCCGAGTAAAGGTGTGGGGCTGAAACACGGCGATAACCTGCTTGTCAGGATACTTCTGGCGTGCTGCGTCCAGGGTTGCACGAATCTCTGATGGATGGTGAGCATAGTCGTCAATAATCGTCATATCGGCAACTTTTCGTTCAGCAAAACGACGCTTGACCCCTTTGAAGCTCAGCAGTTCCTCCCTGATCGCATCGAGGTCTACTTCTTCAAAGTATGCCACTGCAATCACGGCTAAACTATTTAAAACGTTGTGTTCGCCAAACAACGGTACATGGTAATTACCCAAGAATTTATCATGGTAATAGACGTCAAATTGTGACCCCTTAGTCGTCCGTTTAATATTGCGGGCCTGAAAATCATCCTGGTCACCTGTCCCATAATAGTAGATCGGTACATCGGCTTTTAAGCGGCGTAGATTTTTATCGTCACCCCAAGCGAAAATTCCCTTAGAAACTTGGTTTGCAAACGTTTGGAAAGCGTCAAAAACATCGTTGATATCCTTGTAATAGTCAGGATGATCAAAGTCAATGTTAGTCATGATGGCATAGTCAGGTTTCGTGGCTAAAAAGTGACGCCGGTACTCATCGGCTTCATAAACGAAGAACCGAGCGTTAGGTGTCCCCTTACCGGTCCCGTCGCCAATTAGATAACTAGTTGGTGCGATTCCTGACAACACGTGTGAGAGTAAACCGGTCGTACTGGTCTTACCATGCGCACCTGCAACCCCGATACTGGTATAGCCCTCAATCAGTTTGCCTAAAAATTCATGGTACCGGTAGACCGGCAGCCCCATTTCACGGGCTTTTTTAATTTCGGGATGGTCATCGGTAAAGGAATTACCAGCGATCACCGTTAACCCCTCATGAATATTAGCTGCATCAAATGGGTAAACTGGAATCTTAGCTTGTTCAAGGCCACGTTGCGTAAACGTGTACTGAGTAATATCTGAACCAGCAACTTTAAACCCCTTGTCATGCAAAATGAGTGCTAATGAGCTCATTCCTGAACCCTTAATTCCAACAAAATAGTACGTGGTTGTGTTGTCCATGAAAATCCTCTTTTCATCACTTAAATGATTTTTTCAGGTTGGCCACTGCCGGTCAGTCAACCATCATTGGTCCATATCAATATTTTAGCAGAGCTACCACCGATTTAACAGTGCAGATTATGCACGTCAGCATGACTGCATTTCACCTTTCAGTCCGTTCTGGGTGCCCGGATCTCTGCTAACTGCTTTTCAGTTAGAAAAACGTCGCGTGGCTTTGAACCGTTTTGACCGGAAATATACTGCTTGTCCTCAAGCGTATCGATCAAGTTAGCGGCCCGGTTATAGCCAATGGAAAAGACTCGCTGGAGCTTCGAGGTTGAGACCGTTTTTTCCTGAACAATGTAGTCTAAAACCTCGGGTAGCAGTTCATCTTGGCTCTCTTGAACCTGCTGCTTCTTAAGCAGACCGTCCGGGTTAAATTCATAGTGGGGTTCACCCTGATCACGCACAAAGTCAGTTACGCGATCCACTTCTTCGTCCACAAAGGTTCCTTGAAGCCTGACTGGCTGGGAAGCGCCGTTACCGAGAAACAGCATGTCGCCCTTTCCTAGTAAACGTTCCGCTCCGGAAGTATCCAGAATCGTTCTGGAATCAACTTGTGAGGAGACCATGAAGGCTACCCGAGTTGGGATATTATTCTTGATCACACCGGTCACGATATCCACACTCGGCCGTTGAGTAGCAATCAATAGGTGAATCCCTGCTGCCCGAGCCTTTTGAGTAATCCGCACAATGTAATCCTGAACCTCACTGGACGCCATCATCATCAGGTCAGCAAGTTCATCGATCACAATCACGATGTAGGGCAGCTTTTGCCCGTAATCTTCAGTGAGCTCAGCGCGTTCATTATACTGTTCAATGTTTCGAACCCCCGCAGCAGCTAAACGCTCATAACGGTCGTCCATTTCGCCAACCGCCCACTTAAGCGCAGCAGCGGCGGCTTTCGGATCAGAAATCACGGGTGACAACAGGTGCGGTAGACCATCATAAGGTGCTAATTCAACGGCTTTGGGATCAATCAGAATCAGACGCAATTCTGCTGGTGTGGCCTTATACAGTAACGAAATCAACAAACTATTGATAAAGACTGATTTACCCGAACCCGTGGCACCGGCAATTAGACCGTGAGGCATTTTACGTAAATCAGTTACTTTGGGCTGCCCAAATAGATCAACGCCCAACGCGACGGTCAATGGTGATTGACTAGTCTTAAAGGCGTCTGACTCCAGCACCTCAGACAGCATCACAGGACGCGTTTGGGGATTAGGAATTTCAATACCGACCGTTGTTTTACCGGGAATTGGCGCTTCAATCCGAATGTCTTTTGCAGCCAAAGCCAGTTTCAAATCATCCGTTAAATTCGTAATCTTATTCACTTTAACACCCAAAGCGAGGTGCACTTGGAATTGGGTGACCGTGGGACCAACCGTCCAATCGACCACGTGAGCATCCACGTGAAAGGCTTTTAACGTTTCATCCAGTACCTCGCCTTGATGCTCGATCCATTCATCTAATTGGCTTTCATCTGGTAGCACAGGAGGTGTCAGCAAAGCAGTTGACGGAAATTGATAGCCGCGAGTTGACTGGTGCTGATCATTTTGAACGTCTGGTTGATCGTGGAATAGGGCCAATTCACTTAGTTGTGAACTGGTATTTTCCTCACTCAAAATATCGCCTAACGAATGACCAAGACCGCGATCCGATTGAGCAGGCTTGTTCTCCTCAGACTTGTTTTTCTCGGAATGGTTGGCAGGTCCCACTTGCTTGCTTGACTCGCCCGCCAATGAAAGATTATTTGGGTCGTGTACCACGGAAATAGCTGAGTCGGGCTGTAAAACTTGCGCTTCATTTTCTGGAATTGCAGAATCTTCAACAGGTTGTTGATGGATAACGGAATCCTGGTTTGGTGCCAAAGCAGTAGAACCTGATGAACGGGGTCTTGAATCGCTGCCAGCTTCAGAACTAACATTGGCGAATGAGTTTGTGCCAGTTTTAGTGTGTTGATCGTCATTTGATAAACTGGCGACACTTTTAGACACCATTTCATCAGACAAAGTCGACGCTTGACTGTCAATTTTATGCGTAGTATTGCTTGCCGGAAATTCAGTTTGAGCCCTGTTGTTAACATTTTCGGGGTTTTCGGCAACACCTTTACTTGTATCGGCGTCACTGACAATATTTTGCAAATGCGAAACGGAACCTGGTTGTTCGTTTGAAACGTTATTGACAGCTTTGTTCAAGCTAGAATCACTCACTGCTGTTGGGCGAGCAAATGCACTACCAGTCTGGTCAGAATCTGTCGTTGCTTTATCAGTCATTCCAGTTACTTCTGAACCATCTAAAGTGCTGGTCTCCACCTTTTCTGAAAAATTAGGAGTTTCACTGATAGTGTTAATTTCACTGGAATATTCGCTTGGGTCGGTAACCGCTTTGTCCGAGTCGTCATCCACGGCCTGAACTGCAGTGTCTTCCACCGCAGCAGCAGCCGCATTACTTTCAAACGTAAATTGCGACCTGTCCGTTTGCATCTTGGTCTGATTGCCCTGGTCAAATAACAGCACATCAGTGTCTGGTTTGTCAAAATACTTCTGGATCAAGGCTGAAAAATCAGTACGCTCCCTACTTTGAGGCTGATAATATAACTGCTTGGGAACTGCTGAAGGCCGAAAAGGCACCGCTGTCCGCCAGTTTTCTTTAATCGGCTTTTTTGGCTCGACCGGCGTTTTTACTGGCTCAGGCGTCACTTGTTTTCTAGCTTTTTTGGTCACGATTGCCGGCTGCTGAGATCGATGGTCTTTTTTGACATCTGGGACCCTCAGTTGTGGGCGTTCCGGTTTTTGATTCGACTTTTCAGGTCGACGATATTTACGAAAAAAGGCTGGTCCGTCGTAATGGTTCATTTATAGTCATCCATTCAATATCATATTAATCGGGTCATAAATCAAATCGGTTGAGGGCAAAATAAAAAGGAGCCGAGGCCCCTTTCACGTCGTTCATTTAGCTGAATAAAGTCTGTGCCCTTTCAAAATCAAATGGCGCTCCAACTTCGTAGTCATCAGGTAAAATCAACGCGCCCGGCCGATCGGGTGCACCCGGAATCTGTAATTCTCTTCCTGATGAAATCATACCATCACTTTCAACACCACGCAATTTACCAGGCCAAATAATCTCGCCGTTGGGCATCATAGCCCCAATCTCTGCAACCACGACCTTGATTTCAGCACGCATATTTGGCGAGCCGGAAACAATCTGCAAAACTTGACCATCTTGCACACGGGTTTGGGTCACTAACAAATGATCAGATTTAGGATGAGGCTCAGCACTTTCAACGTAGCCCACAAAGAACTTAGAATCTAGGTCAGGTTCCAGCTCTGGCTGAAAACCAGCGGCACTCAATGCTGCATTAAGTTTTGCTACTTGTTGAGCAGTTAAAAAGACCTGGCCGTTTTTTTTAATTGGACCTAAGATCTTAGAAACGTGGTCAACGTTGTAGCCCAAAGTGGTATTGGTTTCCGGGTTAAAAATACGGGTGAAAGCACCCTTAGTGACAACGGATTGCGACGGTGCATCAGGTGCCAGATACATAATTAAAACGTCACCCAACGCAGCTTGATTATAACTAGAAATTAACATGGAGCATCCTTTCAGTCGTATCAGAATTAAAGTGCGTTAATAAATTCTTCAACTTGTTGTTTTGTTTTACGGTCCTTGTTAACGAACCGACCAATCTCTTCACCATTATTATACGCAATAAAGCTCGGAATGCCTAACACATTTAAATCGATTGCTAGATCCGTGTTTTCATCCCGGTCAACGGCAAGAAACTTAAAGTTGGGATACTCAGCTTCAATAGCTGGCATCGCAGGCTTAATAAAGGCGCAGTCAGGGCACCAAGTTGCCGAGAAAAACAGCATGTACTTGCCGTCCTTAATTTTGTCATTCAGTTGGTCGCGAGTTACTTTTGGTAAAGCTTCCATGAAATCACTCCTTACTTACTTTTTTTCAGTAAAATGATTATACCTCGTTTTCAGAAAAAAATCATTAATGTGGCACTTTGCGATATTTTGAGCTACGATAGATGCAATTACTTGGAGGAGAAATCGCCTATGGAACTCAACTTAAAAAATTATCAACAACTTAGCTTATTATCAACCCTCAGCATTCTTCTAGGTTTCCTGATGGGCAAGTCTTTAAAACGGCGACAGTATCTAACCGCCAGCGATATTTTAGAGCGTGTAAAGCAAGCCTTTAGAAAGGAATCCGCAATTGAAGGTGCCTGGATCAATGAGCATCCGCATCAGCACGCGCAATTTGCCGTTCATACCATGGTGTATACCGGTGGTATTTCCCGGCTAGAAGATCAAAAACTAGTCCAGTATCAGTTTACCGCCGATGCTAAGACCGGTAGTATCCTCAAAATCAAGCGCATGTCCAAATAAGCACCAAATTATATCTCACTTGACCGGTTAATAGCAGGTTGAGTGAGATTTTTTTGGTCACACACGTCATTTAAAATGCGCGATCAGTTCATAAATTGGGCCCTTGGAACTGAACTTTTCTTCGTATTCCGTTTGCACGTTACCCACGTTGCCATCACTATTGTGTAAGTCAAGCCAAACTCGGTCAAATTCCAGGCCAAAATGATTAAAACTCATTAGCGAATATTCAAACAGGCCACGATTGTCAGTTTTAAACTGGATTCGACCGTTCTTCTTAAGCACGTTTTGGTAATGACTTAAAAAATTGGGTGATGTCAGTCGCCGCTTAGCGTGCCGTTTCTTGGGCCAAGGATCAGAAAAGTTTAAAAAGAGCTGATCAACTTCAGCCGGCGCAAACAGCGTATCAACGTTAGCGCCATCCGTCTCCACCAGCTGGACGTTAGCCAGACCACTTTCGACTAATTTCCGCAGTGCCGTTGCAATGACCGACTCCTGGATTTCAATCCCTAAAAAGTTGATATCTGGATGTTGCCGAGCCATTTCGACAATGAACTGACCCTTACCTATACCAATTTCCACTTGTAACGGTTGTTCACTTGGAAAGCGGTCCTGCCAATGGCCTAACTGCGTCTCGGGATCGGTCACGATCTGATCGGCATGATCCTTAATGTACTGTGCTGCCCACGGTTTTTTTCGTACCCGCATACTGTTCCTCCGATTTCAAAATAAAACGACGACCTTCACATCAGCTCGTCGTTCAAGATTACTGTTTATTTTAGGCAAACATCGAATTGGCGTCAACCAATTTTTACGCTTTTCGCCGAAGTCGCAGCGGTAAGTAATACTGGACCATTAAGAAGACTTCTACGGCTTCCACGACTAGTAACGTCAGGCTGAGCTGCCAGTTTAGATTAGCGATCACAATCATAATCACAAATAAAACGGCGGTTAGAGTGAGTAGAGAATACATCAGCCGTTTAAAACTGCGTACTCGTTCGGACTCCGCAATCGGATATAAATGGGTAAACACAATGTCATCAAACTGCCAGTAAAACGGAATTAATTGAAAACCGATCAAATACAAGAACAAAGCGGCTAGCAGTACCGGCAACCAAGTACCGTGAACAAAGTACAGCAAGATCATGCCAAGAATCGTTAACCGCAGATATAGCCCACTAAATTCACCACTGCGCACGATCCCACGGCTATAAAGGTATAAGTACGTATTGTGTGGAACCGCTTTGACCATGTTCAACAGCCAATCCAAATAACGTCGACGCTTAGCCACGCCCTTTAACATTGGTACGGTGGTAAATAGGTTAAAGAATCGGTAAACGCCTAACATCCGGTTATTTTCAAGTGCAATCGCCTTCCACCAGTCAAACGGTATTTGGTTAACACGGGCATCGACGACCCTTAAACCAATCATTAACGCTAATGCTAAAACCAAACCAGCCACTGGCAAGATGTAAATACTGCAGACCAAAACAACTAATGGAACCAGCCAATTCAACCAAAACGACTCGTTCAACCACCGGGAACGAAGCTGAAAACGCCTCAAAATAGTAACGCTAAACGCGGCGTCTTTTAGTAGTAACTGTGTTAAGGCAATCAGAGCTAGCGAGAGCACCGGCATCCCATCAGTTACCTGGATAAAGGGCAGTAGGATAAACATGAAAAATAACTGGTAGAGCATGCCCAGACTTTCACTGTACCAACGCGCACCAGTCAGATACCGACGCATATCAGCTTCCCGTGGCAGCAAGAAGACCACATCGGCATCCTGGAGCAAAGTGGCAAAACGACCCAATTGCAAGACGACCAAAAGGACAATGAAGATGACCGGTTTAGCCCACCAAAGACCAGCCTGTAACTCTTTTAACCCGTTAGAATAGGCCAACCCTAAGCCGCCAATAAAAATCAGCAGTGCAAAAACAAAGTGGTCGTTAAATACCAGTCGTAAATATTTAAACATCTCTTTTAGGTGACTGGACAATCGCTGACGGTATAAATTATTCATGTTGATCCGCCTTCGTCATCGACATGTAGATGTCGTCCAGTGATTCTCCCGCATCGGGAAGTGCCGCCCGCAGTTCAGGCAAGGTTCCCTCCGTCTTAACTGTCCCATCATGTAAGAGCACAAAACGGTCACAGTATTTTTCAGCGGTATCCAGCACGTGGGTCGACATCAAAACGCTGGCGCCCTTCTTTTTTTGCTCATCAATCAAGTTTAACAGATCATGGACCGCTAACGGATCCAGTCCTAAGAACGGTTCATCAATGATAAAGAGTGGCGCATCGGTAATAAAAGCACACACGATCATGACCTTTTGCTTCATCCCCTTTGAAAAGTTAGCCGGAAACCAATCCAACTTATTATCAAGGCGAAAAATACTGAGCAAATGATTGGCCCGTTCCCATGTCTTTTCAGGATCCAGATGATAGGCCATCATTGTCATTTCCAAGTGCTCTTTTAGCGTTAACTCCTGATATAAGATTGGCGTTTCTGGAATGTAGGCAATTTGTTTTTTATAGGCGTCCTTATCAGATTTCAATGTGATACCGTTAATTTTAATTTCACCCTTAAATGGTGTTAACAAACCGATGATATGGTTGATCGTTGTCGATTTACCGGCACCATTTAACCCGATCAGACCGACTAGTTCACCATCTTGAACATCAAACGTCACTTCTTTTAAGACGGGTATCTGAGAATAACCGCCAACGACCTTCGTGACTTGAAGTGTCATGAACATCCCTTCATTTCCGTTGGATTTTAACTAATGCAATCCATTATATCATACGACCATGTGTAGAATTTGGTAATTATGAGGTATACTAAACTTAATCTTTTCAATTTTAAAGGAGGAAATAAAATGACTCATAACTATGATGATGACTGCCTTTTTTGTAAAATAATCAAGGGAGAGGTCCCAAGTTATACCGTTTATGAAGACGACGACGTTAAGGCCTTCCTCGATATTTCTCAAGGGACGCCTGGCCATACTTTGGTCGTGCCGAAGACCCACGTGCCTGATATTTTTGCCTACGATCCTGAACTTGCTGCAACGGTCTTTAGTAAAATCCCAGCCATCGCGACCGCAGTTAAAAATTCTAATCCCGACATTAAGGGTATGAACATCCTAAACAACAACGGAAAAGTCGCTTACCAATCCGTCTTCCATTCACATATCCACTTGGTACCGCGGTACACTGACCACGATGACTTTGCCATGATTTTTAAAGATAATTCCGGTAACTATGATGAAAAGTCTTATACTGAAATTCAAAATGCAATTAAGGCTCAATTCTAAGGCGGGATATTAAAATGAAACGATTTTTGACCAGTGTACTGCTTACTGCTGGCGCCTCACTAGCTCTTCACTTGTATCAGAAAAAACAGACTCCGCTCAGTTTCGCAAGGGAGGTTGTCAATAACGTCCAGACCAAAAAGCAGGCCTTGACCGAGGTTGAACATCAGCAAGCAGCCGTCCGACACCGACTGGTTGCCTTTCAAAGGGAACTGGCCAAGGCTCAGCCGGTAATCGATGATCTCACAAAATCAGTAGATCAATTTCAATTTAAGATCCAACCACATCTGGACAAACTCAGCGATCGGCTGGAAAACGTCGGCAAAACTCATGCGAATGATTAGAAGTCTTCAATTTTTCCTTAAGTTCTCATAACCCCTGAAATTTATTTTCAGTTTATGTTATATTAAGGAGGATGTCCCATAGGGATGAAACCAATTTAAAGAAATGGATGTGTTTTCGGTTATGAAAAAATGGTTCATTGCACTTGCAGGTATCATGCTAAGTTTGACACTTGCAGCTTGTGGCAGCAAAACTGTTGCGACAACTTCCGGCGGTAAAATTACTGAGAGCCAATTTTACAGCAGTCTGAAGAACACTTCGAGTGGTAAGCAAGTCTTACAGCAAATGATCTTGAACAAGGTGCTCGAAAAGCAGTACGGTAGCAAGGTTAAGAGCTCAGCTGTTACTAAGCAGTACAACGCCTACAAGAAACAGTATGGTTCAGAATTTAGCAGTGTCCTTTCACAAAGTGGCATGACGGCTTCTCAATTGAAGCAGCAGATCCGTAGTAATCTTTTATTGAAGCAAGCGGTTGAAGCCAACACCACGGTTACTGATGCACAGCTTAAGAAGCAGTTTAAGAGTTATGAACCAAAGGTGACGGTTTCTCACATCTTAGTTTCAAAGAAGTCAACGGCTGAGAATGTAATCAAGCAATTAAAGGCCGGCAAGAGTTTTGCTTCCTTAGCTAAGAAGTACTCGACTGACAGTGCCACTAAGAACAAGGGTGGTAAGTTATCACCATTTGATAACACTGACACTTCGCTTGACTCATCCTTTAAGAAGGCTGCCTTCAAGTTAAAGACTGGTCAATACACCACAACTCCAGTCAAGACTTCGTATGGCTACCACGTGATCAAGATGGACAACAATCCTGGTAAAGGGACTTACAAGCAACACGAAAAAGAACTCAAAGCTCAAATCTATGACAACCGGATGAACGACAGTGCCACTTTGAAGAGCGTCGTTTCTAAAGTTCTCAAGAAGGGTAACGTTTCAATCAAGGATAGTCAATTACAAAATGTCTTAGCTGACTACCTGACCTCAAGCAGTTCATCAAAGACAAGTAAGTAATTAATTGTTGCACAAAAAGGAATTTCCTATTTGGGAAATTCCTTTTTTTAGCGGGCGTAAAACGTTTAATATCGGAATTTCGGAACCTGCTCAGACCTGAAACAGTCTTTGCTGAACGACTCACGTTTTAAATCATTGAAATTCTCATCACTTGACTCGTTTAAATATTTGCACCACAAAAAGCTCTGGCAAAATGCTCAGAGCTTTTTTGTGTCATCATTTACTGATTTAAAAACTTGACTATTTAACGGCTGGACCACCAGCCTGCGGTTCATTAGGACGATAGAATGACCGGCCATCCATAGCAAAGAGCCGTTCGCCAAATTCACCAGGTGACGTCTTTTCAACCGCAGTCGTCATCATCATGATCGACGCATCCAGTTCGTCAAGCTGGTGTAAAACTTCAGCTTCTAATAAACGTGGCCGAACTGGCGAACCGTACTCCATCAATCCGTGGTGAGCTAGAATCATGTGCCGCAGCAAGACAACGTTTTCACTATTGAGGTCAAATTTCAACTCGTTGCAAGCAGAGACGATCTCGCCGTCAACAATACTGATATGGCCAAGTAAATTACCCTCTACGGTGTACTGAGTAGAAACTGGACCGGACAGTTCGATCACTTTACCTAAATCGTGCAGAATGGCACCTGCGTACAGGAGCGGTGCATCAATAGAAGAATACTGCTGAACAACACTGTGAGCTAACCGAAGGATCGACAAGGTATGAAACGCCAGTCCACCCTCAAAAGCGTGGTGGTTATGCTTAGCCGCCGGGTAAGAAAAGAAAGCCTTTCGGTGCTTTGCTAATAAAAAGCGCACGATGCGGTTCCAGACTTGATTGGTGATTTCAAAGACCACTTGGTTGATCTGCTCTTCCATATCACTTGCTTTCATTGGCGCATGAACGACAAAGTCCCCGGGCTGATGCGGCTCATCAGCATTAGCTAACCTTAGTCCGGCGATTCTGACCTGCGGGGACCCCTGATACGTCTCGCGCTTACCTGCTAGACGAACGACGCGTCCAGCCTGAAAACGATCGATATCAGCTGCACTGGCATCCCAGAATTTGCCTGAGATCTCACCGGACTGATCCTCAAATGTCAGGTCAAGATACTGTTTACCATTTTTGGCGACGCGAACCGTGACGTTTTTTAACAGTGCCATCAGATTCATCTGTTCGCCGACTTCGTAGGTCATTAATTGTTTGTCTGCCATGGCTAGTCCCCCTTAATAAGTTCAGTCTACATTTTTTTATTCGGACTTTCCAGCTTCCAGGTGATAAACCTGATCTGAAGCAACTAAGCTCAAATTGTCGCGGTTAGCGGTAAAATACAGTACTTGACTGGAAGACGCCAGTTTTTGAAGCATTGAAAGTGCCCGTTTCGTGCGATCCCGGTCAAAATTAACAAAGGCATCATCAATAATAATCGGCATGGCAACCGCATCTGCCATGACCTTGGTAAAGGCAAACCGTAACGCCACGTATAATTGTTCGGCGGTGCCACTGGAAAGCTCGCCGACATCAAATTTGAGACCATCGGTTCTTTCAACTTGAACGGTTTGATCCGTAAAAATAATCTGGTCATAGCGCTCACCAGTCAACGTCTTAAAAAACGTTTCTGCGGTCGCAATGATCTGCGGCTGCCTCCCTTGGGAAGCCGTCATCAGTGTTTGATCGATCCATTTGATCAATAATTGTTTGGTTAGCCACTCATCCGTCAATGAAATAATTTCACTTTGAAGGTCGGCTCGCTGCTGTAATAATTTTTGGTATCGGTCACTGGTCGCTAACCGTTCTAGTTGATAATTCTGACGTGAAGCTTGTTCCAGCAAAGTTCCCTGCTGCTGCTTAAACTGGTTAAGTTTTACCTGGGCTACCTTCTCTGAAGCGACCAAGTCATCTTTAGAAGCGGTTTTGCGAAGCAATTGTCGGTCAGCGCTTGTTAACTGTGCATTCAATGCGTTTCGCTGTTCCGATTGCTTGGTCAGCGTCTGCTCAGCCTGATACCGGGATTCAAAAGCTTCAACGGTTGCTACTTGGTATTGAGATAATCGCTGCTGTAATTGGGATTGCTGGTCACGAAGTTGCTTTTGAAGCATCGATTGCCGTTCTGCATTAGCCTTGAGTGTTTCTCCAGCCCAGGACAGGCGTTGCGACTCATCACGCCTCTCGGATAAAAATTGACCAATTAACTGCAACTGGTAGTCGTCACTGCCACCTAAGCCAATAACATCACCAGCAAATTGCCATTGAACCAAATAAGTTCGGAGCGTTCGCGTATCTTGGGTTAGCTGATCTTGTTGGGCAGCGACTTGTTTTTGAAGCGTTTGATAGGTGCGAAGATCTGGTTGGATAGCCAACCAGTCTGCCGTGTCAAAACCAGTCAGTTGATGAGCAGTACCAAACTGAGTAATTTGACTTTCAATTTCCACCAGTTGCTGATCAAGTTTAGTCAGCTGATTACGATCTTGGTCAAGTTGGCTCGATAGCAATGCTAACTGAGAATCTGTATCCGACTGATTACCACCAAAAATAGTTTGTTTGAAAATACCGTAGCCCGCAACAAACAGTCCAACTACACCGCCCACAGTCCTTAAAATACCACTCAAGCCAAACAAGGCGATGATAATGACAGCCACCCCACCAATCAACCATTTCAAATCGATACCAGAGGGTGCATCGGAATTCGCTTTATCCGTCAATGCTTGAAAGGTTGCCTGATGTTCTTGACGCTGCTTTGCTCGAGCCTCCCGTTCAATGATCAAATGCTGTTGCTGATCAAATAAAACTTGCAAAGATTGGGATTCCGAATCGTTTAGAACCGCGGCTTGTGGCAGTGAACTGCCATACTGTTTTGACAATTCTGCTAGTTCCTGCTGACCACTGTTCATCTGAGCTTGTCGTCGGGTTTGTTGCTGCTGCAACTCGGTCATCGGCGCAAGCTGGGTAGCCAACTTATCGATCCGTTCTCGATGATCCCTGTAAAATTGCTGGTCAGCAGTCACTTCCTGGTCTGCAGTCTGCTGCTTGATTCGTTGCTGCAACGCCGACAGTTCAGACTGGGCCTGCTTTATTGCTATGGATAATTGCGTCACTTCACGCCAATCATCAGCCGAAATCACTGCCTCATTTGCAGCCTGCTTAGGATCACTGTTTAATGCCTGATACCTTTCGTATATGGGTAACAAACGTTGATACTGATTAATCTGCTGATTAAGCTGGTTGAGCTCTCGCTGAATTTGGTTTAATTCCAGCCGCGTTTTTTGAGCCTCACTTTGAAGGCTTTGATACTGCTGAAACTGACCTTTGACAGAGGCCACTTTCTCATTAATTGAATCGTATTCATGCAGCAACCGAACCAATGGCTGAACCCTGCCACGGGGCTTATACAGCTCCCCGGCTTCACTGGTCAATGTTTTCGTCAAACCGATCCAGCTCTCACTGCCAATGGCACCTACCCGTTGGATTCGTTGTACCAAATCAAATCGATTAAGGTTAAAAACGGCTTGTAACTGCCGTTCGCCAAAGCAAAATATTTGTTGGAATAATTCCCTGTTCATGGGCTGAAGCAGTGCCTCCAAATCAGCCTTTCCCAGTCCAGCATTAGTATCAATATTTCGAAAGGTCACCTCACCACCATGGGTTCCAGCGACCCTTTTAAGCCAGTAATGAGTGCCGGCATGGGTAAAGCTCACTTCGCCACCGTACTGCGAACCGCGTTTTGGTTGATACATCTCGTAACGATGTTTTCCAGTCGCAAAGCCAAAGAGCAGACTCGTAATGAAGGCTACCAACGTCGACTTTCCCGCTTCATTTTCACCGTAAATTACTTGAAAATCATCGGCTAGATCAAGTACCGTGTCGTTAAACTGGCCAAAGCCGTATATTTTAAGCTTTGTGATCCGCATCTTGATCCACCTCCAGCCGTGATTGCGCTAACAATTCATTTTTAGCTCGGGCCGTAATTGCTGCAGTCGTTTTTGGTGCTTGTAGATGGTCTGCCAAAAAGGGATACTGCATCAGCTTACCCGCCGTTAACTCAATGTTTTCCTGCGTAAAAACGGCCGTCTGAGCTTGTTGCCAAAAATCAGCGTCTAGTTTCGCATACTGAATCTGAGCCTGGGCCGCTTTCAAAGTCACTTCGTAGACCCAGCAATGGGTGTGCTCGTAGTTTCGCTGTTGTTCCTGGTCAAAACGTGCTTGCCACGTGCCATCCGTCAGCCTTGTAAGCAAGCCAGTTGACAGTTTTTCGATGCCATTAAGTTGGAGCTCAACTAAGGCGAATACCTGTGGATGCAGCCCCTTTAAGCTCTTTTGAACTTGCCTGATCAAACTGGTGTCGGTCGTCTGCTCATCAACCATTAACGTCAGTGTTTGCCAACGAATCTGATCGGCTGCAACAAATTGCCGCTTTAGCTGATGTTCTGCAGAGGTCACTAGCTGGTAACCATGCGCGCCTGGTTCATTTTTATGCCGGCCTTGGATCGTTCCTGCATAGACGATTGGCGGCTGTTGAGCTAGTAGATTAGGTTTATGAATGTGCCCAAGTGCCCAGTAATCATAATGTTTAGCGGCCATTTCTGAAAGTGTAAACGGCGCGTAGTGATTGTCGCCAGTCTGCTGAACTGCCCCATGCAACATGCCAATCTGAAAATCGGCGTCAAGGTGCTCTGGAAATTGTGGTACCATATCCGTGTCGATCCATCTGTCAGCATAACTAAAACCACTGATAGCGACTCGTTGACGGTCAGCGGTAGTGATCGTTTGTGTGGTGACTTCTGGTCCAAAAATAATCACGCCGGCTGGTAAATGCAGCTGCTGGTCCTTCGTCATGTAATCATGGTTACCATAACTAACAATGACTTGAATACCAGCATCTAACAATTGCTGCAATTCGTCATTTAAAAAGGTTTGGGCTTGAATACTTTGTGTTTCACGGTCAAAAAGGTCGCCCACCAGCAGGACAAAATCAACCTGCTGTGTAATCGCATCATGAACAAGCTGTTTGGTGGCCTGAAACGGCGCATTATGGACCTTTGCCCACAGGGTTTTAGGTAACTGCTGAAGTCCTTGAAATGGGCTGTCCAGATGCAGGTCAGCTGCGTGAATAAACTTCAAAATATCACTCCTAAAAAAACGTCGAAGCTGTCACTTCGGCGTTTTTGATCGATTAAAATTCAATTCAAAGATTCTAATTAGTTCCGGTATAAATCTTGAATTGGTTTTGTAATTTCATTGTTCAATTTCGCCAATAGATCATTCACAGCCTTTTCTTTATCCATCAGGGCTTTAATAACCTGTTTATCGCCGACTTTTTGGGCCAATTCCTGAGCTTTTTTCATCTCGTCTTGCTCCAGTTGCTGGCCCTGCATCTGCTTTTGCTGCAACTTCATTTGTAACTCCTGAAAGTCCTTAAAAAGGTCGAATGCTTCTTGGTCAGCCTTCATCGTTGAATAAGCCTCTTGAAGTGCCGTGAATTCATCTGAAGCAACTAACGCATCGCGCAGTTCCCCAGCAGTTTTCAAAATGTCTGCCATTGAGACGTCCTCCTGTCTTAAATACCATCACATTGTATCATGAAACTGGCATAGGCGAAAGGGCGTTCGGGTGACAACAGGATGAGTTATTTACATCACATAAATGTAGAAATTAAATTTAATTCAAAGATTATGCGTTTGCCATAAAAAAGCTATTTCACCTTAAACTTATTTCCATGTGTAGAGCTAAAATAACAGCTTGAACGCTATCCGAATGACCGCTGCCACCACTTCTTAACGCTATCCACCGCGTTATTAGCACCCTGCTGGATCTGGTCGCCCACGTTTCCGGCGCCCTTTTGGACATTACTCCAGAAGCTGTTCGACGATTTAGACGCCTTTGCTAAGGTTGAGGCATCCTGGGTATTAAATGGTGTCTGTTTAGTGTACGGCAAGATCTCTTCCATCTCCGTCTTAAAGAGTGGCCCAACACCCGTTCCACTCAAGTTTTCCAAGTGATGGGTTGAGTTCGTGTTATCAAAGCCTTCCCAAGTCGCTAATACCACGTCTGGTGTATAGCCCACGATCCATTTATCCCGCGTCGCATCGCCATCACCAGTCGCATCAGCTTCCGTACTGCCAGTCTTTCCGGCTACTGAGTACCCATACGGCTTTGCAGTGACACCCGTTCCGCTGTTGAAGACGCCCAGCATCATGCTGGTCATTTGCTTTGAAACCTTTGGTGACATCACCTTATGAGTCCTGACATCAGGATTATTGACGATCACGTTACCTGACGCATCAACGATCTTTCGAATATAATGTGTATCCGTTCGAGTACCATCATTGGCAAATGCAGTGTAGGCTTCTGCCAGTTGCTGCGGTGAAATGCCCTTGCTCAAACCGCCCAAAGCTAGCGCCAAGTTACGGTCTGAGTTGGTCACAGGTAAACCAAACTTCTTAACCGAATCATAGCCCTTATTGACGCCAATTTTATTCAGTAACCAAACTGCGGGTGCGTTCACACTTTGCGCCAGCGCTTCATACATTGGCATCTTACCGGTATAAACGTTGTCGTAGTTCTTAGGTGTGTAGTGATTTGAACCGTATGAAGTCTTTTTATTTTGCAGTTCAGAATCATAGAAATAACCATTTTCCAAAGCCGGAGTATACACTGCTAAGGGCTTAATCGTCGACCCTGGCTGTCTGGTGATCTGCGTCGCACGGTTATAACCACGAAAAACGTGCTTACCACGACCGCCAACGACCGCCATCACACCACCATTTTTTGGATTAACAGCGACTGAGGCCGCCTGAACTTTTGTCCCGTCACTGGCATTTTGTGGGAACAACGTGCTGTTTTTAAAGTTAGTTTGCAAACTGGACTGATAATTCTGGTCCAGATACGTGTATATTTTATAACCATGATTCAAGATTTCAGATTCAGTCAGCCCATATTTTGAAATTGCCTCATTGATCACCGCATCAAAATAGTACGGGTAACGGTAAGAATCTTTAGACTGATACGTATCACTGGTCACAATTGGCGTCTTCTGATAAGCTGCCGCCTGTGACTTAGTGATTGCTCCGGTTTCTGCCATTAGTCCCAGCACCACGTTCCGCCGGTCTTTAGAAGCCTGGGGATGGTCAATCGGATTATAGCCACTTGGTGAGGTCAGCATCCCTGCCAAAACAGCTGCCTGGGGAACTGTCAGGTTTTCTGAAGTGGTCCCAAAATACCTTTCAGCCGCGTCATGAACGCCCCAGACACCATTACCAAAGTAGGCATTATTAAGATACATCGACAGGATATCCTGTTTTGAATAAACGTTCTCAACTTCCACTGCCAAGAAAATTTCCTTCAGCTTCCGCGTCATCGTTTGTTCTTGCGTCAAAAAAGCATTTTTGACCAATTGCTGCGTCAAAGTACTACCGCCACCACTGATATAGTCACGGTGCAACAGCTTATTTTTGGCCAATAAGAAAAACGCTCGCGCAATACCTTTGACGGAAAAGCCATGCTCGTGGTAGAAATTACGGTCCTCTGTCGAGATCACCGCTTTTTGAACGTTTGGCGAGATCTTACTCAACGGTACGTAGGTGCCCTTTTGCGCATATAGTGACCCTGCACGTTTATTATTCTTGTCATAAATATATGTGGTTTTTTCAAGCTGAGCCTTCAAGTCCCCAACATTTGCGGTTTTGGCCTGAAAAGTCAACGTTGCGCTGACCACAAAGATTAATGCCAGTACCGCCACAATAAGCCATCGTGTTAACTGATAACGGTGCCAAAAACGGCCAAAATGCTGTTTGAAGGCCTGATAATAGGGTGACATCATTGCTCGAAAACCACGCTCTGATCGATTTCCCCGATTATTATTCATTCGTATTCCTCAACATGTAAAAAGATTTTGCACATTCAATTCTATCATATTCTTATAACGCAACCGATTTTCAGTGCAAACTTTACCGGCTCTTAAATAAAAAACACGCCACTCATGGCGTGTTTTAGTCCCAATATCGATTAGTGTACAATATCAGGATTCATATTTTCAGCGATTTCATCATTCAGTTGCTGAGCAACTTCAGCGTTTGGACTGATAACTAAGATCGTGTCATGCCCGGCGAGAGTCCCCACAACTTCAGGTAATTTTAAATCATCTAAAATCGCAGCTAGCAAATTACCATTGCTTGGTAACGTCTTGATCACGTTCATAAATTCGATCCGCGTTAAGCCGATCACCACTTCATTGATGGTCTCACGAAGGTGTTCTTCTTCTGATTTATTACCGGGTTTAAAGATCGTATAACGCAAGTGTCCATGGCCATCCTGGGCTTTGACTACCTGCATCTCACGAATGTCACGTGAGATAGTTGCTTGCGTCGCCTTTATCCCAATTTCTTTTAGATGACGCATTAGGTCTTCTTGCGTCCCAATCGGATACTGATTGATCAGTTGTTCAATCCGTGATTGACGAATACTTTTTTTCATCCTAATGCAGCCCCCTTACTGTACTAACACTGAAATTATTATAACAAAATGAAAAACGAAAAGAAAGCTCGATTTTAAATAAGTATTCAAAGGTAGTATAAATCGGTATTTTGCTTTATCCAATAAAATTTTAAAATCCGTCTTAAAACGGAGAACCACTAAAATGAAAAATTAATATAAATCCATGTTTACTTAGCCACTTGAGGTAACCTCTGGGCATTAAACTCATTATTTTCTAATCTTACGCCTATTTGAAAGCGCTGTCTATTTACAGAACACGATTACCGCAAAAGATCAAAAAGCTGTGACAAAACACGATTGTTAAAAATGCGACTAGTTTCTTCGCACCATAACCAACCTTAATTTTCAATTTGCTCAAGACCGTCAACGAGCTCCAATGTGCGTCTAAAACGCGAATTCAAGTCAACTAAACAAATATAGCGCCGCAGATCCCTCAAAAAAGGAATCCACGACGCTATTTGCTCACATTTTGATGCCTAAGGGAGCTTGTACCACTCGCTAGTATTTTCATTTAGCGGTTACATTTCGTCTGGTGCCTGAACACCTAACAGTCGCAAGGCTTCTTTTAGTACCGTTGAAACACTCTTGACCAGTGCTAAACGAGCTGTTTTTTCGGCATCCTCAGCTAAGATCTTTGAATGCGCATAATACTTGTTAAAGGACTTTGCTAACCGAATGGCATACTTGGCAACGTCAGATGGTTCAAACTCCTTCAGTGCTTCAACAACGACATCTGGGAAGTCAGCTAACGCCTTCAACGTCTCCCAGGCTTCTGGATCTGAAATCTTAGCACCGCTGGTTGGAACGTCAACGCCACTTGCCTTGCGTAAAATACTTTCGGCACGTGCGTGAGCGTATTGAACGTACGGGCCCGTTTCGCCCTCAAATTTCAATTGTTCAGCCAAGTTAAAGTCAATCGAATTCATCCGTTCGTTCTTTAAATCGCCAAAGATAATCGCGCCAACACCAACCTGTTGCGCAACTTCGGCCTTATTAGGCAAATCGGGATTCTTCTCGGCAATCTGCTTTTGAGCCATTTCAATGGCATCATCCAAAACGGCATCCAGTAAAATAATTCGACCAGAACGGGTAGATAGCTTCTTACCGTTAACGGTGATCAACCCAAACGGAATGTGGTGGAGATTCTTGGCTGACGGCAGACCCATTTCAGTCAAAACCGCCTTGAGCTGCTTGAAATAATAAATTTGCTCAGAACCGACAACGTACAGGTTCATTGCTGGATGATAGGTTTTTTCACGGTACATGGCAGTCGCAATATCACGTGTAATATATAGCGATGCGCCATCACTTTTAAGAATTAACGCTGGGTTCAAATCGTACTTTTCAAGGTTGACTACTTGAGCCCCCTGGGATTCCTGCAGCAGGCCCTTAGCTTTCAATTCATCAACGACCGCTTGCATCTTATCATTATAGAAGGCTTCACCATTATAAGTATCGAACTGAACGCCTAACTTATCATAAATGGCTTTAAAGGCCTTCAATGATTCTTCACGGAACCATGACCACAGTTGCTGAGCTTGTTTGTCACCGTCCTCAAGCTTCTTAAACCACTCACGGGCTTCATCATCAAGTTCCGGGTGTGCGACATCTTCCTTATGGAACTTCACGTAATACTTCACTAAATTTGTAATGGGGTCCTTCTTGACATCGTCTTCGTTACCCCACTTCAGATATGCGGTGATCAGTTTCCCAAATTGGGTGCCCCAATCGCCTAAATGATTATCCTTAATTGGGTGATAACCATTTTTCTTGAGAATTTCCGCGATTGAATTACCGATCACAGTTGAACGCAAATGTCCCATCGAAATTGGCTTTGCAATGTTAGGTGAGGACATGTCGATCGGTACATTTCCGTTTTTACCGGACTGATTTTGCCCGTAATCAGCACCCTCGGTCAGAACTTGCCCCAAAATCTGAGCGCTAAAAGCCGCCTTGTCGAGAAAGAAATTCAAGTAGGGGCCGACCACTTCAACTTTGTCGAATTGACTTGTATCGATCTGTTTGACCAAGTCTGTGGCAATCTGTTGTGGGGCTTTCTTAAAAGTTTTGGCAAGGGTGAAGGCTGGAAAGGCATAGTCGCCCTTGTTAACGTCTTTAGGCCGTTCAATTTTGGCGTAGATATCTTCTGCTGACAACGTCCCCGTTAAAGCGGGAGCTAGCGCATCAGCAACAACTTGTTTATAGTCCATAAAGCAATTAACTCCGATCTATTGAATTTAAATTTATACTTAACGTGATTGAAGGTCGCAGGCCATAAAAAAAGTCCCTTCCCCTACAATCGACATTGTAAGAGACGAGACTACCCGCGGTACCACTCTTGTTGATATTACTATCCACTCGAATATTAAACTAGCGTTCTAAAAAGCGCGCTTCGTTATGACAGGCACCCGGCTTCCACCGTTCCGGACTCGCTTGACGACTGTTTCATAACTACTCTTCTTTTATCACTGAACGGGGCCACCGAGGTAACCTCACTTGTAGCATTCTATAACATCCAGCCTTAAATCACAAGTGAAATAGCACTTTTTCTGCAAACACCATTCCTGACAAATTCGCTGAAAAGTCCAAGGTAAATTTTCACATGGCCGTGTCATTTGATTAAAAGTCGATGTATACTATTATTAATCACTAATTATTTGAAGGGAATCTTGATAATGGCTGAAAGGAAGAAAGCCCATACGCTCTTTCTTCGAAAGGATATTAAAACCGATATTTTTAAAAAGACCGGTTTGGAAAAATCACTGACGGCGTTTAGTCTGACAACCATGGGAGTGGGCGCAATTGTTGGTGCCGGAATCTTCATTACACCAGGAATCATTGCGGCCAAATACACGGGGCCCAGCGCTTTTCTATCATTTGTTTTGGCAGCAGTCGTTTGCTCGTTAGCAGCGCTGTGCTACTCTGAGTTCTCCTCCACCATTCCCTTAGCAGGCAGTGCCTACACTTACATCTATGCCGTTTTCGGCGAATTTATCGCTTGGATCCTGGGCTGGGCTCTCGTTTCGGAATATCTCTTCTCCGTCTCAGCAGTGGCCGCTAGCTGGTCGTCGTACTTTCAAAATATTTTAGCAGGGTTCCACTGGTATTTGCCAGAAGCTTTACGAGCGGCTTATGGAACTGCAGGCATGCCTCATGCAATATTTGACCTTCCTGCATTTATTATCATTATGATCATCTCATTCTTACTTGTCGGCGGGGTTCGGGAATCTGCCCGCATCAATGCCATCATGGTGATTTTAAAAATCGTTGTGATCATCTTGTTCATTATTGTGGGAGCATTTTACGTACGGCCAGCAAACTTTAATCCGTTCCTGCCGTTTGGCATGAAGGGCATCGTTTCCGGTGCGGCGGTTGCCTTCTACGCCTACATCGGGTTTGACGCCGTCTCCACGGCTGCCGAAGAGGTTAAGAATCCACAAAAAAACGTGCCGATCGGTATCATTGGTTCGTTACTGATTGCGACGGCACTCTACATTGCACTTTCGGTCGTGTTGGTGGGAATTGTTAAATATACGAAACTGGACGTGGCCGATCCCGTTGCCTTCGCTCTGCACTTTATTCACCAAGATTGGGTCTCAGGCATTGTCTCACTGGGGGCTGTAATCGGTATGACCACTGTGCTGATCGTCTTCTTGTATGGTGGCACTCGACTGGTGTTTGCCATTAGCCGGGATGGTCTGTTGCCAAAACTATTCAGCAGGCTGAATCCCAAGACTCACGTGCCAGTCACAAACACTTGGGTCTTTGGTATCTTAGGGAGCTTTTTTGCCTGCGTGATCCCCATTGATAAGATCACTGAACTGGTCAACATCGGAACACTATTCGCCTTTGCCATGGTCTCCATTGGCATTGTTTTTCTGCGTCGAAATGCGGAGTTCAATAAGTTAGATTCCGCGTTCCGAGTGCCGTTCTACCCAGTTTTACCAATTATTTCATTTATTCTTTGCGTAACTTTAATGCTGGAACTAAAGCGTTTTACGTGGATCGCCTTCTTTATCTGGTTGGCGATCGGCCTGATTTTTTACTTTAGTTATGGTTATCGCCACAGCGCAGTCAGACTGAAGTATAAACAAGAACGATCTTAATCATTTTTAAATTTACTCACACAAAAACGCGGATAGGTTCGTTATCGAATCTACCCGCGTTTTTGAGTGTCTAAAAATTAACAGTGCCATCCAAAATTCATAGTCTTCCAACCACGCAGAAACCAATAATGATTAGGTTCTCCCGGAGCTCAGGATGATTGACATTTAAGCATCCTTAAACGTGAAATTGCAGCGTTTTAAAGCTTGAAATACCGTATTTAGCAGCTAATTTGACTCCGGATGTTACGCGGTCAATTGAATTACATAAGGTCCAAAAGTTTCCAGATTTACAATCTTGACTGGCATTTCAAACGTGTCACTCAACAGATCCTGATCAAGAATTGAATCTGGCGCCCCTTCTTTCACTAATTGACCCTGCTTGAGCAGCCACACTTGATCACTTATTTTCAGTGCCTGATTGATGTCATGCAGCACTAAAACAATCGTAATGTGCTGTTCAGCATTCAACTTGTCAATCAAACTCATCAGTTCCTGCTGGTAGCGAATGTCCAAGTAGGTTGTGGGCTCATCTAAAAACAGGTAACTTGGCTCCTGCGCCAACGCAGAGGCAAGCCAGACGCGTTGCTGCTGACCACCCGATAAAGAACTTAATGGTCGATCAATTGCCCAGTCCAAATCGACCGCCTTTAAAAAAGGTAAAATCTCTTCATCAGCGATGGTCGCTAACAGCGAGTGAAAAGGTAATCGACCCGTTTTAACAACTTCTTTAACAGCCATTTCATCAAACACTTGATGCTGTTGACTGACCAAAGCAATTTTAGCCGCCCGTTCACGGTTAGAATAAGCAGCTATTGATTTCCCATCGAGCAATACTTCACCTGAATCAGGGCTGATCCGACCCATCAGCAGCTTTAATAGCGTTGACTTACCAGCACCGTTAGGACCAATAATCGAAAGAATCTTGCCTTGTGGCACACTAGCCGTAAAATTAACAATCAATGGTTCAGAACCGGGATAGCTGTATCTAACCTGTTTTAATTCCATTGAATCCCCCTCTTTGGACCAGGATAACCAGAAACGGACCACCAATGACTGCCATAAGCGTGGCAGCTGAGATCTCGCTGGGAAGGATCACAACTCGTCCCACGGTGTCTACTAATAAAAGCAGCCAAGCACCACTAAGCATTGAAAACGGTAAAATGGTCTGATAGTCATGGCCGACAAAGTAGCGGGCA
This sequence comes from Secundilactobacillus folii, assembly GCF_009720675.1. Classification (GTDB taxonomy): domain Bacteria; phylum Bacillota; class Bacilli; order Lactobacillales; family Lactobacillaceae; genus Secundilactobacillus; species Secundilactobacillus folii. The sequence goes on along the minus strand of NZ_WNJO01000008.1, from coordinate 79,967 downwards.
ATATTGGGCACAATAATACCAATAAACGGAATGGTGCCCACAACCGAAGTTACGTCGGCTGACAAATACACAACTAGCGCTAACAAACTTAACCGAATTGCAATTACCGGCACGCCAACCATCGCTAACTGCTCATCTGGCAGCTTCAAATCATTAGCCCATGGCGCCACAAGAAGTGCCAGAATCAAACCAATGCAGCCAGCAATTACCAGTCCGGTAGCTGATGACCAAGTCATCCCGTTGAAGCCCAGTGAATTACCAACGTCGATACCCTGGGTAAATAACTGTTTAAGCCCCGTAAAGGTCAGGTTCAAGGCCACCCCAACGATGATTAACTGGTAGGGATGACGGAGTGTTTTTCGGTTAGCAAGCAAGGCAAATGCCACCAAACCACCCAAAAATGCCAAGATCAACTTTTGTAAGCCGAAGGCCGGCAGGAAAAAGCCACCCAATAACATGAATAGTTCACCAGCTGAAGTGACACCAAGAATCGTTGGGTCTGCCAGACGATTACGAAAGACTGACTGACTAATAGCACCAGCCGTGGCTAGCATGCCGCCAACGACTAAAGCTGCAACGATCCGTGGTAATCGGAACGTCAAAACGGTATTTAAAACTGCCGGACGATTACCGGTGAAAGCCTGCCACAGCTCTGAAAGTGAAAATAATTGTGTACCAAGCATTAGTGACACGATGACCGTCACAAGAATGGCGAGACAAATTATTCCGTAGGCGAGCCGTTCCTTTCTCATACTAATTACTCCCTGGATACAGCCATTTTGAGACTTCACCTAAAGCTTTGGCAGCACGCATATTAGCCGTGGCGTCAAAGTTGGGTTCAGTTAGGTCATAGACCCGTTTGTCCTGAACGGCCGGTGTTTGTTTCCAGAATGACTGGGATTTGAATTCTTGGTTAAATTCTGGGATGACCATATTAGGCATCGCGTGAGCAAGCCGCAAAATAACTTGTGGCCGCGCCTTTTCAATGGCTTCATCACTTGGTTGCATGTACTCTTGGGACTTTGAGCTAAAGACGTTTTTGCCACCCGCTAATTTTACGAGGTTGCCCACGTAAGACTGGTTCGTCGCAACCATGTAGCCAGCTCCAGGAAGTCCCATTAATACTAATACTCTTGGCTGCTGATGACCATTGGCCCGTTGTTTAGCCCTCTTTTTCGCCTGATTGATCTGGTTGTTAGCGGCTTTTGCTTCGGATTGTCGGTCGTATTTTTGACCCATTTGCGAAACAACTTTTTGAAGTGAACTAACGCTTTGTAGGTTCAAAAAGTACGGTTTGATATGTTGCTGCTTAAAGGATTTTCCGAATTGGTCTTTAAGGGTCGTCACACTGTAGACCACCGTTGGCTTCGTTGAGGCAATCTTTTCCGCACTAGGACTCATCGGATTACCGACACGCGTCACGTTTTTGTAACGTGCTGGCATTTTATTAGCCGTCGTGGGGACCCCAACCAGTGGGAGTTTCAACTTATCTGCAATCTGAACCACTGCATAAGTAGTGGCAACGATCCGCTCTTGATGCCGTTTCTTAGCTAATTGATGGTTGGCAAACAAACCGCCAACAACACCCACAACCAAAATGACCAAGATTACGATCAAAGCGGTTCTTCTCGGCGATTTCAAATTAACTCCTCCTAATGCTTTCTTCTCATGACTACTAAACTACCGCCAATAACAACGGCAACGATAACGACAACACCGACAATTAAGAAAGCTACTCGTGAATGATTGTTACTGTGGTCTTTGTTATCAGCAGAATTCGTTTTAGTACTCGATGAAGGTTGAGCAGAATTAGAACTCGTCTTGGAAGCATTACTTGAAGAAGAGGCTTTTTTTGCTGGCTTATTGGTTGCCTTTGAAGCTTGATTTGGTTTTGATTGACGATTCTTTTGCTTATTAGCCTGTTTTTTGATTACTGACGGAGACTTGGCTTTAACCTTGTTGCCAGCTGTCCGATTTCCTTTACTTTGCGTGGTGGTCTGCTTAGTTGCTGAATTACTTTGTAAACTAGGTAACCCCACCGTACTAAACTTAAAGGTGATCAAATGTTTCGCTTTGTAAACACCTGGCACATCAACAGCAAGCTTGGCATTGACTCGTTTGTTCAAATTCCTAGTTGAAAAAGAATAGAATAAATTGGAATTCCCAGAACGATCTTTGACTCGGCGAACATTTTGTGGTGTTTCCCCGTCGACCCAAATCATCTTGACTGGAAAGGAGTGAAGCTTCTTTGCAGTCCTAATATGCATCGTCACAACGTATTTATGGTTAACAACTTTGACACTAGCTGGTTTAACAAAGTACGGACTAGCCATTGAATTCTTGTTCGTGCCATAAACTAAAGAACGATAATTAATGGATTGTGCATGAGCAGTCATGGGTAGCGTAAACAAGAAACCTAGTAACACTAAGGCAATTGTGCCAATCAACCATTTGAGTCGTTTCATTATCAAACCCGCTTTCATTAAAATTTAAAATTTTTCTGAAATGCATCGCTACTCAACATTAAGATTCTTTTTTCTTCAAAATGAGAGTCCCGAGTAATAATGAAAGACTGGTCAAGCCAACGGCCACAGCACTGATTGATTCGTTCTCACTTGTTTGTGGCAATTTACCAGTAGCATATTTTGAATGAGTTGCAGGTGTCTTAAGCCCGTTAGTAGTTGCGGACTCATAAGCATTAACACCAGTACCTTGGGTAGTAACACTTGAATTAGCCGAACCGTTGTTTTGAGCGGTTGGATATGCGGTTTTGGCTGCAGTCACTTTTTTAGCCCCGCTACTCAATTTTGTTGCGACTGAAGGCTTTTGATTCTCGGCGGTCTTCTTCTGACTTGTCGCAGTTGGTGTGGCTGAACTCTGACCTTGATTTTGATTCGATGCGCCAGTATCACTAGTAGCTGCAAAAGCATAGTTAACGGTAAAGTCTTGACTGATATGCATAAATGGCACACTCACATGAATGGTACCCTTAACTAAGCCTTGATTGAGTGCTTTCAAACTTGGCACAACAAAACTAAAACTATTCGTATAATTGCTGGACGTTGAGCCATATTGCACATCACTGACATTGACCCCATTAACCGTTAGTGGAACAAATCCCTTGGGATCCATACCGGTGTTTTTACCGTATGAAACGTGCATCGTGACCTTGTAAGTCCCATTGCTTAACTTTTGAATGTCAGCAATGTGCGTATAGTATTGAGATGCTTCCGATTTTGATGAACCGTCCGCCTGCAGGACTTGGTAATTGACGTGTGAAACATTCTGAGACGTTGATTGTTTCTTTTGAGAAGTTGAGCCCGCCACGGTAGTCGCCGTTGGTGTGGATGTCGCTGACGATGCTGCTGTGGAAGTTGATGAAGTGGTCACATTTTGCTGCCCGGTACTCGTTGTACTGCCTTGACCATTAGTCTGAGTCTGATTTCCCGTATCAACATTGTTGGTACCCGTTGTGGTAGTCTGTGTTGTTTGGGTTGCTAATGGAACCCCAGACCAATCATACTGGAAATCAGCAGACTGGTTCATTGAACCTATTGGTGTATTAAGCTCGAAGTCAACATTACTCTTATCAGTGCCAACTGGTACTTGGTAATTTAACGAGCTACTGTCGGCGCTTAAAGCGTTTTGACCGTCAACTTGAGTGCCCTTCATGTAAGGTTGCCCAGAAGCATTGACTCCCAGTGACATATTGGCATCATCATTTGCAACGGTTGCACTAGCTGAGCTATTAAAAAATTGTTGGGCTAAAGAAGACTCACTTGTCCCCTTTTTTAATATATGAACGGGAACTTGATAAGTACCATCTTGATACTTAGAAGCATCCGCATTGATTTGCCCAATCACCCCAACACCTAAAATCACAGAAACAGTGACTAAGCCTTCCCCAACAACCTTTTTCAATCCGTATAATTTCATAACTAACTCCTCCATTTTAAGTATCATTATAGAAATAATTGCATTTGTTTAAATTAAGATATTCGTTCTAAATCAGATCTGAAGCCGTCGATTCGACATCAGGCAAAAATACCAAAACGTTAACGTAATTCGTTTACTATTTTAATTTTGGGAGTCCTTTAGTACTGAATTTAAAAGTAATCATATGCGTAGCGGTATAAACTTTTGGAATGCTGACGTGAAGCTTAGCGTGAACGCGCTTTTTTAAATTAGTAGTTGTAAACGAATAATACAAATTAGAATTTCCGGCGTGATCCTTCACCTTGCGGACGTGTTGCGGCTTTTTGCCATTGACTGAAATCATCTTGACCGGAAATGATGACAAGGCTTTTTTAGTCTTAACTCGCATTGTGACCACGTATTTATGGTGCGAAACCTTAACTGATGCCGGTTTAACGAAATACTGACTTGCCATTGATGTCTTGTTCGTGCCATAGGCTAATGCTTGAAAGTTGATCGACTTAGCACTGGCATTGGTTGGCACCGATGCAAATATAAATCCAACAGCAGCAATCACTAGCAATCCTAAAAACCATTTGATTCTTTTCATTTCTGAACCTGCCTTTCTGAAAAATGTTATATCATCTAGAAAGTTATTTTAGACACCAAATTATATTTTAAAGAACGTTAATTTTCTTGAATATAACGGCACTAAACGATGCTACCAATATCAAAATGCCCGCAAATGATGCTAAAGTTGTTTTGGCTTCAGTAGTCTGTGGCAACCGGCGACTACTTGTTTGAGATGGCCGATTGGCTTTTTGACGCTTGATCAGAACCTTCGCTGGTGAACCATTACTGGCCGAATTCGAAGAACTAGCTGAGCTTGAAACGCTACTCGTGTTCCCTGCCGCACCATTGAACTGATAATAAATCACGAAATTAGAACTGATATTTACAAGGGAAACTGTCACGTGAATCGTACCTTTAAGCGGTGATTTTGTTAGTGCAGCTAAACTGGAAACAGTAAAACTAAAACTAGCTGTGTAATCCTTAGCTGTTGACCCATACTTAACGTCACTAACTTTTTTACCGTTAACTGTTAAGGGTACAAATCCCTTTGCAGTCATCCCAGAGTTCTTGCCATAATCAACATGCATCGTGACTTTGTAGCTGCCATCAGCCAGTTTCTGCACATCAGCCTTATGCGTATAATATTTATTAGCTTCAGAAGTTGACTTGCCATTTGCCTGCAAAACCCGATATGTCATTTCAGTGACTGACGAATTAAGGGGCTTGATCTGTGAACCGGATGTTGCCGTGTCAGCAGTAACTGCGGAACCATTCGTCGCTGTTTTATTTGCCGTCGCGTTTGAGGACGCATCAGCCCTTGCAGCAGTTGCCGATTTTGAAGGCGTTGAAGCCTTGATTGTTTTAGCCGAACTAGACTTCTGCCATTTCAAAGTCAGTTTATAGGCCATTACCTTTGTGGAACCATTTTCAAGTACCTTGATTTCTAACGTGGGCACCCCCGCCTGCAATCTAAACTGAATTGTCGATGGCTTTTTGATCTCAGCTTTTTTGCCATTCACAATCGCACTCTTAATACCATGACCATCGATTTGCGAAGCCTTCAACTCAACCGTGGCCTCATTATTCTTCACTAAAGCTTGACCATTTTCAAAAGTCAATGCTGAAGTAGATTGAGGTGCTGTAGTCGATGATTGAACACTCACAGTATATGAGCCATTCGAGTAGTCCGCCGCAAATGCCTGACTAACGTTTAAAGCGGTTACACTTAACAACAAGCTAAACAGCAATAATAATCCCCCGAGCAACCGTTTCGCCCAATTATTATCCATATCAATTCCTCCAATAAAATAAATCAACATTTGTAAACGCGATCAACTGATTATCAAAAAACCGAAAGATCGTTTGCAAATTAGAATGCCTATAAATAACTTCTATAAAAATAATTATACAACCAATTCCCACTTGAAGAAAACCAAAAACTGCAAAATTACTAAGTTTTTCACCAATCTATTGATAAATAGAAACTTAATTATCACCTGATAAAGCGGTGCTACTATGGATTAAGCTGTTAATTAATGAATAAAATCATTAACAAGCTCCTCAATAAAATTATATAAATTCCCATTAATTTTTGCCTATCAACTACACTATTTAAAGTCCCACATCGAACTGTTAATTTAGGATTGTCTAATTCTAACAATTTCTGGGATCACCTTTATCATTTAGAAATTACCTGCGTGAAATGAGTGCTTTTCTTGAATGATTGTTTTACCCTCTGAAAATTACCATTCAAAAAAGAGTCTAGTGATAAAATTGGCTCACTCACCGGCAAACCAAGTCATCTCAGACTTTTACAACAGCCAAAAATTCTACAAATAATTTGATTGGAAACCTAATTATTATAAATATTTGGATTATTTTTTAGCATGGGCTTAGTGACTTTACAGGCTTTGCATAAAAAAAGCACTTCAATATTTAGAAGTGCTTGTCTGTATTTAGTTCCCAATCTAACCCAACTTAAAAGGAGTTGAAATTGAGACGTTTATTGCCCGATGTCCATTTGCTACGGCAGTTTGTGCGACATTTTTCAATAAGTGATGCTCTTGAATATAATTTCGAAATTCTTGCGTATTGGGGATTTGTAGTTTCAGTCGATTGGCCGATTGGTCAACTTCGATCCGGTCAAGCACACAACTGGGATTCAACCTTAAAATGACAGTTTCAACAATTCCAAGAACAAATTGACTGTGCGTAAGATAGTCAACATTGGCGGCTCCAAGGTCAAACTTCATTTCACCGGTCGTCAGATCCTTTTGGTCATTATCAACCGTTGCCCGATAGGAAACCACAATGTCTCTAGAAGTCACCTTATTACGAATTTTGAGTGTGTAATCGATCATCACGTCATCTCCCTTTTTAGTTCTGAATATTGGTTGTTCATTATCAGCGCTAGTCCACATCGTAGCAGTAGTAATACCTGCCAATGCGCAACGCAACTTTATCCCCAAAGCTTACAAAACCATTCCTACTATATACTATGTTACTAATTTCACACAAGAAACACAAGCATTATTTTCTTATTGATACGATTCACTATTTTGAATATAAGTGATCTCATCAAATGAGATTCGTTGCTGTAACTTTTCGGCTAGATCCGCGTTGATATCGCCATTGGCAATTGCTCTTTGAATCAGTTCATATTCCGCGTGGAAGGCCCGCATAAACAACTGGTAAACAATGTCAGGATCAACGTCGCCACTGCGAATACGACGGTGACGAGTTCGGTAGAAGCGACGTACCATGTTGGTTTCAACACCGTTTGCGCCGCTATTTTGCTTCAAAAAGTCCATGACTGCATTAAATCCAGCTTCTTCAATCGGTAAAATGTCCTCACCATGTTTTTCAAACTGCTCACGCCAATAAACCTCTTCCAAGGCAACCGGGGCAGTTAAGAACGCCTCTTGAGCCCGGTGCAGATCCTTATAAAGCGTCCCAATATGCAAGCTAAACCGGATCCTCAACAAAACGTTTTTCCAAACTTTTTCATCAGAAGAAAAGTGATTTAATTCCAGAAACTTATTGTAGTAAACCATCTCATCTTCAGTGATATCACCATTTTGATACATTTCTTGAACCTTTTTACGCTCCACATCATGGGTTTGCCGCATGATCTGACGCTCGATCCGTAATTTAGGTGTACTGTCCAAAATCAACTGTTGTTGCAACGAATCAATCACAATTTGAGCTTCGCCAGGATGTTGCTTTTCAGCTACTAGATCACTAATCCCTGCTTGGATCATTCGCCGTACCCATTTGAAACGCGGCTGTGACTCTTCTTGCGCGGGTAAAAGCAGTGGCACAAAGATCGTCGGTAAAATCAAACTGGTTAAAATAACAACTGCTGCCACAAAAATCAGCGGCCCCCGCAACATAAAGGGATGCCCGTTGACCTGATTAGGAATCGAAAACGCAAGTGAGAGCGTGATGGTCCCATTAGCGCCACTCAACGCCATGACAAGGCTATCTCGCCATACGTGGTCGGTCTTAGTTCGCCGTTTAAGTAAGTACCGCGTCCAGATTAATCGAATCGCACCTTTGACCGCGTATAAGAATAACCCGATGAAAAATAGCCGAATAATCGTGATATTTGGATCTACGTGCTCATTTAAAATATTAATGACATCTGGTAATGATAGACCCAGTAAAACAAAGACAGTACCTGACAAAACACCGCTGACGATCTCCCAAACGTTGCTAGTGACGATCTGCATACGAGAGGAAGTCAGCCGAAGCTTATCCCTTTCCGACCCCTGAACTAACCCCGCTGCCACCACGGCTAAAATGCCTGAAAGTTCAAGTTTCTCAGCCAGTAAATACACCAGAAATGGCGTCAGTAGCTGAATGAGTACCATGATCAACGGCGTATCATCGTTGTGACGAATCAAAAATAAGCGTGTGCTGACCACAATGACACCAATTAAACCACCGAATAGCAGGCCACCCAGGAACTCCCACATGAACGTCCCAATCGCGCCCTCAAGCGAAAAGGTACCAGAAATGTAGGCAGCTAATGCCATGTCAAAAATAACGATTCCAGCTGCATCATTAAATAACGACTCGTGTTGTAGCGTTGCGGATTGCTCTTCAGCAATCGGGTTGGCTTCAAAAATAGAATTGACCGCGGACGCATCCGTAGGCGCCACAATTGCCACTAAAGCAAAGCTTAAGCTAAGAGGCAAAATCGTATAAAGTGCGTGAATACTTAACCCAACAGCTAGAACGGTCACAACCACCAAACCAACTGCCAGAGACAAAATATTAGTGATTGACCTGCCGATCCAAAATCGGGAGCTGTTCTGTGCTTCGTTAAATAGTAAAGGTGCAATAATCGCAAATGAAAACATTGACGGGTTTAAATGAAACCCGTCGTACACCGGTAAAAGTGCCAACACAAGTCCAAGAACAATTAAAAAGAAGGGTAGCGGGATAACCATGACGTGCCGAGCTAAAATATTAGCTAACACAACTACGGCTAAAATAATCACTAATAAAAGTACTTGATCCATAATTCTTCTCTCCCTCTATGCCTAATAACCACAGTATAGCTGTATTTGGGAGATTTGCCTTAAATTTTGATTTTAACAAGCTAAAGGTATTTAGCATCCCGAGTAGGATCTTGAGACGTCAAAATCTTTGGCCCATCCTTGGTAATTGCTAACGTATGTTCGAACTGCGCGGAAGGTAAACCATCGGCAGTAACGTAATATTCCCACGAATGGTCGGCAGTTTCCTGAGCTCGAATTTTTCTGGTTCCTAAATTGACCATCGGCTCGATCGTAATCGTCATTCCTTCACGCAGACGTAAACCCTTGCCAGCTTCACCATATGCAGGTACATCTGGCTGTTCATGCATGGTTGGTTGAATGCCATGACCAATTAATTCACGGACGTCACCCATATGGTTTTCGTTTTCCACAAAATTTTGGATAGCAGCTCCAATATCTCCCAGCCGATTACCGATTATAGCCTGATCAATGCCACGGTAAAGCGCTTTTCTGGTGACGTCCAGTAATCGCTGCTCGTTGGCGGTAACTTTTCCAACAGCATAAGTGCGGCAGCCATCACTCAAATATCCGTCTAAGTTAACAACTAGGTCAACGGCCACCACATCGCCTGATTTTAAAATAAGCTTTTTACGGGGTGTCGCGTGGGCAACTTCATCATTCACGTTCACGCACGTTGCGTATTGATAGCCTTCAAAACCTTTTTCCTCGGCAGTCGCGCCATGTTTTGCAATGTAAGTCGTCGCAAATTTTTCAATCTCCCATGTTGAGATCCCCGGCTCAATAACGTCAAGTAACCCATTCAAGACGCCAGCTAAGACGGCACCGGATGCACGCATCTTTTCAATCTCACGGGCGGATTTTATAGTAATCAAATTTTTCTCCTAACTAAACAAACGCTTGATACGGACTAAGTCTTCGGCAATTTCTTCATCGCTTGGCAGGTCATCATGCGTCAATAAATAAGTAATCATACTTGAAATGATCCCTGTCAAAATTGCTAGTTCAAACTCTGAAGCTTGGCCTGAGAGTAACTGACTAATCACGCCTTGAACGCGTTTGGTGAGCTCAATTCTCAGATCAAAATTATTCATATGAATCTTAAACAAAGCGGTAATTTCCTGACGGTGATTATGAAAAACTTCTCGCAAAGTCGGTCGAACCTCATCAACAATTTGAATCACGTTTTTATTTTGACGACTCAAGCTGATGCGTTGTTCGCCGAGCTTATCATACATTTTTAAAACCTCTTGGCCCATTTGCTCTGCCAAATCAAACTTATCAAGATAATGTTGATAGAACGTTTGTCTGTTGATCATTGCCTTGGCAGCAAGTTCACTCACCGTTATTCGGTCAAATCCCTCCTCAAGAACTAAGCTAACGAAAGCGGACTCGATGGCTTGCTTGGTTTTAACAACTCTCAAATCTGTCATTTCAGTTTCCTCCCGAAACTAACTTATCATCAAATCAAAAGATTTTGTACTGTTAAACGACAATTTGTCCATAAATTGTCGTTTAACCATCAAATTCTATCGAAGTAAGGGTTGTGTAATCAGTGCCAATTTCATATACTCAAGGTGAATCAAAGAAAGTGAGTGCTCACTTACAATAGGAAAGAGGCGATCTTTTGAAATTCAAAAATGGTCAAACCATATTCTATCAATCACTGACTGACGACGTTATAAAAAGTCACCAGCAGGATTATCAACTGCCCAAATCCTATAAATGGCAAAAAAATAGTGTTTATATCTGCATACAACAGGTATTTCAGTGGTTGATCAGCGGTTTTGCCTATTTTTATTGCCACTGGTGGCTACACATTCGTTATGTTAATGGAAACCTGCTTAAACAGTTACACAGTGGCGCATATCTTTACGCGAATCACACTCAACCTCAGGGCGATGTTTTTAGTCCCTTTTGTGTCATCCATCATCCAGCAGTCATCGTTTCTCCGGCTAACTTGGGCATCCCTATCATCGGTCGGTTGATTCCTTTAGGGGGTGGGTTACCAATTCCTAATAACATTCGTGATATGCACCGTTTTACTGAGGCAGTTTACCAACAAGTTGATCAGAATCATACGGTTGTCATTTATCCAGAAGCACACGTCTGGCCTTTTGCGACTAGAATCAGGCCATTTAATGAAACGAGCTTTCATTATCCCAGTTATCATCCCGCTCCGGTCTATACGATGACAACAACTTACCAAGCCTCGAAATGGCACCAAAAACCTAACATTACCGTCTATCTTGACGGACCCTTTTTCGTTGATACTTCTTTACCTGCGAAGCAACGTCAAAAAGACCTTCATGACAAAGTAATGTTACAATTTGAGAAACGCAGTCAGAATAGCTCTTATGCGTATCTCAATTACGAGAGGAGGTTGTAAAATGAACATTTTATACTGTGGGGACCAAAAAATGGGAGACGGATTGCTGATTTCTACAATATCATTGTTAAAAAACGTTTCGGAACCATTAAATATCTATGTTTTAACTGCCAGCATCCATACTGCCAGCAAAGATTATTTTCCACTGCCTAAAAAGACGACACAAAAACTAGCAAACTTAGTTAAAGAAAAAAATGTTAAAAATGGCGTTCACAGAATTGATATTTCTAACTTAGTTGCCAAACAGCCGCCAGTGGCAAATATGAATTCAATTTTTACACCAAATTGTATGTTGCGGCTCTATGCTGATCAAGTTTCAGAATTACCAGACCGTTTATTGTATTTAGATACTGATGTCATTTGTCGCAAGGATTGCAGTACTTTCTATCATCAGTCACTTGATCACCTTCAATTAGTGGGTGTACTTGATTATTATGGTAAATGGGTCTTCCGTCGAATCTTTGGTAAATTTCATTATCTTAATTCAGGTATTTTGCTATTAAACATGCCAGAGATTCGTACGACCGGCCTTTTTGCTGACGCACTCAAGTTATGCCAAACCAATCGAATGTTCATGCCCGATCAAACTGCCATTAATAGCTTGATGTCGGAGAGAAAAATTGCGCCACGAAGATACAATGAACAACGCCGCTTGCACAACTCAACTGTATTTCAACATTTCACGACCAGTTTCCGAATGTTTCCGTGGATTCATACTTTGACTGTCAAGCCATGGGAGGTTGACAAAGTGCACCATGAACTTCGACTCTATGAATACGATGATATTCTTGCCGAATACGAAGCTTTAAAAAAATAATTATCAATTTTGGAGGGGTACAATGCAAATTCCAATTTTCTATGGGGTTAACGATAACTATGCACCATTACTTGCTGTCAGCATTCAATCATTGATTGAACATGCTGATCCCAAAAATCAGTATAAAATCACTATTTTATATCAGCAATTATCCGCCGAAAATCAGCAAGCAATCAGATTATTAGCAACCAATAACGTCAAAATTTCATTTAGTGAGATCAATCATCAATTTGAGACACTTTTTAAGAACGATCACAATTTACTCTTTGCTGACTTTCGAACTTTAACGATTTACTACCGCATATTTATTGCGGATATGTTTCCAGCTATGGCTAAGGCAATCTACCTTGATGCAGATACATTGATATTGGATGACATTGCAACCCTTTATCAACAGCCAATTGGCGACCATCTTTTTGGTGCGATTGTGGATCAATTTATCGCCAACGACCCGGAATTATCGAAATATTCTGAGCAAATCATCGGTGTGCCTAGCCACCAGTACGTTAATTCTGGTGTGCTCTTAATGAATTTAGTTGCATTACGAAATCATCATTTTACAACCCAATTTTTAGATCTGCTTCAGCGTTACCACTTTAAATTAATAGCAGCTGATCAAGATTATATCAATGCATTGGCAAAGGATAAGATGCTTCTTTTGCCAGTAAAATGGAACACGCAAACGGCAATGCCTGTCAAAGAAACCGAGAATGTTGTCATTGTCCACTATAACTTACTGAAAAAGCCTTGGCACTACGTCAACGTTCCCTTTGCTCAGCAATTTTGGGAAACTGCAAGTCGGACCGCTTATGCAAGCCAGTTGAAGCAAACGCTTAGTCAGTATACACAGCAGGAAACCAAGTTGGACAATAACAAACGTGAAGCAATTGTGTCGACTGCTCAGTCTTTGCAAAGAGACCAGGTCACTCTAAAAACAGTTCTAGCCTAGGGGGCGTCATAAATGTCCAATGATACTAGTCAGGTAGTTGAAAATATTATTTCCGCTGTTCATGCAGAAGATTTTCACCGTAAAGTTGAGATCAATGATCCTAACTTATCAGTTGGCGAGGAAGGGCAGTTATTAAATTGGTTTTTATCCCATCGCAACACAATCTCACAACGAAGCCGAACGTTTTTGGCAAGATTATTAATGCGAGCAATTACCAACTACGAAAATCGTTCAACAAGTGTTATTGGCATCGAAAACATTCAAAATCTCGGCTCAGCCATCATTACCAGCAACCATTTTAGCCCCACAGAAAATACTGCAATTCGGTTTTCAATGCAAAAATTAGGCTATCCAAAAATGGCGGTCTTATCCCAAGTTGCTAACTACAAGATGTCTGGTGTCTTGGGCTTTTTAATGCGCAACGCCGACACAATACCGGTCAGCACTAACCTTCATTACTTGGGGCGCGTTCTACCAAATTTAATTGGCGAGACGCTCTCAAAAAACACGCCCATTTTAATTTATCCAGAACAAGAAATGTGGTGGCACTATCGCAAACCACGTCCATTTATGCCTGGCGCATACCACTACGCCGCAAAATTTAACGTGCCAATCATCTCGTGTTTTACTGAAATGCAATTATTAGATCAAGCTCCGGTTCAGGGTGTGACACCAATGAAATACGTCGTTCACATTCTTAGACCAATTTATCCTGATCCACAATTAAACGAACACGAAAATAGCGAAATGATGCTCAAGCAGGATCAGGCACAAAAGAAAGCAGCTTACGAACTAGCTTATCATGAACCTCTGACTTATCAATTTGAACCAGCAGATATCATTGGTTGGAATTATGGCAAGACAACCTTGGCTTCCGATTTACCTTGACCCACCACGTGAACCTGAATCTGATAAGGAATCGTTTCCTGTAATAATGCTACGTGACTAATAATACCAATCATGCGGTGACTGCTTTCAACATTTTCTAAAGCTTTCATTGCTGTTGACAGTGATTCTTGATCAAGTGAGCCAAAGCCTTCATCCACAAATAAGGCATCGATACTAATCCCACCAGATTCATTTTGAATAATCTCACCAAGTGCTAACGCTAAACTAAGAGCTGCAATAAAACTCTCACCCCCAGAAAGGGTGTGCACACTTCGCACCTGACCAACATTATCATCATAAACATCGATCTCAAGACCGGTGTTTTTTTGATAGGCACCAGCCTCCATATGGAGCTGTAATGAATACCGCCCTGAACTGAGTTGTTTGAGATGTTCATTTGCAATTGACAGAATTTCGACTAATTGAGCCCTTAATACATAACGTTCTAACCCGAGCTTATTATCACCACCGCCAGCCACCGTTTCAACTAACAGTTGCAATTCATTGATGTCATTTATCTGAGTTTTGACCTTCTTAGTGGCATCCGTCAACTGCCTGAAAATATCGCCGTTAACCGTGACGTCTTCTTGTTGATCGTCCATCATTTGCCGCTTTTCATTTAACTGATCATTTAAATCTTTTAGTTCTGTTTGAACAAGTGAAATATCAACCATCTGATGTGTGCCAACTAACTCTGAAAAGGCTTTAACATCCGCCTTAGCAGCAGTCAGTTGATCTTGATAAGCCTTGATTGATTTTTCAATTCCAGTAGTCTTTTCAAGTTGTGCTAGTAAAGTTTGATATTGTTGCTTAGCATCCTCACCTAAACGTTGACTTAGAGTTTGTATAAACTGCGAATCAAGCGTGGTTAATTGATTGTTTGTATCATGCAATTGTGCTAGATTACTGGATAAATTAGCTTTGCCAGTCGTAATTGCTTCAATTGTCTCCTGTAATTGCTCCGTCAAACTTTTGACCTGATCGTGGTAATCAGAAATTTGTTTTCTTTTAGTTTTTAAATAACTATCAAGGCTTTCTAAATCATCAAAACGGTCTGGCAAACCTTTTTCTGCACTGGCTAATTCTGTTTTCTTTTTCTGTTCTGTTACCGTAGCATCCTGTACGTCAGTTTGAATCTGCCGAATTTCTTTTTGCAACGAAGTCAAATTAACATTCAATTTCTCGCGTTTCATAATGGCTGTATCAATATCAGACAGGTTTCTCTGCAATTTAGTCAAATCCGCTGTTGTTTTAGCTTGTGCGTCGTTAAGCCGTTGTTCAATCTCCATTAGTGATAAATCAGTGCCAAAACCAGTTTGTTTGGCAAAATCGGCAAATTTTTTGTGGAAATCCCCTTGCTGCTGGCTTAGTGATTGACGCTGATTATCTAGTTGAGCCTGCAGTTTTGTTTGTATGCCACGCACCTCTTGCAATTGTTGCTCTGAATCCTTAACAGTTTGGTCATCCACTACTTTATCACTGACCACTTGATGAGGCATTGGGTGTTCAACACTACCGCAGACGGGACATGGCGTACCGGGCTTAAGTTGACTGGCCAACACTGCAATTTGGCCCTCCAACCATTGATTACGTAATTGAGCGTAGACTTTTGACGTAGTCTCGACCCGTTGAGAAACTTTTGTTAGTGATTTTAAGCTTTGGGCCTCCTCACTAGTCAGATCAGTAATTTGTTGCGCCTGCTGTTTAAGGCTTGTTAAGCGTGTCATGGAAGCCCGTTGTTCAACTTGTTCACTCAAAAGTGCTGATTGCTGTTTCAGAAATTCAGATTGATGCAAAATAGTTTCATTTAGCGACTGTAAGGTCTTGGTCAGCTTAGTGTCTTGCTCCTGTTCACTTTTTAATTTATTGGCTATCTTCGTTCGTTGTTCGACCGTTTGTTGATACTGTTCCTTTAAATGGTTAACTTGTTCAAATAACGGTCGCTGTGCAGTCAATAAAGTAACTTTGGACTGGATCTGGTCGATTGTGGATGCCTGCGCTTCCAGATTAAGTTTAGCGTTCTCAATTTTCTTAGCTGCTTGTTTTTGATTGTTGAGGTTGTGAGTTAAAGTAACTTTTTGCTTTTCTAACTGGTCAGTTTGTGCTTTTAGCTCTTGCAATCTTTGGTAGGTTGCCCGCTCTTCTCGAACCCAATTTAGCGTTTCAAGTTGTTCTTGCAGTTTTTTAATTTTAGGCGACTCACCTTGCAGTTGAGTCACTAAGTGCTTCTTTTCGGTTAAATCTTTAATGTTTTGGTTCATTTTTTGATCCAAATCCAGTTTATGCTGTGTCGCGGTGACCCTTTGCTGTGCTTGGGTGAAAGCCTTCTTAGCCACCATCAACTTTCTCTCAGCGATGCCCTGTTGTTCCTCAAGCTGTGCAATATCGTGATTACCATTTTCATCAATCCAGCGCACTCGTTTTAAGCCGTTATCGATTACTGATTGCCAAGATTTTACCTTATCTCGTTGTTGGTTTAACTCCACCTTCAGTGCGTTAGCCCATTTTTGGAAAAGCTGAGTGCCGAATACCTTCCGTAAGATGGTTTCCTTTGCTGCACTGTCTGAAACAAGAAAACGACGAAATTCGCCTTGTGGAAGTAACACGATCTGAACAAACTGCTTCCGACTGATTTGAAGAACATCCGATAATTTAAGGTTAATTTCTTGAAGGCGGGTTACTTCATCAACTTTTTCACCGGCCTGAAAAATTTTCAATCGTCCACTACTTGTGTATTCCCGAGTACCTGAACCGCGTTTTTTATTTAAAGTTTGTTTTGGTCGTCGAGTAATCTCGTATTCGACACCTTGGTGTTCAAATCTAAGTGTAACTTCAGTTGGTTCATCCGGTGCAGCAAAGTCTGAACGAAATGATGCTGGATCCCGATCTTCACTGGCACTTTCGCCGTACAATGCGAAGGTCATGGCATCAAACAAGGTGGTTTTGCCACTGCCAGTTGGCCCTGAAATCAAAAAAATTGAAGCATCTTTAAGTAGTGTAAAATCAACTGTCTGTTGACTATAGGGGCCAAAGTTATTCATGGTTAATTTAATTGGTTTCAAGATGGCTGACCTCCTTCACTCGCTTGTTTGAGAGTTGTTTTAGCCCATTTTTCTTGTTGTGGTGTGAGTGGCTCCTTAGCCACTTGCTCGTAAAAGTCCTTAAGAAGCGTCATGGGCGCTTTTTGCCTAATTTGCTGACCACTTTCGCCTTGGTACCGTACTTGGGTCGAAAAACCATCTTGACGGCTTAGCGTGACAATTTTCGGAAAAACTTCTCGTAAACGTGCCATTACATTTGGAATCGGCTGAGTATCGGTTAACGTGATGCCAAAATAATCATCATGATCGATGGCAGGATCGTCCGTGGAATGAATCAAGTGATCAAAACTGTCTGTAAGCAACTTCACATCATGAATTGGGGTCAGCGTTTTAAAAGTCAGTTTTACTGGCGTTTGATCAGTATCCACGATCCAAACCCCTTTTTCCTGTGCCGCTTCTGAAAGCGAAAACTTGACTGGTGAACCACTATATCTTGCTTGGCGCATATGTAAGGCATTCTTACCATGCAAATGACCCAACGCAACGTAATCAAAATCGGCTAGAAGATCCGTTGGTACTGCTGCAAGACCGCCAACTGTTAAGTTGGTCTCCGAGTCCGTTGTGGAACTGCCCGCTGCAAAGAAATGTGCGGCTAATAAATGCTTTTTGCTTGGATCAAATGCTTTCTTCATTTCATCGACGACTCTCGCAAATGCTTGGTCAAGATGCTGTAAACTATCGTCATCGAAATATTGCTGAGCATCAAAAGGTTCAAAGTATGGACAGAGAAAAATCTGAGTGTCCGCTAACTCCACGGGTTTAAACGCCTGACTGAGAGCCGTATGTAAAAACAGGTCTGTCTGCTTAAACCATGGCGTACCAGTCGCCAATCGTGTGGCGCTATCATGGTTGCCTGAAATCGCATAAACGGGAAAGTGATCGGTTAAGTTTAATCGTTGCAGCATCTGGTTGACCATGGCCACTGAGGATTCAGCCGGAAGCCGCCGATCGTACAAATCACCCGCAATAATAATGCCATCAACCTGTTCTTTCTTGGCAATAGCTTCAATTTGTTCGAAGGCATTTCCTTGTTCATCTGTTAAATCAAATCCGTGAAGTCGTCTGCCGATGTGCCAGTCAGCTGTATGTAGTAATTTCAAAATAATCGATCTCCGTTCCAAAAGTATTGATAATAGTTTACCAAAATTATGCTCACTTCGATAGTCTTTAGGGGAACATATTTTCGATTTATTCAGTTTTTTCTTCCTAACTGATTAAATGAATACCAAACACGACTAATTTCCGCCACTGGAATTAGTCGTGCTTGTGTTTTATTCAGATAAAACTTCTCTAAATAACCATCAATTGATCACGTGTCATCATTGCCTTTTCAAAATCATCTGTAAAGATACCGTCAACTTTTCGGGAGAATAGTTTGAGCATTCTTTTTTCATTATTCACGGTCCAAATACGTTCAACCAGACCATCTTCATTTTGAGCGCGATGAAGGTGCAAGCCATTGAGATGTTCTTCTTGCAAAAACTGCAACGGGTGGCGAATTGAATGGTCAGCTAAGTAACAATAGTTCTGACTATCATCGATTAGTTGACAAATACGCAGACTTTCCAAGTTAAACGAGGAATAAATAACCGGATGACGAAGATTAAACCGACTAACCTGGGCCAAGACAATCTGCTCAATTCCAGGATAATGGATCTGATCCGTTTTGAATTCTAAATTTAAAATGATATCAGCCTTCCCCACCAACGTTAAGAAGTCGTCCAATTTGGGAACTGACTCACCGTTACTCAGACTAAATGTTGCCAGCTCTTCGTAATCAAAATCACAAACCCGACCCTTTCCATTTGTGGTTCGATTAATTTTCTCATCATGGATAATTACAGGCACCTGATCACGAGTTAAGTGAACGTCAAACTCGAGACCTTCCACATTGTGTTCAATAGCATACCGAAAACCTTGCAGTGAATTTTCAGGAAACTTAACCGGAATACCACGGTGACCAAAAATTAAAGTCGACATGACAAAATCCCCCTATTTGTAATGGTTAGCTCGATTAGTATTCGCAACCGCATCGTTTAATCCCTTTTCCGCAATGGCTAGCGCTTTATCAATCGGAGTACCGTTGTAAATCTGTGCCATCGCGGTTTGCGTAAGATTTCGTTCCTGGATAACGCCTTCCATGAAGACCCCTGAGTTAGCGGTATTGGCTTTGATTCGTGCTAATTGTTGACTGGGAACTTGTGCAGCCGGATATTTTTGATAGAGCTTTTGAAGGATTGGCTGCGCTTGAGAATCCTTATTAAGCGCTAAATATCCCGTGGCGGCTTGCCACTGCGCCTGCGCTTTAGCAGACATGACAAATTGAACGAATTTCCATGCTCCTTGTTGAACATCCTTTGGCTTATCGTTGCCGATCCAAAGTGAGGCGCCCCCAATGGCAACCCCATTAGCTGGTTTGCCATTCCGATGAGGATAATAGGTAATGCCGAGCTGATCCTTAGTACCAGCCAACAACTGACTAATATAAGCGGACGATTGAATGAAGATACCAAGTTTGCCTGCTAAGAACGCCGCGATTTCATTGGATTCGGCCTGACCTCCAGCACCGTAATCGATGAAATCACCAGACTTGATATTTGATTTGACCCACTTCATTGCTTCTTGGGTGCCAGGTGTATTCAGATGCACTTTTGTGGGAATGCCGGTACGTCCATCTTCATGATTAGCCAGATGTTCATCGCTATTAGCCATGAATTGCTCGAATAACCAGCCATACTCTTCAACCGTCAGTCCCTTGATCTTTCCGTGAGATTTGGTAGAAATTGCCTTGGCGACACGAGTAATATCACTGTAGGAAGGATCAACTGGTGGTGCCTTGATGCCTAGACGTTTCAGTACAGAGGCATTGTAATAAAGCACCGGTTGTGACGTATTAAATGGCATTGAGATCTGCTTTCCACCCTGAGAGTAAAATGCCCGAGCCACTGGGGAAATTTGATTCACATCAAAGTTATCTTTATCAATAAACTTTTGCATTGGAGTTGCAACGTGCGCGTGATACAGCTGACTGGTTGAAACATCCATCGACTGAAAGACGGCTGGTGAAGCTGAAGTACCGTGGGTATGCAAAATTTTCTGCACTGCCTCGTTATATGAACCTTCATACTGGGGCACAACTTGATATTTATCTTGACTGGCATTAAATTCCTTAGCAAACTGTTTCAATTGATCTTGACCAGGACCCGTCATTTCGTGCCAAAATACAATTTGAGTCCGGCTGGCAGCCTGAGTTCGAGCACACGCGCCGAGTGGTAAGACAATCAGTAACAATGCTAAACCAAGCCACCAACGTTGATATCTGATTTTCATTATTTTACTGCCCCCTCATTTAACCCCGCCTTGAAGTAATGCTGACCAATAAACAGAATAATTAACGTTGGAATCACAACAATTGCTGCACTGGCTTGAATCATGCCCCAGTTATTAAAACTTTCTTGACCTTGAAGCTGACGAAGACCATCTTGGACTGGTCGAAAATTATCACTAAAAGTTGTCAGCATCGGCCAAAGATATTGATTCCAGCTACTCAAAAAGCTGTATGCAGCTAAGGTCATCAGACTGATCTTGGCATATGGCACCGCCAATTGAGAGTAAAATTGCCAGTGAGATAGGCCTTCAATATCAGCAGCTTCTTTTAATTCAACTGGCATTTGCATAAAGGTTTGCCGAAGCATAAAGGTGCCAAATGCAGCGGTTAAAAACGGTATGATCATGGCAGCATAGTGATTCAAGAGCCCCATATTTCGCACGGTACTAAAGTTAGGAATTACTTCAGCTTCAAATGGCAGCATCATTGTGATCAGAAAAACCATAAAAAGCTGCTTTCGATAGCGAAACTTTAAAAAGACGAACGCATAGGCTGACATTGAGCAAAGTAAAACCTGAAACAGCATGGTGACGGTTGAAATGACAAGGCTGTTCAGCAGGTATCTCAATATTGGCGTCGTGGTTATCGCAGTGATGTAATTATCTAAGGAAATGTGGGTACTCCAAAGGGCCCCTTTAGAAATCTCGGCTGTCGGCATTACGCTAGTCCATAGGCCCAACAGAAATGGTCCCAAAACAATCACTGTTAGCACCAGTAAAAGTGCGTATTGCCCCCAGCGCTTCAAATTGCCATGGTTTGTTTCAGAAGTAACTGGCCGATTCATTTCCATCAGTAAGACACCCGCTTCCCTAATAATTTAAATTGAATCAGCGTAATCGCTGCGATAATGGCTGTCAAAATAACTGACTCAGTACTAGCAAGACCATAATTACCATTTAAGAAGGCATCTTGATAAACCCGGTAAACCAGAAGATTAGTCGCATTGTTTGGCCCACCAACCGTCATCAGATCAATTAAGCCAAAACTCTTAAAGGCTTCAATTAAGGTGACAATCAAGACAAAAAATAAAGTGGGTGAAATGAGTGGTAGTGAGATCTTAAAGAATTGAGCTGTTTTGCTAACGCCTGCAATTTCAGCGGCTTCAAATAAACTGCTGGGTAACTGTTGCAAAGCACCAAATAAAATCAAAAAGGTAAAGCCTAAGTTCATCCAAACCGTGGTCATGATGATCGCTAATAGCGCAAAGTGAGGATCAGCCAGCCAGTTGATCTCCGGTAAATGGAGTGCTTGAGAAATCTGAGCAAAAACCCCTACCGATGGATTGAAGGCAAATAACCAAAAGATTGCAGCAACCGATACTGAAATACCCATAGTTGACGAAAATAGAGTCCGAAAAAAGCGAATGCCCTTCAAATGTTGTTGGGCTACGACTGCTAAAACCATTCCTAAAATAATCGTAAGAATGGAGACGGCAATGACATAAACGAACGTGGCACCTAAACTAGATAAATAGGCTGGATTCTTAAATAAATTCAGATAGTTACTAAAGCCAACGAATACACTGGCATGACCAAAATTATCAGTTAGAAACAGGCTTAGGTACATCGTCTTCAGCATTGGCCAGAAGACAAACACTGATAGGATCAGCAAGGACGGGCCCAAAAATAAGGCAACGTACAAACGGTCCTTTCGCCATTCTGTTGCTGAGTTCAGCCCAACTGGAACTAGTTCTTTACTTGGTTCTTCTGGGTTAGTATGCTTGGGAAGTGATTCTAGCATGCTGTAAATCCCCCTTTTGTCTTGTAATGAATTCCTTGGAATGAGCATCAAAAACATCAAAGCCTTCAATAGCTGTGATTTTAATCAGGTCATCAACCACTACTGATATGGTACTATCAGCCAAGATTCGAATTGTCTGAGTGTCATTTAAAACGGCCGATATGACGGACTGATCACCTAAATAAGAAACGGTTGTAACTCTGGCATTGGCATTTTTAGGACCAATTTCAATTTGAATATCAGACGGACGGATTCCGACTAATACTTTATTGTCAACATTTAGATTGCCGTTCAGCTTCAAATGCAGCGTACTATCGACGACCAATTCGTTGCCCAAAACATCCGCGGATAATAAGTTAATCTGCGGGGTACCGAAAAATTGAGCAACAAAGGCATTTTGGGGGTGTTGATATAGGTTAACTGGTGTATCGACCTGCTGGACTTTTCGGTCGTTTAAAACTAGAACACGGTCTGCCATTGTCATTGCTTCAACCTGATCATGCGTCACATAAATGACAGTTAGACCTAGATTACGTTGAAGTTGTTTTAATTCGATCCGCATTTTGGCTCGGAGTTGTGCATCGAGGTTAGACAGCGGTTCATCCATTAAACAAATTTTGGCATCACTGGCGATGGCACGTGCTAAGGCTACCCGTTGACGTTGGCCACCAGAGAGTGCCTTGGGCTTGCGGAGCCGAAATTCAGTTAAGTTAACCATTGCAAGAGCATCCTTAACGCGATTCTCAATCTCAGCAGCTGGCAACTTTCTTGATTTAAGACCGAAGCCAACGTTTTCGGCCACTGTCATAAAAGGAAACAGTGCGTAACTCTGAAAAACCATCGATAACGCGCGGTCTTTCGGTGGCATATCATTTGCCAGCTGACCATTGATGGTCAATTGCCCAGCCGTAATCGAAGTTAAACCCGCAATCATACGAAGTAGCGTACTCTTGCCGCAACCAGAGGGGCCAACGATAACGAAAAATTCACCGTCGTTAATTTGAACTGAAACATCCTTCAAAACCGGCTGTGAACTTTCATCGTACTTTTTTGCCAATTGCTTTAACGTAATTGTCAATGACTTTCACCTGCTCATTTTAATTTGGCAGTGATTTCTCACTACACTTGCATTGTATCGACTGTTCGTATCGTTTCTGCATAGGTTAGGTATCAAACGTGTAAAGTTCTAGAAAAGAATGACTTGATTAGTTGTTTGCCAACTCTTGCAAAATAGATTAGGCTACTGGTAAATAATCTTTTAGAAGGTGGAATCATGTTACGAACTACTTATCATTCACCAATAGGAAAATTAATTTTACTAGCAGATGAACACTACCTGCTGGGCGTCTGGTTCAAAGGGCAAAAATATGAAGGCTCCCACTATGACTTGAACAATATTAAAGTTGGTGTCTCACCTATTCTTCAGTGCACAAGTCAATGGTTGAACGATTATTTTGCTGGTCATCAACCAGCCATTTCCGATTTACCACTTGCACCACGAGAAACCGACTTCCGAAACCAAGTCTATAAGGTTTTAATGACTATTCCTTACGGCAAAACAATGACCTATCAGCAAATTAGGCAACGATTAACAGTCGTTAACGGTCGGCCAACCGGCTCCGCCCGATCAGTCGGTGGAGCAGTCAGTCATAATCCGATTTCGATTATTATCCCCTGTCACCGAGTGGTTGGCAGCGATGGCAGCCTTACTGGTTATGCTGGTGGACTTGATAGAAAAAAAGCTCTTTTGACTTTCGAAACCACTTCCAAATAACTGATTGCTATGTACAATGTATAATACAAATTGTCTCTATCTAGGGATTCTAAAGGAGCTCATCTATGTTAAAAAGAATTGCTGCCTATTGCGGTGCTTCAACTGGGAATCAGGTAATCTATCAACGGTCGACAATTAAATTAGGTCATTTCCTAGCTGCCCATAATTTTGAATTAGTTTACGGCGGTGGTGGAGTTGGTTTGATGGGTGTGCTTGCTCAAACTGTAATCGGTGATGGTGGTGTCGTTCATGGCATTATGCCAAAGGAACTAGCTGCTCGAGGCGCTAGTGATCATCACCTAACGAAACTGACAATCGTCGATAATATGTCTGAACGTAAACGACTCATGATGAATCTAGCCGACGGTTGCTTAGCCATCCCTGGGGGACCAGGAACGTTAGAAGAAATCTCGGAAGCTTTTTCTTGGGCGAGAATTGGCGATAACGTTAATCCCTGTGCACTCTTTAATGTCAATCATTATTTTGACCCACTAGCTACCTTTTTTGATCAGATGGTGGCACAGGGATTCCTAACAGCGGAACACCGCAGCAAATTATTATTTTCAGACAACCTCAACTCGATTTTTAAGTTCATGGAAACTTACACTGCACCAACGATCCGCACTAACTATGAACATTGATTAAAAGCCTTTGCTCAAGAAAAGAGCAAAGGCTTTATATTTTCAATTTGTGGAAATGTTGGGTAAAATAATAAGTAAATAAGACACCGAAGGGACTGACTTGCCATGATCAGTAACGAGCATTTCTTGACCCAGATTCAAACTGATGTTTCCCAAGAACTCATTTCTCTTGATAAGCAGGCCTCTCAACATAAACGGGCAACTTTTTCCCAGTTGATCTGCCTAGTGTTACTGTTAGTTTCAGCGATGGGAACATCAGCAATTGAACCACTTTCTCAACAAAAAAATATCAGCTTTGAACTGCAACGTTTTTTGACGGATCCATTTCAAATCTTTCTGATCATTGTAATGGTCGTATCGTTTGCTGCTTCATGGTTATTTTGGGCACGGGATATCAAATACCAAGAGCTAAGTCCGCAATTTGCCAAATTATATAAGGAGCACGCAGACATGATCAAGAATTCAGCCCCCCTAACGGATCTAACAGCTCATTTTGAAAATCAAATGGCACTTGCTAGCCACTATAATATCCTAAGCAACATTATCGCCTTAGCGGTTATTGCCGGAATTGTTTTATATCAGTTCCACCCACTTTATTAGTTATAAGAAATGAGGCGGATCACTAAGCATTAAAATATCAAAAAAGCGGTACCAGATAACTCACCTAATTCAGGAAGTATCTAGTACCGTTTTAATTAGCCAAAATTTAAACAGTAGTATGTACATTTAATGTTAAAGGAACTACCTACCATAACTTTAAATAGGACTGCTGCTAAATCTAAATATGCTTCATTTCTTTTGACCATATTTACAACGATGTCGTGGGTATATTAGACTGCCATCAACTTTTCCAATTTAAGTCTTAGTACTTTCCCAGTAATCGTTCCAAAAACAACATCAGCAATTTGACCTTCTTGTTTAATGACCAATGTGGGCGCACTCTTTACGCCAATCGCTTGAGCAACGTAGGGATCACGATTAATGGTAATGGCCAGAATCTTGACTTCATCCCCAATTTGAGTATCCAATTGGTCTAAGACCGCATCCATCTGGCTGCATGGTGGGCACCAATCTTTTCGAAAGTCGACAACAACCAATCCGGTAGCCGTTTTCTTTGCATATTCATCGTCATGAATGATTTGAATCATCAACCAGCCCCCCTTTGCGCTTCATTATAGACTGGAAGCTGTAGACTAACAACTAGCAAAAGATTGTCAGCGTATACAGTGTGCTAAAATTAAGAGAAAATACATTTAAAGGGAGCAATGACGATGACTGAATCACAAATTAAAACCATCACTAACATTGGAGCAGGTACGATGGGACACGCTATCACGCTGCAATTTGTAATCAATGGCTTTTCAGTTAATTTATTGGACAGTAATGAGGCAGCCTTAAAACAAGGTATGCAACGCATTAAAGAAGATCTGGAGACCTTCAATCAGGCCGGTTTACTCAGCGATTCGACAGTCAATATTTTAAATCAGATCCATCCGTTTACCAGTTATAAACTGGCACTCAAGGATGCTAATTTTGTCATTGAATCGG
The DNA here is from genome assembly GCF_009720675.1 of Secundilactobacillus folii. Lineage (GTDB taxonomy): Bacteria > Bacillota > Bacilli > Lactobacillales > Lactobacillaceae > Secundilactobacillus > Secundilactobacillus folii. The sequence continues at coordinate 53,721 of NZ_WNJO01000008.1, read as the reverse complement.
TTATTGAGAATATGCAGATCAAAAAGCAAGTTTGGCAAACCGTTGAGCAATTCGTCGATGAAGATGTGATCCTCGCTACAAATACTTCAGGTTTAGATCCCTCTGACATGCAGTCCGTTTTGCAACATCCGAAACGATTTGTGGTGGCTCATTTTTGGAACCCAGCACAACTAATGCCACTAGTTGAAGTTGTTCCCGGCAAAAAGACAGCTCAGACCACCGTTGATCGAGTTGTCAACCTGATGAATAAGGTTGGTAAACACGCAGTGCCGCTGAAGAAAGCTGCACTGGGATTTGTTGGGAATCGTATCCAATTAGCAGTTTTAAGAGAGGCTTTTAACATTGTTAATGAAGGAATCGCTACTCCTGAAGCGGTGGATGATATTGTCAAATACAGTTTGGGCCGTCGCTAAAGTTTAGTGGGCCCAATCGCTAGCGCTGATTTGGGTGGCCTTGATGTATTTAAAAACATCAGTGCTTACTTGTATGCTGATTTAGCCAATACTGCGGGCGTTGATCCGAACCTTAAAAAGAAGGTTGATGAAGGTCACTTAGGTTTTAAAACTGGTAAAGGTTTCTTTGACTGGTCTGGTAACACTGGTCAGACGACCGTTAAAAAACGTGATGCAGCCCTCCTTAAAATGCTTAAAACGGATCAGGAACAATCTCAGCAAAGATAAGCCGTAAGCAAGTTCTGAAGGATAAAATGGCTCGTGAAACCTTTATAATGTAAAGACTACTTTAAGCGCTTTCCTTCGCTTAACAAAGCCAATTGCTTGACCTTATCGACGGATTTTGGCATACTCACCATGAAATTATTCTTTGGAGGTGGGTAAGATGCAAGTTAAGCGCGATATTATTTATGATGAAAACAGACATTTAACGCTGGACGCTTACCATGAGGAAAATAAGCCCTACTTAGGTCTAATTATTGATATTCATGGGGGTGGCTGGTTCCGTGGGGATAAAGCCAAGGACGAGGACTGGGCAACCCGGTTAGCCGAACTTGGCTACATGGTTTTGGTGCCAAACTACCAAATGACTCCCGACGTTTATTATCCAGAACCGTTGTCAGACATGAACAGTTTAATGGTGTGGATCAACCGCAGTGAGTATAATCAAATGCCAATTGGAGTCGTTGGCTCCTCAGCGGGAGGAAATATGGCTGTTGAAATGGCAATTCGTTATGGAATTCCTGCCGTTTCGCTGTCTGGTATTCTCGACATCGACGATTGGTTAGCTAAGCACCAAGATGTGGTCGCAGCTGAAGGCGATACCAGTGCCTTTAATCAAAAGGCCAGTGCAACGATCAACCAATCTGGTGCTAATGACGCATTCTATAAGTGGTTCGTCATGAATTACTTCAATCAGCGAACGGATGAACTAGAGGCCGCCACTCCTGTTCACCGAGTTAATAGTCGGACTGGCGCTATGTATCTGGCAAACTCACTAAATGAATTTGTACCAACCAGTGGTGTGTTAGCAATGGCCAACGCGCTAACTGAGGCTGAAGTACCATTTGAGCTGAACATGGTCCCTGGTACTCGACACGCCAAAGGGTATCTCGATGACGTATTCAATCAGACCGTTGACTTTCTTCAACGACACGTGTTAGTTGAACACGTTGAAGTCGAATAGACTGCAATGCAGCAACTCAAGTAAGTTCAAAATCAACTCACAAACAAGCAAAAACCGCTTGAAAAGGAGTATTGAAAGCTCCCTTTCAGGCGGTTTTTAAAATTAATTTGAATATATTCATTTCTTAGCCAAAGCAGCCACGATGGCTGGTTCAATCTTTTCCGGTTTGAAAACTGGCGCGTAACGGTCAATTATCTGGCCATCCCGCCCAATCAAAAATTTAGTAAAATTCCATTTGATTCGGCCATGCCCTGCAGTTTCTTTTAAATACGTAAATAGTGGATCCTCATCATCACCGTTAACCCGGATCTGCTTAGTCATTGGAAAAGTGACGCCATAATGCATCTGGCAGTACTCGCTTGTCTCTTCATCAGATCCTAATTCCTGATGAAATTGGTTGGATGGCAAGCCCAAAACTTCGAAGCCCTGATCATGATACTGTTTGTAGAGCTTTTCGATTCCTTCCAATTGTGGTGCTAAGCCACACTTACTAGCGGTATTGACAATCAGAACGACCTTTCCGCGGTAATCAGCAAAGTCAATTTTTTGGCCACTCATTTCAGTTTCTTGAAATTGATAAATATCACTCATATCATAGCCTCTTCTCTTCTTTAATTGTACACAATTTATATTAGCGCTTTTATTTAATAAATACAATGATATTAAACAATTATTAGAAACTGACACGAAAAGTAAGCCACACGATGGCAACAGCTACAGCTGAATAGATTGGCTTTTGATAAATCAGTTTTACTCAAAACGAGAGCAGATTTCCACATCAAAAAAGAGAGACGGACAAACTCGGTTTAATTCCAAAATATATGCAAAGAGCGTCGCAGATTCCAAACAGGAATCTGCGACGCTCTTTGCATATATGGCTGGAATCTGAGTCCTGAAGATTGAGGCACATTTTTAACTAACTCTGCGCTAGGAAATTGGTTTGATACTTAACAATATTAACTTTTACCCTCCACTCTCTTATTCAAAACCCTAAAACGATTCAATTTTTAGTTCTCTGAGGCGCCAGTTGTGGCGTCCGTTTCTGGTTCCGGAGTTGGCTTTGCGTCTGCTTTTTCGCTCTCTGCATCATATGGCTTAGCTGGCGTTTCTTCTGAGGCTCCGGTCAGCGCATCAGGATCAACCTTTTCTTCAGGTTCCGGTGCCAGCTGAGTGGCGCCAGCATCTGAAGCACCCGTTGTCGCATCCGTTGCGGTAGCAGCTGCAGCTTCACCAGCAGCCTTCTCACTGGCACCAGTTGTGGCGTCAGCTTGGCCACGGGAATGACCCTTTGAAGCAGCGGTAACCGCATCCAAGCCCGTAATTGGTGAGATCGGTACAGCATCGAAATCCTTAACCAGCTTTTGGCCGGTGGCAGCCAAGTAGTATTTCAAAATCGGCATAATATCGATCACTAATTCGTTAACCCCACGGTAACGGCGATTCTCATCGCGCATTGCACGGTAATAATGCATCACATGCTGATTAGGCCCCGTTTGAGCAGGCATCGAAACCACGTCTGATTCACCGGTTCTTAACGCATATAGAACTTGCTTGACGTGTTCGATCACTCGGTCCGGGTGAACCGCTGCTAATGGATCACCAACTTGATCAGGGGTTCGTGGTGCCAGCATGTGAGCTGCATCAGCATTCTTATTGTAGTAAATAAACTGGTTATTATCATCTGCATACGTTAACTCACCAGCCATGGAATTCAAGAAGTAGTTCAACTGGTTAACGGTCAATAGCCCGCGGTCAAGTTTAACGTAGTCACCACCGCTTGCAGCGTGGGTCTTTTCAGCTGCTTTTTCAACCCATTCTGGATCAGTCATGTCGACGTCTTCAACAGTGGTATTGACGGCATGTTTAGAGTCCATATCTTCTTCCGTAGCACTCTTTGGATCTGGTGCGTCCATCAATTCGATCACCTTCATAAACGTCAAAAACTTCTTCAGTACTGAATCTAGAAATGCAACTGTCCGTGGATCCTTTAAATTACCATCTTCATCAAAGGCCTCTTTAGCCTGGCTCAAGAGAAATTCATTTCCGGGCATCACAATGGCATTCACACCTGGTGATTCAAGAATTTGTTTTAAATGCAGTTGGGCGCGTGACGACCCTTGAATGTGATATGAAGCGCCCACGATCCAAACGGCTTTGCCATCTAAAGGATGCACGTTATTCGACAGCCATTCGATCACGTTCTTCATGGCCGCTGGAACAGTATGGTTATGTTCAGGAGTGGCTAAGATCACGCCGTTTGCACCGGCAATTTTACGTGCAATCGCATGAACATCAGCATTATCATTGTGATCTTCATCCTCATTAAACATTGGCACGTTATTGATATTTAAAATTTCAATATCAACAGTCTTCTTAAAGTGTTTGCGCATAAACTCCAGTAGCATGCGATTATATGATTGTTCACCGATTGAACCGGCAATTGCAACTAATTTCACCATTATTGTTCATCTCCCGTTAAACCATTGTCCCATGTAAAGGCCGTTGCAGCTTCTTGTTCGTGCAACTTCTTGGAATTATCCAGCTGACTAGTCAAGTCAACAAATTCCAGAAAATCATCAAATAAGCCGTCAAGTTTTTGAGCTTCCGTAGCTGACTTCAGATCACCATTATCATCGAAGGCTTGCAGCGAGTGCCCCAGCAAAAATTCTGAGCTTGGTAACACGGTCGCTTTCAACTCTGGTGAATCCAAAATCTGACGCAGTTGCGCTTGAGCTCGGGAAGCACCTAAAGTCCCATATGAAGTACCAACGATCATAACGGGCTTATCCATCAGTGGATGGATACCATACGATAACCAAGCTAATGCGCTCGATAACAGCGCTGGAATGGAGTGGTCATATTCAGGAGTCCCAATAATGACACCATCCGAAGCGTCAATTTTATCAGCAATATCACGCGCTTGCTGCGGCACGAATGCCTCAGTTGACTTCTTAAAAATCGGCAAGCCCTTTAGCTCAACGACTTCGATGTCAGCTTCGTCAGCGTACCTTCTCTTCATATACTTTAACAACTTCCGATTGGTTGATTTGGAGGTATTAGTCCCCACAAGTGCAACGAATTTTTTCATTGGTTGGTCCACCCTTCCGTTAATTATCTAAACAGGATCGTCAGGTATCAATTACTTATGCGCATTCCAATTCAATTATATAGCTCTATGTGAATAAATCCACAAATAGTACTATACCTCTTTCTTTCTGAAACATTTTAACACTAAACCGACAAGAATAAGAGGTAAAACACTAAAAAAATTCATTTTTTAAAAATTTTAATATATACTATTGGAATTTTAACCTAATTTCTCCTTTATAATACCGTTAGAATAAAAAACGATTTTAACCCTGAATCGGCTAAAATCATTTATTTTCAACTGGGAAAACTCGCATCCAGTCTATTCTTATCTCGTTAAAAAATTAATAGCTAATCAGTTCATTGACCCGGTTTGCCGATGGCCCGCATGATGATATCTTCAATTTGCTGCAAATCGGCATCTTCATCAATTGTTAGATCTGGGGCCAGTAAATTACGTTGTAAAAAGTAACCGAGTACTAAACTGACCATAGTGCGAAAGACAACCAATGGTGACGCATCTTCTCGCAAGCCACCCGTTTTTTTTAGCCGACTGTAAATTTGCGTCAAAAACTGTGGAGAACTGGCTGAGAGCAGATCATAAAAATGACTGAGCATCTCTTTATTGGTCATGACCTGACTGATCAATATCATGGTCACTTGAGAATTTTCTTCTACAAAATCGAATCGGTTACGAATAAAATAGTGAATCTCATCGCGCAGTGTTTGTAACTTCGGAAAATGGCCCAAGAACTCGTCACGGTAATTGGGAAATAAATGCCCTAAAAGGGGCTCTAAAATGGCCTGCAACAGATCATCCTTTGTTTTAAAATACTTAAAGATCGTCGCCTGACTAATGCCAGCATTTTTCGCAATTGCCATGGTTGAAGTGCCGTCAAAACCCTGCTTGGCAAATAATTCCAGCGCGGATTTCATTGCTGAACGCTTACCAGCTGGCATCTTTTGCCCATCTAACCATTCAGAATAACTAACAGAAATTTCCGGTTCCATTTTTACACCCCCCTATACTTTACGATAACGTTTGAGACCGACCACGTTTAAAATGGTCAAGACAACAAGGAAAATCAGTAACACGCCAATGTCCAGCCCAAACGAGGTCAAATTTTTACCCTGCATCATGATCCCGGTTACGGCATCCCCAGAATATTTAATTGGAATGACATAGGAAATATCCTTGATCCAACTGGCCATTGAATCCATTGGAATGATTCCTGAGAAAAAGACTTGCGGAATAACAACCAGTGGAATAAATTGCATCATCTGGAACTCGGAATTAGCGAAGGTTGAAAGTAAGATACCAAAGGCCAGTGCAACCAAAGCTAGTATCAAATTGATGATAATGATGTTAAATACACTGCCGACCACTTCTACACCGAGCAACCAAATTGTCGCCACAACAATCAAAATAGTTTGAAAAACTGCCAAGATCCCGTAGCTAGCCATGTAACCGAAAACGATCTCTGAGCGCTTAACTGGCGTGGCAAGCAGCCGTGAAAGGGTGCCACTGGTTCGTTCCTTCAGAAGCGCCATGCCAGAAATCAGGAAAACAAAGAAGAACACGAAGAAGCCCATTAGAATTGGCAACATTTTATCAAAGAACCCGGTACTTGAATCCCCATAAACGTAATGGTTAGTAATTTTAGGCGATGCACTTTGCTTTGATGCTGAGACCTGTCCCTGAGATTGAGCGCGCAATTTTTGCTGTGCTTGGACTGGCAGCATCTTTTGCAGCTTGTTGATCGTCGCCTTTGCAGCTCCGAGTTGAGTCTTCATGGTCTTCACGTTGGCGGCAACTAAAGCGCTCCTAAAGGCCATCTTAACCGCGGAGGTTTTGCTCGAGTCAGTGTTGGCGTGAGTGATTGTGTAATCATTTCCAGATTTGTGAATGATGGCATCTATTTTATCATCTTTTAGCGCCTTACGAGCAGTTTTTGTGGACTGATAATGCTTCACATTCACGTGCTTAACCTGATTTAAATTCGTCGAAACACTACTTGAAATAGCGACCGTTCCAACGTTCACATTGGTGGTCGAATTGGCCGTAAAAATCACACTCATCAGCCAGAGAATTAAGATCGGTGCCAAAAACATCAGTGCCAGGGTCCGTTTGTCACGTAGTAATTCTTTAATGACCCGGTTCATTATCGCAATCGTTCTCATTTGAATTCACCTTCCGCCTTCAAAAATACTTCTTCAATTGAATCCACTTTGTATTGCATCTTAAGGACGACTGGTTCGTCAAATGCAATCACTTTTCCGCCCAGTAGCAGGGCTACTTTATCACAGAGTTCCGCTTCATCCATGACGTGCGTCGTGATCAGAATACTGCGCTCTTCATCACGAATGGCATTTAATTCCTTCCAAATTTGACGTCTTAACGCTGGATCGATGCCCACCGTTGGTTCGTCTAAAATTAATAATTCGGGATTACCCAGTAACGCAATTGCTAACGACAAACGCCGCATCATCCCACCAGAATAACCACTGACTCGTTTATCCAGATCGTCGGCCAGGTTAACCACGTCAGCCACATGAGAGATTGAATCGCTGATTTCAGATTTGTGAATCCCCTTCATTTGCGCATAAAACTTTAAGTTTTCGCGGCCAGAAAGCGTTTCATACAAAGCATCCGTCTGTGCCATATAACCAATTCGAGCAAGCAACTGACGATTTGGCATGACTTTGCCAAATACCGTGGCGCTGCCGCCATCAGCTAACTCCATACCAAGCGCCGTTTTGATTACGGTTGATTTCCCGGCACCAGATGGTCCGATCAGTCCAACGATTTCGCCGGACATCACCTGTAAGTTGATATCTTTTAAAACGGTTTGCTTGCCGAATTTTTTTACTAAATGGGTTAAATCAATAATTGCGTTTGTCATTTGAATCCCTCCATTCAATTTAGGTAAGTGATTGATTACTCACTAGTGAGTATATACTCACTTTTTCGATCCGTCAACGCTAATTTCAAAAAAATAACCCCATTTGAATGCAGCAAACATCCTTGTGGGGTTATTTTTTAAAGTATTTATTACTTCGTCCAGCCGACCAACTGCTTATTGGCAGTGACATATTGACCGTTAGTTAGCTGATATCGGGTGATTTTTCCACGGGTCACGAGTCTGCGCACACGGAGAACTTGACCCTTCTTGTAGCTACCCATTCTTTGACTCTTCGTTAATTTACTCCTAGGGTAACCAAATATCTTTTTCACCAGGGGCAAGATGTTCTTGGTATTAGATTGATAATACAGATTCGTCACGAACTTCGGGTTAGCCGTAATGTAACCACCCTTGACTCGGTACCGTTTTGTGCCGTGCTTAGAGTAATCAACCCCCAAAACTTTGAAACTTGGGGCTTTAGTCCGTGGCTGCTGTTTGTATGAGTGCAGCGGTTTAGTGAGGTTGACGTTGCCGTGCAGTCGCATGGCTCGCTTGGCATAAACGGCGTAAGGATACTTCACTTTGATCTGAGTATCTGGCTGATTCGGGTCTGGCTTGGGACCCGGGTTCGGATCGGGCAACTGCGGGTCACCACCATTTTCCTCAGGTGGCACGATCACCGGTGGGACTTCTTTAACTGGTAGGATGCCAAGTAAAATGGTGTAATTTCCAAGGTTTGCTTTGGAGGTCAACATGGTTCTGTAAAAGGCAACCCCATCAGTCATCCCTTCAAATTGGCCCAGTTGAGCGTTGGCCACTACGTTATCTGCTGGCGTGAATTCATGACTGAAAATGAAGTCATCATCACTAACTAATGATGTAGTTCCTGAGGTAATGGTTAACCCGACACCCTGCACAACGGTTGCAAACTTTAAATTATCCGTATAGTTCACCTGGATCATCTTAGCTGTCGAAGTATCTGAAGGCTTATCGAAAAACTGAAACCCAAAAGCGTTCTCCCCCACCGAAACCGTAGTCATATCAGTTGGGAAATGAATTGAAGTGATTCGATTATCGGTAAAGGCAAAGGCCCCAACTTGCTGAACACTAGTCAGGTCGATTTGTTCTAACTTATTTTGTGAAAAGGCCTGATACCCAATAGTGGCAACGTGTGCTAAATCGATTTGACGAATTTGGTTAAATGCAAAGGCACCATCCCCAATCGTTGTGACAGTGTCTGGCAATATAACCTTTTCAATCCCGGGACATTTTAAAGTATTGGCATTTAAAAATGTTCGCTGACCAATCGTCTTCACTATTCGCCTGTCTAAACGTGCTGGAATAACCAGACATCCGCCGTTTTTGAATTCATCCATAATTGTCTGTGGCTCTTTTAAAGATAGCACCCCACTATCATCCACCTCGGCATTGCTAGCATCTAGGGTTATGGTTGGCGCTATCTCCTGCGTCGCAGCCTGAATCACTTCCTCATTGAATGGCCGCAAAAATATGCCTGCTGTCAAGGCTGTCCCCATCAAGAATCCGCTTACAACCAAGTGTAACGTCAACTTTTTCGTCTTCATTTTGTCGTCCTCCAAACAAAATTGACTGATCTGATATATTTACAAATAGCTTATGTAAAGTCTACCAAAACTTATTGATCAATCTCAAGGAAAGGATGATTAAATTTTTAAAGATTTCTACCTATTTATTAATGATTATAATCCCCTGTTTCAATAATGTTAGCGTTTAATCAAAAATACTACCATCTTTAAATGGTAGTATAAATTATAAATAGATGAAATTGATTAGAAAAAGGCTCACCTGAATTTGATATTAAGTTTTTGATCACGGGTTATCGTAATCATGCAAACAGACCGTCAAGTTGGCAAATCGCACTCCGCTCTCACATTACTTTTGCCTGGAATCATAAGCTCGTTTCGACTTAAACCCCGCCTTAAATACAGTCTTCATAACTTCAATGTGGCGTTGCTTTGTCGCTTCTGCCTTAGCCCCAAAAATAAACCTGGCCCATTCACGTTGATAGCCCGGTGTGAGGTCATCAAAGAATTGCTGCATTGATTCCTCATCCGCCAACAATTGACTGACCGCCGGAATATCGGCTTGGTATTCTGATAATGCTTTTTGTGCCATTTATTTGTGCCCCTTTAACTATTTTATTGAGCCTCAGTATAGCACAACTGAAGGAATCGAACTATTCAATCAAAATTGACGCCTTTGAAGAAGGTCACTTCAAACCCAAAAAGACCCATCAGTTATTGAACTGGTGAGTCTCTTTGGGTTGAAAAACTATCGATTAACGACCAACATCCAACGCTTCGTGTTTTAGTTTAGGGAATACGATGCGGTCGGCGATCCCAGTGACACTGCCTTGGAATAGGAAGGCAAATAAAGTCCCAAGACCGAAGTTGGTGATTGTGCCAGTCATGAGCACTGCAATCAGTGCCATGATTGTCGGTGGCACGTACGAAACCCACATGGCAATGGTGGCATTACCATGGAAGTATCGAAAACGCAAAATTTGAGTTAGATCATCAGCTGGATGCAAGACCAAGTTTACGCGTTGGTAAATGGAGATGGCAGTTCCAATAAAAATCACGCCAATGAAGTTGATCAGAATATAGATGACTACCATGGGTGTGGTTGTCGCATCTGGCATAATTTGGTTAAAAATATTCGAGAACCATTGGATAAAGATGGAAAATGGTAACAGGAATAGAAAATTACCAAAGATTCGATGCCAGTCTAATTCGTGCATTAAGATCGCGTTTAAAAACGAAATCATCATTCCTAGTACCAGGAAGGCCCAAAATAACGCCGTCGAATTATTACCCAAAATGGCGTGGCCTAAGTTGGCTTCCGCCGCCGTCCAGTAAGCCGATCCCAAAAATTGTGGGTGGATATGGCTACTAGTCACTAGTGTCAAGACATTACCAAACGAGTTGAAAACCAGCGAAATGACGAAGTACACTAACGAGGACGTCATACTAATCGTACGTTTGGAGGTTGTTGCCGGTTCCTCAGCAATCTTCATTTTTTCTTCAGACTCCTTCTTCACTATGCCGTCAACTTCTCACAAAATTCAATCTTTTCGTGGTTCGGTCCCTGAATATTGAAGAACCGAATACCGTGACTCCAAAACGTTGGAATGGATTGGATCTCATCATCCAACATCTTAACGCCAAGTTCTTTAACCGCCTTAAAGGCGGATTCAATATCGGTTGTATTTAACGAGATATGGTTGATTGCGCCGTCCACTTTAGCAGTTGGGTCACCCTCCCAAGTTTCGATAATCAAGTTACCCAGGTGCATGAACGCACAGCGGTTTTCACCATTGTGGAACAGGCCTGCAACATCAAAACCTAATTTCTGGTAAAAAGCCATTGTTTCATCCAGATCAACGGCTGGAATCCCCACGTGTTGAATACCATCTACATAATCAGTTAATTTCATGCTGTTTCACTCCTTAATCGACCTTGACAACCGCCTTCGAAACATCCTTGACCTTACCTTCGAGTACGTCAGCAACTTGTGACAAATCGAGTTCGTGGCTAATCAATGGTTCAACGTTGACTTTGCCGCTTTCAAGCAGTGCGATCGAGTCTTCAAAAGCATTCGGATTGATAAATGAACCTTGGATGGTCAGTTGCTTTTGATAAACTTCGTAGGTGTTCATTGAGAAGTGTTGATCTGGTTTACCGACACCAAACATCAAAACTTGAGCACCCTTACGAGTTGCTTCAATGGCTTGTTCTTGAGTCGATGGCAAACCAACGGCTTCGATCACAACATCATAGCCTGAAGGTAACTCATCACGGGTCGTGTTGAAGATGTTAGTGACACCAAACTTGTCCTTGTTTAACTTCAGCTTTGAATCAACGATTCCAGCTAAGTCAACTTGGTGAACACCATAGGCTTGTAAGATTTGAACGAATAACTGGCCCATAAAGCCATCACCGATTACTAATGCCTTTTGATACGGCGTCAACTTTAGTAGTTGAACACCATGAACAGCGCATGAAATTGGTTCAGTAGTGGCGCCAGCTTTCAATGAAACGTTGTCAGGCAAATGGTAAACGACTTTTGCTGGGGCAGTGAAATAGTTTTCCAGACCACCATTACGAGTCACACCAACGGCTGACAGGTTGTCACAAAGCTCTGGACGACCCGTGCGGCAATAGAAGCACTTACCACAGTAGATATTAGGGTCAACAGTGACACGGTCGCCTTCCTTGAAACCTTCAACGTCGGCACCAACAGCCGCCACGATACCTGAGTTTTCGTGGCCTAACACGATTGGTGGCACGGCGTTAGCCGAACCAGGCAAGCCGTTATATAAAGCGTGGTCAGTACCACAGATGCCGGCATACTTAGTGTTGACTAGGATCTCGTCAGCTTTAGGGGTTGGCTTTTCAGCGTCTTGGATTTCCATGTGTTTTGTTGCAGTTAATACTAAACTCTTCATATTTAAAAACTCCTCTTAATTATTTATTAGATTCGCGATAGGCTAATGCAAAATTGCCAATCGTAGCTGAACCATTATTCTTTGCCAGTGGCATAGTGATGTAATCTTCTAGTTTACCAACGTTTTGATAACCGTTCATCAGTTGATCAAATTGTTGGCGAACCTTTTTCAAGAAGGCCTCACTGACGACCCCGCCACCAAAAACAATCTTTTGCGGTCGAATTGCCAGCGTTGTTTGCAGGGCAGCCTGACCAACGTAATAGGCCATGATATCCCAAACATGATCGGTCAACGGGACATCCTTACCCTTCTTACCGGTCCGGGCTTCAAAGGTTGGCCCAGAAACCAACCCTTCTAGGCAGTCACCATGATATGGACAGATACCTTTAAAGTCCAAATCGTCCGGATGGCGTTTCAACCTGACGTGCCCCATTTCGGGATGGCCCAGTGTGCCAATGAATTTACCGTCAACAACCGTCCCAGCACCGACACCCGTGCCAATTGTATAGTAGGTCAAGGCATCGATCTTTTCGTTGAACAGTGTCGACATCACGTATTCACCGTAAGCTGAACCGTTAACGTCAGTCGTCCAATAGATTGGCAGATCAAAAGCGTCCTTCAACATTCCTAAGAAATTAAACTGCGCCCAACCTGGCTTGGGTGTATCAGTAATGTATCCGTAGTACTTGGCGTGCTTCCGGATTTCAATTGGTCCAAACGAAGCAATTGAGATAGCTTTTAAATCTGGAAATTGCTTAAAAAAGTCAATTGCCTGCTGAACCGTATCCTTGGGGTTAGTGGTTGGATATTGAATCTTACGCTGAACGCGATAATCTTCATTACCAACCGCGCAGACAAACTTCGTCCCACCAGCCTCAATGCTTCCTAATAGCATGTTTTTCACCACTCTTCAAAGTATTTGCTGTAATCGTTTTCAAGTAATAGATTATCATGATGCAACCCTCAAAATCGAAAATTGAATACCATTTCACAAACCTTCTTTTTTCAGAAAATACAGCTTTGCTTATGACGACACCGTTCGTAAGCTACGTAAACGTTTCCGAAATTTTACCATCTTCACAAGATTTGATTTAAAATAAGAATGGAATAGGACTTGAAAGTTAATTTAATCGCGTTAAAAGCGAGTAAGTAGCAACCAAAATATTCATTGCATGAAAGAAGGTCAGATTAATTATGAATGAAGAAAACGACCATCTCACGATCCAGCAAATCGCCAAACTTGCCGGGGTGTCCATTGCAACCGTCTCGCGGGCTCTTAACGATCGTCCAGGCATCAGTCGTCAAACTAAGGAACGGATTCAGCGAATCGTTACCCGTTCAGGTTACCGGCCAAGCATGTTTGCTCGCAACATGCGTTCCCAGCAAGCTAAAATGATTGGGGTGATTGTTTCAGACGCCGCCAATGATTACTTTAAAGATATCACTCGTGCCATTCAGGATCAGGCTACCCAAAATGATTATACGGTTCTCATCATGAACTCGGACGAAGACCCTTTTAAGGAGCGAAACGCCATTAAAATGCTTCGAAACTATAACGTGGCCGGCCTGATAATTGCCAGTACCGATGAAACGATGGATTATCAGAAATTACTTGGTAACACCCCAACCGTTTTTTTCGACCGCGCACCGTCTTCAGACAGGCCGCAGTTTGATACGCTGTTGGTCAATAATGAGTTTGGCGCAAAACTAGCCGTTGAAGAATTGATTCGTCAAGGTAGCTCAAAAATTGGCATGATTGCTAGTGGGGTGCGAACTTCTGGTCCAGAGCGGGTAACAGGCTACAAACAAGCGCTAGCAGAGTATCAAATTCCGGTTGATAACCACTTGCTCTATATTAGTGACGTTCAGCAAGTTAAGGCAATGCCTTACGTGCGAAAATTGCTAATCGATCAAAAGTGTGATGCCATTTTTGCCGCCGATGTTTCGTTGCTAAAAGTTGTTTTGGATGAATTAAAGCTATTGAACCGAACTGATATTAAAGTTGCGACCTTTGATAATACCGCCTGGTTTAACTATTTTAAACAGCCGGTGATTTCCGTTAAGCAACCCACTGAAAAAATCGGGCACGACGCGGTAGAGGCGTTAGTTAAACGCATCGAAGACCCCACGCGGCAGGCAAAAGTTCGCCGTCTTTCTGTTCAATTAATTAGAAGATAAGTAGAGATTCAAGGCCAAATAATTTAGCGGAAGTGGAATCGAAACAAAGCTCGTTTTCGCACCAGTAAATTCCAACGCCACTCAAAAAACCACATTAAATATTGAACACAAATAAAACCGGATAAGTTCGTAAAGTTCCCGAACTTACCCGGCTGTCAAGCTAAAAATTCAAATCCCAAAAAGGGTTAATAACAATTCTTAATTAAAATGAACTTGTTGAACTTGGCGTTTAAAATACTTTTGCTCGGCTGCCAATCGCATCTGAATGGCTTCCTCTAAATTATTTGAGGTTTTATTCAAGACGTACTTACCATGAAACCGTAATCGTGCAACGTAACGATGGTAATGGGAATCGTAAGAAACGCCAATCACCCCGGTATGGTTGCGTTTGGTTTTCCGAATTGAAGAGTAAAATACGCCGTGCCCATCCTTCAGTGAGCTTGCGTTACCCTGATATTTATCAAACACTTTATTGTTCAACATTCGTTGATGGTTGATTTCTCGTCTTAAACAGCCGCAGCTTCGAGTCGATTTGCGTCTCAAACTCTGGCTATCAACAATGATTTGATTACCACAGTCACATCGACACAGCCAGCGAGCGTTGCCGTTTTTAGCTGAAGACGGCGCCTTCTTGATCACGACCAACCGGCCAAATCGTTTGCCAGTCAAATCAATTAATCTTGATGAATGTTGTTTAGGATGGTTAATTCCGGGCAATTTGAGGAAACCTCCACTAGTAAAATAATTACTTAAATTATATAAAGTTTATTTTTTGTTTCAATAGTTTAAGTTTGTCTTATTTTTCCACTAACGTTAAATATTCCGGAAAAAATAATTTTCAAAAGCTGACAGCTCTTATTAATCTCGTGATAGCAGTGTTATATCCCTTTCTAAAGGGGTCTCTAGAGAGTGATTTTTCCCCCGATTTTAAGCCCACGGCAAAAAAACGACACACCCAAAAGCCTTGAGATTTCTGGTTTTCAACCAATTTTCTTTGAAATTCAGTTATAATCGACTAGTAAGACTTGTGGGGGGATCTAACAACATGGACTATAGCTACTTATTCACAAAAAATGACGCCATCAATTACCATATTCTTACAGCGTTCAATCACCGGGATGACCACGTGATCAGTAAGCGACAAATTGCTAAGACCAACCACTTTACAAATTACCAACTACATAAGCATTATGAACTGATCAATGCAGACCTATTACAAGTTAGTGGTCAACACAAGTCTAAAATTGTCGAAACGGAAGAACTGACTTGGCACGCACAGAATCTGAACGATTATGTGCTGCAAAAAGTCGCCCTCCTGTATTTACACCGGGCACCACTCTATACCGGTTTTAAATTTCACTTTTTCTACGACAATCAGTTCACAAAACGGCAGTACATCGACGCCAACTATATGAGTACTTCGGTGTTTTACCGCACTTTGGATCAGCTCGATGGCGCCCTCACCCAGAATCATTTCCTTCCGGTAAATATGAAACCTAATGAGGCTGAATTTATAACCCGGCTCCGTTTATTTCAATTCTATAATGCAATGTATAGCACGGGTGAACAACCCTTTAACGAATTGACTGACCAGGTCAATAGCATTATTGACGCGGTTCAGTCACACGTGAAAAATGGTTTGCGCCCGACAGAAATCACAAAGCTCGCTACTTTCACCCGTATTTGGCTTCTACGCATGAACAATGGTAACGCGTTGCCAGCGGGACTGATTACAGCAGTTACGGATTCACCAAACCGGCAACGTTTGCTGGCACAACTGAAACCGATTTTACCTGATAAGAAAGAATTCAGTGATACCGAATTTAACTACTTCTACTTATTCTTAGTCTCGCAGGGATTTTGCGGTCAAGCTGAGATGGTCAAAACGGCGAATAATTTCCCAACTATCGGCAAATTGTCCGATCAGTTTATCAGACATTTAAAAGTCAATGAAGATCAGCAATTTACAGTTGATATGACTCAGTTAAAACCACGCTTGCAGGCCATTCACTTGAGGCTTGTCACCTTCTTCATTGAATGGCCAACCTTCTCGGATTCACGAAAAACCAAATTTTTAGCTGAACTTTACCCGATATTTAATCGCACAGTGACACAAATGATCGCTGATTTACAAAAGAATGGCGTTATTGAACTTAATGAATTAACAAAAACTAACCTGTATTTTAGTTACATGTTTGCACTGATTGACTCGGTTTCGCAAGCGTTCAATGAAAAACCGATTCATATTTGCGTTGATTTCTCTCAGGGTGCACTTTACACCGACTATGTTATCGATTCGCTCAAGACTTTTAATAGTACCCAATTAACCGTTGATAACCGGTTAACATCCCAGACTGATATTTATGTCTCGGACCTTTACACACGACAGATTAAACTACCACAGGTCATTTGGGCGAATCCACCGACGGCAACTGATTGGGCGAAAATTGCTGATTTAATTCTTAAAATACGGCAGCGCAGACATCGGTGTAACAAGAACTAGCCACGCCAATTCTAAATTATTTAATAAAAGTATCAGCAAAACCCCTGGTAGGCATCATTTACGATGACCTGCCAGGGGTTATTTTTGATAGTGATAACCTCAGATAACGCTAAAACTTGGCTTTAACTAATACCGAATATGCTGTGATATAGCCGCCACTCACCAGATACCGTTTGAGCGATTTAACGTGATAGTTGTAACCGTCAGAGTAATCCCAGCCCTTAATGCGGAAGGTTTGTGGCGCAATCGTTTTATAGTGCCGGTTAGGCTTAGTTAGTTGCAGATCATCGTAACGGTTCAACGCCTGCGTCTTCACTGCGAAATGTGGCATCTCAATGCTACCCATTTTTACCAAGGTTTTATTAGCGGTCACGTAACTGCCGTCTTGCAAAACGAACCGAGTCGCTGTGCGTCCAATGATGACGCGTTTAACCTGCAAGACTGTTCCCTGTCGATAATGGACGAGCTTACCCCTCAGATTGACCGATGAGTATGCATTGATGCCCGCCGGATTAATGACTGTGATCTTAGCCGGGGCACTTTGGTAGTAAGCACCACGGACAAACAATGGATCAGCCGTGACGTATCCAACTAAGCCAAACGTACTACTTTCTTCATTGATATCTCGAACTTGAAAACGAAGTTGGTGGTGTGTGTCCAACGCCCAACCGATGACCTTAAATCGCGGCCGGTAGATACGTGGTTTCTTCTCGTAACTAGTCAGGACCTGACTCGTTTCAAAATCCGGGCCGTTATACAATTTAAGTGAATTCAGGGCATAAATCACCTGCCCCATCAGTGCGGGCTTTTCAACTACTACTGGCGGGTTAGTCGCAGGATTAGTTGGGAAGGTTACAGGATTACTTGGTGATCCCGTATCTGGAGTACCGGTGCTTGGTGAACCCATATCCGGAGAGCCAGTGTCTGGTGACCCTGGATTGGAGGAATCATCACCAGGGAAATTACCGCCGATTGGTAGTGTATTTGGATTCCCAGGTGACACGATATTTCGACTATACAAGAACACCAGAGTCGTCGGCAGTTGTTCAAAGGTCGTCGGAATAGTAATTTGTGTGCCACTCGTATTTCTAACTTCTCTAAAGGTATAGCCGTTGATTGGTTGAGCTTGGGTATTAAATGCAGTTTGATTAACCACGTCTGTATCGCTCCCAGTCCAAGTCATATCCGGTGCAATTGGATTACCGATCTGATCGATAAATTTAATGGTAACCGTGACATCACTGCTTCTGTAAACGGCAACCAAGCCTGTCTGCAAATCTTCATAGGTGACGTCACCGACGATTAGTGAACCATCCGCCGTCGTAAAATGATCAAACCGATAACCTGGGATTTCAATTTGCTGTGCTATTAATGCAGTTCCCGAAACCACTGAGTTATAAATTCCGTCCAATTGCCCATCTGGTGCAATTGATTCACCGTCGACATTGGTGTATTTCACGGGTAAATTGACAAGACCGCTGCGGTAAACTGCCTGAATGCCATTATTTTCGACATCTGCAAAGGTAACCGCCAATGTGATCGGTGTCCCATCAGTAGTCGCAAAGTGGTCGAAGCGATAATTCGGAATATCGATTTGAAGTCCAGCTAACTCATCTGCTGTTAATGGCGTCTTATAATCACCTGACAATTGTCCGTCCGCAGCAATGGTTTGACCATCCGCGGTGGTGTATTTAACCGTCAAGTTAACCTGACCGCTGCGGTAAACGGCCTGAATGCCATTATTTTCGACATCCGCAAAGGTAGCCGCCGATGTGATCGGTGTCCCATCAGCCGCAGCAAAGTGGTCGAAGCGATAATTTGGAATATCGATTTGAAGTCCAGTTAACTCATCTGCTGTTAATGGCGTCTTATAGTCGCCTGACAATTTCCCGTCAGTGGCAATTGATTCGCCGTCAACATTGACATATCGTACTGGTAAATTAACCTGCCCACTCCGGTAAACGGCTTGAAGGCCGCCCTCGACCTCGGCAAAAGTTACTGGACCAGTAATTGGTGTCCCATCAGACGTCGCAAAGTGGTCAAAACGGTAATTGAAAATATCAATCTGTTGAGTCTGAAGCTGTTTTGATGTGACGGTTTGATTATACAAACCTGTCAGTTCACCATTTGCTTGAATAGTCTGTCCATCTGGTCCAACGTAGCTGACCGGAATCGTAATGTTGTCAGCTGTATAAACAACTTGCAGGTAGCTTCCTGCCACTAGATATGGTAACGTCGTACTACTTAACGGCGTGACATTGCCATTTGCGTCAACCATATTAATGCTGGCAAATGAATAGTGGGGAATCGTCTTCACAAGGCTAGTTAATAAAGTGGCACTATTGATGTCGTTATCCACACTACTATCTTCACTGATCGGAACAAGATTCGTGCCATCCTGATACCCGTAAGCCACTCTGGCGGGAATTGTATCTGCAAAAAGTACCGTCAAATTTGTCTCACCTGCTGCAGTTATGCCAGTAGACGGAACTAAGTTTGCTAAGCCGTTTTGGGCAACGTAATCACTGTATTTTCCCGTTCCATCTAACACGATATACCTGCCATTTAATCGGTCAGTCAAGTAGCTCATTGGGTAATTGGTATAGGTGTTGTTATTTAAGTCATAAGTCGTACCCACCGGATTGGCGAGCGTTTCCGTTGGTCCAATCACCTTCTGTAGGCCGTCAGCCTGCAGAAACTGATAATTTACATTCACGTTTCCGTATCCATCAGCAAAGTAGTACGGAATCAATACATAAGCCTCAAAGCTATCAGGTGTAGCATTTGGCGCATCGGAATCGTACCCGAAAAACGGGGCATAAACGGTCAGGACGCCCATTTTCCCAGCCGGTGGTTTAAGGAGGTTGCTAAAGACAACTGAGTTCACACCCACATTCGCCCCATCCGCCGTACTGGCAATGACGGCATAACCATTATCACCCGGATAAGCCGTGCCATTATACGGTTTCGTTACCCGTGGCTGGCCATTTGCTCCAAAAACGTTGTAGTCAATCTGAACGCTGGTCGTACCAGTGGGTAAAACCAATGGTGTTACTGGAATGTATTGATAGCGCAGGCCACCCATTGGCGAACTTGGCGAGGCCACCTGAACGCCGGTCCCATCACTAATGGCATTAAAGCTGAGATTAAAATTATTCAAGCTCATTGACTTTAAAGGACTGGCATCTTGAACCATCTGATCAACGATTTGAACTGACGTGAGATTGTGCAAGTTTGCCAGCGCGGTAATATCCCATAGGTATCCGTGATGTGTTGCGCCTTGGTAAACTTTTTGCGTAACGTCACTATCATCAGATAAATTGATGGTCTGCAAATTAGTAGCGTACTGTAGTCCTTCCAGCGTTTGGAGGTAAAGCATCAACTGAGCCCAGTAGGTGGTCGCGTTGTGACTGACGGGATCAGTTTCTTGCAAATTCTTCAAGGTGGTAAAGTCAGTTAAGGTACTCAAACTGGATTTGCTAAAATTGCTTCTAAAAGTCGCAAAAGAACTGTACTGAGTCGCGTAATCCGTTGTGTACAACAGATACTGTAACGCCGTATCGGGCATCCACTCGTCGATGTATGCGGCTTTGGTCGTTGGATCGGTACCAATGGCATCGTCTGGAATTGCCGCTGCATAGTCGTAGCCCTGCCACTTACCCTGGCTGACACTCGTCATTTTGGGATGCACGTTGACGTACGAAAAATTAGTAGAAGTAGAAATGTTGAAAGCATTCGTAGCTTTAATCGCATTGGTGCCATCTGCCGGTACCGGTACGTTCAGCGTTACTTTTTGAATCACGTTTTCACTTAATGGCGCTGGCGCAGTTGTTTCAACCGCTGCTAAAGTCTGAGCTGCCACAGCAGCAATTTGCTCTGGATCAGACGCAAACTGCGCAGCATTTTGAATAGTACTATCATCAAGTGCTGAACTCGTTGTTGACTGATTTGCAGCGGTATCTTGGCTCTCAATTGGCTGCCCACTTTCAGTAGCTAACTGATTGTCAGTTGAAGAGTTGACCTGCTTGTTGGCAGTTTCAGGTGCTGAGTTAGCCTCAACTTCATTGGCGTTTGGGCTGGTGCCACTTTGGTCTTCGGGCTGCGTCGTCTTTTGACTTTGAGCTGTCGTTTGATTCTGAGTGGAATTCGAATTGGGAGTCGGTGTTTGAACCTGTTCCGGAGTTGATTGATCATTTTCAAGCTGCTGTGCATTAGTCTCAGTTGAATGAGAGACAGTTGTTAATGCGGTGTCCGAAATTGACGATTTATTGCTAGCTGAACCGTCAGCAGATGAGCTAACGTTTGCCTGTTCTGTACTATTAGTTTGTGTAGCAGCACTGTTCTGAGAGCCAGCTCCAGCAGTTGCGACTTTCTCAGAGGTTTGAATACCGGCTACGTCCTGTGTCATATCCACATTTGTCGAGGTACCTAGATTCGTATTTTCCGCATGAGCTTTAGTGCTAACCAACAACGAACCGAATAATAGGCTACTAGAGAATAATGCTGAAGCTATCAAGACATGACTTGGTTTGACGGGTTTAGCGCCCCTTTGATATTTAACCATTTTCCTCGCCCCTCTTATGCTGTTGCAACGCTTGAAATTCTGACGACAAATTCACCTTTAGACTAATATTTTCGGTTTAATGCACGGTGCCAGCAACTCGTTCAGACTCCCTTTCATGGGAATTAAAAATAACTTTCATCCACGAATCAGTCACAATATCCTTATTGGCATTAACCGTGCTAGAAGTTTGGGCGGTGTTAATAAAGTATTGAGCTGGTGGCAGACTATAGAGGTAACGTACATTGGCAACATCAACCGGCTGAACACTTACATAGCGCGTGGATTTATACATCACACTTTGTTTGATTGGATTATGCGCCAACCCCATGGCATGGCCAAGTTCGTGCTCCGCTACGTTGACCCGCTGACTAGTGGTATAAGCGTATTTCTTAAGCAAAGTGTGCACAAGATGCAACCGAACACTGATAATTCGTTTAGTGGCATCGTGGTCCACGTAGGCCACCCCTACGTAATCTTTTGCAATCAGCGAATTCTCGTCACTTTGCGCAGGCACAATCGTAATTTGAGCGGGTCCTTTAACGATCGTGAATTTAAAGACCCGTTTCGAATTCCAGACGTTAATTGCCCGTTCCCAAACCGACGTGTAATACGCCCCAGTTTTAATTTGGACGGTTGCTTGAGCAGTTTCAAAGCGCCATGGATTAACAGGGGTAGGCCGCGTGGGCGACCGGCGCGATATTAATTAGTGACAAGATTAAAACGACTAGAATGATACTCAGTTTTTTTCGCATGTTCTCACATTCTCTCTCTTGTGCATGAGCGCAGCATCGTTCTTCTGATGAGCCAAAATCTCTCTGGCAAATGGTATTTTACTTGCTTTTACCGGAAAGTCCACGGTTTAGCTTGAAAATCTCAAGTGTATATAGTTGCCATTTTCGAACCGACTTGCTAAAATGCCACCGTAATCAATTCAGAAGAGTTGGTTACAGGCAACAGTAGGTTTCTGCTGCTTCCCTTACCGTTTTTCGCGGATTGCGTTGGAACCCCATGCAGTGTCCTCTAACATTCTAACTGTTATCCAACGCAATAAAATACTAGTCGACGTTCACAAACTACTGTCCCAGTTTGGAGCCGAGACCGGAACGTGTTTTATCAGCTTGCTGGCTGAGATGATATGTTTCGCAGTCCAGGTAGACATGCCTATCTGGACTGTTTTAATTGTTGCAACGCAAATAGCCCCGATAGCTGTCAATCAACAACCATCAGGGCAAGTTTTAGTTTATCATCAATTAATAATGTTAAAACGGTTTAACTCACACATGATTCAAACGAAAAATTCAACTATTCTCCATAAGTCATTCGGTAGATCACAGGATCAGCTGTCAGATAATCACCGACACCAGCTAAAAAAGCTTTGAAGTGCGGCGTTTCGTTATGGAAATCCACTGCGGCGGCGTCTTTCCAGTGCTCAATAATTTCATAGTCGGTGTCGCTGCCTAATTTTTTGAAATGATCGTAACTGACATTTCCCGCTTCAGCACGGGAACCCTGAACCAATTTGTCAATAAAGGCTTCATATTCTGCTTGTTGACCTGGCTTCACGGCTAATTTAACGTTGATGACTTTCATAACAACATCCCCTTTGCTTTGTATGACCTTATTATGCCGGACCCGGGACTAAAACGCCAATGATAACCTCGTGAATTAAATTGTGACCGGAATGTGTCCCACGGGGAAATTCATTTCGAAAAAGTTCCGAAACAGTTTCAGTTCATCAATGGTTATTCCTTCTTCGGGCATACTGAGCCCCGCTCATTAAGTATTTAATTTTAAACGCAAAAATGGCGTTATCACTTGCGGATAACGTCATTTCTTCATGAATAAAAGTATTAATGGACAAGTTCAGCCAATGAAATTTGCTGGATCAGATTGGCGACGTCATTAGCTAATGCCACCCCAAATTTAAATTCTTCGTCCGTACCTTGCATGTTAAAGGCCAGTGTTAACTGCCCGTTAAAGGTCCCCGCCGCAATCTGAAACATCGGTGCCTCACGGAAACCGCCTGTCACGATCAAACTATTGATTGCAACATCGCCAAACTTCGCTTTCTGGTCATCAATGATACCAAAGTTGGTGTAAGCAACTTCCCGGACGTGATAGTTATCTTCCACCGTCTTTTGAAGTTCTGGTAACGTTTTAGTGTGGTAATTATTAAGCAGCCCGGCAACAGAGTCAAAACACTGCCGCTGATCCTTAAGGCTGGTCATTTCTTTATGGAACCGCTCGATCAACTTCAATAATGGTTCGGTCATTTCAGTATCAATATTTAAATTATAGCGGGAAGTCATGTTAGCAATCTGTGTCGTTTCCTCTGGTACAGTTGTGAACTGCCGCATATCGGTTGGACAAGCAAGCGCGATAGAATGCGTACCCGCAAAGTTTTGCATGACGCGACCAAAGGCTGCCATCACCACATCATTAACGGTAATTTCAGCTTGATGAGTAGCCGCAATCAACTGCTTGGTCGCGCCATTTGAGAAGGTGACATGCCCCACACGATATGTGCGTGACCCCTGCTTTTCCAAGTGCGGCAACAATAGCGGTTCATCTGGGTGGTCAGTCTTGCGACCTGGTGTCTGCTGATGCTGAGCGACAAGTTCTTCGAGCCAGCCAATATCTTGACTATTGTGCACGTTCTTAAGCGCTTCTGGCCCCTGAGTATAGGCTTTCGCGAGTAAATACAGTAACTGCTTACTACCGGCACCATCCGTTAAAATATGGCTAATGTAAAGCGTTAAACGAAGACCGCCGTTTTCTTCATTCCAATAGATCTGCAGCTGTGGATCCTTCATGAGATCCCACTTCTGTGCGTCGGTATCCACATCAGTAACCTGGTCATGAATCAGTGTCCGAGGATCATCAGTTACCGATACCCACTGGTTGGTACTCAGTTCGTAACGACAGCACAGTGCTGGCACAACACCACAAACTGCCGAAAGGGCAGCCTCAAATCTAGTTCGGTCTAGCGACTTTTGAAAATTAATCTCAATTCGAACAACTGGGTACAAAGTATCTAGTCCGATTGTATGTAAAATATTAAGTGGTTCACCATCAAAAGTGGTCATTTCTCATCATCTTCCCTAATCATTTAACGATTATTGTACCACTTTTATTGTGAAGTTTAGGACTGCCTTTAGTAGAGAACAAAGGCTGAGATTGTATTTTGAAAATTAAATTCACGACTTGAATAGGCTAATAAATTCAGTATACCAATTTTTAGCAATGCTTCATCAAACAGAATGTTGGACGATTCTTCCCAATTACCAAATAAGTCGTCATGCCCCAGGCATTAAAACTGTCCCAATTCCAATATCTGACCTACGCTACACGCTCATTATGGCGCACCGCGATTTCAAGGTTAACACCCCCGAAATGAGTGCATTACTGAGCATCTCTCAGTCCGTTTTTGCGATTGACCCTAATAAACAGCAAATTCTGCGTGATATTTGATCAAGTGCTGGTAATCAAATAATGCTCGAAATCATTTAATATCGTGATTTCAAGCATTGTTTTGATTATTATTCAAATTATCCAATTGATTTCTGGTTAGTCTCATCACCAAAGATCCAAACGACCAGTCCAGCAAAGAGAGCGATCCCACTGATTGACCAGAAGGCCACGTTCACCGATGCGACCTTTAACATCCAAGCAACGACGATTGGCATGGCAACCGTCATCAGTTTAGCAATTCCATTGGCGACACCTGAACCACGAAAACGGTACTCGGTCGGAAATAGCTCAGATACGTAAACGGCAACGACACTGGCCATTAGCACATAGAAGCAGGTGGTCAGTAAGAAGCCAACAAACACCACCATGACCATGCTATCTTGATGCGCGTACATCATACCAAAGACGGCAGTTAGCAGAAAGGCTGGGACGATGGTGCGTTTGCGACCGATTCGATCAATCATGGTGGCACCGATTGCACAGCCAACAGGTGCCCCAAGCATCATGATAGTTGAAACGCCAAGTGAGTTAGAAATATTGATTCCACGCTGCAACAGAAGGGTTGGCACCCATGAGGTAAAGGCGTATTGGCAGATAATGGTGGCTGAAACGGCCACGATTGCCACAAACAAGCTGATTCCTAATGAATGGTGAACACGCGGATGGGTCTGTGAATCAGCATCGACGTCTTCATGACGACTGCCGTTCACTTCCAACTGTTCAATAATGGCTTCAGCTTCATTTTTACGTCCATGGGCAATTAGCCATCGCGGTGATTCTGGAATGTCTCGACGCAAGTACCACAGAATGGCAGCAATCACTCCGATCATCGCAAACAGTGCCCGCCAGCCAAAGCGTGGCAACACGATCGTGCAGACCAGCATCGTAATGGGCGCCCCGCAATTAGCAACTAGTGAAACGGCAGCACACCATTTGCCACGGTTGTGAACGGGTGAAAATTCATTGACCATTGAATAGCCAGTAACGATCTCAGACCCGAGGCCAACGGCAGCCATCAATCGACAAAAAATCAAAACCGCCATGTTGGGGGCAAATGCAGCGGCAAATGTAAAACCACCAAACAGCAGCAGGTTGATCTGATAGGCCACCCGGCGGCCCTTTAAGTCACCAATAAAGCCTGAAATCAGTGAACCGATGAACAAACCTAAGAATCCGCTAGAAAGAAAGTACGAATTCATCTGAACGGTAGACCAGCCAGTTTTCAACGTATAACTAGCAACGGAACTGGCCATGTAAACATCTGCGGCGTCCAAAAACATGCCTCCGGCAACCAAAGCAAAAATCTTATAAAAAAGTGGCGACTCTCGCGTCTGATCGAGTCGATCCTGCAAACTTAAATTCTGAAGTTCCATGTAACGCATCTCCTTATGTGTGTGACCCTGTAACTGGTAAACAAGTTATGTGGGCTGAGTCTGATCAATCTCAGTCAAAAACATTTTTGAACTATGTTGGTATGTGTGCCGGAACGTCCAACGTGGATCCCCGGTCAAATATGTGTGATTAATCAACTAGAATTTCTAGCAAAAATGACCTACTGTGGGCCATAACTGCCAGTAGTCATTGACGACATCCAAATCAATCCCTTCTCTCAGCGGAATTTAAAATCAAAAAAGCACCTCATTTACTAGAAATGAGGTGCTTGTGCGCCGAGCCTCATTTCTATAACGCAAAATGGACTCGACGATTAATTGTCAGAGTCCTAAGTTATAGTAATAAGGCTAATAAGGAGGTTACAAAGTTATTCGATTGGTTGCCATTATACGCGACTGTTGTCATAAGTTCGTACCTCCCTTTGATTTAATAGTTTTACAGTAGCATTTAAAATGAGACTTTACAAGATATTTTTTAATTTATTTTTAATTAAAATATTTAGGAATATTGTTAATTATTACTGTCCCACTGGGATTTGTTGAGTCTACTACTGGTCGAAAATATTCTGCTTTTATATATTTAAAAATATACCATTCTTATTCACATAATTTACTCATTAGATTATCATTTCGGATCTTTATCTAACAGGACAACACCTTCAGCAGGATTATGGTCAATTGCGCCGACAATTTTGTGCGGAACATAGGGTTCTTCAAGATATTGAATTTCAGAATCACTGAGGTGCAGATCAAACGCCTTGGCGGCATCGTCTAGATACTTACTCTTGGTGGCCCCAACGATTGGTGATGAAACGCCCTTAGCCCATTGCCATGCCAGTGAGACCTGGGCCATTTTCACACCATGCTTTTCCGCCAGCTCATGAACCCTCTCGGCAATTGCCACATCAGTCTTCTCTGTATGATCGTACTTACCCATGGCCACTTTGTCAGTCTGACTTCGCAGGGTATCACTCTTCCAGTTTGGACGAGCCAAACGCCCCGAGGCCAGAACACTATATGGCATCAACGAAACGCCCATCTGTTTGCAAATCGGAATCAGTTCGTGTTCGTCTTCGCGGTAAACCAAATTATAGTGGTCTTCCATTGCGGAGAAGGGCGTCCAATGATTGTCGCGGGCAGCTAGCTGCATATTATAGAATTGATAACCATACATGGCAGAGGCCCCTAAAGCGCGAACTTTTCCGGCCTTCACTAAATCATTCAAAGCTGACATTGTTTCTTCAATCGGGGTGTTGTAATCAAAACGATGAATAATATACAAATCAAGATAATCGGTCCCAAGACGCTTCAAAGTCCCGTCGATTTCACGATTAATAGCTGCCCGTGATAAGCGGCCTTCATTAAAATACACTTTAGAGGCAATCACCACTTTATCTCGGGAAACATTTTTCTTCAGCGCTTTGCCAAGGTATTCTTCACTGGTACCTTTAGAATAAACGTTAGCAGTGTCAAAGAAATTAAACCCAAGGTCTAAAGCGTGAGCAACCACCTCTTCAGTTTGTGATTCGTCCAAAGTCCAGTCATGCATCGTCCCCGCTTTACCAAAGCTCATACAGCCGAGACAAAGTTTGGCAATCTCAATATCCGTGTGACCTAGTTTTGTATACTCCATTTGAACCCGTCCTTTCAGTCGTTTTTTATTAAGTTCAATGTTCCACTCTGTTTATAAAAATTCCATGGATAAAAGTTAGGCTCTCTCCGCTTCAATTAGTAAGGACTAATCTAAATTCAAACACTTTCACACATGCCATCTTAGATGCTTATCAACTCAACCATGATACGCGATTCCCCATCAAAAAAGGTATTGATGAAGGTCATCAATACCAAGGAAGCCAATTTAAAAAATGTTAACAAAAGTGCCGCTTTTTTAACGATAAAAGCTGGCTCCATACCCCTTCTTTAAAAAGTCCGAATAGACAATATGGTGCTTAGAGACCCACTTGAAGTACCGATTCGTCCGCTTTTTAGAGTAAATTGGCTCATAGCCATTAACTTTATAATCATGATGGCCTAAGTAGCGATAACGAGTGTGGTTCAAAACATCCGGATCAGTAACTGCTGCATGACTATAATTCTTGCCAATGCGTATTGTAAATCTCACACCACCAAAGAATTTAATCTTCTTGGTATGCCAAACTCCCCGCAAAGCCTTGGGCATGCCCTGATGCCAAGTTGCCGCCTGAGCTGAAGTACCAGTAGTAACCGCACCCCCAGCTAATCCAGCAGCAACTGCTATAGTGACTAAAATCGATTTTTTCATGTTTTTCCCTCCCTAACAATTCATAGTTTACTCTTTTTAGGGCGATGCGTTTACTATTTTTTGAGCTGTCAATCATGAACGTTTTCAAAACTCAAAATCACGCGACCCTGGCCACTAATATCAATCAAAATGTGCGACGAATCTCCTATAAATTCAGGAAAAAACAGTTCGAGTAAATTATCTAACACCCAAACAAATTACGAGTTTTCTGTTATTGGAACACCAATTTTATATTTAACACATACTAGATTCACTTCAAAAGAATACCGATACATAAAAATTTCTTATTAGGCCCTGAATTCGCGTAAATAAAAAAGAGGCTGTGACAAAAGTTAATATTGGTAAATATCTAATTGGTTTCTTAACGCTGAAGTAGTTAAACATGTTACTCAACCTCGAGACTGAACATGGTCTAAACGTGCGTCAAAACTCAGATCCCGGCCATGCAAGCCAAGAGCGCCGTAGATTCCAAAATCAGGAATCCACGGCGCTCTTAACTTGCATTCTGGGATCTAACCGAGTTTTGTCTCACTCTCTTCAAAACAAGAATGATTCACTTAAGCGGGTAACGGGAATCGGACCCGCGACGCAAGCTTGGGAAGCTTGAATTTTACCACTAAACTATACCCGCAATAACAGTAACTATCTTATCATATTCGGTTCATTTTGTCAGCCAAATCTGCATAAAAATGAGTCCTCATGAAATAGTTACCTTTATTTGATTTATTCCGCCTTCACTTTAACCGCTTTGGCATCGCCTTTTCGGACGATGGCCCGGTTATTTAACTCACCAACTAAGATCCGATCTTCATCATTATAACGAAGGATATGAATTAAAACCGAGTTTTCGTAAACTTTCTCGATTTCACCTTCAAAATCGTGCTCAAAAGAGCCATACTTTTTACCCTTCACGTATTCACCAATTTTATGTTCAGCCATTTAGGATATTTCCTCCACTTCGCATGATGAGAAAGATAATATCAAAATTTAAGATGAAATACAAGGGAGAATTTCATTTTCTGCAAAACTTTCGAAAACTTAATGAAGCATTAAACTTTTTAAATGAAAGTAAGTTTCACAATGGCTTCGTGGTAAACTTGAAGTGATAATTTAAAACGAAGGTACTAACAACCTGCAACTATTTTATTGAAGGACGTGACCCTCATGTGGCTTAGTATTTACTTTGTCAGCTTGATCCTGTTGATACCTGTAACCATTATTGGCCTCAACCGAACATCGGAAAAACGAATCGCTCAATTTCTGATCCTCGATCGCATCGTTTACCTCATCATGGCCACTGCAATGATTGTCTTGATGATTCGAACCTTCATGCATGCGCCGTGGCTGGTTTCACTGAAATTCCTGCTTGGCGTGTTAGTCATTGTCATCATTGAGATAGCGTTCGGGCGAAAGCAGGAGCACAGCCTGTCAATTGCTTGGAGCATTGGCATCACCCTTTTCATTCTGATTACCGCAGCCGTCGACATTGTCCTGACCCTTCACTCTATTTAACTTTCAAAAGTGACAAGCGTGTGATGATCCCCTTTAAACGTTAATCAGATAGCCACTAAAACGATTCCTCAGATTAAAAAAATCGCTTTAGTGGCTATTTTTTGCTTTAAAACTGGCATAGCTGATTATGTTGCCACTTAATCAGGATATTTGAATCAAGAAAATCGTCACAACTTCACGAATAGCGTCGCTTTTACGCCTCATCCTCTGACGGTATGTCTAGACTAACCAGTTATCATTTTCACTTTCAATCAAAAGTAAGCCGTCACAAACAAATCAATTGCTAATCCAACCGCCGCAATCGCAATCAATGCTCGCAGCAATTTAATATTGACGTGACGCACAATGATGGGGCCAATGTAGCCACCAATGAATAACCCGATGCCCATCAGGATAGCGAAGTGCCAGTTAATTTTTGATCTAAAAATAAAGATGATCGTAGCTACCAAATTACCAACGAAAGCAATCACGTTTTTCATTGCGTTAATGACGGCGAAGTCTTCGTTCAAAATGATTGACAGCAGTGCCAAAAAGATCACACCGCCTGCCGCGCCAAAATACCCGGTATAAGCACCTACCAATATAATGCCAAGATAACTGGCCACGCGAATTAAGATGCGCTTCACAGGGTGGGCTTGCGCTGCCTTCAACCGTTCCGTTGTATTATCCGTCTGTCTCCCAGACACAAATAGCATGATGGCTGCCGCTAAAATGAAAAACGGCACCACCTTTTCAAATGAGCCAGCTGGCGCGATCAGCAGCAATGTACTGCCACCAATGCTACCAATCAGAGACAATATGACAAACATGACCAGCTGATGGAAATGGCCACGCAGCTCTTTCAATGACGAAACGGTCGCACCAACACCAGAAAAAATCAGTGCAGTCGTATTCGTCACGTTGGCGATGACTGGTGGCAACCCGACTGCTAGTAATGCTGGATAGGATACTAAGGAAGCCAAACCAGCTGTTGATGCTAATAGACCGGCAACCACGCCTGCCCCAAATAAAAATAAAACCGTTCCCAAAATAATCTCTCCCTCTGAGCCTGACATTCTCAAATTTTAAAAATACCTTGATTATTGTACCTCATTAACTAAACGAATTCAGAATAGATAATAGATTTAACCGTTACTGTTAAAACCAAGACGACATTTTTCATGAAATTAAGTTATAATTAGTAAGTAACTAAGCAAACTTTGCTTTAAATTTCTTGGAGGCGTTAATGATGTGGCTACTTATTCATTTAATTTCATTTATTTTGCTAGCGTTGGTCACGCTAATTGGGCTGACTCGGCACAATAAGAAACAAATTGTGCCGTGGTTGATGGCCGACCGGGTACTGTACATTTTGATTCTGATCAGCGGTGGTGTGTTGATTTTTGGGGCATTCAAGTACGCCCCTG
Source organism: Secundilactobacillus folii (assembly GCF_009720675.1). Classification (GTDB taxonomy): domain Bacteria; phylum Bacillota; class Bacilli; order Lactobacillales; family Lactobacillaceae; genus Secundilactobacillus; species Secundilactobacillus folii. The sequence continues at coordinate 22,301 of NZ_WNJO01000008.1, read as the reverse complement.
TGATTATGACCATTAAGGGGTTGCTCGGGTTAGCAGTAATCGCCCTGATTGAAATTGCTTTTGCGCGCAAACAGGAACGAAAACTATCACCGATCCTCGCTTGGTGCTTGGCAATTGTTATCATTGTCACAGCATGCCTCGGCCTCTGGTTAGTTTATGGCCATTAAACCAGCTACTTCAATTTAAAAGTCTGGCACAGCTAAAAAGCGTTGATGAATTTCGGGAAAATACCGAAGTTTACCAACGCTTTTTTGCTCTTAAAATTAAGTGCTCTTTGATTCGGATAGAATTTAGTGCTTCTGCTGTTTCAATGCCAGTTCCAAAGTCCGGTCAACAAGAATCGATTGGCTGTCAATGATCGGCTTATCGGCCACTGGTTCACGATCTTGAGCCAGCGATAATTCAGTACAGCCCAAGACCAAGGCGTCACAGTGAGTCTCATCAAACATCTGTTGCACTAACCCGTGATACAGCTCAGGATCGACATAATTATTGTCCTTGATGTTGTCATAAATCAGCCGATTGGTCTGCTCTTGAACGGATTGACTAGGCGCAAGAAACTGATAGCCAGCTTCCTGAATCTCATGGTCATAAATATGATCATATATCGTGCCTTCAGTCGCAATTAATCCGATCCGTTTAGCGCGAGGATACTTTTGCCCAATTTCCTTCACGGCTTCACGTGGCATGTGCAGGATCGGGATATCGGTCGCCGCTTGCATCTCATCAAAAAAGTAATGAGCGGTATTACATGGTAACGCAAAGAAATCAGGCTTTAACTGACTCTGAACTTTGATATCTTCCACTAACGGTTTCAGTGGACTGGCCTGAGTGTGATCCTTGATGTACGCTGTTCGATCAGGAACCGTGGCGTGATTGACCAGAATATAATCCAAATAATCCTGATCACTGTTGGCTGGCGTCCGCTCATTTAACTGATGAATATAAGTCTCAGTCGCTTCAGTACCCATTCCACCAATGATCGTAAAGAAATGCTTCATCAAAATTACCCCTTGTTTTCAGCGAAATAACGGTCAAAATTCTTCGTATAATTATGATTCATCCATTTGATCAGCGCCCAACGCTTCAGGTTCATATCTGCTGAATATTGATAAGTGGTGCCGTAGCGACCAGCTCGAATCAATTCCAAAGCCCGATCCTTATCGGCGTTTTCACGCGCGTATTTCTTAAAAACGTGCACCGGAACTCCCAGCCAAACAGCGTGCTTACTCTCATCTTTATTGCCGTAAACGGTTGGCTGATCCACTAAGTCCTGCTTGACGTAATCCTTAACGACCCAGTCAGCAAGGTTGTAGCCGTTCAGAGTGACGAAGAAACTGCTGCGCCCCTGACGTAAATTAATTTCAAACAGTTTGAAAGTGTCATCGCGCACGTCGTATTTCATATCAAAATTCGCGTAACCAGTAAATTCAATTTGCTCTAGAAAGCCTTGAATCTGCTTGTAAATGGCCTCGTTGTATTCTGGCAGAATTGCGACATAGTTGCCAATCGCACTGGGGGCTGGATCCTCTAATAACGGGTGTCCCAGACACATCATCTTCACGTGATGGTGCTGGTCCACGTAAGCGTTTAATACCCGCATATTGCTATCGTCACCGGGTACGAAGTCCTGCAGGATAAAATCGGACTTGTAACCATTAGCGTAGGCGGCGTCCAGTACGCGGTCGAATTCTTCACGGGACTGAATTCGAAAGGCTTTTTTACGACCTTCAAAATGCACGTCGAGCCATTCCACGCTATTTGCCGGCTTCAGGGCTACGGGGTAATCAAACGGCTGCTCCACCTTCGCCGAACTGTCATGTTCCGCTTTAGAAATCGTTCTGGTTGCGGGATACGGTAAATTATAGCGGTCACAAACTTTGTAAAAGTTCTCCTTGTTATTTAGTTGTTTAAGCAGATCATAATCAATATACGGACAAATGAAGACGTCTTCCAATTCCGCCTTGTGCTTGGCAATCAGCTCTGCATAGCCATCACCACAACCGATCAGAATCACTGGTTCATCATGATCACGGTAACGTTCCTTGATTTTTCGCATCGATTCGATCCACACTGGGTCTTCGTCGAATCCGGGAATCAGTTCCAAATCAACGATCTTAGTAAACCGGGTTGGCGCTAACTGAATCGAAGCAATCGCCTTTACGGGCTGATGGTACAGCGCATAGAGTGAGCGTGCCATCCCGTAAACGTTAAAATCACTGCCTAATAATATTGGGGTAAATTCTGGTGTTTGTTGCATCCTTACAATTCCTCCACTGTTTGTTTTGCAATCGTGACATCCGTCGCGTACGGCGTATTCACACCCTTGATCTTCTGGTAAGCGTCCTCACCCTTGCCAGCTAACACAACGATGTCGTCAGGATCGCTCATTTTAATTGCGGTCTGAATCGCCGTCTTTCGATCCATCACGTATTGAACCTTGACCCGTGAATGGTCGATATGAGCATCGATCTCTTCGGCAATTTTCTTTGGGTCTTCAAAGGCTGGATCATCGGTTGTCAAAATGGCAACGTCGGCTTCTTCACTCAGCGCCTTCCCGAAACCTTGCCGACGAGATACTCCTTTGTTGCCAGTACTGCCAACCACCACAATGACTCGACCGGCATCCGTTTGAGTGCGTAAAAAGCTCAGCAACGCTTTCAGGCTGGCATAATTATGGGCGTAATCAATATAAATCGTACCGTGATCTTGGCTAGTCACCATTTCCATTCGACCAGGAACGTGAACGGTCGTCAGAGCGGTTCTGGCATCGTCGTAACTGGTGCCAGACAGTGCGCTGGCCATGATGGCACTCACCGCATTGCTTTCATTGAAGTCGCCGGGAACGTGCAGTTCGTAGCTGCCATCCACTTTTAAGGCCCGACCCTTAGGGGAAAGACCTGTCACCTGAAAATCGCTTTGATGCAGGGTTTCGTTGGTATTTTTAAAGGTTACATCCAGCTTCAACGGCATGGAAACATCCGCACCCTCACGCGCATACAGGTAAATATCCTCCGGCTGAGTCGTCGTTTTAGCCGCGTAATAAATGTCAGCTAAATGGTCAGTCTCCGCGTTAATAATACATTTGTCAGCATTCACCAGCAACTGTTCCTTACAGTGCAGGTAATCCGCAAACGTGGGGTGTTCATTTTCACCAATATGGTCGGGGGTGATATTCAAAAAGATACCCACATTATAGTGCAACCCGTAAACTCGGTCCTTTTTATAAGCTTGGGAAGATACTTCCATTACAAGATGAGTCATCCCATTATTCACTGCGTGCCGCATGTCATGAAAAAGGTCCAGCGATTCCGGTGTCGTCAGATCCGATTTAAACCGGTCTTCAGGGGCATTCCCAACGATGCGGTCGATGGTCGAAAATAGCGCCACCCGGTCGTGTGTATGGGTTCGTTCAATACCATAGGTGAAATAAGAAGAAGTGGTCTTCCCCTTTGTCCCCGTAAACGCAATGATAAATAAGTCGTTTTGCGGATAATCGTAGAACGCAGCACCCAGTAATGACATCGCCTTTTGAATATTGGTCACGATGATGCTGGTCATGCCATTACCCTCATCATACTGGGTCTCTGAAACGTAGGCGGTCGCGCCGGCCGTTTTGGCGTCAGTTAAGTAAGCTGGCTTAAAGTTGCCCTTGCAAAAAAACAGGGTCGCTGGCTGCACCGTTTTCGAATTATAGCTCACGTGTTGAAAAGTCTGCTGCGCCACTGCAGTATTCACAGTCGTTAATAAATCGTGTTCTCGTAATAAAGTCACCACTTGGGTAATATCAAGTGACATGGCTTGTTCATCTCCAATTAATTGAGTCCTAAATTCTATTGTTTCACATTTTCATGCAAAAAGAAACCGACATTTCCAGCCGGTTTCAGTTTGATAAATGCAGTTTAGTTAGCAACGGGAATCTTATCGATATCCGTCCGGTGAACCTTCTTGATCGTATCTGCCGTGGTGTCTTCTGGGAAGTAAACTTCGTACCACAAAATGAAGGTATAAATGGTAAAGATCTTTTGCATCGATGACTTACCGTTAATGTGTTCTTGGAGAATGTCTAACAAGGCATCCGTATTGAAGAACTTCTTGGCAACGTCAGATGTGAAAGCTTCTTCAATTCGCTTGCGGTACTTGTCCTGCTTGATCCAGCTGGCAATTGGAGATGGGAAACCAAGCTTTTCTTTCTTGGCAATTTTTTCAGGCAGTTCAGCCATCGCTGCAGTCCGCAGAGAGACTTTCGTTTCGGTTCCGCGAATTCGCGTTTTAATAGGCATCGTAGCCGCAAATTTAGCAACTTCTTTGTCCACTAATGGTGTTCTGACTTCCAGCGAATTGCACATGCTCATCCGGTCGGCCTTATGCAAAATGTCGTACGGCAACCAGGTGTTAATGTCAAAATACTGCATCTGAGTCATTTCATCTTTGCCCTTAACATCATCAAAGATATGCTTAGTGTATTCACCAGCATCCCGGTTTAAATCTGGGTTCTTTAAGATCCGTTCACGATCATGGTAGTCAAAGACGTAATTGACCCGGTAGTAACGTTCGCTTAGCGGTTGAGCGCCACGAACCAGAAAACGGCGACCGTGGAAACGCGGTAGGTTAACGACAGCCTTTGCCAGTCCCTTGCGGACAAACTTTGGTACGTATTTTTGATACGTTTCAAACGGCTTGGCTTCCAAGTAGGTATTGTAACCACCAAAGAATTCGTCAGCCCCCTCACCAGACAAGGCAACTTTGACGTGTTTGCGAGTTCCCTTCGATAGGTAGTAAAGCTGCATCGCTGAAGGATTTGAGAGCGGTTCGTCCATGTAATACATAATGGTTGGCAAGATATCAAAGTAGTCGTCACCGGTCATCGTGATCGGTGTATTGTCCTGCTTGATTTCCTTGGCGAATTCCGTTGACCAGCTCAACTCACTGTATTTAGAATGATTGAACCCCAACGAAAACGATTGAATTGGCTTTAACTTAGCAGCCTCGTTGAGCACGTAACTGGAATCGATCCCACTGGAAAGAAAACTACCCACTTCCACATCAGCGATCATATGGGCATCAACCGATTCGTCAACGAGCTTACGAATCTTCTTTGCATCGCCTTCAATGGTTTGATTAGGGTCGATATTATCGTAGTTAAATTTGTAGTATTCGTGCGTCTCAGTGTGACCATCCGCCTTGTGAATGAAGTAGTGGCCGGGCAATAACTTGAAGACGTTTTTGAACATGGTATCCTTTGAAGGAATAAACTCAAAGCTGAGGTGAATCGCCAGCAGATCCTCGTTAAATTCTTTTTTGAAGTTTGGGTGCTCCAAAAAAGCCTTAATCTCAGAGGCCCAAAGGAAGGTTTGGCCATCATCGTAATAGTACAGGGGTTTGATACCGAAATGATCACGGGCGCCAAAAACTTCACCAGTTTTAGAATCGTAGATGGCAAAGGCAAACATCCCGCGCAAGTGTTGCAGCAGGTCTGGACCCCATGCATCATAACCGTGAATCAAAACTTCTGAATCAACATCAGTCCGAAATTGGTAACCGAGGTTTTGGAGTTCTTTACGAATATCTTGATAATTATAAATTTCACCGTTAAAAGTTAATACTTTTGTTTGATCCTGGTTGTACATTGGTTGTTTACCGTGCGCCAGGTCAATGATTGATAAACGACGAAAGCCCATTGTAACCTTGTCGTCGTTGAAATATGCTTCGTCATCAGGTCCACGGTGACGAATGCGGTTTGCCATCTTGACGATCGTATCGCTAGGAACATCAGACTGGTTGACGTAACCAACAAATCCACACATGTAGTTTATCCCCTTTATTCCATTTATTTACGGTTTCTCGAGCGTCAAAATTCGACGTCGATATTGTCGTTAATGGATCGTTTCTCTGATCCTTTTCACGACAATTTAAAACAAGACTTATTTTAGCAAAAAAAACGCTGTAATACTAGGAAACGTCACAGCATGTAAGGTTTTCTTTAAACTCGGAAAATGAAAGCGATTGCGGTATAATGTATCCAAACCATGAATAGAGGTGATTTCAATGGACAATTTAATTTTCTTCAACCCAGGCGATTCAATCGCAAACTTTCACGACTATGATGAAGCCGTGCGAACTGCCCAAATTTATCGGGAGAATCATCTTCAAGATGGTCACGTGCTAGTCGTTAAGGGAATGGACAGTAAGACGCAGTTTGATATTTTCCTATCAGACAACGAAATTACGCACGCTAATGAAGCTGGCCCAGAAAAACCGTATAAGGTATCGAAAAAGCTTTAAATCTTTAAGCCCCGATCAAGGGCTCGCTTGGATGGAGACCTTATCAACTTTTAACGATCCCTTCTACCGGGTGTCATTCAGTTTAAATTCTCTCGATTCTGAAGCTAACCACGGCAAAATAAAATGTGATTTCTACTGGAAACAAGTCCTAAATAACTACTTAAAAAAGCACACCGATTGATTCATTACGAATTTGTTGGTGTGCTATTTGTATTTTTAATTCAATTAAGTAAGAACTTTTTCTCACAAATGGCTCTAATCTTCCTCATTGGTTCAAGTGATCATCAAAATTGTGTCTTCCGGTCACGATTTGTTGGGCAATCCGATCAGCTGCAATGAGGTTGCCATCGTTGACACCCGGTCGTGGACTAGCAGTCGTCATCCAGTGCAGCCCCTCGCTGGGAATGCCAAACAGGTAAAGTCCCACTACTGACTGACCATTGTGATCCATTAATTGATCAGTCTTAGGATCAAGGCTAACTGCGTGCGTAAAAAACTGACTACCATTCGTCAGACGTCGTTGATCTGGAACTGCTAATCCAGCAGCCAGCAGAGATTCAAGTACCGGATCAGCGTTGTGAGCCGCATCCACTCCTGGAGTCCGTGCTTCAATCAGTACCCGCGCAGAATAAATCGTTTCATCATTAGCTGATTGAGCCACAAACCGACCGTTTGAGACGCGCACTGACATATTGGGCTTCATAAACTCAACGATTCCAGCCGCCATTAGTGCCTGCAATTGTTCCAGTCGAATCACTGGCGGACCGACTGCCATAAAGTCCTGAGTCGGTGTGTACCAACGCAGCAAAAAGTTTAAATAATCATCCGGTTTGAACAGGTTATGTTCCACTGCAAACCGAACCTGGTCACGAAGGTCCCGTAAAACTTCAAGACCACTTGTCAACGGACCAGTCTTTGTTCCTAGCTTCGCATCCGTAACTAGTAGCTTAAGCCAATCAGGAATCATTTTTGGCTGATTACGAATAACATCAGAAAAAGGATCAACCAAGCGATTCCAGTTCAACCGATCTTCAGGTTTGAAACCAGCCTGGGCGATGACTGATTCCGGATCCCTCTCAGTTGTAAACGCCTTTTCGAACACCTTAACATCCAGATGCGGATAAGTGGCTTTGATCAGCCGAGTATAATAGATCAACTCAACGTCTCGTTTCAACAAGTCAAAAAAGCTTTGACCACTGATGCCACCATCAGCCGCCAGATCAACCATTCGCTGATCAGTTAAGAAGGCTGGCATCACCTGTTCACCGTATCCCTTTTGATTATAGCCTTTTGGATAGTACGGAAAGCCGCGACGTGAACCAGCAATGACTCGCGGCTCATTGCCAGAGGGTGTGTAAACCAACTGACCATTTGCAGCGCGGCTAAACTGGCCACCACGACCGGCCGTTAACATTGCCACGTAATCGTAAAAGCTCAGTCCGACACCACGCATCAACACGGTCTCACCTGCATCAATTGCACTGAAATTAGCGTCGCCAGGCAGGATAGGCGGTAGGTAGAAACCACCGTTTTCAGCCGCCGTCCGCTGAAATTTCTGTTCCTCTTCAGTCGGCCGCATGACATAGTGGCCAATCGTGAGTACCACTTGGTCAGCCGGCCAGTTTTGTTCTCCAGCCTGCACAGTATAACCATTAGCAGTCCGGTTAATTGCCGTCACCTCAGTCCGTTTAAAAGTAACTTGAAATGACGACGGTAGTTTACTAAGTAAATCTTCATAGGCCCACTGCAGATAGACTCCATACACGTTTCTGGGTGCATAATCGTTAGCTTGAAGCGCTTTGACTTGAGCTAAGAAAAAGTCCTGATTTGAAAAGTGCCGCGCTTTAATGAACGCTGGCGTGTCGGAGTAATCACTCCATTCAGCTAAGTTTGGACCGGTTACGGAATTAGCGCCCGCCATCCGGACAGAATCATCTGCATAAATCGTGATTTGCTGTGCGGGCGTGTTCATGAGCAGCTCCGGTGGCTGATCAGTGCGCCAAACGTGACCACCAACGGGAAACGGATCCACAATGATCACGTTAATGTTTACTTGTGCCTGGGCATGCCAAGCAATCAATCGGCCAAGTGTCATGATGCCTCGGGGGCCGGCGCCAATGATGGTGATGTCCATTGTTGTCATACTCCTTCAAATTAATGGCTGTTGGTCTGCAGAAAATGAGATTCAGATTTATTGAACCTAATACATTTGGTTAATTACTAATGTCTCAAGCCCGGCTGCCTGAGCTTTTTTAAATACGGCAGATCCATGTTCCGGGAATCAAAACGCACACTCAAAAAATGGTCTCGATCATAGCGAATGAAGATGGCTGGCGTCGTTATGTTCCATTGGCCATAATCGCTAGCTAATAGAAGCTCCTCACCCTTCGCACAAATACGATAACCGATCATCGTTAAAAAAGCGTTGATTTCTGGTCCTCGTGAGGGCATTTTCAACTCCGACACATCACTGATCAATAGCTGCACCTTTACTTCTCCCTTTCCATACCAGTACTGCGAATATATTCAATATCACGAAGTAAATGGTCCTTAAAACTGACTAAATCATAATAGGCCATTGACCGACTGGGAACGGAAACAATCTCCGCTGATAAGTCTAAAAGCACTTGTAGATATCGTCGGTGCAGGCGCTGTGCCGCCATCGGTTCACGCCTAGACAGCTTTTCATTAGCTTGATATCGGTCTCGAATCGCCTCCCGCAAGCGGTGACTCTCCGCAGTGACCGTATCAAAATCCTGCTGTTCTCGAACCTTATTTTCCACGATTGCAATTTGCCAGTGCCATTGCTCAAGTTGAATCAAGATCTGCCGTTTAGCACCTTCGAAATGACTAAAATCAATTTTGACGTTTGTGTTCGGCAAGTGCTTGTTTACCCTTTTCCGTCAGACCATTAATGTAGTGGTCGGCATCAATATAACCGTTATCGATAAGGGGTTGCGGGTCACCACCGATACTGTTATCGCAATAATCAACAAAGTGCCGGGGACTGGTACCGGGTTCCACCTTGCCAGATTCAATAGCATCTAAAATCGTGTAGTCTGTCTCAGTTAATTCCATAATGTTGCCTCCTAATTGCTTTAATTACAGTGAGAATAGCTTATTTTATACTGGCCTGCAAGCGATTTAACCCGCTGTCAATCATTTAATCAAATTCATTTCAAGATTGCTTTGGTGCATCAAAAAAGCGCACGCTCAACGTACGCTGATAAAATCCATGATTAAGCAATCAGATTCACTAAGGGTTCTCGCTTTTTATACCGAAGATTCAAAGCTGCTGCTTTCAACTGAATCAACTGACTGTTATTGATGCGCGCAAACGCCAGAACTTCGTTGATCAGCCGTTCCACAACCGCAGCATCTTGTTTTTCTTCAATCGCATTTTCCGCCGCCAAAAATTTCAGTCTTGGCAGAAAATAAGTGACGTGATACTGAGCGCAAATATTAATACCAAGATTAACTAATTGGTCGCTCCGTTCGAATCTACGACAACTATTGTTGTAACCGGCAGTGAAGAATACCAGCGTTAACAAGCGCAGATAATTGACGTCCGTATGCGCAAAAGGCTGCCTATGAGCCCCTTGTACACGACGGATAAAGGTCTCAACTTTTTGAAAGAAAAAATTTGCTCGATCCGTCTGTTTGCGTCGGTTATACAGCACGCCAGAACCGATGAAAACCAACTGAGTAAAAATGGTTTGGTGAGATTCATCCAACTCGTTTAGAATTTGTGAAAAGTCATACAGTACTTTTTCGGCGGGCTGGTTGATCACGGCCCCAAGAAACCCACGTAGGTAGTAAAACTGCATTTGCAACCGACTTGACTCCAGCTGCTCGTCATTGATCTCTTTAAGGCCAGCCAGTACTTCGGGGTAGTCTTCCAAGGCTATTTGTTCTTCAAGATCATCTAGCTTACTCTGCATCTGATTGGCAGTTATCCCATCGGAATCGCTTAAATCATCAATGGTGAGTCCGATCCGAGCGCATAACTGACTTAGGATCGACAATGAGGGCACATGACCGCCACTTTCGAACTTGCTGAGTGTTGATTGTGTGCAAATGCCATCGCACATTTTAACTTGTGAGATGTGCGTTGCTTTACGCTTTGCAACAAATTTATCGATATCCATATGTCATCGATCCCATCTTTTTCTTATCTAGCCATGAATCCCTAAAGCAACTTTGGCAAAACGACTCATCCGATCCATCGTCCAGGCCGGCTCCCAGACAAGGTTGATATCACAATCAGTAACACCAGCAACGGACTTCACGGCGTCAGTGATTGAATCAGCCAGCAAATTCCCAATTGGGCAACCCATAGTTGTTAACGTCATTGTGACAACACACTTGCCTGCATCGTCAACTTTGATCCCATAGATCAGTCCAAGATTAACCAAATCGATGCCCAGTTCTGGATCGATAACGTTCTCTAAGGCGTCCATAACGTCATTTTCCAGTGGTGATAATTGTGTGTCAGTTTCTTCTGCCATGCTTCTGACCTCCAGACTAACTTAAAGTTAACTCTTAAATACCCTTTTACCGTTTTATATTTATATAATAATGCTTATTCGTCATTTCACAGCTATACAAACTATAAAATCGACTATGACCAAATTGATTACATACCGTACGATCACTGACAACGACCACTTTTAACCTAAATCATAACATATTTGGCAGCCAATAATTCGATTTAATTTTGAGTCTCAAGTTAATTTTTTGACTATTTGTAAATTATTGATCAATTTAAGCTTAACCATAATTGAATCGTATTTATCGTCTCCTTGTGCAAGGTGATGCCATTAAAATCATGCTGCAACTATAAAAAACGATTTATAAGCAATGAAGATTCCTTCCAACACAGCATAAAGACCTGATCAAACCTTTTACCTGCTCAATTGAGGTGGCTCTGCAGAACCATTTCAAAAAGCCAGCACAGGTTTAAATGGCGCCGCCTTGAACTGGCTTTTTATAGCTATATTGACTATCACCCCTACTGATCAGCCTGGTCTAAAGCCTGAACCTCAGCCAAGACTGCTAGCATCTCCTTTTCGGCCTTTTCATAGGCTGTCATTTGATTGCCAAACTGCTCATTAAAGCCTTCTAAACCGCCAGCAACAAAGGCGTATTCGTATTGATAAATCTGTTCATACGCGGATGTGAAACGCTTTAAAATATCTGAATGCTGCGACGTGCCCATCTGTAACGTCATTTGAATCACCCGGAAATCGGTGTACCCCAACTCAAACTGAATCGCCAAGGCACGCATGAACTCGTGTTGTGCTTGAATGTGTAAAAAATGATGTTCTGTATTCCACTGCAAACGTTCAATTGAATTTTTAATATCCAGCATGGTCTTTTCCTCCTCCAAGGTAGGTCTGTTAAGAGATTGATTACACTTAGAAAATACCGGCTTTTTGGTGGATGTGCAACTAACTCGTCTCACTATTTCTCTGAGTCTAAATGCCGCAGTGCGTGGGCACGGGCAAGAAGAGAAAATACCCCGTGAACCAGTACTGCACCAAAGAAGCAGACCGAAATTAACCGGACAACAAACAGCGCAATGATCATACCGATTGAAAATTTAACGTAGCCGAGCCGAAATAGTTCGTAAGTAAATGCCACGACGGTAGTAGTGAACGAGGATGTCAATAGACTTTTCCAGCCCCAGTTGTGATACCGCCAGATTGCAAATCCCGCTTCACTTCCCACACCCTGTACGATGCCGGAAAGCAGCGCAGACACGCCAAATGTGCCACCAAAAATGACTTCAGCCGCCGCTCCCAGAACTTCCCCCAAGATAGCTGCACCAGGAATTCGAGTGAGGTATATCGCCAGTGGGCCAGCCATGATCCACAAACCAAACAAAATCTCATTTGCAAATGGACCGACCAAAATCGACAAAATATTATAGATGTAATCCGTCCCCACGAAAATAGCACCGAAGATCAAGGCAATCATCGTAATCAAAATGATATCTTGTAGATGAAATTTTTTATTCATTCTCTTAATTCCTCTCGTTATTTAACCTGTGAGCACCAGTTCAACACAAAATCCGCAATGATTTTTGTATAATCCAGTAATTGCTGTAGCTCAACCGACTCATTATCACTGTGCGCCTGAGCCAATTCTCCCGGTCCGTAGACCACTGCTGGTATGTGATAGTAATCAAACCAGCCACCATCAGAAACAGAAGTTGACATATTGATTTGAGGTTCCTGCCCCAGCACCTTCACGTGGCTGGCCTTTAACGTTGAAACGGCCAGTGAATCTTCATCGATTGCTAACGGTGGAAAGACTTCACCTTTATCTACCAGCATCGACTCCCCACCCCAAGAAAAAGTTAACGTGGTATCTGATAACCATGGATCAGCAACAACTGCTGCTCGAACCTGCGCTTCAATTTCTTGAGTCACCTGTTGAATGGTTTCGTCCGGATAGAAATGCACGGTGATCCATAATCGGCATTCATCGGCGACAAAAGCTGGGTGAATACCCCCTTCAACGTAGGCCGGATTAATGGTGTTCGTGCCTGGTAAAAATCCTGGATACTGCTTTATGACCGCCCACAGGTGCTCTAATTTGCTCAACGCTTCCAGAATTACTGGCAATTTTTCGACCATACTGGCTGCCTTAATGCCGCCACCTGCGCGTAGCATATTGACCCGATTGCCGTCGTGATAAGTATGGGCACTTTTTAAAGTAATCCACCCAGTAACCACGCCACCCTGGCCTTGAAATGCCATATCGCTAGTATCACCAACAATTGCAAAGTCAGCCCTTTCCCCCTGTTTCAACAGGGTTTTCGTTCCGGCTTCACCTGCTTCTTCACCCACAACTGATTGGAATAGTAAGTCTCCAGGCAGATGCAAATTTAAATCCTGCAGCAGTTGAAAGAGATACAAATAACAGGCAACGGCACCCTTCATATCGCTGACGCCGCGGCCATATAGCCGTCCACCACGTTCAACCAGCTCAAACGGATCGGTTTGCCAACGCCCCATTTCCGTTAAAGCAGCCACATCAACGTGACCGTTCAGTAGTAAGCTACGATGTGTCATTGAATCATAACCAGGTAACCTAGCTGACAGCAACCGATCCCGTTTATAAAAGGGTTGTTGCTTGACCTCAAACCCAACTGTCTGCAAGGCCTCTTCAAGGAAATCCTGAATACCAACCGTATTTCGAGCCGGCGGTGAGACTGTCTTAAACTTCACCAACTGCGATAAATCGTTTATTAACAGTGACTGACGCTCCTCAATCGCTGCCATCAGTAAAGCCCTTAAATCTTCCATTCTTCTCAATTCCTCCGTGATTTACTCAGCTATGAACCACGCCAAGCCAATAAAAAAACTCCTGAAGATCCACTCCAAGAGTTTGCACACGATGTTTGCTTTCCTACGTGAGTATTAACTCTCAGGTTCAAAGGGTCTGGTATGCACCATCTCAGCTCCAAACGAGCACCCCTAGCTTGTGTCAACATCATGACATATTTAGTTGATATTTACAATCTTTTATGGCGTTTTTATGGAAACTATTGCTGTGACAAAAACCAAGTTTATCGTAGCAAATACCCACCATCTACTGGCAATGTCACCCCAGTAATATAGTTGGCGGCTGGACTAGCTAAAAAGACGATGGCACCCATTAATTCGGATGGATCCGCCCAGTGGCCAGCGGGAATATGGGCCAAAATCTCTTCATTGCGAGACTGATCATTTTGCAGTGCCTTGGTCATTGGCGTATCGATGTAACCAGGCGCCAATGCATTGACCTGAATATTGTCGGGTGCAAGAGCATCTGCGTAGGCCTTGGTTAAGCCGACAACACCGTGCTTGCTAGCGGCGTAGGGAAAAATGAATTTACCGGCTCGATACGACTGCATCGAGGCAATGTTAATAATTTTACCGCCGCCTTGAGTGGCCATCTGTTTGGCAGATTCGTGGGACAGAAAATACAGAGCATTCAAATTAGTGTCAATTACGCGACGCCAATCTTCATCCTTATATTCCCGCCACTCATTGCGAATCTGAATGCCCGCGTTATTCACGAGAATGTCAATTTTACCAAACTGTTCCATATCAGCTACCACAATTTTTGCGGCTGCGCCTTCACTTGTGATATCGATCTGATAAAAGCCGACTGTGCCACTATGTTCTGCCGCAAATTGCTTGGTTTCATCCCAGTGATTCTGACTAGCACTAACCACCAAAACCTTTGCGCCGGACAACAAGAACGCCTGGGTATAATAGGCCCCTAAGCCTGAGGCGCCACCCGTTATAATTGCCACTTGACCATCTAATCGAAACCGTTCCGTACTGAATGTTGCTGCCATTTTGCATCCACCCCTTTGCTGTTCATTTTGAGGGAAGCCATCAGAAAGTCAAGTTAGTTTAGTTATGCATCACCTTAGCAATTAGCCCAGAAAATGGACCAGCAGATATCTGGTGATAAATTTCGATGAATTTGCCATGATTGCGTTTTCCCTTTGCCAAAATCGGTAAAATCTTCGATGCAACTTTTGCCGGTGTATGGAATCCCGGATAATGGGCATTGTCATTCAAATCAGTCGTGGTTGGGCCAGGGTGGATACCGTAAACAGTCACCGGCTGTTTTTGCTGCTTCATATCAAGGGCCAAACTGTCAGTAAAGACGTTTAAGGCCGCCTTGGATGACTTATAAGCCAGCGGATTCCACAGCGGATTAGGGTCTGTGGGGATCGTAATATTAACAACTTGACCGTGGTTTACTGATAACAGTCGCAACAGTCCCATTGTCAATTGGTAGACGCCCAAAAAGTTCACTTGTAACGTTGCACGCAGGTCAGCCACTGTCAACTGATTATTAGCCACGTCACGACCGGATATTCCGGCATTATTGATCAGTACATCAAGATCGGTATACTGCGCTTTGACGGTTGTAACAGCTTGTTCAATGGTTGCCGGCTGATTAAGATCAATTCGAACCACATCCACTGCTTTCACACCTGCTGCCCGCAATTTTTGGGCCGCCTGTGCCCCCCGTTCTTCGCTGCGAACTCCTAGCAACACTTTGACCCCAGCCAGACCAATTGCTTGAGCCAACGCGAAACCAATTCCTTTATTTGCACCCGTAATTAATACTCTTTTCAATTTTTTAGCTCCTCTTGTCTTGCAACCTATTTTCACTTACAATATGGACAGCATAAACCCTGAACCATAGTTTAGGGCAAGATTATTTTGAGGAGTGATAAAAATCGATAACACGTATACGATCAAGGACGTCGCAGAACGCTTTAACTTGCCGATCTCTACCATCCGCTACTATGACAAACAGGGATTGCTGCCGTTTGTGGCTAAAAATCAGGCTGGCTACCGGGAATTTACGACCGCTGACCTGCATTTGATCAGAACAATCGTTTGCCTGCGAAATACCGAAATGCCATTAAGAGACATTCGGCAATATATCAACTACTGCATGGCAGGCCCAAAAAGTATTCCATTGCGCAAAGCCCTGCTTCAGTCTCACAAATCCCGGGTACTCAAAAAGCAGGCCAAAATCATGCATGACCTGCAGGAAATCGATTATAAGTTAGACCGTTACAACGCGCCAGATGCGGCCGCCTTTGTCAGTGCCGAACTACAATTTGCATCAAATGAAAAGCGCGCCCACGGACTAAGAGATACTTTTAGTTAACGCCGTGCTTTTCTAAAAAGGCGCTAAGAGGAACCAGTTTGTCGGCGTAGTAACGAGTCTTGAAGTCGGCAATCTCTTGGCCATTGAACTTATCTGGATCCAGTTCGAGTTTCTCAACTGGAATCGGCCGTTCGTTTGACATCTTCACGTCAATCAGAACCGGCTTGCCAGACTGACTGATCTCCAGAGCTCTATCGAAGGCTAATTTTACTTCTTCGATTCGGGATACTGAAATACCTGTGAGTCCTTGAGCCTCCGCAACTTTCGCAAAATCAGTCGGCGGCAGACTAATGCCAAACCACTCTTGGCCATCATCTTCTTGCTCGTCTTCAATATAGCCCAGAGCTTCATTTGAGAAGACCACGTTGATGATTGGCAGACCGTAAGTAACCTCTGTAGCTAAGTCCTGCATCACCATCGCAGCCGCACCGTCACCAGTGAGGTTAAATACCTGCCGACCTGGGTAGCTTAAGGCAGCGGCAATGGCACCTGGTAAACCAACCCCCATGGTTGCAAACAGACCGGAAGTGATCCACGGCTGCTTGCCATTTACTTTCAGCAACCGAACGGCATTTTGCGTCACGTCACCGACATCGATTGAGAAGACTGCATCTTCCGTAGCGATTCGGTTAATTTCCCTAAATGCTGGCTCAAAGCGCAACTTTCCTTCGGTACCTGCCATCATATCATCGTTGTAGTCGTGCCAATTGGCTACGTTTTCCACATTAGCCATATACCAGTGTGATGGGTCAGCGGTCGTGCCAAGCGTGAGCAACCGTTGCAGAACCTGCTTAGCATCCCCTAGGATAGCCACATCAGTCTTGTGCCGTTTGCCCAATACCTGCGGGTTAGCATCGATTTGGGCAAATTTAATGCCCGGTTTAAACATGGTTTCGGCAAACGGATAGTTGGAACCGACAAACAGGATAAAATCGGTTTCTTGAAGCGCCTCGTTGGCTGGTTTTGAAGCCACACGGCCAGCTGAGCCTAACAGCGCTTCAAAATCGTAAGGAATAATTTGCTTGCCCAGTGCGGTCGTGATTACTGGCACTTGGAACTTCTTAGCAAACTGCATCACTTCGTTTGGCGCACCGATCGTCCCTTGTCCAACGTAAATCAGCGGTTTCTTAGCCTCACCTAATAATTTCAATAACGCGTTGATCTGACTGTCATCTGGCGCTGCCAAGACCGGTTTAGCAAAGTTAGCGGCCGCGCTGTAATAGCCATCAGCAGGGATCGGCTTGTTAGCTAAGTCGTTAGGAATCGTCACAAACGCAGGACCGTGTTGTGCAAACGCCCGCCGAATGGCTTCATCTAACACGTGTGGCAGGCTTTCAGCGGTGGTTACGGTGCGAGCGTATACACCGGGATTATCAAACCAGGGATCCTCATCGAATTCTTGGAAAAAGTCTTGATTCATCAACGCTTGTGGATTTTGGCCGACGATGAATAACGCTGGCACTTTATCTGCCATCGCGTCGTAGCCTCCTTGGAATAGATGAGTAGCTCCAGGTCCAGCCGAACCAAATGCAACCCCAATATGGCCGGTCAATTTACTGTCGGCCACAGCGGCTAGGGCACCGACCTCTTCATGTCGAACGTGTACATAAGTGATCTTATCCTTCTCCTGATGTAAAGCATACATAAGATTGTTGATCGTTCCACCTGGGATACCGTAGATGTGATCAACACCCCAACTTTCCAATGTTTTAAGGGCGGCAACACCCGAATTAATCATCTCAGCCATGTCAATTCCTCCTCCAAATACTGTCAGTTATTTAAAGCGCTTTCATAATAATTTGATTACCTCGGAATATCAATTAACTTGACTTATTGAAATTAAAATTAAACATTTTTATATTTCTGTTTGAATCTGATCATTTGCAGCAGCTATGAACGAAATGCACGGCAAATTTGCTGTCACTCATGAGTTAGCACCAAAGTGAGGCCACAAGGTACTTAAAATAAGTGGCCTAAACGGGATGGTTTTAATCAAGATTGCCCTTAATCAAAACAAAAAGTGCCACCAAATCGAATTGACGGCACAAGTAAGGGATAATTAAAGCGATAATTGTATATTACATCTAATTAGTTTTAGCAAGAGTCAGAATCTAAAAGGTCCTTTTAAAATCAGAATAATCAGCGAATTTGGTGGTTAAGATAGTTTTTGTATCACACAATCAAAGTCACAAACTACCTCGATAACCAACGTGAAATACTCGGCCAGCTATCCTGGGTCACAATCATCCGTGGTGTGAGCCGTAAATCGTTCACCGACGTTACGATACCGTTGTTTAAGGTATAAATCACATTTAAAGTTGGTTGCGCCGTTAGAAAATTCTCAACCTGTGGCGTTCCACTTCCATACGGATACGTGAAGATGGATGAGGCATGACCAAGTTTAGTTGCCATAACTTTTTGGCTAGTTGCATAATCAGTCTTGAACTTGCTGTAATTTTTCCGCAGGTTAAACACTGGCGTCCCCTTAACAAGGTAGTGCATGTCATTGGTATGAACTCCCAGTTCCATTTTGCCATGAGCATTTCGGTAAGTTTTCATGACTTGTGGCCATGTAGCCAATTGCTCACCCCCAATGTAGCGGCCAGTAGCCCCAGTAATGATCGAGGCTGTATAAGGATAACCATAGTGTTTCATGACGGGTGCCGCGTTTTCGGTCAACGTCCGGTCAACGTCATCAAACGTGAGCACGACGTATTTGCCACGAATTGGCTGATGACTATGGAGCATCGCCACCATTTGTGAGGTTGAAATCACTCGAATATGGTGTTTTGACAGAAATTTCATTTGGGCTTTAAAGGCTGACACGTTCACGTTATAAACATGAAGCTGATTGTTTGGGGTCAAAGCTTCTACCGTTTTAACGGTGGCATCATCGTTTAAAATTCGGTGGTAGCAAAAGACCATGATACCGTTCTTAATTTTCATGTCCTTAGCGGCTAATGCGTAGTTTTCGTGATTCCCCACTTCAAACTTGATACTCTTGCGCACGGTGTAGGACAGAACACCAAGGAACACGACGATCAGGACTCCCAAAATCCATTTACGGGTTGTTTTACTCATGATGGGCCACCTTTCGCTTTAAATTCCGAAGGTGAATGACCCCATAAATGGTGATGAGGGCACCAATACCAACAATTAGTATCCCTAGCAGTTTATAGATGTGAAAAGAAAGGTTAAACAATGAATAATTAACCACTAGGCCATCACTGTAGATGCCAAAAATAAAGCACAGGTTCACGGCAATAATATAAATCGCCACTACCCACAGCAGTACCAACAGAACAAACCGTCGAATTCGAGAGCCCAACGAAGTTTTCTTGCGAATCACTAATTGATCTTTATCCATTGTCTACACCCCCCTATCCGGACTGGACCAGACGCCGCGACGTTTAGGATCGATGAAAAATGACCCAAGAGCCGTTATGCAGCTGATGAGATTGACGACCCAATAGAAGATAAAGTACATCGGCAACAGCAATAGATCTTGCCAATCAACGTATCCTTGTCGTTGTGAACTGGTAAAACCAATGATGAACTGCACGATGCTGATCAAAGTAAGCACAAAGAGGATCCCGCCGTCTAAAATCACAGCGTGAGCAAATAGCATTGTTAAGAAGTACATCAAAACACCAAAGGTACAGCACAAGGCCCAGAAATTACTGACGATCATATCGACTAAAAGCCACTGCTCGGCCAAATTACCGGTAAAGATCAAGCGCCGGTTACGGACGAGGACTTCCAAACCGCCCCGCGCCCATCGACGACGCTGACGAATTAAAGCTCGCATGTGCTCTGGCACCAGGATCCAAGAGACCGCTTGCGGGCAGTATTCAACGTGCCAGTGCTTGGTATATAATTGCCAGGTCATATCAATGTCTTCGGTTAACGCTTCGACGGTCCAGCCGCCGACTTCTTCAACCGCTTGTTTGCGGTAAACAACGATCACGCCGGAAACCGTGGTAATGTGCCCGGTAATAAACGCTTGTCCACGCTTAATAATATCGATGATTCCAATGTATTCCAGTAGTTGCAGACGCCCTAATAGCGTAGTTCGGTTACGAACGACGGGACGGCCGGCTACTGCCCCAGTTTTAGGATCGTTATAAAACCGCAGCATCATCTGATCAAGGGCATTTTTATCAATGTACGAATCCGAATCAACACATAGCAGGAACTCACCTTTAGCTGACTTCAAACCAACGTTGAGCGCGTTGGCCTTACCACCATTTTGCACAATTGGCACCACTTTTACAGTCAGTTGAGACTGATATTGATGCTGCAACGTTCGCATGACGGTCAAAGTCTGATCGTCACTTCCGTCATCAATCAAAATCAACTCAACGTTCCGGTAGGTCATGTCACTGATTGAGGCCACCACTTGATCTAAGGTTGCTTCTTCATTATGAGCTGGAATCAGAACTGACACTAATGGTTCTGCGTCACTTTTACTAGGTCGTCGAAGAGGTAACTGACGCTGTAAAATACCGAAAAAAATTGCTCCCATTATCCAAACGATGGAAACAATCAGTGGATACAAAATAACAAAACCGCTTAATAAAAACATTGTAATCTCCCTTAAAAATGACCCTAAACCTAAAACTATCCCACTAAACAATATGTAAGTGTCTGTTGAACAACAGCTCATTCTACTGATAGACTTCTGGGTCGTCAAGTAGACATTCGGATTGTTAATGATATCATAAAAACTACAAAGTAACTTATATCACGGATGAAACCGCTCACAGAAGACGCAAAACCGATAACTTAAGTTTTCTTAAATTTTAAAAGAATGCGGATTATTAAAACATAAATATATAAATGTTTCAAAAATTTTAGCAAATTTTCATTTTAAAAAATTATTAGCGTACCGTCTGATTGCTTTGATGATAGAAAACGAGTCTCAATAGTTCACAAATAAAGCCAACAAAAACCGCTTTATAAACTTTCATCTAATATTAATAAAGATATAATATTTCGCACCAAAAATTGTTGCAGACAAAACTATCTCTTTTTGATACCATGGGAACGCAACAGAGGAGTAAAAATCTATTTTGGAGGATTTACAATGAAAATTAGAACTGCAATTGCCGCTACTTTAATCGGCTTAAGTTTGGGTGCAATTGGTGCTGGGAACACCGCTCAAGCTAAATCATGGCACTATAAGACGACTTCTTCGAACGCCTTTTCGACTAAGAAGTTCAATCGTGCTTATATGTATCGGGGACGTCATGATGATTTCGCTAATTTGTACTCTAGTGCTCGCACGGCAAGCACCGAAAACGTCGCTGGATTTGTTTATAACTTTAGCGATATTTATCGTAATAAGACCTACTATGCCCGCAAGAACACCACTTATAAGGGTGTGTATGATTTTAAATACAAGGGGCATGTTTACTATGTCAACCTCAAGGACGTTAAATTTTACCGTTTTAATACTTGGCGCAGTGGCAAGAAGTTAATTTCGTTTGCTAAACCAAATAATGCTAGCTATGTGATGCTCAAAAAAGGCAGCCACTTTAATAAGCATTTACCATGGTACTGGATGTACGCAGGCTCAAAATCAAATTTAGCTAACATTTATAAGTTGTCCACTAAGGGCAACTGGTATAAAGCTGGTTCGAAGTACTAGACAGATTACTACAATGGAAAATCGTTCTTATTTAAGGCCATTCGTTACTCTAATATTCGAGGGCGGATGGCCTTTTTATTAGCTATTTACTTCATATTCCAAAATTTTAAAGTGGTTGCCGTAAACTGATCTTCACCACTCTATTCGTCTTAAATGCATCGCGTCGTTTGATGATCATCTCGCCACTCAAATTTCGCACTTCCAAGTACATTGCAGGCTTTCACGGCAATAGTAAGACTGTAAACTATGATGCATTTTTGAACCTCTATAGCATTTTGATAGTTACCCTTCTGCTTCTATAATTCTGGTAACCTTTGAATCAATAACTGCTTATGCTAACTAAATTTTCAGACAGAAATTAATTGCATCACTAGATTTCAAAGGCTTAAAAAAATGTTATTTGAAATCATAAGTCAGTTTAATCAGCACTATTTTTGAGCGTTAAACAGTCTTCAGTCGCTAACGATGCCGCTTTTACACATTTTTCGTCAAATAGATTCAATTTTGTGGAAAAAAACCGTTTTAGGCTGATGACTCGGTTTTCTTACCAGATCGTTTCAATACCTCGTGTGACGAAAAAATTAAAATGTGTAATTTACGGTTGTATATATAAGACTGTTATGTGATGATTCTATAGATAGATTAGTTTAGGGGAACTAATTTATTAATTTTT
>NZ_WNJO01000007.1 GCF_009720675.1 Secundilactobacillus folii | reverse complement strand
GATCAGGGTTCCACGTCTTATTTGCTTATATTCTGGGCGTTCCCGTTTTGGCTCACGCTCTATTTGTAACTCTTTGCTGGCAAAACCGCACCCTTATAGTGGTTATAGATCCACTTTTGCGTACTCTTTGACTGCAAAGCTTTCATTAATTTCTTAATAGCTGGCTTCTTTTGGTCGCCCTTCCGTACCGCCACAATGTTAACGTACGGTGAAGTCGACTTTTCCGTTGCAATTGCATCCTTGCGAGGATCCAAGCCCGCTTGAACTGCGTAGTTGGCGTTAATAAAGACCACGTCACCCTCACCGTTCTTATAGATACTTGGCATCAATTTTGGTTCATAACTGTGCTTAAACTTCAGATGCTTCGGGTTAGAAGTAATATCCGAAAAGTTGGCAGTAGTTATATCAATACCCTTCTTGATCTTAATCAGACCAGCATCTCTCAACAACTCTAAGATTCGGCCATAGTCAGGGGTGTTCGAACTTACTAGTACCGTGGCACCATTCTTCAAATCCTTTAAGTTCTTGACCTTTTTTGAATAAGCCGAAATTGGTTCCAGATGAACGCCACCCGCACTCACTAAAGTCCCATGGTTAGCTTTGTTCCACTGGTTCAAGAATGGCATGTGTTGGAAGTAGTTAGCATCCAGTTCCTTGCTAGCTAAAGCCTTGTTAGGCATTACATAGTCTTGGAATACCTTGATTTTTAAGTTGACGCCCTCTTTTTTCAATTGCGGTTGAACATGCTTCAAAATTTGTGCATGCGGGACAGCCGAAGCGCCCACCGTAATCGTGGTCGTCTTTTTACTTGAACTGCTGTTACCACAAGCAGCTAACAGCACTGCCGTTGCAGCAACCCCTAGAACGCCAAGAATCCGTTTCGAAATCTTCATGAATAATTCCTCCCACTTAAATTAAAATATAATTTTTATAAGGTTCGTTTATCAATCCTACGAACCAGAAAATCCCCAATGAATTGAAAGATAAACACGATGATGACGATGATTACAGTTGCGACCAACACGATCGTATTATTGCTTGCCTGGAAACCATCGATGTAGGCCAAATTACCAAGGCCACCAGCACCGATAGCACCGGCCATCGCGGTGTACCCAATCAGTGAAATCGTTGTGACGGTTGCACCTGAGACCAAAGCCGGCATGCTTTCTGGCAATAGCACCTTGTAAACGATCTGCCACTGACTAGCACCCATTGCTTCGGCCGCCTCGATCACACCACGGTCAATTTCGTGAAATGCAAGTTCGACCATCCGGGCATAAAACGGTGCTGCTGATACAATCAGCGATGGTAGTGCAGCCGTTGGACCGATAATTGTCCCCACCAGATTCTTCGTAATCGGCAACAGCAACATGATTAAAATAATAAATGGAATTGATCGAAAAACGTTCACCAAAAACGATACGATCCAGTTTAAAGCTTTCACCGCAAAATTATTGCTAGCCGTTGTTTCAAACAAAAGTAAGCCAAGCAACACACCAAGAATGGCAACGGCGATCATCGAAACAATCGTCATCCAAATTGTCTCCCAGGTGGCAGCCCCCATGTTGCCCCAGTCAACCGTCTTAAAGGCGAAATATGAGCCGTTAGTCATGGTGGATCACCTCCGTTTCAACCCGCATTTTCTTCAGTAAAGCCATGGCGCCGTCAACGTTATCAGAGTTGCCAATCAACTGCAGGTAAAGTGTCCCAATGGCACCCTCCTGAGTCTGGTGAATGCTACCCTCAATGATGCTGACCTGCAGATCAGGATACTGGTGAATAATTTCTGAAACAATTGGCAGCTTAGCTTGATCACCATGAAAGACTAACTGTACGATTGTCCCGTTTGGGTAGCTCTTAATCAGATCATCCAGTACAATATTCGTATCTGAAAGCGATGGATCAACTTCTTCGTTAACAAAACGCTTGGTAATCTCTTGTTGCGGATTACGGAAAACGTTGAACACGGTCCCCTGTTCCACAACACGACCGGAATCCATTACTGCCACGTGATCACAAATTTTACGAATGGCGTGCATTTCGTGCGTAATCAGTACAATGCTAAGGTTCATCTTTTTATTAATTTCTAGTAACAAGTCCAGCACTTCATCCGTTGTCTGCGGATCCAAGGCACTGGTAGCTTCATCAGAAATTAAAATTTCGGGGTCATTAGCTAGCGCTCTGGCCACCCCAACACGTTGCTTCTGTCCACCTGATAGCTCTGATGGATAGGAATTTTCACGGCCAGTCAAGCCGACTAAGTCAACCAAGTGCTGAGCTTTTTCCTTGCGCTCCTTTCGGGGAACACCCGCAACTTCCAACGGAAACATAATGTTTTTTAGCACCGTTCGTGACCAAAGTAAGTTGAAATGTTGAAAAATCATACCAATCTTTTGACGCTTCTGACGTAACTCTGAACCACTCAGCCCAGTGATTTTATCGCCGTTAATGTCGATCTCACCACCGGTTGGCGTTTCCAAACCGTTTAACATTCGCGTCAAAGTACTCTTCCCAGCACCGGAATAACCGACAATACCGTAAATCTCCCCATCCTCAATGGTTAAATTTACGTCGGCAACTGCCGTGAGGTCCCCCTCTTTGGTGTTAAACGTTTTTGTTACGTCTTTAAATTCGATCACTATGGTCAACCTCCTCTTTCCTTCAAATAAAAAAGCTTCGTCCTCGCTGAATCAACTGATTCAGCTAAGGGCGAAGCTTGTCGCGTACCACCTTAAATTTGTCATTGCCTCACAGCAACAACCTCGATGAGTCTAAAAGACTCCAACGTGATAGTGGACGTTAGCCAGTCACGGCTTGCCAAAGCTCACCGTGACTTCGATTTGCAAGACCATCTTCAATATCTCATGGTGATTCCTTTTCACCGACCGGAACTCTCTAAACACCACTGAATATCTACTCATCTCGCCACTTGCTTATTCAATTTAAGTCAATGACAAAAGTATAACGACCGAAGATGAGAATGTCAAGGACGATTGCAATTGAAAATTTAGAATCTAATCAAACTACAATTAGGCTTCCTTGATATCTGCTAACCATGCATCGGCTTCTTCTTCGCTGTTTAAAGCGTCAAAATCGTTGTCGAGCTGTGGGTTAACGGCAACTACTTCACCAGTTACAGGACTGTTGATATCAGAAACTGCTTTCTCAGCTTCCACACTGATCAAAGTCTTGCCAGCTGTGACGTTGTCGCCAACACTTGGTAAGTGAGCAAATTTGATGCTGCCTAACTCGTCTTGACCAGCCTTGGTCAGACCGATGCGAGTCTTGCCATCCATCTTCTTTGTCCAGAAATAAGTTGATTCTTCACTCATATCTTTCACCTCATACCAAAATTTTTTGACTTTTATTCAAAGTCTTCGTTACGACTAAACATGTAACTCTTATTATGATACCTCATTGACATAATTAATCCAATCCCAATCATATTCCCGATTAGCGCAGATCCTCCTTGACTGACAAATGGTAAAGGAATCCCAGTCAGCGGTAACAAGCCAATATTCATACCAATATTTTCAAAGGTATGGAAAAGGATCATCATAATGACGCCGGTAGAAATATACGCATAAAACACGTTTTTAGTATCAAACGTGACCCGGATCATTTGATAGATCAACAGGAAATAAAGGAGGATTAAAATTAGGCTGCCAATGAAGCCAAAGTTTTCACCAATCACGGAAAAAATCATATCAGATTCCCGCACTGGCACGTAAACTTTAGAAACGTCGAAACCAGTACCAAAAATACCACCTGAACCAATGGCCTTCATACTTTGCCAGAGTTGATACCCTTGATCTGAAGTGTTACTTGAGGGGTTCAGCCAAGTATCAATTCGTGAAAATTGATACGAAGCAAAGCCCAATTTCTCAAGCAGTGCCCGACCTCCAGTTGTCGAGACCAACGTCAGCGCACCACCACCAATGGCGGCAATCGCTGCAAAGACTGGAACAATAATTCGCCAAGTAACGCCAGAAACGAGCGCCACGCCAAAAACGATGGCGAAAAAGACCAGCATCGTCCCAAAATCGTTTTGCAGTCTCAGTAAAATTGCAATTGGCACTACCCAGGCAACTAATTTACCTAGAAGTAGCCAATCAGACCGCGTAGTGTGTTCATAATAAGTGTGGTTATGGTCACTTGCCACCCGAGCCAGCATCAAGATAAACGCTGGTTTCATAACTTCTGACGGCTGGAACGTCAATGGTCCAATCGCAAACCATGACTTAGCACCTGTGGATGCAGCATACGATCGACTATAAAAAACCAGTACGGCCGCCAGCAGAAAAATACCTAGCCAGTATGCCAGAGGCGCAACCTTCCACAACTGTTCTGAATCAAATTGCATGATGACAATGACTGCAATCGTTCCGATCACATACCACGCTACTTGTGACACCATGACTGTCGTCACATTGGTCGCACTCGAATCGTGGGTCGCCGCCACGTAAATGGAAGCTAGCCCAATCAAAGCTAACATCAGCACACAAAAGATCACGCCATAATCGATTCGCGATTGCGAATCGGAATCTTCGCGCCGTTCACTCATTGCATCATATCCTCCTCTCGCTCTTGAATTCATTATAGACGGCTCATTAGAATTAAAACTGAATATGAACCATCCTTAACCGATTTTTTAGGTCTGAAATCAATTGCAGAGATCAGTGATGCAAATTATAGGTTTGAATAACGTATTCAACGGCTTCGTCTTGAGTCTTGACCTTCACTGGACGTTCAGAACCAATCTGGGCTTCAAATGAACCGCCTTCCAGTGGCATAACGGTGCCAATTACTTCGTCGTTGATCGATAACTGTAAGCCGTCGACGCCCTTGATCGTGACGTCATCGATAGCCACACCAACCGGTTGTTTCTTCTTTGACATGTGAAACTCCTTTTACAATTTTTAGATTTACTTTAAATTCATCTCTTTGAGATAGGCCATCTCAGCCTTTTTATTTCGGTGAAGACTGAAATGGTCAGGAACTGGATCGTAACCGCCATGGACAAAAGGGTTGCACCTTAAAATGCGTGCTGCCCCCATCAGTGTCCCTTTGATTGCGCCATGCTTTTGTAACGCCTGCAAAGTGTAAGCGGAACAAGTTGGTGAATAGCGGCATGATGGTGGAAAGAGCGGTGAAATAAAGCGCTGATAACCCCTTACTAGCAGCATTAATAACCGTTTCATGGCAACTCCTATCTACGACTGTGCTTCTTAGTCGTTGAATCCATGTGCTCAAGCAAAATACCGGCACCCTTAGCTACGTTATCCAGTGGATTTTCAGAGATAACAACCGGCACTTTTAACTGTTCAATCAGCAAGCGATCGATACCGTGCATGAGGGCACCGCCACCTGTCAGCATGATGCCACGGTCAATAATGTCAGCAGCCAGCTCAGGCGGAACAACTTCCAAAACTTCCTTGGCAGCAGTCACAATTTGATCCATAACCGATGAAATTGCGGGGTAAATATCCTTTGAAGAAATCTCAATTGATCGCGGCATGCCAGTCACAGAATCACGGCCACGAACTTCCATCGTCTTATTGCTTTCGTCATCTGGATATGCAGAGCCAATCTTGATTTTAATGGCTTCGGCTGTGCGTTCACCAACTTGAAGATTTTCTTTAGTCTTCAAAAAGTTAATAATGTTAACGTTTAATTCATCACCGGCAACTCGAATCGATTTGCTAGCAACAATGTCGCCAAGTGATAGCACAGCAATATCACTAGTTCCGCCACCAATATCAATAACCATATTTCCCTGGGGCTTAAAGATATCCATTCCAGCACCAACCGCGGCAACTTTAGGTTCCTCTTCCAAATAAACCTTGGCACTGCCCGACTTTTCTGCAGCTTGAATAATTGCCCGACGCTCAATTTCTGTAATGTTGGTTGGTGCGCAAATCATGATGTTAGGCTTTGCCATAAAACCCTTGACGTTTAACTTACTGATAAAATATGACAGCATGCTTTCCGTTACATCAAAATCCGAAATCACACCATCTTTTAATGGTCGAATTGCCCGAATGTTGCTGGGCGTCCGTCCAACCATTCGGTAGGCCTCAGAGCCCACTGCTAATACATGGTTTGTTTTTGTATCTACCGCCACGACTGAGGGTTCGTTTAACACGATACCCTGGCCCACTGCGTAAATCAAAACATTAGCAGTTCCAAGGTCAATACCAATATCTTTTGCCATCCTGTCTAATTCCTCCTGAACTTATTATCTAACCGCTAATTATAACATACCCGCTACTAGATAGCAGCAGCAAAAAGGTTCGGGACACTAATCGCTATCCCGAACCATCCAGTCGCCATTAATCACTTGTTTTGGACTTTAAAACAATTTCTTCTTGGTCTGGTACTTTGACCCGTTCGATTTCAGCACCTAAATCACGGAGTTTAAGATGAAAATCATAGTAACCCCGATCGAGGTATTTCAAGTTAGTCACCTGAGTATAACCATTGGCTACCAGCCCAGCTAGCACTAACGCAGCCGCCGCACGTAAGTCCGTGGCCGCCACCTGTGCACCATTAAAATTAGTCGGCCCATAGAGTGCCACCGTCCGACCTTCAATTTTAAAGTTTGCATTCATTCGCCGTAGTTCCTCAAGGTGCATGAAGCGGTTTTCAAAAACCGTTTCTGTTAAGGTACTGGTTCCTTGAGCACACAGCTGCAAAACTGTCATTTGGGGTTGCATATCGGTTGGAAAGCCTGGATGAGGAAGTGTTTTAACGTTAGTCGGCTTCAACTGATCAGGTCCGATGACTCGAATACCTGCATCGCTTTCAGTAACCGTAACACCCATTTCCTCCAACTTTGAGATAAGTGGCTTGTTATGCTCGGCAATCGCATCTGCCACTAACACATTCCCGTGCGTTAAGGCTGCTGCAACCATGAAAGTACCAGCTTCAATTCGGTCTTGAACTACTGAGTGATCAGTCCCATGCATCTCAGTGACGCCCTCGATTCGAATAGTTTCGGTTCCAGCACCACGCACCTTGGCACCCATTTTATTCAAAACGTTAGCCAAATCAACGATTTCCGGTTCCCGGGCGACGTTTTCAATAGTTGTTGTGCCCTCAGCTAAAGTTGCTGCCATCATAATATTCTGCGTTGCACCCACGCTTGGAAAATCCAGGTAAATGCTTGTTCCAACCAACTTATCAGCACTGGCTTCGATATAGCCATCGTGCTGATCGATCTTAGCGCCAAGTGCTTCAAAGCCTTTCAAATGCAGATCGACTGGTCGCGAACCAATTGCACAACCACCTGGCATCGCAACTTTGGCGTGCCCATAACGTGCCAATAGTGGCCCCATTACCACAATTGATGCACGCATCTTTGAAACGTATTCAAATGGCGCTTGAGTTGACAACTTTTTGGCCGCGTTCAAACGAATTGTGTTCGTAGCCTCATTAAAGTCAACGTCAACATTTAAGAAACGAAGTACATTATTCATGGTATATACGTCAGACAAGATTGGAACGTTAGTCAATACCATGTCATCATGTTCAGCCAAAATTGAAGCGGCCAAAATTGGCAAAACGGCGTTCTTAGCACCTTCAATATGTACAGTTCCTGACAGCCGACGTCCACCATGTACAATTATCTTTTCCACAGAAATTCCCTCCAAGAGTGACATTATTTAACTAAAAAGATTAAATTTCTTACATTATCAATGAAGTTCAGGAAAAATTCGCTGCAGGTAAACCCTATCGTCACCGACAGCATAACAATCAGCACCCGCGCTTGATTGGGATATAACCGCATCACATTTTCAATGTGGAGTTTTTGAATACTCCAAAAAGCCACAAAGATAAATATGAAATGACTGATTAATGTCATTAAAGCTTGAGCACCGATCGTTCGCATAACTCACTTTCCTTTCCGCATTACTTCTAAAATATAGCATACTTCGTGCAACCTGTCCCTATTTCTGTTGCATTTGTAATATTACGTTTTGCTAGACTGCATATTGATAACCTATGCCCTATGATTATAATTAGTATTGCTACAAATTTTCTGTAAGCCTTTCCAAAATATTGATAGTAAATGATCTACTTGTGAAATGAGTTACATTTTTAGCCGATTAGCACACTCATTCTATTTTCGAATTATCACAATTTTATATTTTTAAAACATATACTAAGGTAATATTAATATTCCATTGTGAAAGCCAATATAATCCGTATAAATAGCTATATATCAGCTATAGACTCATAATTTAAGTTGGAATATTCTGTCAATTTCACATACCTAACAATTCATGTTACGCTCATGGTGTTCAAAATCATAACTACAATTTTGGAGATGGATAACATGTTAAAAGAAGTGCATATGCCAAAACTAAGCCCTAAGTCCGACGATTATTTCTTCGGTAAATGGGTTAAAAAACCTGGAGATGCCGTTAAGACTGGTGATGTCTTATTCGAAGTTGAGACTGACAAAGTCATCAGTCAAGTAGAAAGTCAAGAAGACGGTATTTTAAAGGATCAAAAAGTCGCGACGGGAGACTCAACTAAAGTTGGCGACTTAGTAGCGACGATCGAAGTTGCATAGGAGGACACTCATGAAAACTGAAAAAGAAGAACCTGCATTAAAGAAACCCGATTGGCTAAAAGTGACTTACGACCAAAAAAAGGTTGATCAGATGAACGACCTTTTGTCTGGTTTGAAGTTGAACACCGTCTGTGCGGAAGCAAACTGCCCTAACCTAGGGGAATGCTTCGGTAGCGGTTCAGCCTCATTTATCATTCTCGGTCCAAACTGCACCCGTGCCTGCCGCTTTTGCGATATTCCACACGGACACCCGAAGGAAGTTGATTTATTTGAACCACTTCGCGTCGCCCAAGCAACTAAGAAACTGGGATTAAGCCACGTGGTTATCACTAGTGTTGATCGTGACGATCTACCTGACCTGGGTGCCGACCAATTTGTTCGGACCATTAAAGCGATTAAAGAGCTCATGCCTCACACCACGATCGAAGTCTTAACCCCCGATTTTCAAGGCCGCGAGGATTGCTTAGATAAAGTAATTGCAGCCGGTCCAGATGTTTTCAATCACAATATGGAAACTGTGCGTCGCATTACTCCTAAAGTTCGTAATCGTGCCACGTATGATACTTCACTCCACGTTTTAGACTACGTTAAGCAGCATGCACCAAAAGATATGTACGTTAAAACTGGAATTATGCTCGGCCTTGGCGAAAAGGACGAAGAAGTCTATCAATTAATGGATGATTTACGTGCCATTGACGTTGATTTTCTAACCATCGGCCAGTATGTCCAACCGGGTCCAAAGAACTACACTATGCGTGAATGGGTCCCAATGAAACGCTATCAAAAATACTATAAAGAAGCTATGAGCCGCGGCTTTAAATTTGTTGCTAGTTCACCGCTTGTTCGCAGTTCGTACAAGGCCAAGGAAGAACTGGAAGCTGTGGAGAATCGATGATTTATTTTCCAGTCGACAGTTTGGATGTACGTCACAATTTTGCGCTGGAATATTATTTAATGACTCAAAGAAAACCCCAAGAACCGGTTTTGCTACTCTGGTCAACTAGGCCAACGGTAATGTTGGGTAAGTATCAATCCGCGCAAAACGAACTGAACCTCCCGTTTATTAAACAGCATCAGATTGAAATTGTGCGCCGGCTATCAGGTGGTGGCACTATCTATACTGATCAGGGCGGTTGTCAGTTCACCCTAATTTGGCCCGAACGAGGCACCTCAATTGACTTTTCAAAAGGATTGCAAGTAATTACCAGCGCTTTACAGCAGATCGGTATCAACGCCCAAACGGATAGCCGTAATGATCTAGTCATCGACGGCCGAAAAGTTTCTGGCAGCGCTCAGTACATGATGCCGGGTTATCGCTTGCATCATGGCAGCCTACTCTTCGACTCAAATTTAGATTGGATGTCGCACGCCCTTCGAATCGATCCACTGAAAGCTAAGGCTAAACAGATTAAATCTGTCCATCAGCGAACAGTTAACTTACGAGAACAACAGCCTTCCTGGACCGCAGCAGAGTTTAAAGCTCGCTTATTAAAGGCGCTACTGAAGCAAACCAATGCCCAAACAAGATCTCTTTCGGCAGATGATGAAAGCGCTTTGCCTAGCTTAGCAGCAAAATATTTTAGTGAAGATAAAGCGCTAGCATCTGCCTCACAGCAGTTTGATCACCAGCATAAAACTTACTTACCAGGCGTGGGAATCATTTCTCTTTCCTATAGTTTGGATTCAGATCAAAAGTTATCGGCTTTATCCTTAGATGGTGATTTCTTCAGTAATTTGAACCAGCAGCAGTTCACAGCTGCACTGATTGGTCAACCGTACAAGGCTAGCGTGCTTAGTCCGATTATCGACCAGCAATTAAAGCAAACACCCATTAAGGGGCTTAAAGCACAGGAGCTGACAGCACTATTATTTTAATATGATTGTGGAATATTTTGGGCATAATTGATATTGATTAATCTTGTGATAAATAAAGACAGTCATACCAGGTTTATGGGTCATTTTTCATTATCTGACATGATTGTTAAGAAGATTGTTCAATTATATTAACCTTATTAATTATATAAGTTTTAAAAAGCACATAAATGAATTTGTTTATGCGCTTTTTTATGGTTAGTCCCGGCCGTTACAATAGAACTCAAAGATTCAAACATCTATCGAATCCCGATACTCCTCGGATCTTCAGAATAATTTAACTTAGACTTCATGATCCCAATTTATACAAAAAAGCTAGTTTACAGTCGTCTAAAGACGACCACAAACTAGCTTATTCATTAATTACAATCAGGAAAGTAAATGCTTCCCTAAAAGATTATTTACCAGCGACATTAATTCGATTAATTGCCCGGCGAAGTGCAACCTCAGCTCGTGCAAGTTCATCTTTGTCATGTGCCTCATTTGCTTTTTGAATGCGAGCTTCAGCCCGTTTCTTAGCATTTTGGGCACGATCAACATCAATCTCACTTTGCTTTTCAGCGGAGTCAGCAACAATCGTCGCTACATTATCGGAGAATTCAACGAAACCACCGTTAACAGCAATTTCATCTTCCCCGTCACCGCTGACCGATTGAACACGCGCTTCGTCAACTGCTAACGAAGCAATCACAGGAACGTGGTTAGCCATGATACCAAGTTCACCAAGCTGGGTCTTAACAACCAACAACTTAGCTTGACCGTTATCATAGACGTTACCATCGGGGGTTACAATACTCACAGTTAAAACTGATTGTTCATCAGCCAATTAGAACCCCTCCTTAATTGTTCAGGTTAGCCTGCATCTTCTTGGCGTTTTCAACAACATCTTCAATTGGACCACAGTTCCGGAATGCGTCTTCTGGAAGGTCATCATACTTACCTTCCAAGATTTCCTTAAACCCTTTAACGGTGTCAGAAACCGGAACGTATTTCCCTGGTAACCCGGTGAATTGTTCAGCCACTGAGAAACTCTGTGATAGGAAGAATTGAATTCGACGAGCACGACCAACAATGGTCTTTTCTTCATCAGATAATTCATCCATCCCAAGAATTGAAATGATATCTTGCAACTCACGGTAACGTTGCAAAACGTGTTGAACTTCAGTTGCAACTTCATAGTGTTCTTGCCCAACAATTTGTGGGTCAAGGGCGGTTGAAGTTGATGCCAATGGGTCAACAGCTGGGTAGATACCTTGTTGCGTCAATGAACGTTCCAAGTTGGTAGTGGCGTCCAAGTGAGCAAATGTTGTGGCAGGTGCAGGGTCGGTATAGTCATCAGCAGGAACATAAACGGCTTGAATCGAGGTAATAGACCCCTTCTTCGTACTCGTGATCCGTTCTTGCAATTGACCCATTTCAGTCGCCAACGTTGGTTGGTAACCAACGGCTGAAGGAATCCGGCCAAGCAAGGCTGAAACTTCCATTCCGGCTTGGGTAAACCGGAAAATATTGTCAATAAATAACAGCACATCTTGACCCTTAACGTCACGGAAATACTCCGCAATCGTTAACCCAGTCAATGCAACCCGCATACGTGCTCCAGGTGGCTCAGTCATTTGACCATACACCATGGCGGTCTTTTCAAGAACGCCGGAGCCCTTCATTTCATAGTACATATCGTTACCTTCACGGGTCCGTTCACCGACACCTGTGAAGACTGAGATACCATTGTGACCTTGCGCAATGTTGTGGATCAACTCTTGAATCAAAACGGTTTTACCAACACCGGCACCACCGAACAATCCAATCTTACCACCACGAACATATGGCGCTAACAGGTCGATAACTTTGATCCCGGTTTCCAGAATTTCTGAAGTTGGGTTCAATTCATCGTACTTAGGTGCATCACGGTGAATTGGTAATCTTTCAGCATCTGGACCGAAGTCAGGACCGCCGTCAATTGGATCTCCGAGGACGTTAAATACTCGACCAAGTGTGTCGTCACCAACTGGGACAGAAATTGAAGCTTCAGTGTTCACAACTTCCATTCCCCGGCGAAGACCATCAGTACTATCCATGGCAATTGTTCTCATAACCCCGTCCCCTAATTCAAGGGTAACTTCAGTTACAAGGAAACTACCATCATCACGCATAACGTGAAGTGCAGTATTGATTTCTGGGAGCTTTTCATCCAACGGGAATTCAACGTCGACAACTGGTCCGATAACTTGAACAACTTTACCAGAACTCATTATTCGTTAATTCCTCCCGTCATTAATTATTTAATGCCTCTTGCCCACCTGTAATTTCAGTGATTTCAGTCGTAATAGCGGCTTGGCGAGCACGATTATATCGCAATTCAAGATCGGCAATCAAGTCAGTTGCATTATCTGAAGCTGACTTCATCGCGTTCGAACTTGATGCATGTTCAGCGGTTTTAGCATCCAAAATCGCCCCAAACACGAGGCTTTCCGAATACTGCGGCAAAACAACTTTGAGCACTTCGCCTTCGGAAGGTTCCATGTCATAAGTTGCCGTTAACGTCTTTTCCTGAGTCTCCTCAGCAGCGTCACCACTCAAAGTTTCACTATCAACTGGCAACATCTTTTCGCCCCGAAAACGTGAAACGATTCGGTTCACAAAATGATTGTAGCAGACGTAAAGCTCGGAAAAGACGCCTGAATCATACATCGAAGTAACAGTTTTGACAATTTCTCTGACTTCATCGAAGGTTGGCACATCACTGACACCACGATACTCGTAGGCCACGTTTTCACCGCGCTTCTTATAAAAATCGGCACCAGTTCCGCCAACCGCTAAGATCAAGTGCTCATCGTCGCCACTTTGGGCTTTGATAAACTCGTTGGTCTCGCGAATGACGTTACTGTTATAACTGCCGACCATTCCCCGGTCAGAAGTAATCACCAGGTAAGCCTTCTTAGACTGCTTTGATTGCGACTCGCTCGAGGAATCATCCAATAGATGAGATTTTGCCAAATGCATGACGACAGCCTTAACCTTGGCTGCGTAGTCTTGATAGCCTACAGCAGCTTTTTGGATCTGATTCAACTTAGACGTTTGAACCATTTGCATTGCCGTCGTGATCTGACGTGTATTTTTTGTTGAAGCAATGCGATGTTGAACATCACTCATTGATTCAGCCATTGACTCTCACCATCCTTCCTCAAGTTTATTTGTTCGTCGCAGCTTCTGCCTCATCGGCGTCCGTTGGTTGGAACGTGTTGACAAATTCTTGAACAGCGGCCTTCATTTTATCAACGTCAGGCAGGTCACCAGTCTTGGCAATCACGTCAAGAAGGTCAGCGTGCGAAGCATCGAAGAAGTCAAAGAGACCACTTTCAAACTTAGCAATGTCGTCCAAAGCAATATCATCAAGAAAACCGTTTGTCAGGGCAAACAAAATCAAGACTTGTTTTTGAACTGAAAGTGGTGAATGAAGCGGTTGCTTCAGTACTTCAACAGTTCGAGCCCCACGGTTCAACTT
Source organism: Secundilactobacillus folii (assembly GCF_009720675.1). GTDB lineage: Bacteria > Bacillota > Bacilli > Lactobacillales > Lactobacillaceae > Secundilactobacillus > Secundilactobacillus folii. The sequence continues at coordinate 168,475 of NZ_WNJO01000007.1, read as the reverse complement.
AGCTTGGGTCGCTGCATCCAAATCAGAACCAAATTGTGCAAATGATTCCAATTCATGATAAGAAGCAAGGTCCAAACGAAGTGTCCCAGCAACTTTCTTCATCGCTTTAACTTGAGCGTCACCACCAACACGAGAAACAGAAGTCCCGGCATCAATGGCTGGTCGAACACCAGAATAGAATGAATCACTATCCAAGAAGATTTGACCATCAGTGATGGAAATAACGTTGGTCGGAATGTAAGCTGAAACATCACCAGCTTTAGTTTCAATGATCGGCATCGCCGTCATTGAACCGCCACCTAAGTCATCACTTAATTTAGCAGCACGTTCGAGTAACCGTGAGTGGGTGTAGAAAATATCACCAGGGTAAGCTTCACGACCAGGAGGCCGACGAAGAATCAATGACAGTTCACGATAGGCATCAGCTTGTTTTGAAAGGTCATCATAGATGATCAAAACATGCTTACCATTAAACATGAACTCTTCACCCATAGCGGCACCCGCATATGGCGCGATATACAGCAGTGGTGCTGGTTCCGAAGGGCCTGCAGTCACAACGATCGTGTAGTCCATGGCACCGTACTTACGTAAAGTTTCCACAGAACTACGAACAGTTGATTCCTTTTGGCCAATCGCAACGTACACACAAATCATATTTTGGTCTTTTTGATTGATGATCGTATCAATGGCGACGGTTGTCTTACCAGTTTTACGGTCACCGATGATCAATTCACGTTGTCCACGACCAATTGGAACAAGTGAATCAATAGCTTTCATACCAGTTTGCAGTGGTTCGAAAACGGATTTTCGATCCATAACACCTGGCGCCTTACGTTCAATAGGTCGGGTTTTATCAGTCTTAATGTCACCCTTACCATCAACGGGTTGGCCTAAAGAGTTAACGACCCGGCCAATCATGGCATCCCCAACGGGAACTTCCATGATTCGACCAGTCCGTTTAACCGTGTCACCTTCAGTGATTTTTGTGAAATCACCGAGGACAACAATACCAACATCGTTGGTTTCAAGGTTTTGGACCATGCCATAAACCCCGCTATCGAATTCAAGCAGCTCGCCAACCAAGGCATTTTCTAGACCGTGAGCCCTGGCAATACCATCACCAACGTAGGTAACGGTACCAGTTTCTTCAACAGAGATCTCGTCTTGGTAGTTTGCTAATTGTTGTTTAATTAGAGCACTGATTTCCTCAGCTTTAATGCTCATACAGGTTTCACCCCTTTATAAAGATCTCGTTATCCTACCAATGCTTGGCGAAGCCGACTGATTTTAGTCTTAATGGAACCATCAAAAATCGTTCCAGCAGATTGAATCACCACTCCACCAATAATAGATGCATCAACTTTACTGTTCAAAATAACTTGCTTAGCACCGACCCGTTTGGCATAACCAGATTTAATCAAATTCAGTTGACTGTCATCCAGCGGAACTGCGGTAGTCACATCGGCATACACAGTTTGGTTGTGTTCATCATACAGTGATTGAAACTGATCGATAATCCCGACCATTGCATCCATTCGACCGTAATCATAGACCATTTGTACCAAGTTGTGGATGACACCTTCAGACTGATCCAGCAGCGGCTTAACGAGAGCCTCTCGCTTCGCTGGCGCTAAACTATTATCCGTTAATGCATTGCCCAATTGTGGGTTGTCTTGGAAGACTTTTCTAATCTGTTTAAGTTCTTCAAGGCCTGAATCTAATTGATCCTGGTCTTCAAGTAGCTCAAACAGCGCTTTTGAGTAGCGCTTAGCTACCGTTACCTTATCAAGACTCATGTTGCTTCCCCAACCCTTCGATATAAGAATCAATCAATGCCTTTTGATCATCAGCGCTCAATTCTTTTTGAATGATCTTGGAAGCAATCTCAATAGATAAGTCAGCCACATCATTACGCACGCTAGACAATGCGTCTTGACGCTCTTGTTCGATATCCTTTTGGGCGTTTTCCTTCAGTGATTGTGCATCAGTTTGGGCTTGAGCCAGGATACCGTCACGTTGTTGTTGGCCCTGCTTCTTAGCAGAATCAACAATGCTGGTTGCTTCTTGACGAGAATTGGCCAAAGCTTTTTGACGTTGTTGAGCGAGTTGAGCAGCTTCTTCACGAGACTGTTCAGCTGAATCGATATCGTTAGAAATCTTATCAGCACGGTCTTGCATCATCTTGTTAACGGGCTTCCAGGCAACAACCTTGAGTAGCCACATCAGCAAAATAAAACACAGCGCATAGAAAAGCATATCACCAGTATCAAGACTAGCGGCGACGACTAAATGTGAAAACATCTATTGACACCTCCTTTTAGTTAAAAGTTAAATTTAACGAGTTGACAGTCATTACTTGTTCATAACAAGCAAGGCCACAACGAAGGCAATGATAGGCATGGCTTCAACCAACCCAACACCAATGAACATGTTAGTCCGTAATTGACCAGATAATTCTGGTTGACGGGCCATACCTTCTAGCATCTTAGAAATAACGATACCATCACCGACACCACCACCGATGGCTGCACCGGCCATGGCAATACCTGCTGCAATAGCTCCCATAATCTGTTGTTCCTCCTTAAATGATTTAAATCTTAAATATTGTAAGCCGTTTACTACTCAACTTCAAGCTTTCTTGAGATATAAACAGACGAAAGTGTGACGAACACGAAAGCTTGGATGGCTCCAAGAAACGCTGAGAATCCTTGCCAAAGCATTTCCAACGGAATTGCGACAATAAAGGTCGCAATGCCATGTGAAAATGCCATACCTCCGATAATCTTCAGCAACATTTCACCAGAGTAAATCACACCGAAGATACGAAGACCAAGAGTCAAGAAGTTCGTGAACTCCTCAAAAATACTAATTGGCAACCAGAAAACGAATGGTTTCAAGTAGCCAGAGAAGTGCTTCTTCCAACCCAGCTTCGAAACACCGGCAAACTGTGCCAGCATTAAAGTAGCTAGTGAAAACGTCATTGTAACGATCGGATCAGAAGTTGGACTCCTGACAAAGTCCTTCCCGCCAACTGCGATTTGGATGAACAAACCAAGTTGGTTGGAAACGAATAGAAATAGAAATAAGGTGAAACCATAAAGGCCGAACGCGCCCGTTTCATTTCCAGGGATGGAACCCTTCAAAATTCCGTTTGTAAAATCGATCAGCCATTCAATAACGTTTTGGCCACGACCAGGTTTCATCGTCAAGTGACGAGAAAGTGCAAATACAAACAAAAAAACGAGTACGAACGCAATTAGCCCCGAAATAACATTCGCAGTGTTAAACGTTAGTCCCCCGATCTGAAAGGTTGCAACTGAAGATGGATCTCCCACAGAGTATCACCTCTTTTCAAACTTAATTAACGCTAGGATCCCCAATATATCGGTGTTTATTCAACCACCAGCAGTCAGTTTTCCTTGGCGAGGTACTTTAAATGAACATTAATTCTTCATTACAAATACAAACAAAATGATACCACCATACAAAGTAAAATACAAAGCTATTCCGTAAAATATATAATGAAAAAAAGCAATTAGTTATAAACATACCCCAATTTATCGGATAAATTTAGACTAATTGTTTTTTGCGGATTGATCGTCCTATTTAGTGCCAAATAATCGGTCACCTGCATCACCTAAACCAGGGACAATGTAACCCTGTTCATTCAAGTGATCATCTAAGGCAGCTGCGTAAATATCAACATCCGGATGCTTTTCTCGCAAAGCTTTAACCCCCTCAGGAGCAGCCACTAAACAAACAAACTTGATGTTGGTTGCACCACGCTTCTTCAGCGCGTCAATGGCCATAATTGCAGAACCACCAGTCGCAAGCATTGGATCAACCACGAAGATCTGGCGCTGATCGATATCAGCTGGCAATTTAACAAAGTACTCGTGTGGTTCCAATGTCTTCTCGTCACGGTACATTCCGATGTGACCGATCTTAGCAGCTGGAATCAATTTCATAATCCCGTCAACCATTCCGATACCAGCACGTAGGATCGGCACGATCGCCACTTTTTTACCAGCTAATGTTTTAACCGTTGTTTTGGCGATCGGCGTTTCAATTTCGACATCTTTCAATGGCATATCCCGTGCTACGTCATACGCCATCAGCATCGTAATTTCATCAACGACCTCACGAAAGACTTTAGTCCCACAATTCTTATCTCGAATAATTGTCAGCTTGTGCTGAATCAATGGATGATCCATAACTTGAAACTTGCCCATGAATGACACTCCCTTAGTATTTCTTACAATTGTACCATGCTATTGGGGTGCTGTAGATTAAAACTTTCAAAGATTGTGACTTTCAAAACATTCAATGTCATTTCTAAAATGATGGCACCAATGAATGTCTTCATATTAAAATGACTTTAGATTCAACCCCGCCAAAGGCCCCCAACATCGCTGAACCAAATTAGATTCCGCAGTGTTGGGGGCTTTAAACCGACTACTAGTCATTCAGTCGTTGGTTAAGTTACTTAAATTCAATTGGTGCTACGTACTGATCAATGGGGTGAGCATCCGTGAGTGCCCGCACATCTTTACGAACCTGGTCAAGAGCCGCTTCATCGTCATGATGCGCAATGGCGGCCACAATCAATTTAGCCACTTGAGCCGCGTCGTCTTCTTTAAAACCACGGGTAGTGATTGCCGGCGTACCCAAACGGATCCCGGAAGTCTTAAACGGACTTAATTTTTCGTTTGGAATGGACTCCTTATTAGTGGTGATCATCACGCTATCAAGAAGTTCTTGAGTCTGCTTACCATTCAAAGGCGTTGCACTTACGTCTAAAGTCATTAAATGGTTCTCTGTGCCCCCCGAAACGACGCGAAGGTTATCCGTTTCGTTGAAAACAGCAGCCATTGCCTGAGCATTCTTAATGATTTGACCAGCATATTCAGTGAATTCTGGTTGCAGGTCTTCTAAGAAAGCCGCTGCCTTACCCGCAATCACGTGCTCCAGAGGTCCACCTTGGGTTCCTGGGAAAACCGCAGAATTAATTTGTTTAGCATATTTCTCCTGCGACAGAATCAAGCCACCACGAGGACCGCGTAACGTTTTATGAGTAGTCGTCGTCACCACGTCAGCGATTCCCACTGGGTTCGGATGAAGACCAGCGGCAACTAAGCCGGCAACGTGGGCCATATCTACCATTAAATAGGCGCCCACTTCGTCCGCAATCTCACGAAAGGCCTGCCAGTCAATGACTCGACTATAGGCGGAAGCACCAGCAACGATCATTTGCGGCTTGACTTTCAATGCTAAATCACGAATCATGTCGAAATCTAACAATTCCGTGTCGGGGTTGAGGCCGTAACTGTAAGCATTGTACAGCTTTCCACTGAAATTGACCTTCGCACCGTGGGTCAGGTGTCCACCAGCGTCAAGACCCATCCCTAGAATCGTATCGCCGGGCTTTAAGAAGGCTGCATAGGTCGCCTGATTAGCCTGTGAGCCTGAATGCGGTTGAACGTTAGCATATTCTGCGTTGAATAACTTTTTGGCACGCTCAATAGCTAGATTCTCAACAACATCAATAAATTCATTTCCGCCGTAGTAACGCTTGGATGGGTAACCTTCCGAGTACTTATTAGTCAAAACGGATCCCTGTGCCGCGCGAACGGCTGGAGAAACGATGTTTTCAGAAGCAATCAGTTCAATATTATGCTGTTGACGATCCTGTTCTTGCGAAATAGCTTGCCATAACTTTGGGTCTTGTTCTTGGTAATTCAACACAATCAGCTCCTTGGCTTTTAATATGCTATAGTTTACCAAATTTTCCACCTAATTAACAGGGTCTAGACCACAAAATCCTAACAAAATTTAATTATAGTAATTATTCGTTCGTAAAATGCATTCCGCCGGCTGACTTATCTACCCTGTTCATGTACGCTGCACCCAGGCCTTCATTTGCAAAGCCCTCGGCAAAAATCACTTTCACCGCTGATTCCAGGTCAAAATGACGTAAACCGGCAAAGAGTAGGTGGGTGGCACTTTGAACATCCGCCCCGAGGGAAAAGGCTTCCACGTTTGCAGGCAGCTGCAGGTTGGCCAGCACATCATCAGTCGCCATGACACCTACGGCTTCTCTTTGTTGCCCCGCCCAATCCATGGCGGACTGAAAATCATTTACGTGATCAACGATCTCCACCTGTGCACTCGGTGCGTAATGTTTGTATTTCATTCCTGGGGCCTTTGGAATCTCGTTTGCCTTGACATGGTGATGGTCGGCTTTCACAGCGCCGATCACTGCTTCCAGCTGCTCGACCGTGACTGCGCCAGGACGAAGAATAGTTGGCACGGCTGTTGACATATCTATAATAGTAGATTCAACACCAACTTGAGTTGGGCCGTCATCCAAAATGCCAGCGATTTTACCGTTCAAATCGTGATAAACGTGTTTTGCCAAGGTCGGACTTGGTTTTCCAGAGGTATTAGCAGAAGGTCCCACGATTGGAACTCCCGCAGTGGCAATCATTTTCAGGGTTACTTGGTTAGCTGGCATCCGAAACGCTGCCGTGTCCAGCCCGCCAGTAACTGTCTTGGACAGCTTACCGGGCTGCAACGGTAAAACGATTGTCAACGACCCCGGCCAAAATTTTGTCATGAGCTGTTTAACCTGGTCTGTCAGAGGTTGAGCAAATTGTTCAACCATCTCGATAGAAGAAACGGTCACGATCAACGGGTTGTCACTTGGCCGACCCTTGGCGGCATATACGTTTCCGGCCGCCTGTTCGTTGGTTGCATCGGCACCGAGTCCATAAACGGTTTCGGTCGGAAATGCAACCAGTTGTCCCTGCTTAATCAGTTCCGCAGCTTCTGAGACCTGATCAGGTTTAAATATTTTGGTTTCCATAACGAACCCTCCAATTTAATTCAAAATACAATTTGAACCATCCGGTCATGACCAGCAATATCTTGTCGAGTCGTAATGGCTGCGGATGGAAAATGTTGCTGAAAAATCTGTGTCACTGACAACCGTTGTTGAAAACCAATTTCAAGATACAGCGCATCGGCCGTTGCAACTCGTTGCTGTAGCTGATCAGCTAACTGCTGATAAATGGCTAAACCATGCTGATCCGCAAACAGTGCCATCTCTGGTTCACTTTGAACCACATCGGCATCCATCTCACCGACTTCATCCCTTGAAATATAGGGTGGATTGCTCACCATCACGTCAAAGTGTCGGCCAGCGACTGGTAACAGCAAATTACCCTCAAGTAACTCCGCCTTGACGCCCAGCTGCTGAGCGTTAGCGCGAGCAACACCGATTGCGCTAACCGATAGATCTGTCAGTGTTAGCCGCCACTTTGGCCGCTGCTTTTTTAGCGTCAGCCCAATAGCACCGCTGCCCGTACCGATATCGAGCACTGTGCGCAGCTGTTCATCATTTTCCTGTAAGACCCACTCCACCAGTTCCTCAGTCTCTTGTCTAGGAATCAGTACGTTTTCGTTAACGGTGAATTGCTCGCCATAAAACGGTGCTTCACCAATAATATACTGTGGTGGTCGGCCATTTACGTACTGCTGAATGGCAACCTGAAACCAATCCCAGAGTAAGTCTGACATTGGCTCGCGGTACTTTAATAACAGGTGTGTCTGGTCTAAATGAGCCAGCTCCTGCAGCAAATACTTGGCCGCTGACTGGTCTAAATGATTGTCCTGGATAAACAAAGAAGCCCATTTTAGGGCTTCGTAATAGGTTCGTTTAGCCATTGTTAAGCTGCTCCATCTTTTGAGTTTGATCGTAAAGAATCAGCGCATCAATGATATCGTCTAAATCGCCGTTCATAATTTTATCAAGCTTATTTAAGGTCAGTCCAATTCGATGGTCAGTTACCCGGTTTTGGGGATAATTATAGGTTCGGATCCGTTCTGAACGGTCCCCTGTCCCAACGGCTGACTTCCGCTTTTCATCGTAGGCACTTTCTTCTTGTTCGTGGTAGTAGTTATAGACCCGTGCCCGCAGAATCTGCATCGCCTTAGCCCGGTTTTGCTGTTGCGATCGTTCATCTTGCATCGCCACCACGATTCCGGTTGGTAGATGGGTCATCCGAACCGCTGAACTGGTCTTATTAATGTGTTGCCCACCAGCACCAGATGATCGGTAAACATCCGTTCGAATATCTTTCGGATTGATGTCAATGTCCACGTCTTCAGCTTCAGGCATCACCCCAACGGTTGCAGTTGAGGTGTGCAAACGACCGGCTGATTCAGTAACCGGTACCCGCTGAACCCGATGAGCCCCACTTTCATACTTCAGCTTTGAATAAACTTTGTCACCGCTGATCAACATGACGATTTCTTTGAAACCACCAACTTCAGTTTCATTCTTGTCGACCACTTCAACCTGCCAGCCCTGCTTTTCAGCGTAACGGGAATACATATTAAACAGGTCAGCGGCAAACAAACTAGCTTCGTCACCGCCAGCAGCTCCGTGAATTTCCATGACAATGTTCTTATCATCATTTGGATCCTTCGGCAGCAAAAGCACCCGAATCTGATCTTCGAGCTTTGCTTTTTGTGGTTCCAGCTCTTTTAGTTCGTCTTTGACCATGGCTGACATGTCATCATCCAATTTTTCACGCAGCATCTCATTGTCTTCATCGATTTGACCAGTTACTTTTTGGTACTTACGATAGGCTTCAACCGTGTCGCGCAGGTCAGCTTCTTCCTTTGATAATTCCATAAAGCGGCGGGTATCAGCAATCACTTCAGGATCACTGATCAATTCGTTAAGTTCGTCATAACGATCGACCACCGCTTGTAATCTATCGAACATTTCGTCCATTTTAACTCTCCTATTCTTCGTCCAGCATGTCCAACGGTGGGTGGTAATAATGTTTACGGCAAACCGGATAGTAAGACTCGTTGCCACCGATTTGAATTTGTTGACCTTCATAAACGGGCTTACCATTATGAAAGCGAAGGTTCATGATTGCTTTTTTAGCGCAGAACCAGCAGATAGTCTTCATCTCTTCGATTTTGTCCGCATATAACAACAGGTATTTGGAGCCCTCAAAAAGCTCATTGCGAAAATCATTTTTCAGCCCGAAAGTCATCACTGGAATTTTGAGCTCGTCCACGATCTTAGCTAACTGAAAAACGTGAGCCTTGGTCAAAAACTGAGCTTCATCGATCAGCACGCAATTGGCCTTGGGATTGATCCGCTCAACCTGTTCAAAAATATTATCCTCATTAAAAATCGGGATCGCCTCGCGCTTCAAGCCGATTCGACTTGAGACGTAGCCAACGCCGTCCCGATTATCTGTACCGCTAGTCATAATAATAACCGGCTTGTTTTGTTCCTCGTAATTGTGGGCAACCTTTAATATCTCAATTGTTTTCCCACTATTCATTGCCCCGTACTTAAAAAATAATTGTGCCAAAGGTCTCAGTCTCCACTCTTCGCGAATTTCTCATCTATTATAGCGGATTTGACTATAAAATTCACCCTTGGTCATAGATATTCTCCAGTAAAAGTGCATTTTTCGTTAAATGCAGTGTGTTTGAACGCTAAATTAAGAGAAAACATGGTAAAATATGTGTTTAGTGCAAACGACAAAAACCGTCACACTTTAAAATCGTGACAAGGAGCGAAAACAATGACTTTTCGAAGCAACTTAGCTGCCTTCGCAGGTAGATCTTCATACTGGTTTCTGCATACATTCATGAATGGCGGCAGCTCGCTGCCCGGCAAGATCACCACTCGTATTGATCCCGATATTTTAAAACACCTAGGTCAAAATTACGACGTGATCGTCATCACCGGTACCAATGGCAAAACCCTAACAACTGCACTGACGGTGCGGGTCCTAAACCAAAAATATGACCATATTCTAACTAATCCAACCGGTTCAAACATGGAACAGGGAATCGTGACCACCTTCCTACGCGCTCCAAAGGTCAAAGGGGCGCGACCACTAGCCGTCTTGGAAGTTGACGAAGCTAACGTTATCAAGGTCACCAAGTACATTAAACCAAAGGCCTTCGTTTTCACAAATATTTTTCGTGATCAAATGGACCGTTACGGCGAAATCTACACCACCTACCAAAAAATCATCGATGGTGTGGCCTTAGCACCGGAAGCCACGATCATTGCCAACGGGGACGCACCGATTTTTCACTCGAAGAACCTACCGAACCCCGTGATTTATTACGGTTTCCGGCACCAACCAGAAGGTGATATAAAGGCTAAGCCAAATACCGATGGCGTGCTATGCCCCAACTGCCAGCACATCCTCCACTATCGCTACATCACTTACAGTAACTTAGGTAAGTATTTCTGTCCCAACTGCGGGTTCCAACGACCGGAATTAAAGTTCGCGGTCACCAAATTATCCGAATTGACCCCTACTAGTTCAACGTTTGAAATTGATGGTCACCCAGTCAAAATTGAAATTGGCGGCCTCTATAATATCTATAACGCTTTGGCTGCTTACGCAGTCGGCCGCTTTCTTGGCGTAACACCAGCGGAGATCGACACTGCCTTTAGCGAAGACAAGAAGGTCTTTGGTCGTCAGGAAGTCATCAATTTGGACGGGAAGGAAGTTACGCTGATCCTGGTTAAAAATCCCGTGGGACTCAATCAAGTCCTGGATATGATTGCAACCGACAAAGAACCATTCTCCTTTGTGGGACTGCTGAACGCCAATTATGCTGACGGTATCGATACCAGCTGGATCTGGGACGGCAACTACGAAAAATTAGCCAAGCTCAACATTCCGGCATTTATTACCGGTGGTGAGCGGTACAAGGATATCACCTTCCGGCTGAAAGTTGCTGGCGTGCCTGACGAAAAACACGCTGTGGTCCCAGAATTAAAAGACGTGGTTGAAAAGATTAAGAATTTGCCAACCAAGCACGTTTATGTTTTGGCAACTTACACGGCCGTGTTACAATTACGGAAATTATTAGCCGACCAGGGCTATATCAAGGAGGGAATGGGTGCATGACCTACGAATTAAATGTGGCACACCTCTATGGTGACCTAATGAACACATATGGTGATGTCGGTAACATTTTAGCGTTAAACTATTACGCTAAACAGATGGATGTTCAGCTGAACTCTGAAGTCGTCAGTCTCGACCAACCATTTGATGCCGATAAATACGATTTAGCATTTTTTGGTGGTGGGCAAGATTTTGAACAGGTGATCGTTTCAAAAGACATTCAGCATAAAAAAGCTGCTTTGACTGCCTTCATTGAAGATGGTGGGCCAATGCTGGCGATTTGTGGTGGCTATCAGCTATTAGGCCACTATTACGTTGATGCTAAGGGCGAAAAGATCCCTGGGATCGGTGCTTTAGACCACTACACGCTAGCCCAGGATAACAACCGGTTTATCGGCGACATTGTGATCAAAAACGAGGAAACAGGCGAAACGTACCACGGTTTTGAAAACCATCAGGGTCGTACGTTCCTCGGTCAAGGCGAACGGCCACTGGGCAACGTCATTCAAGGTAAGGGTAATAATGGCGAAGATGGCACTGAAGGTGCGATTTACAAAAACGTCTACTGCTCATACTTCCATGGCCCAATTTTGACCCGCAACGGTAATTTAGCAAAGCGACTCTTGATTGCAGCCTTAAAGCGCAGTTACCCAGACGCAAACCTTTCAAAGCAAGAAAAACTGCCAATTGCCGCAACGTTTTAAACCAATAAGCATTGATGTACATCGTTAAAATTCAAAGTCTACGCGGGTGACTTAACTCGTTTAGCTTCAAAAAAGGAAATTTCCTGAATGCTGGAAATTTCCTTTTTTAATCGTTTTATGGTCAGAATCAGGCTTTTGATATGCCTATTATATTGATAAAAGAAAATGAAACTTAGAAAATAACTGCAAATTAATCCTGAAGGTTCAAATCAAGAAATGTCTCACATCTTAGCCATAATCATTAATTTTTGAAGACTAGTCAACTGACCGGGGAGGCTATTTGACTTCAGCTTTCTCTGCCAAATAAGTATTGATAATAGCATTTCGCCGCTCTAAGAAGGCCTCGTTGGGTGCTTTAGGATGTACCCGGTTAGAAAGAAAAACCATTCCCTGTTTCGTTTTTAAGTCCATGACAAGCGCTGTTCCTGTGTAGCCACTATGCCAGATACAACGATGAGGGGTTGGCAATTGAGTTGGTAGTAGCGCCCAGCCAAAGGAACGCCACTGATGGTGCAGCGGTGTTTGATCCAATAGTAGCGATTGTACCTGTTCAGGAGTAATTGGCACCCCCTTTTCGGCCAGCATCGCACGTTCAAAGGTCACCAAATCAGCTAAAGTACTGAATAAGCCAGCGGAACCGCACCGTTCCTTTAAAACAAACGCCTTAGGATCGTGGACGACACCGCGAATTACGCCACGAGTGGGTGAAACTTCGGTCGGCACGCATTGGCTTGGATCCTGTGGCTGAAAGGTACTAGCAACCATGCCTAAAGGGCGAAGTATCCGCTCAGCAATCAGTTTTTGAATCGGTTCCCCGGTAATTTTCTCAGCAATCCAACCCAGGAAAATAAAGTTGATGTCAGAATAGACCATCTTTTTTTCAAAATTTTCGCCAACATGCAATTGCAATAAGGCGTTCGTTAATTCGGTAGCGGTCAGTTTATCACGGTGTGGAATGTACCCTGTGACTCCGGAAGTGTGCGTGATCAAATGGCGCACGGTCACCCGTGAATCTTGCCACTGCGGCAAAAAAGTTTTAATCTGATCATCAAAATGCAGCTTGTCATCGGCCACCAACTGCAAAATAACGTTAGTGGTGCCAACAACTTTAGTCAGTGAGGCAACGTCATAAAGTTGGTTTGGCTTAAGTGGTTCGTAGCCGGGAACCAGCGCCTCGGCACCATAACGGCCAGCTTGCACGTTCTCACCATCAATAAATGCATAACTTACTCCGGGTACCGTGCCGTCGTTGACCAACCGTCGCACTGCATTTACCGTCTTAACATAACTCATTTTCTCCGCTCCCATTTACTTTTCTCAAGAATAACATAAAGACCGGCAACTGCCCCACTTTACTCAGGCATTGCCGGTCATTTTAATTAAATTTCAACTTTTTGGATCCAGCCTGCTGGCGCCTCAACGTCACCAAATTGGATGCCGGTCAACGTATCATATAACTTCTGTGTAACCGGGCCCACTTCCGTTTCACTGTAGAAAACGTGCAAGTGATCTTGATACTCAATACCGCCGATGGGGGCAATTACCGCTGCAGTCCCCATCGCACCAGCTTCGCTAAAGCGATCCAAATCATTGATGAACACGTCACCTTCAACGGCCTTCATGCCAAGGTTATGTTCCGCTAAATAAAGTAGTGAATACTTGGTAATACTTGGCAGGATCGATTCCGACTTAGGGGTCACAAATTCATTATCCTTAGTAATGCCAAAGAAGTTAGCTGACCCCGCTTCCTCAATTTTTGTATGGGTGGCCGGGTCCAAGTAGATGACGTCTGAAAAGCCCGCTTGATGAGCCTGACTGCCAGGAAGCAAACTACCCCCATAGTTGCCGCCCACCTTTGCCTGACCGGTACCATGGGGCGCTGCTCGGTCGTAGTAGGAAGTGGTGAAGTTAGTTGGCTTCACACCGCCCTTATAGTAAGCGCCAACCGGCATGGCAAAAATCGTAAACAGGTATTCTTTAGCGGGATGAACACCAATATTTTCACCGACCCCGATCATTAAAGGCCGCAATTACAGGGTTCCGCCCGTTCCATACGGTGGTACATAATCGGCGTTGGCCTTGACGACCGCCTTGACTGCCTCGACAAACTTGTCTTCTGGAAACGGTGGCATCAACAGACGTTCGCAACTATTATGCATCCGCGCAGCGTTTCGATCTGGTCGGAATAACTGAATCTCACCGCTTTTTGTGCGGTAAGCTTTGAGACCTTCAAAGTCTGCTTGCCCATAATGCAGTGCGGGCGAACCTTCGTTAATGTGCAAGGTTGAATCCTCTGTCAGCGTACCGTCATCCCACTTGCCATCTTGATAATGAGCCAAGAACCGATAAGGCAGATCCATGTAATTAAAGCCAAGATTCTGCCAGTCAATCTCTGATGGTGCTGGTGCTTTTGCCAATCAAACCACTCCTTAATTATTCAAATTAAAATTAAATAAGCAAATAATAGTACAACTCATTGATTTTTAAAAATTGTAGTCTGATTTAATTAAACTGTCAAGGTGAATAGTTGCTGAAATAACGGGCAAGTGAACGTTTTCAGCGAGGCTTGGTGCAGGTCAATTAGATACCTTCTCTACTGACGAACCGGGAGTAATCTGCTACAATAACAATGCATTTGAAAGAAAAGAGGTTAATTTCGTGGCCAGCAATTCTGATTCTATTTATAACGTTTTGACCTTCGTGCAGCGTCACCCAGATCGCGTCGTATTTAAACCCCGGGAGTACGCCAATTCTGTGACGATTGGTATTCCAGACTCCGTCAAAGTTTCGGATCCAGATATTTATTTTCCTAGCAACCGGTTAAGTGTCAACTTAATGGATGACTCTTTTGTTGGGGAAAATGGTGAGCTTTTGAACCGCTTTTATGAGCTTACAAAACAGAGTAAGCCTGACTACCAAGACGTTTGGATCACGACCGGCCATTTGAAGACCGACCAACTCTATTTGTTGGATCTGTCATTTGAGTAAATTCCGTCAAAATTAGGCAATAAGAAAAATAAACGCTTAGAAGTTCGTCGAGATTAACAACGGCCTCTAAGCGTTTATTTGTTACGAGTAATCTTACCAGCTGATAGCTTTGATCTTCTTGGTCACTTAGCAATCTGCCCGCTTGAATTTATTTTAATTAATTAACCCGTTAACTATTAGTAAAGCTGCCAAATAGCCAACTACCAAATAGGACTATGGCAACCACAATAAAGATACCGATAAACGATGAGGCAAAGGCGAAAACCAGACCGCCAATGATCAGGATGCCAAGGATTCGAAACAGCCAGCCAAACAGGCCGAAAAAGAGTCGCAATCCAAAAAAGGCGATGATGCCGATAATAATCAGAGATATCATGCGTGTCCCCTACCTTTCTTCTGACGCTATTTTACTCGATAAGTAGGCGATGACATTCATGAAACTCAGAATTTAAAGATTAATTAACCTGTTTTTCTTGCCAATCTCTCAGGAGTATCTTGGTCATGATCGGCGTCTTTTTAACCATGGTTTGAGCCACCGGAGAGGCTTGATACTGCTCTTGGATCCATTCGCTAGGAAAAAGGATCAGGACGTTTAGAACTAGAAATATCAGTAGATAACGGACAATCAAGTTGATGGCCGCCCCGAGCAACGCGTTAACAGAGTGAATAACGGGCAGTTTAGTGACCATGTTAATATCACGGCCAATCCGGCGGACAATGCCGTAAGCGATACTAAAGAGAACAAAAAAGACAATTCCAGATAATAATCGAGGAACGACCACTAATACGTTGTGGTTAGAAGTAAACGCCTGGAATAAAAATTTCGCCACTGGTTGGCTGAATAAAGCCGCCACGATCCAAGCAATGATATAGGCAAGTAATGACATCACCACGCCAACAAATCCCCGCCTAAATCCTGAAATAATGCCTAATAATAATATAATTAGAATAACAATACTAAAAATCATTTGTTCCTCCATCATATTTCATAAATAAAAAGCCCAAAACACCGTCACAACGGTACTTTGAGCAATTTGATTTTCTTAAATATCACCCGCACGGGGATCGAACCCGTAACTCCGCCTTGAGAGGGCGACGTCTTAACCAATTTGACCAGCGGGCAAGGTTATCAATGATACTTATTTATATGTTCCTAACACAATATATTAATCTACACGGTTTTCTATCAAAAGTCAACGCATCTGATAGAATATTCGTTAATAATTGGTAATCATGCAAATCAAATCATAAATTCTTGAATACTAGTTGACAATAATTTCAAAAACCGCTAGAATATTAACTTGTCAGATAGCTTATTGGGTATTCGCCAAATTGGTAAGGCAGCGGACTCTGAATCCGTAATTTACTGGTTCGAGCCCAGTATACCCAATCAATTTTAAAAAAACGTCATTGCCAGCTGCATTTACAGCTAACAATGACGTTTTTCTTTTTTCTAAAGGATTAACCGAAATTCCATTTAATTCGTCATATCCGCTAAAATGTATAAATACTTATGACAACACAAAAACGTCGTGAGCCATCTTAAAGAAGACTTCACGACGCTGATATTTTTAAAAATTAAAGGCGTTTGTTTAACTTCTCGCCTAATTCTTCGTAGCCTGGCTTACCTAGTAGAGCAAACATGTTTTGCTTGTAGGCCTCAACACCTGGTTGGTTAAATGGATTGATCCCATTCAGATAACCAGAAATGGCAACTGCAACTTCAAAGAAGTAGATCAGATAACCCAATGTGTAAGCAGTCTGATCAGGAATGTGAATACTCATATTAGGAACATTTCCATCCGTGTGGGCTAACGTCACCCCTTGAAAGGCCTTTGTGTTAGCAAAGTGCATGGTCTGACCTTCAAGATACTTCAAGCCGTCCAAATTGTCAGCTTCTTTAGGAATGTCGATATCGTGGTTTGGCTTATCAACAAAGATAACCGTTTCCATGAGATTTCGTAAACCTTCTTGGATGTACTGTCCAAGTGAGTGCAAGTCAGTTGAGAAGTTTGCTGAAGAAGGATAAATGCCCTTTTGATCCTTCCCTTCTGATTCACCCATTAGTTGTTTCCACCATTCTGCAAAATACTGCAGATTTGGTTCGTAGTTTTCCAGAAGTTCAGTGGTAAAGCCTTTCCGGTATAAAATATTGCGGTAAGCTGCGTACTGATAAGCTTCGTTCTTAGTCAAATCAGGGTCAGTGTAAGCGTCCATCGCATCAGCTGCACCAGACATTAATTGATCAATGTCAGCCCCGGAAGCAGCAATTGGTAACAACCCCACTGCAGACAGAACGGAATATCGGCCACCAACGCCATCCGGAATCACGAAGGTTTCGTAACCGGCTGCGTCAGCTTCCTGTTTCAGCGCACCGCGCTGCTTATCAGTTGTTGCGTAAATCCGGCTCTTAGCACCATCTTCACCATACTTTTTAACAAGTAAATTCTTGAAAATTCGAAAGGCAATTGATGGTTCAGTGGTTGTTCCAGACTTAGAAATCACGTTGACTGAGAAGTCACGGTCGCCGATCAACTTAATGAGATCAGCCACGTACGATGGGCTAACGGAATTACCCGCAAAGAAGACTTGAGGGAATTCCCGCTGATCATCCGGTAAGTAATTGAAGAAGGTCTCATGAAGAAAATCAACCGCCATCTTAGCACCCAGATATGAACCGCCAATACCAATGACAACCAATACTTTAGAATCTGATTGAATCTGCTTAGCTGCCGCCTTGATTCGATCGAATTCTTCCTTGTCGTAATCCTTCGGCAAAGTTAACCAATCACGGAAATCACTGCCGGCGCCTGACCCAGTTCTTAATTCTTCATCTGCTGCGTTCACTAACGCTTGCATCTCACCTAATTCATTGTCATGGACAAACTTATCAAGCTTTGAAGCGTCAAAGGAAATGTGTGCCATTAAATTTACCTCACTTTTTTTAAGATCAACTATATTATAACCGAATCTTGACCAAAAATAAATGGACTATACCAGCATTATTTCAAAAGACCGAGAATAACACTCCCTGCAATAACCAACAGTGAGCCAATCGTGATGTAAACCATCTCTCGTCTCGTCTTATGTTCGCCAAGTAAGAGAATACTACCAAACGTTGAAATGATGATCCCACTTTGAGCTAATGAGTAACTGATTGCTAGACCGACAGCAGGAATCGACATAAACATGAAGAAGTTCCCGATTCCCCAAACTAATCCAGTCGCAATGTTTTTGACCATCGGCTTACCAAACGGCTTATTCCGTGCCGCAAACAGCAAAGCACCGATTACCATCCCAATCGATTGCGGAAAAATAACCGCTTTTGAGTTGACTTGAGAGGCGTTAACAACAACGGTATACAAAGTGTAGCCAATCGTTGAAAAAATAATGGCTCGGATCCCAGCAGAAGCATTGAAATTCGTTCTTGAGACCCCAGCGCGGTCGCGCAAAGAAGTGAAGACGATACCAGCAATCAGGACAATCATCGCAGTGGTACCTAAAACCAACATTTTAGTGGTTGTCCATTCATGAAACAAAAACACACCTGCTAGTGTCGTACATACCAGTTGTGCACCAGTGGAAACGGGCACTGTGACAGAGATCCCAATCGCCTTCATTGACTGAAATTGCTGGAATTGACCAACCGACCAAAACAGGCCGGAAGCAATCCCAACGATCCAGACTAGGCTAGAAAGCTGCGGGTGAAAATAAAAAACACTAAAAATCCCAAAAAGTAACGCGCCAACTGTCATACCAAGTGTTTGCTGGTATGAGGTACCCCCAAGTTTACCACTGATCAGTCCAATACTTCCCCAACAAACCGCGGGGATCAACGCTAAAATCACAGCCATGAAATTCACTCCGTTCTAATTTTCACAATCCAAAATTTCTTGAAAGCGCTTCAATCATTTTTCATCTGTTTTAGTTTACTAGATAATTGTCAAAAAAAAAAGGATTTTTTTCAAAAATCCCTTTTCTTAAACAATTTCTTAGCAAGAATTCATTTTTTTACTTTGGCTCATCGGGAAAAATGATTGTGAAGGTTGTCCCATGACCCGGTTTACTCGTCACTTCAACCTTCCCATGATGCAGCAAAACCAGCTGATGGACGATGGCTAAACCGAGTCCGGATTCACCATACTTCGTATTTGTACGAGATGGATCAGCTTTATAGAATCGCTCCCAAATATTTGATAGTTGTTCTTTATTCATGCCGATCCCCGTATCAGAGATTTTAAAAATCGTTTCTTGATACCCGGGCTGTGCCAGTATCGTAATCTGACCGTTTTCGGTAAACTGGATGGCGTTTTGAGTCACGTTAAACATAATTTGGACAAACCGATCATAGTCGGCAAACACGTCTAAATCACTGGGGCCTTGAACCGTTAACTCATCGTGCTTAGCAACCGCTTTTTGATGCAGCTGTTCAGCCAGCCGATTGAGTGAATCAATCGCGTTAAAATGCTGCTTATTCAAATTAATTTGGTTGTTCCTAATTTTTTCGTAGTCCAAATTCTCATTAACTAACCGAATCAGCCTATTAGTTTCATTCCGCATTAAATCAATGCTTTGAGCCTTGCTCTCCTCTGGAATTGCATCATAGGCTAACCCTTCCAGTAGACCATTGATCGTTGTCAATGGTGTCCGCATTTCGTGAGCAGCATCCGCCATAAATTCTCGTCGCCGTTCTTCTTGACGCTGAATTTCTTCCTTTGATTCCTGTAACGAGCGCGCCATATTGTTAAAATCATTGGCCAGGTCATCGATCTCGTCTCGATTTTTGCTGGGTAGCTTAACCTGGTAGTTACCGCTAGCAATTTGATTGGTTGCCTTCCTGAGTCGATTGATACGCAGTGTAAGGTATCTAGAAATAAACAGGGCTAATAATAGTGCCACAAAGCTTGCCACCAGCAATGCCTTGGTCAAATTTGCATTGATCTTAGAAATATTAGAATTGATATTGGAAACAAACGCGCCCACTTTGACTACGGCAACTAAGTGTTTTCGATTGGCTTTGTCCGTGTAGAAGTACGGCTTCAAAACATCCGTCATCGCTGGCTCTGTTTGCCCGCTAGTGGTTTTGAGTTGCCGGTCGGAAACGTTTTGCACTATTTTGCCCTGCTGTAACTTTTTCCAATCATTAGCTGGAATTTTAGAGATATACACGTTGTCAGGAAAAATAGCCGTGTTATCACGGTTATAGACCGTAAAATGCACCGACTGATTGTGCAGTAAAGCTTCACTATTCAAGAGTGATTCAGAATCGAAGCTCACTCTTTCCGGGTTGCTTGAAGACACCCGAACTGACTGTTCTACCAAGCTGTTAGCATATTTTTCCAGACTCGTCCAGGTATTTTGATAGACGTACTCCTTGGTCATGCTGCTAAACGACAGCCCTAAAAGCAATAAAGCTGAAGCGATCACAGCAAGAAACGCTAATAGTTGTTGGTAAACGAGTCTCATTATTTCCCAGCTCCAGTATCGTCAAACTTGTAGCCAACGCCCCAAACGGTTTGGATAACCTGCGGACCGACCTTTTCAATTTTTTGACGAAGTTTTTTAATGTGCGCATCAACGGTTCGTTCATCACCGTAATATTCATAGTCCCAGACCAACTGCAATAACTGTTCGCGGGAGAATACCTGCCGCGGCTTTTGAGCTAACGTCTTCAGTAGATCAAATTCCTTAGGGGTGAGATCACTGATTTGTTTGCCGTTCAAATAAGCTTCACGAGTGCGACTATTTAATTGGAAATTGCCGGTATCAATATCAAACTTATCAGCTTCTTTGACCACTGGTTTGACCGGCGTTTGGTGTTCGGTCACTTTACCGCCTAACTTAGCACGCCGGTCTAAAGCCTTGATCCTTGCAATTAACGTAATTGGACTAAAAGGTTTGGTAACGTAATCATCGGCACCCATTTCTAAGCCCAGCACCTGGTCGCTTTCTGAATCCCTCGCGGTCAGCATAATGATTGGTACTGTTGGTGAAGTTTTACGAATCTCTGCACTGACTTGCATCCCGTCCATGCCGGGTAGATTCAAATCGAGCGTGATCATATCCCAATCGGCTGGCGACTCATTAAACATCTGCACGGCTTGATTACCATCGTAGGCAAAATGTGCCTCCCAGTTCTCCTTTTTAAAAAACATTTGCATCATTTCTGAAACGGATTTGTTATCCTCAATCATTAATATTTTCATATTTGAATTCCCCGCTATTCATGGATAAATTATGATTAATTTTAATAGGCTCAGTTAATAGCCATCGTACCCGGCATTATAATTTTTGAACCGATTCCAAATTCTTATAAAAAGAGCTTTTAGATAGACAACTTTACTTATACACAACTTCCCTTCCCTATTATACTCGAACTCGCCTTGTCTGTCTTGACAAATCAAGCCCCAGAATTGTGATACAATCGTCTTAGTTAAGCAAACAAGAAAGGTGTTTTAGGCATGACAAAAGCAATCGTTTTTTTCGATTTAGATGGCACGTTATTAAACGCTAAGACCCAGTTGGATCCGGAAGTTATCGACGCCGTGACGCAACTTAAATCAAGGGGTATCGTACCCGTTATCTCAACGGGCCGTAATATCTTTGAAATTCAACCTGTTATTCAACAAACTCAGATTAACACGCTCGTTTCAGGCAATGGTTCCTACATCGTCTTAAATGGCAAACCAATTTCAATCGCGCAAATTCCAAAGGATGTCATCAACCGATTGACGCTGCAAGTTCATGATCGAAACGATGCTTATACCGCAATGAATAACGAAACGGCTCGTGTTAATCGCGTCTCCACCAACGTGAAAAAAACTTACCACTACATTAATTCGCCAATTCCAATCATTGATCCAACTTTCTGGCAGCTCTACCCGGTCTACATGATGCTAGTCATCACGACCGAAGAAAACGACAAAGCTTATACCGAGAACTTCAAAGACAAATTGACCTTTTTCAGGCAAACCCCCTATAGCATCGACGTTGTAGCTCCCGGTGTGTCTAAAAAAGCAGGCATTGAAAAACTACTAGCCCAACCGCAGTTTAAGGGTCTACCCACCTATGCCTTTGGTGACGGCAACAACGACCTACCAATGTTTGACGTGGTTGACCATGCGATTGCAATGGGAAACGGTCTAAAGCACGTTCAAGAGGCGGCGGAATACGTGACAACCGCTAACACCAATCATGGCATTGTAAATGGTTTAAAGCATTTTAAACTGATTTAATCGATTGCAAAACATTCAAAAATCGGTTCTTTGGCAACTATTGTTGGTGAGTTTCTTTTTAAGCAGCTAACTGGTGCGCAGTTGGCTGCTTTTTTGTATGAGATGTAATCTTAAACGCAAATTGTAGAAGCTTCTGAAGCCATAGACAACTTTAATCAGCGTTTTAGTTTTGTTGTTTGAACCTTCTAGCGGTCCATTGGAATAAGGGTACTTAGGGCATTGTTGATTGAGTTTTGATTAATTCTCAGAGTCTTTAAGTGACGTTCCATTTCTTCTGAGTAGTCAAAGGCATCATTAATTGTACTATCAAATAATTCTAGATCTTTGGTGGCGATAGCGGTCATAATACTTTGTAAAACTCGGTAGGCTGAATCAAGTTCTGGACTGAAACTAAGCAGTTCATCGACCAGCATGTTTTCAGTACGATTCCCTGGTAAATAGGTATGGTGTTGCCAGAGCTTATAATTTAGGTGGCCATTAGGCTTTAGTAGGAGCTGCCAGTAGCGTTTGAGTGCTTTATATTTGGGGTTGGAGGGCGCATAATCTTTCATGATGCGAATTCTGGTTTGATTGAAGCCGACTACCGCACTATTGACCACATGGAATCGATCCATCACCACAATAGCGTTGGGGAAAACCCACTGAGCTAATTTAGGATACGTGTAATTCATGTCGGTCACGATGACTCGGACGGCCTCGCGGGCAGCTTTGGTGTAGCGACAAAAGTATCGTTCTAAACTGTGAAGGGTTCTTGAATCTAAGATATCAATCAATTCATGAGTCATGGCGTCCATAAAAACGAAACTCATTTTGCCTTTACTACTTTTAGTGGTCTTGATTTCATCCATGCAGATAGCGGCTGGCAAATAATTCAAATGCGGTTTGATATCTTTAGCATAACTACGTAAACAACGCATCACAGAGGTTGATGAGATTCCCAGCTCACTGGCAATATGTTTCATCGATACGGTCTCGGTCAGCTTATCTAAACACAATAAGCGAGACTTCATCGAAATCGTATGGCTTTTCTGCACAAACGGCGTTTGCGCAAGGAAGGTATGACCACATTTCTTGCAGTAAAAGTTATGCCGGCTCAAGGTAAAGTCGCCCCTTCGCTCCATACATGGTGGCATAATAACCTTCGTATCACGCCAACCATACTTAATGACACTCTTTTTGTTTTTACGGCCACAATGTTCACACTTTTTCGGCTGATAATCTAAGTCACCAGTGATTTCGAGCGGACCTTTAACCACGACCGGGTTCATTATTTTCAATTTCTTTATATGTGGGTCTTCAATTCCTAACAAAGTTCGTATAATATTAGACATAGGGCGTAGCACCAACTTTCCTGAAATGTGGTTGTGGAGGGCAAAAGAAGGCTACGCTCCTTTTGCGTCCAATTAATACATAATAAAAATATCTGTCGTCAGTAAGCAAGGAAAACTTACCAACAACAGATATTATAGAACCGGCAAGGCAATCGCCTAATCAAGCGTTTTAACCGTCATAGTGAATGGTATGCTGACAATGTTAATATCACCACTTTTATCAAAATATTAAGCGTCCTTATTGACTACATTGACTGTAACTAGTAATATAAGACTCAAGGAAAAGACGGTTCGACCGTTTGCTAACCAAGGTACTGCCGAACGTTAGTTATCAGAGAGGCTGGTCAATGCAGTAATGCGTTGGCTAGCCTTTTTTGTTCTACCATTAATTCTCCCCTACATACCTACCGCCACTGGTACGAAAGGGAATGTATATCATGGCAACATTTAAAAAGTATGAAGATCGGCATGGTAATGAACGCTGGTCATTTCAAGCCTATTTAGGTATTGATCCAGCTACCGGTAAAAGCGTTAAGACTACTCGCCGTGGCTTTAAGCACAAAAAAGAAGCCCAACTAGCCATGAATCGGCTCAAGTGAGCTTCGATCAAAAAGGATTCCAGCATCCGAAACACATGACCTATCAACAGGCTTATGACGGCTGGCTAACTGAATACGTTAATACGGTACGTGAAAGTACGTTGGTTAAAACTATGGGCTACTTTAAAAACCATATCCTGCCCGCTTTCGGCAAACGCCGTATAGATAAGATCACTATTCCTTATACCCAATCAGTTGTTAATGACTGGGCTAAGGATATGACCAAGTATAAAACGATCCTGAACTATGCTGGTGCAGTCTTTCAGTATGCTATCAAGCTGGATATAATCGAAAAAGACCCAACTAAATTTGTCGTCCGTCCTGCAATCAAGCAAACCGTCAACCAAGATAATTGGTTCAATTTCTATGATAAGAATGAATTGAAACGTTTTTTAGCCTGTTTAGCAGATGAAGACCGTCAAAACGGTAATCATCAAACTAATACGTTATTTAGATTACTCGCCTTTACTGGTATTCGCAAGGGTGAAGCATTAGCTCTAACGTGGAAAGATGTTAATTTTACTAAGCGTACATTAAACATTAATAAAGCACTCACACGGGGCAAAAATTCCCGCCTGTACGTTCACT
The DNA here is from genome assembly GCF_009720675.1 of Secundilactobacillus folii. Taxonomy (GTDB): domain Bacteria; phylum Bacillota; class Bacilli; order Lactobacillales; family Lactobacillaceae; genus Secundilactobacillus; species Secundilactobacillus folii. The sequence continues at coordinate 144,069 of NZ_WNJO01000007.1, read as the reverse complement.
TCCCTAAGACAGTTAATTAGTGTTTGTCTGTTGGATATTGACGCTAAAACGTGCAAAATACTGCGTAAATGGCAACTGTATCAACGAGAGTATCTATTAATGCTAGGCTACAACGTTAAAGCTAATGATGAACAGCTTATTTTTTCCAATAGTAAGAATACGTTCTTGCAGCCATCTAAGATACGCAAGTGGCTGACCCACATCATTGACAAATATAATCTGAAATACATCACAGTTCACGGCCTACGCCACACCCATGCTTCATTGCTCTTTGAAGCTGGCGCAACAATCAAAGAAGTACAAGATCGGTTAGGCCACACCGATGTTAAAACTACGATGGATATTTACACGCACGTTTCTAAATACGCTCGTAAGGAAACAGCTTCTAAGTTCTCACAATATATCAATGCTAAGCAGTAAATTACTCAAAATTGAATGCCATTCATGGTTTTAGAGCAAAATAAAGGCCTGACAGAAATGCCATTCTATCAGGCTTTGCAAGGCTTTATAGCACTTGCTGAAATTCTATAATGGAGATGGCGGGAGTCGAACCCGCGTCCAAGCATATCGCCACCCGAACCTCTACGTTCATATTCAGACAATTTAAATTTCACTGACCAATTCGCCGCCTGTCAGGGCCAAACATGATCAGCTAACCTGATTGATCTCTTTTGCCAGCTTCAGATGGGAGCTAACAACGTGAGCCCACTTCATTTAAGACCCGTATCAGATCCATGGGCGAGATCTGGCGGATCCTTACTTAGCGCTTATTAGGCAGCTAATGCAAGAGATTTTGAACTGTTATTTGCAGTTAAAAATTAGGTGAGACTTTTTACGTAGATCCTCACTACGAAACGCAGTTCAGGCTCAACCTATACCTGTCGAATCCTTAACATCCCCATAAAAACCACAACTTTCATTTTAGCATACAACTAAACGGTTAGAAAGCTAAATGTATTGCGGTCAGATGAATTAAAACTCGGTAATGGCTTCATCTTCTGAAAGTTCCAACCAAAGCGTTAATGGCAGTGGATTGAAATTCGACCACGATGCCATATCGGTATATGCCCGCTCTAATAAGGTACACTTCTTTTTCTTCTTTAGCTCATCAAACACTGACAAGGCAAACACGTTTTCTTCCAAATCGGTCATCACGGTCGTTAAATTATGTTGCCACTCTTGAATCAAATCTTGAAAAATCAATAATTTTCGAGCGTTTTTAATCGTGTAATCGACTCCCTGCTCACGCAGTTGCGTGAGGTAATCTTGATACTCCTGCATCACAGCATCACGGGCTTCTCCCCACTGTTGTGCATTATACTTTGGTAATTTTGCCATGTTATCCCTTCTTGCCTTGAATAATAAGTATCTATTTAAAATGAGCAAAGCCCGTCCAAAGACGGGCGCATGAATGTTGATTGCCTAATAGTCAGAGTAATGAGTTTCCAACCATTTGTCAACTCAACTTATGGATAAAATGGGACCTCTTTTAATACGAATTTTTCGATAGATGTGACAGGCATAACACAAAAATGACTTCCCAGACACAGTTTAATTACATTTCTGCGGCTATCGTTGTTAGTTGGGCATACTCATGCTAGTTTGAAATTGTTAGCTTTATCACCTAGGAGGTAATCAATTAATGGCACACATATCTAAACGTTTCACCCGCAACATGATTTTAATGGTCGCTGGTATGCTAAGCATGCTTGGGTTGACCGTTTTGCAACCTGCAAACGTCTCAGCGCAAACCTACAGCGTCGTTAGCACGACCAGTATGACTAAAACAGCGTACCACCGTTCATCGGCCAAGGGTGCCGTCTTTAATCTAGCGCACACGAAGAAGTTGGCAAACCTCAAAAACTACCCGAACACTACTTGGTATGCCAGCAAAAAGGTCACTCTCAAACACGGTTCGACAAAGGCCATCTACTATCAGGTCAAAAACGGGGCCGGCACAGTGTCTGGTTACGTCTGGCACAGCTACTTGACCAAGGGTAAATCACCGCTGACATTAACTGATGCTAAAGCAGCCGTGGCAATGGATGCTAAAACGGGTAAGGTCATTTGGTCGAAAAATGAAAATACACCTCGAGCGATCGCCAGTGTTACCAAATTAATGACCTTATATTTAGTCTTGCAAAAAGTCGCTGGTAAGTCAGCTACCTGGAATTCCAAAGTCACCACTTCATACTCCGGACTGAAGAGTATGGGCAGTTCAAGCGTCTACGGTGGCTTCAAATTCACGAAAAATAGTTATACTGTAAAACAGCTTTACGATGCAGCCCTCATCGACTCGTCAAATAACGCGGCGATTGCGCTGGGGCAATGGGTCGCTGGTGGCTCAACCCCGACATACAACAAAAAGTTCATCAAATTGATGAACGCCCAAGCTAAGAAATGGCACCTAGGACGTGCTAGTTTTGTTTCAGCGAACGGCATGGAGCAAAGCGCACTGAAAGGCTATGGCTATTCGATTGGTGGTGCCAATGCCAACCTGGTTTCAGCCAAGGACGTGGCTCTCATTGCCAAGCATCTGATCACTGACTACCCAACAGTTTTAAAGACCAGTAGCATTGGCAGCTTAAAAGTGTCTGGTCAACTTTGTTACAATTACAATAATTTATTACCAGGTCGGAAATACTATAATTCCGCTCTGAAAGTTGATGGCTTAAAGACTGGTTATACCGATTTGGCAGGTTACTGTTTCGTTGGAACCGGCCAGAAATCCGGTCATGACCGTTTGATTACAGTTGTCTTGCATGATGCCGATTAATTTACTGAGACCCGATCCTTAATGGAGTACAGTTATTCACGTCATTTAATCTAGACGCCAACAGCTATTTAAAGTCGCCACTGGTTAATCAAAATCGGTGGCGACTTTTGTTTATTGTATCCGGATTCAGCATTTACTTTTGAATCCATTTCCTTTAGACTTAAAAAATGCATTTTTTGAACTGACTGGGACAGATCACCGATCATGGTTGCCAGTTTGCTCAAATCATGATAGGTTGATAGTTAATATAGGGAGGTAATTATGACAAAGTTATCAAAACGTTTCACAAAAATCATCATTATGACTGTGGCTGCATTTTTAGGCGCAGTCGGCCTGATGACGATTCAATCATCAATGACGACGGCCCACGCAGCTTCGGCTGGTGTGACTTACGCGAAGGCCGCAGTCGCCCTGGACGCCAAGACTGATAAGGTCGTGTGGTCAAAAAATGCGAATACGCCACGTGCCATCGCAAGCATTTCAAAACTGATGACTCTCTACCTAGTTGAACAAAAAGTCAGCAACACCAGTGCAACTTGGAATTCAAAGGTCAAAACATCCTATGCGGGTCTGAAGCGCATGGGTGCTTCAAGTGTTTATGGTGGTTTTAAATTCACAAAAAAGACTTACACCGTTAAGCAACTTTACCAGGCCGCTTTAATCGAATCCTCAAATAACGCCGCAATTGCACTGGGTCAGTGGGTTGCGGGTGGTTCAACACCCTCCGCCAACAAGCGCTTCATCAAGTCAATGAATACGCAGGCAAAGAAATGGCACCTCGGTAGAGCCAAATTCGTCTCGGCTAACGGCATGGAACAGTCTGCTTTACGCAGTTATGGCTACTATATCGGTGGCGCTAATGCTAATATGGTTTCAGCTAAAGACGTGGCACTGATCGCCAAGCACCTGATTACCGATTATCCAGCCGTGCTGACTGACGCTAGCCGTCCAACTTTACGGGTTTCAGGTCAAGAATGCTATAATTATAACTATTTGTTACCTGGGCGCAGATACTACGATGCTTCGTTGCACGTTGACGGTTTAAAGACTGGCTACACTGGTCTAGCAGGATATTGCTTTGTTGGTACCGGGCAAAAACCGGGCCACGACCGCCTCATCACCGTTGTCTTGCACGACGAAAATGAATTTACAGAGACCCGTTCCTTAATGCGGTACGTCTACGCCAAAAACCTGATCTAGTTCTCGCGTTGAATACCTCATTCACGAGTCCTGAAAGCTTCATTAATTCGGGTCAACTTGGGTAATTCCCCAAGGTGGCCCGTTTTTAATCACCCTTGACTGTCTGCGGTCACTGAAATATCGACTTGATTGGTTAAACGATCAAAGTTTTTAAGCCTAACAATTGCTTTCAATCAGCTTGAGGCTTAACCTATCCTTGATTTAATTTTTGTAAAGGGAGACTGACCAGTGAAACAACTCATTGTTGAATTATTCGTTCTTCTACTAACGATCTTACTCTTCCTGATCGGTATGACTCAATTTCACCAACCAGCTAAAACCAGGTCAAGTTTGCCAGCTCCCGTTTCAGGCAAAGCTTCGAATAACGAATATTATACGTATGAATATAAAATTTAAAGTGCATTTTTCGTGCAAACCCAACACGTTCATGTATACTAATGACAATCACGATTAAGGAAGTGCATTGAAATGAAAGATCCAACAATTAGGGATTCGTATCAACCTCACACCGATTATAATCAGGTTCGACCGCTTACTGCCAAAGATCTGCAACCGCTAGACCCAGCTGTTCGTTCCTACGTTCAAGCCCATGCCTATGGGGTCGAATTACGAACCAACCACTTAATTTAGTTGCTGTTATTCGCTTCTCACCAAATTTAATGTTTTGGCTTTTCCCCCACAATTTCAAATTAAAGTTGCACAATGTTTGTCCAAGCTTTAATTCAATTTTCGTCAAATAAGACGCTACCAGAAAGTATTTTCCGAACTGTCAAAAATACTTTCTGGTAGCGCCCTTTTAAATTTTTTGATTATCACTTTATACCCGGTTATTGCTTGGCTCAGCTTCAATTTTCTGGATCATCCAAATCTCGTGCAATATCAATACCATAAAGTTTGTTCACAGCCGCTTCTCTTGGAGCCTGATGAACAACCAGAATTGTCGTCGCACCCTTACTGCTGACATAACCGGCAAAACTAGTCACTTCTTCAACCTCATAAGCTAATCCGTCAGAATGAATGATGTACTGTCCCGCAACTGGCATGGTCTCAAAATAAACTTTATTCATACGAATGTAATCATCACCATCATGCAAGACCACCATAACTTTGTACAAACTCATCGCTCCCTTCGACTTGTTAGTTATTATTAAACCACGTCAGGCAACTTCAAGGCAAATCAACTATCTACTCAGCAGCTTAGTAAGCAGCCCAGTGGCCGTTAAAAACTGGCCGATCAATGACACCTCTAAGTATCGATTGCCACTGTTTAGCCACCAAAATAAATAAGCCTCCTGACGATCAATTTTCCAGTGGAAAACTTATCATCCGAAGACTCATTACAAACGAACTTTTACTAGGCATCTACATGCTCAGAAACCATCATTTGATCCCCAAACAACACATCATGAGCGTGAGCCATTGCCCGAAAATGCATCATTACCTCTGGCGCCACACTCTCACCGGTCTGGTTAAGCTGGTTCACAATGGCATTTTGCACTGCGGGATGGCCTGAAAAATTAATCACAGTCATAAGTGATTCCTCCAATAATTCAGGACATGCCAGACAACTCCTACGTTGCCGTAATTATATCTCAATAAAGATAATTGGTCTAGTTAAACGACTGAAAATTCACAATATTATAACAAATTCATTAAAACTGTATGATGACACCTTGTATCAAATATAAAACAGTTCTCTAAATGCTTGATTTAGCAACTTTTAATTTAGACCAAAGAAATAATATCGTTATTGGTATAGTTGAGAACGCAACGTTGAACTTTGTAAAGATTTCCACTAAAATAAACCAAAAAGGAGTGTTCGAAATGGCAGAAAATAAGCACTACATCCACAAGTACGAGACGGAGGCCATTAACCAAGACGGTCTGAACGGTGCCTCATACGTACCAAATGGCTTAGCAGTGGTTGTTAGTAATCCGCTCAAAGATACTCCGGGTGCTAATCCGGAACAATTACTGGGACTATCACTGAGTACTTGCATGGGTGCAACCCTTCAAGCCATCGAAAAGGAAAATGGGTTACCCCACCTCGCGGATGTTCGGGTGCACGTTAGCATGGTTAAGGGAACCAGTGGCCTTGAATTCCTAGTTAAGGCCCGAATTCATATTCCGCATATCACTCACGCCCAGGCCGTGGACTTCGTTTCACAGGCAGAAAAGCGTTGCCCAGTTTCTAAATTACTAAGCAGCAGTGGTAATTACACCATTGAAGTCGTTGATAGTTTTGACGATTAAAGGTCTAAAAATAGAGCACCATTTGAACCACGGATGATCTTACCGCAGCTCAAATGGTGCTTCTTTTTAAGTGTCATAATGATTAATGATGGCTTTGTTCTTTGTTTTTGTTATTACTGGTGTTTTCCAGTCTAGCTGCCTCACTAAATTCCCGAATAAAGTGCAGCAGATCAGTTGCCCGGTCTTCACCAAAAATATCAATCCAGCCACCAAAACGTTCGCTGGCGGTTTTCGACAATGCAGCTTCAATTTGTCGACCACGTGGCGTTAGATGCAAATACTGCCGCCGATGATCTTTTTCATCTCGTTGCTGATAGATATAGTCTAACTTCAGTAGCACTTTAATCTGTCGCGAAACCGCGCTTCGTGTCACACCCCGACGGTCAGCGATACCAGCTAACGTCACGTTATCCTGCTTGGCTATATCGTGCAGGATCAGATACTGTTCAAAGGACAAATTGTACTTCATGGCCGGTTCTGACACAAATGAATCCAAGTATTTTAAAGACTTAATGTACACATTGATATATTCATCCAGTAATTGAGATCGATTCATATTTCCCCCACCCTAACATTTAAAACGTTTTCCCTTTGTAGCTTATCATTAACCGAAAAAAATTACCACATCAATGATATATATTATGAATTGAGATTACCTTTTGATTTTAAAAAAGTGTCTTATTAAGCAACAAGCTCTTGGTTTAAACGGATTAAAAAAGAGTGTAAAATTAAGTTGGGAACTAGCTAGGAGGCGAGGCATATCGATTTAGTAAAACGAATTCAAAAAGTCGAGTTAGGTAACTTGGCAAAGGTTATTTCTCTGTGCGATGATTTATCCCTGAACTATTTTTTGATCGGTGGTTCGCTATTGGGGGCCATTCGTCACCACGGCTTTATTCCCTGGGACGACGACATGGACATCGGCCTAACACGAAATGATTACGAGACTTTTGCCAAATTTGCGCCAGCAAAGCTCAGAAATGACCACTATTTTCTGCAAACTGCCTACTCTGACGAAAATTATGGGTTAAGCTACATGAAATTATTGGATCGGCATACTTATATCGAAGAGAAGGCTAATGTTAATAACGCAAGAAAAGGTGTCTTCATCGATATTTTCCCTTTTGATCAGATTCCGAATGACGCATCACTGAGACGGAGTCAGATCACAAGATACAAGGTTCTTGATAGCCGAATCATTCTAAAAGCTCGATACGGATTAATTGAAACGCCCTTTCGCCGGCTCAGACCAGATATAACCCCAGATAAAATGGATGATTTAACTGATATGAAACGTCAGCGTGAGGCAATCATGAAGGAGTATGATCAGGGTAGCTTTATGAACTATAAAAATCTTGCATCCCAATATGCCTACGACCGCGAGATCCTATCTGCTTCGGAGATCAACCACTTGATGCAAGTACCCTTTGAATCACTCACGGTAAACGTACCAACTGACTACGATACAATCCTAACGCGCATGTATGGGGACTACATGACGTTACCACCGGAAAATCAGCGAACCGAAAAACATATCAACCGACTGATCATGGATAACCAGATTTTTGAGTAAGAAACTTTTGGAGGCGAGTATATGGCGACTCATTACTATGGAACAATGATTATCACGGTTCAAGGGCTTGAGCTTCTCATTGTTGATCTCAAAACCCTCAAGCCAATCGAACGCGTGCACAAAGAACTGCCGGTTGGCGATGATTTATATGGCCAACAGCCGATCTCATTTGAGCTTGTCAATCAAATGACATCCGCCCTGCGTGGCTTTTTACAAATATTAAACGATTATCAAATTGATAACTACCAGCTTTGGGGTAGCGAGGCTCTTTCCCGCGCCATTAACGCCGATTTTATTTCTGATCAGGTATTTTTAAGAACTGGCATTAAATTAAACTGGTTGTCAATCAGTGAAGAAACTTACTACCGTAACCAGGCGGTATTAGTCGATCTTCGGCAGCAAAAAACCAAGTCCCACGGAAAACTGATTCACTTGATTGGTATTAATTCTGGCAATACGACGGTGACTCAGTTCAGTGAACTCTCATTTGTTTACTCCAGCCATTATTCCCTAGGTCCAGTTAAGATTGCCGAAGATTTACAGAGTTTAAGGCAAAGTGCTCCAAATTCCATGGAAGTTTTACGGGATTATATTGATAGTAAATTGGCCGACTACCAACGGTTACTTCCTCAAGAAGCCATTGATGGTCCCAGTGAAGTCATTTTACTTGGGGCCATGCCGTTAAGTTCGCTCACGATCGAAGGCGAGCACCATAATACCCTGACTGCCGACGAATTTGACAGCATTTTTGACCGGGTCGTTGATGCGTCGGACCAATTTTTGGTCGAGCAATACGGGATCAAAGAAGCTGAGGTACCGCTACTATTACCAGAAATTCTGCTTTTAAGAAAACTTATGCGACTGACCCAGGCAACTTCAATCCACTTTTCTCATAATACCGTTTTGGATGGCTTAGCTATTAACGAGGCTGTCCGCAGCGGCTTCAGCCACTATAATTTTTCTGAACAAACGATAACGGCGGCGGCCAACATGGCTAACCATTACCGTGTTGAGCCGGTTCACCGACAACTGGTCACAAAGTTTGCTTTGCACCTATTCGACCAGCTCAAGCCAGTTCACCAACTCACGCCACGCGATCGTTTACTACTTCAAGTTGCCTCGATCTTACACGATGTGGGCGCCTACGTTGACGCTCACGAGCACTACTTACACTCTGACTACATTATTCAGCACACCAGTATCATAGGTCTATCCGTTCACGAACGGCAGCTGATTGCAGCAATTTCACGTTACCACAGCACCACTACTCCCAGCGAAGATTTAAGTCATTTTCAAAAGTTAGACACTAGTGAACGCCTGTTAGTTGCAAAGCTTTCAGCCATTTTGCGACTAGCAGATGCTCTGGATGACGACCGGCAGCAAAAAATTACCCGGATCTCCGTCTCAGTGAAAAATCAGGAACTGATCATTACCGTTTTTAGTAATGATAACCTGCTTTTTGAGAATTGGGAGTTTTCATTTAAGAGTCGTTTCTTTGAAGAAACGTTTGGATTGAAACCCCGTCTAAAACAAAGGAGTATGACCTCAAAATGAGTGAAAAAAAGACTTATAATGATCCGAAATACTACACCAACCGTGAACTGAGTTGGATCGACTTTAATGACCGGGTGCTTGAAGAATCACGTGATAAAACTAATCCCCTGTTAGAACGATTAAAATTTTTAAGTATTACCCAGAGTAATCTTGATGAATTCTTCATGGTTCGTGTGGCTTCATTGGCTAAATTAGCCGCGGTTGATTATCCGAAACCAGACGCCTCTGGTTTACTTGCATCAGAACAATTAAGGGCCGTAAATAAGCGGGCACACGAAATGCTCATTAAGCAGTACAATACGCTGAACCGGTCGCTGATTCCGGCGATTGAGCAAATCGGCGTTCATCTCAAATCGCACACTGATTTAACGCCCGCTCAATTTCAATTTATTAAGGGTTACTTCCATGATGAGCTCTACCCCGTCTTAACGCCAATGGCGGACGATAGCTCACGACCGTTCCCGTTCATCGCTAACGATACATTAAACCTGGCTGTTCAATTGACGCCGACTAATGGCAGCGGTCGGCTGTACGCCACTCTGCAGATCCCAGACGTATTTCCACGGGTGGTTCGCCTGCCGGGTGAAGACAACGCCTTTATTCTTTTAGAAGAAATCATCAAAACGTTTGTTGGTCAATTATTTGTAAACTACCAAGTTAAGGAAAGCGTTGTTTTCCGTGTCATCCGTGATATGGACCTCGATGTCGCTGAGGAAGATACATCCGACCTGTTAAAGGACGTCCAGCAGCAATTGAAGCTACGAGAACATGGCCGCGTGATCCGTCTTGAAGTTGAAAACAGTATCAGCAAGAAACTGTTAAAACGTTTGAATAAAGAACTGGGCACCCCTGATTTTGCCGTGTACGAAACCAACGGTCCGGTTGATTTAACGTTTCTCAGTAAACTAACTGGTCAAATTATCAATCATGATGATTTAAAATACCCAAAGTTTACCGCCTATCAGCCCAAAGAACTCGACAGTAATCATGATATTTTTGCAGCAATCCGCAGCCACGATTGGCTGATGCAGCACCCTTATGATAAATTTGACCCAGTCGTTGAATTTATTCGTCAAGCCGCTAGTGATCCCGATACATTGGCAATTAAAATGACGCTGTATCGGGTTTCTGGAGAATCGCCAATTATTCGCTATCTCGGTCGCGCTGCCCAAAACGGCAAACAGGTGACTGTCCTGGTGGAAGTCAAGGCACGCTTTGATGAGCAAAATAATGTTCACTGGGCAAAACAATTGGAAAAGATGGGCTGTCACGTCATTTACGGCCTGATTGGCCTCAAAACCCATTGTAAGCTTTCCCTAGTCGTTCGAAGGGAACAGGGTGGTATTCGTCGTTACATGCACATGGGAACCGGTAACTATAACGATGTGACCGCACACTTTTACACCGATATGGGTCTGTTTACCGTTAACAACGATATGGGGATCGACGCCACCAACATTTTCAATATGCTGTCTGGCTACTCCAAGCCGCCCTTCTTCCATCAACTGCACATCAGTCCAGATGGCATCCGCGATTTTATTGATGATAAGTTAGACCAAGCCATCGAAACCGTTAAGGAAGGCAAAACCGCCACCGTCAAAATGAAGATGAATTCACTATCGGATCAGCGGATGATTGCTCACCTGTATAAAGCCTCTCATGCGGGGGTTAAAATCCAGCTGATTATTCGTGGCATCTGTTGCTTGAAAGTCGGCATCCCGGACGTCAGTGAAAACATCACCGTCCATTCAATTGTTGGCCGATTTTTGGAACATAGCCGGATCTATAGTTTTGATTTTGATGGCCAAAAGAGTGTTTACCTATCAAGTGCGGACTTAATGACCCGAAACTTGAATCGCCGTGTGGAACTGCTTTTCCCAATTTTGCAACCTGACCTGTCCAGTCGGGTGCTGCAGATCTACGAAACAATGTGGCACGACAACGTTAAGACCCGCATCTTACAAGCTGATAACACCTATAAACACGTTGATCGGCGTGGTTTAACCCCGTTGGCATCACAGGAAGCCTTTGCTGAGGCAGCTACCCTTCACGTTAAACGTGATCAGGAGGATGCGGCTGCCGCAGCCCCCAGTGAATTTCAGCCCATGTTAAGTCCTCAAAATCAACCGAATCCTTTGAATTATGACGATGGGAGTGAACCAGACTGATGGAAAATTTTGCAGTGATTGACTTAGGGTCTAACTCCGCACGAATGACGATCACTCAGATCGATGATGATGGTGCATATTCCACGGTCAAACAAATGAAGGAATACGTACGACTTTCTGAGAATATGGGCGACAAAAAAGTTCTGCAACCGGACGCCATTGACCGGACAATGAGGGCTTTAAAGAGTTTTAAAGACGTTTATTCAAACATGAGTAACCTTCGATTAAAAGCAGTGGCCACAGCAGCCACCCGCCAAGCTTCCAACCAAAAGAAGTTTCTGAAACAAGTGGAATCACAACTGGGTATTGAACTGGAGGTTTTACCTGGCACCATGGAAGCCTACTACGATTATTTGGGGGTGCGAGAAACTTTACCAACGACGAATGCGGTCATTTTAGATACTGGCGGTGCTAGTTCAGAAATTGTTTTGGTGCAGAACAATACCGTCAGTCATCTCATCAGCATCCCGTTAGGTAGCGTGAATCTAACCCAGGGATATCTGCCAACAGACCCCATTCCAGCTGCTGACTTATTCAATGCAATGACTTTCGTCAATGATGTGTACAACGATATCTGGTGGCTGCGAAACGGCCTAAATTTGCCTGTGATTGGTCTTGGTGGCAGTAACCGGACCATGGCAAAAATCAATCGGCGTTCTAATAACCTACTTGATTTCGAAGACATCCATGGTTACCGCCTAAGTCGCCATTCCGTTGATGAAACTTTTTCACGGATCGTCGGCCAGGATCTGGAAGGCAGAAAAGCCATCCCAGGGCTGAGTAAGGATCGGGCGGATATCATTGTTGGCGGTTTGGTTCCCCTGACCCTATTGATGCGTTACCTGGATTCTGACCGGATCACATTTTCCAATAGCGGTTTACGAGAGGGAATTTTGTTTGAACACTTGCGTGAACAACGAATTCAAAACGTGCATGAAAAATCAAATATTTCTTTGAAAGACTTTTTAACTCAGGAATAAATCAACTGAAAAGAAGTTAAAAAATGAGAGCCAGCGTTATCGAAAACGCTACTCTCATTTTTTGGTATCTACAAGTTCTTTTTGATAAACAAAAAGCACCCATTGAATTGGATGCTTCAACTTAACTGCCCCGGCTGGGCTCGAACCAGCGACCTCTTGATTAACAGTCAATTATTCTACCACTGAACTACGGGGCAAATTTGAAATAAAACTCATAAATAATGCTAAAAATAATTATTTATGTAACTGCCCTGGCTGGGCTCGAACCAGCGACCTCTTGATTAACAGTCAATTATTCTACCGCTGAACTACAGGGCAATCAAAAAACACCATGTGATATTTATACCATAAACTAACTACTCACGCAATCGCTTTTCACCTTAAATTTTAACCAATGTGATTCTCCTTTAATATCATGTCAACCTCGTGCTGGACCTTCTCTGGCTTTTCCCATTCTTCAAAATGATCCATCGCCTCAGTAGGCATCTCATAATTTTCGTTAACGTAATTTTCATATGCTTCTACGTGGGGTGAGTGTGGGATGTTTAACTGTAAGATTCGGACTTGCTTGATAAACCCGCGCTCTGCAGCCAATTCTGCCCGCCCATTTTGAACCATATTACTAATTTCCATGTACTTTGACCCGTCAAGGCGGGTTATTTCTTCAATTAAAGTAAACGTTTCGTGACTCTTCATACGTATCTTCCCTCCGATTAAGACTGAAATATTATAACACAGAAAGCGCAACGAATTAAGAGTTCTACAGGAAAGGCCTCGCCAAGAATCTAAAAAGTCATCTCAAACAATCCCAATAAGGCCATAAAAAAGCCACTATCCAAGATAGTGGCGGCATAAGAGAGAAAGAGAATTGATTAGAAGGTAATTAATTCATACCTTACATGTATTACTATATCTCACCATGTAAGCGCTGTCAATAGTTCTTCCAACAATTTCCAATTCACCTCCCTCCACTTTAAACTCCGCTTTTCAAGGCTTAAATGGAATCAAAACAAAAAGACCCTAACCACTTCTTCAATGATCAGAGCCTTTTTGCATCCAATGCATAACCACTAAATGAGAGATGTCCCCACCCGTGCATTGACGTGTAGGGGGTAAATAAATGGTTAATTAAAGAATAGCACTATAAATGAGAAATGTCCACATAATTCTAATCAAAAACTCATTTATTTTTTAATACTACCCGCTGTATTCACGTGACTAGTCGGCTGCATCAATACGCTGGGATTATCAGCTACTTCAGTGAGTGAATGTCCAGAAACATTGACCCAACAACTCAACAGAAAAGCTAACAGTACCAAGACTGTAAGGATTCGTGTTCCAACAGTCATTTTTTCACTGATTACTGAACCGTAAAAATCCTTCTTCACCTTAGCAGCAACATTTTTCTCCTTAGGATACTCATGCTGTCGATCTTCAACCACTGATTGCTGATAAGCATCAATGTCAAAGGCTTTTTGCGCTTCTTTCATTTTACGTTGAAATTGTTTCTTTTCTTTTTTACTGAGATCCTTAAACCATTTTACGAAGGCCCGGTAATCCTTGACGATTGATTCTGTGTCACCGACCTCCTTCAAGGTCCCATAATGGATCCACGCAACCCGATCGCAGAGCATCTCAACTTGTTTCAAGGAGTGGCTGACAAAGATAATTGTCTTACCCTCCTGTTTAAATTCAGAGATCTTGTCCACACACTTTTGGTAAAAGGTATCATCACCAACAGATAGTGCTTCATCAATGATCAAAATATCCGGATTGACGTGAACGGCAATTGAGAACCCCAGACGAGATTTCATACCACTTGAGTAACTCTTAACCGGCTGATACAAGAAATCGCCAATATCGGCAAAACTAACAATATCATCCATCAGGCCATCAATTTCTTCATTAGTGAGTCCCTGCATCAACGCTTTTAAGCGAATGTTTTCCAGACCCGTTAAATTACCACGCAGCCCAGCGCCAATTGCAATAATGGAGGTATCACCGCGAACATCAACAATTCCCGTCGTTTGCGGGATGATACCCGAAATGATATTGGACAGTGTCGATTTACCAGAGCCGTTGACACCAATCAAACCTAAAGTTTCACCGGGCATAATTTTTAATGAAATACCCATCAGCGACCAAAAATGCGGTACTGGTTTGCTGTTCAAAGCAAAGAAAGACCGTAATTTTTCAGATTGCGTCTTGAATAAATCGTATTCCTTAGTGACGTTTTGAACCATGATTTTATAATCAGTTGCCATTTTTAAATTCTTCCTAACATCGTTTTCATTTGTATTGATTCACGCCCGTCATTATATCAAATATCAGAGTGTAAATGTTTTGAAACTTCAAAATTAGTTGGTTTTTAATCCAAGAATATCGGTAATTTGAACCCAACCGGTAACGGAGCCGCTCTTTACTTGATACCAAATTGACTGATCACTAGTCACAATACCACGAGCAGAAACCTTCACCTTTTTATTTGCTAGTTGTGTAGTTTTAACCGATTTAACTTTATCAGAGGCCGTCGGAACACCATTATAGAAGCGAATCGTACCGGACTTGATCGTGGCAGAGCCATCATAGCTCGAATAGTCGACTCCAGGCGTCACCTCAGTGCTTGTATCAGCATCATGACTGGTGGCTGTTGAACGGTCTAATAGGTCGTGTAAGTCGTATTCAGCAATAATGTTATTTAATTTCTCAGCATAGTTTTGATCGGTTGCGTAGTTTTCAGCCACCACCGCGGTTGCAGCCATGTACGAACCTGCATTTTCACGCCAAGCGCCCTGATACAAGAAGGGATTCCAAGTTGTGCCACCACGCAGCGTTTTAGCATAGTCGGTCAACGAAGCTTTCACAGATGGGTAAACCTTAAACTGTGCCAGCGTATTGTACATCGAACCACTGGCATTAGCTTCAGCTGTCGACATCGTGATTGAGTGACCATCGTAATTGCCCTTAACACCAAAATAGTTATGCGCGTCTATTGATAGCTGGCTAGTCCCCCAATCACTTTCAAGTGCTGCTTGAGCCATCATTACTGACCCGTACAAGTGGTTTTGACGGCTGACTTTTAACACTGGCTGACTCATTTGGTTGATAAATGCAGTGTGGGTGTCAGCCTGCACATGAGTTGCTGCTAAACCGCTCACACCAATGGTTACCGCCAATATGAGTGTCAGTTCTTTCCAAAGCTTCATCAAAATATCTCCCATCAAAAATACTAAATCAAAAAGTATTATACCGGTTTCAGTTAATTGTACAAGTCAATCGACGAGAATTAACCAAAATCTTAAATTCTAAAAATGATCCAATTGCTGCTTTCAGCATCTGGATCATTCAATCTTGCGTGTTTAACTTAATTTTGAGATTGCCTGTGAATCCACCCAACCGTCAACTTTACCATCTTTAATACGATACCAAGTCGTTGTTATCCCACTTTGGACGTGAGTGGCTTTTTTATCGATCGTCACGGCATTTTTGGCTAAATCCTTAGTTGTTGTTAACTGCTTAGCAATATAAGCCGAATTGAAGACGTGATTGAACACTGGATAACTCGTCGTGCTGACCTCACCCTTTTTCTTATAATCAGCATAGCTTGTTTTTGGAAAAGTCAGGGTTTTTGAATAGACCCAGTATTTTTTGGAGGTTGTTTGCTTACTAAAGCGCACCCGATACCAATTAGTTTTAGCTTTAACTTTGTGTCCACGAGCATCGATCCAGACCGGTCGATCTTGCCAACCACCGATTTTCAGCCAACTATACCTGGTTGCCTTATAGGTACTACCCTTAATGTGGTTGTAGATTGCATAACTCTTATACTTAGAACTTAAGGTCGCCGTTTGGCCATTGGCCCCGGTGTAATAATCAACCTTTTTAGGATCAACAGTCGGCTTCTTAGTCGTTGTAGTTGCAGATGAACTGCCATCTAAGGAAGCAAAACCATAGGTCTGAATCAAATTAATCAGGGAAGCCCCATAGTTTGGTGCGGTGGCATAGGTACCAGTTAACGCGTTAGCTGCCGCTTCATAAGTCGCGGCATTTTCACGCCAAGTCCCCGAATAATAATTCGGATCCCAAGCTGTCCCGTTGCGCAACAGCTCAGCATTATCAGTCATGGATGCATTGATTGATGGATACTTTTTAAAATTAGCCGTCGTGTAATAAAGTTGGCCGCTTGAATTGTACTCAGCGGTTTTCATTGAAACCGAAGCCCCATTATAACTCCCCTTAATTCCAAAGTAATTATTAGCATCTAGTGATAACTGGCTTGTCCCCCAGGCACTTTCAAGCGCCGCCTGTGCCATCATCACAGATGGATACAGTTTGTACTGGTTGGCAACCGTTTTAACGGGCGTCGACATGGTACTGATAAACTTATCAGTTGTCGCGCTCGCATTTGCACTGGTGTTGTGCCCCACGCCAGTTAAACCACATGCCACTAGGCTAACAGTTAACAGCCCCAGTAGTAATCGTTTTCGCATGTGAGTGTCCCCCTCAAATTCCTACGAGTTTACACTCATTATAGAGGGAAAAAGTAGCGAAAACAAGCGCTATCAAATTCACGTTCAAAACTTAAGTATCGCATAAAAAAGAAGACCGACTAATCAGCCGCCCTTCTCTCTTACGCGATTTAGTTTTCTAACCAATTAAAGTGTTGCTTGAGATAACTTGCTTGCAGCAGCTTCGTCAATAATCACCGTAACATGACCGTGATTTTGCAGGAAGCTTGCTGGAAGATCCGTGGTCACAGGGCCTTCAATCATCGCCTTAACCGCATCGGCTTTTTCTTCGCCGAACGCTTCTAATAAAACGTGCTTACTGGTCATGATTGACTTGATCCCCATCGAATAAGCATAACGTGGAACTTCGTTTTCATTGTCGAAGAAACGCGCATTAGCCTTGATTGTTGATTCAGTAAGTTGAACTTTGTGAGTACCCAATGCTGGATCGGTACCAGGTTCATTAAAACCGATGTGACCATTTTGACCAAGCCCAAGAATTTGCAAATCAATTGGGTTATCAGCAATGACTTGATCATAACGAGCAGTCTCAGCTGCTGCATCACTGTTCAAACCATCTGGGACGTATGAGTGTGCAAATGGTTTTTGATCAAATAGGTGCTTTTGCATAAAGTAGTGGTAACTCTGTGGATGATCTGGCGCTAAACCAACGTATTCATCCAGGTTAACTGAGGTCATTTGACTGAAATCTAAATTACTTTTGGTCAGTTCTTCATAGGTGGTGACAGGGGTGCTACCAGTCGCTAGGCCAAACACTTTAGCCCCGTTTTGGTAGGCTTCTTTAAACACTTGGAATCCTTTTTGACCGCCTTCAGTACGATCCTTAACGATAATCACATTCATTTTAGCTTTAGTAGATTCTGACATGATTTGCCACTCCTTTTGTTGGTATAGTCCAATAATAATCTATCTAGACCAATATTGCAACAAAAAAGCCTAAATTCGGCTTTAATATTTTGATTTTCCAGTACCACGTAACCGGTCGCCACGTTTATTGGCAGCCAGAGTATTTTGTTGATGCTTGAATTTTTCCCATGTGGCATCTCGTTTGGCTTCTGCCTGTTTATTTTGACTACGCTTTTTAGTATATTTCATCATTCAATTCCTTCTCTCTTGTGAAATTCTATCACGGTCGGCTCTTTACGTCCAAGCATGACACTTATATTAATTAGAATACGTTTCACAATATTGCGTCTTGAAAAACTCTTTAGCAGTAATACTTTGCTTTAGGACTATAATACAATTAATATCAATTCAATAGGAGGCCGATACAATGCGTCATTATACTTCCCAATCCCTATCAGCACAAGAACGTTACAAATTAATTTCTGGTAGTCTGATTCCGCGGCCAATTGCTTGGGTCACGACTTTAGGATCCCAGCCAGACCCAGTGATCAACCTAGCACCGTTCAGCTTCTTCTCCGCCTTACCCGCTGCCCTGCCAATTTTAAGCCTAGCAATTGGCCGAAAAAATGGCCAGCCAAAGGATACTGCAAATAATTTGTTAGACAACGAAGAAGCCGTTATTCACATTGTTGATCAACCGCTAGCTCAGGATATGAATAAGACCGCTGCATCATTGCCACCGGGAAAAAGTGAACTGGATCTCATTCCAGAAAAAACAATTCCCAGTCGTTCTGTAGCAGTTCCATCGCTATTAGAACCAAAGATCCGTTTTGAGACTAAACTTTATCAGTACGGTTCCAATCAAGGGTAAAGACGACCGACCAGTCGCTGATCTATTTCTTCTTGAAGTTACTGACATGTTCTTTGCGGACTCCGTTTTAGACCCTGAGACCCTCCACATTGATGCGATCGATTTTGACCCCCTCGCGCGATTAGCCGGCCCCACTTACGGAAAACTAGACGGTCTGTTTGATATGATTCGGCCACGTTAGATGGGGATTAGATATTATGAACGACTGAGTAGGCAATTTAAGCACACAGCTATAATGGGCACTTTTGCCTCAGGATGAACAAAGGGCCAATTGTTTAAAACTAAAGTTAAGATCACAAAACAGCGATGGGCTTCGAATGTTTTCGAAAACCCATCGCTGTTTTGTGATCATGAACTTAATTTAGCGTCGACATTGGCCGTTAAACCAACTATTCAACGGTGACGCTCTTAGCCAAATTACGTGGTTTATCAACATCTAAGCCCTTGTGCAAACTGGTATAGTATGCAATCAATTGAGTCGGAACAACACTCAGTAACGGCGACATCAGTGGGTCAACATCTGGCAAAATAATGTTGTCCTCCGGCTTTGCCAAGCTCTTGGAAGCAATGGTCAAGATATGCGCACCACGAGCGAGTGTTTCCTGCAGGTTTGAACGCGTTAAACCAGCCGTTTTAGCCTGGGTAATAATGCCGATAACCGGCGTTCCCTTTTCAATCAAGGCAATCGTGCCGTGCTTCAATTCACCAGAGGCAAAACCCTCAGCTTGAACGTAAGAAATTTCTTTCAGCTTCAAAGCAGCTTCAAGTGATACGCTCCAGTCAATACCACGGCCAATGTAAAATGCATTTGGCGTGTGCAAAAATTCAGACTTTGCTAACTCTTCTAATTTACCCTTTTCATCAACGATAGCCTGAATGCCGGTAGCAACAAGTCCCAGTTGATGACGGACGTCGAAACGTTGTGCCACGATCTGATTGTCGGCCTCTCCTAACGCCTTGGCTAAAATGGCCTCACTAGCGATTTGTGCGGTATAAGCCTTCGTCGAAGCAACGGCGATTTCAGGACCCGCGTGAAGTAACATCGTATAAGTGGCTTCACGAGACAGCGTTGAATTTTGAACGTTAGTGATCGTCAAACTTTCGTAACCGGCCGCATTAACGTTGACCAGCACTTCACGTGAATCAGCGGTTTCACCACTTTGCGACAGAAAGATGAAGAATGGTTTCTGTGACAAAATCGGTTGCTCATACGCAAATTCTGATGAAATATGAACTTCAGTAGGTGTCTGGGTGAGGCTTTCAAATAACCGCTTCCCAACCAAACCGGCATGGTAACTAGTTCCAGCACCAACGATGTAGATTCGATCAGCCTGCTTCATTGAATTTAACAGCTTATTGCTAATAACTGGTTCACCGGTTTCAGACAGATAAACCTGGGCCAAACGGCGCATAACGTTTGGTTGCTCGTCGATTTCTTTTAACATGTAGAATGGGTAGGTTCCCTTGTCAGTCTCACCAGCATCCATATCGACATGGAACGTGTCGCGCTCAACCGGGTTACCATCACGGTCTTCAATCTTGACCTTGTCAGGCGTAATGGTGACCACTTCACCATCCATCAATTCCAAAAAGTCATGTGTCTCACGCAGCATTGCCAGTGCATCAGAGCAAACGACGTTAAAGCCGTCACCCACACCAATCAGCAATGGGCTCTTATTCTTTGCAACATAGAGTGTTTTAGGATCTTCACGGTCCATTAACAAGAAGGCGTAGGAAGACCCCTTAAGTAAACTAAGGGTTTTGACAAATGCATCATGAGCGTTCAGGCCTTCATCAACTGCAATCTTATCGATCAATTGAACCACAACTTCAGTATCAGTCTGACTAGTAAATGGTACATCACTTAGGTAATCACTTTTCAGTTCTTGAAAATTATCGATCACACCGTTATGAACCAAATAGAACCGGTTATCTTGAGAAACTTGTGGGTGTGCATTAGCGACGCTCACAACACCGTGAGTTGCCCAGCGAGTGTGACCAATCCCCGTGGATCCGTGCACATCAGGCCCAATTTCACGTTTCAGGTCAGAGATCCGTCCCTTTTCTTTCACGAGGTAATCCTTACCATTTTGGGCGTTTACATAAATGCCGGCAGAATCGTAACCACGATACTCCAGCTTTTCTAGGCCATCCAGTAAGATTTTAACCGCGTTATCACTACCTGTAACACCAACAATTCCACACATAATATTTCATCCTCTAGTTTTCATAATATTTAGATTGGTATAGACTTAATTAAACTTGTTATTTTTTTGAACATGTATACTTTACAGCGTTCACAACTAAGTGTCAACAATTTACTAATAAATTGGTATATCTTGAAAACGAGTTTAAAAAGGCTGTTTAGACATAAAAGCGGTTTTCAAACCCAATTGTTTGAAAACCGCTTTTAATTTTTCACTGAACTATTCGATTCCCACTTCTCGTTTTACCACTTCAACGATTCGGTTAACATAGCCTTCAACCGCTTCTTTAGTTGGCGCTTCAGCCATCACCCGAAGCAGTGGCTCCGTTCCGCTAGGCCGAACCAAGACCCGACCATCGCCTGACATTTCTTTTTCGACGGTATCAATGATGCCCTTGATAGCTTCATTATTAAGGGCTGCCTTTTTGTCTGCAACTTTAACGTTTACCAATTTTTGCGGATAATCCTTTACGTCGGCTGCTAGTTCAGACAGTTTCTTGCCAGTTTCTTTCATAATGTGTAATAGTTGAAGACTCGTCAGCATCCCATCACCAGTCGTGTTGAAGTCCAAAAAGACGATGTGTCCGGACTGCTCGCCACCTAAGTTATAGCCATTTGCAAGCATTTCTTCAACAACGTAACGGTCCCCAACTTTAGTTTTCACGCTGGTCATACCATGGGCTTCCATGGCCTTATACATCCCTAGATTACTCATCACCGTGGTGACGATTGTATCCTTTTTGAGGCGACCGTGTTCTGACATGTATTTGCCACAAATATACATGATCTTGTCACCGTTCACGAGCTGACCATTTTCATCAACTGCGATACAACGGTCACCGTCACCATCAAAAGCTAAGCCAACTTGGGCACCCTTATCAACCGTAAACTTTTGCAGCTGTTCAGGATGAGTGGACCCCACCTGATCGTTGATATTTAAGCCGTTTGGCGTGGTGGCAATGGTGTCAAATTCAGCTCCGAGGTCGGCATACAAACGTGATACTAAGTTACTAGTAGCCCCGTTAGCGGAATCAACCGCAATGTGCATGCCTGACAGGTCATCGGCAATGGTCTGTTCTAGAAACTGAATGTACTTTTGACTGCCTTCTTGATAGTCCTCAACCGTGCCTAAGCCCTTTGCAGCTGGCCGTGGTAAATTATCTTTTTGATCCAGCAATTTTTCAATTTCTTCTTCAAGGTCATCTGACAGCTTATAACCGTCTGCCCCGAAAAATTTAATCCCATTATCTTCTACGGGATTATGTGAAGCCGTCAGCATGACGCCGGCATCAGCACCCTGCGTTCGAACCAGATATGCAACCGCTGGGGTGGTAATAACCCCCAGCCGTAACACTTCGATGCCAACTGACAAAAGGCCGGCGACTAAAGCTTCTTCCAACATTTGACCTGAAATCCTGGTGTCATGGGCAACCAGCACCTGTGGCTGTTCACGTTCAGTAGCGTGCTCGGTCAATACATATCCACCCGCACGACCTAATCGAAAAGCAAGTTCTGGGGTTAATTCTTTATTCGCAATTCCACGTACACCATCAGTTCCAAAATACTTCATATTAAATTTTCCTCATTTCCAGATTATCATTTAGATTCAGTTGTAACGGTTACTTTCACATTACTTGGATCGGTACCTGTAACTTTATTAGCGTTAGCATCCAAACTAATCGTTTTGGTCTTCTTATCCTTTACGTCGCTAACATCAACGTCAGCGGTAAATGACGAGATGTTATTCAACTCAGACTCCGAACCAAAGACCCGGACGGAAGTCGTCGCACTGTTAAACGAATAGGTTTGATCAGTATTGGCATTTTTGGCCTTAAATTTCAACGGCACTTTCTTTGAGTGCCCTTTAGCCGTAATTGGCAAATTGACCTGCGTCGTTGACGGCGTCAAAATCACGTTAACGGTCTTGCCTTGGTTATCTAAAGCTTCAATCACGGCTTCGCTATTGACGGATTTATTAACGTCTTGCGGTAAGTTCAATTGCGCGACAACCTTCTGAATACGGTCAATCTCGCTTTCAGGCCCAGTGGCTTTGACACTCGTGACATCGGTTGTAGCTGTACCTGCAATGTAATTCTTGGCAATCTGTGACTTATCATACTGAACGGTCACGGGGAACGAAACCGTCTGCCGCGGTTGAATGTTAACTTTAATCGTTGACGGAATAATTTCATAATTGATTGAACGGTTCAATCCATCCTGTTTTAAAGTGACATTGTGCTGACCAGGTTTCAATCCGTTCAGATTGGCGAAAACCCGAAAGTTCTGCGTGTTAGCAGTCGCCGTAATCAGTGCTGCGGGTCCGCTCAAACGGACTTTGACCATTTCTGGATAACCAGTCACAAAATACTTGTCGGAGTTCACATTCAACCTCAATTGAACCGAAACGGTCTTGTGCTCGGTGGCGGTCAAAGTGGTTGAATTATCGCCCGAACCCGTTGTTTGCTGAGTCGTGGTCGTCTTAAGACTGTTGACGTATAAAAATAACATGACTGCTAAAAACAGGGAAAGCAGCCGGTAGGTCCACCGACTGTTGAAAATATTTTTCATTTCTGGTTTCCCCCTTTAAACAGCTGATTGACGGAGTCAACCAGCCTCTCCAGTGGGTTCTTGGACTGTTCAGGTTCTTGATCTTGAATCAGTTCATTCTGCAGAAATTTGAGATAATCATTTTGATCCATATTGCGCAAAAGTTCATTATTCTTCGTAATGGAGACTTCTCCAGTTTCTTCAGAGATCACAATCGTCAAGGCATCCGTCACTTCCGAAATACCAACTGCTGCCCGGTGCCTGGTCCCTAGTTCTTTGGGAATTAAGTTACTCTCCGAAAGCGGTAGGTAAGCTGCGGCAACCGCAACTTTATTATCCTTGATAATCACCGCCCCATCGTGCAACGGTGTATTCGGAATAAAAATGTTGATCAAAAGTTCGCCCGTGATCTTAGCATCCAACTCGATTCCGGTTTCAATGTAATCTTCCAGGCCAGTATCCATTTGAATCGTCATTAAAGCACCGATCCGACGTTTCGACATATACTGGATCGCCTTATCCAGCGCACTGATCATTTGTTTTTCGGCCTCATTGACCTGCCGATTACGAACGAAGATCGAGCCACGGCCTAAATGTTCCAGCCCACGACGAATCTCGGGTTGGAAAATAATGATCATGGCAATGACGCCCCAATTAATCACTTGATCCATCAACCAAGATACCGTCACAAACCCGACATAAACCGCGATGATCTTGATCAAAACGATCACAACTATGCCGCGTAAAAGTTGAACGGCTTTGGTGCCACGTAGCAACATGATCAGTTCATAGAACACAAACCAAACGACGAGAATATCGAGGAGGTTAACGATGTTGTGCCACGTCAAAAAGCTACTCCAATCAAGATTCATTTGATAATTTCCCTCCAAAAATCTATTCAGGTAACATTATAGCACGCCAAGACCGATAATATGGGTTAGCCCACTAGATTTATGGCCGGCCTCAATAATTGGTTTGATAAAATTTCATAAACAACGTTAAATTTCATGCGACCTCATAAGGAATCTGTTACTATTTAAATAGTGAGTATCGAGTGAGGAAGTGATAAATTGGCAGGTCATGCACGCTGGCAAATTCGTGCGTTCCTAGTGTTATGGCTAATATTTTTATGGCGGTTCGCACACGAACCATTTACCTTTTTGATTTTAAATACTTTTTTGGGCTATCTGCCCATCGAGATCAGCTTTCATCTCACCGCTCAACGGCCTCGAAACCGACTCGCTTTTTGGCTGCTGGTATTGCTCTGGCTAGTTTTTTACCCCAACGCACCCTATCTGTTGACAGACCTGTTCCACCTGTCGTTACTTAATCCATATGGTGTCGATGGTTTACTGAGATTGGACCTTCACGTTTGGATCTATTTCACCTACGAACTAATCAGCGTTTTGTTCTGCGTCATACTCGGCTTTTGGAGTTTAAATTACGTCGCTAGCATCATCACAAAACGCTTTTTGCACGGTAGTGTCTGGTTACAAATGATCCTTGTTTTGGTGTTAACGTTTCTATCGTCAGTCGGTATTTACGTTGGACGCTTCCTCCGAATTCATACCGTCTACCTGTTTATTTCACCAGAATTGATCATCAGTCGACTGCTGCACATGTGGACGCCAACCATGCTAGTCTTCGTCGGGTTAATGACTCTGATTCAGCTGATTGCTTACTGGTTAGTCTACCTAGCCTTTCATGACCGACTTGTTGTCGATAATACGGGCTCTCAATCAAAAAATTGAGTAAATGACCTGAACACTCTTTATCATTCAAAAATAACAAAAGACAGATTTCAAAAAATAGAAATCTGTCTTTTGTTATCTAATACGTTTTTCTACTACTTTTAATATTTACAGCATTAATGTTCTTAACAAAATGATTACTCAACCTCATCATTGACCGCCATCATCAACACATTTTCGGAATAATTGATGTACTGGCGCAAACGTCCAGCCATTTGCCAGCTGATATTTCCAGATTCTAGTAAGGTTTGCACGCCCGTCCGTTCAGCACCTAGCGCCACCGCTCTGAGCTGATTGAGTTGTTTGGCGTACGTCTGGCGGGAAACAACGCGGTCTTCACGAGCTCGTTCAATTCGGTTACGGTAGTAAACAACAAGGTGATAAATTGCCTGCCTGTCTAACACCTGTGAATCAACGTCGTCCTTTGCTAGATATTTCGACAAGGCCTTTATCGCTGCTTTGGAACTTTCACGGTCGATCATTTGCCAATCGTTATCGATCGTTTTTGTTTGCCGCTTGAAAATAGTCCCGCGAATCCATAACCTGATTCGGTGAAAGATCCCGGTCCAGTTTCGAATCAACGTTGAATTTGAGCGCCCCACTGGTTGTGTAACCCGTTTAAGCGTGCGGGCAAGGTGCTTACTGGCTGATTTATAGGCGGCGTTCGAAATTTGGTGTTGAGTATGCAGCCGGTCTAATGCTGACTGCTCCCCATCAAGACCAACCTGGCGCAAAACCAGTTCATCATCGATTACCCGCTGCATCTCAGCATCATCACGAATCTGCATTTCTAGGCGTCGAATAATGAATTGATAATCAAGAATCAGGTCGTAGGCAGCACGCTGATTCTCTAAACGACGATGTTCTTCGATTGCATTGATCGCGAGCCTCATGATATATATTCTGGCTTGCGCTTCGCTTAAGTGGTGAGTATTTTCGGATTGTTTCTCCGCGTCGTTAGACTCTTCTGAAACCTCAAACTCCTCATCAGTTTCCTCGCCAATACTTGCTCGAGTCTGCAACGGAACTGAATTGTCCGGAGCCACTAACGGCAACGTGATCACGGCTGCCACCAGACTGATGATAATCACCCCAGCCGCAACGAATAGGACCAACGCCCGTTGCGGAAACGCGTGTCCAGTAGCGGTCACCAATGGCAGCGACAGCACACCGGCCATAGTGACCGCACCCCGCACCCCGGATAAACCAGCTAACAAGGCCACCCGCAAATTAGGTCGATTGGGTTTTGTAATCCCTGAATAAAGATAGATCCAAACAACCCGAATCACTAAGATGATCAACCAGGCCCCAAACGCGTAACCGATCGCTTGAAAGGTGTTAAAATGCACATCATTAATGATTTTAGACGTGGCAATCGGCAGTTCATCGCCTAAAATCAGGAACACGATTCCATTTAAGAGGTACACAATGATGTCCCAAGTTTTTTCAGTTACTAATTTCAGCTCTGGGGAATCTTCAATCAACCGTGAATTCTGAACGTGTGAAAGCGCACCAGCGGTCACCACCGCAATCACTCCAGAAGCGTGAAGTAACTCTTCAGCAACAACGTAAATCACAAACGGCGTCATAATCTGTAACACCGTATTGAACACCACGTCATTGATCCCCTGCCGGCGCAAAATATCGCGAAGAAATTCAATTAGGGACATCAAAATAAATCCGGCCAGTAAACCAACTAAACTAATGTAAAAAAAGTCACCAACAGCTTTACCAAAAGAAAATACGCCGGTTACCGTGGCTGCCACAGCGTATTTAAACGCAATTAAACCTGAGGCGTCGTTGATCAGGCTCTCACCACTAACCAGATGCATGATGCGATCAGGTAACTTCACCCGCTTTGAAATCGATTGAACAGCCACCGGATCTGTGGGTGACAAGATGGCAGCCAGCGCAAAACTCACTGACAGTGACAATTTGGGCACCATTAAATAAATGAAATAACCACCCACGATGGTCGTTAAAAACACTAATAAAATTGAATTTGCAAAAATTGGTCCCCGCAGTTGCCAGAGTTCACGATTGGGAAAGCGCCGGCCATCATTAAATAGCAGCGGCGCAATAAATAGCAGCAAGAACCAGTCGGTATCGAGTGGAATCTCAATTTCCCAAAAGAGGGCCATGACTAACCCAAGACCAATCTGAATCAAACTAACGGGAATAAAAGTGAGGTAGTGGCTGACGACGTTGGAAATTAATACCAGGACAGCAAGTAAAATAACGGCTTCTACGATCGACAACTAGATAACCCCTTTCGTAAGGACTACTTCGGATCTTCGCCAATAATGCGAACTTCAGTTTCAAGCTGGACGCCCGCCTCTTTGAGTACCGTTGCTTGAACGTGGGCAATCACAGCCAAATAGTCTGATGCTGTGGCGTGATCAACGTTCACGATAAAGCCGGCGTGCTTAGTGGACACTTGCGCACCACCATACTGGTACCCCTGCAAGCCAGCATCATGAATCAGTTTGCCCGCATAATACCCTGTTGGCCGCTTGAAGACACTGCCACATGAAGGCAGCTCAAGTGGCTGCTTGGCAGCACGACGAGCGTTAAAATCATCCATTTTAGCCTGAATCTCGTGCCGGTCACCAGACTGCAGTTTAAATGTCGCGCTAACAACGACATCGTGTTCGTCTTGAACCCGACTGTGACGGTAGGAAAAATCCATATCTGAGCGTTGAATCGTTTTGATCTCAGCTTGCGGTGTCAAAACTAAAATCGAATCGGCAACCATACTGATTTCGCCTCCGTAAGCGCCGGCATTCATAAAAATAGCACCACCAACACTGCCTGGGATCCCAGCTGCAAACTCGAGACCGCTAAGACCCACAGACTGTGCCACTTTAGTGGTTTGAATCAAGGAAGCACCAGCATCCGCGACCACTAGATCACCGTCTACTTCAATGTCTTTCATCTCGGTCAAGATCATCACTAACCCACGAATGCCACCATCTTTAACGATTAAATTACTGGCATTACCAATGGTGGTAATCGGTAGCTCTCGTTCGTTGGCATAGACCATGAGTGACTGGATCTCATCTAAATTCTTAGGAAAAGCCAGGTAATCAGCTCGACCACCAGTTTTGGTATGCGTGTACTTTGATAAAGCTTCGTTTTCCAGTAGCTTAACCTTTGGAAAAGCTGCCACGATATTTGACGTCATGTTCAGGTTCCTTTCGTTTCCTACGCTCCACGCGCTGTTGCTTATTAATATGATAACATGTGACACTGGTTAAAGAAACGGTTGACGATTCGCAACGTCACAGTTATAGCCACCGTCTGCTTACCTAGACATCATTTTGAGTGAGCACAACCAAACGGCTTTAAAAAATGATAAACTAAGTAGTAAGCAATCGATTAATGGGAGGATGTTATTCGTGAAATTTATTAGTTGGAACGTCAATGGCCTTCGTGCCGCTGTCAGACACGACTTTATGACCACTTTTAAAGACCTCAATGCCGATTTTTTCTGCGTCCAAGAAACCAAGATGCAGCCAGATCAGTTAACGTTGGACCTGCCTGGTTATCAACAGTATTTTAACTCCGCCGAGCGCAAGGGATATTCTGGCACTGCGGTATTTACAAAATACAAGCCACTCAACGTGACCTACGATATTGGTGTCAGCGATTTTGACCACGAAGGCCGGGTAATCACCCTGGAATATCAAGACTTCTTCCTGGTAACTTGCTACACGCCTAATTCTGGTACGGGTCTAAAACGGCTGGACTTTCGCATGGGCTGGGAAGCTGCTTTCCAGGATTATCTGGATGCACTTAATGCTAAAAAACCAGTCATCTTATGTGGCGACTTGAACGTGGCCCACGAAGAAATTGATATCCGAAATCCCAAGACCAATCATAAAAATGCTGGTTTCACCGACCAGGAACGTGAGCAGTTCACTCATTTGTTGAAACGCGGTTACACGGATACCTTCCGCTACTTCTACCCGGACGCAACGGACAAGTATTCGTGGTGGAGTTACCGGTTTAACGCGCGGGACCGGAACGCTGGCTGGCGAATCGACTATTTTGTCACGAGTGACACTTTACGTCCCAAACTAGCGTCCGCGGGAATCAAAGACCAGATCTATGGTTCTGACCACTGTCCAATATTCTTGACAACCAGTGATCTTCACGTATAATTTTTATGAATAACAGGAAGGGAGTGGCGAAGATGAACTTTGTCGCAATGGACTTTGAAACTGCTAGTGGCAAGCGCTACTCCGCTTGTTCATTGGCGTTGACGATTGTCCGCAACAACCAAGTTGCTGATGAATTTTACACCTTGATCAAACCAGACACCCCATTTTATTGGCGCAATACCCAAATTCACGGCATTCACGAAGCTGACGTAGCCGATGCACCAGACTTTCCCACCGTTTGGCCGCACATCCAGTCACTTTTCACCCCTGATCAATTGGTCATTGCCCATAACGCCCAGTTTGATAATGGTGTTTTAAGGCAGACCTTGAATCATTATGGAATTCCATCTCCGGCTTACTTAACCTTAGACACGGTGAAGACCAGCCGGCAATTCTTACCGCGGCTGGTAAACCACAAGTTAAACACCGTGGCTGACGCTCTCGGAATTGCACTGGAACATCATCATAATGCCCTGGATGACAGCTTAGCCTGCGCTAATATCTTACTGACAGAGGCTAAAACATTTGGACAGGATGCCATTAAACCTTTCATCAAATTAACCTAGCTCTAAAAATAAAAAACGAGCATCACAAAGCTCGCTTAAATACCAAAGAATAGCGACAAAAAGGAAAATTTCCCAAATGGAGGAAATTTTCCTTTTTGTCGCTATAGAGCTAGAATCTGAGTTTTAACACGGTTTACGCTAGATAACAGTTTTGAAATGGTGGCGAATCAAGATTGATTGTTGTGCATGAAACCACTCATATTATTAACCGTCATTTGGTCACTGAAGCTTTTTACTTCACTGCCAACTGCATCTCAATCGCCGCCACCCGTTGTCCCTTTGAATTTGTCACCTGTAGTTCACGCACAGTTTCAAACCCAATATCGGTATACAGTTTCACAGCGCGCTGATTGACAGTTTGCACAGTCAGAGTAATGATGGCAAATTGACTTTGCAGTGCTGCCCAGTCAAGGCCACTGAGCATCAGTTCCCGACCAATTCCTTGCTGCCAGTATTTTTTGAGTACGGCAACACCAATCTCACCAATTTGCTGCTCATTAGTGGGCAGCACCGTTGCCAAGCCAACGGGATGGTCATCAATCAAGGCAACCAGCAATAACTGTTGCAGTGAACTGCCGATAGCTTCGATTTGTTGTGCTTGCGTGGTTACCCCAATTTGGTGGTCACTGGTATCCTCAAAGGTTGTTGATTCAGTTTTTAACTGCTTTAAAAGTGCCAGCAGCCCAACTGCGTCTTGAGATGTAGCTTGGCGAATCACCAACGCATCATCATTTGCCATTTTGGCCATCCTCCAGTTGCTGAACCATTGTAATAAACCGCTGACCATGGGGTTCAAAATGCAGTTCTCGAACGTTTTCTCCCTGATCATCCAGGCGTTTAAAAGCAATTCGCAGATAACTATCAGGTAATTCATCCGCGACAAATTGGGACCATTCGACAACGCTGACACCATCGCCATCAAAGTATTCATCAAGTCCAAGCTCATCACCACTGCCATCTTCCAGGCGGTAGACATCCATATGATAGAGTGGCAAACGGCCATCCTGATATTCACGAATTATTGTAAAAGTCGGACTCTTAACGTTTCGTTTAATACCAAGTCCAAGGGCTAGACCCTTAGTGAAGGTCGTCTTACCAGCACCCAGATCACCATCCAGTAAAATAATATCTTTAGCGGCCAGCATTGGTGCCAACCGCTGGCCGATTGCCATTGTTTCTTCTGGTGTAGAAACTTTCATTGTTAGTGCCATAATAACCTCTTTAACTCAAAAGGAGCTGGGGCAACAACTGCCGGCAGCTCCAAGATTTTTATTCTCAGTGATATTAAACCGCTTGAGCCGCAGTGATGATAGCGACCTTGTAAACGTCTTCTTCATTAGCACCACGAGATAAGTCAGAAACAGGTGCGTTTAGGCCTTGAAGCAGCGGACCAATGGCCTCGTAGCCCCCAAGTCGTTGCGCAATCTTGTAACCAATATTACCAGCTTCAAGCTCTGGGAAAATGAACACGTTGGCGTGGCCAGCGACGTTCGAACCTGGTGCTTTGGCAGCAGCGACTTCTGGCACGACAGCGGCGTCAAATTGTAATTCACCATCAATTGGAATATCAGGTGCCTTTTCTTGAGCCAACTTGGTCGCTTCTTGAACCTTGGTCACTTGATCAGCCTTGGCTGAACCCTTAGTCGAAAAACTCAACATCGCAACTTTAGGATCAATGTCATACTTCTTGGCGGTAAGCGCACTTTCAACTGCCACTTCTGCCATCGCGTCAGCATCCAAATCAATGTTGATCGCACAGTCAGCAAACAATAAGCGTTCCTCACCCTTTAACAAAATGAAGTAACCACTGATGCGTTTAACCCCTGGCTTAGTTTTGATGATTTGCAGTGCCGGACGCACCGTGTCACCAGTTGGGTGAATGGCGCCTGAGACCATGGCGTCAGCTTCACCCAGATAAACCATCATCGTCCCCCAGTAGTTTGGATCTTCCAGCATCTTAGCTGCTTGTTCAGGCGTATTCTTACCCTTCCGACGTTCAACTAAAGCATCCAGCATTTTCTTATGCTCATCACCAGATGCGTTAGCTGGATTTTCAATTTGAATGTCACCTAAATCGAAGCCCTTCTCACTGGCAGTTGCTTTGATCTTATCTGTATTTCCAAGTAAAACGGGCTTAACCAAGTTATCCTTAGCTAATCTAGTAGCTGCTCCAATGATGCGGACATCTTCCCCTTCTGGGAAAACCACCGTTTTGTTCAAACCACTAATCTTTTGCTTTAAACTATCAAAAAGTTCCACAATCTAGACCTCCAGATGTTTGAAATTCCGACTAGTCAACTCTCTCTATGCCTCATGCTGTGGCGTCTGCTCCGGGGCATCAACATGCTCTGGTAACTGCCAATCGATTGGCTCTTCACCAAGCGACTTTAATGCGATGTTGGTTTTCGAAAACGGCTTTGATCCAAAGAAACCTCGATTGGCGGACAACGGACTAGGATGCGCGGACTGGATCACAATGTTTGATTTTGTATCGATCAAACTGATCTTCGACTGCGCTGCGCGACCCCAAAGAATAAAGACCACTGGCATCGGCCGTTCAGATAACTTATGAATCGCCGCATCCGTCAACTGTTCCCAACCCTTCCCTTTGTGGGAAAAGGCCTGGCCGTTTCGCACTGTCAGTACGGAATTCAAAAGCAGCACACCCTGCTTTGCCCATTTTTCCAAATACCCATGATTCACAGGCTTAATGCCAAGATCCGACTGTAATTCCTTATAGATGTTACGCAGACTGGGCGGAATCTGAACACCAGGCAAGACGGAAAAACTCAGTCCGTGAGCTTGATTTGGTTCATGATAAGGATCCTGTCCTAAAATCACAACTTTAACTTGTGAAAATGGCGTCCACTCAAACGCTTCAAAAATATGAAACATATCCGGATGGATGTTTTGCGTCTGGTACTCATGAACAAGAAAGACTCGCAGATTTTGGTAATAAGCCTTCTTAAACTCAGGCTCCAAAACCGGCCACCAATCATTATGAATAAACGGTTTCATTCCCAACACCTCAACGTTCATTCTATCATAGATTTTCACAAATTATTAGTAGTAAGCAGAAAATTAAGGCCAGGCAAAGTCACATTCGATTGCCAAAATGGCAGCGACTTAGAAATTTGTAAACCTAGCTTAATTCAGAATATAAAAACAAATGGTAGTCTGGCTCACATTTTCTGTCATTCATGTTAAAATGAAACATAATATGATTGGGTGGATTGAGTCCACTTAATACTCGATTGAATGGAGGGGCTTCCATGCGCACACTGTATATTCGTCAGGACAGTTTAGCTGCTAAGGGGGCCAGTGTCGTCCGCGACGTGAATAAACGTTCTGTTTACCTGTTGATTGGGAAGTGGGGGCGCCATCAAGACGCGCTTTCCCTGTACCAGATCAGTGGTGATCTGCTGGCAGAGCTCAAGCAAACCTCTCTGGGGCTCCTCCCCCGCTTCGACATCTATTATCAGGGCAAAAAAGTTGGGGCGATTTCGAAGCGCTTAGGCTTCTTTAACGAAATGATATACATCAGTAACCTCCACTGGATTATTGTGGGTAATTTGAATACCGGTAATTATAAGGTATTTCACGGGACGACGACAATCATGAGTTCCCAGGGTGACGGTGACCTGCGCGCCATGCAAATTGCTAATCGCAAGCTTGAACCAATCTGCATCTGTATCGCGGCAACCTTAGATCACTGGGCTAATCGGCGCTCAAAAATCAAGTTTCCTTCAAAAGCGTGGCACGCTGAATTCAACGTCCCAATGGGGCTACCAGGGAACCGTGCCTGGCATTATGCCAATAAACAGTCTAAAAATTAAACGACAGCACACCAAAAGAGCCTCAGTCAAAACTGGGGCTCTTTTCGTTTCAATCTATTTTGACTGTTTTGATCAATAGTGTTTCAAGACACGCTCAATCTGCCGT
The DNA here is from genome assembly GCF_009720675.1 of Secundilactobacillus folii. Lineage (GTDB taxonomy): Bacteria > Bacillota > Bacilli > Lactobacillales > Lactobacillaceae > Secundilactobacillus > Secundilactobacillus folii. The sequence continues at coordinate 110,144 of NZ_WNJO01000007.1, read as the reverse complement.
TTCTGGTCACGGCGCTTTAACGTTTCTCGCTTATCATACTCGTGTTTACCCTTAGCCACACCAAGCAGGACCTTCGCAAATCCATTTTTAATGTAGATCCTCAGGGGGACAATCGTGATACCCTTGTCCTGGGTCTCATTTTGTAAACGCGTGATCTCCTTTTTATGCAGCAGCAACTTACGGTTGCGTAAAGGGTCGTGGTTGAATCGGTTTCCTTGAGTATACTCGCTAATGTGAATATTCATCAGCCAAGCTTCTCCATTACGGATTTGAGCAAATCCATCAGTTAAATTCACACGACGTTCCCGGATCGACTTGATCTCAGTTCCCGTCAGCGCGATTCCAGCCTCATAAGTGTTGAGGATCGTATAGTCATGCCGGGCCTTTTTATTCTGTGCCATGACATTCTTATCGGTCGGCTTTTTCTTCTTTGCCAACAGTCCTCACCTCACTTTTAAATATTAATGATTTGGTTTATGGTTCTGACGATTTCTTGACTGCGTCTGATTACGGGTGTGGTGCACCTTATTGCGTCCACTTTGGTTATTATTGCTTTGTGGCCGTCGATGATCACCAGGCCGCCGGTTCCGACTGCCATTGTATGACCGGTGTTCGCGCTTCGGTAACAGATCCGTTACCGGAGCAGCTGATGGGTCGACCAGTTCAAAATCAATTTGACTCTGCTCCTTATCGACGTGAACGACTTTAACTTTCACTGATTGCCCGATTCGGTATGTCCGGTGGGTCTTAGTGCCCACTAAGGCAAGATATTTTTCAACGTACTCGTAATAGTCATCCGTCAAACGGCTAATGTGGATCAAACCTTCTACAGTGTTCGGCAATTCAATAAACATACCAAACTTCATGACAGAACTAACGGTGGCATCAAACTTTTCACCAATGTGATCAGCCATGTATTCAGCTTTCTTCATTGAGTCAGTGTCACGTTCGGCGTCAATTGCTCGACGTTCCATTTCAGAAGAGTGCACGCCAATTTCTTCCAGTAAGTCAGCATAGCGTTCCTTGCTCTTATCGTTAATACCGTGATCTTCATAATAGTGAATCAAACGATGCACCATGGTATCAGGATAACGGCGAATCGGTGATGTGAAGTGGGTATAGTACTTAGCAGCCAGGCCAAAGTGTCCCAGCGACTGGTCAGTATACCGTGCCTGTTTAAGGCTCCGTAACATCATGACGGAAACCACCGCTTCTTCAGGCTTGCCAGCAACTGATTTTAAGACGTTTTGGAGCATCTTAGGCCGTAAATGATCGGGATCACCCTTAACGTTCACACCAAACGCCGTCAGAAATTCGAAGAAGTTTTTTACCCGTTCGCCATCTGGAGTTTCATGAACACGGTAAATAAATGGTACCCGTTTTTTATTATAGTGTTCAGCCACGGTTTCGTTAGCCGCCAACATGAACGATTCAATCATCTTTTCGGCTAAACCGCGAACTCGTAATTGAATATCGATAGCATGCCCTTTATCATCCACGATGATTTCAGCTTCCCGGTCGTCAAAATCAATGGCACCACGGCGCTTACGATGCTTGTACAAAATTTTGTGCAGTTCTGACATGTCCTCAAACATGGGCACTAACCGATCGTATTTTTCCCGCGTTTTAGTATCGTGAGCTTCCAAGATCTTGTTAACATCCGTGTAAGTCATCCGCGCCGCAGACTTCATCACGCTTGGGTGAATCCGATGCTTGACCACGTTACCTTCAGAATCGATTTCCATTTCACAGCTCATACACAGCCGTAAAACACCCTCATTAAGTGAACAGATGCCATTTGAGAGCCGTCGTGGCAACATTGGAATGACGCGGTCCGTCAAATAGACACTGGTGCCCCGCTTATAGGCTTCCTGATCCAGCAGTGAACCTTCCTTTACATAGTGTGACACGTCCGCAATATGAACACCCAGATGATAGTTACCATTGTCGAGTTTCCACACTGTGACCGCATCATCCAAGTCTTTAGAAGACTCGCCATCAATGGTCACTAGGTCTTGATCCGTAATGTCTTCACGGCCAACTAGTTCATTTTCGGTGACGTGATCTGGAATGGCATCCGCTTCCTGCAAAACGTCCTCAGGGAATTCAGCAGGAATATCATGAGCATACACGATCTGTAAAATATCAATACCGGGATCGTCCACACTACCGATAACCTGCTTAGCAATACCCACCATTGCCAGCGGGTGATCGCTGTTTGGAAATTCAGTGATCTCTGCTGTCACCACTTCGCCTGGGGTTGGCTTTAAACCAGTATCAACCACGTAAAACTTATAGCGGGAGAGCTTTTTGTCAGTTAGACGAACCTGCCCGTAATAACCCATATCATCATTAGTTTGGATAAAGTCCCCAACAACGTGGGTGTAGTGATGTTCTTCGATCCCAGTAACCTTACCCACTGGACCCCTGTCAGAATGGGGATCCGCTGCCCGCACGATCTCCATATCAACTTCATCACCGTTTAACGCCATCATGGTGTCGTCTGGCGCGATAAAAGCGTCTGGTAATTCGTCATCGTAAGCGACAAAGCCGAAGCCCTTATCGTTTGCGTGAAATATGCCAGTCAGTTGACGGGCCTTTTCATTGAGTTGAAATTCGCCATCAGTAGTCACCACGGCGATTTTTTCGCGCTCCAGCTGTGCCAATTCCTGCACGATCAGTTTAAATGCAGCTGAGCCGTGATAGCCAAGCGCGTCCGAAACGTCTTCGACCCGAAAACGCTTAGATGGATTGGCACGAAGTATTTCCGAAATTTGTTGCTTTAAATTGTTATCTTCCACGATTTAATTCCTCATTATTTATAAATTTTTTTCTAGGTAGGCTACTAAGTCCTGCTCAAGTTGATGATGGGCTTGATTGACGGTAATCACATGACCCGCATCTTGATAAAAGTGAAAATCAACTTGGCTACTAGTGAGCGAATCACGAAGTTGGTACACATTTTGCGCGTCGATCAGTTCGTCTTGACCACCCTGTGCTACAAACGTTGGCTGCTTGATTGCACTTAATTGGTCTGCGACCGTTGCAGCAAACTGGGTGATCAGTGATAACTGATCAGGGACCTTTGCTTCAAGCCAGTCAAGACGTCGTTGCTCGTCATCGCCCGTGACGTTGGTGGCCCGATACGTTGCTTTAGCCAGTCGTAAAAACTCCGGCACCAGGTTATTTTTACCGCGCATGACCACGGGGGAACTAAACGAACCGCCACCGATCAAGTCAGGATATTCCTCTAAGGCTTTCATAGCAAAAATACCGCCCAGCGACAAGCCAAAAATACTGATTTGTTTAAAATGCTTGTCACGCAGATTTTGAATTGCTCGTTGAGTGTCAGACCACCAAGCCGCTGGTGAACCCTGCGTCAAAATATCCGCTGGGTCACCCGTTGCGTGGCCCGTAAACATCGGCGCTAAGACTGTGTATTGCCGTTTTTGCAAATAGCGTCCCAACATTCGAACGTCATTGGCACTGCTAGCATACGCATGCAGTAGAACGATCGCCCGACTGCCACCTTCAAAATAAAATGGTTTTGGCATCTGAATCATCGTTTGTTCACCTCACTGAGACCTGACGATTATAGAACGAAAAATCCCCCTGCATGGTTCACAGGAGGATCTAATTGCTAGTGTGAAGATAGATAAGCTAATGCTAACGCCAGCACAAAGAAAATAACTCCCAAAACGACCGTAACCTTTTGCATAAATGCTTCAAAGCCCCGAGCTTTTTGACGGGAGAATAAGTCTGTACCGCCGCCACTTAAAGCAGACATTGCATCGTCTTGCTTTGCGGGTTGCATTAACACTGCGATAATAATAAGTACGCTATCAATCATCAATCCTGTTAATAGTAAATTATACAAGAGCTTGCCTCCTAGATATGTTGCACCGTCTCACTGACAATACCTTTATACAATCTATCATAAAACCAAACAGAATACTAGTGTCCAGCTCAAATTCTACTAGGCTAATACCCCAAAGATCAATTGCCAGATAAGTGCATCATCACGTGACGAACATGAATCAAATACTTCTGTGGGACACTCAATAATAGTGTATCACCTAACCGGATCTCTGTGTCACCATGTGGCACAATGATTTTTTCACCACGTTTGATTTCAACCAGTAAAGCACCATCTGGCCAGTCAACATCACGAACTTGCTTTCCGTCTAAAACGGCATTTTCAAACACTGGGAACTCCAATTGTGTCACTGGTACAGTCTGTCCAGTATGGGACTTCTGAAGAAATTTTTCAAGCATGGCTGCGTACACTGGCGCACCACCGAGAACATCTACCGTCAAATAGGCAATTAACGAGACTAATGCTAACGGCATAAGATGCTGAAGTGTCCCAACCATTTCAGTAATCAGTAAAATAGCCGTAAATGGTGCCTTGCTAATGCCAGCAAAGTATCCAGCCATGGCAGCAATCGTAAAAATTGGCACCACTGCCGGGCTGGCCAAGTGCCAGCTCACTAATAATTGTCCAAACAGGGCTCCTAAAACAGCGCCTAAAGTCAAGATAGGCAGAAAAATACCGCCGGGTAATCCGGTCCCATATGAAATCATCGAATAGACAAACCGAACGATAAAGACGACCAGGAGAATCATTGCCGTAGGTGCATTGCCACCGATCGAAACGATCAACTGATTACCCCCACCGAGAATTTGGGGAATAAACAGGCCAACCGGAATCAACAATAAAAACGCAATGAGACTATTGTACTGATCTGGCAGCCACTTGATACGGTGATACCACTCGCCGACCCGTAAAACGACCACCTGATACAGCCGCCCAAATAGACCCAGTAGAAGCCCCAAAATAACCAACCAGCCATACTGCGTTAAGGGTAAAGGATGGACATAAGTAATATGTAAAACAGGTGTCAAACCAAAGAAAAACGTTGAAACAAAGTCGGCTGCGATTGCGCTTGCTAATGCGGTGATCCAAATCATGGTCGAAAAATTATGATACACTTCTTCCAAAATAAAGAGCGAACTGGCGATCGGGGCATTGAACGCAGCAGATAAACCAGCCGAGGCGCCACTAGCAATTAAGGTTCGCCGTTTATTACCGGTAATTTTACGGGACTCCGCAAATCCTTGCCCAACCGTTGCTCCAAGCTGAATAGAAGGCCCTTCCCGACCAAGAAAAAGCCCACTGCCAATGGCCAGCACACCGCCAACAAATTTCTTCCATAAGACAGGCCACCAGTGGTATTCAACCTCACCCATTAATTGCCCTTCAACCTGCGGAATACCGGAACCTGTAATCTCTGGCGTCGTTTTCAGCCAGCGTCCGATCAGCAGTGTCAAGATGACACTGAAGACCACCCAGATCAGTAGCAACCATAGATTCCCCTTAGCCAGGTGGAAAAACCATTGGACAAGTTTCAAACCATGACTGATCAATAAGCGAAAGGTGCTCACGATGAAACCGGCGATCAATCCAATTAGGATTCCTTGCAGCACCGCGTTAATTCGGGTGAAATCCCATTTTTTATGTCTTAACACATTCATTTCAATCATGCACTCCTAAGTTAATGTACGCAATCCATTCTATCATATGTATGGCCTAGCCTGACATAACATCAAGCTAGAAATTTTAGTGACGCTGATTTAGCCCCGGATGTAGGCGCTGCTTTAAATGATGATGACGTCGATGAGAAAAATGCTTCTTATGTCTTGCATGTTTTGAGTGAGGCTTTTTATGATGGGACTGATGACTCGCATGATGGCGCTTATTGTTTGAATGCTTCAAATGTGACTTAGGTGCTCGATGATGTGGACGAACTGGGTGTTGGATCCGTAGTTGGCATAAAATTTTATCCAATCGTTGTATAATCTTGGCTAATTGATACATTAAATCGTCATAATGCTGATTATCAGCGACTATCTCTGGTTTCTTTAAATCATTTTCACTTATTTGATTATTATCAGGCTGCGGTTTTAAAGAAAAATCAGGATTCGGAACAGGCCTTTCATTTGGCTTGACTTCAGGATCGGTCCCCGTTTTATCCCCTGCATCCGGTTCTGAAATCTGATCTGGTTTTTCCTCTGGCTTGGTCTCCGGCGTCACATCAGGTTTTTCATCGGGTTTGATCTCTGGGGTGACTTCCGGTTTGTTTTCCGGTTTAGTTTCTGGAGTTGTTTCTGGTTTAGTATCAGAATTTCCCTCTGGTCTCTGGTCAGGCTTTGTGTCCGGTGCCACTTCTGGCTTCTCTTCTGATTTAATTTCTGGGGTGACATCAGGTTTAATATCAGGAGTACCCTCTGGCTTTTCCTCAGGGTTAAAATCGGGTGTCACCTGAGGTTTTTCACTTGGTTTCGCCTCTGGTTCAACCTCTGGAGTTACGTCAGGTTTCGGGGCAGGAATCATCTCTTGCCCTTCATCCGGCTCAGTCTCTGGTTTCACTTCTGGTTTTGCCTCGGGAACGATTTCTGGCTTGGTTTCTGGCGTCGGCCTCGGCTTCTCAACGGACTCTCCAGGATTAGAAACAGACCCACTGACATTATTGGTCTTTAAATTAAACGTCACGTGACCATAACCTTCAAGATTATACGTAACTTGATTTGAAAGAATACGATAACCAGCTTGCTTAACTTGCTGGTCTAATTCTGATAGCTTATCTTTGACGTCCTTAAAATTGGCTTCCATTTTATCCGGTAAATGTGCTGTGGAAATTTGCTGGTCAGAAACAACCTTATAATCGATAGTAAAATCAATTTGACGACGGTGAATGATGGTATCAAAACTTTGACCGTCAGCTTCAATTAGGGACTCTTTAGGATCCTCTAGCTCATAACAAGAGCCGAGTGCTTCCGTCAAAATCGGTACACATTTTCCCTCAAGAGTACCCGTCTGATAATCATAGTTCTGAAATTTCTTCTTACTGATCTGCCCGTCAGGATTTTTAAGCTTATAATTCAAATGAACTAAAGCTTTCTTAGCAACAAGAGTTTGAGAGACAAAAAATGTCCGGTTATCCTCCAGCTTAGAAATCACTACCGGTTGTTGCGTGCTCCAATCATAATTTGGATATAGGGGCGCAAAATTAAAGATTCGCTTTCCATCAGCAGAAATACTTTGATATTTTGCAAATTGACCGCCAGCTTCAACCCGATACGTCGTGGTGCCCGAAATTGGTCGTCTAGTAAGTGCACCAGCGTCAATAACTAACTTGGTATAGTTATATTCAATGGTGTACGGTTCGAAACTTTCAGTGGCTGCACTAGCACTGACACTGTTAGCAAATACCCCTAAGGTCACCCCCAGACATAGCAATAATCGACTCATTTTGATTTGCATATTAACTCTCCTTTCTTTGTACAGAGTTAACTACGCCAAAAAAGGTCGATTTTGGCTAAAATTCTGATTTGCAAATCAAAAAAGGCCACTGAATAAATTCAGCAGCCTTTTTAGTGAATCATTAACAAATTTCTAGCGTTAAATTACTTGTTTTGAATGGCTTCACGAGCTTGTTCACTCAAGTTGTAGAAGGAGTGGATGCCCTTGTAGTCAGAAACTTCACCCAATTGATCTTCGATCCGCATCAACTGGTTGTACTTAGCAATTCGTTCGCCACGACTCATTGAACCAGTCTTAATTTGACCAGCATTCAATGCGACAACTAAGTCAGCAATCGTCGTGTCTTCAGTTTCACCAGAACGGTGTGAAATGATAGCAGTGTAACCTGCTTCTTTAGCCATTTCAACAGCTTCAACAGTTTCAGTTAAAGTACCAATTTGGTTAAGCTTGATCAAAATAGCGTTGGCAACACCCATCTTGATACCTTTTTCAAGGTAGTTCGTGTTAGTGACAAACAAATCATCACCAACGATTTGAACCTTCTTGCCTAAGCGAGAAGTTGCCATCTGCCAGTCTTCCCATTCGTTTTCATCCAGGGGATCTTCAATTGAAACGATTGGGTACTTGTCAACGATGGTTTCCAATAAGCTGACAAATTCTTCAGCAGTGTATGATTTGCCATCACCAACTAAGTCGTAGGTCTTAGTTTCAGTATTGTAGAACTCTGATGCAGCACAGTCAAAGGCGATTGCGACGTCTTTACCTGGCTTGTAACCAGATTGCTTAATGGCATCAACTAAGATTTCGAATGGTTCCTCATTGTTCTTTAAGTCAGGGGCAAAACCACCTTCATCACCAACAGCAGTTGAATAACCGCGGTCGTTCAAGATTGACTTCAAAGCATGGAAAGTCTCTGAACCCATTCGAATCGCTTCCTTGATGGAAGGAGCGCCAACGGGCATGATCATGAATTCTTGGAAGTCGACCTTGTTGTTGGCATGCTTACCACCATTGATAACGTTCATCATTGGAGTTGGTAACAAGTGACCATTGAAACCGCCTAAGTAATTATATAACGGAACTTCAAGCTCGTCAGCAGCAGCACGGGCAGCAGCTAGTGAAACACCTAAAATAGCGTTAGCACCCAGCTTACCCTTGTTAGGCGTGCCGTCTAACTTGATCATTGCTTTGTCGATTGCAATTTGATCGGTAACATCGTAGCCAACGATTTCTTTTGCAATGATGTTGTTTACGTTGTCAACGGCCTTAGTAACACCCTTGCCACCGAAACGGTTCTTGTCGCCATCACGTAATTCAACGGCTTCATGTTCACCAGTAGATGCACCAGAAGGTACGATTCCACGGCCAACTGCACCGGCTTCTGTGTAAACTTCAACTTCAACAGTTGGGTTACCACGTGAGTCTAAGACTTCGCGGGCGTAAATATCAGAAATAATTGACATTATATTCTCTCCTTAATGAAAGTTTAACCTAGCGGGAAACAATTCCCCGCAGTCTATTCTATTAGTTTAACCTTGAACTTGCAATTACTATTTGAGTTTATTTTTGGTAGTTGACTAATTGAAGGAAGGTTTTGGCATCTAGGCTTGCGCCACCCGCTAAAACACCATCAATATTTGGCTTGGCCATGATTTCAGAAATATTATCTGGGTTCACGCTGCCACCATATAAAACTCTCATCTGGTTAGCGACGTCATCACCGTAAATATCAGCGATCGTTTGGCGAATCAGATAGCAACCCTCTTCAGCTTGATCGGCCGAAGCAGATTTACCGCTACCAATTGCCCAGCTTGGCTCATAAGCGATGACCAACTGACGAGCTAAATCGTCACTAATGTCTTTTAAGGCACCCGTCACCTGACTTACGACCCAGTGAATCTTCTCACCGGCTTCCAACCGACCCATTGTTTCATCACAGCAAAGAATCGGTGTCATGTGATTGCGATAAACCGCATGCACTTTTCGGTTAATAATATCATCGGTTTCGTTAAAATAACTCCGCCGTTCTGAGTGACCTACAATGACGTAGGGAATACCCATTTCCGAAAGTGCCAGTGGTGAAGTTTCACCGGTAAAGGCACCAGAATCTTCATAGTAACAATTTTCCGCACCGATTCGAAGGTGGTTCGCCGAATTCATTTCGAGCATGGTTTCCAATAGAATCGCTGGAGCGGCAATTGCCGTTTCAATTTGAGCTGGTTCAGGTAATCGATCTGACACAGCTTGCATAAACGAACGGGCATCTTCGATCGACTTATTCATCTTCCAATTACCCGCAATTAATGGTATCCGCACAGTAAACGCTCCTTTTGCTCAATCTTTTTATAGTAACAACCCTATTTTATCGAAATGAAAACGGTTTAGCCAGTCATGTTGATCATCAATTTTCTAGGAGACCCCAAAAGGCTTTCTAGCAAAGAAGCCAGGACATCATCCCGGCTTCTTAAATTGTTTACTTTTCACTGATAGCAGCGATACCAGGCAAGGTCTTACCTTCAAGGTATTCAAGTGATGCACCACCACCGGTTGAAATGTGGGTCAACTTGTCAGCAACACCAAGTTGTTGAACGGCGGCTGTTGAGTCACCACCACCAACAATGGTCGTCGCATCTGATAAAGTACCAAGGTACTTACCAATTTCAAGCGTTCCTTGAGCATAGTTACTCATTTCGAAGACCCCCATTGGGCCATTCCAAACAACCAATTTGGCTGGCTTTAAAACATCTTCAAATGCAGCAACTGACTTCGGGCCAATGTCTAATGCCATGTAGCCATCAGGAATGTCACCCTCAACAGTCTTGTGAGGTGCATCATTATCAAACTTTTCAGCAACCACTGAGTCGACAGGTAATACTAACTTGTCGCCAGCCTTATCCATAATCGATTTTGCTAAATCGATCTTATCCTTTTCGACTAATGAATTACCGATCTTCATACCCTTTGCAGCGTAGAAGGTGTACGTCATACCACCACCGATAATCACCTTGTCAGCTTTATCCAACAAGTTGTCAATCACACCGATCTTGTCAGAAACCTTAGCACCACCTAAAATGGCAACAAATGGGTGAGCTGGATTAGAAACGGCACCACCGATAAACTTAATTTCCTTTTCCATTAAGAAACCGGCAGCGGTTTGTGGCATGTTTGAAGCGATCCCAACGTTTGAAGCGTGTTGACGGTGTGCGGTACCAAATGCATCGTTAATGAACACATCACCAAGGGATGCCCAGTACTTACCCAATGATGGGTCATTCTTTGATTCACGTTTAACTTGTTCACCGTTTTTCACGTCTTCATAACGAGTGTTTTCCATCACTAGAACTTGACCATCGCTCATCTTATTGATGGCGTCTTCAAGCTGTGGACCTTCAGTCGTTGGCACAAAGGTGACCGGCTTATTCAGCAAGTTTGAAAGCCGTTCAGCCACCGGACGCATTGATAAGCCAGGTTTGTCATCTTCGGACTTGATCCGACCTAAGTGGGAAAGCAAAATTGCCTTACCACCATGATCAATGACGTAGTTTATGGTTGGTAATGCAGCCACGATACGGTTATCATTCCCGATCACACCATCTTTAATTGGGACGTTGAAGTCCACGCGCATTAAGACTTTTTTACCCTTTAAATCTAAATCTGAAACTGTTAATTTAGCCAATTTGTAGCCCTCCTGATTGAAATCGAATTAATCATTGTGACCATTGGTACAAGTCATTTGCTATAAAAGGCGGAGAAAGTTTCCTCCTCCGCCTTTTAAATTTACGCTTATTTAATATTAAAGTGAAGCGAAGTGCAACAAAGTACGAACCATGTTGCAAGTGAAGCCCCATTCGTTATCGTACCATGCAACAGTCTTAACTAATTGAGTGTCACCGGCAGTTGTAACTTCAGTTTGAGTTGGGTCAAATACTGAACCATGAGGATCGTCAATAACATCAGTTGAGACGATTTCATCATCGTTGTAACCAAATGCATCGTTGTTAACAGTGTGCTTCTTGATAGCTTCGTTAACTTGGTCAGCAGTAACCTTCTTGTCAAGGACAGTGACTAATTCAGTCAATGATCCATCAACAACGGCAACCCGTTGTGCGTGACCTTGAAGCTTACCATTCAATTCTGGGATAACCAAACCAATCGCCTTGGCTGCACCAGTTGAGTGAGGAATCGTGTTAATGCTTGCAGTACGGTTGTTACGCATCTTCTTACCGCGAGGGCCATCAAGAATTTGTTGAGTAGCGGTGAAGGCGTGGACAGTAGTCATTGTACCAGCCTTGATACCGAATTCTTCGTTCATGAAGTAAGCCAATGGTGCTAGGCAGTTAGTCGTGCATGAACCAGCAGAAACGATCTTGTCGCTAGCTTGTAATGTATCCAAGTTAACACCTGGAACAACAGTCCGAACGTCACCTGCAGGAGCTGAAACTAAGACCCGCTTTGCGCCGGCGTCCAAGTGAGCTTGTGACTTTTCTTCTGAAGTGTAAAAACCAGTACATTCAAGAACGAAGTCAACGCCATCGTTCTTAACCCAAGGAATGTTTTGTGCCTTAGGTTCTGCGTATACAGGGATTTCCTTGCCATCAACAACGATACCCTTATCAGTTGCTGAAACTTCACCAGGGAAACGACCATGTGTTGAATCATATTTTAGCAGGTAGGCCAACATTGAAGGGGTAGTCAAATCATTGATTGCTGCCACTTCGATGTCGTCAGAATGAAGTTCATGAATCCGCTTGAATGCTAAACGACCAATACGGCCGAAACCATTAATACCAATTTTTACAGTCATAACTGTGTTTTCCTCCTTTAGGAAGTTAAAAATAATTATTTTAAAAAGTAACACTAATATATAGTATCACTTCTTTAAAATCGTGTCAGCTAATCCCTCGTCCGTAACCAAAAAACTTTCGGCCGGAGGAATTTGAAAATATGCCTCGACAGCGGCAGCCTTACTGTGACCGCCAGCTACTGCAACCACTAGATCCATTCGATCTAAATCGGCAATCGACAAGCCTAACTTGGGAACGCGGTAAACAATTTGACCATCCTGATCAAAGAAATCACCAAACGCTTCTCCCACGGCATGTCGCTGCTCTAAAACAGCAGTATCTTCGTCGGGCATCTGACGCCGTTTTGCCATTGCCATTGCATCCGCCACACAGTGAATTGCCACGTTTGCGTGATCGATCATGTTTAGTGTCTTAGCAATCATTGGTTCACGGCGTAAAGAACTAGACGTTGACTCTGAGCTAAGCTCTGGTAAATACAGCGCCTGATAATGGCTATCAGTCACTTCTGCCATTCTGGCACAGACCGTATTTGCCTGAATTGCCGGTGACTCTCCCATACCGCCACGAGCTGGTACAAACGTTAGCTGACGGTTATCAGCTAATGTTTCACTAAGCGTGCCTGCAACGGCAGCCATTGTGGTGCCACCCATCACGGCAACGATGCTTTCGCCTGCTGGGAGTTGCTGACGGAGCAATTCATCCGTGGCCTTACCCATTGAAGTCTTAACGTCCGGTCGATCATCACAATCACCCGGAACGATTTGACAGCCACGAAGACCAAGGCGCGCTTTCAACAAGGACTCCTTCTTACGAATGCCAGCCAGGTTTTCAACTAACGGTTGCAAGTTCTTAACGGCTTTTTGGCCGTCATCCGTTAGCCAAACCCCCTTCGCCTGCATTGAAATCAAACCATTATCAAGTAGGCTATCAAGATCCGTTCGCACCGTCCGCTCAGTGAGCTCCAGCGTCTCTGCTAAGGAGCGCCTACCGACCGGTTGCATCTGACGGATCATCAGTAACAGTGAGTAGCGTCTGAGTAGCTTCTGGGTCATCTTCGGTACAACCGCGTTCACCCATTTCCACTCTAAGTCCATAAGACAAAACCAACTCTCTATCACGTCATGGGACAATTCATGTCCCATAGTGACGTAATGCGACCCATATAGGTCAAAAATTAATGGGTACTAATTCCTACCCACAAACTGAATTATAACAGCGACAAATAAGAAATGCAAATATCCGTGAGAACCTATTCAAGTTCATCTCACCAATTACCCCTTGTATTTATATGCAATTTCGGGTATAGTATTCTAGTGTTGAAATGCGCCCGTAGTGTAATGGATCGCACGTAAGATTCCGGTTCTTGAAATGGGGGTTCGATTCCCTCCGGGCGCATAATGAGTATCTAAGCGGTTCACCTGTAACAAAACCCGTTTAGATGACAGAATAAATTGATTCAGAATGTGGGTTCCCTGAACTTTGGGGGAACTCACTTTTTGTATCACTCGACAACTGCGATTCAAGTGCTGACATCATTTTAAGTCAGGGAAGCGCTAGAAAACAGTGCCATTGTTGTTAATAGCGAAATCTTTGACAAGCTTCAACCTTTTTAACTCGATTGAGATTTGGATTATTAAACTAGTCCACCGCTAGCAAAAAAGCGTGTTTGAAGCATTGACCGTCATACTAATTCTCACTGCCAGTCACTATTTGAATGCGATACTCAACTGAGAGGCATTTAACAGCCAAATAGCGCAAAATATGTTATGCTACCGTCTGGTACAAAGCTGATTTGCACGACAACGGTAAAACGAAGTTGTTTTGTTTGACCTTTGTTGACCTTTAGGTTAAACTACAAATCAGTTAGTCAAAACAGACTAATAAACTATTGATCATAAGGAGGCTGCAAAGCTATGAACTTAGTCCCAACGGTTATTGAACAATCTTCCCGTGGCGAACGTGCTTATGATATTTACTCTCGCCTATTAAAGGACAGAATCATCATGCTTTCCGGTCCAATTGAAGACGACATGGCTAATGCCATCATCGCCCAACTTTTGTTCTTGGATGCGCAGGATTCAACAAAGGATATCTACCTTTACATCAATTCACCAGGTGGTGTCATCACTTCAGGAATGGCAATTTACGACACGATGAACTTTATTCAATCTGACGTTCAAACTATCGTTATTGGTATGGCCGCTTCAATGGCCAGCGTCCTGGCATCGTCAGGTACCAAGGGCAAACGTTTCGCATTGCCACACTCACAAGTCTTGATTCACCAACCTTCTGGTGGTGCTCAAGGTCAACAAACTGAAATTGAAATTGCGGCCACAGAAATTTTAAAGGCTCGTAAGATGATCAACGAGATCTTGGCTGAAAATTCTGGTCAGCCAATTGATCGCATCAATAAGGATACTGAACGTGATAACTACTTGACCGCTCAGGAAGCCGTCGATTATGGTTTGCTTGATTCAATCATGACGAGTACCAAAGATCGTAAGTAAGCTTGTTTTACAAATAAAGGACGTCACTTCATAAGAGGTGACGCCCTTTTTGTGTCGGTTAATGTTGCTCGAGTTGCTAATTAAACGGCTTTTGCTCCTCGTAAGCTATCAGCAAATTCACCGATTTTTCTTAAGCGGTGATTGATTCCCGATTTAGAGATTGCCCCACTCGGAATCATCGCGCCAAGTTCCTTAAGGCTGACTTCACGATTAGCTAACCGGACTTCAGCAACTTCCCGTAGCTTGGGAGGCAACTGAGCTAAGCCCACTGTTGAGCGAATAAATTCAATGTTTTGGATTTGTTTGCTCGATGCGTTAGCAACCTTGTCCATATTGGCGTTTTCACAGTTTACCAATCGGTTGACCGAATTACGCATATCACGCATGATCCGCACGTCTTCAAATTTCAACATAGCGCTGCTTGCACCAATTAATGAAAGAAAATCGGCAATTCGCTCGCCCTCTTTAAGATAGGTGATAAAGCCACCTCGCCTTGGTGTTGTCCGGGCATTCAAATCATAGTGATTGATCATATCAGCAATCATTTGATTATGGTCTTCATAAACGGAGTAGATTTCCAAATGATAGCGTGAGGTCTCTGGATTATTGACAGATCCGCCGGCTAAAAAAGCACCCCTTAAGTATGAACGCACCTGAGCGTCATTTTGCAACAGCTCGGGTGGCACTTGTTCGATCAACTGGCCATCTTTGAAGATTCCCAGGTCAGATAACACTTTGTCTGTACCTTCATTGACCCGCACAATATAGAGATTGTTCTTCTTGAGTTTCATCTTACGACGAACGATCAATTCACTTTCGACGTCGTAGAATTGTTTTAATAACCGGTATATCCGCCGGGCAATCGCGGGGTTCTCCGTTTGAATATTCAGCACAAAATGGTGGTTAGCAATTGCCATTGACCCGTTCATTCGGATCAAAGCAATCAGTTCGGCCTTCGCATTTTCACGATGAACTTCAAGCGTAGTCAATTCCTTTTTCACTTCACTTGCATATGACAAAGTTACTATCTCCCCTCGAACTGCTTCATATTGACCTGTCCCAGCAGGTTCATTAATTCGTTAACGACCAATTCGCCGTTGTGGAAAGCGCCGTTATCTCGCAGCTTCAAGAAATCAGCAGAAATGACACGACAGCCCTGTTGGCGCAAACCGGCAAAATCATGAACCACCTGACGCGACATTTCGTTCCAGCGCTGGTAATCAATGTATTCATCTGGCACTTTTTTAGTATTCACTAACACCGTGTCGATCACGTTTTGTTGCAAATGCTGGTTCAAAACTCTGACGTGATCAGCATCCGTGAATTTCTCCGTTTCGCCCTTCTGCGTCATAATATTGCAAATATAGACAACTTCTGCAGTGGTCTCCCGCAACGCCTCACCAACATTACTGATCATCAGATTTGGCAAAATACTGGTGAACAGGCTCCCGGGACCCAGCACGATTTGATCAGCATCCATTATCGCTTCGATCACTTCATCAACCGCTTTAGGTGCCACATCATGGTGTTGACTAGAAGTCACCCAAACGTGTTTGATCAGCTTATGAGCCGCGGTAATTTCTGATTCGCCTGTCAACTTAGTACCGTCAGTAAATTCAGCGTTAAGTTCCAAAGGTTCATTAGCCACCGGATAAATGTGGCCGTCAACTTGCATAATGTCGGACAGTTCTTGAACCGCTTCAAAAATGCCGTTTTTCATTTCTGATAACGCAGCAATCACCAGATTACCCAGCGCATGACCGGCAAAAAATTGATCGTTACTATCAAATCGATATTGAAAAAGTTGCAGAATGATTGGTGACAGTTGGGATAGTGAGACCACCACATTACGAATATCGCCAGGTGGCACCACGTTGACATAATCCCGAATAATGCCTGACGATCCGCCGTCATCCGCGACTGTGACAACAGCGGTGATGTCTACATCGCGACCCTTTAGATTGCGCAAAATGACCGGTAGCCCAGTGCCACCACCCATTACGACAATCTTTGGTCGCCGTCGTTCTTCGATCATAATTAGTTGTTTTCCTTTCGTTTGTTAATATCTCGGTGCGAAATGTGAACCGGATACTTTTCACCCAGTTCGTTGCCGATTCGTTCAGCCAGTGCAACTGAACGGTGTTGACCGCCAGTACACCCGATCGCAATCGTCAAGTTGGTTTTACCCTCCCGTTTGTACCCCGGCACAGTGGTCTGCAACAGGCTCAAAAACTGATGGTAAAAGTCTTCTGTTTCAGGCTGTTTCATCACGTAATCGTAAACCGGTTCGTCCAACCCAGTCTGATTTCTCAGTTCCGGTAAGTAGTACGGATTTGGCAAAAATCGGACATCCATAACAATGTCAGCATCAATGGGCAGCCCGTATTTGAACCCAAACGACATGATTTCAATGTGGAAGGTCTGATTCTCTCGGGATTCAAAATTGTGGAAAATTTCTTCCCGCAGTTTTCGGGGTGTTAACGATGTCGTGTTAATGACCAGCTGAGCTGCTTGCTTCAAGGGCGCCAGTATTTTACGCTCGTCCTTAATCCCGTCGATCACCCGGCCATTTCGAGCCAAGGGATGGGAACGACGGGTTTCCTTGTATCGGGATACCAACGTCTCGTCATCGGCATCTAAAAATACAATTTGAGCCATATCCGAACGATTTAAATCAGAAATATCAGTGGTCATCTGCACGATCTCATCGTAAAAAGCCTTCGAACGCAGATCGATGACGACGGCCACTTTCTTGATTTTACCCGTCTCCTGAACTAACTCCCAGAATTTACTCATCAAAGACGGTGGCATATTATCAATGCAAAAATAGCCCAAATCTTCAAAGGCTTGCATGGCAACAGTCTTACCAGCACCACTCATGCCAGAAATAATTACTAATTGCACATCGTTATTCATCCTATGATCTCCATTCGTTCCATTACAATCCATTTCAACAGTGTAACACACCTGGCGTTTCATTACTAATTTTAGCCGGGTGTTTTTTATTTCCAACACTTTTTAAGTGGCGTTTAGAATAAAAAACAAGCAGCACTGCTTTCGTTATTAACGAAATTCATCACTGCTCGATTAAGATAATCAAATTACAATTTTGAAAAAACTTTTGGCATCAGAATTGATCAAACTTGGTCAAGTTCATTACTGCCTTTACCGTCTTGCGAAAGCTAGAATAATGGCGTTCACACCAAAAACAATTAGGTAAAAACTAATCAGCCATGTGATCGAAATCGAAGCCACTACTGGGTTGATCAACAACATTAAACCAATCAGCAAGGATAAAATATCCAAAATGATTGAAGCAATGAAATATCCAGTACCAAATTCACGCAGATGACCAACGACCATCAAACGTTCAATTGCATCCAGCAAAAACCAAAAAGCGACCATGTAACCCATGACGACAATGCCGCTGCTCGGATCAACAATGAAAAAGACCCCGATCAATAAATCAATAATGGCAAAAATTAGTGCAGCAACTGCCCAGTTACCAACGAAATCGCGTAACTTAGTGTAGCCAGATAACGTGGTTAAACCACTTAAGACGGCTAAGAAACCGAAAACAATTGACATTGCTGTTAGGCTGACACGGGGCATCCCAACGACGATGTAAGCCGCAATCAAGCTCAAAACGCCAGTGATCAGTTCGTGCCAATCGAATCCCCAACGTGGCCTCATACTAAACATAATCCCTCACTCCTAGTCTGTTATCAAATATTTTTCCTATTGCCATCATAACGATTGTGAGATATAAGGGCAAGTTTTCCATAGAAAGTTGCGCTTGGGTTAACAATTCGTCAGTTAAATTCACGATTTCATCCGCATAGACGTTACTAAGGACCGCCTTAAATCGGCTAACTGTGAGTTAGGCTGCTGATCCAAACCAATCAAATAAAAGTGCCGGCGATACTGCTCAGAAAGTATTGTTCTCGGTACCTGAGTGGGTAAAACGCCAACTGACATTAACGTTTTGCCAATCCCTTGATCAAGTAGTCCAATGATGGCCTGATTGCTATCAACCACCAATGTACGCTGGGGAACAATGCCCTGTTCATGTAAGTAGGCATCCGTGTAATGGCGAACACCAGATCCTGGTTCTCTAAACAGCCATAATTTCTCATTCTGCCGACCTGCTAAGACTAACTGATCACCAGAAACTTCAGTTTGCTGAACGTAATCAGCCACGATTGGTTTTTCGATAATGCCGTATGCAATTTGACGGTCAACAACGGCCTTCAAAATTGCCTCTGAATTCATCGTCTCAACTTCAAACTGAAATCGCTCGTCCCTTAGTAAAGTTTTAATTACCCGAGGCAATAGTTCAACGGAGGTGGTTTGAGAGAATCCTAGAACTGCCTTGATCCGTGGCTTTTCAGCCGTTTGTTGCAACCGTTCAAACCCCGTTTGCCAGGTCTGCTGCAGTTTTTCAGCGGTTTGGTACAGTTGAAACGCTGCCGGTGTGGGCTGAACTTGTCGGTGGCCACTCCGATCAAATAAACTGACTCCTAACCGCTCCTCAAGTTGATTGATTTGCACGGATACACTTGGCTGAGAAATAAAAAGCTGCTTGGCCGCTAACGAAAAATTGCGGGTTTCATACACCGCCATGAATGCGGCTAATAGTTTTTCCACCGTTTTCCCTCCATCTATTAAAAATCTTAATTGAACCTATTATAATTTGATATTTCAGTAATGGCAATCAAATCTGTATACTACAACAGGTATTAAGACAGAGAGGAAGCGAATTGATGAAGCCAGAACGAGCGGTTTTACCAGGTTTAAGTTTAAGTTTTGTGATTGCCATTATTAGTCAGTTGATCAACTCCTATTTGATCAAGGGTATTGGTGCCCCAACGGTTGCCTTACTGATTGGCATTTTATTAGGGAACACCATTATTCGACAGCCAAAGTGGCAAAGTGGAACTGCTTGGTCCGAAAAACGATTGTTAGAATATTCCGTATTATTGTTAGGCGCCACCATTACCTTTCAAACCATTCAGGAATTACGATTAACTGGAATCGTCTTTATCGTCATGCAAATGGCGATAACGATCTGCGGAGCAATGCTACTGGGCAAACTACTGCATTTTTCAGAAGGAATGACCCTGCTAATGGCCGGTGGGAATGCCGTCTGTGGGTCATCGGCAATTGCTGCCATCAGCCCCGTTATTGAAGCCCGTGATGAAGACAAGCGGTTGGCAGTCACCCTAGTCAACCTGATGGGAACAGTTCTAATGCTGACACTCCCCATCATCAGCCTGTTAGCTTTTCACCATAATAACTTCTTACGCGGCGCAATCATTGGCGGAACCGTGCAGTCAGTGGGTCAAGTGATTGCCAGTGCCACCATGGTAAATCAGGCAACAACCACATACGCAACGCTTTTTAAAATTTTACGAATCATCATGTTAGTGGTGGTTGTCTTGATCTTCAGTCAACTGCACCAGCATCATCAGTCCGCTAAAGGGATTGAATCAACCGTTGAAAACAGTTGGCGACGTGCTTTGCCCTGGTACGTTGTGGGCTTCATTATTCTTTGCGCACTGAATTCTTGGTTTCATTTTAATGGCACCATTTCTGGTATCGCCCATGGCCTTTCCGGGTGGTGTGAAGTCACCGCATTAGCGGCAATCGGGCTCCGTTTGAATTTTGCCGCGTTCGTCAAAGCTGGCAAGAAACTTGCGCTTTATGGAAGCAGCATTTTGATTGTTCAGGTAGTTAGTGCCCTGATTTTAATCACCGTGTTACTTTAAAGCAATGAGCGACATGCAAAAATGTGACAAAACTCGTTTAGATCACAAAATATAGCAATACAAAAATTGGGTTCCCAATAGTTCAGGGAACCCAATTTTTGTATCACTATACAGCCGTATCCTGAGTCTTGGCACCGATTTAAGCAAGATAGCAATCTAGTTATTAGTCGCATTTTTTCAAGAGTAAAGTTTCGTCACAACTCTTTTGCACTGCTACTATTTACTTTTAACTTTTTCCTTGGCTTCAACTTCTGCCATTCGCTTTTTATCCCGTTCCAAAATTGGTCCAAGATATTGGCCGGTGTAACTTTCTTTGACCTGAGCGATTTCTTCCGGTGTCCCGGTAGCAACAACTCGACCGCCACCGTCACCGCCTTCAGGCCCAAGATCAATCAAATGGTCTGCAGTCTTAATGACATCAAGGTTATGTTCGATAATCAAAACGGTATTGCCATTATCAACTAAACGATGGAGTACTTCCAACAAACGTTTAATGTCATCTGTGTGTAACCCAGTCGTGGGTTCGTCTAGAATGTAGAAATTCTTACCATCAGACTTCTTTTGCAGTTCTGAAGCCAGTTTCATCCGTTGTGCTTCACCACCAGACAAGGTCGTCGCTGACTGTCCTAAAGTCACGTAGCCCAGGCCAACATCATGAATCGTTTGAAGTTTGCGAGTGATCTTGGGAATGGCGCTGAAGAAATCAAGCGCTTGATCAACCGTCATATTTAGGACTTGAGCAATGTTTTTGCCCTTGTACTCAACTTCCAAAGTTTCTGAGTTGTAACGACTACCATGACAAACTTCGCATGGCACATAAACGTCAGGCAAAAAGTTCATTTCAATTTTCAAGATCCCGTCACCGTGGCAAGCTTCACAGCGGCCACCCTTAATATTAAAACTAAACCGACCCTGAGTATAACCGCGCAACTTCGCTTCAGTTGTCTGAGCAAATAATGCTCGGATATCGTTGAAAACACCGGTATAGGTAGCTGGATTACTACGTGGTGTCCGCCCAATCGGACTTTGATCAATGTCGATTACTTTTTCGATGTTTTTAATGCCAGAAACCGACTTGTATTTTCCCGGTTTTTCAGAATTTCGGTTAATTTTTTGTGCCAGTACTCGTTTTAAAATCGTATTAACCAGTGTCGATTTACCAGAGCCCGAAACTCCAGTGACCACGGTAAATTCACCAAGCGGAAAATCAACCGTAATATCTTTTAAGTTGTTTTCGGCAGCGCCAGTAATGCGAATTTTCTTCCCATTACCCTTTCGCCGCTTAGTGGGTACCGGCACAAATTTACGCCCAGAAAGGTACTGCCCAGTCAGTGACTTCTTGGTATTGCGCACCTGTTTAGGGGTGCCGGCAGCCATGACTTCACCACCGTGTTCGCCAGCTCCGGGACCGATATCAATTAGGTAGTCAGCGGCCAGCATCGTATCCTCGTCATGTTCAACAACAATCAACGTGTTACCTAGGTCACGCATCTTTTTAAGTGAGGAGATCAAACGATCATTATCGCGCTGATGCAGCCCAATTGAAGGCTCATCAAGAATGTAGAGCACTCCGGACAGGTTAGAACCGATCTGAGTTGCCAACCGAATCCGTTGCGCTTCACCGCCAGATAATGTACGGGCTGCCCGGCTGAGCGTTAAGTAATCCAAACCAACGTTTTCCAGGAACGTGAGGCGGTCGCGAATCTCTTTTAGAATTGGTTTGGCAATTTTTTCGTTTTGCTCGCTGAATTTTAATTTCTCAAAAAATGGTAGTTCCTTACCAATGGCTAAGTCGGACACTTGACCAATATGCTGACCATCGATCTTAACCGCTAAGGCTTTTCGGTTTAAACGATACCCATGACAGGTCTGGCAGGTTAATTCACGAAAATACTGCTGCATCTGACCCTGAGTAAAGTCGGAACCATTGTGATAACGACGGTTCACATTATTAATGACGCCTTCGAATGGTGCATCCGTTTCGCGAACACCGCCAAAATCACTGTCTAAAACAAAGTGGTAGGCTTTGCCCTTAGAACCATACAAAAGGAACTGCTGATCTTTTTCAGGCAGCTTTTCCCATGGTGTATTCATGTCAATGCCAACCTGTTCGCAAGCTTGGCGAAGCATCTCGGGATAGTACTTAGAACTCGAATCCCACGGTGCCAGCGCACCCTGACGCAGGGTCTTACTTGGGTCCGGTACGATCAGGTCGGGATCGATCTCCATCTTCATCCCTAAGCCATCACAGTCCGGGCAAGCACCAAATGGGGCGTTGAATGAGAATAGACGTGGTTCCAGTTCACCAACCGTAAACCCACAGATGGGACAAGCATAGTGCTCAGAAAACATGATTGGTTCGCCATCGATCAGATCCGCCACAGCATAACCACCACTGAGACGTAAAGCTGCCTCAAAAGAATCAAACAGCCGTGAACGAATGCCATCCTTAACCACGATCCGGTCCACAACAATATCAATGGAATGCATCTGATTTTTATTCAAATCAATTTCTTCATCAACATCATGAACCTCACCATCGATTCGAACTCGTACAAAGCCTTCGCGCTTAATTTTGGCAAACACCTTTTTATGCTGGCCCTTTTTTTCGCGAACAATTGGTGAAAGAATCTGTAACTTAGTTCGTTCAGGCAGCGACAGTACTTTATCAACCATTTGTTCAACCGATTGACTCGTAATTTCAGTTCCATCGTTTGGACAGATTGGCGTGCCGACCCGCGCCCATAACAAACGTAGATAGTCGTTTATTTCCGTTACGGTTCCAACGGTCGACCGTGGGTTCTTGGAAGTTGTTTTTTGGTCAATTGAAATCGCCGGCGACAGACCATCGATCGAGTCCACGTCAGGCTTATCCATTTGACCCAAAAATTGCCGGGCGTAGGCTGACAAGCTCTGCACGTAGCGGCGTTGCCCTTCTGCGTAAAGGGTGTCAAATGCAAGCGAACTCTTGCCAGAACCAGAGAGCCCAGTCACCACAACGAGTTTGTTCTTTGGAATTTTCACGTTGATGTTCTTCAAGTTGTGAGCACGAGCCCCATGGATATCAATATAATCGTTTGCCAAAAATAACGTCCCCCTTATTACGCATCTACTTCAGCTTTTAATTCAAGCACAGTGTCACGCAACGTTGCAGCATGCTCAAAGTCAAGCTTCTTGGCAGCACTGCGCATTTCATCTTCAAGTCGACTGATCATATCCATTTGCTGTTCATGGGTCATCGATTCAAAGTCATTTTCAACAAAGTCATCCTTTTCTCCTGTATCGGTATCCGGTTTCGTGACACTGATCAGATCCCGAATTGGCTTAACGATGGTCGTTGGTGTAATATGATGCTTCTTATTATAAGCAATTTGAATTTTCCGACGGCGGGCAGTTTCGTCCATCGCTTTTTTCATTGAATCCGTCACGGTGTCAGCATACATAATGACCGACCCGTGAACATTTCGAGCAGCCCGTCCCATGGTTTGAATTAGCGAACGTTCATTCCGCAAAAAGCCTTCCTTATCAGCATCGAGAATTGCAACCAGTGAGACTTCAGGAACATCGATACCTTCACGCAATAGGTTGATACCAACTAGCACATCGTATTTGCCTAACCGCAGATCACGAATGATCTGCGTCCGTTCCAACGTCTTAATATCACTGTGCAAATAAGCCACCTTGATACCCAAGTCCTTCAAATAATCGCTTAGGTCTTCAGCCATTTTTTTAGTCAGTGTCGTCACAAATACCCGCTCATTGGCATCGATTCGCTTGTTGATTTCACCGACTAAATCATCCATCTGGCCCATAATTGGCCGGACATCAACTGTCGGGTCCAGTAAGCCGGTCGGTCGAATGATCTGTTCGACGACTGTATCTGTCTGATCCATTTCATAGTCGCCTGGCGTGGCCGACATGTAAACAACCTGGTTAACGTGCTTTTCGAACTCGTCCAATTTCAGTGGGCGATTATCCAGAGCACTCGGTAAACGGAATCCGTAGTCAACTAATTGCTGCTTTCGAGACCGGTCACCATTGTACATTCCCCGAACCTGAGGCATCGTCACGTGGGATTCATCGACGACCAACAAAAAGTCTTTGGGGAAGAAATCCAGTAGTGTGAATGGCGGTTCCCCTGGCTTTCGACCGTCCATGAACCGGGAATAGTTTTCGATCCCGCTGGTATAACCCATTTCGCGCAGCATCTCAATATCATACGTAGTTCGCTGTTTAAGTCGTTGCGCTTCAAGCAACTTACCTTCTGATTCAAAGTAGGCTAGCCGGTCTTTAAGTTCGTCTTCAATACCAGAAATCGCATGATCCATAATATCGTCGTTAGTCATAAAGTGGGTCGCTGGGAAAATGGCAACGTGGTCACGATCACCGACGATCTCGCCGGTTAAAGCGTCGACTTCACGAATCCGGTCAATTTCATCACCGAAGAATTCCACTCTAAAGGCGTGTTCATCACGCGACGCTGGGAAAATCTCAACAACGTCACCGTGAACTCGGAAACGGCCACGTTGAAAATCAATATCATTGCGTTCAAATTGAATATCGATTAATTTGCGCATTAAATCATTACGCTCGATTTGTTGCCCAACTCGCAGAGAAACGGTGTGATTTTTATATTCGGTTGGATCCCCTAACCCAAAGATCGAAGAAACCGAGGCAACAACGATCACATCGTTACGTTCAAGCAAAGAACTAGTGGCAGAGTGCCGTAATTTATCAATTTCATCATTAATTGAGGAATCTTTTTCAATATAGGTATCACTTGATGGTACGTAAGCTTCGGGTTGATAATAGTCATAATAACTAACAAAGTATTCAACCGCGTTATTGGGGAAAAATTCCTTGAATTCGCCGTAAAGCTGTCCGACTAGTGTCTTGTTGTGGGACAGGATCAACGTTGGTTTATTAACGTTTTTAATCACGTTAGAAATAGTAAAAGTTTTCCCGGTTCCAGTAGCACCCAGTAGCACCTGGGCTTTTTTGCCAGCTTCGATACCGTCTGTCAGTTGTTTGATGGCAGCGGGCTGATCTCCGGTGGGCTGATACTTAGAAACCAGATCAAACTTACGATTTTCTTGCCGTTCAATCATGGATGGCGACCCCCTTAATTTCAGTACACGTTAAAAATAGGAAAGCCGGGGCCTTCCCACATGCGTCCGTCTATTTTACCATAGGGAACGTATTTTCGCTAGTAAGAAGAACAAGGTGCGAACCAAGGCGTTTAGGACTGGAGCCTAAGGCAACTTTGGCAGAATTTACGGCGGGCTTGGCCGTGAATTGTGGTGAAGTTGTCTTAGGTGCAAGTTCTGGCCTTGGTGAGCCCGATTAGGCTAGTTAAAAGAAAAAAGTTAAATCAAAAATGAGAAATGTTACTTGCAACAAGGTGCGAACCAAGGCGTTTAGGACTGGAGTCTAAGGCAACTTTGGCAGAATTTACGGCGGGCTTGGCCGTGAATTGTGGTGAAGTTGTCTTAGGTGCAAGTCCTGGCCTTGGTGAGCCCGATTAGGCTAGATAATAGATCAAGTATTCTTAAGGTATCTTCAGGCTACTTACAAATTTCGCTGATAAACGAACACATCAACAAACTGGTCACCAACCCGTGAGCGTGTCGCACTAACTTCTTCAAACTGTACGCTTTGATAAAAGTGCTGACTGTCAGTATCGGCTTTTAAAACTAGGAGTTGAACTTGGACTGCTGTTAGGTCTTTTAAAGTTGCCAATACAGCAGTTAAAATTTGAGCCCGCTGTTCTTCAGAAATAGCGTCCCCATCAACAAAATATTGTCCCAGCCAAACTAATTGTGGTAACGGGTAATCAACCGTCAAGTCCAATGTAGCTATTAGTGTGCCGTGGCTAAACAGACCGAGGTAATATTTTTGAGCTGCAGCAGCCTCACTAGCGACTTCGTCTAAATCAGCAACCGCTTCTCGCCGAGTTAGTTTATGGTCTAGAAATAAATTAAAAAACGACTGGTGCTTCTGCTGTAACCCATAGATTTGATCTTCGTCATCATGCGTTAACACTCGAATTTCATACGGGAGCCGTTTTGCCAGTTGTTCCACCAATGTTTGCATACTATTTTCTCCATTTCCGTTCCTTTATTAACACCTATTATATCTTAATTAGCCAAAAAAATTTTGCCACTGGATTCATTCTTCAACAAAAAAGGGACAGCCATTTGACTATCCCTCACACTCAAATACAGACAACGTATCACACTGTATTTTAAATTTATTTACTTAACAGCTGCACTCTGATCCGCCAACGACTCAATGTACTTGAAGACTTGTTGACCAGCAATGCCACCGTCACCAACAGCAGTTGTAATCTGACGTAAGTCTTTGACGCGTACGTCACCAATGGCATAAATACCGTCAACCTTGGTCTCCATGTGATCGTTAGTTTCGATCCAGCCCATGTCATCGGTAATGCCTAAGTCTGAAAATTGCTCAGTCTTAGGTAAGATACCAACGTAAATGAAGACCCCGCTAGCATCCAGAGTTGTTTCTTCGCCGGTTTGGTTATTGACAAGTTTAACGCCAGTAACCTTCTGATCGTCGCCAAGAATCTCTTCAACATTACTGTTCCAGATAAAGTTCATCTTGTCGTTAGCAAAGGCTCGATCCTGGAGAATTTTCTGAGCTCGTAACTGGTCACGTCGGTGAATAACAGTCACTTTAGAAGCTAACTGAGTAAGGTAAAGTCCTTCTTCAACGGCTGAGTCACCGCCACCAACGACAATGACTTCACGCCCCTTAAAGAAGGCACCATCACATACCGCACAGTAGGAAACACCCCGGCCACCATAGGCTTCTTCACCGGGCACACCTAATTTACGGTATTCAGAACCCGAAGCAATGATCACCGCTTTAGCTTCAAACGTATCAGTATCAGTCTTGACCACTTTTGTCGCGCCATGATCTTCGACCCCTTCAACGTTGCCATATGCATATTCAGCACCAAACTGAGTAGCACCCTTGTACATATTTTCTGCTAAATCTGGTCCCATAACTGATGAAAAGCCCGGATAATTTTCAATTGCCGCAGTGTTGTTCATCTGGCCGCCATAAATTCCGCGGTCTAACATGAGCACGGATAAGTTGGCACGAGACGCGTAAAGCGCAGCGGTCATGCCGCCAGGTCCAGCACCAATTACAATTACATCATACTGTTTTGCCATATGACTTCCCCTTTCATGCGCAACGAATGCGACATTTCTTGATTTTTCGGTAAATTTGATAACGAAGCCCAGTTTACTATCTTTTTGTAAGTTTGTCGAGCATAAACATTTTCTGCTTTAAATTGCCAATTCTTGAAATACCGACGAGTCTCCCAAAGTCTGCGAGATTAGGTTGATTTTTAAAATACTTAAAATTCCGAACGACCCTCACGCATCATTAAATCAGAGATGGCTTGACGAATATCTTTACCCTCGTAAAGGACTTGGTAAATTGCCTCTGTAATTGGCATTTCAACTCCGCGCTGCTTCGAAAGTTCGTAAGCAGACTTAGTTGTTGCAACCCCTTCGATAACCATTCCCATTGTATCGATAACTTCATCTAACGACTGACCACGACCCAGTTCATCACCGGCACGGTAATTACGTGAATTCTTACTGGTCCCCGTGACGATAATGTCACCAACGCCTGCTAAACCAATAAAGGTTAACGGATTAGCACCAAAAGAAGCCCCAAGACGAGAGATCTCAGCCAGTCCACGGGTCATCAGAGCTGCTTTTGCGTTGTCGCCATAACCTAAACCGTTTAAAGCACCCGTACCGAGTGCAATAATATTTTTCAAAGCGGCGGCAATTTCAACCCCGATCACATCAGAATTAGTGTATACCCGGAAGTAACGGTTCATGAATAACTTTTGGACGTGTTCGGCAGCGCTCAGGTCAGCACTAGCAGCAGTGACTAAGGTAATGTCACGCTTGGCAACGTCTTCAGCGTGACTGGGCCCTGATAAAACCGTAATTGAAGAACGCAGATCAGCAGGAATTTCTTCAGCTAAAATTTCAGAGATTCGTTTATAGGTGCCCTGTTCGATACCTTTACTGGCATGAATTAAGGCCGGCTTAGTGTTTAAATCAGCTAAAGCGGCTTTAGCTTGCTGGGCCACCGAGCGAACGGCCTTAGTTGGGACAACAAACAGAACGGTAGTTGCGCCATCCAACGCTTGTTTCATATCAGAATAGGCCACTAAGGTTTCGGAATAGGTAAAATCCTTAATGTAAGCCGTATTGGTGTGGTGCTGGTTAAGCTCGTTGACCTGATCCGGATTATAAGACCAAAGCGACACATCATTGCCGTTTTCATCTAATAAATTAGCTAAAATACTGCCCCATGAACCTGCACCTAATACTGCAATTTTTTCAGACATAACGATTTCTCCTTAATTTTTAGCCTGCTGGGCTTTTTTTGAAAATGGGTTGCCGTCCAGATACATCGGCACTTGTGTCCCCAAACGCCGACGATAAATAATCAACCCAATCGCTCCAATAAATAATATCACAGATAACAATTGCGAGACCCGAATCGAATTAAATAACATTAAACTATCCGTCCTCATGCCTTCGGTAAAGAACCGGCCAAATGAATACCACATGACGTAACCTAAAAAGACTTCACCCTGTTTAAATAAACCTTTACGATGACGCAAACTCATCAACACGATAAAGCCCAGAATATCCCAGACTGATTCATACAGAAAGGTTGGTTGCCTATACGCACCTTGAATGAACATTTGAGAAATGATAAAGTGCGGTAGATGTAAACCTTGTAAGAAGCTAAGACTAGTGATTTGGCCAAAGGCTTCCTGGTTCATAAAATTACCCCAACGACCAATCCCTTGAGCCATAATAACCGTCGGCGCTGCAATATCTAACATTAGCCAAACCGGAATGAACCGTGAACGGCAGAAGAAAAAAACGACCAAGCCGGCTCCAATCAGTGAGCCGTACACGGCGATACCGCCATCCCAGATTCGAATGATTTCCGCAGGATGTTGAGAATAATACGACCATTCAAAAGCCACGTAGTATATTCTAGCGGCAATAATTGCTGCGGGCAATGCCCATAAAATCATATCATAAATATCGTCTGCATTAACGTTTCTGCGGCCACCTTCACGAACGGCCAAAGTGACCGCGATAATGACTGCACTGGCAATGATGATGCCGTACCAGTGAACCTCGATCGGGCCTAAATTAAACGCAATGGGGTTAAGTGCTGCAGTTATTCCCCGCAAGAATGACACCTCTCTACTCTACAGATTAATTAACTTAGTTCTTCTTAGAATTTTCTTTGATCAATCGGTTCAAGTTACGATCGAAAACTTTAGTTGCATCGTAACCCATGGAACGGGCCCGAAAGTTCATGGCTGCTGCTTCAATAATAATGGCCAAATTACGGCCCGTTTTGACCGGAATAGAAATTTTGGGAATTTCCACATCAAAGATTTTTTGCGTCTCATCACCATTTCCCAAACGGTCAAACTTCTTGTCAGTTGAGTAGGCTTCTAGGTGCACGATGAACTCAATGTCGGCCTCACTTCGAACAGCGCCGGCACCAAACAGATTCATCACATCAATAATACCGATTCCACGAATTTCAAGTAGATGGGATAGGATTGCTGGTGCTGACCCGACTAAGGTTTGTTCGTCTTGTTGATAAACTTCCACCCGGTCGTCAGCAATCAAGCGGTGACCACGCTTAACCAATTCCAGCGCGGTTTCACTTTTACCAACACCTGAATCACCGGTGATCAACACACCAACACCGTAAATATCAACCAGCACGCCATGTAACGACTGTCGTTCCGCCAGCTTACCTTCTAGATAGTTAGTCATATTACTGAGAACTCGAGAAGTCGTCATCTTTGTCCCTAAAATTGGGATTCGGGTCTCCTTGGCTGCTTGAACCAATTCTTCAGGCGGCTCTAACTGAGTTGAAATGACAAAGGCCGGCGTCTCTGGTTGACACATTTGGCGCATCACGTTCAAAAGGTCCTCGTGACTCATTCCCTTAGCAAAGGAGGTTTCTGTGATACCTAAAAGCTGGACTCGCTTGGCTGGATAATAATTAAAATAACCGGTCAACTCAAGCCCAGGCCGGGAAATATCACTGGTGGTGATCCTCCTATCCTCTAACAAATCGTCGCCATAGATGATATCTAAGCGAATATTTTTAACTAAATCTGCCACTGTTACACTATCTGCCAAATTTTCGTCCACTACTGGTTTCATATCACTAAAGCGCTATCACTTTAAAGCGCCCCGTTAACCTGGGGGAAGACATCCCACCCACAATACCATCACCGAATTGGTTAACATTGACCAGTAGCGGCCTCCCCTTCTTTTTAAGTCTAGTCATGGTATTAATATAGGTAAAAATTATATTTTCAAATTCTCTACGACTCTCAGTCATGGCGATTTCGGCCAATATAGCTGGAAATGATTGTGTTACATATCGACATCAAAATCGCCACCAACAGCGCAATGCCAAACGAACTAAAATGAAAGTCATTGCCGACTAAAGCTGACGTCATTTGCAGCATGAACCCGTTGATTACAATACTGAACAGGCCGAGGGTCACCACCGTGATTGGCAATGACAGCAACACCAAAAACGGTTTAACTAATGCATTTAGAACAGCTAAAATCAAGCTTGCCAGTATGGCGATCCAGGGACTAGCAACGTAAAAGTCCGCTTTTAAAAATCCAGCCAGTGCCATAAATAAAACGGCGTTAACTATGATTCGCATCCAAAATTTCATCTCTTAAGCAACTCACTTCTTATCAGTATCTTCTTCGGTCACATCATGTAACACTTTGCGTGAGTGTGATTGCTGACTGTTTGTCCACATAGAAGAATGCTTCGAAGTTCCTGTATCTTCAGGAATCAGGACGGTGAGTAGTAAATAAACTAACAACCCAAACACTAGGTGACCTGGGAAAATCGTTAGAATCGCAAAGACAATACGAACCCATAAAGGTCGAATGCCAAAGTATTCAGCTAGGCCACCGAGAACGCCCGTTAAAATCCGGTTTGATGAGCGCGTAAGGCGCCGCTTACTATTCATCAAAAAATCACCTCATTTCTAGTTACCAATTACAGAATAGAGAAAGTAGCCGTTGAAAGCAAGCCCAAAACTAATTTCAATCAGAATCTTAACAGAAATTCTGGGATTTACGGCTAACCTATGATCATTCGATAAAAGGCCAAGCAATCGTTATTTAAAAAACGATAGTTGGCCTCATTTATACTACTTCATTAGCTTTAATTCAACAATTTGTCCCGTCTTTAGGTATACGATCCACTCACCAACGTTAATTAAATAGTCCGCAATGCGAATCAGGTCATCAGCAACTTTATTATAATTCATTGCTGCAATCAGCACACCCGTGTCTTTAGCAATATTGTCATAACTCGCCCGCAGTATTTGGTCGTGAAAAGCCGTTAATTGTTCATTCACCTCAACTAGTGTTTTGGCGGCTTCTTCATCCTTATCAACGTATGCCTGAATGGCCTGTTTAACCATCTTGGTTGTCAGTTGACCCATCTCGGCAAGCTCAGTCTCAATTTCAGCCACCCGAGTATTACCCTTAACATCAATCGTAGAGTACGCAATATTACGAGCATGGTCACCCGCTCGCTCTAAATCCGAGACGGCCTTTAAAATTGTGACCACTTCCCTTAGATCCGTGGTGACTGGTTGATATAAAGCGATAATTTCAAAGGATTTTGATTCCAATTGAATCTCACGTTCGTTGATATCGTGATCATGGTCAATGATGTTTTGTGCAGCCTGCCGATCATGGTTAATAAAGGCGTCAACTGACTGCTGAACCACATTACTTACCAAAATCCCCATTTCGGTAAAACCATTGTCCAATTCATCTAATTCTTCATCAAATAAGCGTCTCATTGATACCCTCCTTCTGCGTGATGCTAAGTACTAGCCAAAGCGCCCACTAATGTAATCCTCAGTTGCTTTCTTAGCTGGATTCATAAAAATCTTCTTAGTTTCATCGATCTCAACCACTTCACCATTCATAAAAAAAGCTGTCCGATCAGCGATTCGAGACGCCTGTTGCAGGTTATGCGTGACAATAATGATAGTGTAATCAGCTCTTAATTTTAACAAAGTCGATTCAATTTGGCTACTTGAAATTGGATCCAAGGCACTAGTGGGTTCATCCAGTAAAATAATATCCGGTGAAACAGCGAGAACTCGCGCAATGCAGACCCGTTGCTGTTGCCCACCAGAAAGTGATAAAGCACTATCATGCAAATGGTCCTTAACTTCATCCCAGACTGCGGCCTGTTTCAGGCTGGTCTCAACGACTTGATCCAAATACTCACGGTTTTGATTACCAGCCAATTTTAGTCCAAACGCAACGTTATCGTAAATTGAAAAGGGAAAGGGATTGGGCTGCTGGAACACCATGCCAATCTCCTTACGTAACGTGACCAAATCAATTTGTGGTGAATAAATATTTTGACCGCGAAACAGGGTGTCTCCAGTTACCGTGACATCTGGAATCAGATCATTCATCCGGTTTAAAGTCCTGAGATAAGTTGATTTACTTGACCCAGAAGGTCCAATTAATGCGGTGATTCCACCCTCATTGAAGGACAGATCGATTCCTTTGAGGGCCTCTTTTTTGCCATAATACACATGTAAATCGTGAGTCTCTAATATTGCACTCATGTGACACCCTCCTTAGCCAAAGTCACCGGCAACATAGTTATTAGTCAACTGAACTTTTGGCGACGTAAAGATTTGTGAAGTCTTATCATATTCAAGTGCTCGCCCCATGTTAAAGAAGGCCGTATAATCACTGATTCGTGCCGCCTGCTGCATATTGTGAGTCACGATAATAATCGTGTAATTAGATTTTAGAGCCGTTAACGTTTCCTCTAATTTACCAGTGGAAACGGGGTCCAATGCACTGGCTGGCTCATCAAGTAATAGAATATCGGGTTTCACGGCGATTGCACGAGCAATGCATAAACGTTGCTGCTGCCCACCAGATAAAGCCAGCGCACTTTTATTTAGCTGATCTTTGACCTCATCCCAGATTGCAGCTTGTTTAAGACTGGTTTCGACGACCTCATCCAAAGTTTTTTTATCCGTGACGCCACGTCGTTTAAGCGCAAAGGTAATGTTATCGTATATCGATTTTGAAAACGGATTCGGCCGCTGAAACACCATACCGATTCGGCGCCGCATCTCATAAACGTCAATTTCAGGACGGTTAATATCAACACCACGGTATAAAATCTGGCCTGCAACGCGGGCAACACCATCATTCATCCGGTTAAGCGATCGAAGAAATGTTGATTTACCAG
Organism: Secundilactobacillus folii; assembly: GCF_009720675.1. Taxonomy (GTDB): domain Bacteria; phylum Bacillota; class Bacilli; order Lactobacillales; family Lactobacillaceae; genus Secundilactobacillus; species Secundilactobacillus folii. Next base: position 76,366 of record NZ_WNJO01000007.1, on the reverse strand, counting down.
ATCCGGAAGGCCCAATCAATGCAGATATTTGATGTTCGGCAAATTTAAGATCCCCTTCGTAGATTGCTTCATTATCACCATAGTAAACGTGCAACTGTTTAGTTTCTAGGATGATTGGTTGACGATTATCTTGGCTGGGATCGACAATGTGCCGTTCCAACCATAAGTCGTCTTGATGTGTGCTTGCAGGATTAATTAACATCTGAGTTCCTCCTATGGTTAATCATCGATCTTATCCAGCCGTGAATCGCTTAAACAAACGTCGGCCAATAAACCGTGCCAGTAAATTAAACGCGAGAACTGAAATGACTAGGACAGCCGATGCCCCAGAAGAAATTGCCTTGGCGTCGGGCATGATACCTTCCGAATTGATCTTCCAGATATGGACAGCAAGCGTTTCAGCCGGCCGCATGGGGTTCAACGGACTAGAAATATTAAACGGGTTCCAATCACCAAAGTCCAACGCCGGTGCACTTTGCCCAGCGGTAAAGATCAACGCGGCAGCTTCGCCGAAGATTCGGCCGGCGCTTAAAATTACCCCGGTTAAAATGGTTGGTAACGCTGCGGGGACAATGATGTGGGTCACTGTTTCCCACTTTGAAAGCCCAAGTGCCAGGCCACCTTCACGCTGTTCATCAGGGACAGCAGCCAGTGCTTCCTCAATACTTCGGGTTAGTAACGGCAAGTTGAAAAACGTCAGGGCAAATGCTCCCGATAAAATGGAAAAGCCAAAATTGAATCGAACCACAAAGATTAAAAACCCAAACAACCCAACAACTACGGATGGCAAGGAGCTCAGAATCTCAATGGATGTCCTGACTAATGAGGTGACCCAGTTTTGTTTGGCATATTCATTTAAGAAAATACCGGCCCCCAAAGCGATTGGAAAGGAGATCAACATCGTTAAAATCAGTAAATAAAACGAATTAAAAAGTTGAATCCCGATACCACCACCACTTGTAAAGGCACGCGCTGGTGAAGTTAAGAAATGCCAGCTTAAAGCCGGTAGCCCGCTAATAATGATATAACCAAGTAAGGCAGCCAGAATCAGGACAATCAGACTGGCAATCACATACAGTGTTGTAATCGCAATACGGTTACTGAGCTTCGGATTCATTTGGTGATTGCCCCCCTTCGTCCAATCAAACGGATAATCAGATTAAAAATTAGTGACATGATAAGGAGTACAAGGGCGAGTGACCAAAGTGCGTTATTTTGCATCGAACCCATCACAGTGTTACCGATGCCAGTCGTCAGGACCGAGGTCAAGGTAGATGCTGGTGAGACAAGGCTGGTTGGTAACAGTGCGGCATTTCCAATCACCATTTGAACTGCTAATGCCTCCCCAAACGCCCGTGCCATCCCGAAGACGATGGCCGTCAGCATCCCAGGGGTCGCCGCTCGTAAAACAACTTTATAAATAGTTTGCCACTGGGTTGCCCCAAGTGCTAGTGCAGCTTCGCGGTAATAACGCGGAACGGAATGCAAGGCATCAACACTCATTGAAGTGACGGTTGGCAAAATCATGACAAAGAGAACGAAGGTTCCAGAAAGAATCCCAAAACCACTGCCGCCAAAGACCGCTCGCACGGCAGGAACTACTACGGTTAAACCAATGAAGCCGTACACTACTGATGGGATACCAACCAACAGCTCAGTCACGGGTTGTAAAATTCTAGCCCCTCTTTGGGGGGAGATTTCCGTCATAAAAATTGCTGTGCCAATCGCAAAGGGTGTCGCTAGTAAAGCGGACAGGATCGTCACAACAAACGAGCCCGTGATCATTGGGAGAGCCCCGACTTCAGGCTGACCCTTGGCGTTTGTCACATTGGGATTCCAATTCTTACCAGTTAAAAAATCAATCACGTTGACGTGGTTACTGAAGAAGGTTGATAACCCTTTTGAGGTCACAAAGATGATGATTGCAAAAACGGTCAAAACGATCAACATTAGGGCTAGAAAGCTCACACCCTTTCCTAAACGTTCGATTTTAGCAGCTTTTGAACGTTTGAGAAGCTGCTTTTGAAGTTTACTATTCATGCCCTTTCACCACCTTATGAATCTGTCCTTGACCATTACGAGCAACTTTCATATCCGCCATGCTAATATATCCAAGCCGTCGGACAAGGGTATTTTGAATTTTCTTTGATTGAATATAGTGAATGAATTCAGTGGCCAATGGTTGTGGCTTTTGACCAGTATACATGTGCTCATACGACCAAATTGGCCACCGATTATTGGTTACATTTTGATTAGTTGGTTTAACACCATTGAGGCTGACCGCTTGAACAGTTTTATCAACGTAGGAAAAACCAACGTAGCTGATGGCACCCGGAGTGGTCGCGACAATTTGCCGAACCATTCCTGAAGAATCTTGCTCCTGAGCTGCCAAACTACGGTGACCTTCAAGCCCGTATCGTTCAAACGTTGCCCGCGTGCCACTACCTTGGGCTCGATTTAAGATGACAATTTTTTGATTACGGCCGCCAACTTGCGACCAATTAAGTACTTTCCCCGTGAAAATGCCAATTAACTGAGCCGAGGTTAAGCGGTGAACACCAGCCGTGCGATTAACAATTGGTGTGATGCCAACGACGGCAACCCGGTGGTCTTTCAGCCGGTTGGCGTTGATACCATTTTGCTCTTCCGCAAAAACATCGGCGTTGCCAATATCAACGGCACCCTCCTGAACCTGACTAAGGCCGGTTCCGGATCCGCCGCCCTGGACGTTGATAAACGTGCCAAGGTGCTGTGTTGAATAGTCTTCACCAGCGGCTTCAACGAGTGGCTGAAGAGCAGTTGAACCAACTGCGGTTATAGTCATATTGGAATGATTCACTTGCCGAGTCTGGTATGCCCAGCCGCCTAAAATTATCAGGCCTACCAGAAGCAAGCCTTCGATCCAACGCGATTTTCGCATGTTCAATCCTCCATTCCATCTTTCGAAGCCTAGTATATCGAAGCATTGTAAATCTAAAATACATATTTTTGTAAATGTTTTGTAAATGTTTTACATTATCAACTACCACAGACTCGTTTTAAACAAAAAGGATCCCCTGATACTCACTTTGCTGAATATCGAGGATCCATACATATCGTTAACTTATTTACTTTGGGTAGGAAATGTCACTGTAAAAGTACTGCCCACGCCGCGTTGACTGGTAACGCTAATTTGACCATGAAGTGACTTGACCAATTCCGAGACGATCGCCAATCCTAAGCCCGTCCCACTCACTACTTGCTGAGTCCGAGAAGCATCGACCCGGTAAAAGCGTTCAAAAATCCGGGACTGTTCATTTTTAGCGATGCCAATACCGGTATCAGTTACTTGAAGTGACCAATTTTGTTCACCAGATTGGTAACTAACTTCAACTTGACCGCCTTCACGATTGTATTTAATCGCATTAGACATCAAATTTTTCAGAACTTCAACTAACTTACTTTCATCAGATTTCTGAACGGTATTTTTCGGCACATTATTGATCAACGAGACGTTTTTCATTGAAGCAATCTGCCGAAGAACGCTGATCTGCTCATCAATCATGCTCGAAAGTTCAATTGAACTTAAATGCTGATCTGAGAGTGATTGTGACTCGATGCGAGAAATTGATAGAACGTCTTGAATCAATTCCGTTAAACGCTTGCTTTCCCGCTGAATGATCTCTAAGAATTCATTCAGTGTTTTCGGGTCATCTTTAGCTCCTGATAACAGCGTTTCCGCAAAACCTGCAATTGCCGTTACCGGTGTTTTTAGTTCGTGTGACGCGTTAGAAATAAAGTCCATTTGCATCTTTTCAACCGCGTAGATCTCAGTCACATCATATAGCAGCACCAAAATTTGGAAAAAATCTTCGGTTGTTGAGGTGTAAATGACGGACGCTTCAACCCGTTTTTCGGTCGGCACACCCGGTAACGTGATCACTTTTCGTTTTGACGCTTTAGTGCTGATTACTTGACCAATCATGGCCACTAATTCGAATTGGTGAATATCTTGCGTGTAGGGGTGACGCCGAGATTTAATCTCAGTCTGTAAAAACTCCGCCATTGCCGGATTAGCCATTTCAACTTTACGATAACGGTCAATCACCATCACCCCAATTGGCAGGTAAGCCAGCAACATTCGCAACTCTTCGCTTTGTTGATTTTTATCTCGGAGTAGTTTTTGCTGGTGGGTCTGCAGCCGATTAATAGCCATGGCCAGCTCATAATAATCGTCGTCATGACGCAGTAGGATGTGGGCTGGTTCTTCATCCTTAAGCATCCCTTCAACTTTGTGAGTCATGGCTTTAACCGGCTGTTGCCGATGTCGAGTGGCAAAGGTAAATAGGGCCACTTCAACTGCAGAGACGATTGCATTAAGACCCAGCAAGCGTAAAATCATTTGGCTTACCACCAGTTGATCAGCAATTAAACGGGCGACTAAAATAAAAACAAACATGTTTACGATTAACGCTATCAAATATTGAATGCCCAGCCGTTTAGTCATGTTGAGCTTCCTCAAAACGGTAACCAAATCCCCGCACCGTTTTCAAGTACGCTGGGTGTTTCGGATCCGTTTCGATTTTATCCCTCAAATGTGAAATATGAATGTCCACCATCCGTGTTTGACCGGCATAGTCAAAACCCCAGACGCCCTCTAGTAACTGATCTCGCTTTAACACTTGGTTGGGACGCTTAACGAGGTAAACCAGCAATTCAAATTCTTTGGGGGTCAATTTTACCTTTTGACCACGAATCATCACGCTGACTGTGGACTGGTCAATTAATATGTCACCAACGTGCAGTTGCTGCCCGTCATTAAGATCCGATTCATGATCAGCATTACTTTGAGAGCGTCTTAACACAGCCTTAAGTCGTGCTAAAACTTCCCGCGGACTAAAGGGTTTCGTAATATAATCATCGGCTCCTAGTTCAAGTCCAAAAACTTTGTCGAATTCATCCGTTTTGGCTGTAATCATAATAATGGGCGTCTCAATTTTTTCTTGGCGCAACTTTTTAGTGACTTCAACACCGTCTATACCTGGAAGCATAAGGTCCAAAAGAATGGCATCAAAGTGTTTGTCGGTTGCCAGCTGAACAGCCTCACGCCCGTTAATGGCAGTCTCAACTTCATAATTAGATTTCTCAAGGTTATACGTCAAAAGTGTTACAATTGCCGGTTCATCATCAACAACTAAAACTCGTTGCATAAGGCCCTCCCTAATCTTTAAAAACGACAATGCCAATTTCGTGTGGTGCACCATCAAAGATGGCAGTTTCAGTTACCTTTAAATCACCCTTTGGGGTCCTGATCTTCAAATGACAATAAGTTGGATCTAACATTAACGCTTCATAAAAACTCTTCTCAGAATAAATGGACTGTCCATTGCACTGAACCATGATATCGCCTACCTGAACGTCCATCTTTGCAGCCGGCGTTTCCGGTTTAATGCCCAAAACTCGAACACCGTGATCAACCTTTGAAAACCAAAATGACTGGTGATGGTCCTTAAGTCGGGCATGAATCAGACAGCCAAGGTAGCAAACGTATGCCAATCCTAAAATTGGCAGTACCGCCATTTTAAAGAATAAACTAACGATTCCGGCAATCAAGACTACAATCCCTAGCCGAAGGATCATCGTTGCTAACCTAGTTAAAGCAGTTCGTGGATTTTGCTTGAAAACAGTCATTTTAAGTCCAATCAATAGCGGTAGAAAAAGTGGTGTAAAAGACATTCCGCCAACTGAAAGAACTGGCCAAAATGCTAAGTGACTGGTCAGCCAGTTTCCTGGAACTAAGACTAACGTTGGGATCACTAATAATTCATTAAATGGATAACCCGCAATCAATTTACCACGTTGCTGAGCAAAGATTCGCGGCGAGGCAAATCGGCCACCAGTGCGGTGCAACCAAAAACCCAAAACGATTAATAACGCTGCCAGTAAAATAACCAAATTCGCCATATTTACAGATTCATTAGTCAGGCCAAAACGCTGAGTCACAGGCCGAGTTAGTTTGCTAGCCCAACCCATTTGTTTGACCCAGACATACAATACCACGGATCCGATAAAAATGGTCATTGGGAGCCCCGCAACTGGGATAATTACTACGGCAATTAAGGCCCCTGCACTGTAACAGAGGTACCAGCCAACAGGCACCGTTAGTCCGGCTAACAATGAGACGACGGAAAGTCCCAGTCCAAACAGTAAACTTAATAGGATAAAGTGTCGAACTTCGAATTTATCCGTGTAAACTGCACTTTCAAACGCTCGCCGTTCCCGGACAATCCGTCGATCAGCCGTGCGCCACTCACGAATTAAAGCAATCCACCAAACCGGCTGTACAACCAAAGTTAAAATCAATAATCCCATTGTCATCATTACTCCCAGCTTTTCATTATCTGTACCTAAAAGCAGTATAGCATAAACCAGCCGCAGCTTGCCCACTCACTGGAAACCGGATCGAATAGTTTATCGTCCGTTCATAGATTATATGATATAGGGGCTTAACTATCTTTTATAAAAAGGAAAACGCCCAACGTGTCGTGTTTGCGATTTGTCAGGCGCTGCCGTCGTTAATCAGGGTTTGACTGCTCTAATTGATATTGTAAATAAGCGTTGATGAACGGGTCAAGGTCACCGTCCATCACAGCTTGACCATTACCTGTTTCGTAGTTTGTTCGGTGGTCCTTTACCATTGTATAAGGATGGAAAACGTACGAGCGGATCTGTGAACCCCAGCCAATGTCCAACTGTTCACCTTCAATAGCCGCCTTCTGCTGCGCTTTTTTCTCTTCTTCGCGCTCATATAACTTAGCTTTCAACATGTTCATTGCCGTTTGCCGGTTTTGAAGTTGTGAACGCTGAGCCTGACTGGCCACAACAATACCCGTTGGTTCATGGGTAATTCGAACCGCCGAAGAGGTTTTGTTAACGTGTTGTCCACCGGCACCACTTGCCCGGTAGACATCGACCTTTAAATCGGCTGGGTTAATGTCAATATTAACGGAATCGTCTAGTTCTGGCAAGACGTCGACAGACGCAAAAGAAGTATGCCGACGACCCGCAGAATCAAACGGCGAGATTCTAACGAGGCGGTGAACACCCTTTTCAGAACGCAGATAGCCGTACGCATTATGCCCAGATATCAACAATGTGACCGAATTAATGCCGGCAACATCACCGGCTTGATAATCAAGAGTGTCCACTTTAAAGCCGTGTTGTTCTGCCCAGCGGGTGTACATCCGCAACAGCATTGATCCCCAGTCTTGAGATTCTGTTCCACCTGCACCAGGGTGAATTTCTAAAATCGCATTATTGGCATCATATTGACCATTCAGCAGTAAGTTTAACCGATATTGCTGTAGATTCTGTTTTAAAGTTGCTAAATTAGTCTCTAATTCTTTTTGAACTTCGGCGTCTGGCTCCTCTTCTAGTAATTCCACAGCAACTTGAACGTCATCTAGTTGACTCTTCAGGTCGCTATAAGATTCTGATTTGGCTTTTAACTGATTAGTTTCGTCAATCAACTTTTGAGCTCTGGCTTGATTATCCCAAAAACCAGGTTCCGCCATCTTTGACTCGTTAATGGCTATGCTTTCGTTTAAAGCATCTAAGTCAAAGAGACCTCCCAAAGCCATCGATCTCTGCCGACATTGCTTTTAAGTCTCTTTTAATATCACTTAATTCCATGATTTTCCCTCCATCTGACTAATGATGTCTGTCTCGACAGTAAAAATCTGCATAGCCAGCAGCGACTATGCAGACTTTCAGCTTGTTTAACGTGTAATATTTTGCCGAATTTCTGACTTCATAAACAGTCGAGTCGCATCGTAATCAATATCAGCAATCATTTCTTCAAACATCCGATAACCGTCTTGTTGATATTCAACTAATGGATTCAATTGCCCATACCCACGCAAACCAATTGAAGTTCTCAATTGATCCATGACGTCAATATGGTCTGTCCAATGAGAGTCAACAACTCTTAAGATAACGACCTTTTCAAATTCCAACATTTGAGCCGGATCGTAAAGCTGCTTTTGCTTTTCTTTATAAACGCTCTCAGCAAGGCTCAACAAGAAGGCTTTGATCTGGTCAGCATCCTTATCCTTAAAGTCATCTAAGCTAACCTTATCAGGACTAACCAACGCTGAGATTGCGAAATCTAAAATTGTGCTTAAATCCCAATCTTTCTGTTCACCTTGAGTGTGCAGGTTAACCACACGGTCAATAGTTCGTTTGATCATTGGCATAATAACCCACCGCAAGGACTTATCCTCGTTAATGACTTGGTTTCGCTGACCATAAATCACTTCACGTTGTGCACGCATAACATCATCATACTGCAAAACGTTCTTCCGTGAGTCATAGTTATTTCCTTCAACCCGCTTTTGAGCAGATTCAACCTGACGACTGATCATGCGACTCTTAATCACAGCATCTTCGCCTTCAACGTTCATCCGTTCCAAGAAAGCTTTGACCCGGTCAGTCCCAAACCGCCGCATTAAATCGTCTTCCAGCGACAAATAGAATTGAGTCAGACCAGGGTCACCTTGACGCCCAGAACGACCACGAAGCTGATTATCGATTCGCCGTGATTCATGCCGTTCAGTACCTAAAACAACTAGACCACCAAGTTCACGGACACCAGGTCCAAGCTTAATATCCGTCCCACGACCAGCCATGTTGGTGGCAATGGTCACGGCACCTCGCTGACCAGCGTTCATGATGATATCGGCTTCCTTGGCGTGATTCTTAGCGTTTAAAACAACGTGTGGAATATTAGCTTCATCCAGAAGTTGAGATAAATATTCTGAGGTTTCAACCGCCACAGTACCAATCAACATTGGTTGACCCTTTTCGTGAAGCTCCTTAATGCGGTCACGCACAGCATTGAATTTAGCTTCCAACGTTGGGTAAAGCACATCAGGTTCGTCTAAACGAATTACCGGTTTGTTAGTTGGTACTGAAATCACTTCCATATTGTAAATTTCACGGAATTCTTCAATTTCAGTCCGAGCCGTACCAGTCATACCAGCTAGCTTATCATACATCCGAAACATGTTTTGATAAGTGATATTAGCCATGGTCTTAGACTCTTCTTGGATGTCCACACCTTCCTTAGCTTCAATCGCTTGGTGCAGGCCGTCAGAATAACGTCGGCCTTCCATAACACGGCCGGTAAATGAATCAACGATCAAAACTTCACCATTACTTACCACGTAATCCTTATCACGCAGCATGATGAAGTTCGCCCGTAGCGCTTGGTCTAAATGGTGGGTTAAAGCCGTGTTGTCAGTATCATAAAGGTTCTTCAGATTGAAGTACTTCTCGGCCTTAGCAATTCCATCTTCCGTCAGCGACACACTCTTTGATTCCAAATCGATCTTGAAATCAGTATCTTCAGTCAGCGTCTTGGCGAAACGATCGGTTCGTTGATACAACTGCGACGTACCTTCAGACTGACCAGAAATGATCAACGGTGTCCGAGCTTCATCGATTAAAATTGAATCAACTTCATCGACGATTGCAAAGTTCAGCGGTCGTTGAACCATGTCTTCCTTATAAACTACCATGTTATCACGAAGATAATCGAACCCAATTTCTGAGTTGGTAGAATAAGTGATGTCAGCGTTATAAGCTGCCCGCTTTTCTTCAGGTGATTTTTCAGTTAAATTCAAGCCAACGCTCAAACCTAACCAATTGTATAGCTCACCCATTTCGGAAGCATCACGAGACGATAGGTATTCGTTGACCGTAACCACGTGGACGCCCTTGCCAGCCAGGGCATTCAAATAAACGGGCATCGTTGCTGTCAACGTCTTACCTTCACCAGTTTTCATTTCGGCAATGTTTCCTTCATGCAGCACGATTCCACCCATAATTTGGACGTGGAACGGGTATAAACCAAGGACTCGCTTGGCGCCTTCACGTGCAACGGCAAACGCCTCAGGTAATAGATCATCCAGGGTTTCACCATCTTGATATCGTTTTTTAAATTCTGGCGTTTTTGCTTTTAATTCGTCATCGGATAAAGCCTCGTACTCTTTTGAATACGCATTTACTTTATCTGCAAGTTTGCTGATTCGTCGAAGTTCACGTTTGTCACTTTCGACCCAGCGTCTTAAAATGTTGGCCATACTTGATTCCCTTCTGTTTATGTGTTCTCAATTAACTCATTCATTTTGATTGCATACCAACAATTAGTCTAACATTTATGACAGGGTTTTGAAACTAATCGAGAGCTGATAATGCAAAAAATATTCTGACAACGTTTTCACTCAGTATAAACAAAAGGACCGAAGCCTCTCTGCATACGGCTTCGACCCTTTCACTGTTAAATTCTTAAATTTATTCTTCGCCGGCTTCAATTAAACCATAGCGACCGTCATTACGACGGTATACAATATTGACGCCGTCTGTTTCAGCGTCCTCATAGATAAAGAAGTCGTGCCCTAGCATATCCATTTGTAGAATTGCTTCTTCATTGTCCATGGGTTTCAAAGATACCCGCTTCGTACGAACAACTTCTAACTTCGATGAATCATTATCTGTGTCAGCAGGTTCTGCGTCCTCAGGTGTAAACTCAAGGTTCTTGAAGCCTTTTTCACGTGACTTACGGTTGATCTTTGTCTTGTACTTGCGGATCTGACGCTCTAGCTTATCCGTAACCAAATCAATACTTGCGTAAAGATCTGGTGACGTCTCTTCAGCACGAAGGGTTAAATAAGGAAGCGGAATGGTTACTTCCACCTTTGAATCCTTATTTTGGTAAACCTTTAAATTAACGTGCGCAGTTGAATCGACGCTTTGCTCAAAATACTTCTCAAGCTTACTGATCCGCTTTTGTACGTAGTCTCTAATTGCCTGAGTGACCTCAATGTTTTCACCACGAATATTGAATGTGAGCATAGAACTTCTCTCCCTTCCACAACAAACAAAAGTTGATTTAAGCGTGGTTGAAAAGCGTGCCTAAATATTTGTTTTGTTTATAAACCAATTATAATAGAAAGCGCTACAATACACAATAGTTTAGGGCAGAGAAGCCTCATTAAAATGTCTGAAAAGAGCTTAACCGTGGGCGAGTGTAAGGCCAATAACTTCACGGGCACCAGCCCCGATCAATAACTCAGCAGCATGTCGAATTGTCCGGCCCGTCGTATAAATATCATCAACAAGCAAAACCCGTTTTTTACGAAATACTTCCTCATCAACGTTCAATTTAAACGGCTGCGCAGTTAGCAGACGTTGTTGCCGTGTCTTGGCCGATTGCGGGACAGATTTATCTGACTGTACAGTAGCTAATCCAGCCAGAGTCTCGACCCCTTCCAAAAAGCCCAGGACCTGATTAAAGCCCCGTTGTTTTCGGGTTGATTGATTAATCGGAATCGGCACGATCAAATCAGCCTGAAGCGTTTTCACTGCTTGCTGGAACTGACCTTGAAACACCCGTCTCAGCCGGTAATCACCGTTAAATTTATACTGTGACATATAGCGTTTTAAAGGGGCGTTGTAGGTGTAAAGGGCACGGTTTGAAAACGAGGAATCTGCTTGCCATTTTTGACAATCCGGGCATTTTTTCTCTGCGCTTCGTCGTCCACACCCCTGACAAGCCTGATCAGCCGGTATCGGCTCAAAGGTCTGCCAGCAGCCGGTGCAGACGGGAGATTGTGAAACGGTTTGAAAATTGAGTAGCTGCCAAAGGGTCGGCTGATATAAGTTTTCACGGTGGCAGAGTAAGCAAGTTTGCATTTACACATCACCAATCAATTTTTCTTGTCGGGCTTTGCGATTCACAAACCGGATCTGCCTGCGCGCTTCACGAATCACCTTAGTCTGGCTATCAGCAAAGAATTGAACTAATCCACTGGGAAAGTCAGCTTTACGGCCAACGCGACCCGCGATTTGAACCAGTGCAGCAGTCGAAAAAACCTGGTCATCTGCACCAATCACAATAACGTCAATGTCAGAGAAAGTCACTCCCCGTTCTAAAATTGTCGTGGTGATCAAGCAATCGATCTGTTGATCCCGCATCCACTGCACTTTTTCGTGGCGTTGCGGATCAGTCGCATGGACAGTCGCCAACTTTAAAGGAGGAAACTGCTTTTTTAACGCCGTCTCAACCCTTGGCAAGTCATTAACGTGTGGCACAAAAATTAAAAATCGTCTTTGTTTCATGATCAATTGACTAAGTGTTCGGTTTACCTTTCCAGGCAAGTGGTTCTGGTTAAGTCTTTTCCGCCAGTTACCAGTCGTCTTGACTTTGATTTCCGGCAGGGCGTGACCATGGTAGCGGGCAGGCAGATAGCTAACCGTCAATCTATTTTGCTTTTCTTGACGTTGTAATTCTCGACTGGGAGTGGCGGTTAAGTACAGTAGGGCCCCACTCTCTTTTTTGGCCTGTTCAGCCGCAAAGCTTAATCCTGGGTCAGCAGCAAATGGAAAAGCATCCACCTCATCGATCACTAAAACATCAAAAGCATGGTAAAATCGGAGTAGTTGATGAGTGGTGCAAATCGTTAGTTGGCGGTATTCATAAGTGCCACTCATATCGCCATACAGGACAATTTGAGGAATGCTTTTGAAAGCCGCTTCAAATCTGGGTGCCAGTTCGAGACAAACATCGACTCGAGGCGACGCAATGCCAACTCGCAGACCATGCGACAATGCCCATTGGATCCCCGGAAATAACATTTCAGTTTTACCGGCTCCAGTTACTGCCCAAAGCAAGTGCGTCCGACCGGCTGCAAAGTATTGACGAACTTGTTGACTGCAGCTGGCCTGTGCGGGTGTCAATTTACCACGCCAAGATAACGGTGAGCTTGCAATAGGCATGAACAAGTTAGGCTCGGCTAACGACCACAGCCATTGATCAGAGGTCACCCGACCCAGTTGGAAGCAATGGGGGCAATAAAATTTATTTCCAGGTAACCGGACTTCTTTTTTTAACGTTCGTTGACCGCACCGCTGACAAAGTACCCAACGGTCTTGAATTGCCAGTGCAGGGCGTCGAATCAGTTGAACGCCTTGTGCGTTATTTAAGTGAACCTCATCAGCCAAAATTTGACGACCGTATAACTGTTCTGCATCAATCATTTTCATCATCCCTTCTCAACTAACTACGTCAGAAAAGGAGACAATGTTTATATGCCAGAAAATTATTTAACAATTAAAACGTCTGGCAGTCATGAATTGGATATCAAAAAATCACAGTTCATCTGCCATTTACAGCGGGTCACAACCAAGGAAGATGCCGATGCTTTTATCGAAACGATTCGGCACCAAAATACCAAGGCTAACCATAACTGCTTTGCCTATATGATTGGTGAGCATAATGAGATCCAGCGAGAATCAGATGACGGAGAGCCTTCTGGTACAGCCGGTGTCCCAATCCTTGAAGTTTTAAAAAAAATGAATTTACATAACTTAGTCGCTGTGGTGACACGGTATTTTGGGGGTATTAAATTAGGTGCAGGCGGTTTGATCCGTGCCTACAGCAATGCCACATCTCGCGCAATTGAGAGTGTCGGCCTCGTCAAATTAGTTTTGCAGACCAGCGTCACGATGACTGTAAGTTACTCCAACTTTGAAAAACTAGGTTACTTTTTAGAACAGCAAAAAATTGCGATTGAAGACACAGCGTACACGGCACAGGTCAAAGTCGAAGTGGCAGTCGACACACCTGATTTGGAAGCCTTGAAAAACGATGTCATGAACTTACTATCAGGACAAACGACCTTTGACGTCGGCACCGAATCTTATCACGAAGTGGATGTTCCAGTTTACGGCGAATCCTAAGGAAGGGCTACCTTCGATGACCCGCAAAGTAGCAAAGGTGGTAGAACACGTTTAGGTCACAGAATGTCGCAAAATCAAAAATGGGTTCCCAAAAGTTTAGGGAACCCACTTTAAGTATCGCTATATGGCGGTGATCTAAATCTGTTTAGCCTCGATTGAGTAATCTAGAAATTAGTGCCCACTTTATTAATCGCTGAGTATTGTCACCGTCTCGATTGCTGACCAAGTGAATAGCACTTAGTTTTAACAATTTTAAAATGCAGTTTTAGTTATCGGGAACTCTTTGACGTCGTACCCTTAACCAATTTTTTGATCCAGTTAAGTAACGGTTGACGGTGACTGCCAACCAGCCCAATGGCCTCCACAAATAGCTCCAAACCAACTAGACTAGCAATTGTCAAACAGATTGCGCCCCAGGTTGGTGAAATTGGATAAAGCAGTGAGATAAAGGCAAAAATCAGCGCGATACCATAGATAACAAGCACCGTTTGACGGTGAGTCAAGCCCATCTGCATCAACCGGTGGTGCAGATGGTGCTTATCCGCGTGTGAAATTGGCTGCCGATTAAGCATTCGCCGTAAAATAGCGTAAACCGTGTCGGTAATTGGAACACCTAAGATGATGACCGGAATAATCATCGTGATAAAAGTGACGTTTTTCAAACCATAGAGTGAAAAAACCGAGATCATAAAGCCGATAAATAGCGACCCGGTATCACCCAAATAAACGCGAGCGGGAAAGAAATTATAGGGTAAAAAGCCAACCATCGCAGCAACCAAGGCGAAAATTGAGATTGCGACGAAAGTATTGGCAACGTTCAAGAAAAACAAGCCGGTAATTCCCATCGTGGACAATGCGATGATCCCTACTCCGGTTGCTAACCCATCCAGGCCGTCAATCAAATTGACTGCGTTAGTAATGGCTAAGATCCAGATCCAGGTGACTGGCAGACTCAGCCAGCCAAGCGAGACCATACCAACAAACGGAATTGTGACGTGACTCATTTTGACACCGGCCGCGAAGTAGGCTACCAGCGCTGCAATTGAGATCCCCAAAACTTTTTGACGGGGCTTTAATTCAAAGATATCATCGATGATTCCAGTCAAAATAATGACGCATTCGCCGCCGAATACGCCCCAAAGCTGACGGGTCGGTATTTGTTCCCTTAACAGGAAAACAGTGGCAAATGTATAGGCCAAAAAGATTGCCAGACCGCCCATGGTTGGCATGGGCACCTTGTTGACTCTCCTAGCGTTTGGCTTGTCGATAGCGCCAACCTTGAACGCCAACTTTCGTACGAACGGCGTCAGGATCGCGGATAAAATCATGGTCGCAACCAAACTGACGATGATTTCAAATTTCATTTGTATTCCTCTCTTCATGACGCATTGGTACTATTATACAAATCGCTTTCAGTAAACACAATGAATCTTAATGGAATTTTCAACATTATCCGTGCATTTTTGAGCAATGAGAGCTGATTCTTCGGGTTTTTCACAAGTTGCGTATCCCGCTTTGTATGCCAATACATCTTTATCTTCTTGCCTTTTTAAGCAAAAATTATTATACTGTATATGTGAAGTGGAAACGCTTTGCAAGTTTGTGAAAGTTTTTATATATATTTTGAAAGGAGTGTTTACCTATGGCAAGTAATCAACAAGCTGCCAAAACATCGGAGGTTGAACACGAACCGGCACCTATTTTACAACAAATGGGTATTTTTGCGTGTGTTCTGTTTGTGTCATCATTGATTTCTCCATTATTCCCTAAGTCGTTTCCTGTGCCAACTCCGGTTATTGGTTTGGTTTTGATGTACGTGCTTTTAGCCTCACACATTATTAAGTTGTACCAAGTAGAAAAGATGGCCGACTTCTTAATCAGTCTGATTGCCTTCTTGTTTGTTCCTTCTGGAATTCAAATGGCCAACTCACTGAACGTCTTTACTGACGATGGTGCCTTTACTGGGGTTATGTTGATCGTCACTATTATCTTAGCGACTATCATCTTGTTAGTTGTCATTGCTTACACGACCGCTGGCTTCATGGCTATCAGCCGTCACGTCTTCCACAAGAGCACGGATATCCAGTAATTGGTACTCTCATCTTAATAAAGAAAGGATTGAGTTAAATGACTTGGGTCAACTTTTTTGGTAATGCGTTAGATCCGAAAATTGGTGGAATTGCCTTTTTTGGTATCTTTCTATCATTAATCGTTTTCTTAATTGGTCAATGGCTATTTAAGATTTCAAATGGTTTCTTCTTGTTCCAACCGCTATTCGTTGGTATGGTATTAGGTATCTTTATCCTTTGGTTAATGGCTAAATGGTTCGGTGTTACCCTGCCAACCTTCTACATGGAAGCCTACAAACCAGGTGGCGATATTATCTTCTGGTTCTTAAACCCTGCCACTATTGCGTTCGCCATTCCGCTATACCGTCGTAATGACGTTGTTAAAAAATTCTGGCTTGAAATTATTCTTTCATTAATTGTCGGGATGGTTATTTCACTGTTTATCATCTACTACATGTCCAAACTGTTCGGTTTGAACAACCAGATGATTTCATCAATGTTACCACAAGCTGCAACGACTGCTATTGCGATGCCTATTTCTGGCGCCACTGGTGGCGTGCCAGCCGTAACTGCGATGGCATGTATCTTAAACGCCGTCTTGATTTACGCTTTAGCTGACTTCTTGATCAAGATCTTCCGTTTGAACAGTGATCCCGTTGGTGCTGGTTTAGGTTTAGGTACCGCAGGACACACGGTTGGTTCAGCGAAGGCCGTTCAACTTGGTTCTATCCAAGGTGCTATGGCTTCAATCGCGGTTGTTGTTATTTCAATCGTTGTTGATGTCGTTGTTCCACCATTCGCTTCAATGATGCACTTATTCTAATCTCAAAGTCATCGTTCAAAAAGGTCCCAGAGCATTTGCTCCGGGGCTTTTTTTAGACCTATTTTGGCTGCTCTAGGCATTTTTCGACTAGCTTCTGACTGCAAACGGCATTTGACGTTAAATACAGGTGTCTCATTGATAATAACAACCTGCCATTATGAGCCAATTAAATTGCTGCTCAAGCACATAAGATCAAAATAGGGTTCTTAGAGACCAGAATCGACACATCGTCGCTGGTCTCCAGGAACCCTATTTCGTTTGTTTAATTGTAGTGTTGCCTTAAATTCTTTATTAACGTTTTAAGTGGTAACTATACGTTGAAACAATGATGTTTTCACGCGTATTCAATGCTGATCGCAGTCGTAACGCTGTTTGATTATGCAAAATATTTTGCCATGGCCGTCGTGGTACAAATTGTGGAACTAAGACGGTCGTTGTAAAGTTCCGTTCAGCTGCCCGCTTCGCAATCACATCACAGAACCGCAGCGTTGGCGTAATGATTGACCGATAAGAAGAATGAATGTCCACAAATCGAACATCAGGGAATTCGACCTTAAACTTTTGAGCGGTCTTATGCTCCTTGCGTGGATTCTCATCGAATGAAACGTGCATTGCAATCACGTAATCACCTACCGAACGCGCATAATCAATAGCGTTAGCTGTCACTTGAGTTACGTTGCTAACTAAAACGATCACCGTTGCCCCATCATAGTGGTGATTAACTGACTCGCTTTCGGCGGTCACCTTTAACTGTCGCGCCACGTTCATATAATGCAGATGGATGCGATAGAACATGTAGCACAGAGCAGGCATGACGATCAGATAAGGCCAAACGTTGCCAAAATGCAACCAGAACAGAAAGACCACCAATGAAAATGAAATGAAAGCCCCCAGGAAGTTGATCATTGCTTTTAATGGCCATTTCCCCTCACGGACTCGGAACCAGTGGCGAATCATTCCTGACTGCGATAAAGTAAACGGCACGAAAACTCCGACTGCGTACAATGGAATTAATAGGCTTGTCTTCCCGTGGAAGATAATAATTAAAACAATCGCACCCAGTGCCAGTGAAATAATACCGTTAGAGTAGCCGAGCCGATCGCCACGATCCAAGTAGGCGTGCGGTAGGAACTTATCCTTTGCCAGGTTATAAGCCAAAATCGGAAAGGCTGAAAAACCGGTATTTGCTGCCACAGCTAAGATAGCTGCAGTTGCTAATTGTAACAAGTAGTAAATTAAACCGTGACCGAAAATTGCCGAACCAATTTGTGACAAAACAGTGTTATCAGCCATTGGCCGAATGCCTAAGTAATAACTTAGAAAGGTAATGCCACCAAAGAAGAACCCCAGAATCGTGGCCATAATAGCGAGCGTTGCACTAGCGTTATGGCTCTTAGGTTTCTTGAAATTCGGTACCGCGTTACTAATGGCTTCAACACCAGTCAATGAAGATGAACCACTTGAGAAGGCACGGAAGAACAAAACGAGCGTCATACCTTGGACTGGCGCACCAATATGGGCGGCAGCATGGTAAACAATTTGACCCGTAACAATTTCGTAGATTCCCCAACCAATCATAATAAGGATCATCGCAATAAAGAAATAAACCGGTAACGTCAAAAACGATGCCGACTCACGCATCCCACGCAGGTTTAGGCCCATGATCAAAAGCACAAGAAGGATTGAGATTCCTACCTGATGGGCACTTAGTGACGGAATCGCCGATATAATGGCATCTGTACCAGAAGTCACAGAAACCGCCACAGTCAACATATAATCGACCAGAAGTGAGCCGCCGGCAACCAACCCAGCAGATTGTCCCCAATTAGTCGTTGCCACGACGTAAGCGCCACCACCGGATGGATAGGCATGAATAATTTGTTGATAAGACAGTGTAATAGCAAACAGTAATACCAACACTAGCGCTGCTACCCATAATTGATACATTAAAGCAGCTGCAGAAAGTGTAATTAAAACTGTTGTGATTTGTTCAGTCCCATATGCGACTGATGACAACGCATCAGAAGAAAGAAGTGCTAAAGCTTTGAATTTTGTTAAGGCCTGGCCCCCCTCGTCTGAGGTCTTCAACGGTTTACCAATAAGAAACCGTTTCAAATATCGCCACATGTTGTTTACTCCTTTATCGACGAATAACAGCTATCAGCCACGAGGATAGCAGTGACTGATAGCTCTTATCCGGAATTGACTATTCAAATTAAATTAATGACGCAAACGGGTATGCAAAATCAATTGGTATTGTACAACATATTAGAGCGTGAAAGCAAGCTGTTCCCAAATGTTCTTTCGCTTCCCCGAAAGCACCCATCATCCGTTGTGAAAACAGCTTACATACGACGTGATTATTTCGACTTTTATGAAGGTTACTCCTGGCTGTTAGACACGATTTCAAAAAGGATGCGGCTTACTTCATCAGATTCCCTTAATGGCTGCCATCTTGTATTTTTAACCCCCAACAGGCCCTCGAACCTAATCCCGCTTACAAAATGCAGTGAACTGATCCCCCTACTCTCTCGAAATTAAACCATTTACTGGCCAAATGCCACCATTTTACGCACATTCAAACGACAAAGAAGCAGTGACGGGTTCTTAAAACTCATCACTGCTTCTGCTTTAAAATTCAATTAATCAGCTTCCAAACCCTTGTCGCAAGGAAGAATCGATTACATCATACCGCCCATACCTGGTTGTGCGGGTGCAGCTGGTGCAGCAGAATCATCCTTTGGTTCATCGGCAACGACAGCTTCAGTAGTCAACAGCAATGCTGATACAGAAGCAGCATTTTGAAGTGCTGAACGTGTCACCTTAGTTGGATCCACGATACCAGCTTTAACCATGTCTTCATACTTATCGGTTGCTGCATTATAGCCAATGCCTTGATCTAAGGTCTTCATGTGTTCAACGATGACAGAACCCTCAACACCGGCATTTTCAGCAATCTGGCGAACAGGTTCTTCAAGTGCACGACGCACAATTTGAACACCTGTTGCTTCGTCACCCTCAGCTTCAACTTTATCAACGTCGCCAATGACATTAACCAAAGCAGTACCACCACCCGGTACAAAGCCTTCTTCAACGGCTGCACGGGTAGCGTTCAAAGCATCTTCGATCCGGTACTTACGTTCCTTCAGTTCAGTCTCAGTTGCGGCACCAACACGGATCACAGCAACACCGCCAGCCATCTTAGCTAGACGTTCCTTTAACTTATCACGGTCAAAGTCAGAAGTTGTTGCGTCAATTTGTGACTTGATTTCAGCAACTCGTTCTTGAATCTGTTCCTTAGCACCAGCGCCTTCAACGATAGTCGTGTCATCCTTGGTAACGTTGACCTTGTTAGCTTGACCAAGTTGTTCGATCGTAGCATCCTTCAAATTCAAGCCTAAATCATCAGTGATCACTGTACCACCAGTCAAAACAGCGATATCTTGAAGTTGAGCCTTCCGACGGTCGCCAAAACCGGGTGCCTTTACAGCAACAACGTTAAAGGTTCCACGCATCTTGTTCAATACAAGTGTTGGTAATGCTTCACCAGTAATATCATCAGCAATGATCAACAGCGAACGACTTTGCTCAACAACTGACTGTAACAGTGGTAAGATGTCTTGGATATTACCAATCTTCTTATCGGTAATCAAGATGTATGGGTTATCGAGGTTAGCTTCCATCTTGTCATTATCAGTAACCATGTACTGTGACATGTAACCACGATCGAATTGCATTCCTTCAACAACGTCAAGGCTGGTATCAACACCACGAGATTCTTCAATCGTGATAACCCCGTCGTTACCAACCTTTTCCATGGCCTCAGCAATCAACTTACCAACTTCTTCATCAGCTGAAGAAATGGAGGCGATTTGCGCAATATCATCCTTAGTTGCAACCTTGTGACTCATACCGTGAAGTGCCTTAACAGCAGCAGTCGTAGCTTTTTCGATCCCACGACGAATGCCAACTGGGTTAGCACCGGCAGTCACGTTCTTCATGCCTTCGTTAACAATAGCCTGGGTCAAAACAGTAGCAGTAGTAGTACCATCACCGGCAATATCGTTAGTCTTTGAAGCAACTTCAGCAACCAACTTGGCGCCAAGGTTTTCAAAGTGGTCAGAAAGTTCAATTGCCTTTGCAATCGTAACACCATCGTTTGTAATGGTCGGGTTACCATATGATTGTTCCAAAACAACGTTACGACCCTTAGGACCGAGAGTTGTTTTTACTGTATCTGCTAATTTGTCCACACCAGCAAGCATTGATGAGCGGGCTTCTTCAGAAAATTTAAGTTCCTTAGCCATAATTTAACTTCACCTCATAATTAGTATAGTTTAAACATTAAATTCTTGATTGAAACTAGATTAGTCGACGATGGCAACTAAATCCTTTTCGTGGACTACCAAGTAAGTGGTGCCCTCGTACTTAACTTCAGTACCAGCGTATTTATCAAATAAGACAGTGTCGCCTTCCTTAACGCTTGGCGCAACCTTTTCACCATTGTCAAGCACACGGCCATCACCAACAGCAATAACCTTACCCGTTTGTGGCTTCTCCTGCGCATTGCTTGCTAACACGATACCGCCAACAGTTGTTTCCTCTTCTTCTTGTGCTTGTAAAATAACACGGTCTCCTAATGGTTTTAACACTTGAATCCCTCCAATAAATATAAAGTTTAGCACTGTTAGCACTCATCTAACATAAGTGCTAATCACAGTTAATACTATAAAATTATTCCTTTTCAATTGCAAGAGATTTCACCAAAAATTTTTAAATACCCACCAAAACTCGTAATTTCTAAGCTTTTTCATAAAAAAAGAATGGTTAGCACTTGGCTAATCATTCTGAGTCGGATTGCACCACCCTAGTCCTCATCATTATAATGATCAAGGAAGTAAATCAGCGTTTGCAATTCATTAGTCAGATCAACGTTTTGAACCCGTACGTCCTTTGGTACAGACAACCGTAATGACGTAAAGTTCAGGATCCCTCGAACCCCACCGGCAATTGCTTCATCGGTGACGTCTTGGGCAACTGACGAAGGCACAGTTAAAATCACGATTTTAATCTGTTGGTCTTCCAGTTGTTTACGCAGTTCTGCCATCGGATAGATTGGGACACCGCTTTGAACGGTATTCGCCAAATCTGGCCGAACGTCAAAAGCCGCACTGATTCGCACATTACTGTTTTGGTGGAAATTAAAGTTTAGCAGGGCATTACCTAAATTACCAACCCCGATCAGGGCGGCGTTGGTCAACTTATCCTGATTTAAAATTTTCTTGAAAAACTTTAGCAAACTCTCGACATCGTAGCCGTAGCCGCGCTTACCAAGTGCGCCAAAGTAGGAAAAATCACGGCGAATAGTGGCCGAATCAACCTTAACAGCATCTGAGAGCTCAGTGGATGAGACCCGCGTCTTGTCAGCATCTTTTAAGATATTTAAATAGCGATAATAAATCGGCAAACGTTTTGCGGTTGCCTTTGGAATCTTCTGTTCTGTCAAGTCTCTTGTCCTCCTTGTGAATGATAGAAAGTAAACGATCTTGAAACTTCAATGATAGCAAATTAATAGGAAAAACAGCGCTTGTGAAATCATCGTCCTAGTTAATTGTAGCATATTCGGCTATTTTGTGAAATAATTTTCAATAAAAAATAGCAGAACCACGATGATAGCCTATCGGAAGCCATGCATTTAATGTTAAAATAGTTTCACAATAGAAAGGTAGCTGATTCAACATGTTATTACAGGTCCAACAAGTAACACGTCGATTCGGTGCGGATACCCTTTTTGACAATGTCAGTCTGGACGTGCCTGAACACGGGCGGGTTGCACTGGTCGGTCGAAATGGGGCGGGTAAATCAACCCTCGTTCGTATGATCACTGGAATCGATGCGCCCGATGAGGGTCAAATTATCTATAAAAAAGGCATGACCATCGGGTATCTCGCCCAAGATACCGGCCTTGATTCCAACAACTCTATTTGGGACGAAATGACTAGTGTATTCAAGGATCTGCAAGATCAAGAGGCTGAACTTCACCACCTCGAAGAACAGATGAGTGATCCTGAAATCATTAATAATCATGAACGTTTTGAACAAATATCGAAAACCTATGATCAACTGCAAACTAAGTTTAAACGCGACAACGGTTATGGTTACCGAGCGGAGATTCGTGGTGTGCTGCACGGCTTCGAGTTTGACGAACCAGATTATAACCGCTCGATAAATGAACTATCAGGTGGTCAAAAAACGCAGCTGGCACTGGCAAAATTACTCTTGGAAAAACGCGATTTGCTAGTCCTGGACGAACCCACCAACCACCTGGATGTTGAAACGTTGACCTGGCTGGAAGGCTATATCCAATCATACAAAGGGGCGTTACTGATCGTTTCTCACGACCGGTACTTCCTTGACCGGTTAGTATCTGACGTCTACGAAATGTCGATGGGCACAGTCACCCACTTTCACGGTAATTATTCGGCCTACGTGACCCAAAAAGCTGCTCAATTACAACGGCAGTGGAAGGAATACGACAAGCAACAACATAAAATTTCACAACTGGAAGACTTTGTGAACCGCAACATCGTCAGGGCTTCCACCACCAAACGGGCGCAGGCACGTCGCAAACAATTAGCAAAAATGAATCGGATCGAACGGCCAGAAGCGGACAATAAGGTGGCCCATTTTGAATTCACGCCCCATCGGCAGAGTGGCAACATTGTTTTAACAGTGCGGGATCTGGCCGTTGGTTACGATCCTGGAAAAGTGTTGGCACAGCCAATTGATTTGAACGTTAAAAAACATCAGGCAATTGCCATTGTTGGTCCAAACGGTGTGGGTAAATCGACCCTTCTAAAAACTATCTTGGGTCAAATACCGGCTTTAGGGGGTAGTGTTCGTTTTGGAACTGGCGTTGATACCGGTTACTACGATCAAGAGCAAAAGTCATTGCACGGCAATAAAACGGTTTTAGATGAACTCTGGGATGATCACCCCACCACACCTGAAAGGGATATCCGAACGATTCTTGGTAGTTTTCTTTTTAGTGGTGAAGATGTTGACAAGATGGTCCACAGTTTGAGCGGTGGGGAAAAGGCCCGTCTTCTGCTCACCAAGTTAGCCATGAAACACGATAATTTCCTGATTCTTGATGAGCCGACCAACCATCTGGATATCGACAGCCGTCAAGTACTCGAAAATACCCTCAACGATTTTGACGGAACAATTTTGTTTGTTTCTCATGACCGGTATTTTATCAATCAAGTCGCTACCTCAGTCGTTGAATTATCTGCCAAAGGTTCTGAACTCTACCTAGGTGATTACGACTACTTCATTGAAAAGAAGGAAGAGCAGCAGGCTTTGGCCGAAAAAGCCCGCGAAGAAGCTGCTGATGCCAACGATGGCGCCCCAACTAAAACCGTTAGTCAAAGCAAACAGAGTTATCAAGCTTCTAAGGAAACCCAAAAGCAGCAACGTAAGCTCAGTCGTGAAGTGGAAGCACTAGAAAATAAACTTACTGAACTCGATGAAAATAAGCATCAACTTGAAACAACGATGACTCAACCTGACGTTTTTTCAGATCCTACCAAAATGGCAGAGCTCCAAAGTCAACTTGAATCGGTCACTAAGGAAATCGAGGTCACAGAAGCAAGTTGGGAGGAGACTTCTTTACAGTTGGAAGAATTAACGGGCTAGATTCGTTGATCTTTTTGAAATACTGGAAGTGGTTCACACTTCAGTTTAGTCATCAAAAAGGTGGTCATCAATTTCGTTAGTGAGCGAAATTGATGACCACCTTTTTGAATACGCTAAAACCGATTTACTATTTCATTGAAATTAAACTTAAGCCATGAAATCAAATTCTAAGCTTGGGTCAGCATTTAAATCTAGCTTGCCAAAATGTTGCTGTTGATATTCCACATAAGCTTCTGCACCAATCATTGCAG
This sequence comes from Secundilactobacillus folii, assembly GCF_009720675.1. Classification (GTDB taxonomy): domain Bacteria; phylum Bacillota; class Bacilli; order Lactobacillales; family Lactobacillaceae; genus Secundilactobacillus; species Secundilactobacillus folii. The sequence continues at coordinate 51,746 of NZ_WNJO01000007.1, read as the reverse complement.
CGTTGTCACCACATAATTTAAGTGGTGCCTTAACAAACTCAACCGAATCAAAGGCCTGCAATTCAGCCGTTAAACGTTCTCGCAAACCTTGATTGGCAGCCACACCACCTGCTAAGATCAGTTGTTTCACTTGCGGATAAGCATCCAAAGCCCGAACGGTTTTGTCTGCAAGGACATCAACCACTGCGGCCTGAAAACTGGCAGCTAAGTCTTCACGGTTTAATGTCTCACCAATTTGATCGGCGTGGTGGACAGTGTTAATAAAGGCACTCTTTAAACCACTAAAACTAAAGTCAAACGACTCAGAATCATCCATTGCACGCGGAAAGTTGAAGGTATCCTTCCCGAGATGGGCAAGCCGGTCAACTTCCTTACCAGCTGGATAATTGATACCCAGTACCCTACCAATCTTATCATAGGCTTCACCCGCCGCGTCATCCCGAGTCTCACCAATGATCTCGAATTTACCTGGAGCAGCCAGGTAGACTAATTCAGTATGCCCGCCTGATACTAACAGGGCCAATGAAGGAAATTCAATTGGCTTAACGTAACGCGCCGCGTAAATATGCCCGGCCATGTGGTTGACCGGAATTAATGGCAGATGGTGAGCATAGGCCACCGTCTTAGCCGCGGTCACACCAATCAATAACGCACCAACTAATCCCGGTCCGTAAGTGACAGCTACTGCATTAAGATCACTGTACCCGACGCCTGCTTTCGACATGGCAAGGTCAATACAGTCAGTGATCTGCTCAATATGGTGACGACTAGCCACTTCGGGTACCACACCGCCAAACCGTTGGTGACTCTTAATTTGGGTTGCCACGATATTAGACAAAATTTTAGAACCGTTTTCGACAACTGAAACACTCGTTTCGTCACAGCTGGACTCAAAAGCTAAAATTAGATTACGTTCCACGTGACCCCTCTCCTTTCTTAGAACGAATTAAATTGATAATTTCATTAAAACGGCATCCTCGTCTGGATGTTCATAATAGTCTTTTCGCACGCCGATCGGCTTAAAACCCACTTGGCAATATAAATTTCGTGCAGGCCAATTAGCAGCTCGGACCTCTAAAAAAACGTCGGTACCAGCCGTCAACTTAGCAAATAGGGCTGCCATTAGCTTCTTAGCAAGACCAATTCGTTGATAGTTTGGGTCAACGGCAACACCCGTGATGTCAACTTGATCAAGAACCCGAATGGCACCCACGTATGCTAATAGTTGCCCCTCTACCCGCACGACGGCGTATAAGCGGTGAGCAGCTGCCATATCTTGCTGAAAGCCCGTTAGATGCCAAGCTGCTCCGACGGGATAGGCCCGTTTTGCAACTACTGCACAGGCAGCTGCTAAGGGTGGTAAGGCAGCATTTGACAGCACCTGAGCCTTATAGGTCGTCATCACGTGTCTCTCCAGTCGTTAAAATCATGTCCACAGCATCCTCATGATCGCCAAAGTAATATCCCTTTTTAATACCGGCCTTTTCAAACCCAAGGTCTTGATAAAGCGCTTGAGCCCTGACATTACTTAAACGAACCTCCAAGGAGACTTGGCTTAACCCAAGCTGACGAGCCTTCTTGATCATAATAGCAATTAAAAAATGACCTAACCCGCGGTTTTGAAAGTCAGGCACAACGGCGATATTAGTGATGTGCGCATCACTTTTATCATCGTTAAACGTGCAGCCAATGAACGCCAATAGTCGATCATGTCGCCGTAGCACGAGATACAGCCTGTCAGTCTGACGACGAAGTTCACTGGCAAATGCGGCTGAGTCCCAGGGTGTTTTACCACCGTAGACCGCCCGTTCAATGCCCAACATCTCAGGAATATCAGTAAACTGTGCCTTTGCCAAAAAATAGGCAACGTTTTGAATGTGAACTTCGTGGTTTTTGATGTCTAACACATCTTGGTACTTGGCATCCTGCACTTGAAACATTCGCTGGTACCAGTGCTTAAACTTTTTCAACATAGTCCCTATTATCCTCTTTCGGGTGCTGTCGTTGCCAGTCAGCTTCAGCCTTGGTCAGACGCAAATACCGTGGCACAAACGCATTAATGTCTGTGACGGGTTTTAAACTTTCGCCTAGTCGGCCTAGTTGTACGGCACTTGGCAAACTGTTTTCTTGCGGGTAAGAGATAAAGTGCTCCTTAAGCTGACTATCTAACCGGGTTTTAAAGGCGGCTAAATCACCAAGCACAACAACTGGTTCTCCCAATTTCTTGATTTGCGGTAATAACTTTTCAAACGCAATATGCTGATCTGCAATGACATTTTCGGGTGCGCCGTTTTTAATCCGGTACACACCGGCAAAAACATTGTCATTGCGACCGTCAAACAACACTGCTACCAGTTGGCCTTCAACCGGCACGTTGGCAGCAATCGTTGCTAAACTTGAAACACCCACTAACTCAATATGTAGGGTTTCTGCTAGTGTTTTAGCCGCGGTCACACTCACTCTAATTCCTGTATAGGACCCAGGACCATCTGCCACAATGACGCGGTCCAGATCCTCAGGTTCAAACTGAGCGGCTTTCATTGACGCATTTATGATTGGCAACAAATGTGCCGCGTGTTTTTTAGTGGTCGTTACCGTTGTTGTAGCCAACACCTGATGGTCTTTCATCACAGCAACAGATAACGGCTGATTGGAGGTATCCAATGCCAATACTTTCATTTCGTTGATCTGACCCCTTTTTGTCATTTATACAGCCATCATCATACACCAATGGTTGTGGTAACGCTACTGCTGGTTAGTGATTGGACGCCAATGAAATTCAGCCTCCGTAGCGATTCCGCCGTCTTCCGTCACAATATGGTGTTTGGTGACGATTGGTTCGTTGATATCAGTCAATAGTGTTGCTTCACTGGTGACCATGTGATGGTACTGAACTTCATTTTCAAAACGAATATTGATTCCAGTCAGGTCATGCCGGGTTAGAAAACTCATTGGTAAGGCGTCTAAGAGCCAGTCAAAGTAACGAGCGTTATTCACGTGACCGTTACCGTCAATATCAAAGTAGCGAACCCGATACTTTTTTGATAACAACTGATCTCGATCCGTTAACTTTTTAGGCCGCGCCAGTCTAGGAATCATTTTAACTTTTTCGGACTCGAACGGCTCAATAATGTTGGCCGGAATAGTCACAATCTTACGCGTCTCATGATCCATCGTTACCCAGATACTTTCAACGTGAACACATTCTTTGCCATCACTGTCGTGAACCCAAAATTCGCGAAATGCAAAGTAACGGTTATAACAAGTGGCACGAGTTGTTAGCGTAATGGTCTCATCGGCTTTCGGCAGCCGTGTAATATCCATTTTATACTGGGTAACCACCCAACCGAGTCCTTGCTTGGCAACGACATCACTTCCGACACCAAGGGCGGTCGTCTGGTGCTCAGATGCCAAAATAATCATGTTGACTAACATTGCTGGCGTGACGGTATTGGTCACATCCGCTTCATAAAACGTAATTTGATGTTGTTCTGAAAATGTGCTTGCACCCATATGATTGTCCCCTAATCCTATTTTAATTCTGATCAAGATGATGAAAGATCTGATAAACCTCTTGCTTTCTCATGCCACGCAAATGAGCAACTTCTTTGATTGCCTGATTCGGCTTGAGTCCCGTCGCCATGAGTTGATCAACATGATCTTCAATACTAAGGTTACTGAAGTCCGCCGTTTTTACTGTGGCATTGCCATCGGGATTCCCATTAACAATGATCACGAATTCACCACGAACCCGATCCGAAGTGCTAGCCCAATTCAACAGTTCTTCTAAAGTACCACGAATAAATTGTTCATGCCTCTTAGTCAGTTCCCGGCAAAGGCTGGCGGTTCGGTCATCACCCAAAATTTTAGCCAGTCGCGTAAGCGTTTTGGCCAGTCGGTGCGGTGCTTCATAAAAGATCAACGTTTCCGAACGAGTCTTTAATTCACTAAGTTCTTCAGTTTGTAATTTGGCTTTGCGATCCAAAAAGCCGTAGAAATAAAACGGTTGTGGGTCTAGCCCAGATGCAATCAAGGCTGTCAAACCAGCGTTAGCACCCGGTAACGGTACCACTGGAATACCCGCCTCGATGCAGGCGACGACTAGCTCGTGCCCAGGGTCACTGATTGATGGCATCCCGGCATCACTGACTTGCGCTAAGTTTTGTCCGGCCTTCAATTTTGCTACCAGTTGCGGGATCCGTTCCTGCGTATTATGTTCATGAAAACTAATTTGTGACGTTTCGATTTCGAAGTGATTTAGTAACTTCTGCGTGTTGCGGGTATCTTCAGCAGCAATCAAATCGACCCGTTTAAGAACGTCCACACTGCGAAAAGTCATGTCACCTAAATTACCGATTGGTGTGGGAACCAGGTAGAGTGTTCCAGTCTGATTCTGAGTTGAAAAACTTAACTGTGATTGCAAGTGGCGCCTCCTTTCATCGTTCACCATAGATAACATCTAAGCAAAAAGCACAGGGTTCATTATTTTCGCGACGTTTGCCATATTCAAAATTACAAACGTGAAATCCTTGTTCGTAGAGTTTTTCTAGATTCTGGCGTGATTTCGATAATTGCGGTTCATGACTATCCCCCGTTGGTTCGCCGTTTTCGTGCAGTGCTTCTCTGAGATGCTGATTTTCAATTTTTAATTCGGCGTTTTCTTCCAACGTTTGAGTCACTTCATCTTGAACTTCAGTGAATTTTGCTAACATTTGTGTCATTTCGGCCTGTAAGTTTTTTAGATCTTCGTAGACATCTCGCTTTGCCAAAATTACACCTTCCTTAATTTTCCGATATGTAAGTAACGCACCATAATTACATCCGTCTAGCGCGTTAAGCCACTTTTTTAAGTTCCGCTAAAATGTTAAGCGTCAACGTTTCCAAAATACTTTGAATGTTCATGTTGCTTGCCAATAACTTCTTGGTACCTAAAGCCGCCGTCAAAATGTCTAATAATTGCTGCCGGGTTAACGATTGGGCCACGTTCACCGTGGTCTGCTGAAGCTCTGGAAATGCTGTATCGAGAGCGTCTGGCAAATACTTAACTCTTAACGTTGTCTCCCATAGTAAGATAATTGCGTCCAGTAAAACTCCCTGATGATCCCGATCACTTGCAAGGGGCATCAGCCCAGTTGAAACGGTGACAAATGCCATGTCATCGCGTTTGGCTAATTGTCCAAACCAGCGGCTCAACTCGTGCTGACAATTGGCCAGCCAATCATCATTAGTCAGTTTTTCCGCAATTTCCAAACTATTTGTCAGCGCACTCAGTAACGAAATTTGATTGTCAGAGATTTGACGCTCACGTAATGTGTCGGCAAATGCAGAACTGGATAACGCCGGAAATTCAACCACTTGCGACCGGGATAGAATCGTCGGCAAAATCATGCTTTTGTTGGTAGTCAGTAGGAAAATCACCCGGTTGGCAACCGGCTCTTCAATGAATTTTAATAATCCGTTAGCCGCGTTGGTCGTCAACGTCTCAGCACCCTCGATAATAAAGACTTTCGTGGCGCCTTCAACTGGACTCTTAGAAAATTCATCTTTAATGTAGCGAACCTGATCGATCTTAATTCGCTGACCATCAGGTTCCACCATTACAACATCTGGGTTATCGCCCGCCAAAATCCGGCGACATTCTGGACAATGCCCACACGGTAGCCCCGAGTTAGTTGGCTGCTGGCAAAATAGCCGCATGGCAACAACTTGTGCCACGGCGCGCTTTCCACAACCTGGTAGGCCCGAAAATAAATAGGCGTGACTCAGCCGGTTAGTCGTCACCAAATGAATAAAATGATTCATTAGCCGAGGTTGCTTTTGCTCAGCTTGTTCAATTAAGTTCTGTTCAGCTTGCTCAGCCACGATAACGAGTCACTCCTTAGAATTAAAATTGATGAAATTCATCAATCGGTAAAACAAAGACGGTTGCCCCACCCACTTGAACTTCAACGGGATAGCCAGTAGTGCTGTCCATTTGAGTATCCAAATTAACCGACGGGGTCATAAATTGTTGTCGAGTTCGAGAGGTCTCTTTAATCAGATCAAGGACTTCTTGCACCCGTTTATCTTCGACACCAATCATATAGGTGGTATTGCCAGACTTTAAAAAACCACCGGTGGTTGATAACCGAGTTGCCCCCAGACCGGCTTTAACAAATTCACTGCGAAGTCGGTTAGCATCCTTATCCTGAACGATAGCGATCACTAACTTCATACCTGCTCCTCCTCCCTATTCCTGACCGATTCTTTGATGCTTTTTAATCGCGTTAATAATTAGTGTGGTGGCCGTGTCGATCACCGTTGCGACGGGCTGGGTCGCATCAACAGTAACAATTCGATCCGGATGGTCAGCGGCTAAGCGCAGATAAGCCGCCCGGACACGTTTATGAAAACTCAACGTTTCTGCATCAAGTCGATCAACCACGTCCCGATGAGCCTTAATTCTTGCAAGACCCACTTCTGAAGGGACATCCACGTAGATCGTTAAATCTGGAGTCAATCCATTGGTGGCAAACTGGTTCATCTCGTAGACGGCATTTTCACCAATTTCACGGCCCGCACCCTGGTAGGCAACCGAACTATCCACAAATCGATCACACAGTACCACCTTGCCAGCATCTAGTGCCGGTTGAATCGTTTCTTGGATGTGCTGACGTCGTGCAGCAGCGTACAATAGTGCTTCGGTTCTGACATCCATCTGAGTGTTTTTAGGGTTCAAAATAATGTCACGAATGGCCTCCGATATTTGGTTGCCCCCTGGTTCACGGGTGACCACAATGTCGTTGCGATGAGCCTGTTTAAACTGCTCAGAAATTGCTGATAAGACGGTTGTTTTACCCGCACCATCCGGCCCTTCGAAGGTGATAAATAGTCCTGCCAAATTCAGTTACCTCGATCTCCAAATAATTACCGCTAAGAAACTGACGGTTTCGTTAGCCGTAGAAATTGATACGACACATTGCAATTGTACTTGATTACAGGTGTGGGTGCAAGCGGTAAGAGACTGCTATTACAGGCTTTTCCAACTGCATAAAACATGTTGATAGCGTCAAAAATGACGTATAAAATATGAAATCAGCTCGCCTCAGCTGGGATATAAATAACTTTAAGTTCTGCCATGTTTCACTGCTGCTAATAAGGCTAATAATCATTCCTGAAAAAAGTTTGGGTTTGACAAATTAAAATGCAGGCAAGTGAATTCACCTACCTGCATTTTATTGATCGTTCATGGCTTCTAACCGAGCAGCTCAACCACCCTAGCAAGCCACCACTACTCTTGACACGTTTTAAAAATCAAACACTGACGGCTGAATATGCTGGCCGCGAACGTGACGTAACCGTGCTTCACGGTATAAAAAGAGGTACTTTTGCCGAGCTAACGCCGTTTGAGCAGTAATTTCTTCGTCAACATCCGCGATCGCAAGCTCGGTTTGCTTGGCGTGATCCCATTCTTCCTTCGCGTGTTCAATGGTCGTCAACAACTGGTTATCATATTCTTGTTTAATGTGGCGTTTTCGATTTCCAAACAAGGCATTCACATCCTTACATTTCCGTACGGCCTTCGACCGCTTTATACAGCGTCATTTCATCAGCGTATTCAATATCACTGCCAACTGACAAGCCATGCGCCAAGCGAGTGACTTTGATGCCTGCCGGTTTGATCAGCCGTGACAGATACATCGCAGTGGCCTCGCCCTCAGGAGTTGCATTGGTTGCGATAATAACTTCCTTAACGGCGTCGTTGGACTGCAATCGTTTTAAAAGACTAGCCATGTTCAAGTCTTCAGGACCCTTACCTTCAATCGGTGAAAGAACACCATTCAGTACGTGATACAGGCCGTGATACTCCTTCATTTTTTCCAACGTCATAATATCTTTAGCCTGTTCCACAACCAAAATCTGACTCTGGTCACGAGTCTTGTCACGGCAAATATCACAGGGATCATTTTCCGTGATATTACCACAGATTGAGCAAAAATGTAGATCCCGCTTTGCCGATATCAGCGACTTCGCAAAACGAGTGACGTCGTCGCCATTCATATCAATCGTATAAAAAGCCAGCCGGGTAGCGGTCTTTTGACCAATACCTGGTAGTTTCATATAACTATCGATCAGTTGCGCAATTGGTTCTGGGTATTGCATAGTTACCAATCACTCCTTCATTACCAATTTACATACCGGGTAAATTATTCGTGTATTTGCCCAACGTTTGCTTGCCCTCATCATCAATTTGTTTGAGCGCCGCATTGACTGCTGCCATAATTAAATCGCTTAACATATCTGGGTCATCTGGGTCGATGGCCTTGGGGTCAATGGTCAAATCCGTCATTTCGCGTTTTCCTGTGAAGGTCGCCTTGACTAATTCATCCGGTGACGTTCCAGTATAGGTCTTGCTCTCCATAATCTTTTGTTCTTCAGCAAGCTGTTTTTCCATCTTCTTCATTTGCTTCATCATGTTACCCATATTCCTATTTCCACGCATCATTATCGTATACCGTCCTTCATTTTTAGTCTGATTTAACATCGATCACGTCGTCACCAAACAACTGCTTGGCTTTTGAAACCACCGGATCATCATTCGCTTCAGATTTCACTGGTTCCGCCGATGAAGCCGTGTGGACCTCTTGAGTTTCCTCAGAATCATCTTCTCGTGCGGCAACTTGGTGTTGCTGCAAATAATCCTTTCGAATCTGAGGCCACTGATCGGCCGGAACAAATTCTAATTTGGGAACCTTATGCATCAAACGGTCAAGGCCGTTTTCCAGTGCATCGATCAGTTCCTGATCACCATTAGCCCGCTGTTGCAAGAAAGCGTAGTCAAACGCAATGATAGCACCCTTAGGACTAGCTGCAACCGGCTTCGAGACCCCCATTATCGAACGCTGCGGGATCGACAAAATATTCATCAGGTCCGGCCAAATTTCTTGGAGAGCAGATAGATCCTGTCGCGTTGCAGCACCCAAAATTGGGTAGACCTGACTCAGATTGACCTTCGTGCGCTTCGGTTTTGGCGTTGTCTTAACCGTTTGCAATTTGGCTGGAGTCGCAGTGGCGGCAGTCTGCTGAAGGCTTTCAACCGTTTGCTTGAGATTACTGATCTCATGTTGCAGTCGCTCAATGGTCGCTGAGTCAGCAGGAGCTTGTGTCTGCGCTGGTGCAGCAGCCTTTTGTGGACCTGCAAGCCGAACAGTCAGGACTTCAAGATAAACGTCTTCATGAGTTGTAAACCGCATCTGCTGCTGAATATCATTTAAATCATCAATGATCGTATACAATTGCTGAGGAGTGGCCTCTGACGCTAATTTTTTGAAGTCAGAATCAACCTGATCCATTTCAATCTGGGTCACTAACTCCGGCGACTGCTGATAAAGCAATAGGTCGCGAGTCAAGTTAACGAGGTCCTCAGTAAAACGCTCAGGATCCTTGCCATCAGCTAAAATATCGTGAACAGTCAATAACGCTGCTTGGGTATCTTGTTGCATCACCTGTATCAGGTATTTGACCAGTAACTGCTTACGCACCGCCCCAGTAACAAGTAGCGCGTTATCAAGAGTCACCGTATCATCACCAAAGGATATGACCTGATCCAAAATACTCAAAGCGTCTCGCATGCCGCCTTCAGAAGCCTTAGCAATGACCTTCAAGGCTTCCTCATCGTACTTCAAATCCTTTTCTTTAAGGATGTGTGCCATTCGTTCAAGACTATCTTTTGCTTGAATCTGCTTGAAGTCAAACCGCTGAGTCCTCGAAATAATGGTTGCAGGAATCTTATGGGGTTCCGTTGTTGCTAAAATAAAGATCACGTTTGCTGGTGGTTCTTCCAAAGTCTTCAGCAAGGCGTTAAAAGCACCGGTAGAAAGCATGTGTACTTCATCAATGATATAAACTTTATAGTCGGCTTCGGTTGGCGCATATTTGACCTTATCACGAATGTCACGAATCTCTTCGACCCCGTTATTAGAGGCCGCGTCAATCTCGATCACATCGTTTAACGTTCCCTTAGTAATTGCCTTACAGGTCTCGCATTCGTTGCACGGTTCGCCATCTTTTTGAAACTGACAATTAACCGCCTTTGCAAAAATCTTGGCCATCGAGGTCTTGCCCGTTCCACGGGGGCCCGCAAATAGGTAGGCATGACTAATTTGTTTCGTTTTAATGGCGTTCTTCAACGTCTGGGTGATCAGCGTCTGGCCAATTACCTCATCAAAACGCTGCGGCCGCCATACCCGATATAAGGCTTGGTAACTCATGACTGCATTCCCTCGATTCTTATTAACTGTCTCAAAAACTCACTGACAAACATTATATAGTGTTTGGCAGTCAAATACTACTCCTTCAGATCGTAAAAAAAGTATAAGAAGAGGACGGCAACAAAACCCTGGTTTTGTTCCGCCCTCATTATTGGCATATCAACTTGGAGCACAAAGTGACACGTACTTAGTGCTGCTTCCTTCCGGACCTGACACGATTCGTAAGGCCGCCCTTGCCCCAAGGCCTTGCGGCACTTTATACTGTAGCATATTTCAGCTTAAATGCCAACTAAAAAAGATGAGTTTATGATGAAACTGACCGACTCAAACGGCGCTTTTTATTTCGTTTTCGGGCCGCTTTAAAAAAAGTCTTTAGCATTTGCGCTGATTCATCTGCCAGAATGCCCGCCTTAACGTTCACCTGGTGATTTAACCGATCATCATCTAACACCCTATATAGTGTGGTCACCGCCCCCGCCTTAGGATCCTTCGCACCAAAAATTAAATTTTCAATCCGTGAGTTAATGATTGCGCCACTGCACATCACGCAGGGCTCTAACGTCACGTATAGATCACAGTCGACTAACCGCCAACTGTGAAGAACCTGATTAGCTTCCATAATGGCCAGCATTTCTGCGTGGTCTGCAGCTTGCTGACTGTGTTCTCTGAGGTTGTGACCACGACCAATGATTTCACCATTATGCACAACGACAGCGCCAATTGGAACTTCACCGATCAAGGCGGCCTTATGGGCTTCCAGCAACGCCTGCCGCATAAAATATTCATCCGTTTTTTCCATTATATCTCCTTGACTGACGGCCAAAGAATGGCCATAATAAATGTCGTTACTCTAATACCTCTAAGCACTGTCACTTCACTATATTTTGTGTTTAAATTTAAAAATAGACACAAAATATAGTGGTTCAGGCTTGAATTTTTCACTCACAGGTGTAAACTCTAACTATTGAGAAATTACATAGGAGAGTGATTCTAATGGCAAAAGTGACAGTATATTCACGGAATAATTGCATGCAATGCAAAATGACTAAGCGCTTTTTAACGGAGCACCACGTCGATTTTATTGAACACAATATTAACGAAAGCCCACAGTACGTTGATTATCTTAAGGACCGGGGCTTTCAATCCCTGCCCGTTATTGAGACTGAAAGTGCTCAGTTCAGCGGTTTCAGACCAGATAAATTAAAACAACTGGCGATTTAACATACGCAGGCATTAAGGTGGCGTATTCTGGGTACCAGAAAACGTCACCTTTTTTATTTTACTGAATTTACCACTAAGAGAAAAGAGTGAGTTGAAAAATGAGTTTAAAAGATCTAAAGGATGTCACCTATTATGACCTCAATAACGAAATCAACATTCCGGTAGATGGTCAGATCCCACTGAACAAGGATCAAGAAGCGCTGCAAGCTTTTCTGACTCAAAACGTTGAACCCAACACGATGAAGTTTGATTCCTTACAAGACCGCTTTAACTACTTGTTAGAGAATCATTACATTGAAACCGGTTTTTATAACAAATATCAATTTAAATTCATTGAGTCACTATACGATTATTTAAAGTCTCAGGATTTTCACTTCAAATCCTTTATGGCTGCTTACAAATTTTACGCACAGTACGCACTACGCACCAACGATAACGACTATTATTTGGAGAACTTCATTGACCGTGTCGCAATGAACGCACTGTACTTTGCGGATGGCGATGAAAAATTAGCCATGGACCTAGCCGATGAGATTATCCATCAACGTTACCAACCGGCAACGCCGAGTTTTTTAAACGCCGGGCGAAAGCAGCGTGGTGAGTTAGTCTCATGTTTCTTGATTCAAACCACGGATGATATGAATACCATTGGTCGAACAATCAACTCTGCTCTTCAACTATCACGAATTGGTGGCGGTGTTGGCATCAACCTCTCAAATCTGCGGGGTGCTGGTGATCCAATCAAAAACATCGAAGGCGCAGCTAGCGGTGTTGTACCAGTCATGAAACTGTTAGAGGATAGTTTTTCCTATTCTAACCAACTGGGTCAACGTCAAGGTGCTGGTGTGGTTTATCTTAGCGTCTTCCACCCTGATATCATTGCCTTTTTGTCGGCAAAGAAAGAAAACGCCGACGAAAAGATTCGTTTGAAGACCCTTTCGCTTGGTGTCACAGTTCCAGATAAATTCTACGAACTGTGCCGCGACAACCAAGACATGTACTTATTCAGCCCATACGACGTGGAGCGGGAATACGGCGTCCCATTTAGTTACGTAGACATTACCAAAGAATACGATCATATGGTTGCTAACGATGCGATCCATAAAAAGAAGTTGCCAGCTCGTGAGTTGGAAACTGAAATTGGCAAACTGCAACAGGAATCTGGTTATCCTTACATTATTAACGTTGACACCGCTAACCGGGATAACCCGATTGATGGCCGAATCGTCATGAGTAATCTCTGCTCAGAAATTTTACAGGTTCAAACCCCATCGACGGTGGATAACACCCAACACTACATTCAAATGGGTCGTGACATTTCCTGCAACCTAGGATCAACTAATATTGTTAATTTAATGCAGAGTCCTAACTTCGGCCACTCGGTGGAGACAATGGTTCGGGCACTGACTTTCATTACCGATCACTCGGATATTGACGTTGTTCCTTCCATCCAAAATGGTAACAAACTAGGCCATACGATTGGCCTAGGTGCCATGGGACTGCACAGCTTCTTTGCTAAGAATCAAATGATGTACGGTGATCCAGAAACCATTGAATTTACAAATATTTACTTTATGTTGCTGAACTACTGGACTCTAAAAGCTTCTAACGAGATTGCTAAGGAACGCAAGACCACCTTCTACAACTTTGAGAAGAGTGATTATGCTAACGGCAGTTACTTTGACAAATACACAAATCAAACCGGTGAATTCATGCCGCAATCTGATAAGGTCAAGGCACTATTCAAAGATACTTTCATTCCTACAGCCGCTGACTGGAAAGCCCTAAAAGAAGCTGTCATGAAAGATGGTTTGTATCACCAGAACCGATTGGCCGTGGCGCCAAATGGTTCAATCTCTTACATCAACGATACGACTGCCAGTCTTCACCCGATCATTAATCGAATTGAAGAACGACAGGAAAAGAAGATCGGCAATATTTACTATCCCGCCCCATACCTTTCAAACGAAACCTTACCATATTACAAGTCAGCTTACGACACTGACATGCGTAAAGTAATTGACGTTTATGCTGCAGCACAGCAACACGTAGACCAGGGAATGAGCATGACGCTCTTCATGCGTTCAACGATTCCTGAAGGCTTGTATGAGTGGAAGAACGGTCGAACTAATAAGATGACGACTCGTGACCTCAGTATTTTGAGAAATTACGCCCATAAGAAGGGACTCAAATCGATCTACTACGTCCGGACATTCACCGATGATGATAGTGAGATTGGTGCTAACCAATGTGAAAGTTGCGTCATTTAGTCAACTTAACATTTGGCAAACATTAAGATATCAAACTGGCAGTTTAAACGCAAAAAGGAGTTTATGTAATGGCAGAATCATATCGAGCAATTAATTGGAACGCTGTCGATGACATGATTGACAAGGCAACCTGGGAAAAACTGACTGAACAATTTTGGTTGGATACTCGAATTCCCCTCTCAAATGATTTAGATGATTGGCGCGGACTTGACGACAAACACCAATGGGTCGTGGGACACGTTTTCGGTGGCCTGACCCTTCTGGACACCTTGCAGTCCCAAGACGGCATGGCATCCCTTCGGAAAGATACACAGACGCAACACGAAACCGCTGTGTTAAATAACATTCAGTTCATGGAATCCGTGCACGCAAAGAGTTATTCTTCAATTTTTAGTACCTTAAACACACCAGAAGAAATTGACGAAATTTTTGACTGGAGCGATAGTGAGGAATTTTTACAAAACAAAGCACTTCGAATTCGTGATTTGTACCACGATGATGGTCACCCACTGAAAAAGAAGATTGCGAATGTCTTTCTCGAAACTTTCCTGTTTTATTCTGGTTTCTTCACGCCTTTGTATTACTTAGGACACAATAAGCTAGCCAACGTGGCTGAAATCATTAAATTGATCCTCCGTGATGAATCAGTCCACGGCACCTACATCGGTTATAAGTTCCAGGTTGGCTTTAACCAACTCGGTGAAAATGAACAGCAAGAATTAAAGGATTGGATGTTTAATTTCTTGTATGAATTATACGAAAACGAAGAAAAGTACACCCATCTAGTTTATGACCAAGTTGGTTGGACTGATCAAGTCTTAACCTTTATCCGGTATAACGCGAATAAAGCGCTCATGAACTTAGGTCAGGATCCACTGTTCCCTGATACGGCAGATGATGTTAATCCAATCGTGATGAACGGAATCTCAACGACTACAGCCAACCATGACTTCTTCTCACAAGTTGGTAATGGTTATCTGTTAGGTAACGTTGAAGCAATGCAAGATAGTGATTATGATATTTAGTAGTGTAACGAAACTCGTTTAGATTCAGGGCTATAAGTAAATAGCGTCGTAGATTCCTAGTTTGGAATCTACGACGCTATTTACTTACAGAACCGAAACCTGAGCTTTAGCTCAACTTTAGAACAGATCTAGTTTCAAAATCGAGCAGTCTTTCTAACTCCTTGGTGTTAAGAAACCCGTTAGATGCTTACCAATGTGGGTATAGTTACCCAGCCCTTCTGTCAATCACAAGCTGTATTATCAACCTGTAAGCAACGGTTGTTGTCGTCCTTGGGAGATGGTCTAGGACCAGTCCAAAGTCGTCTATGAGCACCATGAGCAGAAGTATAAAGACGAATTTCTTTAGGACGGACAGTTTCGCCAGTCGCTTCACAGAGAATTGACGAATTTAACCTTCAACCAAAAAAGCCGTTGTACGAATAATCGCACAACGGCTTTAAGCAGTCACCTTAAATTACTTAAGGGTAACTACGCCACCAACTTCTTCAAGCTGAGCTTTAAGATCGTTAGCTTCGTCTTCTGAAACGCCTTCCTTGATGATTGAAGGTACGTTATCAACAAGACCCTTAGCGTCCTTCAAACCAAGACCAGTGATTTCACGGACAGCTTTGATAGCCTTAACCTTTTGGTCACCAGATTCAGTTAATTCAACGTCGTAAGAATCCTTAGTTGCACCAGCGTCGCCACCAGCACCACCAGCAACTGGAGCAGCAGCTGAGACATCGAATTCGTCTTCGATTGCCTTAACAAGGTCGTTTAAATCAGAAATTGATGCTTCTTTTAATGAAGCAATAATTGAGTCTTTATCAAAAGCCATTTTTGTTTCCTCCATTTTATATTGGGATAGTTAGTAATAATTCTAGGTTAGGCAGCTTCGCCATCACCCTTGTCAGCGATTGCCTTAACCGCACGCGCAATTTTACGCATTGGATCAGACAAGGCACTAGCAAGCATTGATAACAAGTCTTCACGACTTGGCATCGTAGCATAAGTGTTAATGTCATCAATTGAAGCAACCTTCTGTTCAACCATACCACCCTTGATTTCCAAGGCATCATGGCTGTCAGCAAACTTCTTCAAGATCTTTGCGGGTGCAATTGCATCTTCATCTGAGAATGCAACGGCTGTTGGTCCGGCAAAGACATCATTCAAATCACCATAGCCAGCCTTATCAGCGGCACGGGTCAAAACTTTGTTCTTGATGACGCTCATTGATACACCAGCATCACGTAATTGCTTACGTAAGTCAGTCACTTCTGCAACCGTTAGACCACGATAGTCAACAACGATAGCTGATTGGGCGTTATTAAAACGTTCAGTCACTTCATCAACTTGTTTAGCCTTGATTGCAATAGTTTCTTTACTCATTAGTTTCACCTCCTGAATTATTTTAGGAATAAAAAATCCCTATGTCACCCAGACATAGAGAGAAATGTAAAACTAATTTCACATCTCCTCGGCAGGTCATATTAAGGCTTTCGCCGCCTGAGTCTTGGGCAGAACAATATCAACTCATCAAGCATACCGAATACACTATCAAAAGTCAACACGGGATTTTCTAATTTAATTAAAGGGCAGCTGCATCAACATTGACACTTGGGCCAAAGGTTGAGGCAATCGATACGTGCTGTACGTAAGTTCCCTTAACAGCTGCAGGACGGGCAGAAACTACCACGTTCGCAATCGTGCGTAAGTTTTCAACCAACTTGTCAGCATCGAATGATACTTTACCAACTGGAACGGCAACGTTACCATCACGATCAGTCCGGTAAGTAACCTTACCAGCCTTAGAATCGCTAACAGCTTTTGTAACGTCCATAGTAACCGTTCCCGTCTTAGGGTTAGGCATTAAGCCCTTAGGACCAAGGACCCGGCCTAAACGACCAACTTGGGCCATCATATCAGGCGTTGCAATGGCAACGTCAAAGTCCAACCAGCCGTCTTGAATCTTGCCTACTAAGTCATCATCACCGACAAAATCGGCTCCGGCTGCTTGTGCTTCCTTAGCCTTATCACCCTTGGCAAATACAATCACAGTCTGTTCTTTACCAGTTCCGTTTGGCAGAACAACTGCGCCCCGGAGTTGTTGGTCAGCTTGCTTTGTATCAACGTTGAGTTTAAATGCAATTTCAACCGTTGCATCAAACTTAGCAAAATCAATTTTCTTAACTAAATCAACGGCTTCGTCAAGGTTGTAGAGCTTATCTTGTTCTACTTGCTTAACGGCGTCTTGATACTTTTTACCTCTTTTATGAGCCATCTTGTGTATTCCTCCTTGCAAATGTGGTTATAACGGCTTGGCCTCCCACTTGATACATTTGCTTTCACAAAGTATCCGTAGTGTTAGTAGCTGGGATTAACCTTCTACAGTGAAGCCCATGCTACGAGCAGTACCTTCAACCATACGCATAGCTGCTTCAACGTCAGCGGCGTTTAGGTCTTGCATTTTGGTTTGAGCGATTTCCTTCACTTGATCCTTGGTTACCTTAGCAACCTTCTTCGTGTTAGGCTCGCCTGAACCGTGTTCAACACCAGCAGCCTTCTTCAACAGAACGGAAGCTGGCGGTGTCTTGGTAACGAAGTCGAATGAACGATCCTCATACACCGTAATAACAACTGGAATGATCATTCCAGCTTGATCGGCAGTACGAGCGTTGAAATCCTTCGTAAAGCCCATGATGTTAATTCCGGCTTGGCCCAAAGCTGGTCCAACTGGTGGAGCTGGTGTTGCTTTGCCCGCAGGAATTTGCAATTTAACAATGTTAGCTACTTTTTTAGCCACGAGACATACCTCCTTGAAGTCCGTGTTGTGGTAAATGGAGAGCAGATTTCTCCTCCCACACGTGTATGCAAAACATACTCATATAAACTACCACAAATACGGCCAAATGCCAAGTAATAGTTGAAATAAATTAAGCGACCGGGTCAACTTGATCAAAATTCAGTTCGGCGCTGGTCTCCCGGCCGAACATGTTAATATTAACCTTCAGTAGTGCTTTTTCATGGTTGACCTCGGTCACTTTACCTTCAAGGCCTGAAAAAGCACCATCGACGATTTTAACCGTATCATCGACATCCACATCAAGGTCCTCATGCCGACTGCTCATGCCCAGTCGTTTCAGAATTAGTTCAACTTCGTCGGGCAACAATGGCGTTGGTTTTGATCCCTGACCATGCGAACCAATAAACCCGGTAACCCCAGGCGTGTTCCGAACGATGTACCATGCTTCATCGGTCATGACCATTTCCACCAAAACGTAGCCGGGAAAAGTCTTATCCATCTTGATCTTTTCCTTACCGTTCTTAACTTCACGTTCCTCTTCTTCGGGAACGACTACCCGGAAAATGTAGTCTTGCATGCCCATTGATTGGGCACGTGACTCCAGGTTCATCTTAACTTTATTTTCATAACCAGAATAAGTATGTAGGACATACCATTGCTTCTCGGCTGATTCAACCATCTTGTTCCATCCTTTCTAAAGGGACTACCAATGTCAATTTTGTCAAAATAAAAAAACTCCGACAGCGCGAAGTTTTCGTCAAAAGTCATTATAGCATAAAATACCGTCTAGTGGTGTTAGACCATTAATTTTAATCCTATTTGAATTAGATAATCAACTAGGCCTAGGAAAATCGCCATTGAGACCGCCACAGCGATCACGCTAGTCGTATCCTTACGGGTTTGCTTAGCATCAGGCCAAGAAACCTGCTTCATTTCGTCCTTTACTGAAACTAAGAACCTAAAAAACCGCATGAGCTCCTCCTAACAAGGGATGACGACGATTACCGGGTCTCCCGATGTAACGTATATTTACCACAATACTTACAATACTTGTTAACTTCGAGTCGAACTGTCCGATTGGGGCTGGCCGCAATCGTATAGTTTCGAGACCCACAGACAGAACATGCTAACGCAACTTTCTTTTGAGCCACGTTCAACACCTCCTCAATAGTACAAACCATCATAGCATTCCCAGTAGGCCGATGTCAAGATTACTCTTCCCAGATCAGCTCACGAGTCTTGCGTTTCATCCGTTCGTAAGCGTTGTGAAACTGGACCGGGGTTAAATGCAGTCGTTCGAGAATCTCCTCATCCGAATCCCCTGCCATCTGTGCCAGCAAAATCGTCCGTTCCATTTTTGAAAGGTGCTTCTTAATAATCTCCATCAACCGTTGCTGATGCACCACAAGATGCTCCGAGGAAAAGAGGTCTTCGTCCTTTAGCGTTTCCGCAAAATAAGACGGATTAGCATCGATCGAAGTCAATGGACCAGTTGCCTTACGCTTCTGAGCGTTAATTCGCCGCACTATATCTCGCCGGCAATTTAATAAAGCAGTCTTGAAATAGCTGCCAAAAGCTTCTTGGCGACTAGTATCAAAACGTTTAACCACTTCCCACAGCACGATCATGGATTCCTGAGCCCATTCTGAAAGCTCCAAACCCTTCAAATAGTAGCGTTCTTGAATGCTGATAATCAGTGGGCGGTAGCGATTCAACAGTTCCTCCAAGGCATGTTCATTTCCATTTCTAGCCATTTCAACTAACATCCAGTCAGCGTTTTCTTGCAATTGCATTTGTCTTTCCTCCCAGATTTTATTATCTGAGCGATAGTATAACAGGAAAAAAGACGGACTATACCAAACAAAAAACGGGTATGTACAAAGTGAGAGCCAACCAATTCTTATTCAACAGTTACTATCCGCCAGTTTAAGGGCTCTTAGTAAGCTATACCAAATGCTTAAATGGTTGTTTTCTCACGTGAATATTAGGTGGATCTCAGCGCTCATTAGGATGATGTTCATCTTCCAAGTTCTCTCTGAGCTTCTCCAATTGCGATAATTGGCCGTCATTCCAGGGGGAACGGCGAACTTTACCCAAATCGGCATACTTTACAGCTTGTGTATGAACTTCTTTTTTTGTTCGGTTCACGTTAGTCAATAATTCAGTAGCAGGTATCCGTAAAGCACCAGCCGAAAAGACCGTCCACTGCTCTGCTTGGTCACTTGTCGCAACAGTAACCTGTGTGAAGCGAGTCTGCTTTTCTTTCGTGAGCGCTTCAATGTATTCATCAGCAGTCTGATCTTGACCCGTCCAGACAACTTCCAATCCATACTGATCATACTTTTTGGACATCCCCGGCACAAACATTGCGTCAAAAACAACGATGATTTCAATATTCATGTATTTCCGGTACTCCGATAAAATGGCTAAAAGGGTATCACGGGCTTCTTCGAGCCGGTTGGACAGCTTAAGCCGGTTTAGGTCGGGCCAGTTACCAATCATATTGTAGGCATCTACAATTAATATTTCTTTTTTCATTGGACTCACCCGTTTCGTTTAGTTCAGTGGGTGCCGTGACGAGAAGGCTTGATACATCAGTAAGCTAGCCGCAACACTGGCATTTAAGCTTTGAACGTGGCCCACCATTGGAATCGTCAGCATCTCGTCCACCGACTTTTTTAGTAACGGCGAGATGCCTTTACCCTCGTTACCGATGATGATGGCCACTGATCCCGTAGCGTCAAAATGCCGGTAGTCCGTCCCGTTCATATCCGTACCAAAGATCCACAGACCACGCTCTTTAAGTTCCTTAACGGTGTTGACCAAGTTGGTCACACGAGCAACCGGTACGTGCTCGATGGCGCCCGTTGAAGCTTTCGCCACCACACCGGTCAAGCCAACCGAACGGCGTTTTGGAATAATAATGCCGTGGGCCCCAACGGCATCCGCAGTACGCATGATCGATCCCAAATTGTGGGGATCATTAATGTTATCTAAAATCAAGAAGAATGGCGCCTCATCACGTTCTTCAGCCCGCTTAAATAAGTCGTCGATACTGGCGTAGTCATAAGCGGCAACCGCTAAAACAACGCCCTGATGATTTTCATGAGGGACTAAGCGTTCCAGCTTAGACTTGGGCACCATTTGAATCACCAGAGACCGCTTCTTGGCAAGTTTAATAATCTCACCGATCATGTCGTTTTTTAAACCATCTTGAATAAAGACTTTGTTGATCTCCTGATCACTTTTGAGTGCTGCCATTGCAGGATGGCGACCGAAGATAAACTCCGAAGCTTCATCTGAAGTTTGCTGATTATTTTTCATTTGGGAGCCTCCCTGCTTCAACTTGTTCGATGCACCAGTGAGCAACTTCAGCTAATCGGTCATCCTGGTCACTTAAGGTTAAATACCCAAAAACGGCTTCGAACCCAGTCGAGATTCGATAGGTCATCACACTAGTATTCTTAGCGTGGGTATAACTTTTTGCATTGCGCCCACGCTTGAAATAATAGGTTTCTTCTTCCGTGAGAAAATCGTCCGCTTCCATCAACGCGATTAGACCTGCTTGTGCCTTGGCAGAAACGTACATTGTAGCTTGGTGATGTAACTTAGTAGGTTTCGTGTAACCCTGTTCAATCAAGTGGCGCCGAATAAACACCTCATAAGCTGCGTCTCCCATATAGGCGAGTGCAACGCCATTTAACTGCCGAAAATCCTGTTGCTGTAATTCACTCATACTGTTCCTTTCCCGTCTTCTCGATGCCAACGGGTACCTTGAGGCGTGTCTTCAAGAATGATGCCCTGAGCTTTTAACTGCTCGCGGATCTCATCACTGCGTTCAAAGTTGCGCGCTTTCCGTGCAGCGAGTCGTTCATCAATTAGAGCTTGAATTCCCTCATCATTAAGTGCTTCCCGTTTGAATTCAATGCCAAAAATGCTGACCAGCTCCTGTAGCGTCTTTAAGATAAACTGCACGCTATCATTAAAAACCACTGGTCTTTCAGCATAAACATTTCCTAGTTTAGCCAGTTCATAGACCTGGGTAATCCCGTTTTGAACGTTAAAATCGTCATCCATTTGGTCCACAAAATCGGCCTCGATCTGCCGAATTTCCTGCTCGATCTTTGGATCACTGCCCGCCTCAGCATCTTTGAGCCGGTAGGTTAAATTATTGAATGCGGTTTGCAGGCGTTTCAAATTATTAGCAGCGTCATCCAAATTGCCCTGGGTGTACTGAATTGGCCGACGATATTGTGTAGTGGCCATGAAGAAGCGCAGCACTTGAGGGTCAACCGTCTTCAAAATATCATGAACCGTAACAAAGTTTCCCAATGATTTACTCATCTTTTCGTTATCATCACCGACAGTGACAAACCCATTATGCAGCCAGTAATGGGCAAACGTCTGTCCCGTCTTGGCTTCGGTTTGAGCAATCTCATTTTCATGGTGCGGAAAGGTTAAATCTTGTCCGCCACCGTGAATATCGATGGTATCACCGAGATACTTAGTCGACATTACGGAACATTCAATGTGCCAGCCAGGACGACCTTCACCCCATGGTGACGACCAGGAGATTTCACCGGGCTTAGCGGCCTTCCAAAGTGCAAAGTCAACGGGATCTTCCTTACGGTCAACTTCTTCTGGATCAACGTGCTGACTCGCACCAACTTCCAAATCGTCAATATTTTGGTGAGAAAGTTCACCGTACTTGGCGAATTTGCGTGCTCGGTAGTACACGTCACCTTCAGATTCATACGCGTAACCCTTATTCATCAAAACCTGAATGAATGAAATAATCTCCTTGATGTTTTCTGTCGCTCGCGGGTGCTTAGTGGCGGGCTCAATATTCAGTGCGGTCGTATCTTCCATGAAGGCAGCGATGAAACGTTCGGCGATCTTCGGTACGGTAGTATTGGCCTCTTTAGCAGCCTTGATCATTTTATCGTCGACATCCGTAAAATTTGAGACGTAATTAACGTGATAACCTTTATATTCAAAGTAACGGCGAATCGTGTCAAATGCAATGGCACTGCGAGCGTTACCAATGTGAATGTAATTGTAGACAGTTGGTCCACAAACGTACATGTTGACAATTCCCGAGGTAATTGGAGTAAAAACTTCCTTTTGGCGTGTGAGTGTGTTGAAAACTTTTAGCATGGGCGAACTCCTCTCTGATTAATCGTAAGTATATTTTAGCATAATTAACCTATGAGCTTACAGTATTCAGCGCATCGTAATGATTATTTATTCTAATTAACTGGCAAGCATTTAAAAATAGCCGATTGAAAGCATTAAAAAGGAACTGGTCACAAATGCAACTTTACTTGCAACCAAGTCCCTTTACGAAAAAACAGTTTATTTGTCAATTTGAGCTAACGTCTGTGCAACGTGTTCCAGAGTTGTTTCACGACCAACCAATTCAATCGATTCAGGAAGTTCTGGTCCGTGCATCTCATGGGTAACCGCAATTCGAATCGGCATCCAAAGTTGACGTCCTTTGATTCCTGTATCCTTTTGAATATCTTTGATGGTGGCTAAGATCTTAACCTTATCAAAAATCGGTAATTTTTTCACCCTTGCAGCGAATTCTTTTAAGACCACTGGTGCAGTGTCATTCGAAATTTCGGCTAAGGCATCACCAGTGACTTCCTTAGGCTCATGAAAGAAGACGTCTGCCATCTCGTTGATTTGAGCCATGTAACTCATCTGCTGTTTGTAAAGATTGATCAGTTGACGAGCCCATTCAACCGTTTTAGTATCCGGATTTTCTGGAATATTACCAGCCTCGATCAGTTGTTGCAAGGCCAGGTCCACCACTACATCTTCATCAGATGACTTCACGTACTGGTTGTTGATCCATTCCAATTTCTTTTTATCGAAGGTTGCTGGGGACTTACTCAGCCGTTTTTCATCGTACATCTTCACAAACTGTTTCAAAGAATAGATTTCATCTTCACCAACTGGAGACCAGCCTAACAGAATAATGAAGTTCAACAAGGCATCCGGTAAGTAGCCAAGCTTACGGTACTGCTCAATGAACTGGAGTACTGTTTCATCGCGTTTAGACAGTTTCTTTCCGGTATCCTTACTGATAATCAGGCTCATGTGTCCAAACTTCGGTGGCTGCCAGCCGAAAGCTTCATAAATCATCAATTGCTTAGGGGTGTTGGCAACGTGGTCATCACCACGAAAGACATGACTGATTTTCATTAGGTGGTCGTCCAAGACAACCGCGAAGTTATAAGTCGGAATACCATCCGCTTTAACGATAACAAAGTCACCACCAATGGTGTCCGAATCAAATGAGACTTTGCCCTTGACCATGTCATCCCAAGCATAAGTCGTGTGTTCTGGAACGTGGAAACGAATGACCGGCTTCAGTCCTTTAGCTTCGGCTGCCACCATTTTAGCTTCCCGTTCTTCATCCGTCATACCAGCGTACTCATACTCATAGTGGGGCATCTCATGACGTGCCCGCTGAGCGTCCCGGTCAGCTTCCAGTTCCTCTTCAGTCCGGTAAGACTTGTATGCCTTGCCTTCGTCAAGCAGTTGCTGGATGTAAGGTTTGTAAATTTCAAACCGTTCTGACTGACGGTATGGGCCAAAGTCACCGGGCTTGTCAGGTCCTTCATCCCAGTCGAGTCCTAACCAACGTAAGTTATCAAGCTGGCTCTTCTCGCCGTCAGCCACGTTTCGCTTAGTATCAGTATCCTCGATTCGAATAATAAACTTGCCCTTGTAGTGACGCGCAAACAAGTAGTTAAACAGTGCTGTCCGTGCGTTACCAATATGCAGATGCCCAGTCGGACTTGGTGCATAACGAACGCGAATTGAATCATTTGCCAATATCTATTCCGCCTCTTTCAAAATATTTCGATTAACTCATCCGTTAACGAAGGGATACATCAATCGATGTATCCCTCATTTATGAACATCCCTTACAGTGTCCAAAGAAATCGATATCCTTTTAAGTGTACAATGGAACCTTCAAAAAGAAAAGTTAGTTCGCTCGTTTCTTATTGTTTTTTTGTTTGTTGCCACCGTTCTTTTGAGCATCAGTTTCTTCTTTGATCTCGTGAGTGGAATGCGCTGGTTTTGCAAAAATCATTCGGCCGGCATCAGTTTGGATCGCCGAAGTCACGATCACATCCAAATGCTCATTTAAATAGAAGCGCCCGTCTTCAACAACCACCATGGTGCCATCATCCAGATAAGCAACCCCTTGCTGCCGTTCCGTTCCATTCTTGACTACCATCACATCAAGGTGTTCACCAGGAATTACTCGCGGCTTCAAAGCGTTAGCTAGAGCGTTGATATTAAGCACCTGAACCTTTTGAAATTCAATCACTTTATTCAGGTTGTAATCATTGGTGACGATCACGCCATTAACTTCTTTGGCTAACCGAATCAACTTACTGTCAACTTCCGAAATATCGTCGTAGTCACCCTCGTACATCTCAACAGGAATGATGTTTTCCTCACGCAACTTATTTAAAATGTCGAGTCCACGACGTCCCCGAACTCGTTTGATACTATCGCTGGAATCTGCAATGTACTGTAATTCATACAGCACAAAGTTTGGCACTAGCAGCGTCCCTTCAATAAAGCCCGTTTTGACTAAGTCATAAATCCGGCCATCAATTAAAATATTGGTATCTAGGATCTTGTAGTGGTGATAATTATCATCGATTGGTCGGTCAATAATCGCTTCACCGTGGTCGTCGGCCTTCTTGTTACTACGAAATGAAAATAACCGATTCCACTCTTCGCGCCTAGTCGTTCCAAGACGAAAACCAAGGTATCCAAATAAAATCATCAAAATGATGGGTATCACGGAACTAAAGAAACGAGAATTAAGTCTGTAAAGCGGTGTTGAAATCAGAATGGCAAACACCAGTCCAATAATCGTTGACAAGGTACCGAATAATAGATATGTCGGGCTCTTAGAAGTCAGGGATTTTTCAAGTCGATTAATCAAACGCTCGATAAAAGAGGAAAAAACAAGGGATAATAGCCAAAACACGAGCGCCCCAATTACAGCGTTTGAAAGATCATTATTAAACCAAGTCTGTGTTGGGTGGCCAACGGCGCCCCACAGAAGTGGCAGGTAAACAGAACCGATCCCTAAACCAATAAACGCAAATATTGCTTGAATAATTAATCTTTTTTTGTTCACTCATTTCACCTCCAATGCACTATGCTAAAATCTTTTTCAATGCTTCACCAATTGTCGCGACGCCAATGACTTGAATCCCCTTTGGTGGTGTCCAGTCCTTTAGGTTGTTTTTCGGGATATAGATTCGCTTAAACCCCAATTTATGAGCCTCACTGACCCGGTCTTCAATTCGATTGACCCGCCGGACTTCGCCCGTCAATCCAATTTCACCAACGTAGCATTCATTCGGATTAGTACCCTTATCACGGTAGGAACTGGCAATACTGATTGCTAATGCTAAGTCGATTGCCGGTTCGTCCAGCTTAACACCACCGGCCGCCTTCAAATAAGCGTCTTGATTTTGTAACATCAAATTCGCCCGCTTCTCTAGAACGGCCATGATCAAGGACACCCGATTCCGGTCAACGCCAGAGGCCGTGCGTTGAGCATTGCCAAAAACCGATGGCGTCAGCAACGCCTGAATTTCAACCAGAATTGGTCGAGTGCCTTCCATGGAAACCACGATGGCCGAACCAGTGGCATCTTTCAAACGTTCTTCAAGAAAAATCTCAGAGGGGTTCTTAACTTCTTTCAGTCCGGTCTCCTGCATCTCAAAAATGCCCAGCTCGTTGGTTGAACCAAACCGGTTTTTGACCGCCCGTAAGATCCGGTAAGTGTGGTGCAGATCCCCTTCAAAGTATAAAACCGTATCCACCATGTGTTCCAAAATTTTGGGCCCGGCAATTGCCCCGCCCTTCGTCACGTGCCCCACCACAAAGATCGTCACACCTTGTGACTTGGCGATCCGCATTAACTCCGCTGTGACCTGTCTAATTTGTGAAACTGAACCAATCGCCGAGGTAATCTCAGGTTCCGACATGGTTTGAACCGAATCGATCACCACGTAGTCTGGCTTCATCTCATCAATATTCGCTCGGATCCGGCTCATATCGGTTTCAGGGTACAGGTACAAATTATCACTAGCAACCCCTAGACGATTAGCGCGCATCTTAATTTGGTTAGCACTTTCCTCACCCGACACATAAAGAACTGTGCCGCCAGTTTGGCTCAACTGACCAGAAACCTGAAGCAACAAAGTTGACTTACCAATCCCTGGATCACCGCCAATGAGGACTAATGAACCAGGGACGACACCACCGCCAAGAACTCGGTTTAATTCACCAAGCTGAGTCTTAATCCGGGGTTCTTTCGCTGTGGAAACAGCGGCTAATTTTTCCGGCTTTGTAACTGCCCCACCAACAAGGGTCGAAGCGGACTTTGAAACTGAAGTAGTCGCTGGTGCAATCACTTCTTCAACAAAGGTGTTCCACTTGCCGCAGTTTGGGCAACGACCTAGAAAACGTGGTGCTTGATAACCGCACTCCTGACAAACAAACTGAGTCTTTGCTTTCGCCAATCTTGTTTCTTCCTTCCTGGTTAAAGTTTGACTATTACTAACCAAATACTATTTTAGCATAGTCTAGCGGCTTTGCAGCCATTGATAATCGACTTTTAAACGTTCTTAAATTACTTGCCAGACGAGCCAAAACCACCCTGTCGTTCTTGCTGAGGGGCCCGTTCGTCATCCGCCTTTAAGAATGGCATGAAAATTCCTTGGCCAATGCGGTCACCCTTTTTAATTTTGGCATCCGCTAGGCCAAAATTAAGCACCTGCATGAAAATTTCGCCTTCATTGTTTTCGTTATTATAATAGTCCGCATCAATAACGCCGATCCCATTTGGAATCACTAAGCTTCGTTTTAAGGGATTGCTTGAACGGTTAGCTAAGATCAAAACCTCGTCTGGCCCCATATAAGCCTTAATTCCGGTGGGAATCAAGAATGGTTTCAAGGCTTTTTGAGCCTTTGCTTGAGCTACTGAATCAAGGCTTTCCTGATGGCGAATTGCCCACAGTATTTTTAAAAAATCGAGCTTCCAAATACTTGGTACAGTGAAGTCCACGGCACTTTCAAAGTCGTATCCAGCGGCGCGTTGCGTTGTTCGGTAAGGGAGCCTCAAATCAGCATTTCTGTATGATGAAACGATTTCAAATCCTCGTGACATGTTTCTACTCCTTTCGTGCTTGTTTAATCTTACACTATAAGTGCTTTCCAGGACAGGGGAAATGTGTCGATTACGGGGCTCACTTTCCACTAAAAAGTGTTGTACAATTGTAAGTACTAAAAACTAAGGAGAGTGACCCATTTGACTAATGACAAACAAGCTGCAATCAGCAGTGATCAGATTGCGCGATACCAAGCTCAGTTAAAAGAACGCGCGGATGCCAAAGTCGTTGAACGTGCTGTGACCCACCAAGGAATTCTGGCAACCAGTGCCGATTACGCTTCCGACACTGATATGACACCAGTGTTTTCAATTGAACTGGAGACTGGTAAAGTTGCCAATCAAAAACAGAGTGGCCGTTGCTGGATGTTTGCAGCCCTTAACACCATGCGTCATCATTTAGCGGACCTATTCCATTTGAGTGACTTCGAGCTCTCACAAAACTATACAAACTTTTGGGATAAGTTTGAAAAGTCTAATTACTTCTATCAAAACGTTTTGAAAACGGCCGACCAGCCGTTAAATAGCCGTAAAGTGGCCTTTTTAATGGCGACTCCGCAGCAGGACGGCGGCCAATGGGATATGCTGTGTGCGATTATTGAAAAATATGGCATCGTGCCAAAGTCGGTCATGCCAGAAACCTACAGTAGTTCGAAGTCCAGTGAACTCAACAAAACCCTGAACGAAAAGTTACGAAAGGACGCGATTACTTTACGCGCTCTCGTGGTTAAGGGTGCTAGTGATAGTGACATTGCCACTGCCCGGGACAAAATGCTGGGTGAAGTCTACCGGCTCCTCTGCTATACGCTCGGTGAACCAGCTCAAAAATTTGATTTCGAATATCGCGATGACGATAAAAACTATCACATTGATCGTGATTTAACACCGAAATCATTTTATGACAAATACGTTGGCTGGAATTTGGCTGATTACGTGTCGATCATCAATGCGCCGACCGCTGACAAGCCTTACAACAAAACTTACACAATCGAAATGTTAGG
The DNA here is from genome assembly GCF_009720675.1 of Secundilactobacillus folii. GTDB lineage: Bacteria > Bacillota > Bacilli > Lactobacillales > Lactobacillaceae > Secundilactobacillus > Secundilactobacillus folii. The sequence continues at coordinate 22,978 of NZ_WNJO01000007.1, read as the reverse complement.
CAACGTGGTCGGTGGCCGTCAGGTAAAACACTTGAACGTCACCATGGCGGACTTCAAACAACTCGCAATTGCACAGTTGAAAGATGGTCAAAGTGTCTGGTTTGGCTGTGACGTGGGCCAAAGTTCAGACCGGCAAAAGGGCATCATGGATACCCATGCGTTCAATAAGAACGAACTGTTAGATATCGACCTCAACATGACCAAGGCACAGCGTCTTGACTACGGTGATAGTTTAATGACTCATGCGATGGTCATTACTGGTGTTGACCTAGTCGATGGTCAACCAACCAAGTGGAAAGTTGAAAATAGCTGGGGCGACAAAGTTGGTACGAAGGGTTACTTTGTAATGAGCGACAGCTGGATGGACGAATACTGCTACCAAGTCGTTGTGAACAAGAAGTACCTCAGTGATGAACTACGTCAGGCCCAAAGTGAAGCACCAACGATGCTGGAGCCTTGGGATCCAATGGGCGCGTTGGCTGCTAACTAGCTAGCACACCTTGATATAACTTAAACTACGAAAAATACTCCAAAATGGTTTCAGGCATTCTGGAGTATTTTTTAATCTAAAGTTTTCTTATCTACAATGCTAAGTTGCTGATCAAACTCGTATTCAATCGGAACGCCGTTGGGCACTTCCAAGGCGTCAATATCGTGGTCATTGATTCGCTCAATGTATTTGATCAATGCCCGCAACGTACTGCCGTGAGCGACAACTAACTGATTATGCCCGTCCAACAGCCGCGGCGCAATCTCATCTTGCCAGTACGGCATCAGCCGATCATAAGCCATTGCTAAGCTTTCTCCAAGCGGTTCTGTGACCCCCAACGGTTCATAACGTGAATCCTGGTCAGGTTTTTCTAAAAGTGGCGGAACCACTTTGTAGCTCCGACGCCATAGTTTAAACTGCTTTTCACCGACTTTGGCTTTAACTTCGGCTTTTTTAAGGCCTCGTAAGGCACCGTAATGTCGCTCGTTTAAGCGCCACGACTTAGTGACTGGAAGGTATAGCTGGCCAGCTTCTTCAAGCACAATATTAGCCGTCATAATGGCTCTTTTTAGCATCGATGTGTGCAAGTGTTCAAACTGGATCCCAGTATGACTGATAATTTTGCCGGCTGCATGCGCCTGTTCGATCCCCTTTTCAGTTAGGGCGACATCACTCCAGCCTGTGAAAACACCATCCCGATTGGCCTGGCTCTCGCCGTGACGTAAAATGACTAATTTAACCATAAATTGGACCCTCTCTTATGCTCTTTTGTTCACATATCAGTATAGCACCGCCTGAAAATTCAGTGAAGCAAACTTTCTTATTACGATGATTAAGCTGCCAAATCAAAAACGGCCTCTTTTGAAACCATTCTCAAAAGAAACCGTCAGTATAATTGCTATGGGATCCCGTTTAGTAACATCATCAAAATCGGAATAACAATAAGACTAAGCAGCGTCGTCTCAGTCACCATTACCGCAGCAAAACTGGAATCGGCACCGTACAACTTTGAGACAACCGGGGCATTTGTCATGACCGGCATGGCCGACTGAACGATGAAAACCTGCTTCATCATAATTGGCATACTAGTTGGAATAACCAGTAATGCCATCAACGCCGGCGCCAAAATAAACCGGCCGGATAAAATCCCCAAACTAGCACGGTCTAACGTTAAATCATGCAGGTCGACACCCGCAACCGCAATCCCAATAAAAATCATCGATAAGGGAACGGTCAAGCCCCCGATATAATTCAAATCAGCCATGATAAACTTAGGCAGTTGAATCTTCAGCAGCACCAAAACAACCCCAACCATAAACCCCAGTAACGGTGGCGAAAAGACCTTTTTCAACGTCTGCAAGAGGCTAAAGCGATACTCACCCTCACCGTCGCGTTGGATTAAGTAAACGCCTAAGGTCCAAAAAATCGTCGTGTTTGCCATGTAGTACACCAGCACGTAGGGTAAACTCTTGGCTGCACCAAACAATGCGACGTTCACGGGCAGACCCACAAAGACGGTGTTGGAATTAAAAAACATCGACTCAAAAAGCCCCTTTTGACGCTTGTCAATATGTAAAAACTTCGCCACAATGATCGAAACCACAAATAAAATCATCATGGACAGAACCGGAAACCGTAAATCTGGGAGCGTCCCGACCAGCGTCTTAAAAGAAAACTTACTGGTGATCGTGTACGCCATATAGGCTGGTAGCGCAACTTGTGTGACAAGTCTAGCAATCAGTTTACTGGCTGATTCGTTGAACCAGCCCAAATTCGTCAAAAGGTAGCCCAAAGCAATCATAATCAAAATTTCCACAACGCCCGCAACACTCCGGGCGAATAATAACAGCATAGCCGTCCAAGCCCCCTTACAATCAAAAACAATAACATTTATTATAACATACCCGATACTGCGAACAAGTTGCTTAATCACTAGCCGTAATAACTTTTCAAAAAGAAGTGTCCAGTGTCATGAGTGACTGTTACCCCAGCATTTTGACACCCATCTAACGTTGAAATAAAACCTTAAAAGCCATTTCAATCATCAAGATTTAGTTTACGAGCGACGTAATTTGTGATGTAATAGTACAGTTAGACAAGAAAAATTTCACTTTTTTCTTAAAATCAGTTAAAGCTTCTAAACTTAAACTTTATTTGTAATAAAACTGTCATATAATTTAGAAAGTATTTACAAAGGCGAGGACGACTTATGGCATCAAATAATTATAATTCAAATAATCAATTTAAACGACGCAGCGACCAGCCCCACTTTAAGCCACGTAAACGGCATCGAGGGCTTCTTTGGAGCCTATTGATCGTCGTTTTGATTCTGGCTACGGGTGGTGTGGCGTATGGTTGGCACGCCTATAATGACGCCAAGAACACGTTTGATAAAACGTTTCAGGCCGGACAAACCAACAAATTACGCAACGTTGATGACGTCCTCAAACAGGGCAAGCCATTTTCGATCCTATTGATGGGAACCGATACCGGTGCACTTGGACGACACGATACTGGGAGAACTGATACCTTAATTGTTGCCACGATCAACCCAACCAAGAAAACCGCCTACTTAACCAGTATCCCACGTGATACTCGGGTTCAAGTTAAGGGCGATTCGCAGCCTTACGAAAAAATCAACGCAGCTTATACGATCGGTGGGGCATCAAGTTCCGTCAGCACGGTTGAAAACCTGTTGGATGTCCCGATCGACTTTTACGCCTTAGTCAACATGGGCGGCCTGGAAAAAATGGTCAATGCCGTTGGTGGTGTGGACGTTGTACCAACCCTGACGTTCAAGTATGGCAACGCCAACGTGGTGAAGGGACAAAAGATTCATCTGGATGGTAAAGCAGCACTGGATTACTCACGAATGCGTGAAGAAGATCCGCTGGGTGACTATGGCCGTCAAAAACGTCAGCGTCAGATTCTGCAAAAGTTAGTTGTGAAGGGCGTCGGTATCTCATCGATCACCCGCTACAAACAAATCTTAACCTCACTAAACGGTAACATGAAGACTGATATGACTTTTAATGATATGTTGACGATCCGAGCAAAGTATGGTGATGCGAGTCACCACATTAAGTCTCAAACGCTGCAGGGTGAAAATGCTATGATCGACGGCATTTCCTATCAAGTTGCCCCACTTTCGGAACTGCAAAAAGTTTCCAATAATATTCGTCGAACGCTGGGTCTGAGTGATAGCACAAAACTAACGTCTAGCTCGACAGGAACTGGTGACGACAGTAATTACACTTCTTCGTATGGCTCATCATCAGCAACTGGCTACTAACAGTTTTTCTTTAAAACCGAAATCAATCAAAAAATCAACCTTTTCGTTAACCCGGCTAAAAAGCCGCCGTTTGCAAAAAGGTTGATTTTTTATTTTCTGCGTTGATGACGAACAAGACCAGCTGGCAATTTACGGTTGAAAACGTGCAGTGCACCGCGAACGTGCCAGAAACGAAATTGAAGTGCATCAGTGGCAGTTTCAACGATGATACCGTACGGAATACGTTGAAAGACCAATTGTACCCAAACAGCCGAAATTTGCTCGTACGGAACTCGAATACTTTGCCGTGTCAACTCGCGATTAAAATAAAGACCCCGGTCGCCTAACGAGAGTACCCCCCTAACACTTCGATAAGGGGTTACAAAATAATTAGCCGAAGTCTGATATTCGTTAATTTGGTTAAACTGCATTTTAAACCTTCCTACTACAAGGCTAGCACGCCGGAAACGTAGCCAAGAATGCCGATAATGAACATACCAAAGATCAGCCACATCGGGTGGATTCGTTTACGGAGCAACCAGACACAGACTAACGTTAAAATCACCGGCACTAATCCTGGCAGGATACGATTACAGATCATTTGCAGCGTAATTTGTTTCAACTCGTTGTTAACGTGCACTTGGGCAAGAACAATCGGCATCTTGATGGTTGTCCACCGAGGCACGACCGCGCCCATAACAAACATGCCAAGAATCGATGCACCCTGCGTCAGTTTTGGTAACCAGTGTCCCGTACGGTCGGCAACTTCGGTTCCATACTGAAAACCTAATTTTTGGGTATAGGCTCGAAATACAAGCCGAGCAATGTTCCAACCAAAGAAAAAGAGCAGTGGTCCCAGTAGACTGGCATCGCCAATTGCTAGTCCAGCACCGAGCGCTGCTAAGACGGGGCGCAAAGTCCCCCACCAGACCGGATCGCCAACACCGGCCAATGGACCCATCATTCCCGTCTTAACGTCGTTGATCATTTCACTGGTCACCGGTGCCCCGTTAGCGCGTTGCTGTTCAACATTGGCCACGACACCCGTAATCGTTGACTGCATGTATGGCATGGTGTTAAAAAACGTCAAATGACGCTGCAAAGCCGCCTGCTGTTGTTTTGGAGAGTCATAGAGCCGTTTAATGGCTGGTACCATGATATAGGCAAAGCCGAGGTTTTGCATCCCTTGATAATTCCAAGATCCCTGTTCAAAGCTTGACCGCCAGACCATCCGTGCGAGATCACTGCGGGTCAGTTGTTTCTCCTCCGTTTTCTCCATCATAGGTCCTCCAGTTCTCGGTCAAGATCATCAAGGTCGTCATCACCACCCGCACTTGGTGGCTGCTGTCGATTACTGAGCTGAACGTAAATGATTGCCAAGGCTAAACCAATGATACCTAAAGCAACCATGTTCAAAGCTTTGACGGCTGCTAAAGCAACGCCTAACGCAAAAAAAGGCCAGAGCTGTTTAGTTGCCATCATGTTGATGACGATGGCATAACCAACAACTGCGATAAAGCCACCGGCAATTGCCAGTCCCATCGTCAAAACCACTGGCAGTGCATTAAAAGCGCTAGTCACCCATGCCGCCGGGATCAGTAAAAATAAACCAGTTGGTATCATGACCCGCAAACCCTGAAGCAATAGACTGGCTAAATGCATCTGTGTCACGCGCGACAGATGTCCATTTTCAACCCCATTTTCAGCTACCTTAACCAATCGGGTAACGACCCGGCGTAAAACCATCGTAAACCCCTGACCAAGTAACGCTAACGGGACAGCAATCGCTAAGCCTTCTGGAACTGACAGTTGAACGGGTCCGCAGACCCAAATGGCGGCCACAACTGACGCCAGCGCCGTATCAGGTGCCACTGACGCACCAATATTCATCCAGCCAATCGTGATCATTTGCAAACTACCACCAAACACGATGCCGGCTGTTAGATCACCCATCATTAATCCAACTAGGGTACAGGCAACCAGCGGCTGTTGGAATTCCCATTCATCTAAGATGCCATCCATCCCAGCTAAAAAAGCAACGAGAAGTATGCCTAAAACAATTCCAATACTCACACTCTCGCTCCCTTCTGATTTTGACCATTAATTGTTTTATAGCTGATTTTTATCCAGTAATGGCAACACATCTATCTGACGGTCACCAGGCACTTTTTGAATTGTGACCTTTAGGCCTGCGTCACTTGCCAAATACCGCAAGGCTTTCGCTTCTGTCTGGTCCACCGCCACAGCATCCGTTAGCGTGGCCATGCCATCTTGATAAGCAAGACTGCCAACGTTGATACCAATTTTGCTCAGATCTATGCCACCCTTGACGAGCGCAGCCATATCCTGGGCATTTTCGGTGAGTAACAGTGTTTTGAACACGTCAAAACGGGGGTCGGTATAAATCGCCAGCATCTTCTTGATTGTGATCACGTTAGCTTTAACGCCCGGGGGTGCAGCTTGAGTGATCAATGACTTTCTTAAATTATCCTTGGCCACTTTGTCCGAAACTACCAGAATGCGGTTTGGTGTGACCGTTTTAGTCCAAACGGTCGCGACTTGGCCATGCAGTAGTCGACTATCGATTCGAGCTAAACGAATATCCATTGTCATAGCAGGTCATCCTCCTGTTCTTGGCTGTTGAGCTCTAAGTGACGAATGCCACTTTTGCCACTGGTTTCCAAGTGCGCCACAACTTTGTCCAGTGGTTGGTCACGAATGGTAAAGGCGTCAATCAAAATGGGCAAATTAACTCCTGTGATAAGTGCCATCTGGTCAGCGTGTTGCGCCACAATTTCACTGGCAACGTTGAATGGTGAGCCACCCCATAGATCAACTAAAAAAAGCACTGAATCTGTGGAGTCAAGCTTTGATAATGCATGCTGGTACTTATTTTTTAAATCCTCTGGACCTTCACTGGCCTGAAAAGCGACCGTGGCCACATTCTCCTGCTGGCCAAAAATCATCGTTGCTGATTGCAACAGTCCCGTGGCAAAATCACCATGGCTGGCAATAATAATGGCAATCACTGTGTTGCCCCCTCTTAATTAAGCGATTTCAATCCGTTTACACGGTTACCCGAAACCGCGTACACTCGTTAATATCATAGCACATTGACCTTGTATTTGGCACCAGAATTCGGACTACTCTTGAGCTAGTGCCACAATTTCGTCTGGAAAAGCAAAAACGTAATCGGCGGCGCTAACGCCCTGCTGATTTTTGGCACCCCATGCCACCAAACCAAACTTTACACCCGCCGCATGGGCAGCTTGTAAATCGTACTGGGTGTCGCCAATATAGACGGTTTGGGTGCGGTCTGCTCTGAGCCGTTTCAGCGCAACTAAAATTGGGTCAGGTGCCGGTTTACCACGCTGATAGTCTTCAAAAAAGACAAATTCACTAAAGTATTTATCAAGGCCTAAAGGCGTAACGTCCCGTTTGAATTCAAACTGTCTCTTGGACGTCATGATCGCGACCTGAACGTCTTTTTGAGCGTTCAATTTCTGCAACATTGCTTCGATGCCATCGTACACGTGCGCCAATGATTGAAAAGCTGGAATCGCCGCCGTCCATTCTTTGAGGATCGGCTCAATCAGGTCATCCGGCACCCGCAACCGTTTTAAAGCGTCTAAACTAGTAATACCAAACGTCTGCGTTAATTCATGATAGGGGTGAACGATCTGATGACGCCGAAGTACTTGGTCCAAAGCCTTCATATACATCGCCTCGGTGTCCAATAACGTGCCATCAATGTCAAAAATAAAGGTTTTCATACCAAATTGGCCTCCAAATTTTACGTAAAATACAAAAAACTCGCAACATTCAACCATTGGGTCAAACGTTCCGAGTTCAAATATGCGGCCAAGAGGACTCGAACCTCCACCGGGATAATCCCGACAAGATCCTTAATCTTGCGCGTCTGCCAGTTCCGCCATGGCCGCATCAACAAGAAATAATATACCAGAATTATGACTTGTTTTCAATGGTTATTTGCAATATATTCAGATTTACTCTGCATTTACAGTGGTTCCTTGCCGATCAATGTCAAAAATTCGAAGACTGCCTTTCATATCCATATCAGTCAATTTTTGCCGTAAAACGATCAGTTGCGGTTCAGTACCAAACGTGGCGATAGTAGGACCAGCACCGCTAAGGTAGGTGCCATAAATGCCTAATTGATGCGCAGCTTCACGAATTACAGGCAGTTCTGGCACCAGTCTTGTCCGCTCGGCTTCATGAAATTGATCCATTTCCATCATGTGACTGGCAAGTTGCCAATCACCCTTTGCTAAGGCTGCAACCATGACGTTAGCCACACTACTGCCTACAACAGCTCGCTTTCGCGGTAATTGGTCCGATAATACCTGACGGCTGTCAGACGTTAACAGAGGCTCCTTTTTAATGAAAGCTAGCAACTTAAGGTTATCTGGCATTGCCAATTTGACCGTGGTGGCATTTTCACCATCAAAATCAGCCACGACGACATCACCTAAGATAGCAGGTGCAACGTTGTCGGGATGACCCTCCATTTTAGCAGCCAACGTGACCTGCTGTTCAGACGATAAATTCATCTCACCCAAGGCGTTAGCAATCTTAACACCTGCAACCACCGCAGTCGAAGAACTGCCCAGTCCGCGAGCAACTGGAATATCAGACATGACCGTCAGCTGATGGGGCTTCAATTTAGGATTCACCGTCAGGGCTGACTGAACGATCAGATTATGCTCGTCATTTGGCACGTCTGGTCCCAGTGCGTGGTTAACCTGCCAATGTTGCGTTTCTTCTTCAACGATAATCGTCAGGTAAAGGTGCAGCGCGATACCAATGGAATCAAATCCCGGTCCTAGATTAGCTGAAGTAGCTGGAATTCGCATCACAATTTTTCCCATAATTTTAGTCCTCCAATACTGGATAAGCAGCCCGGATATCACCAAGTTGCTGAGTTAAATTAACAAAGGTTTCAAGGGGCATTGGGCTGTCAAGCCGAACCTCAATACTGGCTAGTGTCCTGTGCGGATCCAACCCCCGAATCACGTCTGGCTGACTCACCTTAACATCGCCAAACAAGAGTTTAACGTTTGCGGGTAACTGATCGTTATCGGGGCTGGCCAGCAGCACCCAATATGATCGGTGGCCAGGAATGATTGAGGGGAGATCTGCAACCCGTTTCAACGCAAACGGTTCAGCGGGATCGCGATGACGGATGGCTTTGCCAACCTGAACGAGATCTGTCACAACACTATTACCAGTTGGTAACTGGCCAGCCCCTGGGCCAACGTATAACGCGGTGCCAATGTTAGCACTTTTGACCCAGACCGCGTTATTTTCATTTTGAATCTTCGCAAGTGGTCGGTCCTCTTGAATCACCATTGGTGCTACTGACAATTGCAAACCTGCACTGGTCCGCTTCGCCATCGCAACTAATTTCAGCTCATAACCAGATGTCCGAGCCGCTCGAACGTCAGCCACCGCAATTCCGCGGATTCCCGTAATCTCAATTTGGGATTGACTTACTGACAGACCAAAGGCAATTTTCGTGAGGATGCCCAGCTTGAAAGCAGCGTCGAAGCCGTCCACGTCGTTAGTCGGATCACTTTCAGCAAAGCCCTTATCCCGAGCGGCCTGTAACGCTTGATCATAGCTCCAGTTCTGGCTATCCATCTGGGTCAAAATAAAGTTAGTGGTCCCGTTTAGGATCCCAGCGATTTCGTTGACTGGATCTGCTGTATAGACGGTTCTCAGCGTTTGTAAAATTGGAATTCCACCAGCGACACTGGCTTCATAACGCAGCATTACGTGATTATCAACAGCGAGCTGCGCCAGTTCATTACCGGATTGTGCAATCAGATCCTTATTTGCGGTAACAACGTGTTTGCCTCCCTTTAAAGCTGCCGAAATTAGTGCCTTAGCCTTCTTAACCTGCCCCATCACCTCAACGATAACGTCGATCGAGGGGTCATTGATCAGCTCTGATACATGGGCGACCAACGGAATCCGCTGTAGATCCCCTGCTCGCTCACGGTCGAGGTTAGCAACGGCTGCCCCGACAATTTTAAAGCTCAGACCAGTCTGTTGATCGATTAGAGCTGCCTGGTCGCGTAAAATTCGGACCACACCGCTGCCCACGGTTCCAAGGCCAATTAAACCGATTCGAATCTGCCTCACTTAGGATCACCCCATTATTGTAGCATTGTTTTTTGATAAATCAGTTTGCCGTGACAAACCCCACAAACGTATTTTTGCGTATTGATGCGTCGTTTACGCTGATAGATTCGACCACATTTTTCACATTGATAAATTAAAATCTTGACTGGTTTGGCTGACCGTGGCTGCTCCGGAGCGAACCGGAGCCCACCAACTGCCTTCAATAGCTGTTTAAAGGCCTTTGTCCGGTGCTGTCCCGACTGCCCCGCCATGTGCAGATGATAGTGGACGAGCTCGTGCTTAATCACACCCTCCAGCGTATCCTCCCCAAACATCGTCAGCATCCGAGGATTTATATCGATGTGGTGATCGCGTAAGTGATAGCGGCCACCAGTTGTGCGCAGCCGAGAATTAAAAACGGCTTGATGCCGAAATGGTTTTCCAAAGGACTGTAATGAAATGCGCTCAACTAAAGCCTGTAATTCTTGATCAGTCATTCGGTGCCACCATTGTCAACTGGATCCGATGCCGTTGCTCATCAACTTCAAGTACCCAAACGGTCACGATATCACCAACCGAGGCAATCGTGGCTGGATTACGAACAAAGTGATTTGAAAGGTGTGAAATGTGAACTAGGCCGTCTTGCTTAACGCCAATATCAACAAATACCCCAAAATCAACCACGTTTCGAACGGTACCCTGTAATTTCATTCCAGGTTTTAAGTCACTGATCTTTAAAACATCGGTTCGTAAAATTGGAGCTGGCATCTCATCACGACGATCGCGACCAGGGCGTTGCAAACTACTTAAAATATCCTGTAACGTTGCTTCGCCCACGTCAAGTTTTTGGCTTAAAATCTTAGGATCGACGTTCTTCAATGCCGTGGCTACGGCAGGTGTACCAACGTCTGCAAGCTGCAGGCCTAGATTAGCTAACACCTGTTTAGTAACGGCGTAACTTTCCGGGTGAATGTCAGTATTATCCAAAATATTTTTACCGTTAATGATTCTCAGGAAGCCAACCGATTGTTCGTAAGCTTTTGGTCCTAAGCGCGGCACTTTTTTTAGTTCTGGTCGGCTTTGGAAACTGCCGTTTTCTTCGCGATACGCCACCACGTTAGCTGCTGTCTGTTCAGATAAACCAGAAATGTGGGTCAGCAATTCAATGCTAGCCCGATTGAGATCGACACCAACTTGGTTAACGGCCGTCTCCACCACCCGATCGAGCTGTTGATCTAGGTGCTTTTCAGGGACGTCATGTTGATATTGACCAACACCAACTGATTTCGGATCGATTTTGACCAACTCGGCCAATGGGTCTTGTAAACGGCGGCCAATGCTAATGGCAGACCGCTCTTCGACGTTAAAATCCGGAAATTCCGCCCGGGCAACTGCACTGGCAGAATAAACCGAAGCCCCAGCTTCATTCACAATGGTGTAGCGAACATCACGGTCAACTTGGCTGATCGCATCGGCAACAAACTGTTCGGATTCACGGCTAGCCGTACCGTTGCCAATTGCAATCATATCAACTTGATAATCATTGAGTAACTTGATGAATGCTGGCATGGCGGCAGCGCGCTTTTTCTCGGGGGCCGGTTTATGCGGATAAATCACCTGCTTTGCCAGGTACTTTCCATTGCCATCCATAATAGCTAGTTTACAACCAGTCCGGTAGGCTGGATCAAATCCCATGACCGTATGGTTTTTCAGGGGTGCTTGCATCAACAAGTGATACAAATTGTCACCAAAAACTTGAATCGCGTGGTCCTGTGCAGTTTCAGTCAGCTGATGGCGCAATTCCCGTTCAATGGCCGGTGCGATAAACCGTTTATAAGCATCTTGATAAGCATCAGTCACCGTGGCTACAGCGGGGCCCTGATGCCGACCGATCAGTTGAAAATTAAGGTAGTTCAAAATTGCATCATCCGCAACGTTAATTTTCACGTTGAGGACGCCTTCTTTTTCACCGCGATTCATTGCTAGTGTCTGGTACGGACTGAGCTGTTTTAACGCTGATTGAAAATCGTAGTAGATCGCATAAACTTGATTTTCATCTTTGTCAGCCGCATTGCGTTTCAATTTACTGGTCAAGTCGCCGTTTTGTTGCGTATAGTGGCGGATCCATTCACGAAATTCAGCCCGTTCACCAATCGCTTCAGCCAAAATCTCGTGAACACCAGCTAACACGCTATCAGTATCCGGCACCTTTTCGTTAATGTAGTTGACAGCTTGAGAGGTAACGGAATCCGAGTGATACTGCAACACCCATTGTGCGAAGGGATATAATCCCGCATCCTTAGCAATCGTTGCCTTAGTACGGCGCTTTTGCTTGTAGGGCAAGTAGAGATCTTCGACTTGTTGCATCTGAGTAGCTGCTTGAATACTATTCGCTAACGCTGGCGTCAGTTTTTCCTCTTCGGTGATCAGCTTCAGTACTTCCTGTTTGCGTTGCTGAAGTTTACTAATTCGCTTTGCTTCATCTTGAATCTCACGAATCTCAACTTCATCAAGGTTACCCGTCATTTCCTTTCGGTAACGGGCGATAAAAGGGACAGTATTATTGTCATTTAATAAATTCAGGGTTACGTCAATTTGGCGACCCTTATAGGCAGGTAATGCCTGTTTGATCAGTTTAATTGTTTCGTCGTCCATGTTTTACATCCTTATATTTCAGTTTCTTGTTCGTCAGTAATGTTCTCATTATAACATGTGACAAGCGTGCCCTCACGGCAATTTAAAATCGAGGTGATGTCTAGAAAATGCAGCAGAAAAGGCTCACAACACTATTTCAAACCGAATACCCCATAAGAGGAATATGCCAAAACATGTCTAACTGACAGCGTATAGCGATACTAAAAGTGGGTTTCCTAAATTTTAGGGAACCCACTTTAGTATTGTTATAAGGCCGTGATCTGAGCTTTGGCACCAATTTAGGTAAGCTAGCAGTCTGGATTTAGTGATGATTGACGGCGAATTTTCAGTAAATACACCAGTGGTATTTTTGTTAAAAATGCGTCACAGTCTCACCATCATAACTGTATTTTAAAGACTGACCTAATTGACCATACTCATGATTCGTTGTGTCGCAGAAGTTACCTTAGCCATCATGTTTTCCTGTTCATGCTCTGAATCATTAAAGGCTTCCGTATTGACCGTTTGATTCTCGGGATCGATTGCGTCCACCATTGCTTGGCAAGCTTGTGCATAATTTCGATAAGCTGCCACTAACTGCTTATGACGGCCCAAAATACGAACTGGTACCGCTGCTTGTTGAAGCCGGTTTAGATACTCTGTGTAGGCGTCCGTCCCCTTTTGGAACGTTGCCTTGATATCTGCAATGGTATCGGTTCCTAATTCGGCGACGGAATCCCCATCAATTGCCTGACGTAACTTATCGAAATCTGGGTTCATTTGTGAGCCCATCTGATCCGTATCTTCGATGATCTTTGTTAATGCTGGTAAATAGCTGGCCATTGTTTTTGGCTTCATAAGCAATCCCTCCTAATTTTCAAACCGGCGTTGTATAAACTTGACTATTTCAACGATTACAATCATTAAAATACCAGCGCCAAAGACCATGGCCCACTGAGCTAACGCTAATTCAGTTAAGTGGAAAACGGTGTTGAAGCCTGGCACAATGATTGTCACTGCTAACAGCAAGAAGGCCGTTAAAATTGCCCAGTTAAGGACCCGGTTTTTAAACAAACCAACTTTAAAAATTGATTCATGAATCGACTTTGAGTTAAAAGCGTGGAACAATTGAATCAGCCCCAACGTCGCAAAGGCCATGGTCAGAGCATCAGCATGCGCCAACTGGCCACTAGCATGGACCGGATAAGCAATTGCGAGTGCATAGACTCCCAGTGTGATCAGGCCTTCCAAAATTCCCTGATAGATCACATTGCCAAAGACTCCACCAGAAAAAAAGTTGGAACTTCGACCCCGGGGTTTTTGCTTCATGATATTAGGTTCAGCTGGCTCTAACCCTAGAGCAATGGCTGGAAAAGTGTCTGTCACCAAGTTGATCCACAAAATCTGGACCGGTGCTAGGATCTGCCAACCAAGCAGCGTCATAATAAACAGTGTTAAAACTTCACCAATATTAGCAGACAGGAGGTACTGAAGCGCCTTTTGAATGTTGGCAAATACCTTTCGACCTTCCTCCACCGCCACAACGATGGTCGAGAAATTATCATCAGCCAAAACCATATCGCTGGCGCCCTTGGAGACTTCAGTACCTGTAATGCCCATGCCAACACCGATATCGGCGGCTTTTAAAGCCGGGGCATCATTCACCCCATCACCAGTCATTGCCACTACTTTACCACGCTTTTGCCAAGCGTTCACGATTCGAACTTTGTGTTCGGGGGCGACTCGTGCGTAGACTGAATACTGGGTAACTTGTTTGTCGAATTCCGAATCACTGAGCTGATCAAGCTCGGCTCCAGTGATCACCTGGCTTGCCATACTATCAGCACTTAAAATACCCAGCCGTTTAGCAATGGCCGTCGCGGTATCTCGGTGATCACCGGTAATCATGATTGGCCGAATACCGGCTTGATGTGCCTCGGTAACAGCTTGTGCCACTTCCGGCCGCTCAGGATCGATCATCGCAATCAGACCGATGAAAATTAAATGCTGTTCATCATCTTGCGAATTCGGTTCCACTGGTAACTGATCAACTGGCTGATAGGCAAATGCTAGCACCCTTAATGCCTGAGTGGCTAGCGAATGATTAGTCGCTAAAATCTGTTGCTTGTCAGCTGTCGTGATTTCACGAACGTCACCATCCACTAACATTCGGTCAACGCGTTGGAGCAGTTGATCAGGAGCACCCTTAACATACTGAATAACCGCGCCGTCTTGATCCTCGTTGAACGTCGACATCAACTTTCGTTCCGAATCAAATGGAATCTCAGCCACCCGTTTGTTACTGCTAATAGCTGATGCAACGGCATCATCTTGGTCAAGAAAGTATTGAATCAGTGCCGTTTCGGTGGGATCCCCGGCAAGGCCGCTTTCGCTAAACTTAGAATCGTTGTTCAAAATCATGGCCATTGCCAATGGATCGCTCAGGTCAATCTGAGCTTTCCTTGCATCGATTAATTGACCGTTTTCATATAGTTGCTCAACGGTCATTTTATTTTGAGTCAAGGTCCCAGTCTTATCTGAGGCGATAACATCCGTACTACCTAGCGTTTCAACCGCTGGTAACTTTCGAATCAGGGCGTTTTTCTTGGCCATTCGCTGGGTTCCCAGTGCTAAGGTAATCGTGACAATGGCGGGCAGTCCTTCAGGAATGGCTGCAACAGCCAGTGAAATCGCAGTTAATAGCATATTGACGAGGGACTCTTCACCGCGCAACATACCAATCACAAATACCAAGGCAGCGATGCCCAGAATTAGAGCGGTCAGCCACTTTCCTAGCTGGGTCAAGTTGGCCTGCAAAGGTGTCTTGACCTCTTCGGTTTGGTTGATCATGCCAGCAATTTGACCAACCTCGGTCTGCATTCCGGTTGCGACCACCACGCCGCTGCCACGGCCTGTCGTAATATTAGACGTCATATAGACCATGTTTGAGCGGTCGCCTAACGGTAGATCACTTTCTTCAAGGGCCATACTGGTTTTATTAACTGGCACGGATTCACCTGTCAGAGCAGCTTCTTCAACTTTCATAGCGTTGGCAGTGACTAACCGAATGTCCGCCGGAACAATGTCGCCAGCTTCTAGATGAACCACGTCACCCGGCACTAGTTCATCACTTTTAATCGTCGTGATCTGGCCGTTTCGCTCAACATGAGCTACTGGAGCTGACATTTCACGTAACGAATTAATCGCGTTTTCCGCTTTAGATTCTTGAAAGACACCAAAAATCGCGTTTAGAATCACCACTGCCAAAATGATCACTGCATCCACTACTTCACCGGTTGCTCCAGCAATAATAGCTGCTACGATCAGCACAATGATCATAAAGTCCTTAAACTGAGCCGCAAACTTCTCAAGAACAGTTGTTTGCCGTTTAGCTGCCAGCCGATTTTCACCGTATTTGGTACGGCGTTGCTTGACCGTTGCTTCAGAGAGTCCCTGTTCTTGCGTGTCCATTTTGGCAAACAACTCATCGGTCGTTTGCTGATACCACGGCTGTTTTGTCATCTCGAAACCTCCTGTAATTGTGAAACCTCTTTATTGTTATAAGTCTCATCGATTAAGGCCTTCCCGGAGACTATCATCCCTTGCTGACGGGTTGGTCACAGAAGATTCTGCCGATTACTCCCTCATCGTTAAAGTAAACGTTATTTCCAAAATGTGTCAAATACCGTAATGGGTAGGTGTCGTTTATGCTGAGTCCGCAAATACCAACCTTCAATGGTTTCAGCAGCCTTGTCCGAAACGTCCTTACCCTCAAGATAATCATCAATATCGTCATAACGCACACCCAGTGCAGCTTCATCTGGCAGCGCTGGCCGATCCTCTTCCAAGTCAGCCGTTGGTACCTTCGTATAAAGATGTTCCGGTGCGTGCAAGGCAGCCAGTAGCTGTTTGCCCTGGCGTTTATTGAGACGCCAAATCGGCGTAATGTCAGCGGCACCATCACCAAATTTAGTGTAAAATCCAGTAACCGCCTCAGCAGCATGATCGGTGCCAACCACGACACCTTGGTTTGCGCCGGCAATCGTAAACTGGGCAATCATCCGTTGACGGGCTTTAATGTTCCCCTTATTAAAATCTGAAATTGTCTCGTGATTAGCCTCAACCGCCTTAACAGTGGCATCGGTAGCCGGTTGAATATCCACACGGTCCACACGGTCGGCTCCCATGAACTTAACGGCTGCCATCGCGTCTGATTCGTCTGCTTGAGTTCCGTATGGCAGCCGCACAGCAATAAACTGGTAACTGTCATCGTGAGTCTCAGCCCTTAGTTCACTAGCCGCCATCTCACAAAGCTTGCCTGCTAGCGTGGAGTCCTGACCACCGGAAATTCCTAGTACCAAAGATTTTAAACCGGTTTTTTTTAAATAGGCCTTCATAAAATCAACACTGCGGCGAATTTCAGTTTCGGGATCAATCTTTGGCTGAACTTTCAACGCGCCAATAATTTCTCGTTGTAATGCTCTCATCTCTGCGCCCTCTTACTTAGTCATCATAGTTAATATTTCTGACATATTCGTGAATCTTTTTAATCAGCGCCATCTTGTTATCCCAGCACTTCTGCGACAAATCAACCGGGTACTTCTGGGGGTTCAAATCACGCTTATATTCGGGCCACAGGTTCTCCTGCATTTGTTGGCAGCGAGCCTTGATGGCTTCCAGTTCAGGCTGTTGATAAACCAAACGGCCATCTTCAAAAATCGTTTGCAAAATCGGCCGAGCATCGAAGTCCGTGACCGTTTTATTGATGTAAGTGTAGCTTGGGTGGAACATGTAAAGTTCATCCAATTTGCGCGGGTCCTCGTCCCACAGTGCCACGTAGTCACCCTCCGACTTGCCGTCCGCTTTTTTGGTGATTCGCCAAACTTGCTTTCGACCAGGTGTTGAGACCTTTTCAGCGTTGTTAGATAGCTTGATCGTGTCTTCCATCTTGCCGTTGTGCTCGATGGACACCATCTTGTAAACCGCGCCCAGTGCTGGTTGGTCAAAGGCCGTGATCAGCTTAGTTCCAACTCCCCAAACGTCAATTTTTGCCCGCTGCATTTTCAGTGACATAATCGTTTTTTCGTCCAGGTCGTTTGACGCATAGATCTTAGCATCCGTGAAGCCGGCGTCGTCTAATTGCTCGCGCACCCGCTTTGACAGGTAAGCCATATCACCAGAATCAATACGAACACCTAAGAAATTGATCTTATCGCCCATTTCTTTAGCAACCTTAATGGCTGATGGCACACCTGATTTGATCGTATCATAGGTATCAACTAGAAATACACAGTCTTTGTGGGTCTCAGCGTAGGCGCGAAATGCATCGTAATCGTTGCCGTAAGTTTGCACGAGTGAATGGGCGTGAGTCCCGCTGATCGGAATCCCAAACAACTTGCCGGCACGAACGTTGGAAGTTGCATCAAAACCACCAATATAGGCTGCTCGAGTACCCCAAATAGCAGCGTCAAATTCCTGTGCTCGACGTGTTCCAAATTCCATAATGCCATCGTTGCCCGCTACGGAACGGATTCGGGCGGCTTTGGTGGCAATCAGGGTCTGATAGTTCAAAATGTTCAGTACTGCGGTTTCAATCAGCTGACAATCGGCCAGCGGACCTTCGACCTGCATAATCGGTTCATTGTTATAGATTAATTCTCCTTCTACGGCAGAACGAACCGTCCCTTGAAATTTAAAATGACTCAAATAATCAATAAACGCTGGTGAAAAATCACCAGTTTCCTTTAAATATGCAATGTCAGTGTCGGAAAAGTGCAAATCTTCGATATAATGGATAATGTGTTCTAGTCCAGCGAAGACTGCAAAACCGTTATGAAAGGGCATCTCCCGGAAATAAGCCTCGAAAATGGCCGGTTTATTCTGAATCCCCTTTTCAAAATAGGTTTGAATCATGCTTAATTCATACGCATCCGTATGCAACGTTGTGCTATCATCTGGATACTGCTTTGCCATGTCTGCAACTCCTTTAATTGATTGCTATTTATAAGCACTATTTTAGCATTAATCCCTTGGGACGTCATTTAAACGGTAGTATTATTATTTTATCAAAAGTTAGGTGGTCATTATGGTTCAAGATTTTTCACACGTTACTGTCCTAGGTGTCCCGTTCATCAACACAACCCAAAAGGCGTTTTTAACTGCCATTGAATCTCGGATCACTGCTCGTCACAATACTTTTATCGTGACCGCTAACCCCGAGATCGTCATGTATGCGCGAGAACACCCCGATTATCAAAATATTTTGGCTGGGGCTGACTATATCACACCAGATGGGATCGGTATTTTGAAGGGGGCAGCCATTATTGGTACCCCGATGTCCGAACGCATCACCGGGTATGATACAATGCTGTCGTTGCTGTCCTGGGGAAACAGAAATGACAAATCAGTCTACCTCGTGGGCGCTAAGCCAGACGTGATCTCAGACGTGGCTAGGGTAGTGGCTACCCAATATCCGCATTTAAAGGTGGTTGGCACCCACGATGGTTATTTTCAAGACTTTAACCCGATTGCTGCTGATATTGAGGTTCAGCAACCAGACATGGTCTTCCTAGCAGTTGGCTTTCCCAAACAAGAACAGCTGATTGCTCAATACCGGCATCAAAATGACGGCCTCTGGATGGGCGTGGGCGGCAGCTTTGACGTTCTTAGCGGCCATACCAAACGAGCGCCAAAATTCTTTCAAAACCACCATCTGGAATGGTTCTACCGTTTAATTACCGAACCATCTCGAATTGGCCGTATGATGGTTCTGCCAAAGTACCTAAAAGCCGTTAAAAAATCAGTTCGTCAATCGAAATAACTTAAAAAAATAGCAACACTTCAATGATTGAATTGGAGCGTTGCTATCTTTTTGATTCAACATTTACTTTTCTAGAACGAATTCAAACCGTTCACCCACGTACTGGGTCCGGACATATTCAAACGGCCGACCATCTTGCAAGTAGGAAATCTGCCGCAATCTGAGGATGGCGTCACCGCGCTTGATATCCAAATACTCGGCAATGCGCTCAGAAGCTGATGATGCAGACACCATTTGCTTGGCGTGTCCTGGAATCAAATTTTTTTTAGCTTCCAAAGTCCGATAGAGTGAATCGGTAACTTCCGGTTTCGAGAGGCCATCAACAATTTCAATTGGAATCGTCGCCACTTCAAAACTGATCGGCACATCATCACCATACCGCACCCGTTCCATTCGCAAAACCTGGTCCCCGTCTTTCAGTTGCAGCTTTTCAGCCTCGCTTAGTGAAGGGCTCATCACGTGGTAAGAAACCGTCTTACTGGAAGGCTGTTTACCTTGAGCAAGCATCACGTCAGTAAACCCGGTGACCCCTGACATTTTTTCCTGCACTTTTTGGTTGGCAACGAACGTACCAGAACCCACAAAACGCTCTAAAATTCCTTCTTCAACCAATGTTTGAATCGCCTGTCGCAGCGTCATTCGACTGACGTGAAATTGAACGGCGAGCTCACGTTCAGATGGAATTCGATCCCCAACCGACCATTTACCAGCCTCAATCGCTTTTTTGATATCATTATGAATTTGTATATATACAGGTGACCCCATAGCATTTAACGACCTTTCTGACTTGCTAGTCAGCCTGGTCAGCTTCGAAGGCACGACCATAGCTGTAAGTAGTTTGCAAATTAAGTGCGCGATCAAAGACGTTCAGGTCTGCATCAAAGCCGGGCAATAATTTACCCTTGCTCGTCAACCCAAATTCTTGGGCCTGATTGACGGAAGCCATTTGAACAGCATCTTCAATTGCGCAGCCAGTGAATGAGATCACGTTACGAAAAGCGTCATCGTAACGTAAAACCGAACCGGCTAAATTACCCGACTCAAGTCGAGCTTGTTTATCCTTCACGATCACTTTTTGGCCGCCAAGTTCACTGACGCCCTCTGGCATACCCTTGGCACGCATAGAATCCGTCACCAATTCGATTCGGTGAGGTCCCTTTTGTTCGTAAGCAAGTTTGATCATATCGGGAACAATATGGAATCCATCACAGATAAGCTCAGCATACATGTTATCTTCCAGCATTGCGTGGCCGGTCACACCCGGTTCACGGTGTTTGAATTCGCGTTGAGCATTGTACAAATGAGTAACGTGGGTCGCACGGCTGGCTAACATTTGTGCTCTAGTAGCGTTACTGTGTCCAACCGAAGGCACGATATGATGAGCGAGACAATAGTCTTCAAACACCTTAGCACCTTCATCTTCAGGCGCATAAGTAATCAGCTTGACTAACCCGCCTGAAAGTTCATTCCAGTGGTCCAGTAAGGAAACGTCTGGATCTTTAATGAACTTTTCTGGCTGGGCACCCTTGTAGATTGCTGCGATAAACGGACCTTCAAGGTGAATCCCCTTAATCACCGGATTAACCTTTGCTGCTTTCCTAATACCAGTCATTGCGTGCGCAATATTATCATTAGACTGGGTCATGGTCGTAGGAAATACAGTCGTAATCCCTTCTTTAACCATCAGATTAACCATCTGGTTGATCTGATCAGCATTTCCGTCCATCGAATCAAAGCCGTAGCCACCATGTGTGTGAACATCAATGAATCCGGGAACGATCACCTTTCCACTGACAAAGTGAACCTCGTCATTGGGTTGTGCTTGGTAATCATTCATCGCACCCACGGCTTCAACCGTCTTACTAAACCGGATGTAGCCATCACTGATAACGTCTTCACCAGTGTAAATCGTCGCGTGTTTCAACACGATACTCATAAACTGTTCCTCCTAATCAAATCTGATCTACTTGATCACGTTTACGAATTCATTATATACTGGTATAGACCATGTTGCAAGCCCGTTGTATCGGCGTTCAGCTTGCATTTTAAAGTTCCTGTATCCACCGCTAGTTTATGCTTCAAACGTTATTATTTTTTCTTATCCCGAGCAATCGTTGCATCAATTCCTTTGACAACGGAAGTCATGAACCCAGCCTCTTCCATCGCTAACAGACCGGCGACGGTACTGCCGCCCGGCGAGGAAACTTGGTCAATCAGCGCAAAGGGATTATCGTCAGAATTGAGCACCATTTCGGCCGAACCCATCACGGCTTGTGCAGCAATTTTAGTCGCAGCAGCCTTCGTTAATCCGTGCTTAACACCCGCTCGACTCAAACTATCAATAAAGAAATAAACGTAGGCCGGACTGGAGCCCGCCAATGCGGAAAACGTGGAGAAATCTGACTCTGGCAACGTTACGGTACTCCCAATTTGGTCAAACAATGAGACCGCTTGCTGCTTAACTTTACCAGTCAAATGTTCATTACCGTGGATCGCCGTCATACCGGCACCAATAGCCACGTTTAAATTTGGCAAAGTTCTCAAAATTGGTAAATCGTAACCGGCAATTTCCTCTAGTCGTTCTAAGGAGAGTCCAGCGACAATTGAAACTAGCGTGTGACGTTTGGGATCCAACTCATCGCGAATTTGCTGCAAAACCGGTGTTGCAACGTTAGGTGTGACCGCCAGGACGACAATATCGCTTGACCTCGCCACTTCCACATTGCTGGCCATCGCGGTGACCCCATTTTCCTTGGCAAACGGTTCATAAGTCGAGGTATGCGCACTATGAATTAAAATATCGGCAGGTGCAATTTTCGTCTGGCTTAACAACCCGTGAATAATCGCCTGTGCCATACCACCGACTCCGATAAACCCAACTTTCATGAGTATCAACTCCTATGGATCTTAATTTGACATCAATACACTGTATACATTATAGCAAAAAAGTAGCTTGCAGGCAGTCTTTTGCGAAGTTAACCTTATGTTGTTTAATTAGTTGAATCTGTGTGAATATTTTATAAAATAACATTGTGTTTAATGAGTAATGATTAAAATCTACTAAAGATGAAATGCTCCAAATTATTCAATATATGTACAAGAAAGCAGCAGCCCCAAATGAATGGAGCTACTGCTTTCTTACTTCTAAAATCACTAACTATTTATGATTAACATCTGCAGTAGTTACTTATCTTCATGTTTACGCCGTTTGCCAATTCCTAACAAACCAAGTAACGAAGAAAGTCCTAGAAGCAGAGCTCCCATTGTACCTAACTCATTAGTGCTTTCTGAAGTTTGTGGTAATTGATGCTGAGTTCCATTCTTTTTAGTATTTGTAATACTATTCTGAACGGAATGCACCGTTGCTTGTGGATGTTCGCCATGAACTTGATTCTTAACAACGTCATCACCAGTTGATTGAGTACCTTTTGCAATATTGTGAGTTGTACCAATCTGTGAATTATTTGAAGATCCTTTAGCTGATGGTACCTTGCCCCTATCAACGCCAGTAGTAGTGTTATTGTCTCCAGAATTATTAGCTTGTCCATTATTAGCCTGGCCATTGTTTCCGGTCGAATTAGTTCCAGTACCTGGAATACCACTACCATTGTCAGGGTTA
>NZ_WNJO01000006.1 GCF_009720675.1 Secundilactobacillus folii | reverse complement strand
CGTGGCAGCGGAACTAGCAGCACTCAAAGCTAATGAGTTGGCAACACTGGATGCCAATGTGGCAGCTGATTGAGCCGTATTTGCAGCGTTCGAAGCATCGGTTGCAGCACTGGCAGCAGTTGCAGCAGCACTGGATGCCAAGCTTTGATCACCCGAAGCAGCAGCCGTTTGAGCAGTTGCAGCAGCGGAACTAGCTAAGCTAGCCGATGAAGAAGCAGCAGTGGCAGCACTTTGTGCGGCACTGTTTGCAGTCGTGATCGTAGCATTGTCTGGATAGTTGGCAGCTGCAGAACTAGCTTCACTGGCAGCAGTCGAAGCAGCGTTCGCTGAATTCCCGGCTTCTGAAGCAGAAGCAGCGGCAGCGTTTGCTGAACTCGTGGCAGCGGAACTAGCAGCACTCAAAGCTAATGAGTTGGCAACACTAGATGCCAATGTGGCAGCTGATTCTGCGGTGCTTACAGCACTTGAAGCATCATTAGCAGCGCTGGCAGCAGTAGCTGCAGCACTGGATGCCAAGCTTTCGTCGCCGGAAGCAGCGGCCGTTTGAGCAGTGGCAGCAGCGGAACTAGCCAAACTTGCTGATGATGCAGCGGAGTTAGCAGCAGCCTGTGCTGTGGTATTAGCCGAGGTAATTGCTGAGTTATTTGGATAACTAGCAGCTGCTGAGCTTGTTTCATTAGCAGCAGTCGAAGCAGCATTTGCTGAACTACCAGCTTGTGATGCCGATGTTTCAGCGTTAGAAGCTTCATCGGTAGCCAACGAATTTGCTAAATCTTTAGCATGAGCTGCAGCACTTGAAGCAACACTAGCATCGTCAGCAGCATCTGAAGCAGCTTCAGATGCCATATCGGTTGCTAATGATGCACTTCCAGAATTGCCTTTAGCAGCAGCACTGGAGGCCATTGAAGCAGCAACAGAAGCGTCATGAGCAGCGTTTGAAGCTGCACTTGCAGCACTTTGAGCAGTTGAATTAGCAGCACTAACTTCAGCGTTATTTGAACTGTTAGCGATCTGACTAGCTGAATTTGCCGAACTTGAAGCTTCACTAGCCGAAGTTGCAGCATCCGAAGCATAACTATTAGCTTGGTTAGCAGAACTTGCAGCAGCACTGGAATCTAAGACATTTACTTCACGTTGTGCAGCTGAAGCAGCACTAGAAGCAGTTGATGCAGCGGTTGAAGCAACCGTAGCAGCACTCGATGCAACGGCTTCTGCTGATGAAGCAGCCACTTGATCACCTGCTGAAGCAGCACTGGAAGCTTCTGAAGCTGCAGCTGAAGCAGTTGTAGCAGCATTTGAGGCTGCACTTGCAGCACTTTGAGCAACAGCGTTAGCCGAATTAATTACCGAATCACTCGGATAATTCTGAGCGGCACTGCTGGTTACCAATGCGGAACTAGCAGCAGCATTAGCTGAACTCGTTGCGGCATTTGCATAACTCCCAGCATTCGTGGCGGCACTCGAGGCAGCACTGGATGCGGCGCTTGACGCAACCGAACTAGCAGCATTCGAAGCAACACTGGCTTCACTTGAGGCTACTGAAGCTGCACTTGAGGCTAAGCTAGCAGCACTCGAGGCAACACTTGCGGCGCTTGATGCAGCACTTGAATTACCAGAGGTAGCAGCATTCGAAGCTGCACTAGCAGCACTCGAAGCAACATTGGCAGCACTCGAAGCTACGCTAGCTGCACTGGAAGCGGCACTAGCTGCGGAGCTAACATCCGAATTACCTGAACCGGCAACCGAAGCAGCTGAAGCAACTGATGACGCAGCCGAAGCAGTTGAAGCAGCACTGGAAGCAATCGTGGCGGAGCTAGATGCATTTGACGCATAGCTATTCGCTGCGCTTGATGCAAATGCACTGGCAGCGCTTGAAGCATCGCTAGCAGCACTAGTGGCAATTTGAGCGACACTCGTCGCCGTTGAAGCAGCGTTGCTGGCAACTGTTGCAGCGCTAGAAGCAGCGTTTAAATCACCTGCTGAAGCGGCACTCGAAGCAACACTTGCAGCACTTGAGGCAACTAAAGCCTCACTAGCTGCAACGCTGGCAGCACTCGAAGCAAGGTTAGCTGCTGAGCTAACAGCTGGATCACCTGATGCGGCACTGGCAGCAACAGAAGAAGCAGCGTTAGCGGTCGATGCGGCACTAGATGCTGTGTTGGCAGCACTGGCAGCACTCGAAGCTTGGTTGTGAGCTGCTACACTGGTTGCAGTGGAAGCCGCATTACTTGCATTAACTGCGGCATCCGAAGCCAAACTGGCAGCACTCGATGCAATGACTGCGTCTGAGGCTGCTGCAGACGAATCATGGTTTGCAGCGGCAGTTGAAGCGGCAGCAGCGGCATTCGAAGCGGCATTGGCAGCACTGGTTGCAACACTGGCAGCACTGGACGCAATCGAATTAGCCATGCTGATAGCAACGTCTGATGAATTATTATTTGCAATTGAATTTGAAACGTTAGCGGAACTCGATGCAGCATTTGCAGAACTCTCTGCAGCTGATGCATCTTCGCTAGCTTGTTTTGCTGAACTTGCAGCGGCACTAGAAGCAGCACTCGATGCAAGTGAGTTAGCAATATTAGTCGCATCCGTTTGGGCTGATGTCGCTTGAGCAGCAGCAGCGGAGGCAACGGCAGCATCACTGGCAGCGGTTGATTCGGCTGCAGTCACAGCTGCTTGATTGCCTGCTGAAGCTGCACTAGAAGCTGTTGTGGCAGCATTTGCAGCGTCACTAGCAGCCGATGCAGCTACTGCAGCAGCACTGGCAGCGACTGAGTTATCAGTTGTGATTTCGCTATTACCACTATTTGCAGCAGCAAGGGAGCTTGTTTGATCAGCGGCAACTGAAGCCGTATGAGCTGAATTCGACGCGTCAGTGGCATAACTGCCAGCTTGAGTAGCTAGGCTTGCAGCGGCACTTGAGGCAGCGCTAGAAGCTGCAATTGAGCTAGCTAAACTTGCGGCACTATTGGCAGCGTTCGATGCAGTTGTTGCGGCTTCCGAAGCTGCGGCTGCAGCACTCGAAGCAACAACTTCAGCAGAGGAAGCGGCCGTCATATCACCAGAAGCAGCAGCACTTGAAGCTACAGAAGCAGCACTCGAAGCAGCGGCTGCAGCAGAAGATGCAGTTGCAGCGGCCGTGGAAGCCGTAGAGTTAGCAGCACTAATTTCGGCGTTACCAGAATTGGCAGCGGCAGCGGAACTAGTGACACTTGCAGCACTTGAGGCCACCTGAGCAGAGCTTCCGGCACCTGATGCTTCTTCACTGGCCTTCAAAGCTGAACTAGCAGCTGCACTGGAAGCTAACGAATTAGCTAAATCCTTAGCAGCTGAAGCAGCGCTTGAAGCAGTGCTTGCGGCGTTAGCAGCGATAACAGCTGCAGAGTTAGCAGCATAGGCTGCACTAGAAGCGGCTGTTAAATCGCCGGTTGTAGCCGCACTAGATGCAGCTAAGGCCTCATCAGAAGCGGTTGAAGCGGCAGCAGATGCAACCTTAGCGGCACTAGTGGCTGTTGAATTAGCAGCGGTAATGTCGGTATTGCTTGGAAATGCAGTTGCGGCGGAGTTTGTCACATTTGCGGCACTTGAAGCAACAACAGCTGAACTTGCAGCAGCTGATGCAGCTGTTTGTGCGTTTGCAACATCAGTAGCAGCTGCGGAGGAAGCCAAGTTAAGTGCTGTGGTAGCAGCACTAGCGGCCACATCAGCGGCACTGACAGCATAGGAAGCGCCAGAAAGAGCCTCGAGCCGGTAACGTTCAGCCTCAGACTGAAGTGACTGAGTAACGGCCAGGCTGGCAGCAGTTGAAGTAGCTAACGCTTCACTAGCAGCAGTCGACGCAGCGCTAGTGGCAATTGCAGCAGTGGAATTAGCAGCAGCATTACTATTACCTAGAGCAGCAGCAACGGAGTTAGCAATGTCAGCTGCAGAAGAAGCTGATGCAGCTGCACTATTTGCAGTTGTTACAGAACTAGTCACTGAAGCCTTAACGTCAGCGGCACCGATACTTTTAACCGCTGCAAAGGCGCTGGATGCAACCACGGCCTCGCTAGCAGCAACAGAGGCTGCGGTAGAGGCGGCAGCAGTAGCGGTCGATGCAGCATTTCGGTCACCGGCGGAAGCAGCACTAGAGGCTAATACGGCATCACTTGCAGCAGCGGAAGCGGCACTAGCAGCTACGACAGCAGCGCTATTGGCAACCTGGCTCTCAGATTTAGCTGCCGGATTCAATTGTGTCGATGCTTCTGCGTTAGCATTACCCGCATAGATATTAGCCTGATTTGCTGAAGATGACGCTGCTTGGGCGTATTTCCCAGCATCGGTCGCAAAGCTGTTAGCGGCTGATGTTGCCGCACTGGATGCCTGAATGGCGATCTGAGCTGCGGCAATCGAAGCTGCAGAAGCAGCACTTGAAGCTACTTGTTCTGCGGAACTTGCTAGGCTAGCTTGACTAGCAGCAACTAACGCCGACGACGAAGCAGCTGAGTACAGACCCATTTCTTCCGCTGAAGCAGCATTTAAGGCAGCAGTAGAAGCAGCGGTAGCAAATCCAGCAGCATCACTAGCAGCTGAGTTAGCCTCCGATGCAGCAACTGTGGCTTGGCTAGCTAAACTAACTGACGCGGCATCAGAACCGGCAGCCGTAGAAGCGTAACTAGCAAAGTTAGTAGCAGTATCGGCAAATGAGCTAGCATTGGATGCAGCAGTTGCAGCATCTGATGCTGAACTAGCAGCTTCTGAAGCATAGGCACTGTTGACAGTTAATTTGGCAGGTCCAAAGTAAACGGTATCGCTGCGACCATTAACGGAATAGTGCATCGAAACATAGTAGTAACCGGCGTCCGCAGTGGTGATGTCAGATAACGACAATGAAGTCCCGGTTGCACCCGCAATAGCGGTACCACCAGTCGTGCTATCCGTCGAATTCTTGTACCACTGATAAGTGGCTCCGGAATAGTTACTCAATTCTGAATCTTGAATTGCCCAGTTAAGTGAACTACCAACGTTAACGGTTTGATCGGTCAATCCACTACCAACAGTTAATAACTTCGAAGCTGAAACGGTAGTGCCATCGGAATTAGTCACTGTAGCGGTAATGGTTGTCACACCGTTTGCAATGGCTTCAACCAGTCCAGAACCATTGACCGTCGCAATACTTGGGTCACTACTGATCCATGTCACGGCACCATTGGCATTACTTGGATTAGTAACGGCAGTGTACTGGTCAGTCATACCACTAACCAGATAGTCTGAGCCAGAAACAGCGACATTAGTAGCCTTGACCTGGTTATCAACAATATCAACTTCGCCAATATTTGAATATTGAGTACCTTCCAAAGTGAACCATTGAGAAAGGTTATCCCAAGCAACTTGAAAACGCAATGCAGCCGCCTTGTTACCGGTCGTAAACGTTAAGTTTGAATATGTCTTTTGATTTGCCGTTAAGTTACCAGAGCGGGAGTTACTGATGCTGTAGGAACCGATATAACCTTCAGCCTCTGCTTCATCCAGTGATATCCAATTGCCCTGAACCTGGACCTGCCATGAAACATCTTCATTAAGGTTAACAAGGAGACCAGAAAAATCAGCCCATGCAGCTGAAAGCGAAACCGTTTGTCCTCCCGTAGCTACAGTTGTAGAACTGGTCATCTCATAATACTGACCATTCCAGAAGAAGTAACCAAATAGGGATGGTGCATACCCAGCAGCAGTTTTATCATCACTAGTACCATCAGTATAGTTGACTGCGTTAGAAGCAGCTAAAGTAGCTGCAGTCGCGGCACTAACCGCTGAACTAGCTAGTGCAGTTGCATTGGAAGCAGCCAAACTAGCCGCAGCAGCATATGAACTAGCAGCAACGAGGTTATTCGCTAGCATTGCCGTGTTAGCAGCAGATAAGTTAGCTTTAACCGACGCAGATGCAACCGAAGCTTGAGCCGTAAAGGCTGATGCTGCAGAAGCATAGCTAGTAGCAGCAGACGCATATGAGTTCGCCAGAACTGTATTTCCAGTAACGGCGGCAACTGATGATGCCACACTAGTTGCAGCTTGGGCTGTAGTGGAAGTCGTTGCGGCCGTTGAAGTTGCAGCAGTTGCAGCAGACGTATACGCAGCCGATTGGTTATCGGTAATGATCTGCATAGCAGCAGATTCTGCGGCGTTGGCGCTAATCAGAGCTTCTGAAGCGAGACTAGCGTATGTTGCTGCACTTGTAGCGAAACCAACAGCTGTAGAAGCGTTAGTTGCAGTCGCTGCATTAGAAGCGGCTACACTAGCTGCAGTAGCGTAACTCTGAGCGGTTGAGGCAGCATCAGAAGCAGTTGTTCTATATGCCGAGGCTGCAGAAGTATATGCAGCGGATACTTGAGCAAATGCATTACCAACGTTAGCCGCCTGAGAATTTGCTAACGAGGCTGCAGTGCTTGCTGCTGTTGCTGAAGCATTAGCAGTGCTTGCAGCACTCGAAACCATGTAAGCTGTCGTCGCTGAATTAGGATTTTCAGAATTAGCATTTATCAGCGCTGTCTTAGCATAGCTGGTCGCAGTTGAAGCAGCAGTTGAATTAGCTAGAGCAGCTGATGAAGCAAGTGCGGCAAATGAACTGGCAGCTACAGCGTATGAACTAGCTGCAGAATAACTGCCGGCTGCGTTAGCTAAACTGCTTGCCGTTGCTGCGCTCTTAGCTTGAGAGGCACTGAGCGAAGCGGAGCTAGCCTGATTGGTTGCTTGAGTAGCAGCAGAAGTGGCTACGCTTGCCGCATATGAAGTAGTGATACCCGTTAAGTTAGCTGTTGCCGACATATTAGCAACTGCACTACTTGCTAACGCTGCGCTTGAAGCAGCGTTATTAGCGCTACTGCTTGCTTGAACAGCCGAGCTAGCAGCTTGACTTGGATATGAACCGTTAGAATTAGAAACGGCCAACACACTAGTCGCGGTCGTAGTGGTGTATGAGGTGTCACTCCAGGGTCCTGAACTCTTTTGACCGCTAATAGTTGCTTTAAAATAATAAGTACCTGAGTAAGCGGGATCAAAAGTCGCAGTCGCACTAGCTGACGTTTGACCAGATGTCGTATCTACACTAGTTGCACCGTTAAAGCCACTCAGTGTATTAGCATTCTGCCAAGTCTGACCATCGGTTGAATAGGACCAGGTAATGTTGACTGATGTTGGTCCGTAATTACTAAAAGCAATCGTTCCAAAATCATCAACGTTAACCGTAATTGAAGCTGATGAGCCTAAATTGATCGTATCGTCGGCAATTGTCAGCGTGCCAGTCGCACCACTTGCAACAGCGGTGTTTGCTAATGAAGCCGCACCAAAGACAGCGGCTAAACTGGCGTTTGATTGCGCAATGGCATTCGCGGCAACTGCACTGGCAGCAGCCGATGATGCCTTAACAGCCAAGGAATAAGCAGCAGAAACATTCGCAGCTGATTGATCAGCGTACGATGCAGTTAATGAAGCCGCGCTGCTCGTCTTAACGGCGGCACTGCTTGCAGCTGTGACGTATTCAGCAGCCTGTGAGTTACCACCAAATGTCCCAACGGCACTCGCGGCACTCTTAGCAGCACTAGCAGCTGAACTTGCTGTACTGTTTGAAGCCGCTGCGCTATTTGATAAACTGGCAATGACGGTTGTATTAGCATCAGTAGCATACGACTGAGCTAAGGCGACTGAATCTTCTATTCTGCTTGACTGGGCTTGTAACATTGTTGCGTATATCCGCGCTTGTGAAAGTGCTGCATACGCGCCAATTGCATCTTCGGTTGCAGCCGCTGAACTTGCAGAGACTGCCTGTTGCGCAATAGCTGAAGCTAATGATGCTGATGAATTAGCAGCAACACTAGTGGCAGTTGCGGCGGAAGATGCACTGACGTAATCGTTATAAGCTGAGTTGTTTGCTGGACTGTACTGGGTGGCATTGTATGCGCTAGATGCAGCCGAGTTAGCAACTAAAGTTGAGGCCGAATTAGCAATATTAGTAGCAGAAGCACTGGATGCCAGTGATGTAGCTTGGGTAATAAAGGCCGAAGCTGCATCAGACAAGGTGTTAGCGGTGTATGACTGTGCTTCGATGGCGTACGAAGCAGCTAAGGAAGCGGCAGTCGAGGCTTTAACAGCCGCTGAGTTAGCACCAGAAGTATCACCGTTACTCTCTGCATAACTCGCATTACTGGTGTAATACTCAGCTAAACTAGCTTGAATGGCAGCTTGCTGAGCAACACTGTTAGCAAGGGAAGCATACTGGTTGGTCTTTTCCCCCGCGGCACTCATATACTCTTGAGCTGCAGTGGCATAACTAGCTGCTAAAGTCGCAGAAGAAGACGCATTAGTCTGGTTAGTAGTGCCAACTGAGGCAGCTGCGTCGACTTTTGTTACTTTTTTAGCTGAACTGCTGTTGGTACTATCTGAAGTTGTCGCACCAGATTTAGTCGCATCAGATGAAGTTGCATTTGATGCCCCAGACTTGGTTGTGCTTGAATCTGAAGTACCAGTATTTGAACTACTCGACACACTGTTTGTCGAGCTTGAAGATGTCGTTGACTTATCGCTTGAAGAAGTCGACGAATCTGACGTTGTCGAAACTGAACTAGCAGTGTCTGAGGAGGCACTGGTAGCTGCGGTCGCAGTATCAGAACTTGCGCTAGAAGCTTCGCTAGACGCCGAGGAGGACGCTGCTTCGGAGCTTGACGCGCTGCTTGATGTCGCGACAGTCGCGGTTTGTGCAACAGTGGTATCCGCAAGTGCCCGTGTTTGTGTGATTTCCGCACCGCCCAAAAGGGAGACGATCAAAGCTGAAGCGAAGATCCATCTTCGTCCAACCTTATACATCTTAAAGTGCGTATCTTTGGCATGCGGATCACGCTTTGCGTTAATCCATTTCATCATGAGAAAAAATTACCCCCGAAATATTTGCCTGCTCGTATAAGACTTAGAAATAATAACCGGCTTTCCGCACCATTATTTCTAAAAGAGAAACTAACAACTATAAAATTAACCCCAAAAGATCAATGCCTAACTCCTACCACCTCCTTAAGTGGTGACTAAATCATTTATTCAATTGACGCAAAGACTGCCAAGCCGATTACCGACTGGCAGCAACGCCATCTTCAAAGTGTGCGATCACATTGTCTGCCCGGTCAGCTTGAGCTTTTTTAAGCGCTGAACGATGCATCTGTGACCATTTATCTGAATCCGTTAATAATGTCGTAATCGCCTTGGCTGCAGCATGGGTCCTGCCATCCGGGACAAGGTTGCCGTTGACCCCATCCTCAATGAGAACTTTCGGGCCATACAAGACGTCGTAACTGACAACTGGTAATCCGAACCCGCGGGCTTCAACCATGTGCATGCCCAAGCCCTCGTTGAGCGAGGTGTTGAGCAGTACGCTGGCCGTCGCGTATTCATCGTTCAGTTTTTTACGGTTAAGGTAGCCCAGAAACTTAACCGAATCTTCCAGGTGATCGTTTTTCACCTTATCCTTAAGTTGATCAAGGTAGGTTGGAGAAGCGGGATAACCGGCAAAATGCAGTTCGGCGGCTGGTACCGCCATGTGAACTTGCTGGAAGATCTTCAGCACGTCAAACGGCCGTCTGTCAGGTGCAAGCCGTCCACTGACCAGGATAACCGGTTGCCGTTCCGCCGTCTGGCCAAGCTTCAAGTCGTCATCTGAAACGTAAATATCAGGTGCTACGCTAACGTTCAAATTTGGATACTGCTGATTGAGCTCTTGTTTTTGCTGTTCGGTCAAAACAAATGCCCCACTGAACTTAGCCGTTTGATTAACCAATACCTGCTGATAAATTGGCTTGATCTTGCTCTTAGGCCCATCGGTTGGATTCAATAAATGGCTATCGTGGAAGAAGGCCACCCGTTGTGGTGCTTTAACATCCGCGACCACGTAATCTAGATTGCGCCGTTCAGAAACGACAACCGCCTCCGGATCATTGGCAACTACTTCGTTAATAAAGAACAGGAACAGCTGGTCTTCAAAATTGAAACGGTAATTCTTGCCCTTGTAATTTAGCAGTTTCCACATGGTCGGGGACAGTTTCCCGTTAATGTTCATGTGCGTGATCTCCAAAACCGGATCACCCTTCAAGTTCAAAAAGACCTGCGTACCTAACTCGCCGTTCATGTGGAAATAATCAATTGATGATTTAAAGCCGCGCCAGTCAAAATTTTCACGAACTGTAGGATTATTGAACCGGTCGTAGTAAGTCACTGAACTGATTAAGCCCACTGTCCCCGGCAGAACTTCGATCTTACCAATATTTTGACCGGCTCGCTTCAGCCAAGAGTAGTTGGCATTCTCAGCCACGATATGGTATTCGTCTAACGGAAATTGTTTAGCTAACCGCAATGGCAGCTCGTTACGTGCCACATCCGTGGTCCCTTGAAAATAGTCATACATGTTGATGACACTATGATGATCAACCCCTGCTAACTGCATGTCATGTGCCAGGAAGCGGTTGTAGTTGCGGGTCAGGATCTTAGCTTCGATGCCATTTTCATTGAACAGTTTCGTCCGGTTAATGGCCGAATGCTCGGTGCCGGAATTATAAGTAAAAATATTTTCTAACACTGAATAGTTCATTGCTTTACCCCTTCCTGCGCTGACATGTGGGCCGCTGCTAACTTAGTTGGCCAGATCTGGTTGGCGTCATCGATCAGGCTTTGCCAAGCATTCCAGACGTTTGCTGGTGAGTAACGCTCCGAAGAATCGTAAGCCCCCGTTGAGTATTTCTGAGCTAATTTCGGATCCTTCAGCACTTTTAGCATTGCGGCAGCCATCGCTTTGTAATCGTTAAATGGCACCACGTTGCCGTTAACGCCGTCTTCGACGATTTCGTTTGGTCCGTAGTTGACATCGTAACTAAACGAGATCAGACCGTGTGAGATGGCTTCCAAAACGGCTAAGTTAAAGCCTTCCATTCGTGAAGTCAAGCCAAACATCATCGCTTGGTTTTCAACTTTATCAATTTCGGTAGTGTACCCCTTCATGGTCACCACGCCGTCCAGATCATATTCTTTGATTGCTTTTTCAACCGCCCGTCGTGCACGGTAGTTGTCGGAAGCATCGGCGTAACCGTAAAGGTCCAAGCTGACTTCAGGCACTTCCTTATGCACGATCCCAACAGCTCTGACCAAGTCGTCCAAATGCTTTTCCCAAGCAATTCGTGCGAAGGCGACCACCTTACCATACTGGCGATCCTTCACGGGTACCCGCGGGCCGTCTAGCAGTTCTTGAGAAACCACCCCGACAGGAATGGTGAATAACTTGGCAATCGGATGGAACCGGGCTTCGACGTCGTGGGTCTGTTTATGGGTGGCAGAAACCACCGCATCATAACTATCCAAGGCGTTCATTGCAAATTCATAATTATTATTCAATATCGAATGCATCGGTTCCTGGGCGTCACCAGCGTGCGAGTTGTGCAAATGCATAACGGTGTATGCCGGCTTCTTCAGTTGTAGTAAGCCCCAGTCACCTAAGTGAGAACGGTCAAGAATGAAAATATTTGGTTGCTTAACACTCCAAAACTTCTCATTCATTAAGTTAAAGAAGTGCGCTGTCAATTCTTCAATCGTATCGAACACGCGAATGGTGCCGTCAGCATCGGTCAACCGCCACCCGCTCTTTTGAACTTTACCCTGAGCATCTGCACGATTGAACGTTTCCAAAACAACGTGACCGGTTGGCGTCTGCCAAACTTCGGTCCCAACCTTATTATCTGGCGTATACATTTGCGACAAACTGATAAATCCCCGGGTATCGTAATTATCCACCCGGTATAGATTGTTAAAACCGTCAAATAATTCCACTGAACGAACGGTTTCATGGTCTTCACGATAATTTACACGGGCGACCAGTTGCCCCTGCGCGGTCTTCACCAATGACCGATTATTAGGCAGGTCCGGATCAGCATGGATGTTTAAAACGCCAAAATCTAAATCGTCAATAGTGATCCTCTTTGGCTTAACGTGAGTTGCCTGCTGAAAATAATCAAACATGCCGATTAGGTTTTCGTCAGGAATTCCAGCTAATTTCGTATTATCATGCAGTGCCGGATCCCAGTCTCGAATCAGGAACCGTGAGTCGACATGGTGAGCATTAAAGAGTTCAAATCGTTTTAGTTCGGCGTGCTCAATACCGGACTTTTGTTTTTGCATCGTTGCGTTGATAAAAAAAATCATGTTATCCCTCCAAATGGCAGCAAAACCACAAACTTAAAACCAACAGTCGTTACTACTGATATCAACCACGTCCAATTGGGTTTCAGGTGCAACGATGAAGTTTAAGTTCGTGAGTCATCTCACGAAGAATAACATGAATATTAAAGTTATTATAAGTAATCATAGTGCTTTCCCCCTTAAGCATACAGTATGATTGAACTGTCCGCTTTTTAATTTATAAGTCATAAAGGTGGGTAGTATCCAAAATAAACATCAGTATCAATCTCCTCCAAAAGACTGATAACTCACATTTTACATGATTATAACGAGACTACCTCAAGTGAAACTTAAAACCGTTCCTAAACGGATAATTCAGTACGTATACCCCACTACTAAAGCTCCAATTTATAACACTCGACATAAATGGCAGGTGCAATTATCATAAAATAACCTATCCCTAATTCAACAATATCCCGCTGATATCATCCCAGAGATACTGCTCTTGTATGTGATTATATGCGATTAACAAGCACTTTTCAAGGGCAATCCATCGAATTATTACAGAGAACCCTTACTTTAAGTAATGCGTTACACGCTGTCGAATCGACAAATTACGTTTGTTTTTTTACTAATTTTAATATGAGCTCTAAATATCATGAAAACCCGCTATCGCTAACTTATATTTCTGCGATAACGGGTTCAAAAATTTGGGTTGGATCACCAAATAAGTTCAATCAGTCAACTATGTCAATCATAAAACGTTGTGAATAAAAGTCTGCTAGTGACTTTTCTGTAGCTGTCTCATCAAAAATCTTATTCACAAATAGTCCGGCATTCATTAATTCGTCACCGTAATAGGTTTTAGAACTGTTGTTAACACGGTACCGCTGATCAGGATCCAAACCCTTAAAGAACATCCTGAGATAGGGTGCATTTGGCCGGCTTAAAAGCTGATAACGGGTGGCGATCGCATGCCTCTGATCGTCATCGACGACCATCCAGCTCATCACGTTGCCGTCATCTTCAAATGGGCTGGTAAGGCGATAAAGCTTACCGAACTGGTAAAGCGACCGGTAACGTTTGTAGAATTCAACTTGCGCACGGATTTCATCCGCTTCTTCACCTGACAGTTTTGAAATATCCAGCTCATAGCCAAAGGCGCCATAAAAAGCAACGTTAGCACGCGTTTCAAGCGATGTCATACGGCCGGTCTGCTCGTTTGGCACCGCCGAAACGTGGGCCCCCATCATTGACTGCGGATAGCCATAACTGGTGCCATACTGAATCTTCATCCGCTCGACGGCATCAGTGTCATCGCTGGCCCAGGCTTGTGGTGCGTAGTACATCATGCCAAGGTCGAAACGACCGCCACCTGACGCACAGGATTCAAACAAAACGTCTGGGTAGGCCTTTGTCAACCGCTCGTAAAGTTGGTAAACGCCTAAGATATAGCGGTGTGGCATCTCTAACTGCCGATTTGCAGGCAAGCCTTCACTATACGCTTCCGTGATGTAACGATTCATATCCCATTTAATGTAGTCTAGTTTAGTGTCATCAATTACTTTACCCATTAATTTAGCAATGTAATCAACGACTTCAGGCCGGCTAAAATCAAGCACAAACTGATTTCGGCCGGGTGTCGCCCGCCGCTTTGGCACGTGGATCAGCCAATCTGGATGTGCTTGATAAAGCTGCGAGTCAACGGAAATCATTTCCGGCTCAAACCACAGTCCAAATTGTAACCCTAACCCGTGCACCTGATCCGCAAAAGCACCGATACCATCAGGTAATTTCTTAGGGTCCACAAACCAGTCACCAAGCGAAGTGTGATCGTCATCACGATGACCAAACCAGCCGTCGTCCAGGACGAACATTTCGATGCCAAGGTCCTTAGCCTTGCGAGCGATCTTAAGTAATTTTTCAGCGTTGAAGTCAAAGTAGGTCGCTTCCCAATTATTGACTAAAATTGGGCGTTCCATTCGACGGTATTTTGCCGCTACCAAATGCTTGCTGTAGAAGTCTGCCAGTTGCTGGCTAAGCTGATTCATGCCACTGGCGGTGTAGCTCAGGACTGCTTCTGGCGTTTGAAATTCGTCGTCCGGTGCCAGGCACCAACTAAACTCGCTGGGATTAATACCCACTAAGACGCGGCTAGTAGCCCACTGGTCAACTTCAACCTGGTCCAAAAAATTACCCGAATAAATCAAATTGAAGCCAAATACATCGCCGGTGTCTTCAGTCGTTTCCGGCCGCGCCAGCATCATGAAGGGATTCTGCTGTGGACTCGAAGTCCCGCGAATCGAATCAATCGACTGAATGCCCGACCGCAGCGGCGTTCTGACTAAATGCCGTTCCCGTGCCCACGTACCAGAAAACTGGATCATCTCATAGCGGCTATCTGGCAAGTCAAGCTGGGCGCTAAGTGCTGAATCTAACGTCACGGCTTTGACCCCGTGATTTTTGAAGTTGGCGCTGCGAACGATCACGTCCTGGTGCGGGAAAACCGTGTAACTGAGTTCCAAATCAAGCTGAATCAACGCGTCCGTCAAGTGAACGATCAACGTTTCCACGTCATCACTGGCATCCTCAAACGTACTTGGAAGACCTTTAAGTCGCTGTTTTCCCTGTAATACTTCATAATGGTCGTACTGCAGGTCAGTGATCCGGCTGCCATTAGCCTGCGTCACCTGATACGCTGGCCGCCTAAAATCGCCGGTGCCAGTGGCTGCGTATTCCTGTTTGATCGCATCAAGCTGAAAATCGGGCTCAGCCAACGAGTAAGCCGGCGTTGAATTTTTCAATTCGCGCGTCAGCAAGTTATCGTAACTGGGCTCAACGTGAATTTTTCTCCCATAATAAACTTGTCCTAAAACACCATGGGCAAGTTCTTGAAAGATATAACTCGTGTGATCCGTCTGCAAATGAAACGTGTGATGTGTTTCGTCAACGTGAATTGGCAAGGTGGTTCCTCCTCTAATGATGTAGCAATAGCCCTGCGGTTTGCAACGCAAGGCTATCGACTATGAATTTTTAAATGACGTTACTCGTTACTTGTTTGCACAGTTGGCTGATAGGTCATGACCAGCTCACCGTGTTTAACGGTGCCCTGCTTGACTTTCAAGTCAACGCCCGAAGCATGATCGGTCATCACAACCATGACGGTATCATCATACCCCGCCTTTTTGATGGCCGGCGACCAGAACTCAATTAGCAGCTCACCCTTCTTAACTTGCTGACCCTGCTCAACGTACTGAACAAAGCCCGTTCCACGCATGTTAACCGTGCCGATGCCGATGTGGATCAGCGTCCCGACACCCTGGTCGGATACCAGCCCAATGGCGTGTCGCGTTGGGAAGGTTACCTTTACTGTACCATCAAACGGCGCGTAAATCTTGCCGTCTGTTGGTTTAATGGCGAATCCAGAGCCCATCTTACCAGTAGCAAAGTTTTCATCCGATACAGAATCCAAGGCCACGATTTCTCCATCGATCGGTGCTTCGTAATTGTAGTTGACCGTTCCGTTGGCATCGATATAATCAACATCTTCACCAATCGTCTTACCCCAGGTCTTTTCGAGTTCGGCCACGATTTGAGCATGTTCCTTTTCATCCAGCGTTACCTTCCGGAAGAAAATGAAGGTTCCTAATAAGATCAACACGGCTGGGAAACCAAACATCATGAGTCGAAATACCATGTGGCCATGAGTGGTAATGGTCGAAGCTGACGCACCAGCAGTCATGCCGGCCCAAACAGCGGTTAACCCAACGACTCCGTTAGAAATCGCCCCACCCATTTTATCCAGCAACGGTCGAACGGACAGGGTCAATGATTCGTCCCGGTGACCAAATTTCAACTGACCATATTCCACTGAATCGGTAATGATCATCAGCACAACCAGGAAGATCAGCGGTTGCGGAATGTAAAACAGAGCTGCAGCCAGTAAAACCAGCGCCAGTGAATCACCAGCAAAGAGGAAGAGAATCAAGGCAATGATCATTAACGCAATCGAAATGAAGAAGACGTTGCGACGATTGAACTTCTTGGCCATTGGCGGAAAGGCCAGCACGGCGAAGATCCCAATAATGGCGTTAATGGATGAGAGGATCGTGAATTTTGAAGCGTCCCCTAAAATATAAGTGAAGTAGTAGAGTTCTAGCGCATTCGTAATCTGCATGCCAGCGGTGTACAGTGCGTAGGTCAATGACAGCCACATTAATTGGTCGTTTCGCGTCAAGACCTTTAAAACGCCGCGGAACGTTGTCTTTTCCTTATTCTTCCGCAGTTCAGAGTGCTTTTCCTTAGTCCCAAGGGCCACGACACAGGCCGAAATGAAGGATACTAACGCCACCACGAGGGCGAAAGCAAACCAGCCTCGATTATCCCCCTGACCATTATTGGAGACTTGCGAAAAGGCCAAAACAATTGGCATCACCATGATCCCCACAATGTTGGCCCCAATGTTTGAACCGACCCGGGCAAAGGTCGCCGTCTTCTCACGTTCTCGTGAATCAAACGAGATTGCGGGAATCATCGACCAGAACCCCACATCCTTGAAGGAATAGAAAATATCCATCGTGATGTAAAGGACGGCAAAAATCACCAGATACAGATACGGGCTGGAGGTGTTCAGACCACCCATATTAGTGAAAAGAATCGAGATGGTCACCGCACTGATCAGGCCGCCGGCAACGATCCAGGGCTTAAAGTGCCCCCAGCGGGTGTTGGTATTATCAATCGTGTTGCCGATAAACGGATCAATGACTAGCTCGACAAACCGCAAGACAAAGATGATTCCGGTGATATAACTAACCATTGTGGCGTTCGTACCACCACTGGATTTATCAAATAAATGCGACGTCACGAACATAATGAAGTAAGTCGATAATGTCGCGTAGAACATATCGTGGCCAAACGCCCCGAACGCGTATGACAGCCGCGATGTCAAAATACGCCCCCGACTTTCTTGAGTGTTGACCGTACTATTTTCTGTCATGTTAAACGGACTCCCTTTTTGAAGTTAAATCATTTTGTTAGCGTTTACAACTAGGTGTGTGATGTAAAATGCAGTTTCTGAATAATAGCAGCCGGGAATTCCACCCGGTAATCATCACGACACCTGCTTAGCCACTTGCCGTTGTGCTAGTGTTGCCTGGGCTGCAGCCAATCGTGCAACTGGCACCCGGTACGGTGAGCACGAAACGTAGGTGATCCCGATTTGTTCAAAGAATTCAATTGAAGCCGGATCACCGCCGACCTCACCGCAGACACCGATTGGTAACTGCGGATTGGTCTGACGTCCCTTGTCGATGGCAATCTTCATTAACGCACCGACACCCTCCGTATCAATGGTTTGAAATGGGTCAGCTGGCAGGATCCCCTTCTTGATGTACACTGGCATGAAGGAGCCAACGTCATCGCGGGAATAACCAAACGTTAACTGGGTCAAGTCGTTCGTACCAAAGCTAAAGAAGTCAGAAACTTCCGCCACTTGATCGGCCGTGACGCAGGCTCGTGGCATCTCCATCATGGTACCAACCGTATAATCAACCCGAACGCCGCTGTTATCGACCATTTCCTTGATCTGGTCACTAACTAGGTCACGAACCCAGGCCATTTCAGCCTTTGAATCCGTCAGTGGGATCATGATGTGCGGGTGCACTTCTAAGCCTTCATCGTAAAGTCGAATCACCGCACTCATAATGGCTCTGACCTGCATCTGGTAAATATCAGGGAAGGTCACGGCAAGTCGGTCTCCCCGGTGTCCCAGCATTGGGTTCAGTTCCTTCAAACTGTTCGTTCGAGCCCGCAACTGTTCAGGTGACATGTGGATCTGTTTTGAAACGGCTTGAATCTCAGCTTCGTCATGTGGTAAAAATTCGTGTAACGGTGGGTCCAGCAGTCGAATCGTGACCTCTTTGTCCCCCGCTAACTTGTAAAGTTGATAGAAATCCTCCTGCTGCATTTGCAACAACTGATTCAATGGGTCAGCCCTGCCCGCGGCGTCAGTTGCTAGAATCAGGCGTCGCATCTGCAACAGGCGTTCCGGTTTGAAGAACATGTGCTCGGTTCGGGTCAAACCAATCCCGTCAGCACCGAAGTCCAGCGCTTTTTGGAAGTCCTGCGGCGTATCAGCATTGGTGTAAACGCCCATGTGCGCAACGTCTTTGGCCCAGTCCAGCAAGGTCGATAATTCACCTTTAACGCCCGCCGCGGTCGTGTTGATCTGCCCTAAATACAAGTTACCCGTGGTGCCGTCAACCGAGACCCAATCCCCCTCGTGAATCTCGCTGTCGTTGACGTGGGCGACTTTGGCCGCGTAGTCCACGTTGATCTCATGGGCACCAACGACCCCCGTAGCTCCCATACCACGGGCCACAACTGCCGCGTGAGATGTCATTCCGCCCCGGGAGGTCACAATGGCTTGACTGACGATCATCCCGTCAATATCTTCGGGCGATGTATCCTGCCGAATCAGGATCACTTTTTCTCCACCGTCCGCAGCGCGCTTGGCATCTTCCGCTGTAAAGTAGGCGCGACCGGTAGCGGCACCAGGTGATGCTGGCAAGCCAGTTGTCAACGGCGTCTTCTGGGTCAAATCATTCGCGTCAAACTCCGGATGAAGCATGGCTGAAACCGATTCAGGCCGGACTCTTTGCAGGGCTTGTTCCTTGGTAATCAGTTCTTCGCCCACCTGATCCACGGCAATCTTGACCGCGGCATATGGGGTTCGTTTTCCATCCCGAGCCTGCAGCAAGTATAGCTTGCCGTTTTCAATGGTAAACTCCAAGTCTTGCATATCACGGTAATGGGTCTCCAATTTTTCGGCGATGTCCATTAACTGATCGTAGATTGCTGGCATCTCTTTTTTAAGCACCTCAATGGACTGCGGCGTTCGAATTCCAGCGACCACGTCTTCCCCCTGAGCATTCAGCAGGTATTCCCCAAAGACCTGCCGCTCTCCGGTTGCCGGATTACGGGTAAATGCAACGCCAGTGCCCGACTGATCACCAGCATTACCAAAGACCATTTCCTGGACGTTGACAGCCGTCCCTAAGCTCTCTGGAATGTGATTTTGCTGACGGTAAACCTGTGCTCGGTGGTTATTCCACGACTCAAAGACGGCGTTGATTGCAGCCAGTAGCTGAGCCTTCGGTGACTGTGGAAATTCCCCTTTACCAGCTTGTTGGTACAGCTGCTTGAACTGACCCACGATCTGCTTAAGGTCTTCAGCCGTCAGCTCAAGGTCACTTGCGTAACCATTAGCCTGCTTCACATCGGTCAGTACTTGATCGAAGGTCTCTTCACCAATGCCGTAAACCACGTTGCCAAACATGGAGAGCAAACGTCGATAACTGTCGTAAGCAAAGCGAACGTTATGCGTCAATGAAGCTAAAGCCTCTACAGTTTGATCATTTAAGCCAATATTTAAGATCGTATCCATCATCCCGGGCATCGAAATTGCAGCTCCAGAGCGAACTGACACCAATAGTGGCTCTTTTGCACCATTAAACTGCTTACCGGTGAGCGTCCTTAATTTATCCAGTGCCTGATCCAATTCGACTAAGAGGTCCTCACTTAACGACTGAGTCCGCTGATAGTCGTGACAAGCATCGGTTGTTAACGTAAATCCATGGGGGACAGGCAGTCCCAAGTTGGTCATTTCGGCCAGGTTGGCACCTTTACCGCCTAACAGATCCCGCATTGACATGTTACCTTCTGAAAACGCATAGATTTGTTTTGTCATATAACCACTCTTTCTAGAAATAAAACGTTACATTTGTTTGGTTTATAATGTATATTACTTTGATTTCGAATGCAAGCCTTTTATTGTGATTGAGCTGATTATTGTTGATTTAAAGGGGTTTGAAAATTATGTATTACGTTTTAATGACTTAATGCAGCTATGAAATTCAACGATTAAGACGTCATGATAGTCAAAATATTGAAAAATACTCCTAAGGCTTTCCGAGAATTGAAGGAGAAAATTAATCCAAAAAAAAAACGATATCACAGCATCTCCAAGTTTGAGATTTCTGTAATATCGTTTGATTTAAGGGGTATGTGAAAATAATACTGGAAAATTAAAACATCGTTTATGGTGTCTTCAATTTTGGAAACTACGATTATCATCGTGACGATATTGATTAGTCTGGTCACTTTCGCTTCTGACGAAAGGTTCTCAGTGAAAGCCTTTTATCGATTTAAAGTGCATCTTAAAGATCCATTTGAATCAGTACTATTCGGTATAGTGAACGGGAATAAACCGGTAGCCGGTAGCATTTTCATTGCTAACAATGTGCCCAATTCCAGGAAACGGCAGATGAGCACCCGCAACCAATTCCGGTGTATCAGCAACTTGTTCAACCGTCTTCTTTTCAGTTGCCAGTTCTTTGGCAACCCGTTTTTCATCATACTTACC
The DNA here is from genome assembly GCF_009720675.1 of Secundilactobacillus folii. GTDB lineage: Bacteria > Bacillota > Bacilli > Lactobacillales > Lactobacillaceae > Secundilactobacillus > Secundilactobacillus folii. Next base: position 172,500 of record NZ_WNJO01000006.1, on the reverse strand, counting down.
AAGTACTACTTCCACGTTTGGATCAGTTAACTGAACGTCCGGATCGTGAATAATGTCACCCCAGGCAAATAGTTTCTGGCCGTTTGATTCAATCAGATAACCGGTATGACCGATTGTGTGACCCGGTAAGGAAACTGCCGTGATACCATCCGTCAACTCCCCGTCTTGAGTAAATAAGACGCACTGGTTTTTCTGAACGTACGGCGCCAGCAGGCTGTCAAGGTTTGGTAAAATACTGAGCCAAAAATCGTAATCAGCTCGTTTTAAATAAACGGTGGCATTCGGAAATGTCATTTGATTATTGATCACTAAACCATCAATATGATCAGGGTGCGCATGCGTTAGAAAAACTTTGTCGACGTCTTCTGGACGGTAGCCAGAAGCTTTTAGGTTTGTGAGCATTTTACCCATGCTAGGCCCAAGGGCATCACTACTACCCGTGTCAATTAAAGAGAGTTCATGACCTGTATCAACCAGGTAAGTGTTTGAATCAACTTTGATATTTTCCCGATCGTCAATCATTGTCGTGGTCGTAAAATTGGCATGCCAAGCTTTAATGACAGTGTCAGCATCGGTGCCGTAATAAATGTCAGTATTCCCCAAGGCATAACCATCATAGAGTGCAGTGATCTCAACGTCTCCGAGTTGGTATCTAAAGTATCCTGGAACTTGTTGTTTATTCATCATAGACATCCCCTCCTTTGGGAGCACGCATTTCATAGTCCTGCTCTAATCGAGTGATTATAGACTATCATCAACAATTGTTTTTGTCAATAGTTGATTTAATCTTTTATTTTTGCTATGGTTAATCCAAAAGGAGATGAATCTCAATGTCACCATTAGGAATTGGTATCTCAACTGGTATTTTCTCCAGAAAAGCGCGTGCTTACTTAAAAGCCGTGATTAAAAAAATGGGCATTAAAGAAGTTGATGCCATTATTTTGATCAACGTCAAAGAAAACCCGGGCATTATTCAAGAAAGGATCGGTCAAAACCTAACCTTAGATAATGCGATGGTCGCCAGACGCCTAAAACAATTAGAGGCGGATGAACTGATTAAACGAATGATCGATCAAGCTAATCAGAGAACTAAGAAAGTTTATATTGAACCAACGGGTGAAGAATATGTGAACCGAATTATTCGAGAAATGTCATATTGGGATTCAATGGTCGTCAAGGGACTTTCGGATCAAGAAAAACAAACGCTAGCAAGCTCCTTGGCCTTTTTAAAGAATCGCGCTGAAGAAATCAATATCAATGATGTCTTAACAGCCCGAGAAGCGAACGAAGATTAAGTTAATTCTTCACCACACAAAAACGGCAGTCAACAACCAAAAATTTTGGTTGTTGACTGCCGTTCATTGTAGGCACTGATTCAATCGTTTAGAGACTAATTTTACCTTTAAGCCTGTTCAATAAAATGCTGAAAGATCCGGTTCTTGGTGATCTTGCCAGTGACCGTTTGTGGTGCAGCCTTATCCACAACAGGCAGTGAATCAACCTTGTGTTTCAACAGTAGCTGCCCCACTTGTTTCACCGTCATGTCAGCTGTGACGGTCACAATATTTGGCATTCGCGTCATGATCACACTGGCCAAAACAGCTTCGGGGTTGGCATTGTTGAAACTTGCTCGCAGCAGATCCTTCCGAGAGATCAAGCCGACCAGTTGGGCGTTAGCGTCAACAACAAACAGGGTGCCAACGTCTTCTAGGAACAGTTTACTAATGGCTTCTTGCAGTGAGGCGTTATCCTTGATCACTGCAGCCGGCTGCATAATTGTCGAAATTGGCTTATTATATAAAGTTTCGTAGCTCAGTGCAGCCTGATTGTCACCCTTATAAACGTAACCGACTTTGGGTCGGGCAGCCAAGACTTCCACTGCAGTCAATAATCTTAAATCACCGCGGATCGTAGGGACACTCAGATTGAGCTGCTGGGCAATTTCTTCGCCGGTCAAGGGACTGGTGGCCTTCAGCATCTGAATGATGGTTTGCTGTCGTTTCGTAAATTCCATTTGTGCGCTACCCCGTTTCAATGTCGCTTAAATATGATATCTTTATACGCCGATTATAACACTAATATGACGTGATATTAAACGAGGAATTACTGAAAGCGGGCTGAAGACTATCTCAAAAGCAATTGGATCCACCAACTGACTAATGAAAAAGAGCCATAAAGTGCCACTCTCACTTTAAGACTCCCGATTCAAGAATCTTTATCACTCGGCTCTTATCTACCTTTCGAAATCACCAGAGGTAATCAACTGGGTTCTTAATGTACTTGTTATAAACGTCTTGCACAATATCCATCTGCTCTGGTTTGAAAGCTGGGAGGTCTGACGCCACCGTGTTACGTTCAATCTGTTCTGGTGAACTAGCACCTGGAATAACCGCCGTAACCGCATCGTACATCAAGATGTAGCGCAGCGCCATGGCTGCCAAATTGTCAGTTTTAAGACGTTCTTTTAGTTCTTGTGCTGCCTTGACCCCCGTCAAATAATCGACACCGGAAAAAGTCTCCCCCTTGTCAAACAGTTCACCGTGACGGTTAGTCGTTCGGTGATCATCTTTACCAAACTTGGTGTCAGCCGTGTATTTTCCGGTCAAAAGACCACTAGCAAGAGGAACCCGGGCGAGGATGCCAACGTTGTTTTGCTTGGCTAGTTTAAAGAACAGTCGTGCCGGTCGGAGACGAAACATGTTAAAAATAATCTCAACTGCAGATATATCATAATCCATCGCCTTAATCGCTTCTTCGACCCTTTCAACACTCACACCATAGTTCTTGATCTTCCCGGCCTTTTTCAGCTTATCCATGGCAAAGAAGGTTTCTGGAAGGTAGTAGACCGGCATTGGCGGGCAATGAAGCAACACGAGATCAAGCGCTTCGACACCCATATTTTGAAGTGATTCATCAACGTAACGGGTCAAATGTTCGGCGTTGAAATGCTCTGCACTCAATGGCATCTCTTTGCGGCCGATCTTGGTCGTAAAATGAACGTCTGGGTGCGACTTGACGAAGGCGCCAACTGCTTTTTCACTGTTTCCGTCCTGATAACCATCAGCTGTATCAAAAAAGTTGACACCCTGTTCGTAAGCTTCTTCCAGCGTCGCATCCGCATCCTTGATGTCGAATGGCGCACCCCATTTACCACCAAGTTGCCAGGTACCCAGCGAAACATCGCTAATGTTGAAACCAGTTTTACCAAGTGTTCGATAATTCATATTCAGGTCCCCTTTAAGATTCTAAATCAATCACTTCATATCGTTAATGCTATTGTTATTATACGAGTTAGAGCGGGATGAAAGTCAAGATACCATGACAAGTTAGCAAGGCGACCAATCGAAAAAGACCGCCAAAAAAGCCGCCATTAGCGACTTCTTTACGGATTATCCAATTAACGCCACGTTGCTGATTCTCAACCACGTAGCTGTTGATCCAAATAAACTAAAATCATCTAAAGACTAATGCTTTCGATATCGCTGTCAGCGAATTTTACACGCATTACCCCGTATTCCACCCACTTATACGTTAAACTTTATCGGCCTTCCTCAGTTCGTCACGCTTCAGGCCTAGATATTTCTCTTCAGCCTCACGTCGCGCGTCGATTGCTTCTGTGATCGTCTTAAAACTCTTTAGCAAAACGTAGCGGTGATCCACCATTAAACGGGCGAACCACTTGCCAGTCTGCCGGTCATATGAAACGCCAATGACCCCACTCTTGTTTCGAGCTGATTCCGAGATCGAACTTAACGCGACCCCGTTTTCATCCTTAAGCTGGTCTGAACGGCCCATGTAATCCACGAACTTTGGGTTCTTATACACACGCTGGCTGGAAAGATCCCTGCGCAAGCAGCCGCAGCTCTTCGTGATTCCGGAACGTAGACGTACGCCGTCAACAACTGTCTGATTACCGCAGTCGCACTGGCACAACCACATTGCGTTAGAGTTAGCTGGGTTATTGCCATGGTACTTCAGAACAACTAGCCGCCCGAAACGTTGGTTGGTCAGGTCAATTCTTTTACTCATTTTTACGCCATCCTTTGATGTATACTTATTTTTGCTTACTTAATTTGAGAATATCGTCAATACAAATATGGCATAACCCTCTAGACCAATGATATTATATCACCATTAAGAAACAAAAATACGATTAATGCTTACTGATAACGTGCTTAAGTTTCAGCTTAATTTTAAAATACAAAACGATCTACTTGTGAAACTTAAAGTTGTCATCAATCCCGTCATCAATAGTTTCGGTGCAATAATTGTATCATCTAATGGGTATGGATTGCACTGTATTTGCTAAAAAAATTACCTTTTTTTTAGATTAATACAAAACTATAAAAACGTCTACCAAATGATTACCGATTATGGTAATACTCATTGGTAGACGTTTTAATTGATTTAAGCATGTCCTAGAATTATTCGTTTGATTGTAAGGCTTCAATCATGTTGATCCGTTTAAGCCTGTAGTGGGTCACCAACATGACAATGACCGTAAAGGCAATCATCAATAGCGTGGCGACCACGTACCCCAACCAGTGGATCGTAGTCGGGAAGATGACCTCTGCAGTTGCGGCTTGGCGCATGATATACCAGGTCAGTAAGTTACCCACACCGTAACCGACTATGATACCCGCAATGGTCAAGATAATGTTTTCACGAACAATGTACATCGTCACTTCGCCATCGTAAAAACCCAACACTTTAATGGTGGACAATTCCCGGATCCGCTCCGAAACGTTGATGTTGGTTAAGTTATACAAAACAACAAACGACAAGATCCCTGACAGTGCAATAAAAATCAGGACAACTGGGGTTAAGGACTTCGACATTGTGCTAACCGACTGCCGTTGATCCGCCACGTAACTAGTGGCGAGCACGCCACCGCCATCTAACAGTTTTTGAGCCAACGACTGACGCTGTTTAGCAGTCTGATGATTCAGCCGGACCAGCAGGGTGTTGAACGGCGCAGAACGTCCCAGCATCTTCTGGTAAGCGAAGCGACTCATGTACATGTAATGCCCCATATAATTTTGAACAATCGCCGTCACTTTGGCGGAACCTTTGTGATTATCGGTTGTGTCAACGTGGACTCGATCGCCAACTTTGGCATGCAGCAGATCAGCCATCTTTTGAGTCAGCACAACGCCAGACCGTTTCAACCTAACTTTTTGTCCCTTCTTAGTGGACAGTAAGGAAACGTAACGCCCAAATTGCGGTGCGAATTCTGGCGCCGTCAGATTCACATCGGTCACTTTTTGACCGTTCAGCGAAACTTCGCCTACATCACTAGCAACCGTTGTATGACTGTAATACTGATTGTTCTCATTTAAGAGCATGTCAGTCTTGCTTTCGTGCCCTGCTAACTTCAGTCTCACCGTGGCTTGATAGTGAATGATATCGTGGTACTGTCGGGTAGCCGTACCGCCAATCGAATCTTGGATACCGAATCCCGTTAGGATCAACGCTGTTCCGCCTGCGATACCGATAATCGTCATAAACATCCGCGACTTGAACCGAAATAGGTTCCGATAGCTAACTTTGCGATTGAAACTTAAACGCCGCCATAATGGTGTGATTCTTTCAAGCAAAATTCGCTTAGCTGATTTTGGTGATTTAGGCCGCATCAGGGCTGCTGGGCCTTCGTTTAACTCCTGCCGCACCACGATACCAGCAGCCCCAACTGTCGCAATCAAAGCAAATATTAACGACATGATAATGCTGTCCCACTGCGGACGAACGACCCATTTAAGCGGTATATAGTTCTTATAAAGCGCCAGCACGATTCGTGGCAACCCGGTATTGCCAATCAACACCCCTAAAACCGTTCCAATCAGACCGGCCGTAACGGCGTAAACCAAGTAGTTACGGGCAATCTGCCACTTCCCATAACCCAGTGCTTTAAACGTGCCGATCTGGCCACGGGCTTCCTCGACCATCCGCATGATCGTGGTAAAAGTGATCAAAGCAGCAATCAGGAAAAAGAAAACCGGAAAGACGTTGGCAATGGCCGCAATGCGATCAGAACTGTCGCCGTAAGCACTAAAGCCGGGCAGGTCTTCGCGGGTTTGCCAGTCGTATGCAGTCGTGGTAGCCCCCTTAAACTTGGCTTGAGCAGCCGCTAATTTAGCCAGGGCACGCTTCACCTGTCCTTGAGCACCCACAGTCGTTGGCCCAGCGGCTTGCAGCTGTTTAAGCTGACTTTGTAACTGCCGTTTCTGAGCGGCAAACTGGGCAAGCCGGGTGCCCTGCAGCGATGCCGTACGCGCTTTGCTACGGTCTTTAAAGATCCGCTTTAGCTGATCCACCTGATGGTTCACCGCATCTTTATATGAGCTACCAAAAGTGTCGCGTGACTGTAAATTGGCAAAGCGGATCGTCAGCATGGTTGGTAAAGTTAAATGCAGTTGGCTAGCGCGAACGTACGCAAAGTAACGGACTGTGCCGTCACCCACGTTAGCCGCCCCACGACTGGCGTTGTCGATATAGCGCGGTGAATCCGCAAACCCAACGATTCGGTATGACTGATGAACTAATCCGGCCGATTTCTTAAACGAATAGGTTTGTCCAAGCTTGTAACCATACTTCGTTTTCGCTCGTTGATCCAGTACGATTTGTTGGTTAGACCTAGGCAAGTGCCCAGAGCGGAGCGAAAGCTGGTTTTGCTTTTGGCTGCTGTCATAGCCGTACAGTGCAACGGCTGCTGATTCACGACCGCCGACCACCGGCTTGTACTTGACACTCTCAACCTGCCCACCCTTTAATTGCCGAGCTGCCTTCAAATCAGCCTTGGTAAATCCCGTCGTGGAGGTTACTTGAACGTCACTTAACTTGTCAGCTGTGACCGTTTTTTGCAGCGAGTGGTTGAGTGACGGTCCTGCCGCCTTGACGCCAACGAAGATCAGCACACCCAGCATAATAATTAAAATAATTGCGATGAAGCGACCCTTTGAACGCGCCGTTTCCCGCCACATATTTTTTGTCAATGGTTTCAATGCATTCACCTACCATTCAATGTCGTCGATCGACTTTGGTGTTGGATTATCCACCACTTTGCGAACCTTAGCATCGTTGATATAGATGACTCGGTCAGCCATATCGGCGATGGCGGCATTATGCGTGATGATCAGAACCGTTTTATTTTCCTGACGGCTGGCGTTTTCCAATAGTTTGAGCACCTGTTTACCGGTTTGGTAATCTAGGGCTCCCGTGGGCTCGTCACACAGTAACAATTTCGGGTTCTTGGCCAGTGCTCTGGCGATGGCAACTCGTTGCTGTTCACCGCCAGACAACTGGGACGGAAAATTATCCAGGCGGTCGCCCAGTCCAACCTGTTTCAAAACGGTGGTCGCATCCAGAGCGTCACTGACGATCGATGACGCCAGCTCGACATTTTCACGCGTTGTTAAGTTCGGAATCAAGTTATAAAACTGGAAGACGAAACCGACGTCATGGCGGCGATAAGTGGTCAATTCCCGCTCAGTGTATTTGGCAATATCAATGCCGTCAATGATGACTTCACCTGCCGTTGGGGTATCCATCCCGCCAAGAATATTTAGAACCGTTGATTTACCAGCACCGCTTGGCCCCAAAATAACGGTCAGCTGACCCTGTTCCGCTTCAAAGCTGATATCGTGGTTCGCGATAATTTCTGTTTCACCCATTTGGTAACGTTTTTCTTCGTGTTTAACTTCTATGTAGGCCACGTGTGAGTCCTCCGTTCTATTAGTTGACGACGTATACCAATATCATACACCAAATTATTTTTCGATACATGTTTGAGTTAGCGTATACTCTAAGTTATATAATAACTTTATTAAACAGGAAAGAAGACGAACACCATGCCATATTCAATTGGCCAAGTTGCCAAAAAGACTGGCTTAAGTACTTATACACTACGGTATTACGACCGCAAAGGCTTGATGCCGTTTGTGAAACGAAGTCCTTCCGGCCGCCGAGAATTTACCGACAAAAACCTCGATTTTATTGACCTGATCACCTGCTTAAAGGGAACCGGCATGCAGCTTTCAGAGATTCGCAAATTTGTTGAGCTGGCCATGCAGGGCGACGCCACTTTGACAACTCGCCTGAACATCTTTAAGCAGCAACAAGAAGCTGTGAAAGCACAGATCAAGCAGTCGCAAAAGTTCCTCGATAAACTTGACTACAAGGTTCGCTTCTACACTGCTGCCTGTGAAGCAGGAACTGAGACCGCGGTTTCCGGCAACTGCGACCTGCCTGATCAGCCGATCGTGATCAATGAGCAGTTACGCGTTAAGAGAGCGTAAGAGGGGTAAATGAGCTGGCAACAATTACTGTTTAGATCACTCCCAGACCACTTATTGGATGTGACAAACTAGGTCGGTTAAAGTGCCGCAAGTTTCTTCACGCTACCATCACGCTAAATTTCAATCAGCTCGAGACTGTTATCTAGCGGGGGCGTGCGTCAAAATTCTGTCGTCGGCCACGTACACGAATAGCGTCGCAGATCCCAAATCAGGAATCCACGACGCTATTTGATTACTTTCTGAAATCTAACCGAATTTTGTTACACCCTTACGGCAAAACGTTGCCAGCAGCGAAGTACAGATCGTACCATTCCTGCTTGGTCATTTCAACGTCTGCCCCGGCAATGCTTTCTGACAGGTGCTGTGGGTTCATTGAGCCTAAAATAACCTGCATATTGGCTGGGTGACGGAGAATCCAAGTCGTGGCAATGGCGTTTTTGGTGACCCCTTTGGCATCTGCCAGTTCCTGTAATTTAGCGTTCAATTCAGGGAACTTCGGGTTGTCGATGAAGGTGCCTTCAAACATGCCGTACTGGTACGGTGACCAGGCTTGAATCGTCATGTTGTGCAACCGTGAGTACTCGATGATCTCGCCATCGTGGTTCACGCTAGCGTCGTCTTTCATGTTGGTGTGCATACCAAAGTCAATCGTGCCAGTGTGCATGACACTAAATTGCAACTGGTTGACCATTAACTTTTGACTGAGACCTGATTGGATCAGATCAACTTGCATCGGGTTGCAGTTTGAAACGCCAAAGTGACGCACTTTACCAGCAGCCTGTAATTCGTCAAAAGCCGCTGAAATTTGGTCGATTTCCATCAGTGGATCCGGACGGTGCAATAAGAAGAAGTCCAAGTAGTCGATGCCCATCCGTTGCAGAATGCCATCAACTGATTCAATTAAGTGATCTTTGGAAAAATCATAGCGTTTGCCAAAGACGAGGTCGCCGTGACTGCGCTTTGGATCAATCACGATACCGCCCTTTGACTGAATGATTAAATCGTCACGCTTGATTCCGGATTTCTTCAGCGCCTGACCAAAGGTTTTTTCAGACTGTCCCGAACCGTAAATGTCAGCAGAGTCAATAAAATTAACGCCCTTGTCGACGACCGTTTGTAACACTTTAGCAGCTTGATCAACGTCTAGACTGACCATCCGCATGACCCCGAATGCTACCGCGGATGCTTCTAAACTTGAATTGCCAACTTTAATTGTTTTCATTATAGATAACCCTTCCTTTCACGACTTCTATTATAAAAGTTAGAGCTGACTCTAGGTCAATATAAAAATCAGACCCCTTGAATCTTAAATCCAAAATGATGATCTTCTTCAGCTGAGATATGGTACTGCTCTTCCACGTCCGCTCCCCAGCTATCGATGCCACCAACACCCCGAACAGCGCCAAACACCGTTAGCACGGTTCGACGTGGCGCCGGCAATTCCTCATAGTGGGTTGCATTTTCCAATTCCTCAGCGGTATATGGCAAGCAACTAAAGGCAAACGGCGCCTCATCCTGTTCAAACGTTAAACTAAACGGTGCATCTGAGCGGTCAGCATTGTTCAACGTTTGGTTGCGGGTCACCGTGACTTGCTTAGTTGCCATGTGCATGCCGCATTCTTCTGGAATCAAATACTTTGTCACTGGCAAACCATCAACGGTATATGTGCCTGGAACCGCACCAGCCATGCGGTCAGGATAGGTTTCACCAGACAGCCCATCATAGGTAAACTGAGTGGCAGGCGTTGGCATGATAAATCGTAGACCCAGTGCTGGCAACTGCGGCAGACCCTGCTTTCCATGGTAGTCCACTGCAACCCGGATCTCGCCGCTACCATTGACCGTGTACGCTGCCGTCACAGTAGTGGCTGGCACCGTCAAGGTTTCATACGTGAACGTAATGGTGACATAATCAGCGAATTCGTGGTTGCTGTACTTGTTATTCTCCGGTGAAATTGGCAGTGGAATTGGCTGACCATTGACGGCCACAGCTGCTGACGTGCATTTTAAAAACATATCGGTACCCAACCACATGGCAGAATCAACCGAAAAGCCGTTACCACGGTCATTATCAGTAGTCGCACGCCAAAAGGTCGGTTTCGGTGCCCGGTAGAGCCATTCCTTGCCGTGTTGGACCAGTGACTCCAGGCCACCCTGTTCGTAACTAAAAATGTAGCCAAAGTCATCGCCACGCAGTCCCAGCGTTGCGTCACCATATATAATTTGAACCTGCTTAGTTGATGTGCTTGCCATAGTAGTATTTCACCTCCTGAAGTGCTGGTTTCGGTGTCCGATCGGCGAACATGAGACCGTCAGCAGAGAATTCATAGTCGGAATGCCGGTCGTCAAAGTCCCCGCCATAACGTAAAACAGTCTGCCCAGTTACTTCGTCCTTAACTTCTAGGGCCTGATCAATAAAGTCCCAAATGAAGCCGCCCTGATACATTGGAAACTTATCAAGCAGCGCATCGTAGGAAGACATTCCGCCCAGTGAATTACCCATGTCATGCATGAATTCACAGTCGATAAACGGCTTCTTCGGGTCGTTGGTCAGGTACTCTTCAATTGCCTTTGGCGGATCGTACATCATACTTTCCATGTCTGAGATTCGGTCTTCGTAGACCCGATTGCGACAGACCCCTTCGTAGTGAACGAGACGGGTGTCGTCGTGGTCTTTGTAAAATGCATTCATAGCTGCAATGTCATCACCCGCATAGGATTCATTGCCAAGCGACCAGAATAAAATCGCGGTGTGATTCTTAAAGGCCTCATAGTTACTACGGGCACGGTCTAACACGGCTTCACGCCACTGCGTTACCGACCCTGGAACGTTATAGGAAGGCTCGACGGCACCCATTTTCTGCCAGGTGCCGTGAGACTCCAGGTTGTTTTCAGCCATCATGTAAACGCCCGTGTGATCACACAGGTAGTACCAGTCGATCTGATCCGGATAATGGCAGGTTCGAACGGCGTTGATATTGTTCGCCTTAAACGTTGCTAAATCGGCCTTCATGTCAGCCATCGTGACTGAACGGCCGCGCTTGGAATCCCATTCGTGCCGGTTAACACCGTTGATCACTAACCGCTTGCCATTCAGGGTCATGATCTTATCCTTCATCTCAAAACGACGGAAGCCAAAATCAAACGGCACAATTTCTAATGTATCACCCTGCTCATCCATCACGGTGATCTTCAAATGATACAGGTATGGATCGGTATGCTGCCAAAGATGAATGTTAGGAATTGTTTCATGATCAACTTCAAAGTGGTCGTTGACCGTTTTTTGCGTACTGTAAATAATTTGACCCTCGGCATCCGTCACCTCAACAGCAACACTGCCATCCTCGCCAGTTTCACGACTCAAAGCCAGTTCCAAATTAAAATCACCGGTCTTCAGGTCTGAGTCAACATTTGGTCGCAATTTCATATCGCGAACGTGCAGCAACGGCTGACCAACTAGGCGCACACTGCGGAAGATTCCGGAAAAACGAAACATATCCTGGTCTTCAATAAATGCGGCGGTACTGCGCTTGAAGACCTCGACGGCCATCAGGTTCTCACCGTCCTTCAAATAGGGTGTCAGATCAAACTCTGACTGTGAAAAACTATCCTCGGCATAACCGACAAAGTGACCGTTTAACCACAAATACATGGCCTGTTCGACACCATCAAACTGCACCACGATATGCTTACCCTGTAACGAACGGTTCAAGCTGAAAGTGGTGACGTAGGCGCCAACGGTGTTATCTTCACCCTGACTGAACATCCCTTCGCCCTTGTCATCAGCACTGAGCGCATACGCGGGTCGGCGGTAAATCTTCCCTTCCCAAGGATAAGTGGTATTAATGTACTTAATTTGACCATAACCTGCCAGCTCAATGTGACCGGGGACGGTAATGGTGTCAAAGCTGCTCCGGTCATAGTCTGGCTGCCAAAAACCGACTGGCCGTTCAGACGGGTTCTTGGCAAATTTAAATTGCCAAGTGCCATCTAACGACTGTACAAGACTACTTTGCTGGGCTTGGACTTCTGCCTCAGTCTGATAAATTCGATGATCACTATGCGCTGGTAACTGATTGACCCGAAAAGTTTCCGGATCATCTAACCAACTAATTTCTGGTGTCATTGCGTTAAGACCTCCTATTGTTTGTCACAATTTTGAAGCGCTTACAGTTTTCATCATAAATGATTTTGCTTCCCACTGGCAAGTCCCTTTCAAGATTTTTTCACTGCTTTCACTATTCTCCAGGAGTGTGAAAATCGCTTTGCACCTTCGAACCGAGTTAGGGACTGCTGAGAAGGCTGGCCGTTAAAATGATTTTTAATGGTCAATATCACTAAGGATCTCCCCTTAAATAAAACAATCAGATTAAATTTAAAAATGCATCTTAAAAAAGGTGTAAAGCTTAGTCGAATCATTCATCTGAGAACCCAAAATTGAATTGCTTCTCAACCAAAATAACGACACACCCGTCAATCATTTTTAAATCTTAATGTTAAGGGACTCCGTTACTCCGGATAGGAAGGTTAAAAGTCGGCATGGATTTCTGAAATTCATGCCAAAAAACATTAAATTAAAATGAGACGTCTTGCTACCAAATGTATAATTAGTCTGCATACAGTGAATAAAGAACGGTTATAAGCCGAATAATTATCATGTTTTCACATTTTTATTTAAAAAAGACTTAACATTTTTTCATTTTATGTTAATCTTAAATCAATGTTAGTTTAAATCACATTGGGTTGGGATTGAGGAGGATCTGTATGAGAATTCATCGTTTATTAGCAGTGTCAGTTAGCGCAGCTGCCGTGGCGTTATTACTGGGTGCTTGTTCGTCCAATAAAAGCACGTCCAGCAGCAAACAAGCCATCACTCTACCAACTGACCAAGAACTAAGTACCATTGACCTATCGAAATCAACAGCATTGTCCACGTTTAATACGTTGAATAATACGAATGAGGGTCTCTACCGATTGGGAAAGAATAGTAAGGCAGAACCGGGTATTGCAAAGAGTGAAAGCGTTTCTAACGACCAGCTCACCTACACCTATAATCTCAGATCGAACGCTAAATGGAGTAACGGAGATCCCGTCACCGCGCAAGACTTCGTTTATTCCTGGCGACGGACGGTTAATCCAACGACCGGTTCGCAATATGGTTACCTCTTTAGCGGCATCAAGAATGCCGATGCCATTCAAAATAAAAAGAAAGCCGTCAATAGCCTAGGCATCAAAGCCTTAGGCAAGTACAAACTGCAAGTCACCCTTGAAAAGAAGATTCCATATCTCAAATTGCTGCTGGGCTTTCCGGTATTCTTCCCTCAAAACCAAAAAGTGGTTCAAAAGTACGGCAAGAATTATGGTACAAGAAGTTCGCGGATGGTTTACGACGGACCATTTAAGCTCACGGGCTGGAACGGAACTGGCAACACTTGGAAACTCGTTAAGAATTCCAACTACTGGGACAAGAAGCACGTTAAACTCAACACCATTAATTACCAGGTCGTCAAAGATAAGGGCACCGCGTTAAATCAGTATAACCAAAAGAAACTGACCGGTGCGGAACTCTCTGGCAACCAGGCTAAAAATCTGCGAAAGCGATCCGATTATAAGTCGTTTATGCAAAGTTCAGCGTTCTATCTATCCTTGAACCAAAAGATGAAATTGTTCAAGAATAAAAAGATTCGTGAGGCTTTCTCCATGGCAATCAACCGTAAGCAACTGGTCAATAAAGTGCTTGACGATGGCTCGATCTCAACGGGTAGCTTCGTTTCTAAAGGTTTGGCAACCAACCCGAAGACTGGCAAAGACTTCACCGCGGATGCATCATATCCAAAATCGGACTCCTATAACCTACCTCAAGCTAAAAAGTTATGGCGTCAGGGCCTCCAAGAGCTGGGGATGAGCGGTCGCACGATCCATTTAACCTTACTAGCTGGTGATGACGACAATGCTAAGCAGGTCACCCAATACCTCCAGAGTAATTTACAAGAATTACCGGGGTTGAAGATCACCAACAACAACTTACCTTCAACCAACGTGCTTGCAAAGCAAGCCTCACACAGTTTTCAAATTACGATGTCGGACTGGTTTGCTGATTTCTCTGACCCAATCACCTTCTTGAACATCATGACGACTGGTAATTCAAGTAACCAGCCACAATGGTCAAATAAGACCTATGATAATTTGATCAAAGCTTCTAACACCACCGATGCCAATAATCCAGAAGCACGTTGGCACGATATGGTGCAAGCGCAAAACGTTTTGTTGAATGATGCCGGCATTACGCCACTGTATCAATCCGCAGATCCATGGCTGATGAGAAGCAGTTTAAAGGGCTTCATCTACAACACTGCTGGCGCTAATTACAACTTCAAGAACGCTTATGTGAAGTAGCTCCAAACAGTAGAAAAGTCATTCGTTTTTCACTGCGCTAATCTTCACAAAAGTTAAAAAATTCACTGGTAAAACTCAGAGCACAGTTGATACCGACAGATACAAAAATGGGTCCCCATCAGTTTGGGGATCCATTTTTGTATTGCTTAGCATTGTAATTTAAACGAACTTAAATCTCTTCGCCGTTTTTTATTCAGCCGCCAAAATAGGTATAATAGAAAGTGCCTAACTTTTTAAAAAGGAGCTGCCACTATGCCGACATATCTTTGGCCATTAATTTTAACCATTTTTGCTAATATGTTATACCAACTCTCCGCCCGAAACGTCGCCCACGGTATTGACCCGTTCTTTTCGTTGATCATTACCTACGGAGTTGCCCTGATAGGTTCAGTGATCATGTTTATGGTCAGTGGCAATCATCAAACGATTGCGGCCAACGCTCACCAAATCAACTGGGCATCCGTCACAATGGGTCTGGCCATCATTTTCGTGGAATTTGGTTACATGATGTCCTACAAATCAGGCGCACCAATTGGTACCACCGCCATTACTGTGAACGCTGCCATGACCCTATTACTGATCCCGATTGGGTTGCTGTTCCTGGGTGAAAGCTTTACGGTTCGCAACGCCATTGGTTTCGTCCTGGCGGTCATCTCATTGTATTTGTTAAATAGCTGAACGAAAGCTAGGATGATTAGATTCAGTTTTTTAGTGTCAAACAACCCTGAAAAGACGTCATACTAGCGTTTGATGATTATTCAGCTGGTTCAACCGGCAAGTTCATGCCACGCCAGCCTTCAAGCGCACCAGCAAGTTCGTAGGCTTTAAAACCATGCGTTAACAAAATCAGTAAGGCAGCTTTACCTAAGGTCGTGCCGCCAGTCCAGTCGTAAACCACGTAAGTCTGGGCCTTATCGAGTTCATTCAAATGGTCGGCTAGATCTTTTGCGGGCATCGCTTTAGCACCCTTAATTTGAACTTCCTTAACCTTCGCGGGCGCGTTACGGACATCCAGTACGGTGTACTGATGGCCGCCATTTTGCATATCAGCAAGCACTTTAAAGTGTTCGATGTATAAACTTAAGTACGTTTTCAATAGTGCAATTTTTTCGTTTTCCATTTTCAATTACCTCCATCTTTTTGACCCTGTTCAGGTGATACCATTTTATTCAATAACTGCTTCAGTTGTTGCTGTTCAGTTGCGGAGAGGTTGCTGACAAACCGGTTCATGGTTTGAAAATTGACTGGTAAAAAGTCTTCCAGCAGTTTTTGGCCTACCGCTGTAAGGTGAATTTTCACCCCGCGCTTGTCCTGGGCATCTGCAACCTTTTCGACTAACTTAGCGGTGGTCATACCCCGGATCAATTTGCTCGTCGTGGGCTTAGCAACCCCCAATTTAAAAGCTAAATCAGACAGCGATAAACCATTATCAGCGTGGTAGAGAAAAATCAGTAAGATAAACCGTGACTCCGACAGCCCATACTGGTTAAAGACTTGGTCGTAACGACTTTGAATCACCCGGTAAGTGTACTGTAAGCTCAAAATTGTCTGGATCGACGTCACGTTGGCGTCTGGATACAGCTCCTGCATCTTTTGCAAGCGGGCAATGTCCGGTCGATCCCTGAAGTTAAAATCAGGCACGCAATCCCCTCCAATAAATTTTAATTAGCCGGCTAACTATATTCAAAGTATACTCACTTATTCATAAAAGTCAAACATCAGCCCAGGATAGAAATTACTTTGAGCAACCATATTTCAGATCATCAGCGCAAACGTTAGTCAGCAATGACTTAGGGAAAATAATTCTAGCTTACCAGGAGGTGAAATCCTTATTTTTGTTTCTCCAGTGCGTCATCTCGCATTTTGTAAACCTGAAATAACCCTTGGTTGCTGAAGTGTTTACAGCTATAATATTTGTATTAAGTACATCATTCGATTGGACGGTTGGGACGATGAAACGATTCCGTAAATTACCTCATGACATCAAAATTCGGGTACGACTGGTTGGCTTGCTGGCTGTTGTCTTATTGCTCAGCTTAGGATTCACTGGCCGGGCTTTAGCAAATCACCGGCTTATCCAGGAAAACACTGACACTGCTGCTTCACCGCAAAAAATCAAAGCGGTTCAAAAACAAGTCAAGAACCGATTGCAACGTTACGCCGATCAAATCACTGCCGACAAAACTGCCAGCGTGTATTTTTACAATTTAACCCCCACCCATCCGACAAAGGGCTGGTCCCACCAGCTTTATCAGCCGGGCAAATTAGCTGTTAGCAGTAATGCCCATGCGCCGGTCGTTGCTGCTAGTACCTATAAACTTTACATGGCAGGCTTCTTGTTCAGCCAGGCCAAAGCCGGCAATTTTGTCTGGAATTCCACAAACGAGAATGGTTTTAGGCACATGATCGTTAACAGTGAAAACGACTTCGCGGAATCGGAACTGGACCAGTTCGGGTTAGCGCCGATCAATTCACTTGTCCAGCAACTTGGCGGCTACACGCCGACCTTTATTGAAGGGCAATCCGCCACAACCACCGCCACTTCTTTAGGACTTACCCTAAGAGCCTTAGCTAATAAACAAGCACCCTTTCAAAATACTCACAATCAGCAATGGCTCTTAAAACTGATGGGACAGCAGATTTACCGCAAGGGTATCCCTGCCGGAGCCACTGCTGCACAAACAGGGAGCAAAGTGGCCGATAAAGTTGGTTTCTTTGCGGACGAAAATAATGATGCCGGAATCGTCACGCTGCCAAACGGCCAACGCTACATCCTAGTTGTTATGACCCATGGCCATCAGCAGTCTGGCTTAAGCGGGTTCCCCAGAATTGCGACCATCACCAAACAGATTCAAGAAATCGTCTATGGTTCAAAAACGACCAACCAGGTTGCGCCACGAGCACGCTAATCAAATTGAGCGCTGTGCAACTTGAAGGTCGGCAGCTTTCAAGTTTAATTTCACCCAAATACCAGCCCTCCTTCGCACCATTTATAGGCCAAACTTTCAGCCATAGTCTGTTCTGTCCCATTCGTCCAGGAAAAGATGACTTCTGTCACTTTAAAGTTTTATAATGAACAGTATCTGTAAGTGAAAGAAGGATCTGTTGTGGCAATCGTTAGCGTCATTTTTGGGCAAACTGCCATTATGTTTCTAATTATGCTGGTGGGCTTCCTCTGTTTTCGGGTCGGCTTAGTCGATGAATCCGGCAGCCAGCAAATCTCCAACCTAGTGATCTACATATCCAACCCGGCGCTGTTATTAAATTCCTTCATTGGTAATCTTAAGGCTTCGCAACTCATGGACGGTATCTATACGCTGATCATCCTCATCATTTTGATGTTAGTGACCATCGTCATTGCCAAAATTATTTTCCGTCAACCGGAACAAATGCTAGTGCGCTTCGCCCTGATCTTTGCTAACTTAGGGTTTATTGGCTTGCCGTTATCCAAAGCAGTTTTAGGCACTGGCAGCGTGTTTTACATGAGTATCTTTGTCGGCGTGTCAAACTTTGCACTTTGGACCTATGGCATCTACATGATTTCGGGCGACCGACGAACGATTCAGCTAAAACGATTAGCGGTCAATCCGGCTATCTTGGCATTGATCTTCGGTCTGATCTTTGCCTTTACCGGGATTAAACTACCAGGTATCTTAAGTACCACCGTTTCCGACTTAGCCAACATGAACCTGCCGCTGGTCATGATTGCCATGGGTTGCTACCTCGCGGAAGGTGACATCCGGGGTGCTTTAAAAAGCAAGTCGCTGTACCAAGCCATTGGTGCCCGCTTGATCATTGGCCCGCTAATCGCTTTGTTACTGCTGTGGTTCGTACCTAATAATTTAATGATGGTCAAAATGGTCGTATTGTTAGGGCAAGCGACACCCGTTGCGGCTTTAATGGCAATTTTTAGTAACACTTTTCATAAGAACGCCCTCTTCAGTACAACGGTGGTTGGCTTGACAACACTGTGTTCACTTGTCACCATTCCCTTATTCATGGGACTAGCGCAGTGGTTCTGGCATCTAGGCTAAAACTTTATTCAGAGCACATTTCTTCGTAAAAAAGTAAAACTGGGACAAAAGTTAATACTGGTAAGTATCGAACTAATTGCTTAACGCAAAGGAAGTTAAAAATGTGACTCACCTTTCAAGACTTTACATAGTCTAAACGTGCGTCAAAACTCAGAGCCCGGTCATATAAGTACAGAGCGCCGCAGATTCCAGAACTAGGAATCCACGGCGCTCTGTACTTATATTCTGGGCTCTAACCGAGTTTTGCCCCACTTAAACTTTTTTAATTTCAAAGCTTAACTTTCTGGGCCTTCACCAAGGTAGGCCGAAACCATCCAAATCAATTTTTCAACTTCCGTATGGTGCTCAATCAGCATATCCTGCGTGGAAAAGTCCCGTTCTTCATCCGTCATTTCAATTCCTTTTTGATACTGGTCGCGAAGGTACTTTAACTGTGTCGCCAGCCGGTCCATGTACTGGTCTTGAGTCAATTGGTCAAAACGAACCTTTTCATCTGGCAGACCCGTTGTCTCAATAAACTCGTGGGTTGTGGAAATTGGACTGCCGCCGATCGAAATTAGCCGCTCAGCGATGGCATCAAGTTGCTTGTCGAAAATCTCGTTGTAATCATCCATTAAGGGGTGCAGTTTGAAAAAGTTCGACCCCCGCAAATACCAGTGAGTCTGTTGAATGTTAGTGTGCAGCTGGCTTAAATCGGCAATCAGTTGATTGAGTTGTTCATTTGTTTTCGGATACTGTGTCATCGCGGTCCCTCCAAGTCAAAGCTCAAACGACATTTACTAAGTTAAATTATAACAAATCCCCGCAGCTTGATGGTGTAAAACGACAAGTAAATGTAGCCGTCAATTGCTTAGCCTTTCTGAATCCAAGCCTCAGCTTTATCATAGATTGGTTTCACAGTTTCCGGCCGATCCGTACCAATCCCGTCATTGCCGATTTTGCCACCGGCTTTGATCCTTGTATAAGCTAGAAAACGGTAAGAGGCTCTAAGACCTTTCAAATCTGTCGGGTCAACGTGCAGGTCAGTCCCGGGAACCGCTGGTGTCAACGTGTCCGCTTCATTAATACCAGTCATATCGCTGATTTTCCAAGTGTCGCCCCGTTTTTCAACGCGGTAAATCAAACGCATATAGGATTCAACAATCGCTTCATTATCATCCAAATAGAGCCAGTGTTTAGTATCAGAAGGCAACTCCACGTATGCCCTCGACCCATTCAAATGAACCACTGGCGTCCCTAAACGCCCCACTAAGGGCAGGCTAAAATCAAAATCAACGGGACTTTTACCAACAAACGTATCCTTAGCTAACCCGGTCGACCAACTGGTGGTCACTGTGGCGTCGTCCCAGTAACAGGCCATCAATGCTTGATCTAAATGACGCACCCGTGCCTGCCGTTCCCAAACAACTAACTGACTGATCGTTTCAATATCTGACATGATAAAGCCTCCTGTATTTCAATTATTTAATGACCCCGCGTTCGATCCGCTTGGCATTCAAGAACCAGTAGTGATGATAATCACCCTTTAAAGCTGTGTACGGTACCGCATCTTGATGGTGAGCCTGCATATAAGTTTGCAAATAAGTGGCAATGATCCAGGGATCTTCAATGTGTCTGGCATCTAGATCCATGGTCGCTGAAATGATGGCTGGCGTTGTCTTCAAAGCCTGTGCTAAATCGTTGATCGTAAGACCGCTGCGGGTTAAATTTTCCGCCAATTCATGGCGAGTTGCGTCTTCTTGTTCGATAGTTAATGACATTTCTACACCTCCAACAGCTCTGTTGTAATTACAACAGACACCATATGCTATAAATTAGGACTTGTCAAGGCTTAACTTGTTAATTAAACTAAAGAAAAACGAAATTTAAGGAGCATCAGAAAACATGAATTTTGGTCAAGACAATCAAGTTGTTGAATACCTATTTCTAGTTGATCAAGATGAACAGCACTATATCCAAGAACAGCTTAAGCAGGTTGGTCTGAACGTTATGCAGGCTAGAGCCCTGAACTTTATTGATCAAAATCCAGGTGCCCATCAGCAAGACCTCGCAAAACAACTTGGTAAACAGGATGCCAGCACGACTAATATTTTAAAGGTATTAGAAGGCCGTCAATTAATTACGCGGCGGCTGCAACCCGGAAACGGACGTCAAAAACAGCTCTTTTTGCTGCCAGATGGTCAGGCTCTGATCGTTAAAGTTCGATCCGTTTTTACCAACTTAGAAAAGCGTGCCACGACGCCTTTGACTAAGAGCGAACAGGCAACCCTATTAGCCACCTTAAAAAAGATCCACGCTGAACTTTCTAAGTCAAATGATGATTAAATACCACTTGACGTTGCATCTAAACTGGATAACATATATGATAAAAAGATGTACATATTAATTATTCTTTAATGTTGGGTGGTCCTACATATGATTTTATTTGGCGCTTTAGCAAACGGATTGGCAGTTGCATTTGGCGGTGGCGTCGGTTTGGCATTTAAACAAGGCATCTCCGAACGGGTGAAGACATTGATTGTCCAAGCTTTGGGCATCTGCGTGGTATACGTTGGCATCAGTGGTTCCCTGAAGGGCAATAATACCATTTTTGTGGTGCTCTCCATGGTCATTGCGGCCATCATTGGGGAACTGATCGATTTTGATCATCAATTTAATAAGTTAGGCGATTGGCTGCAGGGGCTTTTTAAAATGAGCAGTGATAATTCCTTTTCAGAAGGTTTTGTGACTGGTTCCCTATTCATTTGCGTGGGGGCGATGGCGATTGTTGGATCGCTTCAAAGTGGCATGGCTGGCAACAATCAAGTGCTCTACACCAAGTCCATGATTGATGGGATCTTCGTTTTGATCTTAGCAACGACGCTTGGCTTGGGTGTGGTCTTTTCTTCGTTTTCCGTGGTGGCATATGAATCGGTTTTAACGTTATTAGCCAAATGGGTTGCGCCACTTTTCACCCATGCTGTCATCAACGAAATGACCTGTGTGGGCTCGTTACTGATTTTAATTATCGGGCTGAACATGTTGAAACTAACCAACATCAAAGTTGCTAACTTACTGTTGGCACCATTTCTACCAATTTTGCTGTACGCGATTTTTAGATAATGCCTGTTTTAAATCAACTTTGATGATGAACAAAAGCTTTGTCCTAGAGACTGAAAACTATAAAATGGCAATCACGATATTTAGCGTTGACCGCAGTTTTAGTTCGTCTTTTAACGTTATTTTTTAAAATAATAATTCTGACTCAGAAAAACGAGCTTTACTTACGAACTCTTGCTATAATTAAGTCACTAAACAATCGGAGGTTAGTCATGAGAAATGTTTACTTCAATCACGATGGCAATGTTGATGATCTAGTGTCCCTTTTACTGCTGTTACAGATGCCGAATGTCCATTTGTTGGGTGTCGGTGCTGTTGGTGCGGATTCCTACGTTGAACCAGCCGTGTCAGCATCACGGAAAATAATCGATTTGTTTGGCAAGCAGAAAAGTTTGGCGGTCGCTAAGTCAGATTCTCGTCCCGTTCACCAGTTTCCAAAGGAGTGGCGGCTCAGTGCATTTTCATTTGATGATTTTCCGATTCTCAATGAACATGGTGCACCAAGGACACCAGAGGCTGATGAACCGGCTCATCTGGACCTGTTGAATAAGGTTCAATCCGCTGATGGACCCGTGACACTAGTCATGACTGGCCCTTTGACGGATCTCGCAAGAGCGCTCGAGTTAGAACCCAAGTTAGCTGATCGAATCGAACGATTATACTGGATGGGTGGCACCATGAATAATCAGGGCAACGTTGCTGAACCCGAACAGGACGGCACGGTCGAATGGAATGCCTACTGGGATCCTGAGGCGGTTAAAACCGTCTGGGACAGCACGATTGACATCGTGATGGTGGGGCTGGAAAGCACCGACCAAGTTCCCCTGACTCCTGAGCTCAGACAGCACTGGGCTAGCTTAAGACACTACCCCGCCTTCGATCTCATTGGCCAAGGTTACTCGCTGGTCCACTCATTTGAAGCCAATTCCACTTATTACTTGTGGGATGTGCTCACCACCATGGTCAGCCGGTATCCGGAACTGGTGACCTCAAAACTCGTACACAGTGATGTCTTGACCCAGGGTCCCGGCGCTGGTCGAACGTACCTAACCGAGGACGGCCGCCCCATCACTTTGGTCACGGGCGTCAAGGGCAACGCTTTCTTTAAGCAGATCGATGAACTGGCCATGCAGGCAACATCTAACTTTGAAACCGAAACAAAGTAATCAAAACATTTGAGCAAAAGTATCACCCTGTATTTGACGGCAAGCAGTCAGTCATTTAGGGTGATACTTTTTTAATCTTTTTAAAAATGCAGATTGGCCATTAGCCACACCGACTTAGTTCTAGAATAATGACTGAATTTATAAGTCACGGCTTCCGATTTTATCAAAATACGACATCAACTGGCCGACTGTCACATATAAGTCAAAGCGCTTTCATTCCAGATTAACACTAGCTATAATGTGCCTAACTTGGAGGAAAGGAATGATGGAAATGACAAGCTATGCACCGCGTGATCCAAAAACTGACCGTCTCTTAGCACCTGGTAACAGTGTCTTTGTCGTGATTGACTACCAACCGGTTCAGATTCAGTCCATTGAATCAATGAACCGTTTCCAACTCGTTCAAAACATTGTGGCAACAGCCAAATTGATGCAGGTGTACCACATACCAATAGTGTTATCGACGGTCAATGTAGCAACGGGGCGTAACACGGATACGATCAAGGAGTTGAAGGATGTTCTAGGAGACATTCCTTCCTATGACCGAACAACGATCAATGCTTGGGAAGACAAGAATTTCAACGAAGCGGTCAAATCGACGAACCGGCATAATATTATTATGGCGGCGCTGTGGACGGAAGCCTGCTTGACGTTCCCAGCACTGGATGCAATGGCGGAGGGTTTCGATGTCTATCCCGTGGTCGATGCGGTTGGGGGAACCAGTGTGGACGCGCATGAAGCGGCGTTAAGGCGAGTGGAACAAGCGGGGGCACATCCAACGTCATTTGCGCAACTGGCGTGTGAATTGCAAAGGGATTGGAACCGAACGGAAACGGTGCCAGGATTCTTTAAGAGTTTAAGTGACATGGGAAAATTTTTGGAGTTGTAAAAAATAGAGTGCGGAGCAAGGCGGTTAAGGACTGGAGCGTAAGGCGACTCTGACAGAATTTGCGGCGGGCTTTGCCGTGAATTATGTCAGAGTGGACTTAGGCGCAAGTCCTTGCCTGGTGCAGCACGTTTCAACCAGAGTGCGGAGCAAGGCGCTTAAGGACCGGCGTGGAAGGCGACTCTGTGGGAAACCCGGGCTTGGATTTGTGTCAGAGTTGACTTCCACATAGGGCCTTGCCTTGCGGAGCTCATTTAGACTACGTACCCGGAGTGCTGTACAAGTTCCCGCCTTGTATCCCACCTTTTAGCTACAGAACAATCGTAAATACCACTGCATTTATCAAGATAACCGAAACAATCAAAATAACAGCCATAACTAACACAACTACAAAAGGAGCCACCTTCCATTCGCTGGAGGGTGGCTCCTAAAATAATTCATTACCCCATTTTACGTGTTCGAACAGCCAAAAATGCCCAGGCAATGGCGCCGAAGAAGACTGGTCCAATGATCGTCCAGAAGGCAGTGTAGTAATCATGGGTCATGATTGGATATACCGCCGTAAAGATGATCCCACCAGCAATCACGATCAAGACGATTGCGACCACCAGGTTAGTCCAGAACTTATTCGTGTAGATCTCAAATGGACGCTCCAGATCCTGACGCTTCTTAAAGAACGGAAAGGCACCAATCAGGAACAGGTACGGAAACGACGTTGATACATTGCCCATATCGGTTAAAATCGTGTAGAATTTCGAAGCAGTACTACCACCAAAGGCCACGAGGAAAATCATTACTGCTACAATGACGGCCTGCGTCCACATCGCAAGCGATGGCATGTCGTGTTTATTAAGCTTAGTCATCCGTGCTGGCCAGAACTTCGGGTTGGAGCCGAGAATGAACGACTTCAATGGCGAGTAAACAAGCACGAAAAACGATCCTAGATACGCCACAAACATACTCAAACCGGCAAACCGCGCAAATAAGGAGCCGAGCAGTGAAGCCGTCCCAGCTGACAAATTCAGGCTTTGTCCCAACACAACGCCCAAATTATTCATCAGTACATAAGTAATGTTACCAAGGTTAACGTTGTTGCCACCTAACACTTGGTGCCAGTTCGTACTGATCCCCCATAGAAAGATTGAAAGAGAATAGGCAATTGTGATGATCACGGTTGAAATGATTAGACCCCGCGGAAAAGTTTTTTCCGGCTTTTCCATGCTATCCGTCACCCCACCGAGTGACTCAGCACCGGCATACGCAAAGACGGCGTAAACCACAAACGAGATGAAGGCAATTGGCGATTGAAACGCCGTGTTCGGTGAATTTACAAAACTGCTCAAGCCATGAACTGACTCTGCCAAATGGCCGCCGTTCGCAAACAGCACACCAAAACTAGCAATCACAAAAATAACGGTCAGTAAGCTCACAAAGACCCCACCGACTGAAGAAATACGCGCGATGGCATCGATACCGTGAACGTCAAACCAAGTGATCGCTAAGATCCAGAGAATCCCCAGTAAACCAATCAGTTGGGTCGACCCTAGTCCCAAAAGGTGCCACTGGGGCGTTGAGTCATGCCCAGAAATCAGAGTAGCTAGTGGGATCCATACCTTGGAAGCTGTGGACACCATCCAGATGATCCACGAAGATAGCCAAATGAAGGTCCCGATAAACGCCATCCGTTCACCGATCGAACCTGCCATCCACGAATAGATGCCGCCGTGAGCCTCCTTGAATGCCGACCCGTATTCAGCAAACATCAACGAACTTGGCAACAGAAATAATAGCGCGGCTAAGATGTACCAGATAATGCTGGCGTACCCCATCTGGTCGTAGGCCACCGTGGTATTGGCAAACCCGTAGATGGTGGTAAACGTCATTAAAACTAAATTAACTAAGGTGATTCTTTTCTTGGTTTCCATACTCTAACCTCATCTACCCAAAAATAATTGCAATTATGAATACTCCATACTCAACTGTAGCTTTAATTGTATAAGTATTCAATATTTATGAAAGAGGATTAATAATCTTATTGCTTTAACATTTATGTAAACGGGTTATTTAGGAATTTAAAAGGTTATTATAAAATGCATATTAATCATTCTTCATACCGCAAACTATACAACCTCTTGTATATCATTTTCTAAAATAAAATGAGAAAAACATTAAAAATGTATTTGACACATCTCAGATTTGTGCTATTATGATGACAACTTGATAAGCAATTGCGTGAAAGAGGACCACACTGGTACACCCTCAGCGAGTTCGAAATGGTGGAAGCGGACAATCGTATCGGTACATCACCTCTTAGCACTTTTGGTGAACGGCAACTAGTAATCAAAAGCGGAGTCATCCTTCGTTATCAACCTGGGTCTGTGTTAGCAGATCATAAGTTTCATTTGGTGACGAATGAAAAACATAAAGGTGGTAAAGCACACGTGCCCTTTAAGTCAGAGATGGCTTGAAGGGCTTTTTTTGCTATCAAAGTAATTTATAAAGGGGTAATACATATGAAGTTTACAGTTGTTGGTTCAGGTGCCATGGGTCTACGTTATGGTGTCCTTTTGCAGGATGCAGGAAACGAAGTTGATTTTGTCGACGGCTGGAAGCCACACGTTGAAAAGATGCGCGAACAAGGTGGCGTCTACGTTTCACGTGATCATGAAGATAAGCATCTTGTGCCATTGAAGGTCTACTATCCAGAAGAATATGATGGTAATCCCGATTGCTACGTCTTCTTCCTTAAGCAGATGCAGTTGAGCGACATGCTAAAGCGTTGTGAACACTTCTTTAAGCCCAACCAGTATGCATTCACCTGCATGAACGGCATGGGTCACGTTGAAAAACTGCTAAAATACTTTAAGCCAGACAAAGTAGTTGCTGGGACAGCACTAGTTGCCACCGTTCTAAACGGCCCCGGTGACGTTGACTTTATCGGCAAGCGTGGCGCTGGTACAATGAACCTCGCTAACTATACCGAAAAGCCGGATGATTTCACTCACAAACTCGTTGAACAGCTTGAAAAAGCCCAGTTCAATCCAAATCTAACGACTAATTTCCGCGGGACTTTGATGGCTAAAGTGGTCTTTAACTCCGTTGTCAACACCCTTTGCACAATGTTTGAAATGACGATGGGTGAGTATGCCGATTACGAAGGTGCCGACGAAATGAGCCGCCAGTTGATTGACGAAGCTTACGACGTGTGTGAACGGGATGGCGTTCAAATGCTCACTACCCGTAAAGAGGAACTGGATAGCGTTAACTACGTATCAAAAGTAGCTAACCCACTCCACTACCCTTCAATGTATCAGGATATGCACAACTACCGACCAACCGAAGTTGATTACATCAATGGCTACCTGGTTAAGCTAGGCATGAAGCACAACTACTTTGCTAAAACCCATGCCTTTTTGACCCACGAAGTGCATTTGGCAGAACGTGGCAAACAGCGTGAACTCAAGCGGAAGAGGGAAGAAGAAGCCGCTCCGAAGACTGTCGTTGAAGAACAGCAGGCAGCAGGGAGATAGGGAAATATAGAACTATAGAAATAGCGATACTTTTCATCGGGGGATTGAAAAGTATCGCTTTTTTCTGTCAATCTAACTCCCCCACCCCCGCAATTGTTTGCTATAATGCGATGTGTAATCAAACCACATTAACCGCAGAACGGAGGCGATTCAATTGAAGCTGACCAAATTATTGCATATCAATAAGCCCATCATCCAAGGATCAATGGCTGGTATTTCGCAGCCACCATTAGTGATCGCTGTCAGCAATGCCGGTGGCTTAGGAGTCCTGACGACGGTCGGGTTAACGCCTGAAACTTTGCGAGAAGCCATTCAGGCTATCAGAGCTGGCACCCGGCAACCTTTTGGTGTGAACTTAATGCTGCAACAGCCAAATATTAGTGCCCTACTGCCCGTTTTGCTTGCTGATCCGGTTCCTGTCGTCTTTACCGGAGCCGGCAACCCGAAACCATTTATTCAAGATTTAATAAACGTTGGCACCAAAGTTATTCCGGTCATTCCAAACGTCAAGATTGCCCGAAAAATGTCCGCCCTTGGCGCATCCGCCGTGGTGGCAGAAGGCATGGAATCCGGCGGCCATATTGGCACCGAAACCACCATGACGTTAGTTCCACAGGTTGTCTCTGCTGTCGATCTCCCAGTGATTGCTGCTGGGGGCATCGGTACAGTAGCGAGTGTTCGTGCGGCATTTTCACTTGGAGCTGTCGGTGTTCAAGTGGGTACGGCCTTTTTAGTGGCGGCAGAAACCCCGGTAGCTAATACTTATAAACGCCTGATCCTGCAAGCTGATGATACTAGTACCGTGGTCACGGGCACTGGTGCCGACCGTGTGCGGAGTCTCAAAACGCCACTGACCGAAAAATTATTGACTGCCACCCCAACGGAACAGGTAAAATTAGCCACTGGTTCCCTGCAACGAGCGATTAAAGGTGACGTAGCAAATGGCAGTTTTATGGCTGGTCAAATTGCCGGGTCTATCAAAAAAATTGAGCCGGCCGCTCAAATTATAAACCGCCTAGCACAGGGTGAGCCGACAATTCTCGAAGAACTTAGTCAATGAAGGAGCAACCATGATCAAACAAATCAATCACAACGTTAATCTATTAGCCAAAAAAGCGACTCGGGCAACTCCGGCTGACAGCGTCATCGTGACCGACCTGGTCGATACCTTAAAGGCAAATGCTGACCGGGCAGTCGGCTTGGCAGCTAACATGATTGGAAAAGCCAAGTGTATCATTGCGATTCAAGTTGGCCCGATGTCAATTCCAATGATCAACCCGCAGATCATCAAGAAAAGTGGCCCCTACCAGGCTACGGAGGGTTGCTTATCACTGGACGGACAGAAAACGACTACCCGCTATAAAGAAATTGAAGTGAAGTATCAAGACCAAGACTTCAACTCTCACACGCAAACCTTCAAAGACTTCACTGCGCAGATCATTCAACATGAAGTCGATCACACAAACGGTATTTTGATATAAAATACAGTCGCTAGCAGACAACTTACTTGAACGTCTACTAACGGCTGCTTTTTCGTCAACTGTTAAATTTGATGGTGGCGAAACGCTTCGATCATGTCCCACGTGAGACTGAACGGCACGCCATCTTGAGGGATCTTATCCCGGTCGAACCACTGCGCCTTGGTTAACTCATCGTGCTCTAATTTGATGGACACAGCCTCATCGAGGTCGGCAACGTAGCCGACTAATAGGGAGTGCGACACGGCCCAGGGCTGACCGCCATAGTAGCGGAGATTGTGAACTCGCAGGCCGACTTCTTCATATACTTCTCGGTGCACCGTGTCCTCTAGCGTTTCGCCAATTTCTGTGTAACCAGAGATCAGTGCGAAGCGGTTGCCAACTAGCGACTTCGTCAGCAGAATGCGATCCCCGTTAGTTACCGCCACGATGATTGCTGGTGCGATCGTTGGGTAAACTGTCCGATGACAATTTGGACAAACCAGCGCCCGTTCTGCCATCGACCGCTCTGTTCGGTGACCGCAACGACCACAGAACTGATTAGACACGTACCAGTTTGCTAACTGGGTGGCGGTGCTACTGCCAAAGGCCAGCCACTGCGGCTTTAATCGCAGTAGAAACGTTGGGTCTACGTAAGTATACGTCGCAGAAGGCGAAACCTCCGCGTTGACCATAAAAAAGCCGACCCCGCTGACTGATAGCAGATACGTGTAATCGCGTTTGTTAAAGTGCCAGTGCGTGTCAACTCCTTTGAAAGTCGGCAAACTAGAACGATTTTTCAAAATAACTTGATGGTTGGTAAAGATGATGATCAAATCCGTTCCCTGAGGTTGCTTATCTGGGTGGTATCGATTATCCAACCTTTTTGGCGCAATATCTTGTAACAAAATTTAACCCCCAATATCCTGACCTCAATAGTTTACGCCATAACAGACCAAAAACTCAATGTCCCATTTTTTAGGACATTGAGTTTTTTTAAGGCTCATTAAGGTTATGACGATTAAAATACAATCTGGAATTAATTAATTGATCTTGCGTTTCGGGTTCAACAGACCCATCGGATCAAACAGTGCCTTGATCTGGTGTTGGATTTGGTCAACATTTTCTCCAAGCTCTTCATTATTCCACTGGTTCTTTAGCGTGCCGACAGCGTGTTCACCTGAAATGGTTCCGCCAAGTTCCAACGTCTTATGGAACATCAACTGTAGTGCTTCCACAACGGCTTGCGGTGTTTCGGTCTGCTCCTTTGGCCAAACAATGGTTGGGTGAACATTCCCGTCGCCAGCATGACCAGCAACGTAGATCTTCAAGTGCTTTTGCTCACCAACTTCGTGGATGTAATCCATCATTGGTGCTAATTGTGATAACGGCATCGCCATGTCTTCCATAATGTGGTTTTGACCGGCAAATACAGCTGGCAGCATGTCGCGACGGAGTTTTTGCAGGCCCTCCTGTTCGGCTGGATCGGTAGTCACTGTTGCATTAACAGCGCCATGCTTGTCCATTAATTCGTTCAGCTTATCGACTACTTCTGGCACACTGTTATCCACTTTAAAGATCAGCATGGCGCCGCTATTGTCACTGTAGTGGGTTCCCTCATAGGCATCCAGAGCTTCAATGGTGGCGTTATCCAGTGCTTCTAGCATAGTCGGATAGACACCGGAGATCCGAATCTCAGCAACGGCCTGAGCCAGTTTAGTCATATCAGCGAAAAAGGCGATCCCCATGGTTGGTTGCCCGATCGGAATCGGCATCAATTTGACAGTTACTTCAGTGATGATACCTAAAGTACCCTCCGAACCGACAAATAACTGGGTCAAATCATAGCCAAACGCCTGCTTTAAGGTCCGACCGCCAAGTTTGATCTCGCGACCATCTGCCAAAACGACTTTCAGCCCTAAAACGTTATCCTTGGTCGCTCCGTACTTAACCGTACTCAAACCACCGGCATTCGTGGCGACGTTCCCACCGATACCAGAAATTGGCTTGGAGCCCGGATCCGGCGCATAGAACATGCCCTGTTTGCGAGCGGCCTGATCCAGATCACCATTGATCACACCCGGTTCAACGACAGCTAAAGAGTCGGCACGGCTGATCTCTTTGATTTGATTCATTTGCTTCGTTGACAGCACAAAACTGCCGGCAACACCATCCGCCCCAACAACCGTACTGGTAAACTGATTCTGGGGAACCACTGGAATGTGAAACTTTCGGGCTGCCCGCATCACACCTTGGACGTCGGCCGTTGTTTTAGCTTCAATGTACGCCAGTGCGAGACCGCTGCTGTCACTCGTCATTCGTTCACTAAATGACTGTTTCTTCAGTGTTTCTGGTTCGGTAAAAACCTGGCCATCGTTTACTTGAGCGCGTAAAAAGTCAATAATCTGACTGTTACTGAAAGCACTAAAAACTGTCAAAGTATCAAATCCTCTCTGATTAAAATCTTACAGACATTAGTATAAGGCAATTTATCCATAACGGGAAAAATAACGCATTAGCGACAGCTGAACGGCTTGCTATCTGCCACCCATGTGGTAAGATGTTTCCTATCTGCATCCAATAGATGTTTAAATTTTACTAAGAAAACTGTCTTTTACTATCCATAATCACTTAAATCGTCTAATCTAAGAATTTGTTAACTAAGCTGAAGAACTTTAAACAGTAAGGAGCCATACATGCAAAATCCTACCCCAAAACATTTTAAACCACGACGCCGTTTTCGCTGGCGAGTCTTTCTCGCCTGGACCTTTTTCCTGTTACTAACGGTGGGTGGTGCGAGTGCTGCCTACGCTTACTACACCGCTAAATCGAGCATTGATAAAACCTTCTCAGCTGCTCAAGGTGCTAAGACCACCGAGATTTCAAGTACCAAACCGATCAGTATCCTATTAATGGGAACTGACACCGGTGCCTTAGGGCGAACCGATAAGGGCCGCACCGATACGATGATGGTCGTGACGATCAACCCCAAGACCAAGAAGTCCACGATGGTCAGCATCCCACGGGACACTTTAGTGAAGGTTGCTGGTACCAACGATACTGAGAAGATCAATGCTGCCTACACCATTGGTGGTGCAACGACCGCCATGAAAACCGTTGAGAATCTGTTGAACATCCCAATTAATTATTACGTGACGATCAACATGGGCGGTCTGGAAAAAGTGGTCAATGAAATTGGTGGGATCGACGTCAAAGTACCTTTCTCATGGACTGATTCGCATACCCATATGTCATTTAAGAAGGGTAACGCACACCTTAACGGCAAACAGGCACTGGCATTTGCCCGTATGCGCTACGAAGACCCAAATGGTGATTACGGCCGACAGAAGCGTCAGCAACAGGTCATTCAGCAAATTGTCAAGAAGGTCACTAAGTCCGGCAACGTTTCAATGTACCGGAAATTACTCACGTTATTGTCAAATAACATGAAGACTAACCTCTCCTTCAGCAACATGGTCAGCCTAGCAGAAAACGACAAGGATTCAGTCAAAAAAGTTAAGAAGTCGACTTTAAAGGGCGTTGGCGCCTACATTGATGAACAATCCTTCCAGGTTCCGACAACTTCAGCCTTACAAAAGACTTCCAACCTACTTCGTAAAGCGCTAAATCTTTCCACTGAAAGTTTGAATAACTTTAACACGAAAGAAAATAAGTTAAACACCGCTAACGGTTTTGACTGGAACGGAAATAATCCGGATTATACGGTATATGATTCCACTAGTTCTACCAGTGATTCATCTAATAACACCAGTACCAACGACGCCAATACCGCTCCTAGCGGTGGTCAGCAACCAGTTGTAAATAGTGGTTATTAAGCATTTAAAAAGAAGCGATAGGTTTACGCCAGACTGCGTGCCTCTCGCTTCTTTTTGTGGTCATACAAAATTTCCCTAGGCTGCGTCTTTGTGCAATTGACTGTGCCAAACGCCGTAACTAGCGTAAAGAATAACGCCCAGTGCAAACCAGATACCAGAGACGATCCAAGTTTCCAGTGGCAATTGCGTCAGCATCCAAATGCAAAGACCAGCCGAAACGATGGGTAGAACGGGATAGAATGGGACCTTGAACCCCGCATTTTTAATGTCATTCCGCTTCCGAAGCGGCAACACACCCAGTGACATCATGGTAAAGGCAATTAGGGTACCAATGTTCACCAACTGTGTCAGGCGATCCAGCGACACCATGCCACCCATGATGGCGATCACAACCGTCACGGCTGCTAGACTATGGGTTGGTACTTGGTGTTTCATGCTGATTTTACCTAGCTGTTTAGGTAACAATCCATCTCGACCGATAGAATAAATCAGCCGTGAAGAACTGTAGATCATCGAAAGCATCATGGTGAACATGCCAGCTAGAGCGCCAATCGAAATGATCCCAGCGACCCAGTTTTGATTAACTAATTGCAGTGCGTAAGAAACCGGTGCCGCCACGTTTAATTTGGTGTATGAGACCATCCCTGTAAGAACACCAGCAACGGCCATGTAAAGAATCGTGCAGATGATCAGAGTGCCAATGATCCCGATTGGCATGTTACGACGGGGGTTCTTAACTTCTGCCGCGGAAGCTGAGACACAGTCGAAACCAAGGTAGGCATAAAATACCAGCGACGCGCCCCGCATGATCCCGTGTGAGCCATAAGGGGCAAACGGCGTCCAATTGCTGGGACGAACGTAAAAGAACCCAACGACCACGAATAACAGGATGATGACAATTTTGGCGACCACAATAATGTTGTTGATTCGCGTTGAAGTCTTCACCCCTTGGGTCAGCAATAGACTGATTGCAAGTACGATCAAAACCGCAAAAATATTAATATAAGTGCCGTGAGCCGGATCGAAACTACCAGTAATTGCTTTGGGCACGGTAATGCCGAGACCCTTTAAAAATGAGACCAGATAGGCTGACCAACCAGTGGAAACGGCGGCCACTGAAAGCATGTACTCAAGAATCAGCGCCCAACCGATAACCCAGCCGACAAATTCACCAAACACGATGTTGCCGTACGAGTATGCACTACCAGCAACTGGTAATGCCGATGAAAATTCCGCATAGCACATGGCGGCGGTAGCGCAGACTAACGCGGCCAGCACGAAGGATAGCACAATGCCAGGGCCGCTATAGAGGGCAGCAACGGTGCCGGGTAAGATAAAGATCCCAGTACCAATGACTGTCCCAACGCCCAATAACAGCAGATCCTTAGCATCCATGGACTTTTCCAATAAACTATCCTTGTCCAAGTACCGGTCGAGTGATTCCTTTTTGGTTAGTCGACCTACTAACCGATTGACCACTGTGTTCTCCATAAAAAATTCCTCCTAGGGTTTTCAACGCAATTGGTGTGAACACTGATTGGTCAGGCAAATAAAAAACACCAGGGACTCCTGTGTCCGCTGGTGTTTTAACCAGCCAGACAGCCCAAGCGTTTCGCCTAGCTGTCTGACCAATAGTGTGAGTGTGCCATGCTAATAGCATCTTCTCTAACTTACTGGTTGATAGCCAGGCTGGTTAAAGAAGAAATAAAATCGATGTGAAGATGAACATGAACGATTCATTAGCATTGAAGGCACCCCTTTCGTTGTTTATGAGAATATTATAACAATTTTTTAATGAAAAAACAAGGTGCGGAAACAGGCGGTTAGAGACTGGAGTCCTATCTAGCTTGCATTGCAAATCCCGGGTTTGGATTTGTGATGCAAGCTAGATAGGTGCAAGTCTCTGCCTGGTGGAGCCCGATTAGACAAGGTGCGGAGAAACGTGGTTAGAGACTGGAGTCCTAGTGAACTTTCACCAGAAATCCCGGTTTTGAATTTGTGGTGGAAGTTCACTAGGCGCAAGTCTCTGCGTTTCGGAGCCCGATTTGGCTACATAACAGCAGAACACCACAAAACACCTTACTACCCCGCCTCATCCAAAACCTCTTCACTAGCTCCTAATGCTCGCCCTCGTTGCAGTAGATAAATTGCCAACACGACTAAACCAGACCCAAGTACCTCCACCCAACTAAGTTGCAGACCAAGAAACACAACGCTTAGTGCAAAGGTGATCACTGGCTGCGCAGCATCCACGATACTAATCACGTCTGAAGGTGCAAATTTGGCTGCGACCAATAATAATGCAAACGGTAAAATCGTCCCCACCAGAATCACGGTCCCCATTGAATATATTAGCGTTGGGGTAATGGCTGGTGTATTGACCCAGATGGGCTGATGCAGGTTAAATAAGATTCCGGAAAGCATGGTGCCCCACCCCAAGATTAAAATGGGTGAGACTCCTGCTTTAACTAACGGCCTTGGCAACGTCACATAGCAAGCAGCCGTAATTCCCGAGCCGATTCCCCACAGCAAAGCGTCCAACGGGATGGCTAAAGACGACAGATTACCCTTCGTAATGGCTAAAAAGACCCCAAGTAGAGACACCAAAAAGGCAATCAAATCACTGCGGTAAGGTGTTTCATGTTTAAAAATCAGGCTGCCTAAAACAATAAATAAGGGGCTTAAATACTGAAGAATAGTGGCGGAAGCAGCATTACCAGTTTGAACGGAAACGTAAAACGTCAGCAGGTTAGCACCCAGACCCAAAACAGCATACGCCACCAACCACCCTATTAGGCGCCATGATTTAAAGAGTTCAAAGATCCGTCCGTGTGAAGTTATGGCGCCAAGCAACAGGAGCAAAACTCCTGCTCCTAACGTTCGGGCGGATAGAAACCAGGCCGCTGGAATATTTTGGTTTTGAGAAATAAACTGCAACATCGTTCCTGATACGCCCCACATTGCAGAAGCCAAAAGTGCCAATATGATTCCCCTTGACACGTGTTCCTTATTTGTCATTTTAGGTCTCCTTATTTTTCAAAATTCATCTGTCCAGACTACTAAATCATCCTGAAAACTAAGTGGGATTTATAGGAAAATTATTCTCATTTTTAACACTAGAAGGGGAAAGTCTAAATCATAAATGACATAAAGAAAGGCACTACGCTGACTAATGAGTAAACGAAGTGCCTATTGTTTTTAAAGCATTAATTCTATAAAGCTGTTTCAACGAAGCGTTTCATCAGTAACACATTTGCTGCAGATTCCAGTATCAAGACAATGATGACCGACAAAAAAGCAAGCAGTACTGATGTTCCGTTTAACTGAAGGCCAGAGGTCATCACAAATTGAGAATATAACTGGAAGAGTCCCATGACAACTCGAATAATAACCACACTAACAACCACGTATAAAACGCCCCGAATCAAACGCTGACGTCCAACTGGCAAAAAAGCTGCAATACTGACCATAATGAGGTGAATCAGTGAAATTGTCATCCAAACCAGTAATAGTCCAAGGAAGAAGAAAACAATGATCATCGGCACTGCAACGGGTGCAGAAGACCAAAAGAACGAGCTCTCAATGTGAAAATTGACTTGCAATTGACCCTTGGTTACAAACGCCACTAATCCATGCAAGACAGCAGAAATCACACCGTAATAAAGAAAAGCTAGAGCTGAGGCACTATAACTTGATAAGTACAGCTTGGTATCACTAATTGGAATCAATCGGAAGGCGTCATTAACGTAAATGTGTTCATTAA
The DNA here is from genome assembly GCF_009720675.1 of Secundilactobacillus folii. Taxonomy (GTDB): domain Bacteria; phylum Bacillota; class Bacilli; order Lactobacillales; family Lactobacillaceae; genus Secundilactobacillus; species Secundilactobacillus folii. The sequence goes on along the minus strand of NZ_WNJO01000006.1, from coordinate 136,039 downwards.
ATGATGCCAGTCGAATGAAAATCACGAAGAAAGCAATGCCGGACCAAAAAGAAACGTCACCGGTCAGACTAGTTTCCCAATTAGAAACCCCATTTGTAAATAACTGGACAACTGCCGTAGCAACAATCGCGGTCAGCATCAGCATAATTAGGCGGTTAACAGCTTTAAAACGTTCCTTTAAAAACGTTGGTATTAATCTTGTCATGTTGGTCATTTCTGAGCACCTTCTTCATATAAACTCTCGTAATAGTCTTCAATTGACTTGCCACTCTCTTGGCGAACGTCATCAGCCCGTTTGTGAATTGCTACGGTGTGATCTTTAAGAACCACTATCTCATCCAAAATCGACGCAATTTCTGAAACGTAATGATCACTGATCAGCATCAAAGAATCCGTTGGCTTCCACTGAATAATACTATTGATGATCTTTTTACGGCTCATACTATCAATGCCGCCAAACGGCTCGTCCAGTAGGTAAACACTGGTCTTGCGTGCCAGAGTAAGTGCAACGATTACTTTTTCTTTAGTCCCTTTTGACAGAGCTGCTAGTCGCTGAGTGACATCCAAGCTCAAGAAGTCGATCATCTGGTTATATTTATCACGGTCAAAGTCAGGATAGATTTGTTCGTGAAAATTAGCCACTTGGCTGATGCGTTTATTTTCAGGAAATCCACCTAGTGACTGACTGTAACTGACCAAGCTCTTTCTATCAGCGGGTGAAGTTTTGCCATTTATCGCAACATCCCCACGATAGTTTTTAGCAACTCCCGAAATAATTCTGAAAAGAGTCGTTTTACCAGCACCGTTTTCGCCCAATATACCAATGATTTTATCGCCAGAAACGTCTAACGATACATCAGCCAGAATGGTTTTCAAATTCTTTTTATAGGTTAATTGATTAATTTTTACCGTTGCTTTCATTTTGCCGCGCCCGCCTTTCAATATAAGTTACCAATTCATTAATGATCTCTTGGTCATCGATATTTAATCGATGTAATCGTTCATATAGCTGTTTAAGATTACGCGTAATCAAATCTTGTCTTAACGTCTCGATAACGTTAGTATCAGTCGTAACAAAATTTCCTCGGCCACGTTGCGAGGTCACGACACCCTCTTCAATCATTTCACGCAAAGCTCGCTGCACGGTATTCACATTAACGGTGAGTGACACCGCCAGTTGACGAACCGCGGGTAATTTCTCGCCTGGCGCCAATTCACCGGCTATGATACGGTCATAGATAACCGTTTTAATTTGGTAGTAGATCGGTACCTTATCATCAAAGTTCATTTACCCCACCTCCTAGTGTATTAGCTTCCTATTACACTATATCACTAGGACAATAAAAAGCAAGTTTTAAGAGCTTAAAAGTAACTTTTAAGTCAAAATAAAATGTAATATATCTGTAATAATCTATTTGTCATTTAAAACATTTTTGTGTTTAAATTGTAATATTCAAGTCAATTTTAATATCACGATATATCGATAGAATTACTATCATAACAGTCGATTACAGACTTTGAAAAGTGCTTATTTTTTAACTTTTATTATGTATTGTATGAATGTAAACGCCAGTATTTTACTGGATTGAATCGTCACATATCTGTAATAATGTTTAAGTGTTATGCCATCTTCACAATTTCTTCATATTTAAAGACTATATTATAAGTAACCTAATATTTATAGGAAGTTATAAATATTAAGTAAGCTTTTTCATTTTACTCCTCCAAAGTAAAATTAATTTCCGTGAACCCCATCACGAAAATGCCTACTCCTAGAAAGGTCGCCCTCCCCCGGGTGGCCTTTTATTTTTGTCATAATTTTCTTTTCCGGTCTGAAACTAAGCAAGATTAAATTTCGGGGAGTTGTCAGATCTGATGAACTTTTTAGCCGTTCACAACAGCATCTTTCTAGCTGCTAGAAGCTAGCTAGATTTAGAAAACAAAGAAGAGCTAACCAAACAACCTTAAAGGGTAATTTGGTTAGCTCTTCTTAAATAAACCATCGGACCGGACCTATTTCATTAATTCCTCCAAGAATTAAAACAGCCGACTCCATTGTACAGCGTGATCCACGCTAACTATGAGAACCGAATGACAAGTGCATATCCCCATACACACTCTAAGTTACACTGCTGTGGCCTCCAACCACTTTAGGACGGTACTGTATGAGGTGTCCTGATCCCCGCTCACGATAAACGTTCGTGAAAGCTCCAACAGTTAGTGACTCCAATCACTGAGACCATTAGATAATAACAGTATCTGCAACAATCATAGTAGGCTTTTCCATTTCTCTCGACATTCTTACCAATCCATGAAACCCCCAAGACTGGCAAAAATTTCTGCTAAGAATAAAAAAGACCCATTCATTCGACAGGTTTTTATGCCTTCGAGAACGGGTCGTGTTCTAACAGAAGTTAGAGCTGAACAATTAAATTTAATTGTTTTCATTCTTAAGTATGTATACACCATAGCACATAATTTCGAAGATAGCAAGTACTTTACTGCACAATTACCAATAAGGAGTATTACAAAAGTATCAAAATGTATTCCCTCCCACTAGTGGTTACCATATACCCATTCCCCTGAAACGTCAATCTTCTTAAGCCGGTAATAACAATCAAAACTGAATAAAACCGGAAAAACAGCTGCCTTGCAGGCAACTGTTTAATCAACTCTACTGTTCATGATGCTTATACCGCTGTTAAGTCACAGGGTGTCGTAATAGCGTGAACCTAACCGACCTTCATCTGCTTAACCAACGTTCACCGGCGCTATAAGGTTTAAAACAAACTAAAGAGGGTCGATGTTCCACCATCACGCGTTGGGGTACACCCGACTTCTTCACTTTTGACCCCTCCTCTACCATGCATCCAATTACACGTAGCGGATTCTGATCTAACAAACAATGTCTGATGTGACGACAACAGAAATCCCGACGCTGTTTCCCGGTTATCCCTCCTCACATAGCCAGCCAGAAATGATCAGGCAAAGCCCCCTGCCTGATTTGATATCTCGGGGGTTGGTCTAGCTTACGCTTAATATAACGGCATTACTTTTCAGAGTCAAGTACTTATACTTCATTTTGTTATAAAATTTTATTCTAATCGAACAATTCCATAAAAATGATTTTAAAACCTAATATAGTGCAGTTCTAGCCCAAATGAATATGAATTTGTTAGAACATATTTCCACTCTATTTTATAAAAAATAACAAATATATGTGGCACATAATTTCATTAATGTATGCTTCGTTATAACAAAAATATCAATGTGTGTGTCGATAATTCATTAATCGTCACTTGAACCAATCTAGCTTAGCCAAGAATCCAGCCAGAAACGCTTTTGAGTAATGACATCTGCAGCACTTTGCACGAAATCATTACGGCTTAAATAGTGATTATTCCCCGCCAATTCCTGCAAAATAAATTGTCGCTGTTGCTGATCTGTAATAACCCATTGTAAAGCCTGCGAAGCTTGGAAAATCGCTAACAAGTTCATCGCAGTTGGCGTTGGCTCATCAGCCGTCAATCCCGCAACCAGTTGGTTTTTGGTAGACTCTCGGGCAGTTTCCGTTGGCACGTAAATAATATGCTGTTTCAAGTTATTTTGAAATGGCACCCGCTCCACTTGCCCATCTGACAGCAGTTCAGTGCCAATCCCATCATAGATTTGATTGGCAATGTCCCAACTGGTAATGGGCTGTAAGGCGTTCTTTAAATGAGCGTCAGCTTTCACAGCCTGTCCGAGTTGTTTAAATAGATTCGAGAGATACGGCCAACTAGGTTGGTCAGACTTCATCTGCAATTCGTCGTGCTCTACCGCCAATGTACCAGTATCGATCAAGTCTAAAATCGTAGCCAATACAAAGTAGGATTGACTGGTAAAGCGGGTTCGAAGTGCCGGTTTTCGGTCAATACGTTCCGTTAAGAGTAGAAATTTTTTTGCCGTTGTGAGTCCCATTCATACCACTTCCTTAATAACAGAATAACACGCCCCTGTGCTCGATGCTCAGCAATCTCAACGATAATCTGTGGCTTTTGTTGGCCTGGAACACCTCAAGCAATAATCCATGACGATGAAAGCCTAATATGCGATAATACGATTCGATGAAAGCGCTTTTATCCGTCGTCTGTCACCTTGTGGAGCAATCACACCCGGTAAGATTGATCTGTCAGTACTGGAACTTTTTCCTGTGATTGCTTTACTTCCCAACAGAAAGAAGGAATTGAATCGTGAAGACTCTTTTAGGGAAAGGAGCCACCGTCTTTTGGGGATCGATCATCTTTACCGGGATCTTTTCCATTTGGGCCGTGGTGGAACCAAAGTCAATGACCGCCACTCTTTGGAGCTGGTTAGGTCTTTATAACCAGACTTTTAGCTGGTTTACCATGCCAATGCCCATTATCTTACTGTTCATCTGCCTGTATCTGGCGTTAGGAAAATTTGGCAAAGTCAAGCTGGGTAAGCCAGAAGATAAGCCGGAACTTAGTACGTTTGCTTGGATCGGTACCCTGTTTACGGCCGGGATCGGCATCGGCATCGTTAATTTTGGGGTCGCTGAACCAATGGTGCACTATTTACAGTCCCCGCAAGGCATTGCTGCAGCCGGGACTAACCCGGCGTTAGCGGCGGAGAATGGGTTCAAATACAGTATGTTCATCTGGGGGTTACCAGCTTGGTCCATCTATACGATTGCCGGCCTGGTTATTGGCTACTTTGCCTATTACAAGGGCGCAAAGTTTTTGCCTGGAACGCCCATCGAAAAGGGCTTTTCAGATAAGAAATGGGGGTCTAGCGTTGCAACTGTCACCAGTATCATCGCGGCGGGTGCAGCATCGCTGACCATTGCAGCCCACATTGCCATCGGTATCTTCCAAATGCAAAACGCCTACACCGCCATTACCGGTCAAAAGTTCAGTCGCTTGTCAGATTCTTTGGTCCTGCTCTTGATCATGTTCATTATTTACACGATTGCAGCCATTCTACCCATTCAAAAGGGTATGGGCCGACTGGGAGAAATCAATACGATTGTTGCCGTTGTGCTGATGATCTTTGTCTTTGCACTTTCTGACGCCCCAATGATTATGCGGTTAGTAACCGAAAACATCCGTCATGCATTTCTCGACGTTATTCCCGTCGGCTTCACGACCTTTCCGTTCCAAGATCAGGCGTGGTTTGACTCTTGGCCAAACACGATCATGATCTGGTGGATCTCCTGGACACCGTTTCTAGGTATCTTCATCGCCCGAATCTCAAAGGGACGCACTATCCGTCAAATTGTGTTCATGTCGATCCTTGTACCAACCTTTTTCCTGATCATCTGGTTTAGTGTCTTTGCCGGTAACGGTTTTTGGAACGCATTCTTCGGTGATGGCAAGATCATTCACTTCATTGCCAATAATCCCGAAAACGTCTACCTGTCCTTCATTATGGTGCTGCAAGAACTGCCGGGCTTTCAGATTACTGGAATCGTCTTCTTGTTCCTCGTGGTCATTTTCCTCGCCACCGCAACAACCAGTTCGATGATCTCGATCAGTATTATGACCAGTAACGGGCCGGAAAACGCCCCGCGTAACCGAACGATTCTGTGGTCAATCATCACCACCATGATTGCCTTCGCCAACATTGTCACCGGTACCTTGGACGGCATCAAAGCAGTTGGTGTCATCATCGGCATTCCGTTCATGTTCTTTGTTTTCCTATCAATTTCTGGAATGTACCGCCAGATGCAAGCTGATTATAAACGTGGCGACATCACTAAGGAATAACGTGAGGAGGAATTTTCATGCCATTAGTACTTGCAATGATGCAGTTAGCTTCCAAGTACGTGCCAAAGACCAACTTTCCGTGGGACAAGCAGCTGCTCCTGCATTCCTACGGACACAACCTGTTAGTCTCGGTTATTATCATGTTATTTATTGCAGTCATTATTTGGATCATTAGGTTAGCTTTTGACGAAAAGAGGGATTAAGATGACGGGAAAATACACGACAGATCTGCTACCGCAATTGCCTAAACTCCCACTACCTGAACTCGATGAAACCTTAAAGCGGTTGAGCGAATGGGCCGCACCTCTGCTAGGTGAGGCGGAGCGGGACAAGTTTGCGGATCAAATTAAACAGTTTCAGCAAAGTGATGCACAGGAGTTACAAGCGTTATTGTTACGAAATTGGACGGAAACTAATGCCAGTTGGCTAGCACCCATTTGGCGACACGGTTACCTAACGGACAGACAGCCGATTCAAAGTACCTCCAACTTTGGTTTAACGATTTCGCCCGACCGACTGCCTGATCTAAACCAAATCGACATGGCAGCAAAATTATTGCAGAACTTTGCTGACCAGTACCTGGCTTATGCCAAGGAAGAAGTCCCGGTCGAAACGAGCAAAACTGGACAAGCAGTAGACATGAGCTACTACCAAAATTTCTTCCGGACTCAACGACAGCCTCACAGTGGCAGCGACCGTCTTCAACGAACCCGAGCAACGGTCACTAACGTTGAAGCCACTGTGATCTATCACCAGACTTTTTACCAAGTCCGCCTGATCGATCATGCCGGTCGCGTGTCAACACTGCATTCGTTAACTGAAGCGTTTAAGGAGATCATGGCAAATGCAGTGACTGACAGCTTTTTTGTCGGTGCTTATACGGGATTACCACGTGACAATGCGGCCAAACTAAGGCTACATCTAGCTAGTGATTCTGATAACCATGTTAATCTGGACCGCATTAGTAACAGCCTGTTAGTGGTCACCTTGGCTGATCAAGAGACCCCTATTAGCCTCAAAGAGACGTTATTAGGCCCTAATGAGCGGGTCTTTGATAAGACTATTCAAGTTGTGATTGATACCTCTGGCGGGCTAGGAATCGCATTTGAGCACAGTGATATTGACGGTGTGCCTGCACTGAACCTGCTGAAAACCGTGGTCGCTAATTTAAGCCAACCAGCTGATGCTTGGGATGCTAAGGGTAAGCCCCATTATCAGCAGCTAAAATGGCGCTTGGATAACTACACAAGAGAAGCGTTAGCGGAGGCCCAACATCAAAATACTGAAACGGCTCGAAGCATCCAGTTTGCTTCTAATCCAATGACGATCTTTGGCAAATCAGACTTGAAAGCACTTGGTATTAGTCCAGATGCCTTTTTCCATACTGCTCTAGCTTTAGCGGAGTATAAGACAACCGGGGCTTGGCGCAGTATCTACGAACCAGTCTCCATGCGCGCCTTTTATCAGGGCCGAACGGAAAATGCCCGCTCCATTAACGTCGGTAAACGTGACTTTGCAGAAGCATTCGCGGCTGGAAGTCGCGATGCAGCTGTCAAGCAGCTGTTTGACCACGCGGTAACAGAACACACCGATCGTGTGCACCTCGCGCAAAAGGGGTTCGGCGTTGAGCGTCACTTACTGGGTCTAAAATACATGATGCAGCAAAATGGTGGCGAAGCAGCCTTCCCAGACGCAGCTGAATTCTTTAATTCTGGCTTCTTAAAACAGTTAGAAACTGATTTCTTTTCGACAACTGGCGTCCCTTATGATCTGATCGACACTTTCTCTTTTGCACCAACGAGTAATGACGGCTATGGCATCTACTACGGCATTCTGGACGATCGTATTTTGCTAACCGTTTCCGCTTGGGATACCAATCCGTTTGGTGCCGAAGAACTACTGACCGTGATTCGCGAAAGTCTGAAAGAAGTTTATGGGTGGCTGAAAGCAATGTAGTCGTTAACTAATGAATTCTGAGATGGATAAAATCCGGTGTGTTTATCGTTGCTGCAAATAAAAAGAACCAAATCCGTTTCGAATTTAATCCGACAAAAAATTCTCTATCAATACGGGTTGATTTTGAACCAAAAAAAATATCCATTCCCCCCGGAATGGATATTTCATATCTAGTTATTCAATTATCTTAACGGTAACTCTCTTGCAAGCCTTTGATATCAGGCTTTGATACTGAACGATCTCGAGTTGCGTAATACATGACACTGGCCTTGCCTACGTTATGCTGTAAGCCTAACGCGTGACCTAATTCATGTTCCGCAACGTTGGTTCTTTCCGCCTTGGAATACTTGAACTTCTTCGAAACATTTCGATAAATGTACGATTTAGCACTGGCCATAACCTGCAAATTATTCATTTTTGAACCATTGTAGTATGTGGAATACGTAATACCAACTGTACCAGAATTACTCAACGACGAATTACAGGTTGATAACGAGATATCCGGTTTACCAGACGTGGGAACTAAGTTAACCACACCACCGGCATTCCACTTTTTGACCGCGTTTTTCCAAATGTTTGTATAATAACTTGAACCGCTGGAAATCTTGTATGTGACCGTTGTGGACTTCCACCGCTTTGACGCTGGTGTAACACTGGCTGAGCCGGTAGCGGGACTGTTCAACGATGAAACGCTACCTCGTTGAGAATCACGCTTAACGACCTTGGTGGCATCCGTTGAATGACTCATCTTAGCCTTGGTGTTACTTGGAACTGCTGTTACACTCAAACCTAATGCGACTGCTAAAACAACTAAAACACTACTTACAGAATGATTATTCATATGACTGATAAGTCTCCTTTTTTAGAAAATAGGTGTCTCGACTATCAGCTTTTTCTTAATCATCCCTCCAAAAACTTTGTGTGAGAGAGAGTCACACTTCCTAGAGATGATGCCTTCAAATGTTACAAATATTAATGTTGTCCCCGTGTGTTAAATATTGACCCCCCAATAACTAACGCAACAAAGGCACTATAACACCGTAAATTGGTTGATACCATTACAGCAGTGTTACAAATCTATGAAGAAAAATGTTTGTGAAAGGTTGACTTTCGCACGCTTTTATCTATAAGTGTTGGTTTGTCAACGTTCATAACATAAAAGATGTTATAACAAATTCAAATTTAAGGTGACTAATTACTCATTTTCACAAGTGAAAAAAATTTAAATTTTGACCATTCATTTACCAATTATCAAAAGATAATTCATGATTTTGTGTCCATCCCTAGCAAATTCTACAAATTTATTCAAAAAAGATGCCTAACGAAGAACTCGTTAGACATCTTTTCAAACTAGAAATGAAACATCCATACCTTTTAACCAACTCGTTACTGTCTCAGCATTGAAATCATCATGGTAGAGACATTACCAACGACCACTTAGTGCAGTCAACTAACTTATTGATCACCTTTATTGAATGTGACTCACATGGAATCCACATTAACACGACTGAAATGTCGTATGGGGGAAAGCTGATAAATATCAGCCTAAAGTTAAAAATGGGGGGTTATTTAACTTAAAAAGGGATTTGAAGACTCAAATCAAAAGGTAGTGAAAATTGATATTATTACTAAAATTACTTTTGAGAGCATAACGACCCGGTCAGGTCTCTCTCCTGTCCGGGTCGTGTCACCAGACAATGGTCTAGTGCTGAGCAATTTATATCTATAAGTAACTAATCTCAACTTTCTTACAAACGTAATTATACATACAACGATATATTTGTGCAAGTGAATTTGAATAACTTGATGTCTCAAAACTTTAGAAAAGGCCAAAATCACGGGGAATAAACCTAATTTAAAGGCATTCCTAAGCTTCTTAGAAACTGATAATTTTTTTCAGACAATTGGAAAAACTTCTTCTATACTATAACTATTGTCATTTTAGGAGGAAGACCAATGCAAATCATTGTCGCACCAACAAAGAAAATGGTCGTCAACACTAACGATTTCGAGATTCAGGGTATGCCCCAATATCTGGATGAGGCCCGTAAAATCTTGGCCGCAATGCGTCAGCTCGACTATCCAGCCGCCAAATCCATGTGGCACTGTAGCGACAAATTAGCTCAGCCAAACTTTGACTGGCTCCAGCAGATGGATCTGGATCATCAGCTCACACCTGCCATCTTAAGCTATACCGGTATTCAATACCAGTATATGGCGCCGGATATCTTTACTGCACCCGCCTTAAACTACGTGCAAGCCAACCTGCGAATTTTGTCTGGCTTATATGGCATTTTGCGCCCGTTTGACGGCGTGGTGCCCTATCGCTTAGAAATGCAAGCTAAACTCACTGTTACCGGCCAACCTAATTTATACGCATTTTGGGGTGACAAACTATACCGTACACTGAATTTTACATCCGGGCCGGTTCTCAACCTGGCATCACAAGAATACGCCAAAACCATCACGCCTTTTTTGAAACCTAAGGATCAACTGGTCACCGTAGTCTTCGGTTCCCTAGTTGATGGCAAATTAAAAACAAAGGCCACGTTAGCCAAAATGGCTCGTGGTGAAATGGTTCGTTATTTAGCTGAACATGACATTCATAATATAGAGGGAATCAAACGTTTTGATCACCCGGACTGGCATTTCGATGCTGAACGTTCGACTGCCCAGAAACTGGTGTTCATTAATAATGAGCGGCATCATTAAGCAATTTCATTTTGCTGAATCGAGGGACTTAGCCGCCGAGTGCGTAACAGAAAGCCATTGATGCCGTCTTCAAGGTAGTATTTCAAAAACTGGTACTCGGTTTGCAGGCTCACCGCGTTTGATTCGTACAACCACTTTTTTAGTGAGTGATACAGTGCAGCGCCTAGCGTACCCTGCAGAAATGAGCAGTAGTCTGAATCAATGCTGACCTTCTCATAGTCGCCAAGGCTTTTGAAGATACTGCCGACCATTGACCTTAAATGCGCCTTGATCACCTCTTCGGGCGCGTTTTGCACATCCAGTTTTAAGACGTGCTGGTAAAAGTATCGGTTATCATCAAAGTACTGCAACATTGAAAGCAAGGTCTGCGGCCAAAAGCGGTAGTTGCCGCAATAGCGAACTGCTCGTTTAACTTCGGTGGAATAAATGGCCGCCAGCACGTCGTATTTATCCCGAAAATGATCGTAAAATGACTGACGGCGCATGCCAGTCACCGTCATGATTGTCGTGACAGTGATGTTATTAAACGGCTGCGAAGCCACTAACTGCTTAGTCGCAGCCATAATTTTTTCCTTTGTTGTCACGTCATCGACTCCTTCCATGCCTAATGAAACAAACATAACATATAATCTGTCGCTTGTGAAAAGAGCCGTCTCGTGACTATAATATAAGGAACACTTTTAGATGGAGGTCAAAAAAACGTGACAGAAACTGAGGATGAATCTCACAATTACATACCGTCAGATCAACACCATATGGCGATTCCGTGGAAGGAATTTGTCATCAATGAAGATGACCGTGTTCGTCATGCGCGGGTAAAAGGCCGCGCATCGATTGTCGGTCGGGTCGGCATTATGATGCTCTCCTGCGGTACTGGAGCCTGGCGGGTTCGTGAAGCCATGGACACTGTGGCTCGAGCGCTGGATCTCACCTGTTCCGCCGATATTGGACTAACGTCGATCAGCCTGACTTGTTTTGACCCTTCACATAGTTATTCGCAGGTGCTGGCGTTACCTAACACTGGTGTCAACACGGATCGCTTATATACATTGGAAACTTTCGTCAGAGAATTTGAAGCAAAATATTCCAACATGACGGTGCGCGAACTGCACCGCGAACTTGATAAGATTCAAAAAACACCGGGTAATTACACACCAATTATCAAGGGCCTGGCTGCAGCAATGGCATGTGCCTCATTTATTTTTTTACTGGGTGGTGGCTGGATCGAAATGATTTGTTCCTTCGTCGGTGCCGGCATTGGTAATTGGTTGCGCGGTGAAATGGGACGCCGACACGCGACAACCGTTGCCAGCATCGCACTGAGTGTTGCCGTAGCTGAAATTGCCTACCTACTTGTCTTTAAGGGAATGAACCTCTTTTTCCCAATTGCGAACGGTCATGAGGCTGGTTACATTGGAGCAATGTTATTCGTAATTCCGGGTTTCCCCTTCATCACTAGTTTTTTGGATTTATCGAAACTAGATATGCGTTCGGGAATGGAACGGCTTTCATACGCCGTAATGATTACGGTAGTAGCTACTCTAGTCGGGTGGCTGATCGCGCTAATAGTGAACTTTCAACCGGAAAACTTCCTGGCGTTAGGCTTGAGTCCAATTGTGCTGATGTTATTGCGGTTACCGGCGAGTTTTTTTGGAGTATACGGTTTCTCAATGATGTTTAATAGCTCCCAGAGAATGGCGATAACGGCGGGGCTGATTGGTGCGGTGGCAAATACCTTGCGGCTGGAATTGGTCGAATTCAATACGATGCCGGCACCGGCGGCGGCCTTCATCGGCGCATTGGTGGCGGGATTGTTGGCGTCAGCGATCAACCGGTATAACGGGTATCCAAGAATCTCGTTAACGGTACCGTCGATAGTCATTATGGTACCGGGACTGTATATCTATCGGGGCATTTATGATATTGGGTTGAATCAGATTGGAAATGGCGCGTTGTGGCTGACGAGGGCGGCGTTAATAATCATGTTCTTACCGCTGGGATTGTTTGTGGCAAGGTACTTGATGGATTATGATTGGAGGCACTTTGATTAAGCAAGGTGCGGAACAAGGCGTTTAAGGACTGGAGCATAAGCGGGCCTAGGCAGAAAGCCAGGTGGGTTTCCTGGGTTTTTGACTAGGACTGCTTATGTGCAAGTCCTTGCCTTGTGGAGCCCAGTTAGTCTATGTAGTCGAACAAGGTGCGGAACAAGGCGTTTAAGGACTGGAGCGTAAGGTAACTTTGACAGAATTTGCGGCGGGTTGTGCCGTGAATTGTGTCGAAGTTGCCTTATGTGCAAGTCCTTGCCTTGTGGAGCCCGATTCGGCTAAGGTGCGGAACAAGGCGTTTAAGGACTGGAGCGTAAGCGGGCCTAGGCAGAAAGCCAGGTGGGTTGCCTGGGTTTTTGACTAGGACTGCTTATGTGCAAGTCCTTGCCTTGTGGAGCCTGATTCGGCTAAGGTGCGGAACAAGGCGCTTAAGGACTGGAGCGTAAGGCAACTTTGACAGAATTTGCGGCGGGTTTGGCCGTGAATTATGTCGAAGTGGCCTTACGTGCAAGTCCTTGCCTTGTGGAGCCCGATTCGGCTAAGGTGCGGAACAAGGCGTTCAAGGACTGGAGCGTAAGGCAACTCTGGCAGAATTTGCGGCGGGTTGTGCCGTGAATTATGGCAGAGTGGACTTAGGCGCAAGTCCTTGCCTTGTGCAGCCCGATTCGGCTAAGTAGATAAGGTGCGCTTAAGAGCTGCCTACACGCAAGTCCTTACCTCGTGCAGTCCAATAACTCAATATAAAACTCAAAAACCAAACAGCAAAAAACAACACCCAAGGGAAAATTCCCAAAGGTGTTATTTTCTGCAGCGATAGACTGCAAATGAGGAATCGCACTTCATTAGCGCCCAATAGTAGTTAATGAAAGGTTCAGACCCTACTCCTAAAATCTGCGCCTGTCCTCAGTGCTCTATTGAGCGCTGAACTACCATTACTCACACCAAGCAAAAGGAAGAATTTTGAAAATCTTCTGTCGGTTTTGAATGGTTTGGTTCCTTTTTTGGAACCATCTTTAGTATAGTTCGATTAGGAACCAATTTCTAGTTTAATGATTCACAATATCAAAATATCCATCATTATTTCGATTAATCAAATTTTTCTCCATAGCTGAAAAAGTCTGGTGTACCAATAAAAAACTAAAACTAAAAATAAATTCCGCAAAGAGTGACTTATTTAAATCATGTTAAATTAATCACATATGTTGTATTTTCCAACCATTCAGCCAGCAAAAAAGTCCAACCGCAGTTGGGCTTTCGACTAAATATTTTTAACTTCTAATCCTTCTTTTTTAAACGTCGCGTGGCGCATCAGACGGTACAAAGTGGCGGTGATCGGTACCGCCAGCAACATCCCAACGATGCCTCCTAATCCGCCACCGATCGTAATAGCTGCTAGCACTAGAATACCCGGTAAACCAATCGTGCCACCAACGACCCGAGGGTAAATCAAGTTACCTTCGATTTGCTGCAGAATCAAAATGTAGACCACAAACAGGATCGCTTGCAGCGGCGACGAAACGGCAATCAGCACAAAGCCGACGATGCCACCGATCCAAGCACCAATCATTGGCATCAAAGCGGTCACACCAACTAACGCACCAACCGATAAAGCGTCGGGAAAGCGGAATAGGAGCATCCCAAGTGTACATAGCGTACCCAATATGAAAGCCTCTAACACTTGACCAGCAATAAAGCTTGAAAACATTTTATTCGTCACGCTAATAACGTACCGGGTCTTCGCAACAAATTTAACGGGTAAAAAATCATCCATTAGACGGTTTAACCAACCACCAATCTTTTCCTTACCACTAATCAGATAGATGGAAAAAACAAATGCGAGCACAAAGTTAACCACGCCTGAAAAAATATTGCTAAAGATGGAAACAGTCGAGGAGAAGACCCCAGATGCACCTGCTGTTAGGTATTTCGTCGCTTTTTGCTGAATGGACGTCCAGTTAAAGGAAGCGGTTGCCGCTGAAATCCGTTGACTAATGGCGTTATTTTGATCAAATTGATTTAGCCAACGAACAATGTCATTGACCGTACTGGGAGCAGTCTTGAAAAAGCCGTTAATGGCTTCCGCAAATTGCGGAATTACGAGCCGCAATACCCCGGCAATGATCAAAATAATGATCACCAGAGCGGTTAGAATAGCTAACGGCCGGCGTGATCCACGGGCTAATTTCTGTTCGGCATGTGGCCAGTACCACTTCTCTAGCTGACGGGACAGTAAGTTCACGCAGTATGCCAGAACTGCACCCAGAATCAATGGGTTCAGCACTGAGACCAATTTACCGAGAGCGCCAAAGATTTGACCCGGATAGATGATGCAAACCAGAAAGATGGCAACTACAATGCTTGATTTGATCAGTGTGGATCTGGAAACCGTCATATTAAATCCTCCAAACGTCAAAATGATTACTTATAGTGTAACCTATCTGAACCGAGTTGACTAAAACTTCTTTGACATTGTCTACCTGAAAAAAAGTAAATTAATGTGGCCCTTAACGCCATCTAAATTCAGGGTACCACGCCATTACTAACGTCGTTAAATCCAGTTATTCAAGCGCTAGAACGGCAGTATTTCGAGACCAGTCACTTAAAAATTTAAATAATAAAAATCCCTCCATAATGGTTAGATGAAGCATGTGCCATCATCCGACAACTATAAAGGGATCATTCATACTCGAGTTATGAGCTTTAATGATGAATCAAACAGAAACACTCAAACTAAAGTACACCTATTAAATTTTAAACTAATTTGCCAACGACTGGTAACTTGGCCAGAACACTCTTCTTATGAGGAGCTGTCATGATTGCATCACTGAGGTCTTTACCAGCTGTATGGCCGTGATGTGCGCCGTCCTTCCAGGCGTCAACATCAGTCACGTCGTAAATCGTACCGTCGATTGCAACGTAAGCTTTGTTACCATTTTTACCATCGTACTGCTTCAGTTGTTCCTTAGTTAAATTCAATGCCATAATTGAGCCACCCCTTCAAAGTTATTAATTTTGTACTTAAATCCAGTGTATCATTTATCACCTGAAAAATCAGCTCGAAAACATGAATAATTTTGATACACTTCATAGCAAACGTCACCTAAGCAATGGCTCAACTATTAGGCGTTAACTTCAGCAATCGGCTTACGGACGTGAAGACCAATTCCAGTAAAGCCGCTGACGAGCGACATAACTGGGCATAATAGACTGAAGAAGACGAATGGCAGGTACTGAATCGTTGGCACTCCCAGGGTATTTGCTAGGAAAACGCCACCGACACCCCAGGGCATCAAGTAGTTGAGAACCGTACCGCCATCTTCAAGGACCCGCCCCAGAGCTGAACTTTCTAAGCCCCCATCGTTAAAGGCTTTCTTGAAGGAACGGCCTGGCAGGATAATTGATAGAAACTGCTCACCAACAAAAACGTTGATCCCTAGGCAGGAGATCAGTGCGGCTGTGATCAATTTCGCGTTGGAATTCAGATGCGCTGCTAACGGCGTCATCACGGCACTGATCAAACCAAAGTTGACTAACAGGCCCCCAAGTGACAGGGTTAAGACAATCAGGGCAACGGTTGGCATCATGCTGACGATACCGCCACGAGATAGCAGCAGATTAACTTCACTGTTGGTCGTTTTAGCGACAAAGCCGTTAGTGATGATCGTACTTGCTTTATTGACACTTAACGATGGGTTATTGATAAACATCATGGCACCAGAAACCAGCACGTTTAACAGCATCGTCGGAATGGCAGCCATCTTAAAGCCGGCACAGACAAAGACTAGAACAATTGGAATGAGCGTGACCCATGAAATATGAAAGTTTTGGTTTAAGGCCGCCACCGTTGTGTTGATTTTATCTAGGTCTGCGTGGTTGTGGCCGAAGCCAAGAATGGCAAATGCAACGGTGCTGATTGCAGCAGCGGGAACGGTGGACCATAAAATCGTCTTCATGTGATCAAACAGATCCGTATCAACGACGGCTGCAGCTAAATTACTGGTTTCAGAAAGCGGTGAGCATTTATCACCGAAGATCCCGCCAGAAATAACGGCACCCGCAACCAAAGCCGGGTTAAAACTCATTGTTACACCGATACCGAAGAAGGCGATGCCCACCGTGGAAACAACGGTGAAACAGCTACCCACGGCTGATCCAACGAGGGCACAAACTAGAAAGACGGTGGGTAAAAACCACTGAGCACTAATGGCTCTAAAACCAATCACCATCAAGGTTGGAATGGTGCCGGATGCGATCCAGGTACTGATCATGGCACCAATCAAGATGAAGATCACGATTGGAATAATCCCCTTATCGATCCCGTCTTTGATGCCTTTATTAATTGCATCCCAGGATAAGCCCTTGAACTTGGCCCAAAAAATCGTCACGGTAATGGCTAGCAGCACAGGCACTTGCGGTGATAGTCCTAAACCGATCACCCCACTGCCCATGATAAATAAAATGATCACCAACATAATAATTGCTTCTCGTAAGCTTAAAGAAATTTTTTTCATCATCAATTGACCTCTCTTTGTCTGAACCCGTCATTCAACCATTGTGAGCCAATCAATATCGTGCCATACCGCCGCTTGTCGTTCTCATCTCGCTTACCCCTTCCAAATAAAAAATCGTCCCCATTGCATTAACTGCAACAGGGACGATTAGACTTCTACCGTGGTACCACCCAAATTGTGTACATTTGTACACCACTCACCAGAAAATAATGGTTCTAGCGTTACCCAGCGTCGATCTCTACGTAGTTCGCTCTTCTGACCCTGATTGGCTCGCAGCCACCGCCAACTTCCTGACACCCAGATCAGATGCTACTCAATTTGTAATCTCGACATTAAATATTAATTAGAATTATAACCGAGTTTTTCAAAAATGCAAGTCGGGTTGATTGATCAAACCGCTTTTTGATACCCAGGTTAGTGTAAAATTTATCTCGGTAGTGAATATATGTACTAATTTTAGGGTTTATCTTGACAGAGAAAGAGCCCTTCTCTTTAAAAAACTAGGGGTAAGAGCCTTCCATGAATCAAATTTTAGCAGATTTAGAATCTAACTAAAAGACTCAAACATCATTATTAGAGATTGAATGCCTATTAATAACGGAACTTAGCGTCATCTTCTGCGCAGTCCAAGCAGCTTGCTTAGAATTATGGGATCAACAGATCTGTGCCGTGGCAAAGCGAACAACGGAGATGGAGGTAGGCTGCTAGGTGGATGCTGTGTCGCGACAGCAGGAACCTGGCTGACTACCGGAATCGGCAGTCTACGCAAACCAGGCACCACAGCATGACATAGAACTCTATTTGAGAAGTTACCGAGAAGAACTTGACGCATACGATGCCCAGTAACTTTTTGAGATAATGACCAAAGACCGGTATAATGGAATCAAACGTTAAGAAAGAATGGTTGAATTGAAAAAATTATTTGATCGTCATCAGGTTTCTTTTTCGAGTGAAAAACGGCACTTAAGTATTCACACACCACGGCAGCGAGAGCCTCGTCAAGCCAGAGTCAGCAAAGTGCCTTCTGCATTGAAAACTGCTACACCCCGAACTCATTTTCACCAACGTCAAAATCGCGTTAAGGGTGCACAGCCGCATCAGCAAAAAGTTCACCGTCGTTTTGGCCGGGGTAACATTGAGCGCCCCTTCTATGATCCCCATCTGCTTTAAAATATAAGTGCTGGCGGGTAAAAGCTGGCTAGCCTTGGTAGTCTCTCTCAAGAGGGGGCCTACTGAAACTTATTTAACAGCAGTTATTTAACGAATCGTGGGGTAATTACCAGCCGTTTTGATGATGGTAGACTTCAAATGCCAGCACCGTTATCGTGCATTTAAGCCTAACCTTCAACATGAACTCAACTCATATCATGTGCCAAAAGAGGTAACCGCAATGAAAATTCTTCTGATCAATGGCTACACACCCCATCCCGATGCCGGTGGTAAACTGACCCAGATGCTGGTGGATTTGAGCCAAAACACGCTAGCAGCTCACAACGATCTCCAACTGACAGCTGTGACCAACTACCAAGCTGGCGAAGAATACGAGAAATTTCGCTGGGCCGATTTGATCCTGTTATTTTTCCCGCTTTACTGGTATGCGGTGCCGTGGGGGCTAAAACGCTATATTGATGACGTCTTTGCCCTACACAAGTTCTACGACGCCGATGAAAACGGTCAGCCGGTTGCCTTGATGACCGGTAAACAGTTCGCTTACGTCACCACTTTGGCGGCGGTACCGGAAACCTACGCGCCCAATAACGCGTTAACTAAAGGATTGACCGTACCGGATCTGTTACAGCCCCTGGACATTTCGTTCCGGTACGTCGGCATTGACCAGTGTCAAAACTTTCACAACCAGGTCTATTTCGACGTCTATAACGCCGCTCAGATTCCACTCATTAAGGCTGCCCTCCTAAACGAATTGGCTAAGCTCTAGTGGTCAAAATAAAATCCCCGTACGAATCGTTCAAATTGTTTGACTTAGACCGTGATTCAAGGGCTAATATTAAAATACAGTCATAAGCTTAGCATTGATAATGAATCATGCTTTAAACGAGTGATCAAAATTTCAACTAAGTCAAATATAGCTGTGATGATACGTTTCAACATTCAAGAAAGTAGGCAGCAAATATGAATACTCAAAAACTTGGTAGTAGTTCATTAAACGTGACGCGAATCGGATTAGGCACCATGGCATTTGGCCGGTGGATCTCAGAAGAAGACTCCGATGCCATTTTGGATCACTCACTGGAATCTGGAATCAACCTAATTGATACCGCAGACTATTACGGCCCTGGTCAAGACGAAAAACCGCCCTACGGTGATGGCAGCTCGGAAACCATTATTGGCAACTGGTTCAAAAAGCATCCCGGTGCCCGTTCCAAGGTCATTTTAGCTTCTAAGGTTGGCTCTAACACCAATCCGGTGATGAGCAATCCCACCCTTTCCCGTCAGCATATCACCCAGCAGATCGATGCCTCACTCGAACGGCTGCAAACCGATCACTTGGATCTTTATCAAGCGCATCTATTTGATAACAACACCCCGCTAGCAGAAACGCTAACCACGCTCAGTGAATTGGTGGATGCTGGCAAGATTCGCTATTATGGAGTTTCAAACTATAATGAAGAACAGTTGACCCGGGCCTTGGAAATCATTAAAGAACGCCGGTTGAACCCCATGGTTTCGTTGCAAAACCGCTATAACATCTTGTCAGACCACGATGACGCTGACGTTTTGCACCTAGCACAGCGTTCACAGATCGGTTTTCTGGCTTACAGTCCCCTAGCCCGTGGCGTTTTAACCGGCAAGTACCTGAACGGGGCAATGCCGGCAGATAGCCGGGCCGCTCACGGTGAACCTTTACTGATCAAAGAATACTTTAATGATGAAGATTCAAAACGGGTCACCAAGTTCAAAAAAATTGCCGATGACGCTGGCATTTCAATGACTCAACTGGCCTTTGCCGGGGTACTGGCGATTCCTGGTATCACCACCGCCCTACTTGGTGCCAGCAAAGTTAGCTACATTGATGATGCAGTACATGCAGCTGAACTGAATCTGCCACAAGCCGTTCTATCGCAGTTAAAATCGCTGTAAATAACACATCATATTTGCTTTAAATCAGATCTCATCAGTCAAGAAGCTTCCAAGTGAAGCTTCTTGACTGATGAGTTTTTGGTTTGTATCGTGATTGATTCAATTGTATTTAGAGTGACAATTTTCCCTGCCAAACACCGCTTAAATTGGTATTATAGACCCAGTAGGAATATCGATGATTGGGGTAATGACAGATGAAACATCTCAGATTGATCAACACGATTCGCAAGGACTTTTTCCAGAATTGGGTGGCCTATACTGCGCTAATTTTAGGGATCAACGTAGTCATCGGTCTACTGCTGATTCCATTTCTGGGGTGGTTAACCTCGACGACACTTGACATCGGCGGTGTCGATTACGTGTCGTATACCAATATCGGCAATATTTTACTGGATCACCCTTTTACGACGCTGGCGTTACTGTTCATTTTAGTTTTGGCACTGCTGTTTATTTACTGGCAATTTTCCTTTTTGATGCTTGGTATGTACGATATTAAAGCAAAGCACGGCTTCGCGTTTCGCACGATCATCCGCGATACTTTATCACTCACCCCGAAGCTATCAGTGTCATCATTCTTCTTTTTTCTTGGTTACTTTATCTTGATACTGCCATTTGCCGGGATTGGTTTCAAAACTGCGCTACTAGCAAAAGTTAAGATCCCCGACTTTATCATCACGTTCATGTTATCAAAAGTCTGGTTAACTGCATTATTGGTGATCGCTTACCTGCTGGTTTTATACCTTGGATTGCGCTTACTATTCGTGCTGCCTAATCTGGTCATCCGCCAAACCTCCGTCCGGCAAGCAATCACCGACAGTTGGCATAAAACCCACCATCACACCTGGGATTACTTCCTCAGTATTTTAATGCTGTCAGTTACCGTCACCGTCTTCGGTGCAATCTGCTACTTGTTGATTATCGGCGGGCAAAGCTTAGCTGATCACTGGCTCTATCCAATCGCTTTTCCAGTAGCCATTCTCAACATGGTGTTCATTCAAATCGTTTCGCAATTCGTACTGATTTTCTCGACGTTTGGCTTGATGCGGATTTTGATGTCAGATCTTATTATCTCAAACGTTGAACGCTCGCCGTTCATTCATAAACGCCGCCGGCCACGGGTGCTTACCGTAGCAGCCATTCTATTGGTCGCAGTGGGCATCGTTGGCTTTAACGTTATCTACTTGAAGGGCTTGACGGTCAGCCGCCCACTGGAGATCTCACACCGTGGCGTTGACAATGGTAATGGCGTGCAAAATACCATTCCGGCATTAAGAAAAACTAGCCGTGAACACCCCGACTACGTTGAAATGGATATTCATGAGACTAGGGACCACCAATTCGTGGTCATGCACGATAATAATTTAAAAAACTTGACTGGCGTGAATCAGGATCCATATCAAATGACCTTAAAACAGATCACGTCATTGACGGCAAGAGAAAACGGCTACGCAGCTAAAGTGGCCAGTTTCAATCAGTATTTGACAGCCGCTGAAAAGCTGCACCAAAAATTATTGGTGGAGATCAAAGTGACTTCCCACGATTCTCCTGATATGTTAAAACTGTTTGTTCAGCGGTACGGTAAGCGCTTGCGCCGGGATCACGATGAGGTGCATTCACTGTCGTATCCAGTCATCAAAGGGCTGAAAAAGCAGGACCCAAAGCAGTTTGTCAGCTTTATTCTGCCGTACAACCTGTCCTTTCCACACACCAAGGCCAACGCCTACACCATGGAGTACACCACACTGACCGATAGTTTCGTGGATCAGGCTAACGCGCGGCATCAGCGCGTCTATGCCTGGACGGTCGATTCAGATAACGCCGTCCAAATCGCTCTGTTTCAGGGTGTCAATGGTATCATCACTGACAATTTGTCGCAGCTTAAAAGGACGGTGAATGCTAATTTGAATCACCCAACCTATGCTACCCGGCTGGAAGATTACATTATCGACGTTCCATCCTCTAATCTGCCACTGAATTAATGACGGTCACTAACACAAAGCGCTACTAGACAAGTCTTCCGGTACTGAAAAATTGCCTAGTAGCGTTTAGTGTTTACTGAGACCTAGGTGCCAGTTATCGCCCTGCCGTCAGTGTCTGAGAACTTCAACTGCGGTTTAGATAACTTATTTAACGACTTTATTCTGCCAAGTCTTACTGAAGTAATAGTTGTTCAAATGGAGTTTGGGCCTCGTTTGTCGTTGCTCCAAGAATGGCTTCACTCGCTGATCCAGGGTTAACCAACCCTGCCAGCCTAAATGAATCGTATCCTGCATAAAGTACGGCTTATTACCATCGCGGCTCAGATCCACGATTTGATCAAAGCCCTGACTTTGTAGTTGCTGCTTAATCTTTTTGGTGTTTTGGGCCATCATCTTCATTGGTAAACCAGTGTAGCGCGCCCATTTCCCATTCACCGGCGGAATGACAAACATCACGTCAGTCCCCTGCTGTTTAAACGTACTCAGCAGTAGTTCCAAGTCGCTGTACTCTGGTGAGTGGAGATAGTCATAATGAATCTGCCGGTTTCTCATGTGCTTGATTCGACCATGACTGAGCCGCTTTTTGTACAGCTGTTTGTCAATGCCTAAGCGATTATTATCGGTTGAACGTTTACCAATTCGGTTTGCTAACCGGAACAACTGCGCCCGATTATAGGTAGCAGGTAACCGTCGCTCTTGTTTATGAAGCCTTGGTAATTTGTTGATGATTTTTAGTTGCGCAAACAGTTGGTCTTCATTGTGCAGCATTTTGGACCGGAATTGGAGGTACTGCCGCTGACTGCCGGTAATTGAATGCCCGGTCGCCATCCGCCTGACGGCTGAACCCATGACGCCCTTATTTGCCTGTGAGTGCATGGCTAATAAGCGCTTTGCCGCATATTGGTCAGTAGGACTAGGCTTAGCTTTAAGTAGCCAACTGGTAGTCGCTAACGGCGAGTAAAATATTTTAAAGGCCGGGCTGAGCTGCCCGTGTTTAGTAAACCACTGCGGTGACACAATCACGATGGCCTTTCGATGATGCAATTGTGGCAGCATATCTTGCATCTCAAAATACTGAGCCAGCGATTGCGTGCCTGCACGTCCAAGTAAAAATGGCCGGTATGGGCGATGGTACTTAGCGGCTAAAACACTCGGATGGGTGAAATCTAAGCGAGCCAGTTCTGATGAGCCAAAAAACGGCACATAGCCGTGATCCATGGCTTGGGTCTTGATCGATTGCCCTTTAAAAACGTTGTAGGCCAAGGAGATCGAGGCTAGCTCCAATTGGTTTTGGGAATAGTGTTTTGCCTTGCGGGGTATTCCGAGCAGCATGGCCACCACACCAAGCGCAATGATCACCGGTGCGATAGCCAGCAACAGTGTGTGTTTCTTTTTCATTGTAACGTCGCAACCTTTTGAATAATTTTATTAGCGGTATCCCATTCATTGCGGTCAAATTCCGAAATGGGAATCGTTACGTGGCAGGCTTCCTCCAAGTCAACGACTAACTGAACCGAAGCCATTGAATCCATTAAACCAGTCTCAAACAGGTTATCGTCGCGCTTGTTTGAAACATCGGTACCAGTTAACTCATTTAAAATTTGAAGAATCTTTTTTTCATTATTCATTAGTGTTTTCTCCTATCTGAACCAGAGTGTATTTAAGAAACCAGAGAAAATTAAAAAGCTCAAGCAAACCGTGTTAAAGGTGATGAAGATAGCTATACCTTCCGTCAATGAATTATGCGGTAAGCCCTTCAGATGCTTTTTCTTGAACCGGAGCCAAACGTCATTCAAAATGATGGCCACCGCATGGAAAAGCCCGTAAACAATGTAATACCAGGTTAGACCATGCCAAAAGCCCATCACCAAAAAGTTGATCAAATAGGCTACCTGGGAGATTCGAACGGGATTTTTCATCAGGCGTTTCTTCATGATAAAAAACGTCACCCGCATAAAAATAAAGTCCCGAAACCAAAATGACAATGACATGTGCCAGCGATTCCAAAAATCCTTGATGTTGTGGGAAATAAACGGCGCGTTGAAGTTCTGGGGCGTCTTGATTCCCAAAAAGTAACTGATACCGATTGCAAACATGCTGTAACCGGCAAAGTCAAAGAACAGGTACATACTGTAATCATACATATAAAACAGCAACGACCAGGACAGTCCGAGGCCGTGGAAAGCTTGACGATGAGCCATCGCCAGCTGCGCTATCTTTGGCAGCCACAGGGTGCCAAATAAATATCCCAGCATGTATTTGTACACAAAACCCCGAAATAGAAATTGGGTGCCCTTGTCTAACATCCGCGCGTAGGTATCGCGATCGGGAAGCTTAACCACATCGGCTTGAAACCGTCTGAACCGGTCAATTGGACCTGACGAAACGGTTGGGAAAAACAGCAGAAACCGCAAAAAATTCCGTGCCCGAATCGCTTTAATAGTCCCATCACGCTGTTCCATGATGATCTGAACAGTTTTAAATGTCAGGTAACTGATCCCTAAAAAGCCCAGGAATGATAATTTTTGTAAGGCTAGACCAGCTGCTAATTTAACGCAAACTAACGGTAAAATACTCAACAGTACCATTGTGATAAAAACCACGGTGCTATTGTGCTGCTTGCGATAACGCTGATACAACAGGATCAACAGTAACTGGAAAATCACGTAGAAAATCAAAGCCAGCCCTTGATGCCACTTATTCCCGCCAAATGTCAAAACTAAGAAGCCAAATGTCCACACCGCTTCGTATATCTGCAAACGCCTGCCATAGTACAGTGCAATCATGGCCGGCAACAGCGTGATGATCAAAAGAATGAAGTAGGTCGGACTGGCGTACGGTTGCAAATTAATCATTGACGTTTACGCCCGCAATCAAGGCTTTAATATCGACCTTACCGTTTGCACTAAGCGGTAACTGGTCTTTGAAGATGAACCGTTGAGGCATCATGTACGGCATAATATTGTGGCTTAGCTGCTGCTTTAAAGAGCTGACCAACGTTGAATCAGCAGCCGTCGATTCTTGCGGCACAACAACGGCTACTAGCTGTTTAACCTTATGATTCTGGTCATATTTAGGCACTGCTACGCCCTGCTTGATCAGTGCCAAATTTGCCAGGTAATGGTTAACTTCTTCCAGTTCAATGCGATAACCGTTTAATTTAATTTGAAAATCGGTTCGGCCGTTGTAAAACAGCAGCTGATCTTCGTAATAGCCAAGATCACCACTGCGGTAGAGTTGGTATTGACCAGGGTGTTCAAATACTTGGGCGGTCTTTCTTGGATTATTCAAATAACCCTTAGACACGCTTGGACCGCAAATCAATAGCTCACCCTTAGTATCGTGGGCATTAGTATCAATTAAGATCTGGGTATCCGGTTTAACATACCCAATTGGCAACCGCTCATACTTCGCTAGGATCGCCGTTGTAATTTCGACACGAGTGACCGCAACAGTTGCTTCGGTAGGTCCATAGGTGTTGTAAATATGAGCATCACTGAATCGCTGCTTTAGCTTTGCCGCTGTTTGGTGCGTCAACTCTTCACCGCAAAAGATAAACGTTTTTAAGTCCGGATAATGATGCTGGTCAAAATTGGGGTCTAACAGACAGATATCGATCAGTGAAGGCGTTGAGATCCATAGGTTCAGCTTCATTTTGGGCAGTGCAGCAAACATTAACATAAAATTATCCGTACTCTGTTTTGGCAAAACTTTCAACGTCCCGCCGTTGGCTAGCGTGGGATAAATCGCCATCACCGATAAATCAAAGGAAAAGGAAGGCTGGAGTAAAACGTTTTGCTGCTGATAATCTACCCAATCATCCATCCAATTCACAAAGCTCAATAAATTGGTATGGCTGATCTGAACACCTTTAGGATTACCAGTTGTCCCTGAAGTAAAAATCGTGTAAAAAACGTCTGAGCCTTTAGTGTCAACATCCTTAGAAACCGGCTCAAAAGTTCGGTAAATGCTTTGCAGGTCATCAAAGTTTAAAACCCGTGGCTTAACATGAACCGGCAACGGCTCAACTGCAATGACCAGAGCAGGCTGCGCGGTTTCCAGGATGGAAACTACCCGATCAGGAGCAGAATTAACATCTACTGGGATGAAAGCCCGACCAGCTTTTACGCTGCCAAGAAAGGCTACCAGCATATCGAAGGTCTGACCGCCAAATACCAGAATCGGACCATTGTCTAATTCGGATTCTTGCAGACAAGCCGCCAGTTGGCTTGATTGCTGCTCCAGTGTTGCGTAGGTCTCCGTTTGCCCAAGGTAGTCAAACGCGATTCGCTGTGGGTGTTGATGAGCCTGATTTGAAATGGCTTGAATAAGATTATTGATCATGATTGCTGACTTCCATTCATTTAAAATTCGTTATAGATAAAGTGACCGCTGGTGACCCCGTTATAATCATAGAGGTAGATCAGGGCGAGTAGAATCACCGTGTAACAGACGACCTTCAGTCCAAAATAAACGAGGCTGGAATGCCGTTTGATCCACGCATCGATCACTTGATCATCTTTTTTTGAGCTTTTATCCTGCAAAAGAAGCACCCCTTTTTTAATCACTAGAAACATTGTAGAAAATGCTCTTAGAAGCTACTATATATAAAATAAGAAAGTAGGATGAGAAAAACTCATAAACTAGAAGATGTTGCACACCACGGACAGGCTATCCAAGGGTATTTTCTTAATCAATCATGCTTTCAAACCGCTTTAAACAGGCATTTAGATCAATCATTAAAACGGCCAAGCGCGGGGACTTTTCTGAGAATTGTTTATAAATGAACGGCTTGAACCAAACCTTAACTTTGAGTAAAACTGGGAGATGAGGCGTTCAAAACCAGTAGTCAGTCGCTCAAACATAAAAAATAAGGTACTGCCAGATGAACTTCCGATTTTGGAAATTCACCTAGTAGTACCTTATCTGGTCACCATTTGAGTCATTGCTCATGGCCAGTCTAATTTAATGTTTCAAAATTAAAAAGTGGTATCGTGCTTCATTGTTGGGGCAAGGTCACTGTAAAGCAGGCACCGTTGGGCACGTTATCTTCAACCTTGATCTCACCGTGCATTAACAGCACTAGCTGATAAACGATGGCTAGGCCAAGACCGTTGCCCTTAACCTGATTGCGAACCGCTTTGGTTCGGTAAAAGCGCTCGAAAACGTGGGGCTTTTCTTCATCAGAAACTCCACGGCCAAAATCGGAAACCGTCAGCATGATTTTTCGACCAGTGGCGTTCATCGTCAGTCCAATCGGCTGATCAGCTGGTGAATACTTTTGAGCGTTCGTCATCAAACTCGTCAAAATTTGACGAATACTGTCGGAATTAGTCACTGCCAAGACATCTGGTTGGATAGTGGCCTCGATCTTGCGGTTTAAAGTTGACCCCAATTCGGCCACCATTTGAATCATTAGCTCACTTAAATTGACTTGCTCAAATTTCAGCTCGAGCTGATTAGCATGCGAAAGTTGCAATAGGCTTTCGATCAACCTCTGCATTCTTCCCGATTCCTGATCGATAAAGGCTAAAGAAGTCGGAATGATATCTGGGTGTGATCGACCACGACGTTGAATCAGGGACACGTGACCCCGAATCGCTGCGATCGGCGTCTTTAACTCATGCGATGCATTTGACACAAACTGTCGGTCCGCCTGTGCTTGGTCACTTAAAGAGCGTAATAGGTGGTTGAACTCCACGCTCAAATCATGCACTTCCTGCGGTGATTGAGGAACGGGTAATTGCGACTGGTATTGATCCGACAGATCACGATTAATCTTTTTGGTGGTTTTAGTGAGTTGGACTAATGGCTGATTGAGGCGGCGTGCTAACAAATAGATCACCCATGTGCCTAGAACTAG
This sequence comes from Secundilactobacillus folii, assembly GCF_009720675.1. Taxonomy (GTDB): domain Bacteria; phylum Bacillota; class Bacilli; order Lactobacillales; family Lactobacillaceae; genus Secundilactobacillus; species Secundilactobacillus folii. Next base: position 108,106 of record NZ_WNJO01000006.1, on the reverse strand, counting down.
AAAAATAAACGTGATCAGCAAAATGAGCCGAATGAGCAGCCAGAGTAAGTTAAGGACGCCGTTTAACTCAACCCAAACATCGTAGTGGATCGCAGCATACGAACTATCTGACTGCAAACTCTTCGCATGGTAATAAAAACCCGTCCTAGGAGAATAGTAAACGTTCATTGAAACCTTTTTCCCCTTGCTTTTTTGAGCCCTCGTGAGAAACCTTTTAGTATTCGGCGAATAGAGATAACTTTCTGAACCGTTCTTTTTGATCAGTCTGAGCCGGATAAACGTATGATGATTATTCGTTGAACTGCCAGCGCGCCACCAGAGCCAATCGTCTTTCGTACTGATCTCACTTCGTTTAAGTGCTCTAGCAATCCCGATGGCCTTTTGTTTCTGTGCATCATACTGCTTAACGCCGACCACTGAAATAATGACCAGACTCAAAATGACGGCAATACCAGCTAACAGGCTAGCATAGACGCGAGTAATGCGCCACGCACTGGTATTAAATAACCTATTTTTCATGTTCTGACGCCGCCTCTAACCGATAACCAACACCCCGAACTGTTTCAATCAGCTGTCGATCAGTGTGTTCCTTAAATTTATTTCTGAGGTACCGTACGTACACGTCCACGATATTGATTTGACCATCAAAGCTCTGACCCCAAACGAGATCTAGTAGTTCATCACGAGTCAAAACTTCTTCAGGTCGCTTCATAAACGTCAGCAGTAATTCAAATTCACGTTGTGTGAGCTGAACTTCATCATTTTCGAAAAAGACCTGCCGCGTTTTAGTATCTAAGGATAAGGATCCAACCCGGTAAATTGGATCAGTCACGTTTTTGTGCACATTTCGCCGTAAAATTACCCGAATCCGCGCCAATAATTCCTCGGTCTCAAACGGTTTTGTAATGTAGTCATCAGCTCCTGCATCCAAGCCAGAGACCTTGTCGCCAACGTAGTCACGAGCGGTCATCATGATCACTGGAATATCAGAATGCCGTCTTAACCGACGTAGAACACCTAAACCGTCAATGCCGGGTAACATCCAGTCCAAAATGATCAACGATAACTGGCTTGCTCTGGTTTTAAAAGTTGCCAGCGCCTGTTCACCGCTCGAAACTGAAATCACTGTGTAGTCTTCAAATTTTAATTCTGATTCTAAGTACGACCTCAGACCTGCTTCATCCTCAACCAGTAAAATAGTGACTTGCACTTCCAACGCTCCCTTGCTGAAACACCCAATTTTTAACTCTAATATTTTCCCTAATTAAACCATCTCAATAAGAGCCACGTTCAGATATACCATGAAAAAAAGCGCTAGGCACCATCAAATGATGATTCTTAACGCTTTTTTGAAAATTTGCATCGCAGGTTATTCTTCAACGGCAACCTGTCGTGCCAGGGTATCAAACGCGCCAAGTGCTGCAGTGGCACCAGAGCCCATTGCAATCACAATTTGCTTATAGGCGGAATTAGTACAATCACCAGCTGCAAATACATTTGGTAGGCTAGTAGCACCTTTTTCATCAATCTCAATTTCACCTTGAGCATTCAGATTCAGGCAATCGCCCAACCAGTCGGTATTTGGAATCAAACCAATCTGGACGAACACGCCATCAACTGCTAAAGTGTGTGAATTGCCATTCGAACGATCGTCATAGGTCAGGCCAGTGACCCGGCCATCGCCTTCGATCTTGGTCGTTTGAGCGTTGGTGATCAGATCAACGTTAGTTAACGACTGTGCCTTGCTGGTCAACACTGCATCAGCTGAGATGCTGGGCGCGAACTCTAGCACTGAAACGTGTTTCGCGATACCAGCAAGGTCAATGGCCGCTTCAACACCGGAATTGCCGCCACCGATCACAGCTACGTTCTTACCCTTGTAAAGTGGACCATCACAGTGCGGACAGTAGGCCACACCCTTGTTGCGAAATTCAGCTTCGCCTGGAACACCGACATTGCGCCAGTGGGCACCCGTGGCAATGATCACCGTTCTGGCCTTCAGCGAAGTATCCCCCTTCAAATTAACCTGAACGGGTGACCCGCCAATGAGGCCCGTCACGGTTTGACCATCGATCAAAGTGACTTGGTACTTGGACATCTGAGCCTGAATATTTTGCATCAGCTGTTCACCTTCGATATAGTCGGTGCCAATCAGGTTTTCAATGCCCACCGTTTCCAGTGGCTGGCCACCCATGTGATCAGCCACGACCGCGGTTGCTAGTCCCTTACGTGCTGAATAAACAGCTGCTGAGCCGGCTGCGGGGCCACCACCAATGATCAAAACATCAAACGTCTTAGCAGATACGCTTTCATCAACAGCCGCTACGGCCGCCTTACCCTGGGCTTTGTTAACCAACTGTTCTAGGGTAGCACGCCCATTATGCCATTCCTGACCGTTCAAAAAGACCGTTGGAACAGCCATAATATCGTGAGCTGCCGCTTCATCTTGAAACATACCGCCTTCGATCATGGTATGCGTAATGTGAGGATTCAAAACACTCATGATATCAAGTGCCTGAACGACGTCAGGACAGTTATGACAACTTAAACTGGCAAAGGTTTCAAAGTGCAGGTCTTGATCAATGGCCTCGATTTGTTGTTTGACCTGATCTGAAATCTTTGGTGCGTGTCCAGAAACCTGCAGCAGTGCCAAAACAAACGATTCAAATTCGTGTCCTAATGGAATCCCCGCAAAGGTGATTCCCGAAGGCGCAGCTCCCCGAGCGTCAACGGTAAAACTGGGCTGCCGCTTAAGTGAGCCCTCTACCACCGACAGCTTTGGCGATAGCGCAACGACCTCGTTTAAAAAGTCGCGAACCTTGGTCCCGTTTTCTGAATCGCCAGCATCAAGCGTGAAGACTACTGGTTGTTGAAGTAACTGCAGGTAGGCACTGAGTTGCTGTTTTAATTTATCATCCAGCATCTTAAATCTTACCTACGAGGTCGAGGCCGGGCGTCAAGGTTTCTGAACCTTCCTTCCACTTTGCAGGGCAGACTTCACCAGGATGTGATTCAACGTATTGACCCGCTTTGATCCGGTCAATGTATTCGGAAGCGTTACGGCCAATGCCGTCAGCGTTGATCTCAAGGGATTGAACGATACCGTTCTTATCTAGAATGAACGTGCCCCGTTGTGCCAGACCCTGTTCTTCGTCAAAGACGTCAAACATCTTGGCTAATTGATGCGATGGATCACCAATCATGGCGTACTTTAACTTGCCAACCGCATCCGACTCATCGTGCCATGCCTTGTGGACAAAATGAGTATCTTCAGAAACGGAGTAAACTTCTACCCCTAAACTCTGCAGGGTTTCATATTGATCTTGCAGATCTTCCAATTCGGTTGGGCAGACGAACGAAAAGTCGGCTGGATAAAACATCACAACGCTCCAATGACCCTTTAAATCAGCGTCTGTAACATCAATAAACTTGCCGTTTTGATACGCCTGTGCCTTAAATTCCTCAATTTGTTTTCCTACTAAACTCATGTGAATTCCTCCTCAGAATTTTTTACTACAATGACATTGTACAATAGAATATTTCTAAATTAAAGGGCAAATTAGAATTTCTCAAATTAGGGTCTTTCTGGCCCCTTTTATACCGAATTTTAATCGTGGCTAGCCATTGTTGTACACTTTTTGATCGGCGCAATGATATCTAATGACTGCCAATTTTCTAACGTTTAAACTTATCGATAGTTACTGAAGATATTAATAGTTTAGAACCTTAGAGGACTGCATTTCACGAAACAGATTAAGATAGCTGACTTAAAATACTCTTTAACGTCCAGCACCCATTAGAACGTCATCTTTCTTGCCAGCTTGACCACATAAAAACCGCACCCAGCATCGGTGCGGTTCAAGTCTAATTTAATGCAGCTTCTTTTGTAATTTATCGCCAAGAGTGTTGACTTTTTTAGCGGCAAAAACGGTGCCGCCTACCAGAACACCACCCACAATTAACGTGCTGGCAATCATGAATTTAAACACCGATTGTAATGCGTCCATCATTGTCCCACCTTTCGTCACGATTCATCGCGCTTCATCCCAAAAAAGACCGATACGATCAGGATCAAAATGACCGCACCAATAATTGATGGTATCAGCGCCATCCCTGCCAACTGCGGGCCCCAAGAGCCCAGTAGTGCCTGCCCAACAACTGAACCTAGCAGGCCTGCGATAATGTTGGCGATCCAACCCATCGCCTGGCCGCGATTCGTCAGTGCGCCAGCAATCGCGCCGATAATGGCGCCAACAATTAGTGACCATAAAAATCCCATAAGAGTCCCTCCTGTCATTTTTGAGGTGGCCTTCATCTATATACCAATCATATCAAACTGCTTCAAAAAAGGACACAAATATGATAATAATTCTTTTATGTAATCGATTATTAAGCGTTTATGTAAAATACAGTTTAGTCGCATCATTTTCACCTCAATTGAATTTACGTTAAAATAGAATTATTCAACTATTCAGAAAGTCAGGTGGACATTTGGTACAACCTATAGATCACATTGAAGTCCGTGGTGGCAGCGTTAATAACTTAAAGAACATTAACGTTGATATTCCATTGAATAAATTTGTTGCCATTTCTGGGCCGTCTGGTTCGGGAAAGAGTTCGCTAGCAATGGGCATCCTCTATGCTGAGGGATCCCGGCGCTACTTGGACGCTTTATCGACTTACACCCGGCGACGAATTGCGCAAAATAAAAAGTCCCAGGTTCAGTCAGTCAAGCATATTCCCTCGGCTTTGGCACTGCGTCAGCGGCCAAGTATTCCATCGGAGCGTTCGACCGTGGGTTCCCTGACCGAGGCCTTTAACGTCATCCGCCTCATCTTTTCGCGGTTAGGTTCACCGGTTTGTCCCAATGGTCACCGCATTCCGTCAACGATTCAAATCGCTCAAGTTATGGATCTGGCTGGCGACGACATGGGAATGTTGACCTGTCCAACTTGTGGGGTCCGCTTTATGGCGCCAAGCGCGGAGGACTTTTCGTTTAACTCTACCGGTGCTTGCCCAACTTGCGGCGGTCTGGGAGTGGTCCGTCAACTGGACGAATCCAAACTGATCGGTGACGAAAATCTGTCGATCGACGAAGGCGTGGTCGGTTCGTGGCACCTGCCAGGCCGTAATTTTATGCCAAAAGTTGTGGCGACGCTTGGCGTTCGAACCGACGTGCCTTATAAGGATCTGACTGAACACGAGCGAGACATTGTGTTGCACGGTGAATCGAAGACTTATCCAGTTGATCTCACGACTGGCACCGGCCGGGTATTTCACATGGATAACGCACTCTACGAAAACGCCTACGCTGCCGTAGAAGACTCAGCGAAGAATTCGACAAATGAACGGTCCATTGCCCGTATTAACCAGTTCTACCACTTTTCGACCTGTCCAACTTGTCATGGGTCAAGGTTAAATCCGGAACGGCTAAAGCAGTTAGTTGGTGGTAAAAACATTGCTGAAGTCGCAGACATGCAGCTTGACCAGTTAGCCGACTGGGAAACTAAGACTAAGAAATCCCTGCCTGAAAACATGAACCATCTGGCAGAGATCTTATTTACCGAACTGGAGGATAATTTGCGGCCCCTACTGGAACTTGGCCTGGAATACCTAAGCTTATCCAGAAGCGGTAACACCTTGTCGACCGGGGAACTTCAGCGAATTCAGCTTGCTCGGACACTGCGAACCGAAACTACTGGTGTCCTCTACGTGCTGGATGAACCGTCGATTGGCTTACATCCCGATAACATCCACGGTCTGATCAACGTCTTTCGTGAATTGATCGCTCAGGGTAATTCACTGGTCGTTGTCGACCACGAAGTTGATATTATTGCCGCCGCCGACTGGGTGATTGAAATTGGCCCGGGGTCTGGTGATGAAGGCGGTCAAGTGATTGCTCAGGGACAGCCAAACGAACTGGTCCACAACCCCCATTCACTGATTGGCCCGTTTCTGGCTGGCAAAGCGGCCATTCTGCAAAAGAAGCACCCCGCAAAAAAGGCAAACGGCAAGTCAACGCACATCACCGTCAGTGATTACTTTAATCTGCACCACGTTTCAACTGCATTTCCAGATAACAAAGTCACCGCCATTACTGGGTTCTCTGGAGCTGGTAAAACCAGTCTGATCCTCGACAGTCTGGTTCCTGCCATCCAAGCACGTAAGCAGCAACACAAACTGCCTGCACAGGTGACTGACTTGCAGACCGACCTGCAAGACGTTGTCAGTGTGGATGCGACGCCCGTCGGTAAAAATACCCGCTCCACACTGGCCACTTACACCAGCATCATGGATTCACTTCGCCACATGTTTGCGGCGCTGCCCGAATCTAAGAAACGCCACTACGGCATCGCCTACTTTTCGTACAACAATAAGCAGGGTGCCTGCCCGAACTGCGGTGGTTTAGGTACGATCACGCTCGACATTCAGTACCTGCCGGACATGGAAGAAGTCTGCCCCGTCTGCCACGGGACCCGCTATAAGGATGACATTCAACAGATCAAGTGGCACGGTTATTCGATCGTTGACCTGCTTTCAATGTCCGTCGAAGAAGCGATTCCCGTGTTTAAGGACGTGCCGAAAATCGAACGTCAGCTCAAGCAGCTGCAAGAGGTTGGTCTGGCCTACTTGCACCTCGGTGAAAGTACACCGACCCTGTCAGGCGGCGAAGCTCAACGCCTCAAGCTAGTCAGCCACCTCACAAAGCGTCAGGCTGGCACGTTATTCGTCTTCGATGAACCCTCCATTGGGTTGCATCCGCTAGACGTCCAGACCCTGCTGCAGATCATCGACCGCTTACGGATCAAGGGTGCAACGATTCTAATCATCACTCATGATGTGGATCTGATGTTAAATGCCGATTATCTAATCGATATGGGGCCTCGCGGCGGTCAAGCTGGTGGCCGCATCGTCGCGACTGGCAAACCGTTGGACCTAGTGAAACAATCTGATCGCAGCCTAACCGTTGACTATCTGCAGAAACATTGGTCAAAGTTTGGTGAACCAGAGGACGCTTAAACGACAAGCAGAAAGCAGTGAAATAATGGCATTACCAACGATTGAACCTTCTAAAACAGCTTACATTGCAATTGATATGCAGGATAATATTTTGGCAGCCCCAACGATTGGTCCCAGCACATCTGCGGAAGTGCTGGCAGTCAATAATCAACTCGCGAACCGGCTTAAGAACACAGCCATCTTGATCGTCCAAGTGACCGTCAATATGCCAGACGTCCAAAACCTTTTTCCGTTTCCGAATGGGTTCGAGAAGCCACCACTGTCGCCAAATACAGCACGGCTAATGATGCCGATCGCTCACGATGATTCCGCAACCAACGTGATCACAGTCACTAAACATAATCCCAGCGCCTTTTTCGGAACTGATCTAGAAGTTCAGCTTCAACGGCAAGGTATCGACACGATCATTTTGACCGGGGTCTCGTCTTCCAACGGTGTCTACGCCACTGGTTTTGACGCCTATGAACACCGTTATCGTGTCATCTCAGTGGAAGACGCCTGTGCTGACCGGGATCCAGAGAGTCACCGCTTCTTCTTCAGGAAAATTTTCCCACGAATCGGTTGGGTAACGGAGAGTGACAAATTGTTGCAGCATTTATGAAAATTCATCTCGGTAAAATACCCGATATTTTCAGAAAGCCCGCTAAAAGTGGCTGAATAAAGCAACTATCTTTCAAACCAATACAAAAGGCGTGATTTCAAATTGAAATCACGCCTTTTGTATAAAATTATCCGGAAAGAATCCTTTATCTACTCTAATTCTTCCTCGCACTTTTATTTCCATAATATAAATAAAGTTTACTTATAATTCTGGATGCCTTCGACAACTTCCATCAAAAACGCCTTGACCCTGAGTCGGTCACGCTGATTTGATAAATTTGCCTGCGCCAAGACTCCAAACGTGCCATCAAGGAGAAAGATAATTGATAACATGGGGTCGTGCGTTCTTCTGACGCGCTCAATAACCGGTTGCGTAAACTTTTTTCTTTGTCCAATTCGAGCCATGATCCAACGCTGTAAAATCTTTTGAATATCTGCGTAGTGCCGGCTACTGGCGTCCACTTGCAAGTGCGAAAAGACGTCGTAATTGTCCATAAAAAAATCTGCAATTTCGGCTGGCGTGCGCTCGCCATGACCAGCATTTTGCCAGTCCTCCAAGAGCTTATCCAGAACCGCCTCAGTGACTTCAATTTTGTCATGAAAATAACGGTAAAACGTACTGCGCTTGATTAGTGCGGCTTCACAAATTTGGGTAACTTCAATATCATCGATCCGGTGAGTTTTTAATAAGGTCAACATTGCTATCGTTATCTGATTACGCGTTCGTAAGCGTGCATACGAGACCATAATTTACCCCCCTTAGATGTTGTTGCTCTCTAACATTGATATATAAATAATATAACAGGCCACGTTCTACTGTAAACGATAACAACACCGAAATAGCCATTAAATTATGACAAAATGGTATATCTGGTATCGAAGGGAACAGCTAATAAATTATGTGCCTAAATTTTAAAAACTATAAACAGTTTGCGAAGACCCTCTTCAATATTTACACAACTTTTACACAAACCAAACAAGCGCTTCACACCACTTCCCTAAAATAAATAAATACTGAAAGATCAAGCAGAGGATGTGTGAAAATAGTGATCGAAATTCTCCAAGCAATTTTCCTAGGAATCGTTGAGGGTGTCACGGAATTCCTACCAATCAGTTCCACCGGGCACTTGTATCTCGCAGATGAATTTGTCAGACTCAAGCAACCAACTGCTTTCATCAACATGTTCATGGTGGTTATCCAACTTGGGGCAATTATGGCTGTCGTCGTTTTGTACTTCAATAAACTGAATCCGTGGTCCCGCAAAAAAGTGGCTTTGCAACGGCACCAAACCTGGGTACTGTGGTTGAAAGTTATCCTTGCAGTACTACCATCCATCGTCATTGGTCTACCTCTCAATGATTGGATGGATGCTCATCTGACTACGTGGCCTGTAATCGCTTCCACCCTAATTATATACGGATTTTTGTTCATTGTAATTGAAAACATCAACCAAAACCGCGTGCCGAAGTTTACCGACCTTAACGCTCTGTCACTTAGGATGGCAATTTTTATCGGTTTGTTTCAGGTTTTATCACTAGTACCGGGTACTTCCCGCTCTGGGGCGACTATTCTAGGCGCCATTCTCTTGGGAACCTCCCGTTACGTTGCCACAGAATTTTCATTTTTTTTAGCGATTCCAACCATGTTTGGTGCCTCTTTCCTGAAAATTGCTAAATATCTCATCCATGGCAACGGTTTTTCAGAACTTCAGTTAGCCGTCCTACTCACTGGGGTCGTGGTTTCCTTTGTCGTCGCGTACTTATCGATTAAATTTCTACTCAATTACATTAAACGTAACGACTTTAAATTATTTGGCTGGTATCGAATTATCCTTGGAATCCTGGTGTTTAGCTATTTTGGCATACTTCATCATTAAATTTTTGGGGGTCATTTATTGGATTCACAATTTAATTGTGCTAGTCTGAATTTAACGAACGACTCATTACTTTCCAAGTAATGGAGACACTCGCAAAAGGAGGAATTCAAATGGCTGAAATCTATCTTACACCTGACTGTATAACTGAACTCAAAGCTAAACAACTGACGAACAAAACGCTGGCGTTGATCACTGACGATGCTGGTGGCAAATACTCCTTGCACGGTGGTGCTTGCAGTATCGGAACTAAGTTTACCTTAGTTGTTTTAGATCAACCGGATCCTGATTACAACGTTCCAGTTGAAAATAACGCCGGTCTTAAATTATACACTTCTGACTACGATATTTACTTCTTGGGAAAGGGCTTGAAGCTTGATTACCGAAAAGCCATGCTGTCACTGAGCAACAACGGTCAGTTACTGGATAATAACGTCCAAATTGCTGACGGGTCGAAAGTCCTGGAAGCCTTTGCTGAAGGTATTCCAGCTGAGATCAAGAATTGCTAAACTATTAACGGCATAAGAGAAAGTTTTTGACATCACCCGTTTAATTAGCATAACTAGAGTAACACCAAAAGTGGGTTCCCAAAATTTCTTGGGGAACCCACTTTTGAGATCACAAATGTTGTCACTCTTTGAATTACAAAACTAAGCTTTAATAGCCGCCTTGGCAGCTTTAATGCCCGTTTCAAGTCTATTCAACCCATCAAGCACGCGTTGTCTAGGGCAAGCTAAGTTCATCCGCAAAAATTGATCACCGTCACCGCCGTATACCGAGCCCTCCGAGAGATAGAGGCCGGTCTTCTCTCGAATTAACTGGCCTAAACGTTTCGCAGGCATTCCAACTTCGCTGATATCTAGCCAGATCAAATAGGTCGCATCACCATGAACCACGTGAACACTAGAAATATTATCGTTGATAAACTTGGTCACAACGTTTTTATTTTCCTCCACGTACGCTCGGAGTTCGGTGACCCACTGGTGACCCTTAGTGTAGGCGGCAATCGTACCTGGAATTGCAAACGAATTAGGTTCCGCCAGTTCATCAGTATTTAAACCCCGATCAACCACGCTACGCAGTGCTTCATTTGGAACGATCACCGTTGCGGCGTGCAATGCAGCCACGTTGAATGTTTTACTTGGTGAGACACAGGTGACACTATTTTGTTCGTTGACCTTATTTACCGAAGCAAACGGCGTGTACTCCTTACCCGGTGCGGTAATATCGCCGTGAATCTCATCCGCCAAAACAACGACGTGGTGCTTAGCTGCCAAGTCACCAATCTTCGCCAGCGTTTCCGCCGACCAGATATGGCCAACTGGGTTATGCGGATTACATAGGATCATCATCGTTGTCAGCGGTTCAGCCATTTTAGCCTCCAGGTCATTCCAGTCAATGTGGTAAACATCTTGATCATCGCGGACTAAATCGCTGGAAAGCACGTGGCGGCCGTTATTCACAATGGAATTGTAGAAAATATTGTAGACTGGCGCTTGAACGAGGACGTTATCACCAACGTTAGTCAGTCGACGAACAGAAGACGAAATTGTCGGCACAACCCCGGTGGCAAAAATCATCCACTCAGTGTCAGGCCGCCAGTTGTGTTCCTCAGCATACCAGTTTTGAACCGCCTCAAAATACGCTTGCGGGACTTCCTCATAGCCAAAGATTCCGTTCTTGGCTCGGTCTTCAATGGCGTCCACAATGGCAGGCAAGGTTTGGAAGTCCATGTCGGCTACCCACATTGGCAACTCATTATCAGCCACGTCCCACTTCACCGAATTAGAGTGCCGACGATCGATCATTTTGGAAAAATCTGTCATGCTGTCGCCTTCCTCACGTTAATTTGACATGCTGCTTTATCAATTTCTGGGTCGTCTTGAATCAATTCGCCAATGGCTGGTGCACTGATGACCCCGCTAATTGGGTTCTTAACGCTATCAATCTTAGTAACGATTTGAGCGTTAATGTTTGAACAGTATTCAAAGGCCAAGTCGGTATTGATCAGCGAACAGTTTTCCATCTGCAGGTCATCGACGTAGCAAAGTCCCTGGTCACTTTCAATCCAGCAGTTCACAAACCGAATGTGCTTAGTGTTCCAAGCTAAGTATTCACCAATCAAAGTAGAATCGTAAACGGTGACGTTCTCGCAATTCCAAAAAGCGTCATGGGTCTCAAAAGTGGAGTTATGCACTTCGATATTTTTACTGCCGTCAAATGCATAGTTTCCGCTCAACTTTAAATGGTCCACCGTGATATTTTCGCAGTTTTTGCCAAAGTAATCACCGGTCGCAGTAATGTGATCCAGTTTGACGTTTTGACACCACCATAACGTCTCACCGGCGTTACTGATCGTAATGTTGGAGAGTTTTGAATCGCTGATATGACGGAAAGTCTTGGTATCTTCGATCATGACGTTATCCATGGTCAGGTGCTTGGTGTACCAAATACCTGCGTGGGCGCCATTTTTCAAAGTGCTATTAGTGACCTGGACATTATCGGAATACCACAGCGGGTATTTCCACTTAAAAATGTTATGGTCCACCGTGACATCATGACTATGCTTCAGCGGTGATTCACCGTTTTGAAACGTACAGTTTTGAAAATGGAGGTCATGAGCCTTAAACTGCGCTCTTTCGCCTTCGAATACTTGTTGATTAATTTCCTTCAAATTGATTACCTCAACTTTTAATCTTGATCTTTTAATTCTTTTTTGGTCCATGAGTGTAAGCTAACTCACAATCATCGCCAGGAGTCATTTTTATGACATACTCTACTATACTACTTTAAGGTTACTCGAAGGCAAGTAGCCCGTTTGACCAACGTAGAACAACACAAAACAAGTGAAACCTGAACTTAAAAAAGAGTCGGTTCCCCCTGTAGCCCTGTCTAACTGAATTTTAGTCTAATAACCGTTTTCAATACTGATGGTAGGCTCTCCAATCAGCTAGCTTATGAGTGCTCACGCCTAGATTTAATCAGCCGTTGGATCAATTTAGTAGCCCCATAATCAGTCACGATTTTACCTTGGTGATGATGGGAATCGGTGGCAATTTTCACCACGGCACTAGCACCCTCCGGAATCGTGTGCATCAGCGGATTGCTCATGTGACCGTTTAAATCGGTTGTAACGCCACCAGGAATGATGCCAAAAACGTCCACTGGAATGTGCTGTTTACGAAAGCTTTGACCAACCATTTTGATCATCTGGTTCAGCCCTGACTTACTGATGATGTAGCTAAAAGGATGCCAGAACCGGGTATAGTTAACGGGAATTGTCAGGTTCACGATTCGGCCATGATTGCGCCGTAAAATCGGCGTAAAAGCCTTGATCATTTCAAAGTTGCCCAAAACATTCACGGTCAGTGTCTCCTTGAGTTCTTGATTGGTAACATCCAATGGTTCGGCTGACATATGGCCTGAAATACCGGCGTTATTAATCAGTATTTTTAATTCTGGATGCTGCTCAGACACTTTAACTGCAGCCTCTCGAACGGTGGCAAGATCATCCATATCGATCCTTAGCCATTCCACCTTCAGACCCTCGTTTTTCAACTGACGAACCGCCGCTAACCCACGGTCTTCGTTGCGGGCACCTAAAAGAACTGTCCAGCCTTTTTGCCCCATTTGTCGAGCTACTTCAAACCCGATTCCTTTATTAGCACCGGTAATTAATACCGTTTTTGTCATAATTGCCTGTCCTTCCAGTGCGTTAACGGTTAGCTTTTAAAGCTAATCTGACAACAGTGGTCATAAACTGATGGAACAATCCTGGGTGCTTACGCGCGATACTCGAGATAAGTCGATCTGGCAAGCCAAAGTAGTATCTGCGCTTGGGATGCCGATCCGTGGCAGCTCGGTAGAAGACTTTTGCTAAATCCTCAGAAGTTGCTTCTGGTGAATTCAGCATGCTACCCAGCAACCGTTTAGCCTCTGAAGTTAACTTTTGGTACGGTGAATTCGGCTTTAAGTTCTCAAGGGCGTTTTCCATCGCGATATCAGTCCATGCTGACTCGGTACCACCAGGTTCAATGATGATCGATTGCAGTCCAAACTGACGAATCTCAGTATCCAACACGTCAGACCAGACGTTTAGTCCGTGTTTCGTCACGTAATACCAACCGCCTAACGGAGAGTATATGTCGCCACCGATTGATGAATTGTTAATAATCCGGCCATAACCCTGCTCGCGCATTCGGGGCAGTACTAACTTAGTTAATTCTGACAAGCCAACCAGATTGGTGTCTAACTGTTTCTTAACCTTGTCCAGACCAACTTCTTCCAGCGGTCCGAATTCGCCGTACCCGGCGTTATTCAATAACACATTAATTTGTTGGCTATCTGTCAGCGCATCGGCCACGAATTTTTGCCGTGACTCGGCATCGGTGACATCTAAATACATGGGGTGGATGCCATCACCAGTGGGAATTTTTTCCACTCGTCGCGCACTGGCATACACTTCCCAGCCGTGCTGTGCAAATAATACCGTGGCTGCGTATCCCATGCCGCTTGATGCACCAGTGATAAAAATAACTCTTTTTGCCATCTTAACTCGTCTCCTTCTACGTTAATTCACACGTCTAACCGACTGTTTGAAACATTTGGTGTTGCTTTTATCCCTGAGGAAGTCATTAATTCTGTCAGCAGATTACTCAATTCTTTAGCGCTTAAATCATCATCTTCCAGCCATTTCTTGATTAACCCAATTGTTCCTGTACAACAGTAAGTAAATTGGTACTCCATTTTTTTACGATTGAAACCTGGTGTATTCGTTTCACAATCAGCTAACATGTGCTCGTGGGCCTTACTAAATAGGCGAGTCAGTGCCGATTCTTCGCGATTGTCTTGGATCACCACCCGCATGGCATCTCGGTGTTTGTCCACAACGTTTACCAGACTAATCATCCAATCGGCAAAATGATCATGATCCTTAGTTGCCAGGAGTGGTAGGATTTCGTCGAGGATCTCCCCTTCAATCTGATCTAGCAAATCAACGGGACTGTCATAGTGCAGATAAAAAGTGCCGCGATTAACATCGGCTAGATGACAGATTTCGGTGACCGTAATTTTGTCTAGTGGTTTTTTTTCGAGCAATGCCATCAAAGCGTTCTTCAAAGCGTTAACCGTGTATTGCGTTCGCCGGTTATTTACCACACCAACCATCTCGTTAACACCTCGATTCCATTTGTTGATTTCGTAACTTTCAAATATAAATTACTGGTTATCCCGGTAATTTATCTTAATTATAATAACCCATCATCTTTAAATCAACAGCTTGTTCAATTAATATCATAGTGTTTTAAACCATTTCCTGATATTAGGCTTTAACTTTGGGGCAATCACTCACAACCACACCAGTCCAACTAAATTTTGGCAGAGATTGTTAGACTGCTAAGTCAAATCAGGACTCCCATCACTGTAAACGTAATTTGAACGCTTGTATTCTTGAGAGGGCGAGCTTCAAGAGTCAGGTTTTAAATCCAGTAAAAAAGCGCTCACTCATCCAACGTAAGTGATCGCTCCCATGTAATTTAATAATCATTCCACCGGCCAAGTTTCAGGATTCAATCGGTCGTTGTGGTCATTTAGATCTTCTTGATACATTTTAACTTTTCTCGCCAAATAATCGACGCGTTCTTGAGCAGCCGTTAACTGTTTCTGTGCTTCTCGCTGCTGAGCCAAAATAATTTGGTACCGGTCAGGAATTGTATCTTCACCTTCGAGACACATGTTCACGTACTCTCTTAAGTGCGCAATGGTCATGCCCGTTTCACGAAGACACAAATCAGCCCGTAACCAGTTGACAGCATCTTGGTTAAAAACTCGCTGGTTATTAATATTACGCTGAACCGACGGCACCAAGCCTTGATCCGTATAGTAACGGACAGTATACGCTGAAATATTTAATAGTTGTGCCACATCTTTAACGGCCAGTTCTTTTTTGGGTTGATTGATCATGGGCTTTCCTCCGTTCATCTTCGAATTAATATCATAGTCTTTTAATTAAAATCTTACAACTAGTTTCCTACTACTAAGTGTCTTACGTCAAGTCATCGCGTTGAATAAAAAATCCAAATTGTGTATTTACAAATAATGAAAAGATGGTAAGATACTGATTAGAGATTAAAAACGTAGGAAAGACGAGTAAGTTTAGTTGCCCTATCAGTGAGTTGGGAAACGGTGTGAACCCAATCAGTGTGTGACTATTCTGAATAACACTTTCTTAGTTGCGGGCCGAACCTTTTTGAAGTAAGCCTCGCCGTCACCGAAACGTTACCATCGGAGCGTATGTTTGTACGCGTATTGAGGTGGCTTATCTATGGATAGGCAACTTGGGTGGTACCGCGAAATGAAGTCTTTCGTCCCTTGGTTATGGGATAAAAGGCTTCATTTTTTATTCCAAATCTAATATAGAGGAGCTATCACCTTGCATTTAATTATTCCAAAGTCATATGAACCAAAGTTGTCCGTCCGTGAAACTCAAGACGCTATTCGTTACATCCGTGAAACTTTCCAAGAAGAATTTGGCAAAGAACTGAACCTGTCACGGATCTCAACACCAATGTTTGTTGAAAAGAAAACCGGCTTGAACGATAACTTGAACGGTGTTGAAACACCAGTTTCCTTCACAATGAAGGACATGGGCGATGAAACGATTGAAATCGTGCACTCTCTTGCGAAATGGAAGCGAGTTGCTTTAAAGCGCTATGGCTTTAAGC
This sequence comes from Secundilactobacillus folii, assembly GCF_009720675.1. Taxonomy (GTDB): domain Bacteria; phylum Bacillota; class Bacilli; order Lactobacillales; family Lactobacillaceae; genus Secundilactobacillus; species Secundilactobacillus folii. The sequence continues at coordinate 91,890 of NZ_WNJO01000006.1, read as the reverse complement.
TTCACGAAGGTATTTATACCAACATGAACGCCATTCGTAAAGACGAAGATCTAGATAACTTCCACTCCGCTTACGTGGACCAATGGGACTGGGAAAAGGTCATCACCAAAGAAGAACGCAACGTGGAAACGTTAAAGAGCACCGTGCGTCAGATTTTCAAAGTCATCAAGCATATGGAACACGAAGTTTGGTACAAGTTCCCGCAATCCGTCTATCATTTGCCAGATGAGATTCACTTCGTGACTACCCAAGAGCTGGAGGATCGTTGGCCAGATAAGACGCCAATGGAACGTGAAGATCTGATTGCTAAGGAACTCAAGTGTGTCTTCATCATGAAGATCGGTGGTGCATTGAAGAGTGGCAAGAAGCATGATGGCCGGGCACCTGACTATGACGATTGGGAATTGAACGGCGATATCATCTTCTGGTACGAACCATTGGATCAAAAGATTGAAATTTCTAGCATGGGTATCCGTGTGGATGCGGACTCAATGAGAAAGCAATTAAAGATTGCTGGAGCTGAGGATCGTTTGCAGTTGCCGTATCACAAAATGGTGTTGAATGAAGAGGTACCGTATACGATTGGTGGCGGGATTGGCCAGTCACGCTTGTGCATGTTGTTGCTTGGTAAGGTTCATGTGGGTGAAGTACAGGCAGCGTTGTGGCCACAAGAAATGATTGATAAGTGTGAAGAAGCGGGAATTCATATTTTGTAAAAGAAGGTGCGGAACAAGGCGGTTAAGGACTGGAGCGTAAGGCAACTTTGACAGAATTTGCGGCGGGCTTGGCCGTGAATTGTGTCGAAGTTGACTTACGTGCAAGTCCTTGCCTTGTGGAGCCCGATTAGGCAAGGTGCGGAGAAACGCGGTTAAAGAACGGCGTGTAAGGGAAGCCTGGCAGAATTTGCAGCGGGCTTTGCTGTGAATTATGTCAGGATTGCCTTACACATAGTTCTTTGCGTTTCGGAGCCCGATTAGACAAGGTGCGGAACAAGGCGGTTAAGGACTGAAGCGTAAGGCTACTTCGACAGAATTTGCGGCGACTTTTGCCGTTAGTTATGTCGAAGTTAACTTACGTGCAAGTCCTTGCCTTGTGGAGCCTGATTAAGCTAGGTGCGGAGAAACGCGGTTAAGGACTGGAGTATAAGCTGACTTCGACAGAATTTGCGGCGAACTTGGCCGTGAATTGTGTCGAAGTTTCCTTACACATAGGTCTCTGCGTTTCGGAACCTATTTAGGCTATGTAAATTAGCTGCTCCGCAAGTTCTTGCGTTTCAAAATCCCTAGCCTCTGAAAAATAAACATTCCAAACATCAATAAAAACTTGCATGTGTAAATAATCATCTAAAAGAGGACAAAACTACCAATCAAAGATAGTTTTGCCCTCTTTTCAAATCCAGCCAAACTGCATTTCACAATCCCCTACCCCATACTAAAACTGTAAAATTCCAGCTCAATTTAAAATGTTATAATAGGCTCAACAAAGGGGCGAGTAAAATGTCATCATCAAAAATAACGGTCGCCCTTGCTGCGGTCTTACTTAGTTTATTTTCTGCGGGGACGGCCTTAGCGAAGACGACCAGCAGTCCACACCGAACCACAATTGATACCGATACGTATGGCAATCGTGACGGGGGTTTCGCAACCAATTGGTATCGATTAAAATCAGCAACGAACGTCACAGTTACCTACCAATCGACTCGTAATTCAAAGGCTGTTAATAAGCAGTTACGTTTACCCAAGGGAACCATCATCGGTGCCCAACGTTACCATAAGGGTCTAGCACCCCAAAAAGATGCCTTCACCACGGGCTACATGACACCTAATATCAGTTATCATTTAAAATCAAAGCTGGTCAATTCTAAAGTCTATGGTTTTGGCGCAGTGTCCTTTAAACTGTCGGCAAATAAAGTGAAGCAAATCGTTCGGCCAGCTTATGGTCTGCCATATGGGAGCGGGACACTATACGCGGGTGGCTTACCAGCAATTAAAACGTTGAATCGCAACGTGAATGCCATTAAGTTAACGTCCGATGGCTACATTGAAACTTATCGTAATGACCCCAAGGAGTACGGTTCGTTCTGGGGTACGCTGGAGAGTCACTATCAATCGCGGCCAGATAGTGCGGAACCAATTACGTTATCTGAAAGAAAGGGCGATCAGGTTCACTTGTACTACGCCCACCATCTGGCTGGTGTGAATGATCAAAAAGTTCACCAAACTGGCAACATGAAGTACCGGCTGACCATCACAAATCAGCACACACCATACCAGTACAATGATCCTGCCTACATGGGCAATAAAGCGGTCGCCAGCATTTATAGCGTTGGCGGCAGCAATTACTTCACCATAATTGGCGCTGGCAAGTAGAAACTATAAACGGATCAAGTGATGATTTATCTGTTGCCTTAATAAGTTCCGTCGATAAATACCCCTAAATGGCTAAACAAAAAGACAAAGATTACGTTTAAATACGAATCCCCTTGATTAACAACAGTCAACTGCCATTTCGTTCCAAAATTGCCTGGGTGACCAAGCCAGTATTCGTCACACCAGCAGTGCTTAATTTAAACATCATTTCCTTGGCTGACAAATTAGCTTATAAACAGTTCGCACCTAGGCCGTGAAGCATCAACCACGATGTACCCTGTATCGCCGTGTCAGTTGGACATCTTGTTTACCCCCGTCAACAAGCCAAAATTTCAAACAAGATAACCGACCTCTAGACATAAAACAGCCACCTCAAACGAGGTGGCTGTTTGAATACCTAACTGACGATAGTCTGCGCCCTTGGCCCATCTGGACCAGCCTGATAGGCAGCGGCAAATTGCTTTGCAAAATCTGCTAATTTTACGTTACCGGCTGGAGTTTGCTCTACAGCTAAGTCTGCATACAGTTTTTCGGGTTGGCGTTCGAAAATCGTACTTTGAACAAAGGGTTCAACAATCCCCCTTGGTATGCCCGCAGTCAACATGCTTTGCGCATATTGCTCATCCGTAATCTCGACATACTTGAGATCAGGCATCTCTAATGCCTTTGCCAGAGCTTCAACAAGCATTTTACCGGTAAACGCATCACTGTAAACGTAATGAACGGTCTTTCCAGTTGGCACGTGACTCAATAAACTGTATACCGTTTCTGCAATATCTACGGGAGCGACAGCCCGACGAACAGTATCTTCTGGTAAATTAGAATATATTGCGTGCTTGGCTCGAATACTGGCCATATGGCTATAGTAGTTTTTGTAAAAACCAACCGGACGCACAAATGCGACATCCACATCTGGTAAAGAACTCAAGGCATCTTCGACTAGGTGGTAAGTATACAAAGAACCTGCTTGTTGGTCTTGAGCCCCAATACTGCTTAAATCCACAACCCGCTTGACGCCAGCGCGCTGGACAGCCGTTTTGAAGACGTCTGCTTGATGTGCCATAGTACCAAATAAATCCGTTCCAGGATTACCGGATACCATCAAATACACTACATCTTGCCCAGTGAAGTGTTTGGTTAAAAACGCGGCATCAGTCATTTGACCAACAACAGCCCTAGCACCAGTCGCTTCAATGACTGCCACCCGTTGTGGATTAGACGTCACAACCGTCAAGTCGTGTCCTTCAGCAATCAGTTTTGGAATCACGATTCGATTGATATTGCCAACAGAACCAAGTAATGTCATTTTCATTTTATCTTCTCCTCTTAAAAGATAGCTCTATCTTTTATTACTACACCATAAAAGATAGGGCTATCTTTGTCAACCTTGAACTTTAATTTCTTTTCTTTTAAACTAAACTCATGAGAAAAAAAGACGAGTCTAAAAAAATCAAAATTGAATCAGCAGTCGCTGACATTATTTTAGAAGAAGGGGCTGACGCCGTCTCAACTGTCAAGGTCGCTAAAAGAGTTGGAATCTCACAGTCCAACGTTTACCTTTACTTTAAAAACCGCGATGCAATGTTACTGAGTGTTTATTCCCGAGAAATTGAGAAAATCAAAGATACTGGTAACTTTAACCAATTAAATAATCACGACATTTCGCTAACTGAAAGAATCCGCGGCTATATTAAGGGCGTCTATGAGTTTTCCTTAGCACACCCCCAGAGTCTGTCATTGATTCAACAAATCAAATATCTTTTGGGCAAAGCCGATGAGACGCCTTTTCCTGACACAGATCAACCTACCGATTCGACCGTGACTGCTTTACTGACAGAAGGTGTTAAAGCTGGTGTGTTAAAACCATTGCCCATTAACGTTCATATGTCCCTTGTGTTTTCTGTCATCCACACTCATACACTAAATATCAACAAGGGAAGATACACTGAAAATCAATACTCATTTGACGACTTTTACGCCTTCATTTGGGGCGCAATGGCCAAATAAAAAGTCGCACCAACACGGTAAACGTGTGGTGCGGCTTGCTTTTAAAGTTCCAATATTAACGAACTGTCCAGCCACCATCGGCGGTAATAATATCGCCGTTAATAAACTTCGATTCATCACTGGCGAGAAAGACTGCTAAGGCAGCAATGTCTTCTGGCTGACCCAGCGGTGAGCCTTCAGCACCAGCAGCGGCAATGGCTTGGTAGCCCATCTTATCAGGATCCGTAATGGTGGTCCCAATATTGGTTGCAACTGAACCCGGCGCGATAGCGTTCGCCCGAACTTTACCAAAAGTGCCAAAGGTGGCAGCAATGTTCTTGGTCAGTCCAACTAAGCCGTGCTTTGACACGGTGTAAGCAACGCCACCACGAGCGCCAAATAACCCGCCAATGGAAGCGTTGTTGATGATAACACCACCATTTTCTTGGTCATTTATGACTTTCACTGCCTCACGGGCCGCCTTAAACGGGCCAGTCAGATTAACGGCTAGAACTCGTTCCCAGAGGTCATCAGTGGCGGTTTCCACCGTCTTAAAGTTATCCATAATGCCCGCATTATTGACCAGCACGTCTAATTGGCCAAATTCCTGTACTGTCTGTTTGACCATGTTTACAATGTCAGCTTCTTGCGACATATCAGCCTTAACAGTGGCAGCAGTTCCACCGGCACCCGTGATCTGTGTCTGCGTCTCCTTCACCGTCTCCAAATTAAAATCAGCCAGCATGACCTTAGCACCTTCATGCGCAAAGGCTTCGGCGATGGCACGGCCCATTCCTGAACCGGCACCAGTCACGATTGCAACCTTACCCGTTAATCGATCAGCCATTTTAATTACCTCCATTACTTGATTTGTATGCGCTTTCATTTTAGCATGGATTTAATTTGAACTGGTGAATCTTACTCCTCGGTAACAACGATACGTATACAGTTCTCGATTTTGTATAAATAACTCAAGGAGTCCTATCATGAACGAACAAGATCTTCGAATCCGGAAAACGAAACAGGCCCTGCAGCAGGCTCTGATCGATAAGCTTGAAGTGCAACCATTCTCCAAAACTTCTGTCAAAGCGCTATGTGAACAGGCCAATGTGGCCCGGGTCACCTTTTACAAACACTACCGGGATAGAGATGATTTGCTTTATGACGTATTAACCGCACAGACGCTGCCCGTTGAACAGGTCCCTATCAAGACGTTATTAAGCACGCCGTTTTCAGTATTCCCAAAGATTGTGCGTGCCCCGTTGATTAAACTGTTAAAGGCTCAGTCTTCTGATTCAGGCTTTCAGTCCGTCTCCCGCGAGTATTTTTACAACTACTACATGGAGGTCTTTAAGCACACAACTTTTAAATCTAATTTACCCCGCGAATTGGTCGCCTACACTCTGGTCAACAATGCTTTTAGCTTTTTTGAATGGCAAAGCACCTACCAAGTCCAGACCACGACCGACGAAATGAACCGCTTATTTGGACTGTTGGTCAATTTGAAAAACGTTTATTAAAGCTGTCGTTAAAAACTTGATACTGTATTTTCGTTAAATACAGTCCACCTTGACTTATTCATTATACCCAAGTGAATATCTTGGTTATCCTTTCGCCCAAAAAAACTTGGCTGTCAAAATTTAAACTGACAACCAAGCTTTGTGATGTCACACTCGAAAACAAGAACTTTTGGTGACCAATTAGTCAAGCTCACCGTTTTCCTTCCAATCGTACTGAACGTTATTTTCATCAATTTTCGGATCGTAATCAACGTTCAAATCGTAACCTTTAAAGAACCAAAGGTCGCCTTCTTCAATATAGTAGGTCACGCCGTTTTTCTCAAACTTGACGCCAAAACTATGTGGTTGTAGTTCACGCGCTAAGCCAACTGAAAAGCCTTCGTGAACCTTTGTCTTGCCATACAGTTTGCCGTAAAATCGAATTGCAGCTGGCTGATCAGGGCCAACGTTCATTTCGTCTTCAAACCATTTGCTTGCGGCATCGGTAACTTGTAATTTCATGCTTGATATCCTCCTTGGATAACCAGTTAAATTCAAAAGTAAGCGTAGCCATTGCTTACGCGTCGATATCATTATACAATAATTTGCCTATGGAAGGAAAATAAATACTTGTGTATTATATAATTTGCGTACAATCTATTTTTTGAATTAGCTATTAATTTACCACCTGACCTTTAACGCATCAAAAACTTTGCATTTCCCTGAAAATCTGCCGACTCCCCTATAAAATAATTCCGAAGTAAGTTCGAAAATTCCCTCTCATGAAAGCAGGTCAAAATATGGCGCGACTAGATTCACGAACCGTTAAAACTAACCAAAAAATTGTCGCTGCAATGATTCAACTCTGTCAGGATCAATTTCCCTTTGCCAACCTAACAACTTCTAAAATTGCTGGCACAGCCGGAATCTCAAGACAAACGTTTTACCGCCACTATTTAGGCCCGAAAGATGTTATCAAATCATTGATTGACACCCATTTACAGGAATTTCTGACACAATTCAGTGCGCAACATCTTTCCGCCAGATCCTTAACGACCCGTTTAATGGCCGTTTGGCAAAAGCGACCGACCGTTCTCTACTTAGTGGAGTGGGCCGGCATGCAGATTGAATTCATCCAAGCGATGGCCGGTTTTAATTTGCACATTGCACAACAAAATCAAGTCGCCTTAATTGACCTCGAAACCGTCTGCAAGGTCTATGCTGCCGCCACTTATATGATTCTCCGCGACTACGTGTTAACCCATAAGCTCACGAAACAACGGGCTGTCGACTTGCTTTTGCAACTCACCGATAATATGAAGCAGATCTATTAGTTATGTGACACCTTGGCTGAATCCGCCCACATCACCATAGTAGATTGGTCTAAACTGTATTTAATCTTATGAGAGGTGGCATTTACCTATGAAAATCATTACAACTGAAGAACATCTCAGCATGGCCTATGCAAATAAGGCAATCACGGATTATTTAAAGACCCAGCCGGCTGACCCAAAGGAGCTGCGGAAGTTTGGACAGTCATTTGCTGAGGGCTTAGTTGCTTATACGCCCGATCAAAAAGCAATGCAGGATATCAATGAGGGCCGCATTAAATATATGGATGATAATGGCATTGACATGCAGATTTTGTCTTATGGTGACTCCAGTACCAATCCTGATATGCTGCCTACCTCGCAATCTATCCCTTTAACTCAGAAAATCAACGATGATATTGCGAGTGCTGTCAATCAACATCCGGATCGGTTTGCTGGCTTTGCCACCTTGCCAGTTTCTGCTCCTGAGGCTGCAGCACAAGAATTAAAACGCGCCGTTTCGGAACTCGGCCTTAAGGGTGCCTTGATCTTAGGAACTGCACAAAATAATGAATTTTTAGACGCACCAAAATTCATGCCGATTTTTGAAATGGCTGCACAGTTAAACGTGCCACTCTACATGCACCCGTCAATGCCTTCCAAAACGATTCGCGATAACTACTATAGCGGCATGCAACCGATTGGATTCAACGCCATCATGTCAACGCCAGGCTGGGGGTGGCACATGGAAGCCGGTCTGCATATCGCGCGGTTGATTTTATCCGGTCTGTTTGATAAGTTGCCAAACCTAAAGATGATTTCTGGGCACTGGGGAGAATTCGTTCCCTTCTTCCTGGAACGGCTGGATGAAGCCACCACGCCCGTGATTGGCAATCCATTAAAGCACGCGTTTTCTTACTACTATAAAAAGAATTTCTACGTTACGCCTAGTAGAATGTACACTTGGCCACAAATGCAATTAGTCCTTAACGAAGTCGGTGCTGATCACGTCATCTGGGCACAAGATTATCCCTACGTGACGGGAAATGCTCAAGATTTTCTCGAAGGCACTCCCATCAGTTCAGCTGATAAAGAAAAGATTGCACATGGAAACATCGAAGAATTGTTAAATTTGAACTAGTCATAATTCGACTAAAATTTGCCAAATTATAAAACACAAAAAGCCCTAATCCACAAACTGCGGATTAGGGCTTTCGTTATCTATTCAAGAAGGTTAGTGAATTACTTCTTCAGTGGTGTCCATGACCACTTCGTGAATTCTTCAATATCGCGACCTTCGTCACGGGTAACCTTAAAGTGCTTAGCTAAGATGTCATCCATCTTCTTGTCGAATGCCTTACCGGCAACGGCGTCGATTACACCTTTGTCAACAAGCGTGTTAACGGCATCCTTGGCTTGGTTAAACCGGTCCAGCTTAGAGTAAACACGCATGTCATAAGCAGTGGTGATGTCACCATCTTCACGGTAACCGTGAACGTGTAAGCCTAAGTGTTGGCGTTCGTAGAAGATCGATTCAATCAAATCTTCGTAACCGTGGAAGCCAAAGACAATTGGGGTGCCAGATTGACCAAAGAGTGAACTGAACTTGTCATCACTCAAAGCCCGTTCTGCGTTCAGTGGGCCATTCTTCTTTTGAAGGCGGCCAAGCTCAACAACGTTGACGTAACGCATCTTAACATCTGGAAAGGCATCGTTGATCAGGTCAACTGCAGCCAAACTTTCGTTGGTTGGTTCAACACCGGCTGAAGCGAAGACGATATCAGCATCTTCACCTTCAGCAACAGTTGATGCCCAGTCGATTGCTTTGATTCCTTCAGTAGCCAGTTCTTCAGCTTCATCGATTGAGAACCATTGTTGACGAGGTTGCTTCGAAGCTACGATGTGGTTAACTTTTTGACGGTCCTTGAAAGCCCGGTCAAAGACGGCTAACAGCGTGTTCCCGTCGGCTGGTAAGTACTGACGGATAAAGTCAGACTTCTTTTCAGCCAAGTGGGTCAGCATTCCTGGATCTTGGTGGGTGTATCCGTTGTGGTCTTGTTGGAACACAGTGGAAGTTGAGATCAGGTTCAATGATGGGTAATCATTACGCCACGGTTGATCAGCAGCTTGACGGATCCACTTGAAGTGTTGGGTGGTCATTGAATCAACGACCCGCAGGAATGATTCGTAGGAAGCAAAGATCCCTTGACGACCAGTTAGCGTGTAGCCTTCAAGCCAACCTTCAGCTTGGTGTTCAGACAATTGAGCATCTAAGATCCGACCTTCTGGGGCTTCATATTGGTCGTTTGGTTCAATAACTTTGCTCATCCATTGACGGTTAGTCATGTTGAACATGTCCCAAAGACGGTTCGACATGGTTTCATCAGGGCCGAAGACCCGGAATGAAGTTGGGTTTTGCTTAGCGACACCAGCAAAGAAGGTTGATAAAACGTTCATATCCATGTTGCGGTTACCATCTGGTAATTGGGTTCCGCGGTTAGTTTCATCGATCTTGTTGGCAAAGCTCTTCCAGTCAGGCAGGTCCAGCATGGCAGCTTTTTCACCGCGACGACGACCGCCGTTAGCGATTGGGTTAGCAGCCATCCGCTTGTCACCCTTAGGAGCAAAGTCAGCAACTTCAGCCTTCAATGAACCGTCCTTGTTGAATAATTCAGTTGGGCGGTATGAATTCATCCAAGCTTCGAATTCTGGTAATTCATCCAGCTTGTTTTGTGCCAAGCCAAGCGGAACTTGGTGAGCACGGAATGAGTTTTCAATTGGTTCGCCGGCTGGGTTCTTCTTAGGACCGCCCCAACCCTTTGGTAAACGAGCGATAACAACAGGCCAAGCTGGAATTGTGCCATCTTCGTACTTGCCGTTTTCGCGGGCGTCCTTTTGGATTTGTTGGATATCAGCGATTGCTTGATCAAATAACTTAGCTGCTTTTTCGTGGTAAGTCATGAAATCATGGATATCATCGTTTTCAAGGAAACGAGGTGACCAGCCTAAGCCTTCGAAGAACTTCGTGATCTTATCATCGCTCATCCGACTGAAAAGCGTTGGGTTAGAGATCTTAAAGCCGTTTAAGTCAAGAATTGGTAAAACGGCACCGTCGTTCTTAGGGTTTAAGAACTTGATCGAGTTCCAAGCCGTCATCGCTGGACCAGTTTCCATTTCACCATCACCAACAACGGTGAAGGCAATCTGGTCTGGGTTATCTAAAACCGCACCAGTCGCGTGTGACAGTGAGTAACCCAGTTCGCCACCTTCATGAAGTGAACCTGGAGTTTGAGCGGTCATGTGGGAACCAATTCCGCCTGGGAACGAGAACCGCTTGTACAGACGGGACATCCCTTCAAGATCCTGAGTGATTTCAGGGTAGGCGTCAGTGTAGGTACCATCCAAGTATGAGTTAGTGACCATAACTTGGCCACCATGACCGGGACCACCAATGTAGAACATGTTCAAACCGTACTTGTTGATCAAACGGTTGGCGTGGGCGTACAGGAACGTTTGTCCTGAGATCGTACCCCAGTGGCCGATTGGCTTAACTTTAACGTCATCTTTTTGGATCGGTGTGTTCGTCACTGAGAACAGTGGGTTGCTCTTCAGGAAGATCATACCACCTGAAAGATAAGTAGTGGCACGCCACCAAGCGTCAACTTTTTCCAAGTATGACTTGGAATCGTAATCTACTGCCATGAAATTATACACTCCTTCATCTAAATGCCTGTTTCTAACAATTTGCTTGAAACTGTTAAGGTCCATTTGCAAGTATTAATATTACCAATATTTTTAGGAAAGTCAACTATTTTATATATTGATACGGTCCAATTATAAAAATGTAATGTACCGGTAATATTTAACCAGAGCTGAGCCCTAAACTACCAGGGCTTTCTGGGTGCTCTCAGAATACTATGTAAGTTGGAAAATAGATAGTAAATTGACCCCATTTAATGACCTATTTTCCATTTTCCCGCAGCGATTCACTGCTTTTCCTTTGAAACCAGGCGATTCAGTTTACGAACAGTTGCCTTCGCAATCTGCATCGAAACCAGCCACGTGATAAAGTAAATAATGAGGAACTCAATGGAATAGGAAATCAGGTAATACTTGACTGGAAACCAGCCCGCAGTCACCGCCAAAGGTGTGAACAGGACATAGGTGATTAGAAAGTGAATGACGGTCTGATGGGTGATGCTCCAACGATCGATTGCAAAAATGATCGAACTGGTGGCTGAAAAGACAATTCCCATCAACGCCCACAGTCCGACCGAGACCAGTGTCGCCGTTAAATTATTTTGATACTGCGCTACAAACGTTGGTGTTGATGGTAAAAAGACTGGGCTTTGATTTAAAACTGAGGAAATCAGTGCTAGGAGAAAGCCAATCAGAATCCCAATCAGACCACCAATCAAGCTGACTTGAATCACTCGCCAAGAAAATTTCATTTTAAAAACGCCTCCCTAATGTATTTGACGAAACGACGAGACGAAAAGGTGGTGTCGCCGTTCGTCAGATTGATCTGGTAACTGCCGCTCTTAGTCAGTTGAAACGATTTGATCACGGTTTTATTCACGATCTCAGCGTTGGAAACTGGAATTAAGTCCGTCCCAGCTAATCGCTCCCGTAACTCGTACATCCGCTCGTGAATCTTATAAGCCCCGTCCCCGGTTTCACAAACCACGTGCTTACCTTGAGTGTAGAAGCGAGTAATTTGGTAAAACGGAATGACAGTTTGTTTACCGTCCGCGTAGCCGATGATGGTTAGCTGATTAACGACCCGGTCGATCGCCACAGAAAGTGCTACAAGCTCGCGACTTTCTTTCTGCGCGTTGATGCTGATAAATGGTTTGGCAAATTTCTCTGCTAGGTTAAAAATCACATTCATTAACTATTTCCCCCTTTCAAATGCAGTTTAGCTGATTGCACCTGTCTGTACTAGTTAATTAGCATAAGTGGTTGTTTCTGGATGATAGGTGGTGGCTAACGGTAATTCATTACAATCAACCCTTCGCCCATAACACCTGTATCTGAAACTATACAGTCATTAATATACCCTTTAGAGTGATGACACACCAATCAAAATAAGACTGAGCACTAAATCTTAATCGATCTAATGCTCAGTCTTATTAAGCTTGCTTTTCAACTCAATCATCATGCTCCACAACCAAAACTTTTCCAGTTTGCGCATTCAGTTTCACACTGGTTTCTCGTCCGCGGGTATCAAACTGGACGTCCCAATAAGTCTGGCCGGCTTCTTTCTCTAACGACGCTTCGACAGCCGGTGTATCCTTCACTGAATCCTCAGCAATTTTAACCGCCTGCGTTAACGTCAAGATTCGGTGCAAATTTAAGGCTTTCTGGCGCTCAACTCCGTCTCTTTCATCCGAATTCAACCGTTCGCTAACCTTAGACAATTGCTTCCCAGATTGAGCGTTAAGTTTTAAATTGTGTTCTTCAGCGTCATCCGCACCTTCCACCTCATACTGATATGTCCCGAGTTGCTTCTCAATTGAAATCCCAGTAATTGCGCTAGCTGGAAAGGCCTGCTGATACTGTTTAATGGCAGTATTGACCGATACCTTAAACTGCGATAATTCAGAGGTATTTACCACCGAAGATTGGGAACTTTTGTTTTGACTGACCCGACTACTCATTATTGAACTGGACTGACTATTGGCTTTGTTTTCACTATTAGCCGAACACCCCACTAACAACAGCGACATGGTGGTGACCCACAATAATTTTGCTCTCATCGATGAACACCCTTTCAATTCTAGCCACAAGTTGGAAGTTATTTACTGGTGAAAGTATCTCTAATCGCCCCAATTTTACTGGAAAATACCGTTTCGCACAATGAATTTACAATCTAAATTATGAACTATCAAAGTCACTATATCGGTCATCTATCACTATCAAAATCAGTGAGTGCTTATGCTGGAGTAACCTTCATGAATACTATAAAATGAGCGCAAATATAGGAGTCGAACTCAAGTCCTTTACGGCGTAGAAAGAAAATCATGGACGGTTAGTAATAACCCACCCTTTGAAGGAGGAACCCATCATGTTTAACTGGGAACAAATGGAACCAAGCGAGTATCAACGTTCTGCCACTCCAAGCTTTGTCGAACTCACCACTCGTAGCTACATCACAGCCACCGGCACGGCCCAGGATCACACCGCCGACCAGGCTTTCTTGAGATTGGCTGCTGGTGTCGTCGCTGTCGCCCAGGCAATTTCAGATAGCGCCAAACTGGGTATCAACGTCTCAGGGTTCAAAACCTATCGTCCATACCCGGTTCAAGCGGTTTGGACGTCAACGGGTGATGGTGAAACGGAGCAGTTCAAAATTTGGCTAAAACAACCGCTATTTATCCATGCGGATACGTTCGAAGCGGCTAAGGCTCAAACTTCATTAGATGACGAAATTGCTGCTCAGATTCAGTTTGAACAACTAGCGGAGGGGACGGAGATTCAAGCAACCGGCACGGGTAAAACCGGGATGATGTCTGAAACCTTGCAGGGGTTACGATTAAGGGTCGATAAGGATGGTTATCAACTCGTTGATCCTGAAAAATACCGGGAAGTTTATCTGGATGGTCTGCCGATTTCAGAGCAGTCTGACATCCTGTTCCGTTTGGAAATCGACCCGAATGTGGGTCAGCCGCCAATCAGCGTCGTGAACTAATAGAAAATGATTCAAAATAAGCACAAGTATGGGGCTCAAATGGTAGCCTCACGCTTGTGCTTTTTTATTGAATTTACAGCTTTAAAGAACCTTCTCGCTCACTGTCAGGTTACAACACTAGACCAACCACTGCTGAATTAATAGTTCAACCTGCTTTGTGTCATAAATATCAGAATCAGCACCACTAAAACTGAGGACGATACTCTGAAGTGCTGGTGCCAGAAACAGTTTAGCTCCCGTTACTGGATCAAACTGAACCAACTCGCTCCTTTTTTGACGGTCGGCGATAAAGTTGGCCAGTTTTTCGGTCAACCCACTATATTCATCATCCGTGATTTCCTTTAGAGCTGGGTAAAGTTCATCCTGAAAATAAATATCAGCCTGCCACAGGTACAAGCTAGCAACAAACATTTCAGTGAAGTCACGATTAATGATTTTAAAGGCTGTCTCAACCGGCGTTTCTTTCAAGCCGTCAATCTTATTCCCCAACGCCTTGAACTTCGGCGTGACATCGTGTTCCATCAAGGTTTGAATCAGGTTGACCTTGCCATCAGGAAAATAGTGGTAGAAAGTTGTGCGCGTCTTGTTCGCATTAGTCGTGATATCACTCACCGTGGTCGACGCGTAACCCTTAGTTTTAAACAGTTCTCGTGCACTGTCAATCAGCGCCTCATGAGTTGCATCGTAATATGCTTGTCGTTTGCTGGCCATAAAATTCATCACCTTCTTGAAGTCTACTGCTCTTAATATAGCACGTTTTGAGTGCATTTTCTTTTTCGTTGACACTGTGTTGACAAAAGATTGTGAACGCTTTAATATGTATTTGTTTCAAAGTAGTCACCTTATTTTAATCAAATACAAAGGACCTGATAAGATGCTGTTAGTCACGTGTGCATACGGTCAAGTAGGTCATCAAATTGTGCCCTACTTAGTTGATAAGGGCGTTGATGTCCGGGCGATGGACATTAATCCCAAGGTAAAAGAATATGAACAAATTGGCGTCAAAGAAGTGCTTGTCGGCAATGGGGTTGATGAAGATTTCATGGACAAAGCCATGCAAGACATTGATGCGGTACTTTATTTGCCACCCCTATTCACTTACCAAGAAGCCAAAATGGGTAAGATGGCCATTGAAGCGGCCATTAAAGCTGGCGTTAAACAGTTCATTGACGTTTCAGTTCTGTTTCCAAACCTAGATAATAACCTTCAGCACCGGATGAAAGCGGAGGTAGAAAAGCACCTTCTCTATCGGGGCTGGGAAAGTCATATGAAGTGGACGGTTCTCCAACCAGCCGGCTACCATCACAATTTGTACGTTAAGCCGTTTTATGACAGTGGCGAATTACCTTCCTATTCACCTTTGGATCAAGTGATCTCAATGGTCGACGCTCGTGATGAAGCTGACGTAGCCTTAAAAGTCCTGGCTGACCCTGATGGCTATGACAAGGGTGTCTTCGCACTGGCTAACGAAAAATTCTCATTGCGTCAGGTCGCCCAGTTAATGAGTGAGGTCACGGGTAAGACGATCAAACCGGTTTTCGTCCCTAAAGACAAACTACGAGATTACTGGCCAAACTACTTCTTAGGCAGCGATAGTTACGCCGAAGAGGCCTTTTGGCACGTTTACGATAGCAATATGCGCTGGGACTGGGATGGCAACTCTAAAGAACTAAATTGGTTGCTGGATAAGAAACCACGCTCACTGCGCAGTTATTTGGAAGAAGAAGCGCAAAAAGCGGGCATCACAGTTCATTCACACTAATCAGCTAAGAAAGGGTTGACTATCATGGCTCAAAAAATTGTCACTTTGATCACTGGTGGTGAAAAGGGACTGGGTTTGAAGACTGCTCAAGCATTAAGTAAACAAGGTCAGGTAATTGTTATTGGGGCGTTAGATACACAAAAGGCAAAGGCAGCCGTTGAAGCGATGACTAAAGCGGGCAACGAAGCTAGCTACGTCGCCTTAGATGTGACTAACCACGCCCAAGTCCAAGCTGCCGAACAATACCTTGAAGACAAATATGGCTATCTGACCATCTTGATCAATAACGCAGGCATCGTCACGGATGCGATGAAGCCTTCGCAAGAGATTCCCCTCGCAGCACTTCATCAAGAATTCGATGTAAACTTCTTTGGTTCAGTCGACGTTACTCAGACAATGGTGCCACTCTTAAAGAAGGCCGAGCACGCGCAAATCATTAACCTTTCAAGTAACATGGGTTCGCTGGGACTCGCTACGGATCCCAACTTCCCCTTCTACAACATGACCTCCTTGGGTTATGCCGCTTCCAAAGCTGCAATTAACTTTGAAACGGTCAGCTTTAGTAAGGATCTGAAAGAATTTGGCATTGCCGTCAATTCCGTCAATCCCGGCTTCACAGACACTGAATTTGGCGGTCGAAACACCAATGATCCTAAACCGGCAGGCATGCAGACACCGGATGAAGGTGCAGCCCAGATCATTAAAATGGCTAGCCAGAATCCTCATCCAGCAAACGCGACGTTTACTGAAAATGCCGGAGAATTGCCTTGGTAATCGTCTTCATTCACTAGAAAACATAGCTAAGAATTTTAAAATTGGTTACAAACTCCCAAATGGGTGTCTGTAACCAATTTTTATGGCTCATTATCATGCTCAGCCAACCTGACTACGAAAAAGTGTGAAGAAAACTGCAAAATATTGTACGATGATAGGTAATAAAGTTGTGGGGGAAAATGATGATGACAAAATACCGTTGGCAGGCCTGTGCCCTAGTTTTAGTAACGTTCATGTTAGGCTGTAATGAATCAATCGTCATCGGCGTGATCACTGACATTGCGGGGTCCTTGAACGTCACCGTAGCCACTGCTGGTTACTTGGTGACGATCTTTGCCGTGGTATTTGCGGTCAGTACCCCGCTCATCACGATTTTTGCCAACCGGTTTAGTCGCTATAAAACGTTTATGACCCTGTTACTCATTTTCTTGGTTGGTAACACTTTGAGTGGCTTCGCGACGACCTATGGTTGGTTTCTGGCTTCCCGAATCATCACCGCAGCCGTGGCCGGTTCAATCGAGTCTCTGGCGGTACTTTTTGCTAACGACATTGCCCCCCAAAATCAACGCGCCATGCTGATCTCTTGGATCGCAGCCGGCTTCAGCATTGCCTCCGTTATTGGGGTGCCAATTGGGACAGCCATCAGCACAGCCACCAACTGGCACGTGACCTTCCACGTGATCTCATTGCTCAGTCTCTTCACCTGTATCGTCATGGCATTCCTGCTGCCCCGCCACTTGAATCAAGTTTCTGGCAGCATCAAAGACCAACTGGTTTTACTCTCTGACAAACGAATTTATCTCGGTGCACTACTCGCGTTGCTTTCCGCTGCCGCAGTGTTTGCCTACTACACTTATATTCGACCACTACTAACCACCGGCCTAGGCTTCAGCACTACCGCTCTGAACTGGTTACTTTTCCTGCTAGGGATCATGAGCATCTTGGGTAATAACGTGTCAGGCGTGGTGGCTAACCATGGCGGGTTAAAAACCATGCCTCAGTATTACGTAGCTGATATTGTGCTCTTTTTGTTGCTCCCGGTAGCCATGCATTACCGTTGGGCCGGGTTAGCCATCCTGGTGATCTTGCCGCTGATTATTTCTGTAGTGAACTCGCCGATTCAGATTCATTTCTTAGACGTTGCCGCCGCTGATTATCCTCAGGCGACCTTGCTGGCGTCGTCCTTAAATGCCATCTTCTTCAACATTGGCATTTCGGTTGGTTCGGCCACCGCTTCGCTCGTCTTGACCTATGGCGGATTGAACCGCTTAGGCTTTGGCGGGGCAGGTTTTGACATCCTTGCCTTAATCATTGCAGTATTGTTGAATCACGTGATAGCCCAACACACAGTGGCTAAGACGCCTGCTAAATAAGTTAGTCAAACGGTGGTGTGGGGGATTAAAGCTCACCTAGATCATCACCCGATATTTTTAATTCTGACCACCCTTTCCAAACAAATGTCGACTTGAAAAGCGGTACTCTTGAAAAGCTTTCTTCAAAAATTCAGGTGTCATTTGGTACTGAAATTCAGCTAGATCTTCCAAACTGATCTTGGAGTCGTTATTCAGCCATTCCTTGAATAACCCCATCATGCCGTAAGAGTGATACCTCACCGCTAACATCTGCTGCTTTGATAAGCCCGACTGCTGCAACACCTGCTTAACGGATTCAGAGGCAATGCTAACGTTGAAGTGTTGCACATAACTGTCGATTGAATTCTGGCCAGATTCACTGTAAGCCTGCTGATAAAATTGCCGTTTTTGAGCAGTTGTTTTTAGTGAGGCAGCAATGCGCTCAGCCGAATATTCAGGCTGCCGATCAGCAAAAACCGCCGCAAAATCACGCAGAAATATCCAGGCCACCAGCTCGTATTTGTCATGAAAATAATAGTAAAAGGTCGGTGGGGTTGCCCCACATCGCCGGCAAAGTTCCACCACCCGAACCTTGTCCATCGGCATAGTGGCTAACATTTTCTCTAGTTCAGAGGCAAACATTAACCGTGTTCTATCCTTCATCATACTAACGCCAGCTCTCCATAATTTTCTTACATATCATCCATTTCATAAGGAAAATTAATACTACCTAAATTATATCTATTTCTATCCATATCGCAATCATTATAATGAATGTCACACAGTAAAAATGCAGTTTAAAGGAGTATCTTTTATGAATATTATGGTTACTGGTGCGGCTGGCGAATATGGTCATGCCGCCTTAAATTACCTCACGCAAATGGCACCAAACGATCAGCTCTTTGGGTTGATCCACAATGATAAAAAGAAGTCGCTGTTCGATGACTCTGACATTCAAATCAGAGTGGCTGACTATAGTGATTACGATGCCATGGTCAAGGCTTTGACGGGTATTGATCGACTGCTGTTTGTCTCCGTTTCAATTCCCAAGGTTCAAAAAACAGTCGTGGCTGCGGCCAAGGCTGCCGGTGTTAAATTTATTGCTTATACCAGCATTGCTGACCCGCAATACGAAAAGTTCGGTTTGCAGATCAATCACAGTCAAACCGAAAGATGGATCAAAGAGTCTGGCATTCCCCACACCTTTTTGAGAAACAACTGGTACCTGGAAATCATTAGCGACTATTTAAAAGCGTCAGCTACTCATCATTACTTCCCATTCTTCGCAGATCAAGGCGTGGCAGCTTGGGCTTTGAAACGGGAATATGCCGAGGCTGGTGCCCGTGTGATCACGCGCAGTGATAATCCTGAAATCATCACCCTGGCTGGTAATCCCGTTAGTTTTCGGGAAATGGGTGAGGCCGTTCAAGAGGCAGTAGGACAAAACGTTCAAATCGATCACGTATCGGCAGACAAGTTTGCTGACGAGGCAGCCAAGATTGACCTATCGCAGGGTGCAGCAATGTTAGCGGCTAGCTATCAAGATTACGTTATTAAACAACAAAACGGCGAGGCTGATTTGACCGCCACTGAATTTGAAAAAGTTTTGGGCCATCCGCTGGTCTCGTTACCTGAAGCTATTAAAACTTTACTTTAGGAAATCGTAGATTAGACTATGTGGTATAAAATCGGCAATAGGTATCAACATAGTAGGTACATTTGTAAGACTCAGCTTTCTATCTCTTAGCAAAATAAAAATCACCATAGCAATCGGCTACGGTGATTTTTTATTGTTTAGTGCTGCGTTGTGTCGACTTGCAGGAATTTTATCAAACAGCCACTTTAAAAAATCCTTTTTGAGCTCTTAAGCCACCAAAAAGGCGAACTGCCATGGTTCTTATTTCCGAGTTTATTCAACGCTCAAGCCCAGTTGATAAGCTTCAGCTTCTTTGTTTTGCCCCAGTACGCGCCCAAGGTCCTTCCAATTCAAATAGTGTTCAAAGTTGCCATACCAGCTTTCAAGAAGATCAAAATCGCTCCCACCGGCAACACCGAGTAACACCGATTCTTTTTCAAAATTCTTAAAGCCGATTGCTTGCAAGAGCGGTTGTAAATAATCAACGGCAAGTTTTAAACTACCCGAAATGTCCCACCAATAAATCGGTGTTGCAAAGACCAGCACGTCTGCGTCGTCTACTGCTCGGGATAGGAAAGCCAGGTCATTGTCCAAAGCCAAAATTTTATCATGCTTGTACGGATTATCCTTCCAGTACTGATCATTAGACCAAAGTTGTCCCGAGAAATTTAAATCAGACGTTCGAATTTCAGTTACCTGATGACCCTTCTCTTTTGCACCCTTTGCAAAGGATGCAGTTAGACTAGCAGTTCGTCCTTCAATTCGCGTCGATCCATTTAAAATCACAATTTTTTTCATGTTTAACTCCTTTCAAATCCAAGCTTTCGTTTTGACTCAAACTGAGCAAAGGTCTTAATTTTTAAGCGCTAATTTACCTTTAACTCATTGATAAGGGCTACAACTAGGTTGTCACCAATGTCATAAATTTTCCCTTCAGGTTATATTACAGCATCTATATAGTTTTTGATCCTTATAAAACTGTAATTATATAAGAAACTATGATATAAACTGAATTCTATTTCTAAATTGACACAGACGAAGAACCACAATCTTGGTTAAGTGAGTTTAAACAGGAAGCATCATGCGTCTCCTGATATTCAAAATATGAAACCATAGCCTCTCAATATAGGTATTTTACATATCAATTTCTAGTCTTTATCATATAGTTAATTAAATTTAGCAGGTACTGCCAGTCATACTTTCAATCACTATTCATTAGCTATTTAAATGCTAGTGAGCTAAATTTACGCCAAAGTGAATGAGAGGTGCCAATATGAAAGTTTATGATATGAATTCTGAAACTTATCAAGACTTACAACTAGAGTTAGATAAATCCCAACTAAATTGCTTCCAAATCAATACAAGTACGCCAAATAGCGCCGCACAACAGGAGGCTTATGACCAACTCTTTGCGCATCAGCTGCCAAAAGATAGCACCGTCACTGCGCCAACCTACATTGACCGAGCCTCACATGTGCACATTGGTAACCACGTTTTTATCAATCATAATCTGACCACCATCGCACTCGGCGGTATTTATATTGGAGACAACGTCCAAATCGCCCCGAATGTTTCCTTGATCACTGCCAACCATGATATTCAGCAGATGAATATTCTTAACACCGCTCCCATTCACGTGGAAGCCGGTGCTTGGATCGGCACTAAAGCCGTTATTCTACCAAGCGTCACGATTGGTGCAGGAACCATTATTGGTGCTGGAGCAGTCGTCACCAAAGATATTCCTGCCCATAGCGTCGCCGTGGGCAACCCCGCTAAAGTGATTAAAAAACTGACTCTCAATGAGGAGGACTAAAGCATGTCTGAACATATTTTATTATTGGGCGCCTCCGGAACTGCTGGAGAAGCTATCCGTCAAGCGCTGCTAAAACAAACTGATGCTCAATTAACCCTAGTTTCGCGCCACGCTAATCGATTGAATCCCACTCCTAACCGCGAAACACTTGCACAATTGGATGTCAATGACCATGGGGCGCTGACCAGCGCTATGAAAGGACAAACCATAGTCGTTTCCGCCTTATCCGCTGAAAATAATCGTACTGATTTAGGTGTTCTTGCACAATCGGTAGTGACTGCTATGGAGGATTGCCACTTAAGTCGGCTGATCTTCATGGTAGCTATGGGCATTTACAATGAAATCCCCGCAGCTGTCGGTGCGCAAGATAATGTGGAGAACAATCCGAGCCAGGAGCATAACTTAATAGCTGCCAATGTCGTGACTGCCTCTAACCTGAATTACACGCTTTTGAGACCCGGGTTTCTAACGACTGGAAATAGCGACCCTGTGATTACACCTAAAGGCACTGCCGTCACTGGAAACAGAACTTCTTTAACCTCATTAGGTCATGTCGTTGTCTCACTAGTCACTGGCAAGCTCACTGCCAGTCGCGGGAGCCTAGGTATTAATGAAAAATAATGGTATGTACGAAATAGATTGAGGTGGCCCCCGGAATTGAATCAATTCTGGAGCCCACCTCAATCGGCCAATCACGAACTTAATCCCTTTTCTAAACTAATGTGAAAGGCAAAGCCTAATCCATCACCACATGCTGGAACTCAATCGAACCAGTCCCCAAATCTGCCTTGAATAATCCCTTAACGCCTGACTTCTCATCCGTCAAAACGACCATATACTCGTCTTGACCGCCCTTACCATGTTAGAAACTCTCATATTCGCCACGGAAGCTGTTCTTCCGGAAAAGGCCGATGATCTTCATCATGTCGCGTTGTGAAACTTCTTGTTCTAATACGTTATCCAAGGTAATATATGCTCCAATTCGATTTTAGTTTTTATTATTTAGCCAGCTTGAATGAAGCACTTTAACTTAAAAGCGCCTCATTCAGCTTACCTGTTACATAGCCGAAACGTGCTCCAGAAAACTGAGACCTGCATGTAAGCAATCCTGAACACAAAGCCAAACCCAAGCTATGTCCAGGCTCGCTTACACTCCGGTCTCAACCCGTTTTCTTCCACACTCTGCCGTCACGAATAGCGACCCCAGCGCCCAATCAGAGACGATTAGTGACCGCTAGTGCCAGCATTATCCGTATTTATCCATAATCCGCACAGAAAAATGATCACCACTGGGCCTCAATTGCCACCCTTCAGTGATCATTTTTCTGTGTTTAACTTTAAGTTGTGAGCTAAAAGTTTGTGTTGCTAATTAACCAAGCTTCGTCTTGCTTTGTACTTCAAGCTTTTCGTTGAAGTCGTAGACAACTGGTTGGCCAGTCTTCATTTCAAGGTTGATGATATCTTCATCAGAGATACCTTCGATGTACTTGCTCAAGGCCCGTAATGAGTTACCGTGAGCTGCGATGATGACGTTTTTGTCGTCAAGCAGCTTTGGTGCAATCTCATCTTCCCAGAATGTACCCTGTAATGCTGATATAACGGTATTACTATCATCATTGGTGGCATTTTTGGTGACATTCTAGTGACGTATTAATCAGCTAAAATCTTAACCTATTCTATTGCACTGCTAATTTAATTAATTTTGAGGAAGCACATGGAAAATTAACGTTTCCCCTACCTTAGATGTGACAACATTAGGATAAGTTGTGTCTGTAATATCATAGCCAGTTGGTGCATCAGCAGTTGCAGCCGATAATACGCTTGTAATATCTTTTAAAATACTCTTCATACTAGTGCCTTCACTTAATGAGGCACCTGACTTTAATAAGTTTGACGGTACAATCCATGAAGTACTTGCAACCGTTGCCCCTGAAGTAGCATTAACGTACTTAAAAGTAAGACTATTGCTACTCGTTGCTACTGTAGAATCCGTTGTGGTGGTAGTTGAGGTAGTACTTGTACCTGACTTAGCTGCAAATTTACCCTTAGTTAAGTAACTACGCCAAACATACCCACTTGCTGAGTTGCTCTTATTTTTTACATAGTAGAAAATACCAGTTTTTTTACCATTAGTTAACTTAACACTCTTTTGAACGTACCACGTTGTTTTAGGGTAATTCTTCAAGTTATGCAACTTCTTAGTTAGTGTACTATTCCACATATAAACCGATTTAGTTGCATTTTTTGCATGATATGCTGGCGTTGTACTAGCATAACTCTTCGTTTTAACCGTCCGATATGCAGCACTAGCGTTAACCTGCTGTGTAGTAAACCCAATACCAAGTGCCAAAGTGCCTAAAGTCAAACTTCTAATAATTATCTTATTCATAGTGATTCCTTCTTTCAGCTATTCGGGATACTTTAACTTAAAAGCACCGTATCTGTACCAGTATTCCAATTCATAATAGCATTATGCAATCCTCATTATCAACCTTTTTACATCTTAAAAAGATTAAGAGAAAATAAAAGGGGCTGGGACAAAAGTCCCCGCTTAAAAATAAGTCGTAAAATTCGGATTTTCGAATTTTACGACCTATTTTTTACTTTTATGTAGGCACGATATGCCCGTGTCTGTTAATCTCAAATCACCACAACAAAAGAAAGCAGGCGAACATATCATGTACAAACAGTATAACAATAACCAAACAACATTGACAATTCCTTTTGAATTTACAATTTCGACTAACCACGTTGCCGCTTTTATTAGCAATTTTATCGATAGCATTCCGGAAGCGGTATTGTACCCAGCGTCCGCTGAGTTTGGACGACCACAGTACTCACCGGCGATGATGTTGAAAATGATTATTTTCGCCTACACCCGCAAAACCTTTTCAGGACGAGGTATCCAACAGATGGCCGAAGAAAATTTACCGATGATGTGGTTAATTGGTAACTGTGACGATGTCCCGAGTTACCGAACTATCAATCGATTTCGAGTTGCTAAAAGTACTTAATCCCTGATTAAAGAGCTATTTTTACAGTTCCATAATCAACTCTGCGACTACGAATTAGTCGACGATAGTGCCCTGTTTATTGATGGGACCAAGATGGTCGCTGACGCTAATAAATATAGTTTTGTTTGGCGGAAAAGCATCGAAAAATTTGATGCGAAGTTAGATGAAAAGGCTCAATCAATCTTTGATGAGTTGATTCAGGCCAATGTTGATTTAGCGCTAACTGAAGAAGGTCCATTAGCTAACTTAGAAGCAGCCAGTCAAAAACTAGATCAGGAAATTAATAATCTAAACCAGACAATTGAAACCGAAAAAGCAAGTCAAGATGGCTCGCCACGGAAGCGGCGAAGACGGACACTAAAACACTTACAACACATCATTAAAACGGATTTGATTCCGCGAAAACGCAAATACGAAACTGCCAAGGCAACTTTTGGTGATCGTAATAGCTTTTCCAAAACCGACCATGATGCCACCTTTATGCGTATGAAAGAAGACCCCATGAATAACGGGCAACTGAAGTCGGGGTATAATCTGCAAATTGGGACGCAGTGTCAACATGTCCTTTACTATACAGTTAATCAACGACCGACTGATCAGCGAACGTTACAACCATTTTTGAAAACCGCTCAGAAGAGCCGACGAATCTTCCGTTATATTGTGGCCGATGCCGGATATGGCAGTGAATCGAACTATGACTTCATTCTGCAGGAGTTTGGAGCAACCCCGCTCATCCCCTACACCATGTATTTGAAGGAGCAAACTCGTAAGTATCTTAAAGATGTCCACAAGGTCATGAACTGGCGTTATGACCATCAAACTGACAGCTTTACAGATGACCACAACGTACATTTTTCATTTAAAGCTCTTTCAACTCGAACCGATAAATATGGTTTTACCCGCCATACTCGAGTTTATGAAGCTGACGAGCAACCCGAAAACAACGACATTGATTATTCGCTCAATAAAGGTGGTAACCAACGTCAAATCCAAGTTAATCCCCATTGGGAGATGCAGAAAAATGTAATCCGACTAAAGCTTTCAAGCGAAACTGGTAAATCAATCTATTGACGTCGTAAGATTGAAGTTGAGTCAGTTTTCGGTAATTTGAAGGCTAATTTAGCGTTCAAACGATTATCAGTCAGAGGATTACAGTCCGTTACTAATGAGCTGGGGATTGTGCTAATGGCCGCTAATCTGAAGAAATTGGCTAAGAATATGGGGGTGAAACCCCAAAGTAAACCGGATGGTCACCAAAAAGTAGCTCAACAAACTCAAAAATTGAGTTCATTGAGCTACTTTTTAATTCAAGGCTGAATTATGTCCCAGCCCCTTTTATTTAAAAGTTAAAATGCTGATTTAGGAACACTGTAAATCATCGATACATTTGGATTGTCATGAAAATCAACAACTAGGTGAACATCATCACCTTTGAGTTGCATTCCTTCAGTTTCCGTCGTAGAACCAAACTCACTATTATTTAGCGTTACTTTAGATCCTGAAGTTGTATTCCAAGCAAATTTTACCATCGCTGGTGTATCTCCCTCTTGACCGCTAGAAATATAAATTGCATCTGCATCGTTATATTCAAAACCTTGAATAGAATCATACGATATTAAACTGGTCAATGCTGATGCAGTCATCGGGTGCCCGGCAATATAAGCAGCATGTACTCGTGAATCAGTGAATGGCACATATAAATTTCCGCCAGAGCTAACAGCTTCATCTAAAATCTGATTCATTTGGGTAGCGTCATAGGACGCATAATGAGCAGTACCATCACCATTCTTAGTCCAAATAAATAGTCGATTAGTAGTACTTGAAAGTGCACTGTCAGAACGCGTCATACTTCCATTTGAAGCTCCTGTGTTATTAAGGTAATTAATACTTGAGAATCGTGGAGCGTCTGTATATTTTAATTCACCTGGACTGTACTGAATTCGTGCTACTTGAGTTGACCACGGAATACCACTTGAAGTAGTTTCCACTCCCTTACATCCAATCCAGAAATAATATTCATCATTGTACTTAAATTCTTCTAGTGTTTGAGAGTGTCCAAAATCTGTTAATTTCATTTCATCTTGATAAACTGCTACGTTTCCTTCAATTCGACACCGTGATAAGTATAAATCTTGTCCTGATAATTGCGTTACGTAAATGTAGGTAGAGCCAATGTATGCTTTTTGAATAACAGTTGTATGTTGAAGACCTTCAAATGAATATTCTTTAGCAGCAGTTGTAGCCCCTGCCATAGCAACATCAGCCGAACGTGTTGAAATAGTATCTGTTGTTTTTACATACGGATGAGTACGCAAATATGAGTAATATTCATTATCATTATTAAAATCATCACGACTAACTACTGTTGGTGCCTCAATACTAGCATCACTATCATCAATACCTTCAGCTTCATTAGCTAAAATTCGTTTATTATCTGGGTCATTTAATAAATTTTGCGTTTCTTGTTCTCGTGTAATCGTTTCGGTATCAGGTGTAGCAGTCGATGAACTTGATGTTGACGTAGTTTCTTCTGCATGAGCAACTAAGGAAATATTACTGATAACACTTCCTCCTACAAGGCTAAGAGATAACATACCGGATAAAAGTAACTTACTAACTGTCTTGTTCATTTTGAACACATCCTTTTACCTGAACTTTATCGAGTAAATAGCTTTTCGATATCTTAATATTATTAAAATAATATGATTTCCATAAGAAAAAGGTGGGATTTTTTTGTGAATTTGCTTCTTTTTTGCATTATTATTTTTTCCAAAAGAATTCCTGTAACTGTTCAATACCCGAATTGTCAAATAATAAAGCGATGTTCTTTTAAATATTCTATAATCTGTCCCTGTTCGTCAAATATGCTTTGGACAGCATCTTCACTTTTAGTTGAAACTACATTAAGAAACTTTTCTTCTAGCTAATTATCAACCCCGGATTTATAATTTGTTTCATTTCGCGACGAACAGTTCACCATAGCTGTTTTTCGTGCTGCGTTCAATGCTCTTACCTACCTTTTTAATTCCCGATACTGATGCGGTATCGGATTTTATTGGCCAATCCACATCTCCTATTACTCAATACCTGTCACTTTGTCATATTCGTTGCTTATGTACCGCTCCTGAAAAACGGTAGTTATTGATTGTGGATGGGCTATTCTAGTCTTAAATATGTTATACTTAAGACATAAAAAGAAGCCCTACTGCAAATAGGACTTCCATGCAGAGCCGTTAAAGACGGTGGCATAGTTACGAACAAAAAAACCATTCCGAACCTGTCAAAGTTAGCGGAACGGTTTTTATTTTAGTCTTTTTCCAACTTCCGCCATGCATCAATCAACTTGATTCCAGCATAGATCAACGCAGTAAGCGCCAATACTAATGCTGTCAACTTGCCAACCAACACAATCAAAAAGCTCAGTAAGCCTAAAATGGCTTGTCCTCTCTCTAGAATAGAATCCTCACTACAAGCAGAAACACTCATAGGCATCAACTCACTTCAATTGGATTTGCCAACCGTCACTAACCCTCTACTTAGCTCAGTATACCGGAAGCACAGGCTTAATTGAATATAAATTGAGTGCTCTCACTGTTTTCTTAGGTCACTAACTAGCGCTAACGGCGTTCCGATAATCATCATAGCGTAGCCGCTATTCATTACTATTTTGAAAAATAAGACTTCATAAATAGAAAGGGGGTCAAGATCGCACAACCGCGACCTTGACCCTTCTTCTATACCTATGACTGGTGACGCCTAATCCATCACCACATGCTGGAACTCAATCGAACCAGCTTCTAGATCTACCTTGAATAATCCTTTTACACCTGATTTTTCATCCGTCAAGATCACCTGGTAGTGATCTTGAGTTTCACCACGTTTAAAGCTCGCGTACTCACCACGAAAGCTATTCTGCCGAAAAAGGCCGATGATCTTCATCATTTCACGTTGTGAGACTTCATTTGTGATTGCGTTATCCAAGTTTATTTACTCCCATTCAATTTCAGTTTTATTTGCCACTCAGGCGTCCTAGTACATTCATTTTGGCGCAGAAAAATGACCACCCACGAGCCAGACTTAACGCCCGTTAGTGATCATTTTTTGTTTATATTTAGGTGCGAGCTGTTTGGGCATCGTAGCCGAAACGTGCTGCACAAGGCTGAGACCTATGTGTAAGTCAACCCTGACATAATTCATGGGAAAAGCACCCGTAAATTATGCCAGCGTCACCTTACACGCCGGTCTCAAAACGCCTTGTTCCGCACTCTAGCCTAACTTCGTCTTATTCAACACCTTTAATTTTTCGTCAAAGTCATAAACCACTGGCTGCCCAGTTGCCATTTCAAGGTTAATGATGTCCTCGTCACTGATACCTTCAATGTACTTGCTCAGTGCCCGTAATGAGTTACCGTGCGCTGCAATGACAACGTTCTTGCCATCCAACAACTTAGGGGCGATTTCATCTTCCCAGAATGGCATTACCCGTTCCAGAGTGACCTTTAAGTTTTCACCGCCAGGTACGATGTTAGGGTCCAAGTTCGCGTAACGACGGTCTTTAACAGCTGAACCTTCATCGTCAGGCTTCAAAAGTGGTGGCAAAACGTCGTACGAACGACGCCAAATGTGCACTTGGTCGTCACCAAACTTCTTGGCTGCTTCAGCCTTGTTTTGGCCTTGCAATGCACCGTAGTGACGTTCGTTCAAACGCCAAGTCTTGGTTTCAGGGATCCACAGTTGGTCTGAGTATTCCAAAACGTAGTGCAACGTCTTGATGGCACGCGTCAAAACGGAAGTGAAAGCATAGTCGAATTCAATGCCTTCCTTTTTAATCAGCTTACCAGCGTTGATGGCTTGCTTTACACCTTCATCACTAAGATCAACATCAACCCAACCAGTAAATTGGTTAGATAAGTTCCATTCACTTTGACCGTGACGGATCAATACTAATTTAGCCATTAATCAATACCTCTTTCTTCTTTTAATTACCAAACCATTTTACACCAAATGGCCCGTGATTTCAGTACGAAATGCTGTTTCACTAAAATGAAAGCGAGTCCAATCAGCACTCTGATTGAACTCGCTATTTTGATTGTGAATTTGTTGATATCTTAATTGGTATAATCATTGATAATTTTGTGGTTACTCTTCCAAGGACCCACTTTGACCACGCCGACCAGCTTACTCTTTGGAACGAATCCGTAGTAACGGCCGTCTTCAGAAACGCTTCGGTGGTCCCCCATCACGAAGTAACAGTTCTTCGGTACCTTATTGATCCGGTTGTTGCCGATCGCCAAACTCCATTTATTGCTCCAGTCGTTTTGACGGGCGGCAGATACCAAGGTAAAGCCGTTCGCAAACTGCGACACTGTCCCGGCTTTTTGCTGGTACTTAGAAATGAAGTTTTGGGCTTGATACTTGCCGTTGACGTAAAGTTTGCCAGTCTTCGTGTATCTGATCGAATCGCCTGGTAACCCAATCACACGCTTGACGTACTTTTCACCCTTCGCAGCGTTTGAATCAACACCGTAAGCGTTAAATACAACGACTGAGAAGCGTTTTACCGGTGACGTCTTGATGGCCACGACCCGCTGATTATTCTGCAGATTGGGTTCCATCGAGGCTCCGTCAACGCTAACGGGAACCAACCAGAAAACGCGAATACCAATGGCTAAAAGTAGCCCCACCGCAATGGGAATGAGCCATGAAAGTGCTTTTTTCAAGGTAATACCTCCAATAGATAATCGGGCAATTAATCGTCGGATTTCCAGCGGTCAGCCCGTGCTTTAATTTTCTTCTTCAGTTCTGCTGGTGCCACGTGCAAGCCATGAGCCCGCTTCACACCTAAGATGTCGAGGAAGAAGGTGAACACAGGGACGCTGACGATCAACCCCCATGTGCCCCACATTGCCTCACCTGCCAATAATACCACGAATGTGTAGAAAATTGGCAGCTCAGTTTTGCTTGACATCAATTTCGGGTTCAAAACGTAGGCTTCTATCGCATGAACCACCAGCAACAAGATCAAAATTGTGATCACATCTTGGTAACCCCCGACCGAATAACCAACGATACTCAGCGGTACGGCTGAAATGATCACCCCAGCGACCGGAATTAAGCTTAGGATGAAGACCATGATGGCAACAACTAACAATTGAGGAATGTGCAAAAACGCCAGACCAATCGTCGTCACTGCCGTGTTAAAAATGGCAATCAGGAATTGGGCTTCCAAGACGACCCCAAACGTATCGGCAAACTTATGTCCAAAGTAGGAGATATCCTGGAAGAACCAGCCATAATCACTGCTCAAAAAGAGCTTCGAAAAAGCGAACATCGGCTTTAATTCAATGGTGAAAAAGAAGCTAAGGATCAGTGACAGAACCACCGTCACGCCAAATGAACCCACACTAGTAATGTAGTCGACCAGGACCTTAATACCACCTTTGACCTGCGGCATCAGATTAGATTTACTTAACCAATCTGACACCAGCCGAACCGTTTCGTTCGTATCGTTAGAGGAATTCTGGTAGAAATTATAAATCGACTGAACCGATAATACCACTTGGTTAGCGATTTTCGGGATGTAGATGGTAATGGCAAAAAACAGCGCCAAAATCAGCACCACATAGACCACGATAACGATGATCTGCGACGGAATGCGCAGGTGGCGTTGAATAAAGCGGATCAGGCGAGTAATCAGAAACGTAAAAATAAACGTCAGCAAAATCATACTCATTTCAGACCTGACAAGCCACAGCGTCAACATTAAAATGCCGAGTACCACCCAGCGTCTTAGTATGACATTTTTAACAAATCGTTGGTATAATCCCATAACATCCCTCTTTCTCCGACGGTACATAAATAGCCCTTGTTAGCAATTGGTTTAACAAGGACCATTAGCCTTATTTATAATTCTTTTCAGCGTATGACTTAAATGAAATACCCTGTTTATGCGCTGCAATCATACCATCTCTGATATCTTGATCAGAGAAGCTCCCTGGTGCAACCCCAATTGATTTGAGCGTGTTGCGAGCAGAATTGATCTGGGCAGCGGTGATCGTTTGACCATCAATCTCAGTTCGCGACTTCGGCACCGTATATTCATTAGATCCCTTGTAGTTCTTCGCCGCCTGTTTTTCGGCATCCGTCAGTCCAGTCACACTACTGCTTGAACTGCTGCCAGGGTTAGCACTCGTGGTGCTAGAACCCGAATTGGTCGTCGTACCCGTTGACGAACTACTCGTGGCAGCACTAGTGCCATCCCCGCCATTTTTAATGGCCTTATTGTTAGCGGTTCGGAGGTCAACAGCTTGATTGTAAATTTTGGTGTAGTAACTTTGTTGAGCTTCGGAATCCTTGAAGATTCGGTCCAGCGTTGCGTTAGACTCAGTATACTGCTGACCCTGATTTTGAGTCACAGCTTGGTCGTAGATCTGCTGGAATAGTTCGGCTTTAACGGTAATGGTTTTCAGATTTTTCAGGGCCGTCTTCGCACGGTTTGTTAAACTAGCAATGCTCGGCGACGCATTCTTAACCTTCGTGTAGTTACTCTTGGCAGTCGCAAATTCACTGTCGTTCATGGCCGATTCAGCCGCCACGAAGTTTTGTGTCTGGGTCAGATAGCCCTGCGCTTGCTGGTCATTTGTTCGGTGTCGCAGAGCCTCCTGGAATGAGCTTTCAGCAACCGAATAATTCTCCTTTGCAACGGCTTTTTTCCCAGTCGTCATTGCCGCAGTATAAGCCTTTTGTGTGATGTGGTGGCTGGTAAATGCAACGCCACCGACGACCGCGATGATCACGACTGCCACAATGGTCCATATCCACTTTTTCACGTCAATATCCTCCCCACTGTATCCATATTAATTTCTATTATACCATGTTGCTAATTCGGGCGGAGAACAGGTTTATTAAGTTTATGTAAATCTGCAAGTCACGAAAATTTAATAGGTAGCGTATAATTCATAGTTGAGAGATCTTAAACTGCATTTAAATAGAGAAAGGATTGACATTGCATGCTTGAAAAGACATTTTTCAAAACTTTTCTGAGTCGTTCGTTTAACATTCCAATCAAGGTGACCTATTGGGACGGCAAAACGGCCACGTATGGTGACGGCGAACCCGAAGTTCACATTACCTTTAACGAACCGATTCCCATCAGCGACATTCGCAAAAACGCCTCAATTGCCCTTGGTGAAGGTTATATGGACAAGAAAATTGAAATCGATGGCAGCATTGAAAAACTGCTGATCTCAGCGTACGAGAATGCTGGCAGTTTTTTTCATAACAGTAAGTTCATCCATTTTCTGCCCAAGCAAAAACACGATGAAAAGGAAAGCAAGGAGGACGTTCAGAGCCATTACGACCTTGGCAACGACTTCTATAAACTGTGGCTTGACCCAACCATGACTTATTCGTGTGCCTATTTTGAACATGCGGACGATGATTTAGAGACTGCTCAAATGAATAAGGTCCACCATATCATCAATAAGCTAAATCCGCAGCCGGGGCGGACTTTACTGGATATTGGCTGTGGCTGGGGTACTCTGATGCTGACAGCGGCCAAGGAATATAACTTGAAAGTAACTGGCGTAACGCTGAGTCAGGAGCAGTATGACATGGTTAAACAGCGCATTGCGGACGAAAATTTGGAGGGCATGGCAGAGGTTCTGCTGATGGACTACAGAGAGTTGGGTAATCACCAGTGGGATTATGTCACTTCAGTGGGCATGTTTGAACATGTGGGCGCAGAGAATCTGGGTGAGTACTTTGCGGATGTGGCAAAGTACATGAAGGATGACGGCGTGGCGCTAATTCATGGGATCACACGGCAAGGAAAGGGAGCTAATAATGGTTGGTTAAATAAGTGGATCTTCCCGGGAGGCTATGTACCGGGAATGCTGGAGAATCTGCAGCATGTTTTGGATGCCGGCTTACAGGTGGATGATTTGGAACCGTTGAGGCGTCATTATCAAAGGACGACGGAAATTTGGGATAAGAATTTCCAGGCGCATGAGCAAGAGATTCAAGAGATGATGGATGAAAAATTTGTAAGAATGTGGGATCTGTATCTGCAGGCGGCGAGTGCGTCGTTTGCGTCGGGAAATATTGATGTGATGCAGTATCTATTGTCAAAGGGACCGTCGGGAAAGACGTTGCCGATGACGAGGGGGTATATGTATAAGTAAGGTGTGGAGAAATGTGGGAGAGACTGGAGTCCTAACTGACTTTCGCCAGAAATCCCGGGCTTGGATTTGTGGTGGAAGTCAGTTAGGCGCAAGTCTCTGCATTTCGGAACCCGATTCGGATAAGGTGTGGAAGCAGACGGGAAGGCCCGGTGTATAAGATGACTGTGGCAGAATTTGCGGCGGGTTGTGCCGTGAATTATGCCGCAGTTGGCTTATATGCAGGGCCTTGTCTGCTGGAACCCGATTCGGATAAGGTGTGGAGAAATGCGGGAGAGACTGGAGTCCTAATTGACTTTCGCCAGAAATCCCGGGCTTGGATTTGTGGTGGAAGTCAGTTAGGCGCAAGTCTCTGCATTTCGGAACCCAGTTCGGCAATATAAAATCAAACCGCACCAACCAACAAATTAATAAGGAGCACCAAAGGGGCCACGACATCATTGCCGTGGCCTTTTCGTTCGTCCTAAAAAATCAACTCATCAATAAATTCCCCACAAAAAAAGCCAGCCCACAATCAGCCAACTTCGAAATTAAAATCATCAAATTCACAACCACTACAGCACAACCGCCAGCAAGAACACACTGACCAGCCCAACAATGACCGACAATGCCATTGACCGGGTAAAGTAGGCAACGAAGCCAACGATCACCGCGGCAATAATTTCCGGTATGTGGCCCATAATGTCCACTTGGTAACTTGAACTGACAAAAATATCCTTAACGACCAGAGCAGTAAAGAGCGAAACGGGAACGAATTTCATCCACTCGTTGAACCACTCTGGAATTTTGCGCTGCGTAAAAATTTTAATGGGAAAATAACGTGGTGCGAAGGCCACGAAGAACCCCAAAACGATTAAAAGAAAATGTTGCGACGTGTTCCAGTTATTTACAGCTGCCATTAGAATTCTCCTGCTTAACTAATTCTCGCCCGACTCTTCAACGACATCTTCATCTTCGTCCTTACTGCTACGGCTCCGAATCTTATATAGTAACCGACTGCTTGGCCGCTTGGTTTTCAGGTAATGTTCAAGCGCAAAACCGATGAATGATGAGATCAAAGTGGCAATGACCAAGCCCAGCGTGCTCTTCGTCAATACCAAGAAGAAGACTGCCAGTAATGCCGCTACGACACTGATCAAAATGGTCAATCGGTTCTTTACCTGCATAATGATCATGTAGAGGAATAAGGCGGTGAGGGCAAAATGCACGACGGTTAAGTCAATCTTTAAGGCACTGCCGATCAAACTGCCGACTAAGTTACTAACGGTCCAAAATAACAGCGAGTAATGCTCAACCATCAACGCCTCACGGGGTGTCCACTTCTTATCGGTGGCGAACTTCAAGTAGTTGACCGCGTAGTTTTCGTCGTTCATTGAAACCGCAAAAATCAGCTTAAACCGCTCTGAAGTTTTAGTGAGATACCTCGATAGACTTGATCCAAGCAACGCGTAACGCAGTTCAAGAAAGAATAGCATTAATACGATTGAGACCAAGGGCGCGTTGATCGTTAACATGGACGCAATCATAAATTGCGCACCACCTGAGAAAATAAAAATTGATACCAGCCCAGTTAACAGGGTGTTGAAGCCGGCGGCGTGTAGGAGCACACCACAGGCCAACCCAATGGGTATATAACTCAAATTCAATGGCATTGAAACGTTTAACGTCGTCCGCCATTTAGGCTCGTTTGGGTTTGGCACTTGTTTAGTCAAGAATAATGCCTCCAAGTAGATAGCATGCAGAACAAGGTTGCGCATACCGCCAGCTTGCCACTTAGCGATATCCGCTTCGGTCAGGTAGTAGAGTTGAACCCCGTCCTTAAACAAAAACATTGACCTAGTGGCGTTCTTTTAGCAGACAGCCGGTTGCACTTGCAGCGCTCTGTGAGCCAAAATACGTCACACCGTGTGATTAGTCCAATCACACAATACAAGCATATTTTACCATGTTTCTTTCTGTTTTCCTACGTTGTTTTAACAAGTTAAGACTCTCACAAAAGTTATTTTAGTTGGTAAAACGTTTTCAATTCCCGAAAAATAAAAACCTTGGTCATTTTAAAATAAATTTCCAAGGTTTATCGATCTTATTTTTCATTTAAAACAGGGCAAGAAACTCACGCCAGGTTCGGACAAACCAATTAGCTCGTTGTACGTTGGCAATTGTTTTCACTGGCAGGCTTAGCACGCCGGCCTGATTCACCGTGGCAATCTGCTTGCCAGCAAGTGTCAGGTGCACTCTACCAAACGTGGTACCTGACTTCGTTGGTGCTTTCAACCCGCCACGTTCACGATGACCCGCGCTGATTGTCACTTTTGAAGCCAGCGATTTTTGCGACTGACCGTTTTTGAGCCAGACGGTTGTGGGCCTGCTGACGGACGCGTTAGTCGTTTTACTCTTCCCCATCGGAACGCTAACGTTGCTCAGTTGGAACGTCTGCGTGTTCAACGTGACTGGCTGATAGCTGGCGTAGACCCAGTTCATCAGTCGACGAGTCTGCACGAAACGGGATGGGTCAGAACTGGACTTATCCCGAGCGTGCATGACAACCGTGATGATTCGGTGGCCGTGCTTCTTCACCGTACCGACGAAGTTGCCACCCGCCGCATCAGACGTCCCGGTCTTGAGGCCGTCAACTGGCAGTGACGAGGTATATTGCGATTCGCCCTTCAGCATTAGATCCCAGTTGGTCATCTTGGTTTGGCTGCTGCCGCCCTTGTCGAACCACAGTTTGCTTTGACTGGTCGTGGCAAGAATTTGCGGATACTCCTTTAGTAAGGCTTTCGCCAACCGAGCCACATCGGCAGCGGACATCGTATTCTCGTTCTTTTTTGGCAGATTAGCGTAACCAAGGCTGCCCGCCTGACCATTGGTGATACCAGAAGCAGTGATGAGGTGAGCACTGGTTAAATGCAGGTGGCGGGCTGTCGTCCTCATTTTTGCCACGAATCGATGTGGCGTGCCCGAAACTGCATTTCCAAGTGCCGTAATGGCACCGTTCGCGGAGTAGATCAACGCTGCTTGATACAGTTCTCGCACGGTATAGGTCCGTTTAGCGCTCAGCGGGACGTTTGTCAATTCTTTGTTCCGGCTCATCTTAGCAACGGCTGGACTGATCGATACCCGTTGGGTCCAATGAAGTTTGCCCGCTTTGATTTGCTGTAAAACGATGTACGTTGATAAAAGCTTGCTGACCGAAGCAATTGGTAACGATTTCTGATCGTTTTTGGCGTATAGAACCTGCCCCGTTTTAGCGTCGATAGCTACCGCTGAATGAACTTGTAAGTCCAGCGATGCGGCGCTGGCGGTTATCCCACCCACTAGCATAGTCATAAGTACGGTGCACAAAAATAACGCCATCTGCAGGCGTTGTTTAATTCTTTGCATTCGGCAATGCCTCCCTATGGTCGTCTTTTAGTTGCGTGCCATTTTTGATTGGTAAGTGAATGATAAACCGGGTGATTTGGTCATCCGAGGTGACGTAGATATAGCCACCGTGGCGGGTGATGATACTTTGAGCGATGGCCAGTCCCAGTCCAGTGCCACCAGTCGCCTTAGATCGGGAGCCCTCGACTCGATAGAAACGTTCAAAGACTTGATCCAGTGAGGCTTTGGGAATCTTAGCGCCGTCATTTTCAACACTCACGACGACTTCATCATCATTTTCCTGGTGAGCCCGCAAGTAAATGTGCTTGCCGTCCTTGCCATATTTTAAGGCGTTAGTGATCAGGTTGTTAAATACCCGGCCGAGTTTCTCGCCATCGGCTTCGATCTTCATCGGCTGATCTGGCACGTCAATGTTAACGTCCATGCCCTTTTGACTCGCTTCCAGTTCAAAACTGGCGGCCAGTTGTTCGAGCATTTGGCCAACGTCCAGCGTGGCAATCGATAACGGCGTATCCGTGTTCCGCATTTTAGTGTACACAAATAGATCATCCACCAGGGACTTCATTTGCTTGGCCTTGTTGTAGGCAGTATTCGTGTATTTTAACAACTCATCTTGCGAATGATACTGTTTGTCCTCAACTAGCCCTAAATAGCCAATAATTGAGGTTAGCGGGGTCCGCAGATCATGGCTGACATTAGTGATCAGCTCATCCTTAGACTTCTCGATACGGCGTTCTTCGTCCATTGAGGCAATGACAGAGTCCACCAGCGAATTGACCGAGGTGATCACCCGTTGCGTATCACCTTTGAGCGTAAACGGAATTCGGTGATCAAAATGGCCGTTGGCAATGTAGTGCAGTTCATCAATAATGTGGCGCAATTGCATCTGCCGGTACCGGCGAATCAACCGCCAGTAAACGACGCCAGCGTCAAAAATGGCCAGCAAGACAATGAAGATATTTTCCCAGCTCCACAGCTGATAGTGCGCCGGCCCAATGAAGACGGAGCGTTTGATGATGAAGATCCCGTCTTGGAGACCAGGATTGGTCTGAATCATTTCGTTGAGCAGCACGATCACCGAAAGATTCAGCAGCAACAAAAGCACAACGGTCACGATACCTTCCATGATCAGCGCGCTTTTCTCCCTGGTCGTTAATTTCATAGTGTTTTTAGCCTTGTTAGGTCTGTTATTCGTATCCATTATCCTCTAGTGTGTCTCGATCTTGTAACCAACGCCCCAAACTGTTTGAATGACTTTTTCGCCACCAGTGGCTTCTTCAATTTTGTCCCGCAAATGAGAAACGTGAACCATGACGGTCTTTGCGGAAACAATTGACTCTTGACGCCAAACCCGTTCGAAAATCTCGTCAGCAGAAAAGACCCGGTTGGGGTGGCTGGCTAAGAGGTAGAGAATGCCAAATTCAAGTGCCGTTAAGTTAACGAGCTTGCCGGACAGCGTCTTAACTTCGTGAGAATCCTTGTTGATGGTCAATGAACCAATGTCTAAAACGTCGGGCTTCTCGTCAGTCACGTGGTCGGAGGCACGGCGAAGCAGCGACTTCACGCGGGCCATGACTTCAAGTGGGTTGAATGGTTTGGTAACGTAGTCGTCACCACCGCTGATGAGACCTTGGATCTTGTCGATGTCATCGGTTTTAGCGGAGAGAATGAGAATTGGCAGTTCGGAGTCTTTGCGAACTTCTTTGATAACTTCGATCCCGCTCATTTCGGGCATCATGATGTCGAGGATCATGAGGCCGATGTCGGGGTCGGTGTGTAATTTAGTGAGGGCTTCTTTACCGTTGTAGGCGGAAACGGGTTCGTAGCCTTCGTTTTTAATGTAGATTTCAAGTAATTGAGCAATTTCTTTATCGTCATCGACAACTAAAATTTTCATAGTAGCGTAGTTCTCCTTAGTATTCACAGTAGGTAGAAAGGGCGGCAGGGGCCGCGGGGGTGCGGGCAAA
Source organism: Secundilactobacillus folii (assembly GCF_009720675.1). Taxonomy (GTDB): domain Bacteria; phylum Bacillota; class Bacilli; order Lactobacillales; family Lactobacillaceae; genus Secundilactobacillus; species Secundilactobacillus folii. The sequence goes on along the minus strand of NZ_WNJO01000006.1, from coordinate 53,154 downwards.
GGTAAGGATAAAAGAAGCCCGCAGCGATAAATCGCTAGGTCTATCTTACCAAAAGTTGGGCGGGGAAGCATTGTTTTGGGAAGATTTTAGGGGGAATTTAGGGATTACTTTAAAAAGAGCGCGGAAGCAGGCGGTTAGGGAGCGGCGTGTAAGGCAACTATGGCGGAAATCCCGGGCTTGGATTTTTGCCATAGTTGCCTTACACATAGCTCCCTGCCTGCTGGAGCGCGTTTCGGCAATATGAAAGTCGTGAGCCAAAAGCAGTAACCTGAATGTAGCAAATGAAAACGACTATGGCGGAAATCAGAGCTTGGATTTTTGCCATAGTTGCCTTACTCATAGCTCCCTGCCTGCTGAATAACAGAGCGCGGAAGCAGGCGGTTAGAGGGTGGCGTGTAAGGCGACTATGACAGAATTTGCGGCGCTCTTTGCCGTGAATTATGTCATAGTTGGCTTACACATAACCCTCTGCCTGCTGAATAACAGAGCGCGGGAGCAGGCGGTTAGGGAGCGGCGTGTAAGGCAACTATGGCAGAATTTGCGGCGCCCTTGGCCGTGAATTATGTCATAGTTGCCTTACACATAGCTCCCTGCCTGCTGGAGCGCGTTTCGGCAATAGAAAAGTCGTGAACCAGAAGCAATTACTTAAAAGCAGCAAACGAGCCCACCTAGCCAGAAATCCCGGGCTTGGATTTTTGTCATAGTCACCTTACACATAGTTCCAACGTGTTTCACCCGCTTAACCCCAAACCCACCCCACCAAAAAAAGGCGCACCCAAGCACGCCTTCCCATCAAAATTCAATTCATTATTTATAATTAGGAGCAGCCTTAGTCAATTGCACATCGTGTGGATGTGATTCAACCAAACCGGCGTTGGAGATCCGAACGAACTGTGCATCGTTGATCAGGTCTTGAACGGTTTCACAACCGGTATAACCCATGCCTGAGCGTAAGCCACCAACCATTTGGAAGATAATGTCATCAACGCTGCCCTTGTATTCAACGCGGGCTTCGATACCTTCAGGCACTAACTTATTGGCTTCGTTGACGCCACCTTGGAAGTAGCGGTCGGCTGAACCATGTTCCATGGCTGCCAGTGAACCCATGCCACGATAGGTCTTGTACTTCTTGCCATCTTCTTCAAAGACTTCGCCGGGAGCTTCATCAGTCCCTGAAAGCATGGAGCCAAGCATGACGGCGTTACCACCAGCTGCTAATGCTTTAACGATGTCACCTGAGTACTTGATTCCGCCATCGGCAATAATTGGCTTGTTGAATTCTTGAGCAACTTCCGCTGAATCGTAAATCGCAGTCAGCTGTGGAACACCGACGCCGGCAACTACACGGGTCGTGCAGATTGAGCCAGGACCGATTCCCACTTTGACCACGTCAACGCCGGCTTCGAAAAGTGCGCGAGTCCCAGCACCAGTTGCAACGTTTCCGGCAATCAAGGTAGCATCCGTAAACTTGTCACGAATCTGAGCGACCTTGCGAAGTACACCAGCCGAGTGACCGTGGGCAGTATCGATAATGATGGCGTCAGCACCAGCCTTTAATAAGGCTTCAGCCCGTTCAAAGGTGTCAGAGGTCACCCCAACAGCAGCGGCTACCAGTAACCGGCCTTGATCGTCAACCGCAGCATGCTTAAGGAACTTGTCAGCTGGTACAGCCTTAACTTTGGCAACTTCACCAGCCTGCGCATCGATGCTCATATTCTTGTGAATCACACCGAGACCGCCGTTGTTGGCCATTGCGATTGCCATTGGTGATTCAGTAACGGTGTCCATGCTGGCACTTAAAAACGGCACGTTTAGTTTCAAGTTATCGGCTAATTGGACCCTTAAATCAACATCATTTGGCAGTACATGACTTTCAGCTGGTATGAGCAGTACATCATCAAAAGTAATCCCCTGTTTTGCAAACTTCGAATCCCAATTAGTAGTCATTGAAATAAACGCTCCCTTTGTTCATATTTTTTTGTTATTGCTTGGTAATATACCAGCCATTTTCATGAAAGGCAAGCATTCTCATCAAACTATAATGATTTTGTTCGATTTCTAAAGGATATTTGACTTATCAGGGGATTTTTAGACTGTATTTTAAAATACATGCAGAACGATCTGTACTTTTTAATTAAAATTGTTCGGAATGAAAAGGACTCGTCACGGCATCTAAACAAATGCTGTGACGAGTCCAATTGGTATTAATTTATTTTCGTGACCGGTTGTTGCCAGTGGTAAAGAACCCTTGGCGCAGGTCAAATTGACGCTTGACGTACCACGAACCAAGCCCGGAAAGCAGGCCTAGAATGATTTGTGGCCATGCGGTCAATACTGGGTTCAAGTAGAACGGCAGGTAGGCCATCAGGTAGAACAGCAGGAGCCAGACTACCATGAACAGCAATACCAATGGAATTCGAACCCAAAGCGAATACTTGTGCTCGCGCTTCGAGTCGAACATTCGTGGAATGGCTGGTAGTGCCAAACCGGCAATTACGGCAGACAACAGGATGGCAGTTAAGCCAACCGGCTGTGAGCCTTTCTGTGTCTGTGGTGAGATCAGGTACATGATCCCAAACATCAAACTAAAGATCGTGAAGAAGGTTAACCCGTTATACAGCGCACTTGGCCAGTACGGGTCATCGGCGTCGGCGGGTCGCTTAGGGCCTTCAACGATCTCCTTCACGTGGGCGTCAACGTCGTTACCATACAGGTTACGAGCGGTCTTGCCCGTTTTTTGAGCTGCCTTAATTTCGGTCACGGTAGACTGCACGATCTCTGCCTTTTTTTCGGGCGTCAGTTTGGTTGCTTGCAATGCTTGGTTGAACCGGAACATATAGTCGGCGTTGCGCTTAGTGAGCCCAATATTATCAAAGGCCGCGTGTTCTTTTTTAATCACACTGTTGCGGTCCTGATGAATCTCATTGTTGCGTTGACGCTGCTGAGCGCCGGCGTTGCGTTTTTCATTTTCGGACAATTTTTGATCTCCTTTTTTTGAAATGCAGTTTTCTGGGGGATTTTGGTGAGGACTCGAGGTGAAGAGTCGGAAAAGATTACCCTTTTAGCTCACTTTGCTTTGTGGTAGTAAGCCCTATAACCCTTTTCATGCTCTCTAGCTGAAACGTGTTCCGCAAGGCAAGGAGCTCTGTGTAAGTCCACTCTGACAGAATTCACGGCCAAACCCGCCGTCAATTCTGTCAGAGTGGACTTACACGCCGCTCCTTAACCGCCTTGCTCCACACTCTACTCAGACATTAAACCTAAACTCCACAATATCCCCATCATTCATCACGTAATCCTTACCTTCCAGCCGCAGCTTTCCAGCTTCCTTTACCGCACTTTGAGTCTGATACTTATCCAAGTCCTCAAACGCCATCACTTCCGCACGAATGAACCCGCGCTCAAAATCCGAATGGATAATTCCGGCCGCTTGCGGTGCCTTGGTCCCCTTCTTAAACGTCCAGGCACGCGTTTCCTTACCGCCCGCCGTGAAGAAGGTCTGCAGACCAAGCAGATGATATGACGCCCGAATCAACCGGTTCAAACCAGGCTCCTTAACGCCTTCAGCTTCCAAGAAGTCCGCTTTTTCATCGTCATCCAACTGGGCAATTTCTTCCTCGGCTTCCGCAGCAACCGCAATTGCTTCTGCGCCTTCCTTCGCCGCATAGTCTTGAATTGGCTTAAAGTATTTCGAGTTTTCGGGATCTGCCATGTCATCTTCAGCAATGTTTGCCACGTACAGTACCGGCTTGCTGGTCAGCAGGAATAAGCCCTTCACGATTGGCTTTTCGTCATCCGTGAAGTCAATTGTCCGCACACTCTTGCCGGCTTCCAGCACGGGCTTGATTTTTTCAAGCACCGCCAGTTCAGCCTTGGCCGCTTTATCACTACCCTTGGCTGCCCGCTGGACTTTTGCCAAGCGCTTATCAACGGCTTCCAGGTCAGACAGGCCCAGTTCCAAGTTGATCGTTTCAATATCATCCAGTGGATCGATCTTGCCAGAAACGTGGGTGATATTATCGTCATCAAACGCCCGGACAACGTGCACGATGGCATCCACCTGACGGATATTTTCCAAGAACTTGTTGCCTAAACCTTCACCCTTGCTGGCACCCTTAACGATGCCGGCGATGTCGGTAAATTCAAAGGTCGTTGGCACCACTTTTTTGGCTGGGATTAATTCCTGGATCCGGTCCAACCGAGCATCGGGCACTTCCACCATGCCGACGTTTGGATCAATGGTCGCAAACGGATAGTTCGCCATTTCGGCGCCGGCGTTCGTGATCGCGTTAAATAGGGTTGACTTACCGACGTTTGGTAAGCCGACGATTCCTGCTGTTAATGCCATAGTAAAGTCTCACTCTTCCTTTTTAGTCAGTTTGCTGTTTCTTTTCCAAAACTTTCTTCATCTTTTTTTCAAACTCGCGACGGCTGAGCATCACGATGTGACCGCACCCGGTGCACTTGATCTTAATATCAGCGCCCATCCGGATAATTTCCCAGCGGTTCACGCCACATGGATGCGGCTTCTTCATTTCTACTAAATCACCTAAATCGTACATTGAATCACTCCTAATCTAAATGCACGTTGAGAATCTCTAAAATCCGGCTCAAATCATCATCCGACAAGTATTCAATTTCAATCTTGCCGTGACCCTCTTCCTTAGATTCGTTGATTGAAACCTGAGTGCCAAACTTTTCTTGCAGCACGTTTTCGCCTGCGCGTAGGTATGGTGACTTCTGTTTCGTCCGTTTCTTCGGTTTGGCTTCGACCTGGCCGTTCATCTTGTTAACGACGTTTTCCAGTGCCCGAACAGTCATTTTACCATCCGCGGCTCGGTTTGCAAGGCTCACCATTTGTGAGCGGTCCTTCAATGATAACAGGGTTCGTGCCTGCCCCATTGATAACCGTTTCTTTTGCAGCAGATCCTTGACCTGCTTAGGCAACCCCAGTAACCGTAAATAGTTGGCAATGTAAGGCCGGCTCTTCCCAAGCCGAGAGGAAACTTCCGCCTGCGTCAGCTTTAAGTTGCTCATCAGCATCTCGTAGGCTTCGGCTTCTTCCAGTGGCGTTAAATCTTCACGCTGCAGGTTTTCCATCACGGCGATCTCCATCATTTGCGGTTCAGTGACTTCCCGAATAATGGCTGGAATCGTCTCGTTTTTGATCATTTTTGACGCTCGGAAGCGCCGTTCACCGGCGAGAATCTCATAACGGGAAACTTCCGGATCCGGCTGGCGGACGATAATTGGTTGAAAAACGCCCGACTTCTTAATTGACCGCGCCAGATCCTTCAGCGCTGCCTGATCGAACTTCTGCCGTGGCTGGTAAGGGTTCGGTCGAATCTGGTCAAGTTTAATGTCAACAACTGTTTCTGCTTCTGGGTCGACGCTATTATCTGCAAACAGGGCTTCAATGCCGCGTCCGAGACCCTTATTATTTTTGTTTGCCATGGGCAGCTGCCACTTCCTTTGCGAGTTGCGAATAAACGATCGCACCAGTTGATTTAGAATCATAATCCGTGATCGGTAACCCGTGACTAGGCGCTTCAGACAACCGAACGTTACGCGGAATAATGGTCTCGTAAACCTTATCCTTAAAGTACTTTTTCACTTCTTCATTGACTTGGTGACCCAGATTGGTCCGGGCATCATACATCGTCAATAAGACCCCTTCGATCTTCAGGTCAGGGTTAAAATGCTTGCGGACCAGCTGAATGGTATTTAACAGCTGACTAAGCCCTTCCAGCGCGTAGTATTCACTTTGTACCGGAATCAAGATCGAGTTGCAGGCGGTAAATGCATTGATGGTCAACAGGCCTAACGAAGGCGGACAGTCAACCAGGATAAAGTCGTACTGATCCTTGACCGCTTTTAAGGCGTCCAGCAGGCGAGTCTCACGGGCAATCTGCGCTGTGAGTTCGATCTCCGCACCAGAAAGTTGGATCGTTGCCGGTGCAATATCGAGGTCTTTGTGACTGGTATGTAGGATCACATCGGCAATCGGTTCTTCATTGACTAGCACGTCGTAAATATCCTTTGTAATGGCGGACTTGGCAATACCAACCCCACTGGTTGCGTTCCCTTGAGCATCAATGTCAACGAGCAAGACGTGGTAGCCAAGATTGGCTAGACCGGCCCCCAGATTAACTGCGGTCGTCGTCTTGCCAACGCCACCTTTTTGGTTCGCAAGCGCAATAATATCTGCCATTGGTTTATGTCACTCCTTTATGATTTTTTCATAATGTCAATGATGATCCGGTAGCTGTCATCATTGTCTTCTTCCGTTGTTTTAACATCAAGGCCGGCATCGTTGACCATCTTCAGTGATTCTTTAATGGTGTTCACGGCAACTCGGGTGTCGGCGGAAACCGACTTCACCGTTGGCTTCGGCTTGGCCTTCGCCCGTTGCCGCTGAATCAGCCGTTCCGCGTCACGCACCGTCAAGTGGTCGGCAATGATTCGTTTCAGCAACTTCTCCTGTTGCTTGGGCGTCACTGCCAGCAACGCGCGGCCGTGCCGCTCACTGATTTGATCGTCCATGATTGCTTGCTGTACGGGTTCACTGAGCTTTAACAACCGTAACTTGTTGGCGATGAACGATTGACTCTTGCCGACATTCTTAGCCAGTTGGCTTTGTGTCAGCTGGTTGAGCTTCATCAAAGAGCGATAAGCCTGTGCCTCTTCAATTGGCGTCAGTCCTTCACGCTGCAGATTTTCAATCAGTGCTAGTGAGGCTGTTTCGTCGTCGGACATCGATTGAATAATGGCGGAAACTTCATGCCATTTCAGGAGCTTAACCGCCCGAAAGCGACGTTCACCAGCAATGATCTCGTACTTGTGAGGCTCATATTCCCGTAAAACGATGGGTTGCAGCAGCCCGTGTTCATCAATGGTCTGTGCTAATTCTTCGATACCGCGTTCATTAAAGACTTGCCGGGGTTGGAACCGGTTGGGCTCGATGGCATCAATCGGTACCATGACAATGTTTTGCTTGATGCTTTCACTAGTTTCTTTGTTTGATCTGTCGCGACCAAATAACGAAAACGCCATCGTCTCGTCCCCTTTCTACTGACCGCCAAGTGGCTCCTTGTTGGGCGTCCCAGCCTTTCGTGGATAGCGCTTCGGCGTTGGTTTAACTTTCTCAACCACCACGATGTGCCGTTCGTCCCCAGATTCGGGAAGCGTGAAGGCTTGGTCCAAATGCAGTTTGCCCCCCAAAGTATTCAGTGCTTCCTGCGACTGTGCCAGTTCATTTTCAGTCTGCTGCGCCTTTAAGGCCACAAACTGGCCGTGAAGTTTAACCAGTGGTAAACAGAGCTCGCTTAAAACGCTCATCCGTGCTACTGCTCGCGCCGTCACCACGTCATAGGCTTCCCGGTGTTCAGACCGTCTGCCGCCAAATTCTTCGGCCCGGGCGTGAAACACTTGGACACCTTCCAATCCTAAATCAGCGATCAGGTCCTTCAAGAAGTTGATCCGCTTGTTCAGTGAGTCAACGATCGTGATCTGCAGCTGCGGAAACAGGATCTTCAGTGGCAGTGACGGAAACCCTGCCCCAGCCCCAACGTCGCAGAGTGTGAGGCTGTCAGTCCGTAAACTTGGCACATAAAACGCCGGCGTCACCGAATCATAGAAGTGCTTCAAATAGACGTCGCCGCGTTCTGTAATCGTGGTTAAATTAAGGTGTTGATTGGTGTCAACAAGGACTTGAAAGTACCTGTCGAACTGCTGCATTTGCCGGTCAGAAACCGTGATTCCCTGTTCAGCAAGTGCGGCTATAAATTGACTATCGTTCATTAAACTCTCCTAGTTGTGCTTTGTGAAACACTTTGTTTCACACTCTACTATACTTTACATTAATTACGCCTGGGAAGCAAGTTCACGACGCTTCGATTTTTTCGGTTTGGGGCTCAGCAATCGATCACCCATACCAAAACTTTCAGCACCCCTAATTATACTAGACAACCACCTGATTTGGAAACCACCCGAGCGCAATTCTAATCAAATTAAATAGACCGTCCCGAGCCCCTTACAGCCCGGTGCGGTCTATCAATGTATAGTGGTATAAACAGCGCTATAATGCGTTTTTATTTTGAAATGTGGGAAACTTCGTCAATGAACCACTTGTTGAATGCAGCGGCATCAATGTCGACACAAACTGACGTATTGATTTTACCATCGTGGTAGGCACCGCGAATATCGCCGACTGTTTCGCCCATTGCGGGTCCTTCAGTCTGCACGTCGACCCACATGTCTTCAGTGGTAATGGCTTCAGGATGGAGCAGGTAGAAGATCGTGTTAACGTCGTGCATGGCGATCCCCTGATCCGAGTTATCACCATCGTGGATGATAATGTCGTGCAACATCTTTCCAGTTTCGTTTAAGGTTGGCAGCTTTTCGATGCTTTCGTGGGTCAATAGCGCCTTCATGGTAATATCTAAGCCCACCATCACGATCGGAATGCCAGAATTATAAACGATCCGAGCAGCGTGAGGGTCGGTGAAGACGTTGAATTCAGCGGCACTGGTCATGTTACCCTTGCCAAGTGAACCGCCCATTGCAACGATCCGTTCAATGTGGTCCTTAACTTCCGGATACTCTGAGAATAACAGTGCGATGTTGGTGTACGAACCCGTTGGCACCAGCGTGATCTTGTCGTTAGCCATGATCTCATCGCGCAGTGCTTCGACCGCGCTTTTTTCCAAGGGCTTTGGTAAGTCCTCTGGGAAATCATATCCGGGCATTCCTGATTCACCATGGATCCGAGCGGCGTCTTCAAACGGCTTGATCAAGGGCTGCTTTGCGCCGGCAGCAACTGGTACATCAGCGTTAAAGAAGCGGACCAGCTTCAAGGCGTTCTTGGTCGTTTTGTCGACCGTCACGTTACCAGCAACGGTAGTGATCAGCTTCAGGTCAATGTTACTGTCGTTGATGGCCATGGTGATTGCAGCTGCGTCGTCGATACCTGGGTCAGTATCCATGATAATTTTGATTGTCATAATAATCTTCCCTTCATACTAAAGTGAATTTTAAAGTAAAGCACTTAATACCAAATCGATTAAAAACAAGCCGCCTAGAACGTACATTGTCGGGCTAACGTTGCGGGCATCGCCACTTGCCAATCGCAGGATCGGGTAGAAGACGAAACCAAATGCCAGGCCGGTGGAAATACTGTTGGTCAGCGGAATCAAGACAATAATCAGAAACGCCGGGAACCAGGCAGCAAAATCATGCATGTCAATACTGCCAATGGCCTCCATCATGATGGCGCCAGTAATCACGATCACTGGTGCAATTGCGGCCTGCGGAACATACGTCAGCAACGGAACAAAGAACATTGAGATGGCAAATAAGATTCCGGCCGTGATCGCCATCACACCAGTTCGGCCACCGGTTTCAATGCCGGAAGCACTTTCGGCTGCCGCAACGGTCGGACTAGTCCCTAAACCGCCAGAGATCAAAGACGTCACTGAACTGGCCTGAAACGCCCGCTTGAACTTCCGGTTATCGGGCAAGACACCCTGCAGCAGACCCATCGATTCAAAGACCAGAATCATGGTCATCGAAAAGGCTGCGAGAATAAACGGAATCGTCAGTGCTTGACTAAAATCACCGTGCAGTAGAATCTGGTGATAATCAGCCAGCCGGGAAAGGTGAACGGTGACGCTTTGGTCATCGCGAATGCCAAGCAGAATACCCAGGACACTAGTCACCACGATCCCGATCAGAAAGCTGCCGGGAACCTGTCTCAGGTACAAAATCACACTCAGCAAAAGCCCGAAAATCGCTAACAGCGTGGCTGGCGACGTGAGGTTGCCAAGCACGATCAGCGAACTCTTACCCGCCGTGATCAAGCCAGCTTTTTCCAGTCCAATTTCAACCAGAAACAGACCAATTCCAGCGGTGATGCCGCTTTTTAGCGACCCTGGAATGGCTTCAGCCAGCAGGGTACTCAGACTAGTGAACGCCACGATCATATAGATCACGCTGGCCACCATGGAAATCGCCACGGCCACCTGCCACGACAACCCCATGGTGGCGCAGATCGTGTAGGTGAAAAAGGCGTTCACACCCATGCCGGGGGTCAAAATGATCGGCGCGTTGGCGTAGAAGCCCATGATCAAACAGCCAATCACGGAGCTGATGATGGTGGCAAATACACTCAGGTCGGTCGGCAGCCCAGCGTCCTTTAAGATCACCGGGTTGACGATAATGATGTAGGAAATGGCGAAAAAGCCCGTTAAACCAGCGATGATCTCCTGCTTTAAAACCGTCTTATCTTGCCAGACTTGCCTAAGTGTCATCGTGTTCTTTGCTTCAATTTGTTGCGGTTTCATGAAAATAATCCCTATCCTTTCGTCGTTGAGACGGCTGTGATCGGGGTTGCATCTTCACGTCTGTGAAAATGGGTTTCAGCTGGCATTTGAGCCAGTTTCGACACCCTAGGCCACAACAGCCCAGACCGTAATGATATGCGCGATCTGGGCTGTTCGTGGTGTGAAAATTCATTCTTGTTTAAACGGCAATTACCAGATGAACAGGCCCACGATACCAGCTGATAGCAGTGAAACTAAGATACCAGACAGCAGCATGTAGCCAACGTTCTTGGAGATCAAGGTGTTGGACTCTTTGTCCGCCAAGCCTTTGAAGGCCCCGATAATCATACCAGTAGTACTGAAGTTAGCAAATGACGTCAGGAAGACTGTCAATTGTGCTTGATAGTGCGCGCCGTACTTGGCAACATCGTGAATCGTTGGGGCAATCTTACCCATAACAACGAATTCATTAGTAACTAACTTCGTCCCCATGTATTGTGCAAACTGGAAGGCGTCGTGGACATCGAGTCCCATTAACCAAGCAAATGGGAACATGATGATCCCCAAAATGTGTTCCAGTGATAGCCATGGGTTGATCAGACCGAGCAGTCTATCGATCAAAGCAGCTAAGGCCACGAAAGCGATAACGTTAGCGGTAATGATCAAAATCAAACGGCCGGCACCCAGGATCGAGTCACCCAGAAACGAGAAGAACGGTTCTTTTTTACCATCGTCCATTTCGGCTTCTTCAGCGGCTGAATTGCCACCGATCTTAGCAATGGTATCCTCATCTTTAGTGACCTTGACCGGGTTCAAAATGTTGGTCACGATAATGGCGTTCAAAATGTTCAGTGGTATCGCGGTCAAGACGTAGTTACCTGGGACCATTTGGGTATAAGCCCCGACGATTGACGCCGTGATACATGACATGGACATCATGGCCAAAGTGACGTTCCGTTCTGCCCGCATGGTTTGGATCTGCAGACGAGAAACGGCTAAGGCTTCGGTGTTGCCAAGAAACATCATTTCAACTGAGAAGAATGATTCGAACTTTGGCTGACCAGTAATGGCTGACAGGCCACGGCCGATCCATTTAATGATCCAAGGCAAGACACCAATGTAGGTCAAGATATCAAACATTGGAACGATCAACAGGATTGGAAGCAATGAACTAGTAACGAAGTTCATGGACTTCGCAGTCCCACCGAACTGTGGCGTTACCCAGTTAGGAAGCGCAAACACGATTCCTTGGTAAGCCACTTGGACCAACCAGTTGAATGCGTTGGCTGCGGCTTGCACCGCGTCACGACCCCACGCAAAACTGGTTAAGATCCAGGCAATCACTAAGTTCAGCACCAAAACAATGATCGTTGAACGCCAGTTGATCGTCTTTTTACTCTTCGAGAACAGAAACGCGATCCCGAGGTATACCAAAACCCCAATAATGTTGACGATTAAGTACATCGACATTAAACTAAACCCTCTTTCTAAAATTTGGCTGCCTGGCCTCAGTCGCTCGCAACACCATTCAGTGATCATCAGTTCTTAACGCTTGTGTGGCTGAATGAATAATGGCTCTTACACGTGAACCAAGCGTTAACGACTGCCCCGCACTGTATCAGGTACCTGTTTCGATTGACCGATGCCAAACGGCGAATAAATACACCCTCCACTCACTCGTTTTGAAATGAACAAGTAAGCTAGGACTAATTCTACATGGTTTCGTGAAAGCCGTAAACAGCAGTTTCGAAAACCAAAACGGTTAAACGGTTTAACTAACGTGGTTGAGAGGTTAAGCACTGTCGGTTAGTGAAAGAGATGTGAGTCACAGTCCGATTTTAGCAAAGAAAAAAGGATTTGCATTGCCGTGGTTACAACAAGTAAATCCTTTTACAGTCAAGAAAAATGCCCATATTTTTCTCGAGTTGCCCCTGCCAAGGATCTTTATTATACCATGACTGTCATTCAAAATGCATTTAACCGCAAATTAGCCCAAAAAATAAGACTCAAGGTTGATATATTATGCACTCACCCTTGAGCCCCTATGACGCTTTGGAAGAGACGCGGCCGGCAAACCAGCAGACCCGCTTCGTAAACATTAAATTAATAGTCTATCGCCTCATAAACATATTTCTAGTCAACTGCCGTAATCTATTTGTCATTACATATGTCAGTTTCAATTACCGTTTGACCAGATGAGATAAAACTTTCAACTCTTGAATCTCATGACTTCGACTCTTTACACTCCAAAGGTTATTACATAACCATCGCATAAACCCAGCCTACATCACATTCGAACCCTTTGTAACCCCTAAGAACATGTTACTAAATCTAAGACATTCGCACGTTTTAGCAGAAACGCTAAGCATGTAACTCATATTCAGTTAGTGGTGAAACAAAAACCTTAGGTGGCTAGTGTTCGTTAGAAATTCTCGCTTAAACCGTGAATCTTGAAACTCTGAAATCCTGTTACATTGGAACCAAACGTTGATGCTGTCTGTTACCAATCATTCACTTCGATCTACAAAACGGGATCAACTTCATAATCGGTGTAACTCTACAACTTGGAAACGTTCTGGTTTCGGCTTCTTATCTCTTCCACGGTTATATAATAACATGACTTGAAACCGGTTACAATAAAAATGCCAAAAATTTTTCGACTTTTTTGTGATTTTCTGAGCACCTATCACAATCAAAAAAGCAGACCCGCTAGAAACGCCGGTCTGCTAGTATTTACTTGGTTTTAACGACTGCACCATCCTGTGTACCAATAACAACTGTTTGAGTCATATCCAGGAATAAACCGTGTTCAACCACACCGGTCATGTTGCTGAGTTCGTCTGCCAAATCATATGGTGCGGCAATCTTACCCAGGTGCAGGTCAACAATGATATTGCCTTCATCCGTCCGGAATAAGCCGCCGTCCTTTTCACGCACGACCGGGTTGTAACCCAAGTCAGACAGCCGCTTAACCAGCTGATGATGACCGTACTCCAGCACTTCAACTGGCAGCGGGAACTTGCCTAACTGGTCGACCATTTTGCTTTCGTCGACGATCCAGGCGCACTGCTTGGAGTTGGTCGCAACCAGTTTTTCCCAGGTCTGCGCACCGCCGCCGCCTTTGATCCCATTGATCTGCGGGTCGACTTCATCGGCGCCGTCGATCGTGATGTCCATGGTGTCAACTTCGTCCAGCGACTTGATCTCCATGCCCAGCTTAGCGCCGTAATCCGCAGTCCGCTTAGAAGTTGGCACGCCGGTGAAGTGCACGCCATCCTTCTTGATCCGTTCGCCTAGCGCGTCCAGCAGGTAGCGGACGGTGGAACCCGTCCCCAGTCCTACTGTCATTCCATCTTCAACTAAGTCTGCGGCCTTGTAGCCGGCAATTTTTTTGAGTTCATCTTGCGTCTTCATCAGCATCCTCCTGAGTTCATTATCGCTTAACGATACTTTATTTCTAGCTAATATATTATGCGTTTCTTGCACCGGGGTCAATGGTAACGGTTTTATGAAATACAGTTTGTGGGCTGGTGGCGTTGGCTTGCGGGACGTGAATTGGGCGGTTGACGCTAAGCAAACCGATTTAGCGCCAAGAAAACTTGAGCTGCGTGTGTTGTGTATGCCACTCCCCTCCAGGAAAACGGGCAGCCCGTTATGGCTCGCTCCAGAGCTAGACCTCCCTTCGTTCGGTCGGATCTCTTCCGTCTCGCGCAGCAGTAAGCGAACCCAAAACGTTCGCTAACTGCTGCCTTCACAACGGTCTGCCCGTTTTCCTTCCGCTCCGTTCACATCCCGCCCCTTCATTGCCACCCACCCTCAACACGCGTTTCACGCGAACTGCCTACTAAACTTCAAACCACATTGACCGCACTTTCAGAAAAGGTGGTACAACTGGCATTCACGACGCCAAGCGAGTTAAAACCCAAACCAAAAACCGAGGTGCAGTCCTCACCGGAACCGCACCTCGGTCATCTTGTGTCATTGACCGTCAGCTAATTTCTCAGCTAACCACCATCACCTCGCACCTCAAACCACTATTTCATCCATGCATCAGTCACGTTTCCACATCCGCTTGATACCGATACCTAGCAGACTGACCAGAATCAAGATACCCAGTACCATCAGCCAGTTTTGCGCCAGCCATTCGCCAGTTTGTGGCAGAATGCCCTTTGAACCACCCGCTGTGGTGCCAGCTGAACCGGTCGTACCACTCGTACCCCCTGGCAATGCAGTGGTTGTACTGCCAGATCCACCAGGAATTGATGTGTCGGTATCGTCATCAGTCGTAGTTGGCTGATCTTCATCCGGTGTTGGTTCAGCGCGGTTGTAGTAAACCACCTTGCCATCAGCCGGAGCGGAATTCGTCACCACACCCGTGGTCGTTAAGCCACTGCGTTCTGGTGCCAGCCCCTGACTCACGCTGGTCACGTAACCATCCGCTGAGTAATCGTCCTCAGTGATCTGATAATGCGTCCCGTTTGGTAACTGCCAGCGAATCGTTTCGCCGTCTGCTAAGGCAATTTGAGTGCTACCATCCGGTTTCAGCATCATCTGGTTGGTTTCGTATCCGCCCGTGCTAGTGGTGCGAACCGTGTCCAACGTTCCAGACAACGGTGCCAGATTAACATCCAGGAAGCGGACCGTGAAGTTGAAGTTTCGGTCGCGTTCGCCGACAGCTCCTAACACTGATTTAGTCAGTGCTAACCAGGCTGGTTTGTCCTGCTTCGGCCGGTCGTTGATGAAGGTCACGTGCTGATCCAGGCCATCTTCGATCATCACCACGTCACTGGTGTTGCCAGTAATCACTCGCCCACCGTTCAGTCGGTAACTTGACACGTATCCACTGGCTGGTGTTTCGGTTACCACGACCCGCATATCATTCGGTAAGTTGCCGACTTCAAGCCGTTCATTGGCTTTCAAATGCACGGTGAATTTGCCTTGATCAAAGGTCACGCTGGTCGTCTGCTGGCCGTTGGCGCCGGTCTTAGTCGCCGGGTATTTGCCAGTCACTGACTTATCGTGGATCCAATCGTCACCATCCAGCTTCTGTGCTGTCACTGTGAACTCGAACGTCTGGTTCAGGTCAGCCTCCGTCGTTTCACCCGTCACCTGCTTTTCAAGCACTAAATTACCTGAGTGGCGATGATTAATGAACTTCACGTGCTGATCCTTACCGTCTTGGATGGCCACCACATCACTGGTGTTGCCGTTAACCACTTTGCCACTGTTAATTTGGTGGCTAGTCACGTAGTCGTCAACCGGCGTTTCGGTCGCAACTAGGTGCATGTCACTTGGCAGATTACTGATCTGAAGCCGTTCGTTAGCTTTCAAATTCACTTTGAGTTCGCCCTTGTCAAAGGTCACACTCGTCGTCGTCTGCTGACCGTCGCTGGTCGCTCTAGTTGCCGTGTACTGACCGTTAACGGACTCATCTTTAGTCCAGTCGCCGTCAACCGATTTCTGTGCGGTAACCTTGAACTCAAAGTCTCGGTTCTTGTCAGCATCCGTTGCATCACCCGTCACCTGCTTTCCAAGCACTAAGTCGCCCGTGTGAAGCTGGTTAGTGAAGGTGATCCGTGGCACGCCGTTTTCAGTCACGGTCTGTGGCGTCGTTGCCAATCCCGTTTGAATGTCCTCATTATTCACCTGCCAAGTGGTCGTCATGTTAGCCACTTGTGGATCGGTTTCGCGGACTTGGTAATCACCCAACGGCAACCCGTTGATGACCGCATACTGGTCAGCCGCTAGTTTGAAGCTCGCTTGCCCATCCGTAAACTGAATCGTATCAGTATGCAGTGACTGTCCCGAGTTGCGATCGTAAACGATCAATTTGTAGTCGTCATCAGCTTTAAGTTCAGTTGCTACGGTAAATTCATACGTCCGTTTTTCGTCGGTCTCAGCACCAGTCACCACCTTGTCCACTCGCAGACTTCCAACCAGATCCCGCACGTTCTTGTAGGAAACCACTTGCGTCTGATCTTCATCGATCGTCACTTCAGGGGTATTTGCCGCCGTCAGATCTTGGTAGCCGCCCTGGTTATTAACGTTCCAGGTTGGGTTCAGCTTGCCGTAGTCCGCTTCATTAACGGTTAAGTGGATCCCGTGCGGTAAACCAGTGATGGTCACCTGCTGCTTGTCGGTCATTTGCACTTCAGCTTGACCGTTTTCATCGAACTTAACGCTGTCACTCCCGCGGAGACCAGTCGCCTTGTAACTCTTATTCGCCACAAGTGCCACATCTGCGTCAGCCGCCGTGATGGTGAACTTGAATTCTTTCTTCAAGTCCGCATCATCGTGGCTGGTCACCCACTTGTTCAGTGTCAGGTCACCCGTTTGAACCTTGTTGATAAACATTACTCGGCTGGTTGTATCAGCTGTGACGCCAACTTTATCAGCCGTCAAACCGTTGCCCTCAGCCTGGTCAGTTTCCCATGACGTCACCACGTTGTCCGCCTGCTTCGCTTCAGTCACCTGATAGTCCTGCTCCGGTAAATGCTTAATGAGCATTGTTTCACCCGGCTTGAAGCTGACGTTTGCCACACCGTTTTCAAACGTGACTTTCTGAGAAACCGGGTCGCCGTTGACCGTCCTCACTTGAGCGTCAAAAGTCTTGTTGAGATCTTTGTCATCCGCCGTTACTGTGAAATCAACCTTGCCAGATGTCGGGAACTGCCCTTCTGCGCGTTTTTCAAGCAGCAGACTACCTTCACCTGGTCGGGTGTTGGTATAGTTCACAGTTGTTTGACCGTCGTCTTTGATTGCCACTTCGGCAACGTTACTCTCGACAGCGTTACCGCCACCGATGTTATAACTTGCCTGGAAGTCGCCGTAATTAACTTCGGTCACCTTAAGTGTCACGTCCGCTGGCAGGCCTTTGATCACGAGGCTTTCATTGCCAGCCAGTGTAGCTGTAGCAAGCCCGTCATCATTAAATGAAATACTGTCCTGGTTACCTGAATCCACTTGGAATTCACGTCCCTTAACGAGGTCAACATCCTCGTCAGCCGCTTGAATTTCAAATTTAAATCCAATTGTTTGATCACCAACGTGCTGACTCACCACTTTCTTAGTCAGCCGCAGTGAACCGTTTGGCAACGCGTTGGTAAAGGTTGCGTTAGCAATTTCATTAGCGTTCTGCAGCGTAATCGGCTGAGCCACTAATCCTTCGCCCTTATTACTGCCAGCTTGCCAAGTCGTCGTCATGCCCGGCACGTCTGGGTCAACTTCAGACACCGTGTACTTGGTATCCAACGGTAATTCGCTGATGACCGCGTACTGCTGACCAGTCAGTTCAAGCGTGGCCTGGCCATTTTTGAACTCAATTTGCCCCGCAGGACCTGGCTTTTGAGTGTCCACGTGGTAAGTGGCATACGGGTATGAGCCGTTCAAGTTTGGATCCGTTTGAATCTGGAACTTGAACGCTTGGTCGTCCTTGACCGCACCCGCAATCTGCTTTTCAACTTGCAGCTGGCCACTGAGCACTTTAGCGTTCTTGAAGGTAATCAGCTGAACCTTATTGGCGTCGATGGTCAGGTCAGATGGACCCGTGCCATATTCCTGGCCGTTCAGTGACCAAGTCGTCGTGAATTTGTCAGCCGGTTCTTCAGTCACATTAAATTTGACACCCTCAGGTAAATTCTTCACTCTCAGGTTCTGGTTATCACGCATGGTCACCTTAGCTTCACCCTGATCGTTAAAGGTCACGCTGTTCGTCACGCCTTCTGCGTCGTAACTCTTACCAGCCACCTTTTGGGCATCGTCAGCTTTAATGGTGAACTGGAAGTCTCGAGTGTGATCAGCCGCTACGTCGCTGCTAACCGTTTTTTTCAGTTCCAGGTCGCCCTTTGCCGCCGTGTTCAAGAAGTGCACGATGACGGCAGTCGCAGAGCCCTGGGTAAGGGTAAATGCAGGTGAAGTTGTCCCGGCAACCGTCTGATTGTTCACCGTCACTTGGGTTGTATAGTCATCACTGTGACTAGTTTCACGAACCACATAGTGCCGGTCAGACTTGGTGCCATCCGCGGCCACCTTTTCAATCGGTAAGTCACGGATAGTCCGACTTTGCCCGCCAGTTAACTGAATACTTTCACTGACACCATTTTCAAAGGTCACTTGGCCGCCGCTTTCCAGGTCGTATGTGCCGTGGAAGTTGGTATCAACGTTGCCGTTGTCATCCACTGCTTGGATCTCAAACTTGAAGGACTTCGACTCATCTAAGTTCTTCGTCTGTTTAGCAAGCGTTAAATTACCCACACTAGTACTGTAGTTCTTGATTTGTGGCGTATTTGTCTGCCAATTCTCCGTTTGAGCCCGCTTGAAATCAAACTCCATTGGTGGCATCTGGGAGTCAAAGCCAGCCGGAGTGCCCACTTCGACTAGGCGGTACTGAGTCAGCGTACCCATTAAGTGGAACTGCACGTAGCCCTGCTCATTAGAGGTGACGGTTCCGTATGTGCCGCTGCCATCGAGTTTCTCGGCATCAGTCCATTCACCGCCAACCTTCCATTGCAACTTAAACTTCGCACCTTCCAGAGGATCCCCGGTCTCACCGTTAATTTTCTGGAACCGGACACCCCAACTGGTCATGAAGGCGGAGCCCGAAAGTGTGTGCGATTTATCAAACGAAGTACTCTGTCCTTTAGCAGAAATTTCAACGTGGTTCTGATACGTGTCGGACCTGTCACTCACAAATGTCTTGTAATTTAAAGCAAGTGGCCGATCGACATTAGTCAGGAGTTTAATGGTCATTTGGTTGTCGTTGATCTCAATGGTGTAGTCTTCATCGCGAACTAACTTTTGCGTGTCACCATTTTTATCAACTTCGACCTTATAATGGTTACCCTCCTTCTCGTGAATCACATCAACTAACGACAGTTCAAAATCATCTGGAGAAATACTGTGCAGGTGATTACCCGTCAGCGTATCTGTGATCGTCGGTTTACCAATGTCACGGCCTAACGCGTTCAAGATAACTTCCCAGTTGATTTCGTTAGTCTTTCCGCCTTTAACAGTTTTCTGTCCATAGATACCAGTTGAACTCATAGGCACAGAAGAACCTACTTTCATTTCATCTTGACCTTTGTAACTCACAAGCGCGTCGTTATAGAAAATATGGGTGTCTGGTAATTTTTCTCCCTCAGGATTTTCTTCTTCCCAAGCTCGTAAATTAATTGGGGTCGAGAATTCAAATTCCAAGAAAGAATAACCCTTGTCATCCGCTTTGGAATTGAATTCGATGGTAAATGTCCGCTGATCAGTTTCAGGATCATTCGACCATTTTACTGTATACTCAGACTTCGGAATTTCAGCTTCTTTCTCACCCTTGTTACTTACTTTATACAGTTTATAGTCGTCAGCGTTCTCAGGAAAACTAAGATACTTAGGTCCATCACGATTTAAAAGTTCTTTGATGGTGATTTGATTGATTTGGTCATCTTTGGTGCCGAAGACAGTGTTTAATCGGCTACCAATTCCAATCGTCCACGTAACATTGTTCTTTGAGCTTTCCGGATCGTTTTCAACCAAGTTCAAGCGACTATCTTTATATGCATTTTTTAGAATTCGTTCTCCAACATTCACTGTTGAGTACGTATAATCCCAACGATCACCAGTTGTGGCTCCAACATCATTTTTGTAACTAGATGCCCATGCATGTTTAGTTTCAAACGTGATGGTAATTTTTTCACCGGAATAATTCTGATCGAACACAAACTTGAGTGCCTTGCGAGCATTGTTTTCGTTCTCTTCAAAATTGTACAAATTCTTTCCGGTTTGCGTGTCATTCTTAACTGAGCCGTTTGTTAATTGGACCCCTTTAACATCATCAAGGGATTGATTATTTATCAAAATGTTAGAAACGTCCTCATGAGTAGCACCCTCAGGTAACAGGTCAATCACTGTTAGCTGATTAAATTTTCGTTGTGCTTCATTAACTTTCACAGTCCACTTGATGTGTGCGGAATCATCTTGATAAACGTCACGAATTAATTCTCCATTCTTGACAATCAACTGATCGCCAGTCCCAGAGGAACCTTTGTCCTGTGAAGAATCATCCATTTCCATACGAATAGAATTCTTTTCATTTCCAATGGCACCTTCACCAGACTCAACCGTTTTGTAAGTCAAGGTGAGCGTGTTCTCATTTTCACCTAAAATAGAAATCAAATCACTAATAGTGTCATTTTTAGGCGTTATCACAAGCTCTTTTCCATCAATTTGATAGTCAAAAAGATCGGTTACATCTTTATTACCACCAGTCACAATCTTCAAGTCAAGCTGCTCTGCATCAAAAGCATGAGCCCCACTAATCGTGTCGGTCAGTTTCAAGCTCTGCAGCGCATCCTGGCGTTCCTCTGCAGTCGCATACTGACCAAGATTCAAAGTAACTTGGGCGTTCCATGAATAAATACCATCTGCATAGCCAGTTGACGATTTGGACAGACTAGCCGTTGATATCGTGGCTTCTTTCTGGGCAAGAGTAATTTTTTCGCCAATTTTACCGCCGATCCTATTGGCAAAAGTTCCAGTTGTACCCGCTTCGTAGCTAGTTCTAAAAGTAAATACCAAATCATCTAGAACTTCTTCATTACCCTTCCCGTTTAAAGTCAACTTTTTGCCGTCTGGTACGAGATCAAAGTTACCTTTCAAGTCGCCTTCAATGTTCTGATATTTCACAGTCCAACTGTCAGCAATATCAGCAACAAAAGATTGATCTTGAAAACTAGTACCTGCGTGTAATAAGGTATCATTCAGTTTAAGGTCACTAAACATGGTTTGACCTTCATTTGTCAGCGTAACCGTCCACTCAATCTGGTTATTACCAATAAACTTACCAGATTTTGCAAGTAACGCCTTAGTTTCACTCGGATCTACCGTCCAACTCGCTTCATCGTTATACTCAAAATCGATTGGACCGTTACCAGTATATTTCTGTTCAAACGACATCTGATACTTTACCTGGGTCCGGTTCATACTTTCGTTAGTGAAAGTGACCCGAATTTCTTGATACTTACCCTGGTCATCTTCGCCTTCAGTCAGCGTCCAAGTTGCGTACTCTACGTTCCCATTGTCCGTGATACTGCCGCTTCTTGAGCCGTTAAACTTCTCAAGTCCATAGATTCGGAAATCATAATAGTCGCCGTTATGGACATCGATGTTATTCAATTTCTTTAACAACGATTCGGAATCCCATTCATAGATCAGGTTAAAATTCTCCAGATCTGAAATATCCGTCGGCTCACTTGGATCCAATTCATAAGTCTGACCATTCGCCGTAATCTTAACCGCATCGAATAACGTTTTGTCCTTAGGGTCAGTATTCGACTGCAGTAACTTACCTAAATCTTTGCCTGCCCTAGTCGTCTTCTGGTCGTTGGTTTCCCGGGCTGCACCGTCGTTCTTCGCTTCCGCACTGGCATCCGCCTTGTGCGTCTTCAAAGCGGCCTCGGTCTTAGCAGCTTCCTTTTCCTTATCGGCAGCGTCTTGTTCAGCCTTCTTCTCAGCTTCACGTTGTGCTTCGGCTTCCTCTTCAGCGGCTGCTTTCTTGGCTGCTGCTTCTTGTTCCTTTTGCTTTTCAGCTTCAGCCTTGGCCTGCGCTTCGGCTTCCTGCTTTGCCTTCGCCTCGGCTGCCGCTGCTTCTTGGGCTTGCTGAGCCTGGATGAATGAATCTAATGAGCTTAATAGGTCAGTTGGCAGTCCGGTTGCTTCGCCGGCTTCTGCCAATTGGTCGTCATCCGTGTCAGCACCCACCACCGTTAGTGGCTGTAACACACCCTTCTGCGTCCCCACTGCTAATGGTAGCGCCATGCTAGTCATCGTCGTGCGGGGAGAGACTGGTAAATGCAGTTGGAACGTGGCCTGTGTCGTCACGTTCTCCCATCTAACCTGCAAGTCCTTTGATTTCCGTCGTTCAAAGATCAGCTTCGCATTCGTATCCGGAACGGTCGCAGTGGTTTCGACCTGATCCTTCAAGAGTTGTAACTGATCTTCTGGCAGCCAAACTGCTGCCTTGCCATCCTGTTGGTCACCATCCTTATTATTGATGGTTACCGTCATCTCCAGTTGGTACTTGTCATCCACCTTCGCCTGCCTGGGAGCGTTACCCTGGGCATCTTTTAGTTGAACACCGCTCAACTCGATGCGCTGGGAATCGTTCGCCAGGGCAAGTACGCTTTGGTAACAGGTACCAAACACCAACGTAATCACCGATATCACCTGGATCAGTACTTTCTTCATTGGCTTTGCCCTCCGTTCTAACTCATAAGTGCTGACCTATCTCATACATTCACAATATCAAATGGATATGACCAATTTTAGACCAAATTGTAACAATATCATGAACGCTATAATGATTGAATTAGTCGGCGGAGAACTAAAACGGCTAGTTCATCAGCTTGCGTTTGATGTTCTTGCGCCATTTATAGACGGTTTGACGTGAGACGCCCCATTTTTTGGCGATCTCAGTTGGTGTTAACTGGTGGTAGACGCTATCGATCAAAAAGTTACGTTCAGCAGCGTTGCATTTGCCTAGCCAGCCCTTCAACAAATCGGCATCAATGGTGTGCGCCAGCAAGTCTTCCGAATACGGCAGCGTGGTCAGGTCTACCTCCTCATTTTCGAGGTGGCCGGCTTCGCGCTGCTGAGACATCACCGTGTTGAGAAAACGCCGGTACAGTGCCTGATGCGCGTAGGCCAAGAACTTCTTGGGCGCTTCGGTGGGCTCCTGCGGGTACTTCTTGTAAACGTCCACGAACAGCAGCCAGCCTTCTTGAACCAGATCTTCGTACTGCGAATCCTGTTGGCGGATACCCAGCTTCTTTAACGCACTATAAATAATCAGTTGGTGGTCGCCTTCAGCTAAAAAGTCGAAAGCGTTTTGAACAGTTCTCTCCATGTTATGAACCCCTTTAGTAAGTGATCCATAGCGCTATGGTCGAGAATAGATTAACAAATCACCGCAAGACGCAAAAAGCCGCTTATTTAGCGGCTTTCTGGGAAATGCATGAGATAAATTGTGGTAGCAGCTGAACACGTCAAATCTTGAAAATATTAAAGACAATCTTTATTTCCTAAATGTTCTAGACCAATTTATCACCAGAAACTCATTCAGCAACACGCAAACTATTAAGGCAATGTAGCGTACTTAAGCATCTCGCATTAGTTTTCGTAACAAACTTTCTCGAAATCTTTTAGTCTTACCTTTACCAATCCTCATAACTTCGTCTTCTGACAATTCTTGCTCTTCAATCAGTGTTGGCGTGATTGTGTTCCCTACTGAATAATAATATCGCATTAAGATGTGGCAGGAGCGTTTTCGCAGGTATATCGCTTTTCGAGAATGTGGCAGCTTTAACGTCACCAATCCTGGATAGCTCACAAAGGCTGTCCTTTTTTCATAGACCCACTGTTCATTCTTTGATAAAACACGAACCCAGGAATGATTATTATTAGCTTTTTGGCCCACTGGTATCCACCAGTAATCACCACAGCCATATGGAATCAACCTAGATATGTCTAATTCAAGGGCGGAATATTTCATATCATGTACCAGATGAATCGGGAACTGATCGCTCATCTTAACCAACAGTTGATTTGGAGACAGTGTTGTCTTGACGACGCGACTATCTTCAAAGATTAGGACTGAACTATAAATACTTTGACTGCCTTCGGTATTAATGAAGGCAAAGACCTTCCTAAAGTCAATCTTCTCATGGTTTGGATCCATAATATCGATGACATCTTCAGGTTGAATTTGCTTAATATCAATATTTCCGGAGGACTGATATACCGTACTGTACTGCTTTGTGAGACCAAAAAGGTGCGGTTGAGTCATGAATTTTATTTCCTCGTAACTTATTTATTGTTGAAACTCCAGCAAGGATAACATATACCTTCCCTGATATAGACAACAAACACTCGAAATGAGACATTTCTCCTAAAGTTCACAAAATTATCGTTTCGATTCACAATTTCTTCATACAATGGTCAAAGTTTAGTGGCATTTATTTGAGATACTTATTATTAATAAGAGAGTAGGTTTATGGAGGAGGTGCGCTAGTGTCGCCCCAATTAACCAGGAAACACCATGTTGTCGGCGTGATCATCGTGCTTTGTTTATCAGTTGTGTTCGGTACCTCACTACTCACGCGGGAACGGTACGCGCAATCGGGAGTTTTCTTGCCACATTCACAAAAGATGCTTGCTAATCATGTCAAGGTCAACTTCATCACTGAACGGGGGCGCAAGTTAAAAACCTATTACTGGTCAACGAGTCATTCCAAAGGCCGTGGAACTGATGTGACGGATATCTTTAATAGTGATATTATAGAAGCGGACAGCGGTCTGAATAACCATATTCCGATCGATTATGCGTTTGATCAAACTGACTTACGCAATATTCGGGCGCTGAAAAATGTCCGTCTTGGCGAAACGATCAACCTCGTGGTCACTAAGATGTCGCCGGCAGATCGTCCAACTGGACTACAGCGCCTCTATAAATGGCTGGTCACAGGATGAGCCAACTAGACTGACTTCGGTCAGGCAAAACAAAAACTGCTCCCCAAATATATAAAATGACCCATCAGGTTCGTACACGCTTGCGTACGGACTCTGATGGGTCATTGTTTTTGATTAAATTCAGTTTGTTAGTAAAAACGACGCCGTGCCCAAGTTGCTGCGGTGCCAATCAAGATCAGCGCTGACAGTCCGTAAATGGTTGCCTGCCGTTCACGCGGTTTATTGGTCCGCCAAAAGCGAATCTGGTTATCCCGATCACCAACTTGAATCTTGGCACTGACTGTCGGCATCAAAGTTGTCTGACTTGGTTCAGTTGTTACCTCACTGGTCGTAGAAGCCTCAGCTGTGACTGACTGACTCAATACGACCAGCAAAACTGCAACGAACATTAATTTTAGTGCTGTCATCTTGGACCACCTCCACTAGTCATCTTCAGCTTCTAGCTTAGGTATACGCCCTCAGTGTTTCGAAATGATGTTGGTTGGGTAAAGGTTGTGTAAATTCATAACAGCCGACTTAAATAAAATAGCGAAACAAAAAAGACCCGCACTCGCAGGTCTTTCATCATTAACTTTAACTTTTACCAGTACCCTAACTTCATTGCTAACTTAGCCCGGTTAACGTCCCGGTCAGAAAGGGTCGGTGATTCCCGTCGAGTATCATTAGGATCCTTCGGTGCATCCCACGTGTACTTACCATTTACACTCGCACTGAAGCCGTCATCACTGGTTTCAGCATACATGATATCCGTCAAATAAGGGGTGTGATCCAGTCCCAAGGAGTGTCCAAGTTCGTGAACCAGCACGCTTTCCCAGTACTCGTTAACCGATGGCGCGGCCGCTTTTTGAGCCGCAACCAGTTGGTTATAAAGCTTGTGGCCTTGTGACAGGTAATTAGCCTTATCAGCGGAACCGCTTGGCGCAGCCTTATAGGCGTTGGCCACGTCTTCATACTGGTTATAGAGGTCACGAATCATCGGGGTGTCCGCCACGCTCTCAACGTAGGTGTTATCCTTGATTGCCGTGGAACTTAAATCAAGGGTGACGCCATCGTTTAAGCCGTCCCATTCACTGGAGGCCTTGGTTGTAATCGTCAGGTCCTTATTACCGGCAGTGCCAGTAATGAACACCTTGCGGCCTAAAGCGTCGTTCCAAACGCTCATTGCCTTAGTCGCCCAAGTCTTCAGCGATGGGTCAGCAATGTAGACCCGGGCTTGATGATTGGTGAAGTGTGTCAGGTTACCCGTCATGTTAAATTCTTTGCGCAGCGTTGCCCGATAACGACTATAAAAGGCTGACGGCTGGCTCATGATCTCGCCGGTCGGGTTCAAGTCCTGGTCGGCGTTGATCATTGCCATCAGCGCGGTCTTGCTGGCAATTGGCGTCATTAAGTATCCACGCCATACCCAGCCCGCTTTCTTACTGTTGGATGACGACTTGATGTAGTAGTACACCCGGGTCTTCTTGCCAACTTTAACCGCCTCGTGCCCCTTTGCATAAAAGGTGGTGCGGCTGTAGTTCGAAAGTTTAAAGACTTTCTTCTTCAAGTTACTCGAATAGGCGTAAGCATGCTTTGCTTTCGCCGAATTGATCTGGTACTTGGTGGTT
Source organism: Secundilactobacillus folii (assembly GCF_009720675.1). Classification (GTDB taxonomy): domain Bacteria; phylum Bacillota; class Bacilli; order Lactobacillales; family Lactobacillaceae; genus Secundilactobacillus; species Secundilactobacillus folii. The sequence continues at coordinate 26,714 of NZ_WNJO01000006.1, read as the reverse complement.
GGCATTGATTTCTTCCACGCCACCGTGACCTTTGTTTTTGCCTGTGCATTCGGTGTCGCTGCGGTTGGCGAAGCAACCAGTACAGCTAACATTGAAACTGCAGTCACGGCAATGATACCCAGCTTTTTCATACCGAAAACGGCCCCCTCTGTACGCTTGCGTTGCCTACCACAAGACGTCCAAATCTGTTTAGAGCCATTTTACCATAATTAGTACGTGTGTTTGCTTATTTAGCAATATTCCTTACTGAAAATCAATTTTAAGTTCTTTGTGCATGGCTTGGGCGATCTTATCCAAGGTTTCTACTGTTATATTCGTACCGCCATTTTCCCAGCGCGCGATGGACGACTGCGGCACACTCATAATCTGGCCGAGCTGTTCCTGGGTCATCCCGGCTTCCGTGCGCAGGGCTTGAATCGCCACAGCGTACTTGTAGCGAATACTGCTTTGGTGAAACTTCTTAGCGAATGCCGGCTTGTCAAAAATGTTACTGCTCTTTCTCACGATAATTCCTCCTGTGGGGGTCAATTCTCAATTAGCGACAACAGGGTGTCAGGCGCTTTAACCATCCGACAAAGCCATTTTATCTAGAAAATTAAATTTGAGAAATCGAACATGTGTTCTTGATTTTTGAAAATACCTATGATAACCTAAAGATGTTCGGTTGATGAATTCCCAATCGAAACGTCTTGATTAGTTTCAGAATGCGTTGCACTACATGGCGTCCCATATGCGTCATGTAGCGAAAAGTCGCCCTCTACCTCCCCGCAGTTGGCGATTTTTTTGTCGCGAAAAGCAGCCATATCATTTATCACATTAAGGACTATACCAATCTTAAAATCCCGATATAACTTTGCTGAAATTAATTTAGACTCCCCGCCAGACTGACGGCTAGCACCTTCACAACAGCAACCTCGACCTGCCAGCAAAACAGCCAACATCAAATAAAGCGTCCATGTAGCAGCTACGAAAGGCTGTCGACATGGACGCTACTGTATTTTAAACCCTATTAAACAAACGGTCGCTTGACTCCTGCGATGTCGGCGCGCTGGCTGTTACGAATCGGCTGCACCATGACCTTAGGCGGCCAAGCTTCGATGACTCGATTGTGACCCAGATAAATCGCCACGTGCCAGATCACGTGCGTACCTGGCTCGTAGTAGAAGATCAAATCACCACGCTGCCGGTGGGCATACTTCACACGGGGCAGTTTCTTGGACGCCCAGAGGTTGCGGCTGTTCCACTCGTTACCCGGATACGCGTGGTGAATGGAGCTGATTGGTGCGGGATCAATGCCACCCGCATACAGCGCCTGCATCACTAGTCCCGAACAGTCCGCGCCATACTTGGGACTGGATGAAGAACCAACCAGGTAGGGATTGCCCAGGTACTTGTAGGCTTGCTTGATCATCGCTGCAATGTGCGCTTTGCGACTGTTTTTAGTTGTCACGGTCAACGGCGCAATGTAACTGTCGATGCTGGTCCACGAAGACTTGGTAAAGCCCATCTTCAGCCAGGTCTTCTCGTCCACGTTTCCGGTCGCCTTGAGGTGGTGCTTCTTTTGAAAAGCCTTCACCCGGTAGTAGGTAGCCGTGTTGTATTTGTCATAACCCGCATAAGTCTTCATCTTACGCATGATATACCAAGTCTTAATGCCTTCGTAGTTTCGCTTGACCGTGTAGCCCACGGTGCCGTCCGGCTTGATCTGCTGATTTTGAATCTGATAGTCCTTTTTCGGATTCTGATAGGCCTGCGCTTGGGAGCTAAAGCCTGCCAGACCCAACGTTGTTCCAAGACAAACGGCAACGATCCATTTCAATTTCATGTGATAGTCCCCCAATTAATAACTCAGCGCACGGTAAGCATCCGCGCGACGATGTTTAGTCAACGTACTGTTTGTCATGCTGGCGCGTTTCTCAGTCCACGGGTCGTTGTAGTAGATCCGCGACTTGGAATAACCGGTCACCGTGAGGGCGTGGTTGGAAAAGCCGTCCACGTTACCGACCCAAACCACCACCAGATGATTGCGATGCACCTGCGCTTTAATGCTGGTCAGGCTAGCGCCGGTCATGTTCTTAGCGCTGCCCATGTGCTTCTTGACGACGCCCATGAGGCCACCGGGAAATACATACCAGCCACTCGTCTTATACGGACTGCCCACGAAACCCTTGTTGGGATTCGAACTCCGTGGCATTTCCCTGGCTAGACTCAGCTTGGTGACCTTTGCCCCGCCAAACGCCAGCATCATCGCCGTAGCCGTAATTTCACAGCCAGTTGGTAGTTGCGGCCGCTGCCCAATCAGCGGTGCAACCAACCGATAAGTCGATTGAACGGTGGCGGTTTGTTGGATCCAGCCGGTGTGGGTATGGTTATAAGTGAACTTTAACCACGTCTTGCCAGCTACCACCTCTTCACGCGTAATGTGGATGAGCTTGTTGGCATATGTACGACCGGCGCTGATGGCGGTCATGTTAGTGGCCGCCGTTTGGTAGGCACCACTGCGATACACCGGATAGTTGTGAGTGGTGTTAGCCCCCATTGTGGTGTAGTAGCTGACCTTGGTGAGTCTGGTAACGGCGGCGTAGGTGGTTTCAGGCGTTGTTGCCGTGGTGGCAGCGTGCGCGGTAACGGTTCCTGTACCGATGATGACCCCGATTAGAACTGCGAGCATCCCGTGCTTCATGAACGATTCCTTCCCCCCTAAATAAGTTAATCACATTATAGCATGATTAGTGGGCTGGATTGGAAGGGAATGTTGGGTGGTTTGATTGGAATAAACAGTAACAAATCACGTTCAGGCAAAAAAAAGCACTCCCGATAGAGTGCTTTATCGTAATCATTTTTCAACTTAACAATTAGTCTTATTTAACATGGGCTGTCTTAGTAGATGTCACATAGCTAAAGTGGCCGTGAGAATAGTTGCCAACTGCGACTTTAACGGTTTTAGCTTTCGGTGCATAAATCTTCTTACTGAAATTATGATGACTGCTGAGCTTGGCATACTTGTATCCGCGATATGTTTTAATTCTTGCGTATCTGGCTTGCTTATAAAGTGTTGCATGCCCAGTAACTTTGACATACTTTTTCGATGATTTTTTAGCGGTCAGCTTGCTGATACTGCTCTTCTTAACAGTTTTGGCCTTAGTTTTGGACGGTGCTTTGGTAGACTTGCTAGAAGCAGGAGCGGCTGGGATACCGGTGATATTAGAGGGTGTTACATCGGCATAAAAATCCTCTTCAAAGTCTCCAGCAAAGATAGGCAAGTCAATATAAGCATCACCATTTTGACTCTCAATATCACTTTGCACATCAATATACCCTGGATCGAAACCTCCATTAGCCACACCATCTTGATCCCCAGTAGAGAGCCTTGGCATAAAGTATTCATAGATGGCAGTAATAGCATTAAAATCAGTATTAGTGGTGCTAGTTGGATTACCATCACTATCTAGACTTTTATCAGCATCATTTACTATGGTTTGAAAGGCAGCCATAAACGATGGTGCAGAATCACCATAAGCTTTCTTTGGATTACTCGTCAATTTACTGAAATACGCCGAATTCAATTGGCTTTGAACCTTAGGACTCGCTTGTTGTACTGCAGCCTTCAACGCAGCAACATCACTCAAAAACTGACTATAAGAAATGGAACTCTTTGCATCCGCTTGGGCTTCTGTGACATTCAACGCATTGGGCACCGTCACAAATACCCCACCTAATAATGCCGCACTAAGCATTACTGTTACTGATTTCTTCCCGAATACCTTTGACATATAGATTTCCTCCCTGATATTACTAACTATTAATGGTCTAATAAAATGATCATTAAGATTATAATAGTCTAATTTAGAAGTAAATCAATACAAAAATACAAATCCGTAAAAATATTGTTGTTCTGAATCAAAAAAGCATCAGTTCAAGACTGAACTGACGCTTCTGGAAAATACATATTGGAAAACTCTTTCTACTTTGCAAACGTCCCCGCCAACAGCTTACCCAACTTCTGGTCGGTCTGAACAGTCGGATGTAAGAATCCGTCATTCAACGTCGCCAGACGGTTAGAAGCTGTAATTAAGTTTGGTGCCAAATAGTGGAAGTTAACCACTTTTGCACCAGTTTGATGGTAAACCTTCCGCAAGGCCTCACGCTCCTGTCGCAGTGTGTAGCCCTCATCATTAGTGACATTCGAACTATCAGCGCTGGTGATCATATTGAAACGGGTCAACGGCAAGATACCAACGATGTGTGCGTTTGGATTCAATCGCTTGAGGTATTTCACATAGTGCTCCAGCGTACTAGCTACGTGAGTTAACGAGCCAGAACCAGAACCTTTTGTGTAATCATTGGTGCCTAACGCAATGTAGATATAGTTCACTTTCTTCAATTCGGCCTTATGCTGCTGAACCTGTGCTTTAAGATCCTGGCCATGAAGCGTGCCGTTTTGGAACGTGTGGTAACGATCGCCCACAATTTTAGCATCGGGTACGGCATAGTTATGCATGTGCTTGCGTGACATGCGAATGTACTGCGCAAACCAGTCGACATAACTGTTACCGTGATTCAGTCGAGTCCCATCCCAGCCAGCGGGAATACTGTCGCCGAGAAATGCAATTCGGCCGTTGTAGGCTTGGGTATGCTGACCGGTCGGATGGAAGCTAGATGAATTAACAGACTGCAAATCACAGGGACGAATCCAAAATGACTTTGCGGAATTCGTAACGTGATAAAACCGCATCCGCTTACCATTGACGTTTAAATCCGCATACTGGTCACGGAACCAGCCCTGTTTAAAATCGGTCTTCGTTAGTTTAACGTTTTTTTGTAGCTTCAAACTGGTAAAAGTCATGGCGCGGCTCTTTAATGAGAAGGCACGAGCCATTCCCTTACTTGTATCAATAAGCTTAACATTCGAATATTTTTTTACAACACGTGCAGTTGAGACTCTTGTTTTAGCCTTAATCTGCGTGGCTTGGTTTGCTGAAGTTGACGACTCAGCCTTTGCACCTAATGGCACCATAGAAACCACCCCAATTAATAACGCGATGGCAGACACCCATCCGCGCTTATGTAGTTTAAATCGACTCAAAATAAATACAACTCCCTTTACTGATAAGGTACGAAGACAATCATACCATAGTCGTGATGGAAGTTGTAAAATTGTAAGAATAAAATTACCATTCAAAGTCTTCTAAATCATTGTTAGAATCTAAGCCATATTTTGCATATAAATTATGTGCAAGTTCCCTAAGGTAACGTCCTTCCTCTATAAATTTTTCTGCCTTCGAACGAAATTTTTCTGCCAAGCCTTGAAAATTATCACGCCCGTATAAAACTAATAATTCCTGTGCAGTCTGAAAATGGATATCATCTTCTTGAGCACGCTGTTTAATTTTCTGGGCTCGTTCAAGATCATATTTTAGAAGCAGATATTCTGCAGAATTAGCATCAACTTTATTACGAATTGCCTGATCAAGAGCACTCTGAGCCAAAGATATTTCTTTATCCATTTCTGCATACTGATCACTGGCTGTTCCAAAGCTTGTATAGACAGCCCAAATAGCGTCTGAAATTGACCTTGCGTCTCGCGAGTCCTGCTTCAGACTTTCTGCCTTTTCAAAATACGAATCAGCTAGTTTTATCTCTCTCTGCTTTTGTAAACTATCATTCGAGTTTGAAGAACTACCCTCAACTTTAGAAGCATTATTGCTTGAATTTGACGGCTTCTCAATTCCCTTTATTGGCACCGACTGGTTGTTTGAAGGTGATTTCTGACTTTCATCATCTTTTTGTTTTCCACGATTCAGACTGTTTTGCACCGTCGTATTGGTCTGCAAAACCTGAACATACTTCACTACTGTCTTGTAACCTTTTTTATTAATAGTCAAGCGATATTTCCATCCTGCGTGCAACTTATGATGAAGCTTTACTCGGAAAGTCCCTTTCTTTGAAGCTTTTCCGTAGCCATACGTTTTTTGATAACGAGTCAACTTTACCATAGAGTTTTTTGTGGCCGAGCCTTTAACGACTGTACTCTTGTTTGTCAACGACGAAGGCTTCAAATGTAACTTTTTCACGCTGGCTTGAGCACTATTACTAACCGTCAAAACAGCAATTACCACTACCCCAGCAAAAACAGATTTAATCATAATTCATTCCCCTTAACTTTTGAATATCTTTAATATACCAGATCTTCTACGGTTACGATACAAAAATATAAGTAATCATACAATTATTCGATTTTATTTCACAAACATTTTTCTTGCATGAGTACTAAATATATGCCGATCAAAATGCCATTTATAAAGTTATATCAAGCAATTTAAGGGTTCAATCCCTGAATCTTTTCGTAATTTGGAAATGAATAAATATCTATTACGGTATAATGCTCGAAAGGGGGTATCATACACCCCACAAGAAGATTTTAATAACAAGTTACTAAACCAATAGCTCTTTTTGCAAAATAAAAAAGCGTTAGCTTGAAAAATAATTTTCAAGTTAACAACTTCATTGTCCATTTCTTTCGTAGTCTTTTTCTACCGATCTTTTTTGCATCTGCCACCATTCTTCATGGTTACGATACCACTCAATCGTTCGCCTTAACTCAGCTTCAAAATCAGAAAATTTGGGCTGCCAACCCAGCTCTTTCCTGAGCTTACTCGAATCGATGGCATACCTTAGATCATGCCCGGCTCGGTCTTTCACATGATCGTAAGCATCACTGGGCTGTCCCATCAATCTCAAAATCATTTCCAGCACTTCAAGATTGCTATGCTCGCCATCCGCGCCAATCAAGTAAGTCTCGCCAATCTGCCCCTTAGTCAGAATATCCCAGATAGCCCGTGAATGATCCACAGTATAGATCCAATCCCGGACGTTTTTCCCACTGCCATACAGCTTCGGCCGAATCCCACTAAGAATGTTAGTTATTTGCCGTGGAATAAATTTTTCAATATGTTGATAGGGACCATAATTGTTGGAGCAATTTGAAATCGTGGCTTGCAGGCCAAATGAGCGGACCCAAGCTCGCACCAACATATCTGAACTAGCCTTTGATGAAGAATACGGACTGCTTGGATTATAAGGTGAATCCGGCGTGAATTTTTCGCCTGCCCCTTCCCCATGACCGGGTAAGTCTTCTCTCAATGGCAAATCACCGTAAACTTCATCCGTTGAAATGTGGTGGAACCTGACACCATACTTGACACACGCCTGAATCAGCGTATACGTGCCAACAATATTAGTCTGAATAAAGGGTTCAGGATCAATCAAAGACCGGTCGTTGTGACTCTCGGCCGCAAAATGCACGACATTATCAGCCTTAGAAACCATTGAATCTACCAACGAAGCGTCACAGATATCCCCAACTACAAGTTCAACCTTGTCAGCCGGTAGATCAGCCAAATTAGCACGATTGCCGGCATAGGTCAGCTTATCTAATACCGTGATATGTTTAACCTCGGGATGTTCACTAATGATATATCGAACAAAGTTAGAACCTACAAAACCTGCACCACCGGTAATAATCAAGTTTTCCATAAGCCACTCCTTATAATCAATACCTCTAAATGCCAACTTGCTAATAATTTTGTATCCTTCTCTTTTCATTATGTACTTTATTAACCAATTAACACAAGAAGCAATCAGCTTGTATGGTTTTTATCTCATCCCATACAAAAAACGCCACCCAAACGGTGACGTTTAACAATTCATTTGAATTTATTATTAATAAGCTATTTTGTAGTAAGCTTTGACGTTGACAGTATTTGTTGAAGTAGTAGTGGTTGCACTATCAGCATGATCAAATGTGTATGATACACCATCATTGCCAACAAGGGTTCTTAAATTAGCATCCGCAATAATGTCTTCAACATCAGAAGCGGTCACATTATCACCAAGCTTAACTTGGAACTGAGCCTTAGCCCCAGAAGCAGTCAAAGCGTCAGAATCATTAGGCTTCAACGTAATTGAGTTGCCCTCAGTATTAACGACGCTTATGTTAATGTTCTTCGTGCTGTTAGCAGCGTCAAAGGCTTTAACATAGTAAGTAACTGTATCGCCATTCTTAGCTACAGCAGCAGTTGAGGCGTTGTCAAATGATGCAGAACCACCATTGTTATTGCTATAAGGGACATATCCTGAAGGAATGCCACTTACAATGCTTTTAAGGTTAGATGTTTCTGTAGCGTTGGTAGTTGTTGCGCTTTTATCGAATGGCAAGGAGCCAGTGCCGACACTCTTACCGGTATCTTTATCGACATAATTAATCTTAACAGAATTGCCTTGAGGAGCCTTAACACCACCATAATAGATCCAGCCAGTAATCGAAGGTGTCTGGTCATCAGTGACTTTGTAGTATAGTGAGCCTTCACGGGTCTTGGTTTCAGCACCGCTGACCGTGAAAGTATCAGTTGACTTGTAAGCACTCATGTCGACCTTAGCAGCCTTGTACTGCGTGTTTTGAGGATCACTCCAAAGGGTGTTCTTCTTTTGATTGACCAGAGTGTAACCAGTCAATTGAGTAGGTAACTTAGCGTCTTGCGTGGTCTTAGCAGATGCGATACCACCGGCAAATACATGGATGCTCTTACCACCATAGATCCAGCCACGGTACTTGCCGTTAAATGAAACGACCTTGAAGTAAACTGAACCACGGTTAGTCGTAGCATAACGGTATGCCCGGAAGTAATTAGCCGAACTCTTGGAATTGCCTAAAGCCGCCATAGTTGACTTCGAAGCAACGACCCGTGCGCCACGTAAAGTACCAGCTTTAGTATACAAAGCGTTTGTACCATTAGAAGCAACGTTCCGAGCTTCTGCAGCACCTGGTGCAGCCCCAATCTTCGAAACTTTTGCATATGTCTTGGCGCTTGCATTACTAGTAGTTACAAAACTACCAGCAGCTAATACTGAAACGGCAGCCAAACCAAAGTATAATGACTTCTTCAAACCTGATTTCATACCCAATACACTCCTTTTTAATCAAAGACTATCGCTAACCCCTTGCTAGCTGATTTAAGCATAACACCCCTTTCATAAAGGGGGTGTTCTAAAAGAAAAACTTAAAGTTTCCGTAATCTTTGTAACGTATGAATTCCGTGTTGTATCTAAAAACACCAACAAAAAAGAATGAGTCAAATGAACTCATTCTGTAAAATACCTATTCATCACGCTCAACACTCGGCACGCCAATCGTAATCGGCAGGTTATGCGGGTCAATCAGACTAACGTTAATGGGCTTCTGCAGCTTATCGATCAGCTTCCGCTCGGTGTCGTAGTTGGCCACTAGGTATTGCTGTTCAGGCAGGCTGTCGGTCCAGTCGTTAAATGCATCATCTTCGAGAACGGCATCCGTCACCAACGCAATCGGTGCTTTTTGTGCGATCTTCAAAAAGTTGCGGTAGGCGTCATTTTCAATTGGGCCAACCAACACGCCGTTGGTATTGAAATCGTTCTGCAGCCACCACTGATTGAATTCATCAATCGACTTAAAGGTCGCCACCTGCATGCCCACCGGATTCAACAGCTCAATCGAACTCAAATTGTCATTCTCATAGTGAATTGTCAGCACGCCCAAACCGTTTTGACGGTAGTATTCGTCGCGGTCCTTAGTGCCGTCATCATGGTAGAACCGATTCGATGCCAGCCGGCCTTCAGTAGACAAGAAACTGGTTTCCGAGAGCTGATCATTTTGGTAGGCATCAATGGTAGAAATATTCTCACCCAGATCAAAGTAGCGAATCTTCAAGCTCCAGCCATCGTCTGGCAAGACCAACGTGCGTTCAGTATGGGTGTCATTCCACTCATCACTGACTGCGTTATCAGGCAATTGGTATTTAGCCCCCAAATCGCCCTGATGCAGCAAATTATACAACGGATTATGCACCGACACCGTACCGTTGCTGACTGCTAGATCATTGGTCCACTTGGCAATCTGACTGTTCAGATTCAGTGTAAATTGACTGGAATACAGCCCAATATGCTTGATACCGCGCTCCATGAACAATTTCACCACCAACTTCATCAACGCAAATTGGTCATCGGACAGGTTATCCATATCCAAGACGATCTCCGAATCCGCATCCAGTTCCAGCCCCTTCACCGGCACCTTGATGCCCAACCAGTCTTGAATATCCTGATTGATGGTCGCTAGCTGTTCATCTTGCTCGTCCTTTTCGTTCTTCAACTTCGCCAGTTCATTTTGGGACTTCGTTAAATCAGCGGTCAAGGAGTCCAGTTGCTTACTGCGTTCCTCATCCTCGCTAGCAATCTTGATCTGGACGTCTTCGACTTGGTCATTGACGTCACTCAAACTCTTTTGATCAGCCGTCAACCCGTCACGGACGGACTGCAGCTGCTGCTTAACCTTCTCGCGCTTGGCATCCACTTCAACGATCAGCTGTGCGTTTGCCTCCCGCTCTTTCTTATTGACCGCAATATCGTCGCGGTACTGGTCAGCTAACGAAACGATGTCAGCCGGATCCTCGGTACTTTCAAACTGGGCTGAGATATCCTTTTCAGCTTGTGCTAGCTTCTGCTGCTTCTCATTTAACGTCCCAATTTCTTGGTTGATCTCATTGACCTGCATAATAAGTGCGCCAGCTTGGTCCTGCCCCGCTTTAATCTTTTGGTTCAGATCCTTTTGCTGGGCAACCAGTTCTGAAGTCGCCTTTTGCAGGTTATTCTCCATCTCATCTTGAATCTGAGAAATCGACTTGCCAGTATCATCTACCGTTTGCTGCAGGTCAGCAATTTGAGTATTCAGCGTTTCAATCTTAGCCTGCGTCGTCGATTGGTTGCCAAACAGTAAGTCCTGTAAGACTTCCCGGGTATCGTTATATTGACGCGCCACGTCAGCCAGACGCTGTTTAGCCACTAACGGTGACTGAATGGTAGCGGCTGGTTGAGTCGCCTCAGAATCTGCTACTTCTGCTTGTGTCTCAGTGGCTTCACTAGCTTGTGACTCTGGTTCCTGTTCAGTAGTAGGTTGTTCATTTTTAGTTTCATCTGTTTTCGGTTCTTTTTGTCCCCTGAATAAATCTCGTAGTCCCATGAGCGGGCCTCCTTCAAACTTTGAGTGCATACGTTAATCTTACCATTTAACCGGCTTCACAGGGGCAAAACATTAAAAATTTGCCGTTAGATCATGCGGTTTAAAATGCCAATTAGCTTTTTAACCGACACCATTAAATTGATAGTCACTTATCGCCTGACAAAATTGTGAAATACAGCACATAAAAATTTATTGTTACAATTAGATTTGTCTTTTACATTATTAGTCGTTAAGCACCACGAAAATAGCAATTATTATAAATCTGGAAACATCGAGTTCCATTCTGCACTTAAAATCAACACTAATCCTTTTATATCGTGCAAAACCAAATTTTTCTGCTTAATATACAGTGATACAGACTTATGGCATTATAGAAACTCCTTTTACAAATTTGATTGTAATATAGCATTTAAAACACTTGTAACCGGGGTTGTAAGCGCTTTCTTTTGTGGCATAATACATTCGTACCACAAACAGAAAGGACTGGTTTTAAATGAAGATCAAAGCTGCAGTTGTTAGTGAAAAGGATGCCGATTTCGAAATTAAGGACGACATCGAGTTAGCCGAAATGGGACCCGATGACGTCCAGGTGCACATGGTCGCAAGTGGGATCTGCCACACCGATGAAGCGGTACGTCATGGCGATTCAGACTATAAGTACCCGGTAATCCTCGGACACGAAGGCGCAGGCATTGTGGAAAAAGTTGGCCCAGAAGTTACGCAAGTCGCAGTTGGCGACCACGTTGTCATGAGCTACTATGCTTGTGGCGTCTGTGATAATTGTCTGAAGGGGCACCCGACCCAGTGTGAGAACTGGGCAGTTAATAATATGTCTGGCCTTCGTCCCGGTGGTACTGCCCACTTTACAGAGAATGGCAAAACTGTTGCTGATCTATTCGATCAAAGTTCGTTTACCTCAACTACTGTTGTGCGTGAACGCAACGTCGTCAAAGTTCCTAAGGATCTTGATTTGAGAATCTTAGGTCCACTGGGCTGTGGTTACGTCACTGGGTCTGGGACTGTGCTGAATAACTTGAAACCTAACCAGGGTGATACGCTGGCAGTCTTTGGAACAGGTGCTGTTGGGTTAGCCGCGATGATGGCCGCTCGAATTGCCGGTTGCACCAAGGTCATCGGTGTTGATATTGTGGATTCACGGCTGAAACTGGCTAAGGAACTAGGTGCCACAGATGTCATCAACAGTAAGAACGTGGACGCCGTCGCCAAGATCAAAGAACTGACGGGTGGCAAGGGTGTCAACTTCGCAGTAGATACCACGGGTGTTACCTCAGTAATGGAATCTTCAATCAAAGCCTTAGCACAAGGTGGTATCACGGCCACGGTTGCAGTTACCCCTCACCACATGGACGTTGATCCTTGGAATGATCTCAGTATGAAGGATCAGCAAGTCCGTGGTGTCCTGATGGGTGACTCCATTCCACAAATTGATATTCCACGGCTGATTGAATTCTACCGTATGGGCGAATTCGACTTCGATAAAACCGAAAAGTTCTACAAATTCAGTGATATTAATCAGGCGGATGCTGATTCTAAGTCTGGTAAAACGATTAAACCGGTTTTGATTATTGATGAGGATTATAAGCCGGGTGAATGATAGAGAGTAGATTGTAAAAGGCGTTGAAGTTTATGGCTTCAACGCCTTTTTTGTCTGCTGACTTAGAGTCTTTATCGTGGAATATTTTTCGTAACCATTAAAGACTTTATCAAGAAAAGACGAGTTTATTAATTCACCACCATTCTATTAAAGCTTTCAATCGACAGGTATTGACTAAGGATCTACAATCCTATAGCATTGCTGTAATAATAACTGCTAAAAGTAGTAATACCCAAGCACTTACATATCTTTCTGCGTATACGAACACAAGTCCAATAATTACTAGTTCATTTTATAAAATTAATGTCAATTCCCAATTTGACTAATAGAACCGAAATATCAAAAGAAAATTCTCGGACAATTTAAATTCTATAAGCTATGAATACAGGGAAAAAGCTCCAGATAAATTTAAGGGGAGATTAGAAATCTCCGTTCATGTATTATCATTCTTATATTTTACACGAGGTGAAATAATATAATATGAAACCAATTGATGAAAATTGCATTGAGAATGTTTCTAAAATCCTTGCTGAACTAACTACTGGATCAAAAATCACCGTTATGTTCCAGAAACTTGGTCTAAAAGATTTTGATGAAACTCGTCGAAAACAAAATTCTTTGCTGACTAACTCAACAAAGTGGAGAAGAATAAAGGAATCTATTATTAGCGGTTGTCAGCTATCTAATGATGCAAAACCGTTATTTAACGTAATCAGTTATATTATGAATCCGCCTGATTTTTTTCAGGATCCGGATAAATGGCATCGAACGCTTCAGTCCTTAAACGAGAAACTGATGTTTTATGGGTATGAAATTAATGATGCCGGAGAAGTAGAATCTGTAAACGTTCCAAAAACTTTTTCAGAAGCTCAAAGACGCCTACAAACACTCAAAAATAGATTATCCAAGTTAGATGTTCACCCAGAAATATTAAAGTACTGTAACTCAGAACTCCTTCAGGAAAATTATTTCCATGCCATATTTGAAGCAAGTAAGTGTGTCTTGCAAAAAATTCGTGATATCTCTGAATTAAACGATGATTGCAATTCATTGGTCAATGAATGTTTTAATACTAAACGCCCTATTGTATTAATTAAAGGGAATATGCTAAAAACTCAAACAGAAAAAAGCAAATATCTAGGCTTAAAAAGTCTTTTGAATACTATTGTCTATCTGTATCGTAATCCAAAGGCTCATGATCCAAAACTTTATGACGTTACTAGCGAAACTGACGCTATTACAGCACTAACATTGATGTCTTTGGCATACGGACTTCTAGAAAAGTGTATTAATGTTCGCAACCTTGACTAGCCTAGGCACTGCTTAACAAAAAAGCAGCTCGTTATTTTTCAATTTTGAAAGCTTAATTTTTCCAAAAGCACATTCTTTTCATAACACCTTTACATAAGACTTGATACGAATGGAGTCATCTAGATCTACTTGTCTAAAACCAATTCTTTCAGCAGCCGCTTTGTTTAATCGCCTTAACTTTTTCTCGAATAATTTCTCATTTGGATCCACCAATCCATCTAAAAAACGATTTTTAGAACTAAAATTCGACGTATAGTATTTAATTTTTGAAATGCCAATTTTTTGGGCGAAAGTAACCACAGCACTTAAAGAACTCGCGTAAAAGTTTGCAAACTCTTCTACCGTAACTGCACCTTGATATGTAATAACGTCAAATCCATTGAGCACCATTTCAGGAAGTCCGTTTGTGAATACTTTAAAGTTGCCGTCTATAAATAACTTTCTGTTTCCTTCGTATTTTGTCCAAACATTCATCGAACGATTGTTAGAATAAACTTGGTATGCAAGCTTGACACCAAGCTTCTTCATCGCGCTATCAAGTACACTCAGATTGTCTGTATCAAGCCAAGACGAATTGTAATTATAATCGGTTTCCCATATAAACCATTCGTTCTCTTTGAGTTGAAGACCAACACTAATTGCATGAGCAGTTGATTTCAAGATATCCAAGTGAGGATTATTAACAATGCGGCTAATTGCTGCCACGCTTAACCCGGTATAACAACTGAACTTTTTTATACTAATATTTCTATTCATTAAAATCTGACCCAGTTTGTTGACACAATATTCGCCCTGGTTTATCTCATTCTTCACAGATGTCAACTCCTTCGTTATAATATTTAATCAAAACGTCATCACATAAAAATTTGGTAATAAATTTCCGCTCAATGTTGCCTGCCTAAATCCTAATTTCTTTGCAACACGTTTGTTTTGTAAACTTATACTGCTTGGAAAATTAACTTGATCGTGGCGGGTCAAATGACATGCTAAATATTCTTGTGCGCCGAAATTCTTTGTATAATATTTCAGTTGGTACATACCCATTTCCCTGGCGAAATTGATCATGGCTCTCAACATATTTGCGTAGAAATTTGATATTTCTTCTATAGTCAGATTGTTATGATGACTCATTACATCAAAATCTACTATTGTCATCTCTGGAAGCCCCGCCATATCAACCCTCATATTAGCATTAAGGTACTCCCTTCTTATTCTTTCTCTTTTAGTGCAGATATTGACAGCATTATTGCTGTTATAGGGCTGATATACAAGGGATACATTGTATATCGCCATTTCTTTATCCAATAATTTTAAATGTTTATTTGTAAATCCATTGGGAGCGTAAAGATCATTAAATCTCCAATAATGCCAATCATCCAGCCCTATATGAAGCGCTTCGCTAATTACGAGGGACATGTCCTCAGTTATATTTGCTTTCGGATTATTTATGATCCGGCTTATTGTCGACATACTTAAACCAGTGAATTTGCAGAACTTGTACTGTGATATATATTTTTCCTTGAGAATTTCACCCAGTTTGTTACATCGATACATTGTATGATTAGAACAAGTCAATTGCAATGCCTCCTTATTTGAGGTAAGAGTAGCAGTTGAATAGAAGGAAAACAAGGTTTAATATATTGAACCATTTACCCTCGACAAATCCCCAGTAATATGCGGTTTTTAAAAATAGTAAACCTCTAGTCCATTTTTTAAAATTAGCTTTTTTAAGTTATCAAAGTCGTGCAGATCAATAACCCTCTTAAATGACGTCTTTTAATAGCTATATGATTAATATGATTTCTACCCAAAACAGTAAACAATAGTTGCAGAAATCATAATTAAGTTAAAATCCAAGTACCAGAGATTAGCCATTCATAATAAAAGAAATAATAACGTAAATTGCAATAACATGTTAGCCACTTCCAAAATTTAAAATCTATACAGCCTGATCATATATTGAGGAACTATTTTAAATAGTGGTTGTTTGGCGTAATAGTTAGCGACGAACTCGCTTCAACTCGGAATGAAATACTTCTTCAGGAGTTTTGTAAGTCCAAAATACACTGAGGCAGATGATTAAGATGTTTCTCAACCCGATATCGGCTGGAGCTAGTTCATCAAGGAACTTTCCTTTCGGAACATCACGTCGAATCATTCGGTTTTGCGCTTCATTAGTTGTTCGATCGCATGATTGATATGGATGGGCATAATAGACATCTGCAAGTACATTTTCTAAGCTGCTGAAATCGATGCCGTTATCTGCTGTAACTGTTTTGATAATGTCACCATATTCAGCTGTGATTTCTTGGAGAACATGGTTAACTGAATCGGCATCCTTGCCGTCGATTAAACGCATGAATTACACCGAGATTTACGTTCATTCATCGTTAGAATGACACTTTCCCGGCCATTACGTTTACCTACAACCGTGTCGATTTCAAAGTGACCAAACTCGCGACGCGAATCGGCCCGATTCGGCCGATCTTAGGTACTTCTACCAATCAGGCGTTTGTGCTTGGTGAGATGTTTATGGCCTGTCCGTCGTTTCGTCTTTTCCAGCAGATTAATATTTCGAATCTCCAGTAGCTGCGCATCAATATAGTTGAACAAGGTGGCCATACAAACCTTCTTATTAGGTTGGTAAAAATGCTCACGTCTGGCACCGCCCAATAACGGCATCAGGAGACCAATGATCACACTTAAACCGCTCGACAAAGTAAGCCAAAAATCGGCTGCCTGAGTGATTTTACGTGGCCGATGACAGTTGCGATTGTGCAGATAACGTGCACTAGATGCGTAAGGATCGTACACATGATAATATTGACGGTGACCATTAACCTTTTTTACCTGATCAATTTTGCCACGATGTAGTTCATTATTGACAGTTTGCGGACAAACACCAATTCGAGCGGCAATCTGACGATTGGAGAAACCCTGTTGATGAAGTTGAGCAATTGAACCGCGTTCAATATCAGATAAACGGTGACCTTTGACATGTGACATGGTAAGCTGTTCATGCATCAAGACGAAAACTTCTTTCATTGTTTATGTAGGAACTGCAAGGATAACAGGACTTTTCGTCTTGGTGTTTTTTAATTTTAAAAAGTGGCTAACTTAATTCTAAAACCCGCGCTATAGTTAATTTACAAATATATTGAAACAAGTAGCTAATTAATCAAACTCATTAAAAACTGTGATTTTGATTTTTGAGAATGCTGGTATAATAGTGATTCTTTTTTGTTTTCCCCGCAGGTGCGGGGGTGGATTCCTTTGTTGATTTAAATCCTAAAGTGTGATGTACACACTGCACGTGCCTACGCCTCTGAAGCGTATTTTACCGATTATTCATATTCCTACATCGGGCGAACAATCTCACAGAAAACGACCTATACCAAGGTCGTTTTTTATTTCAATCAAGAATATCACCACCGCTTCTTATACCACACCATGTTATATTGTAAAACACCCCAAGCAGCTCTATACTAACGATAACCATAACAATACAGGCGGTGAATTATGTATGACAATCGAAAAACTTATCAATAAACAGAAAGAACAGAAAACTTATCCTTGGACCAACAAATCAGAAGATCACGCATTAGACAAGGAAGTTACATACTACTCAAATAAACTAAGATCTTCACATAACATCATTTTACATGGTGCGCCAGGCACAGGCAAAACCTACCTTGCTAAGCAAATTGCGGCCCATTTGCTGATAGACGGTGATGATGATTCATTCGTTTCTACTTACGAAAATTTACTCGACATGGATACTACGCAAAATCGACTGGGTTTTGTTCAATTTCACCCAAGCTATGACTACACGGACTTTGTGGAGGGGCTCAGACCCGTCGTTAATGAAGCTACAGAAACAGGTCAAGACCATATTGGCTTTCAACTCCAAGATGGTATTTTCAAACAATTCTGCCAAAGAGCACGCACTATTCCTACTTCAAAATTTGAATTCATTAAAGCGACGTGGGCGGAATACATGGACCAAGCAGAAAAATCCTTTTTTATGAAGCACATTTTTCCGAAACTACAAAGTCTTTGCGAAAAGGAAGAAATATTGCATTATAACGGCTTCGACTATAATGAAAAGCTCGATAAACAGTTAACCTTTATGCTTTACTTATCAGGAGATAATTTAGCCTTTAGAACTAAAAAAACTAAATCAAACGACGATGATTCTGACGATGCTAGCTATAATTACAGAGATGCTATCCGTTACAAAGATTACATGGATGACACAGAAATGCTGAAAAAAATCAATCAACCAAAAGATCAAGAACCATTCTATCAACGATTAAAAGATCTCTTCTTTGCGATTTGTGCACATAACATTGAAGCTCTCACCCAACACTTCCGCAACCTCACCTACGTCTTCATCATCGACGAAATCAACCGTGGCGAGCTTTCAAAAATTTTCGGTGAGTTATTCTACTCAATTGACCCTTCTTACCGTGGTCAACGCGGGGCTGTCACCACTCAATACCAGTCCATGCACCAAGATACCAAGGAGCAATTTTACGTTCCTGATAACGTCTACATCATTGGCACGATGAACGACATCGACCGTAGTGTTGAACCCTTCGATTTTGCTATGCGAAGACGTTTCAGGTTCCTAGAATTAACAGCTGAGTCACAAAAATATGTACTAAAAGGACTTAATCAAAGCATCGAAAATGACACTAAGGATGATAAAAACTCATCTGAAGTTAACTTGGCAACCGACTGCATGACAGCAGTTAATCAAGCCATCAAGAGTGCACCGGGCTTCGCAGCCTCTAATGCTCACGAAATTGGGCCTGCCTACTTTCTTAAATTGCAGGCGTTACATGATAACATTGCTTCGGAAGATTCAACAACAGAGACTGCTTCAGACAATAGCGAAGTAACCACCTGGGAAAAGGCATTCGCACAACTATGGACCGACTATCTACAACCCATCATTTCCGAATACGCTAAAGAACTACCCAATAGTGATACTTTCATTCAGAAGGTTCAAGACGCCTTTTGCAACGCTCAATACCCGTCTTAGGAGCATGCTAATGATTAGATTAAAGGATAACTCCCCGGTACCAGGCTCCAGCGATTCGGATGACAAAAAGTCTAGTCACCCTTTTGAGTGCTTAAAAAATGAAAGCTTCAGCACACTTAAGAATGATGGTATCGTCACCTTCCCGTATTTCAAACAAGATTTAGACGTTATTAACGCCAATGCCCCGCTGTTTACCGGTACGAGCTCTGACGATACTTTTGTCGGCGATTATCTGGGTGTCATTAATGTTAAACTAAAAGAAAAGGTTAACCAAAAAGAAACTTATCAATCAGCTTTCATCACGTCTCGTTTCTGTACTGATACTAACGATTATTTTCTTTACTACATGTTAGAACGTGTCTTTAATTTTCCTATAATTGAACAACTAACAACGCAAGAAAGAGCCGATACCTACTTCAGCCTATTGATCTGCTCTTTTCCACGACTTTTTAAGCAAGCGCTGGTCAAGGGCCTTTTTCGACAGTATCGCACCTTTGCCCATAATGACAGCAACGTTCGCGGGACCATCGATATCAATCGGCAAATTAAAACTAACGTCCCGTTTTTGGGGAAAATTGCTTATCGAACCCGCGAATATACCGACGATAATTGGTTGATTTATTTAATCTGTGCCACCATCCAGGCAGTTAAGGCCTCGCCGTTTCGTACCATGCTGACGAAGGACCCAGAACTGAACCTGCTGGCAAACCATATTTTACAAATTGGCCATCATTTTACACGGTACACCACGTGGCAAATCATTAACCAAAACGAACGCCACCCCATCCACCACGCTTACTATTTGGAATATCAACCGTTACAACGCCTATGCCTCGCTATTTTAAAGCATCAAGCAACCAAATATTCTAACGCGGTAGAAGAAACGAACGGCATTCTTTTTAATGCATCGTGGTTATTTGAAGAGTACGTGAATAAATTACTGGCGCCCTCCTTTGATCATCCGGACAATCGCCACCAGACAAAAGCCCAGAAACTTTTTGCTAATAATAATGACTACCTTTTTTACCCCGACTTTATTGGTAAAGATCAACTTCAAGTCGTTGCGGATACCAAGTACAAGGATTTCAGTAAAAATAATGTCCACGTTCATGACGATCTGCTCCAAATTTTAGCTTATATGTACCGACTAGCCTTTAACGCTGGGGTCTTAATTTACCCGGATACTCTAAACCCAGGTACTGGTAAACCAGATCATCAAAAACTAGAACTGATTCACTCTCCTGCCGCTAACATCTACCGCTATAGTATCGGTGTTTGCATCCAAGCACCCGACTATCACACTTTCAAACAGATCATTCATCAGCGCGAAAAAGAATTGATTCGGTTTATCACTGAGCTTTGACTATTTGTTTGTTAGTTTCAAAGGGCATATTGCTTTGTAGACACCTATGATTTAATCACAAAAAAGTTAATCTAAGGTAATTTAAATTTCAAGGGGCTCTTTAAGCATCAAGAAATTTATAATCTTTATTTTTACGTATGGATCTTCAATTCCGAGTCAGATCTCAATCTTACAAACTATGAGGTGTAGTCACCATCTTTCCTGAAGTGTGGTAGCGGACGGCAAAGTGGACTACACCTTTTTGTGTCTGTGCATCATAAAAAAACATAAAAAATATCTGGTGCCAGATAGGCAAGATAAACTTGTCTACCCAACAACAAATATCGTAGAACCCCTCTTAATTTTAAAACCTTTCTAAAATTCACTATTATCTAACTTCTTGTATTTTCAGTTATCTAAGTATTAATTAAAAGCTCATTGTTTATTTAACGCCTTGTCTATCTAGTATAGAATCACCCCCGCACACGCAGGGAAAACAGCAAGTTTTAGAACTGTGTTAAAGCAAAAAGAGGATCACCCCCGCACATACGGGGAATACACGACATTTTCAAGAAAATTTCACGACAATGATACTGAATTCTAGAAAACTACTTGACTCCATCGATAGCGAATCTTTAATTCATTATTATAAGAAATCCTCAAGTGTCTAACTATGATTCTAGAATGACTTTTAACGTCTCCTGCAATCCATATAATACTCTGCTCAGAAAATCCTTTTTAGCTTCAAATTATTTCCAATCTTTTCTAGGGATAAAAAGTATGTTGATGTATTCTGATTGGCAGTAGATGCGAAATATCTGATAAATATATTGGTGGTAGATAGTTCAATTCCGAATCCTTTAATAAAGTTTCAATCATTTTTAAGCACTAATCTACTTCCTTTTACTTTCATTTTACCAATCAGCAAATAAATTAATAGGTTTTTTTGCGCTTTTAAATCAGTAAATCGCTGCTCACTTTAACACCCTCGGCATCTCTTGTTTTATCTTCCCTAATTTCGACATTATCAGAGAAGTCATCAGGTTGACCGCTGGATTATCAGTCGATTTAAATGAAATACCCGAATCGATCTGCATCTCGTTAGTTGGAATCTGAAAT
Organism: Secundilactobacillus folii; assembly: GCF_009720675.1. Lineage (GTDB taxonomy): Bacteria > Bacillota > Bacilli > Lactobacillales > Lactobacillaceae > Secundilactobacillus > Secundilactobacillus folii. The sequence goes on along the minus strand of NZ_WNJO01000006.1, from coordinate 5,230 downwards.
ATTGCTACTTCGGGGTTATGGAACAGTCTTTGTTTCTGCAACGTATTTTGCACCGAGAATGTAATGCCAGTCTGGCAATGGATCAGTTCAGCAGCAAGATTTAAATCAGGAACAACGACACTACGCTGAACATCTACTTGCTTGTTGGTTAAGTAGTCGTCAACTTGTTGCTGAAATTTCGAATCAGAGGAAGTAATCAGTGGCTGAACATATCACAGTCAGCCAAAATAACGACTTACATCAATGTTGCAGATAGAAGTGTTCACAACAATCATGGTAATTCAAAATTCAGAAATAATAGCTGGAATATAATTATGCTATCCAAATTAAGAGTGCCACCTTTGACAGCACTAATAGCGTCTTAACTTTGTTTTCCAATTTCATTGGAACATGAAAAGTTCTAATCATTAGCTAATCCTGCAAGCTTTTGACTTACAGCTAGATTAATATTCCTAGCATTGACCTTTCAACACCACCATGAATAATATGTCATTACTAATTTCAGAACGAAAAACATTAATTTTCTGTGTTAAATAAAGAATATCGTATTGTATAGCATATAATAATCGGATTTTGTTGAATTTTGTCAACCGGCATGATACACTATGATTAATAAAATTAGAAAAGAGGTTTTTCTGCGATGGAACCAAATCCAATTATTCTACGATCAGTAGTCGAGGCCATGTCCATAACCGTTCGGGATGTATTGGCTGACTTTAATGCCTCTATCTCATCTGTGAACCATAACGGGCTGTATCAAGCTGTTTGGGCACGTCGAGGTCAAGTTGTCACAAACATGCTTGCCGATAACGAAACCATCAAAGTTGTCCATGTCCATCACAAATCTATCTGGCAGTTTGAAGCAATCGTTGACACTGACCAACGTGATGCATACTTGCTAATGTCGCATGATAACTTAAAAGCACTGCAAAAAAAATTTAAGAAGCAGAGTTCTAGTCACCATCATTACCTATACTCTTTTCTTTGTCTCAACCCTAAACCAACTAGCACGCAACAATCGTTATTTCAATCTGATGAAAATGAAGAAGCGGCACGAAAAAGTGACTGCGACATTATGTTAGGTGAATTTGCTAATCAAATCGATCGTGTTTACGTTGTCGCTTTCGACTACGCTGAAAACACTGCTACTGGTGGTGCAATCTATCTTCTTGACCAAAACGGTACAACGATTGAAACCAAGGATATTAGTGATATGCTTCTTGATCAGGAAGAAACAAGTGAAAATGATTCATTAGGTACCGATCCTATCAAGCATTCCAGCAAACCAACACCGTTGGTTAAACTTAAAATTAAGAAGGCTTAATACCAACCAATTTAATATTAGTGAGGATGTTGCATTATGGGCTTTAAAATAAATGGTAACCGTCTCCGAGAAGCCCGGCGCTATCGTAGGCTAACCATCACAAGCCTTTCCGAAAAAACCGGTGTTTCAAAGCAAATGATATCTCGATATGAAAGAGGTACCGCTCAACCAGGATTAGATGTCTTCCCGAAAATTGTGAAAATACTTCAATTCCCAATCGATTTTTTTACTGGGATCAACAAATTTGACTATAAGGACGAGGGAACCTATTTTAGAAGTCGTCTAACGTCCACACAGTCTGAAAAGATGCCAAGTGAGACATATAAAAAAGCCACTGGACTTGTTCGAGACATGTTTGGTGAGCACATCGAGTTCCCTCCGCTGTTTCAAAAGGAAATCACACCTAAATCTCCAAAAACTGCTGCTCTGAAACTTCGTCATCTATGGAACCTGGGCGATAAACCAATTAAAAATGTACTTCAACTTTTAGAAAGACATGGTATTTTGGTTGCACTAGTTAATTCTGATTCAGAAAAGATCGATGCTCACAGTGGGTATGTTGACATCAACCAGCATCGTTATTATGTTGTACTAGTAGATGCTAACAGTACAACTTTCTTCCGCCAACAGTTTAGTCTTACTCATGAACTCGGTCATTTTATTCTCCATTCAAACAGTATTAAGCCACAATCTCTTGACGCACAGGAGTACCGTCAAATGGAGAAAGAAGCAGATGAGTTTGCTGCAGAATTCTTATTACCTGCGCAAGCATTCAAGAATTCCATCAGTGGAAACCTTATGAATCTAGACGAATACGTCCGTCTCAAGACGAAGTGGTACGTAGCAGCGAGTGCGATGGTGCATCGTGCCCGGTCACTTCGCTTAATTAACGCCGATCAATATCTACGCTTGCAAAAGCGAATTAGCGCGCGCGGTTGGCGAAAACAAGAAAAACTAGACGGAATCATAAATCCATCAAAGCCTCAACTCCTGCACGAATCTCTAGACCTACTTGAGGGTGCAAACATCCTGCAGGCACGCGAACTTTCTGGTATACTGAACGACAAGTACGGTGTGGCTTTTCCGACAGAAATATTAGCTCAGGTCATTGGTGTCCCCATAAACCGATTTAAGGCTGACATTGTACAACTAAAAAACCATCACTAAAGCAACCCACCAATCCAAGATAATTCTTGTGTTTGCTTACGGGTAAAGAAGCCAATATATTGAAATATCGAACAAAATTGAACGATTATAAAAAGATGGATGCTCCTCACATCCACCTTTTTTATTCAAAGAATTAAAAATTTCAAATCCGATTTTTTGTCCTGGATAAACCGATTTCCTCTAATCCTCCACTCAGTAACTAGCATCCGCCCGGTGCGAATAAGCATGTCTCACCTTATGGCCCTTAATATAATCGGTCCCATAGCCGCCTTGATAGCCACGAATGACTTTATAGCGATGACCATTGATCTTACGACTGGTCAGCCTGAAGCCGTCTTCCGGAAAGACACTTTCCGCACCACTTAACTGGGCCTGCAAAGAAAAGTAGTACCGGCCCCCGCTCTTAAAGCCATGATAGGCCAACTTGTGGGCCCGACTCTTACTTGTCGAAGAAATTTTAAACGGCTTGGGTTTAACCCCCGACTTTGACGTATAAGTAGATGCAGAGTGGACATTGATCTTAATGACGCCCCACTTTGACTTGCCCAGATAACTATAGAACGTTCCGCGGACCGTCTTAGGTGTTGTGCCTGAAGCCTTCGCATTCGCTGTTACCCCGCTGAAATCAAAGGCAAAAAGCGCACTCGCCGCTACCAAACCCGTGATGACTTTATTTCTCATCTGAAATCCCCCTAGACTGTTTTGGATCATGACACTAAATCAAACGAATCTATTCCTAGTATACCTATTAAATTATCTCATGATGAAATTATTTTATAACTTTATCTCACAAATACCCCTGCCCTGCCCGAACGGATTCACCCTGTCGACACACTGGCACCCCACAAGCCCACTCACGCATCTAAATACCCCAACAACTCCCAAAATCTACTAGCAATTCCCCGCCAAAAAGCCTACCATCAAAGATAACTAAACGCTACCAATCACACAAAGGGGGACTCTTCTATGAGCTTATGGACCATGCAAAACAAACAAATTCTAGATATCTTAGACCAAGACGGTATATATTACCCGGATTTCCAAAAAAGCGACTATTTACATAAAATTCCCAAGCTTAGTGATCTCTACAACTATTTTCTGACCTCGTTTAACGCCATCAACGCCATTCAACCCGATGATCAAAGCGGTCAGGGCCTGATCTTTTGCTTCATGGGCTATGATTACCAGACCCACGAGGAAGTGCACGCCGATAACTTCTTAGACTTCATTCACCGCCACGTCGCGATCAACAGCTTATGGGAACACCTTACACGTAATCCGGATAACATCTTGCTGGAAGTTGACTTTAATCACGAATTCTTCAACCCTTTAATGCTCGACATCAATGACTTTCAAATCCTTATGCCACCCGTTCAAGCACTACCACCGTACACCGAAGACGATTTAAACCGCATCTTAGACGACATCCAAACCGGCAACATGCCCCAAGCCATCATGCCTAGCTACGTCGTTCAAGCACACCTACCCTATCTCCGGCCCGAAAACATCCTCAACGTTTACCATTCCTCATAAACGTTCATGCTACCGATCCATCTAAACGAACTGGCCTCGAGAACGCTAAATAAGCAAACAGTCTTCACTTTTTGTCGCCACTTTTCAATTTACAAGTCAAATATGTACAAATCGGTATAGTCCTATGTTATAGTCTAGCCATTGTTAATCACTCAAAGTTGATTTTTAAAGGAGACCTTATGCTTTATTTATTGGACGTAACTCCATCATATTATCAAAAGCTCAGTCAGCAACGCTACCTTGATATTACTGATATTCAGCCGGATGATGTGCGCACCGCCCAAGACGATCCCCGATGGTTACCAGATTTTAACCAAGTCCTCACCATGATCAACGTCGCAGAGTCCCGGAGCGACTACCGCACCATCCTCGTGATGAAGGGTCAGCGGATCATGAAATGTTAACCGCCCACGAACCAGTTGGTCAACCGTCTGTCGCGACAATTCGTCTAGGACTATCGCCAAGACCTCAAAGGCTTCGCTGAAGGCGTCGGCATCAGGCGTCAGATCCCCTATTGCTGTGACGACTTCTGGTTAGTGCCAGTTGATCAAAAACGGAGTTCTTACCTGTCCTGGATCAGATTGAACGTTGGTGGCAAAACTTGAGAATACCGCAAGCTCCAATCAGTCGTCGCCTTTCAGGAACAAGTCCCGCTGATGGTGCCGCATAGTAAAGCCGCTATGAAGTTCCGCGAGTGGAAGTTCATGAAGATTGTCGATTACCTGCACCACATGGCGTTAAAGACTTTGCCTACTCACTATCAGCCTATGCCACTACCTGATAACGAAACCTTCCGCAAGCTAAACAAGCGTGTCAAGGATACTTTTGAGCGGATACTGATCAAGCAGTTGTTTGATTCCGGGTTTGATTGATTGGGAGGGCGGTTCTTAATAGGCCATCAGAACACCCTTAACTCAGTTTGCCAGGAAGCTTCTTGGACTTTGAAATACCGTAACTGGATACATCATCTCTGTTGTCAGCAAGCAAGAAAATCCTATCAATCCGGCAGACATGATAACGTCAAAATACTTGAATTACTCGGATGAATACTAGCCTCACAACGCCACCTTTAGCCTCAAACTTTAAAAACGCCGACCTACCTGAAAAGGCAGACCGGCGTTTTTGGGTGCTACGATATTTAGAGTTGATAGGCTACTTGCCGGCCAACTCTTTTTTCTATACCATTTAGATATTAGAAGACATGAA
>NZ_WNJO01000058.1 GCF_009720675.1 Secundilactobacillus folii | reverse complement strand
GTATCCGTTGTCGGCGTATCCGGAGTAATCGTCGTCGTCCCGTGTGTCAAATGGATCGTGACGTTATCACTGTCATCAGCCTTCAGGTTGATGGTCAGCTTTGTACCATCGGCATAGTCAGCAGAATCAACTACTTCATAACCTGCCGGCACTTTCACCGTGTAACTTTGATCCTGATCAGTAGTGCCGGTGACCGTATCGGTT
>NZ_WNJO01000057.1 GCF_009720675.1 Secundilactobacillus folii | reverse complement strand
AAACAATCACCTATGGTGATGACACACCAACGTTTGAAGTGACCTACGGTGACAAAGTGGTCAACCACGTTGCCTTAACGAATGCGGACTTTACATTCGATGGCAGTGCTACGATTCCAACGAATGTGGGCACTTACCAAGTTACATTGAACGCTGATGCCATTGCTGCAATTGAAAAGGCTAATCCGAACTACACGTTCAGTGC
>NZ_WNJO01000056.1 GCF_009720675.1 Secundilactobacillus folii | reverse complement strand
CACAAATAACGCTTTTTGGGCCTATAGCTCAGCTGGTTAGAGCGCACGCCTGATAAGCGTGAGGTCGATGGTTCGAGTCCATTTAGGCCCACTCAACAAACTTCGTTTGTTATGGGGAATTAGCTCAGATGGGAGAGCGCCTGCTTTGCAAGCAGGAGGTCAGCGGTTCGATCCCGCTATTCTCCATTGATCCGTTAGGGATCAAGG
>NZ_WNJO01000055.1 GCF_009720675.1 Secundilactobacillus folii | reverse complement strand
ACAAAGACCACTTCAAAGTCTTGGTTGTCGTCATCAACGTTGTTAAATACCGTCCCAGTACCATCCGAAACCAGGTTGTACTGTTGATTGATGATTTGCTGAATCTGCTTTCTAACTGCTGTTCGATCTACCGCACCATTCGTAACACCAGTGACCTCAATATCAGGAGCTAAGGTTTCACCCGCCTCGTCAACGAAGTGAACCGTA
>NZ_WNJO01000054.1 GCF_009720675.1 Secundilactobacillus folii | reverse complement strand
GGTGGCAGCGGAACTAGCAGCACTCAAAGCTAATGAGTTGGCAACACTGGATGCCAATGTGGCAGCGGATTGAGCTGTATCTGCAGCGTTCGAAGCATCGGTTGCAGCACTGGCAGCAGTTGCGGCAGCACTGGATGCCAAGCTTTGATCACCCGAAGCGGCAGCCGTTTGGGCAGTTGCAGCAGCGGAACTAGCTAGGCTTGCTGATGAGGATGCG
>NZ_WNJO01000053.1 GCF_009720675.1 Secundilactobacillus folii | reverse complement strand
ACAACTAGTCCACTGACCGTTACGACCACGACTAACGGCTATGAAGTTACCGGGACGACACGTCCAGGTGCTACGATTACAGTGACGAATGCCAATGGTGACCCAATCAAGGGCACTGACGGTAATCCACTGACTGCGACGGTAGGCACTGATGGTAAGATCGACTTTACGATTCCAAAGGCCTCAGTCAATCCTGGTGACGTCGTCACCGTTCAACCAGCTGGTGCAA
>NZ_WNJO01000052.1 GCF_009720675.1 Secundilactobacillus folii | reverse complement strand
TGTAGTTCGGGTTAGCCGTTTCAATTCGTTGAATAGCAGCATCATTCAATGCAACTTGGTAAGTACCCACATTCGTTGGAATCGTAGCACTGCCGTCAAATGTAAAGTCCGTATTCGTTAGATCAACGTGGTTGACTACTTTATCACCGTAAGCAACGGTGAACGTTGGCGTCTTATCACCATAGGTGATCGTTTGATCGTTAACGGTAACTTTGGTCTCTGCATCCTTTT
>NZ_WNJO01000051.1 GCF_009720675.1 Secundilactobacillus folii | reverse complement strand
ATCACCTATGGTGATAAGACGCCAACGTTCACCGTTGCTTACGGTGATAAAGTGGTCAACCACGTTGATCTAACGAATACGGACTTTACATTCGATGGCAGTGCTACGATTCCAACGAATGTGGGCACTTACCAAGTTGCTTTGAATGCTGATGCCATTGCTGCAATTGAAAAGGCTAACCCGAACTACACATTCAGTGCTAGTGACTTCATTGGTGGGACTTATACCATTAATCCATTAGCCACTGATC
>NZ_WNJO01000050.1 GCF_009720675.1 Secundilactobacillus folii | reverse complement strand
TGAGATTGGAAGCAATAGTGTTACCACTTTGATCCACAAAGTGAATCGTTGCTTTTTGTGAATTTGGCGTGTAAATAACGTCTACGTTTGGCTTATCTGTTGGCACATCAACGGTCTTCGCAGTCTTTGTGTACCCAGAAACATCTGGTACATCGACTGTATTACCTGGCAAACCAGTTGCTGGAATCCCATTCTCGTAACCTGGAACTGGACTACCATCAGACAACTTCGGCACGATAGTAAACTGAGCATTACCTAATTTG
>NZ_WNJO01000005.1 GCF_009720675.1 Secundilactobacillus folii | reverse complement strand
ATAATTCTAGAAATTCCAAAATGATATACTCAGTGTAAAATAAGGGGACGAAAGGAAGGTTACGGCATGCCCACAGCAGCAGTTATCTACGCTTCGCTGACTGGGAATAATGAAGAAATTGCGGAATATTTAGTGACTCAATTACGTCAGTTAAACGTTGATGCACAGCAAATTGAGATGTCGACTTGTAAAGTGACTACCCTCCAACAAGTAAACCTGGCCGTCATCGTTCCCTATACGTATGGTGAGGGTGACCTGCCGGAAGAGGGACTCGATTTGTTTGACGAGTTGGGACAACTGCAACTACCCCACTTAATTTTCGGTGTGGCGGGTTCTGGTGATGAATGGTACGGCGAAAACTATTGCCGCGCCGTCACTCAGTTCGACCAACGGCTACAAACGACCGGTGCCACTCAAGGTGCCATTCCGCTGTTCATTGATCTAAGAATGACCGAAGACGACCAGAAAAGACTGCGGACTTTTGCTCGTAAATTAGTGGCCACTTATGAAGGGAGCTGAGTGTTATTTCCAACGCAAAACAGCAACACCGCATCATCTGGCTAGCCCTCATTTCATTAGTCCTGCTAGCCCTTATCTCGCTGTGCTTTGGGAACTATCAGATTCCTTTGACCCACTTATACGACGCCATTTTGGGTTCGTTGACCGGTCAGACATTAGTTAGCCCAATTGAAAGTAACATTATCTTTAGTCTCCGTTTACCGCGCATGCTGGCTGCAATTTGCATCGGTGCAGCCCTCGCAATCTCGGGGACAGCCTATCAAAGTATTTTTCAAAACCCATTGGTCTCACCTGATTTACTGGGGGTTTCTAACGGCGCCGCAGTTGGTGCTGCCCTCGCTATTCTCTTTGGCTGGCACGCTTTGGGCACCCAAATTATGGCCTTTCTTCTTGGCCTGGCCGCCGTATTGCTAAGTGTCATGATTCCACGTTTAATGGGCCGCTCCACCAATCTAACACTGGTTTTGGCCGGAGTCGTGGTGTCTGGTTTGATGCAGGCCATTTTGGGGCTCTTGAAATACCTGGCTGATCCGGACTCCCAACTGCAAAATATCGTTTACTGGCAATTAGGCAGCCTCTCAAAGGTCACTGTGGGTAACTTAGTGTCAGTCTTGCCGATGATGCTTTTAGGCATGATTGTCCTTTGGATCATGCGCTGGCGTCTCACCGTCCTTGGATTAGGGGACGCCGCTGCACAAAGTATGGGCGTGAACGTCAAGGTGGAGCGCCGCATCGTTGTGGTTTGCGCCACCATTCTAACCGCCGCTTCAGTGTGCTTAAGTGGCACCATCGGCTGGATCGGTCTAGTGGTGCCCCACATGGCAAGAATGCTGATTGGTCCAAATACCAGGTATTCGCTGCCCTTATCAGCGCTGGTGGGCGCCATTTTCTTACTGATCGTTGATACGCTAGCCCGTACCCTTTCAGCTGGTGAGATTCCGTTAAGTATCTTAACTGGTTTCATTGGCACTCCGATCTTCATTTACATCCTGGCAACCAGAAAGGTGACCTTACGATGAGCTTGTTAACCGTTCAAAATTTAGGGTTTCATTATTCGGGCCAACCAACCCTGTTCAGTGATTTAAACTGTACACTTCAGCCCGGGCAGATACTCACTATTCTGGGACCAAACGGGGTTGGTAAATCAACCTTTTTAAAATGCTTAATGGGAATTCTCAAACCAACTTCTGGCAGCATTTCTTTAGCTGATCAGCCCCTTAGTCAACAATCAGTTCGTCAGCGCGCACAGCAAGTCGCCTACGTACCGCAGCACGTTCCGGATCCGGGCAGTTTAACGGTTAGTGATTACGTGGTTACTGGTCGGACGCCATACCTGCCATTTTCACAAACCCCGGGTGCACAAGATTATGAAAAAGTACAGGTAGCGCTGAAAGAATTCGGATTGGGCGATTACGCACAGCGACGGGTTAATACGCTAAGCGGCGGCCAGTTTCAATTGATCACGATTGCAAAAGCCTTAGTCCAAGAACCGCGGTTGGTCATTCTAGATGAGCCCACCGCTGCGCTAGATTTTGGTCGTCAGCGACAAGTTCTAAAGCTGATTCAGTCCATGGCAGGCCACCACTTTGCGGTGATTCACACCACTCACAATCCCAACCACGCCTTCATGCTGGGAAATACGGTAGGACTGTTTGCTCCAGATGGCAGCTTTGAAACTGGCCAGCCTGATGAGCTTTTAACTGAGGAGCGCCTGCGGGCAACCTATCAAACACCGTTGAAACTGATTTATGAACCTGCTTTGAAGCGGACGGTTTGTGAGTTGCTGTAATTTTGGTTTGGGTGTCTCGTAATTAAATTAAAAATAATACACCAATGAGTTGGGTCATTTTGACGTTGCTCATTGGTGTATTTTTAGTTTATAAATTTTGATTGGGTAATCTTGGTAAAGTTGGCAAGTTTTGGATTAAGTGTTAGTTGAGCTATTGAATAGAGCTTATTCAGTATTTTCAGCTCCCTAGCCGAAACGTGTTCCGCAAGGCAAGGGGCTATGTTGAAGCTAACTCTGACATAAATCCAAACCCGGGATTTCTGTCAGAGTTAGCTTCTACGCCGCCCCTTACCGCTTTGCTTCACACTCTAACCTATTGACCCCTCCATCTCAAAACTAATCAACCGGTTCAATTCCACCGCATACTCCATCGGCAACTGCTTTGTAAACGGTTCTACAAAGCCCATAATAATCATTTCCGTTGCCTTTGACTCCGAAATTCCTCGACTCATCAGATAATACAACTGCTCTTCCGAAATCTTTGACACCTTTGCTTCATGCTCCATCGCCACATTGCCATTATAAATTTCATTATACGGCACCGTATTCGACGACGACTGGTCATCCATAATAATCGTGTCACACTCCACATGCGCCTTTGAACCATCCGACTTTTTCGTAAAGCGAACCGTTCCACGATAATCCGTTGAACCACCCGTCTTCGCAATCGACTTAGAAACGATCGAACTAGACGTATTCGGCGCATTATGAATCATCCGCGCCCCAGAATCTTGGTGAATTCCATTTGATGCCACCGCGATCGACAGCATCGTGCCCCGGGCATGCTCGCCATTCAAGTAAACACTCGGATACTTCATCGTGACTTTCGAGCCTAAGTTACCATCAACCCATTCCATTGTGGCGTTCTCTTCCGCTGCAGCCCGCTTCGTTTCCAGACTGTACACGTTGTCCGACCAGTTTTGAATCGTCGTGTACCGGCAATAGGCATCCTTGGCCACGTTCACTTCAACCACCGCTGCATGCAAACTATCCGATGAATAGTTGGGTGCAGTACAGCCTTCCACGTAGTCAACCCGAGCACCCTCATCAACAATGATCAAGGTTCGTTCAAATTGACCGGTATTTTCGGCATTTAACCGGAAGTAAGATTGAATTGGCGTTTTAGTTTGAACACCCTTGGGCACGTAAATAAATGAGCCACCGGACCAAACAGCCCCGTTCAAAGCCGCAAACTTATTATCCGTTGGTTTAACCAACTTGCCAAACCACTTCTTAAATAGTTCTGGGTACTCCTTCAGTGCAGTATCAGTATCAGTAAAGATAATACCCAACTTTTCAAAGTCGTTACGCATATTGTGGTAAACCACTTCTGATTCGTACTGTGCCGAAGAGCCAGCCAAGTAGTTGCGTTCCGCTTCTGGTACCCCTAAGCGGTCAAACGTCCGCTTCAAATCTTCTGGAACGTCCTTCCAGTCACGATACTTCTTGTCCGTCATTTTTTGGTAGTAAAGCATATCCTTTAAATCAAGGCTGCTCAAGTCTGGTCCATAATCTGGCATGGGTAACTTTTTATATGCCTCATAGGACTTTAAACGGTAATCAAGCATCCATTTTGGTTCGCCCTTTTCCGCTGAAATCTTTCGAACGGTTTCCTCCGTTAGGCCACGGCCAGTAGAATAAACCGGCTTAACGTCATCGTGAAAGCCGTATTCATAATCTTGATCCTTAGCAACAATATCAGGGACGCCCTGTGCGCCTGTTCCTTCTGCCATCTAAATCGCTCCCTTCTCTTCGTCTTCGGTGCTATCGTCCTTTAACAACGCTCGCTGTAACGCCCACCAAGCTAAAGTAGCGCACTTAATGCGGGCCGGAAAGGTCATGATATTACTTAAAATAGCGGCGTCTTGCAATTCATCAAGGTCTGCTTGAGGATGCTGTTTACCCATGACCATATCCGAGAAGGTCTTCGCCATGTGCAACGCTTGATCCTTCGACTTTCCCATCACCGCATCGGTCATCATACTGGCACTGGACTGACTGATCGTGCAACCCTCGCCGGTAAAGCCGATGTCGCTGATCTTATCATCATCTGATAATTGAATATCCAAATTGATCACGTCACCGCAAGTCGGATTCTTCAGCGTGATCTTGTGGGTCGCATCTGGCAGAGCATGCTTGTGATGCGGGTGATCTGAATGATCCAAAATAACTTCGCGATACAAACTATTTAGTTTCTCTAGACCCATGATTGAAAAACTCCTTTGTTGCCTGCAACGCTTCTAGCAAACGGTCAGCGTCTGCCAGGGTGTTGTAGAGGTAAAAACTCGCTCGAGCAGTTGCTGTTAGCCCAAGGTATTCCATTAACGGCTGCGCACAGTGGTGACCGGCACGAACCGCGACACCCTCCATATCAAGTGCAGTTGCCACGTCATGCGGATGCAAGTTCTCTAAGTTAAAGGCGATCACGCCAGTGTGCTTTGCCGGCTCCTGCGGTCCATAAACGGTAATGCCATCGAGAGCCTCAAGCTTAGGTAACAAGTAGTTCACGATTTCTTTTTCGTGGGCTTGTACGCGATCCATGCCGATGTTGTTCAAATAATCAACGGCAGCACCTAAACCGACCGCTCCAGCAATGTTTTGTGTCCCAGCTTCAAACTTGTATGGCAATTCCGCCCAGGTACTTTCAAATTGGTGAACGAAACCAATCATTTCACCGCCGTACTGGTACGGTGGCATGGCTTCAAGTAGCTCGCGTTTCCCGTACAGAATCCCAATTCCAGTTGGTCCCATCATCTTATGCCCAGAAAAGGCGTAGAAGTCAACGTCCAGATCCTGAACATCCACTTTCATGTGGGGAACAGATTGGGCACCATCGCCGACAAATACAGCACCATGCTGATGTGCCAAAGCAGCTAATTGCTTCACTGGATTGACCGTCCCCATGACGTTGCTGGCATGAGCAACGGCGACGATCTTTGTTTTATCAGTAATCAGTCGGGCGGCTTCTTCCATATCCAACTCACCATCGTCGGTCAAATGAATGTATTTTAAAGTCGCATGCTTTTTTAATGCTAATTGCTGCCAAGGAATTAAATTACTGTGGTGTTCCATGATGGAGATAACGATCTCGTCGCCAGCTTTGATATTGGCTTCACCATACGTGCTAGCAACCAAGTTCAACCCATCGGTGCATCCCTTTGTGAAGATCACTTCTTCCGGTTCTGGTGCGTTGATGAACGCCTGAACCTTTCGACGGGCTGCTTCGTAATCGGCAGTGGCACGTTCTGCTAAGGTGTGCACGCCGCGGTGAACGTTGGCGTTATCCGTTTGGTAAAAATGGGTCAGCGCGTTGACAACCTGGTTTGGACGCTGTGCAGTCGCCGCGTTATCCAAGTAGACTAAGTGTTCGTCATTAACTTCCTGGTCAAGAATTGGAAAATCCTGATCGATTTTATTTAAAGTGCTGTCCATCCTCAAGCTTCCTTTCAATGACATCAATCATTTCCTGTCGAACTTCCGGCAGCGGAATGTCTTCAAGAACTGGGCCTAAGAAGCCCCGAATCACAAGGCGTTGAGCCAATTCCTTATCAATTCCTCGACTCATCAAATAATAGAGTTGGTTTTGATCAACCTGACCAACACTGGCAGCATGGCCAGCAATGACATCGTTTTCATCGATCAGTAAAATCGGGTTGGCATCACCATGTGCTTGGTCGGACATCATCAAAACCCGGTTTTCCTGTTCAGCATTGGCACCTGAAGCCCCGTGGATAATGTCGCCGATCCCGTTAAAGACCAGTTCCGACTTTTCAAGCAGGACACCCCGTTGTGAAATATTAGCCACGGTATGCTTGCCAATGTTAACGACCCGGTTATTGATCCCGTTCGACTGGTTCCCAGTGGTGACCGCAATCACTTTAGATTCTGAGTGAGCGCCTTCGCCCTTCAACTGGCTGGTGAAATCACCCAACGTGTTTTGATCATTAACGACCCCAATTGCCCAGTCAAACCGAGAGTTGCGGCTTAATAATGCCCGCCGATGTAGGAACGAATAGGTGTGAGCACCAAGTTCATCAACACTGGAAAAATGGACGGTGCTATTCGCTCGGCTCAAAACTTCAACCATGCAACTGGCCGAATTAGTTTCATCACCCTTGGTATTCAAATGCTGAATAAAGGAGAACTTGCTGTCTTCTTCTGCGATCACCAAAACGTGTGACACCATCGGCTGCTTGACCGTGCTATCCTGAATCAAATAAGCTTCGATCGGCTGTTTGATCTCCACGCCCTTCGGCACGTATAAAAAGACGCCAGAGTTTAAGAAGGCTTCATGGTAAGCAGTCAGCTTATTCTCATTGGCCTTGGTGACCTTATCCATAAAGTACTTTTCGGTTAACCGCGGATGTTCACGAAAAGCACTAAAAATGTCGGTCAAAATAACCCCTTGATCATCCAACTCATCTGGCAAATCGACCTCAACAGTTGTTTGCCCAACCTGTACGAACCTGATGCGATCCTTGGCAACTGGAATATCACTGGCTAAGGTCTTATCAGAGCGGTGCCAATTGAGTGTTAAATTATCCATCAATGGCCAGCGGTGGTAATCATACCGTTGGACTTCTGGTAAAGCCAGATCCTGCATCGCATCGATGGCCGCCAGACGCCGGGCAACAAACCAGTGGGGTTCGCCATGTTCGTTCGCAGCTTTTTCAACGGCAGTTTTCATTGCCTCGTAATCTTGAACTGCACTTTTCACGACTATCCCTCCTTACCGGTTATCGTCAACTAAACTAACGTCCAGACCAAGTTCATCACGCAGGCCTGCGTAGCCTTCACTTTCAAGTTTCTTAGCCAAATCAGCATTGCCAGATTTCACAATTTGGCCGTCCATCATAACGTGAACGACATCTGGCACAATGTAATTCAACAGGCGTTGATAGTGGGTAATGATCAAGGCACCAAAATTATCGCCACGCATGGAGTTAACGCCCTTAGACACAACTTGAAGCGCATCAATATCCAGGCCAGAATCGATCTCATCGAGTAAAGCGAATGAAGGTTTGATCATTAATAATTGCAAAATTTCGTTCCGTTTCTTTTCACCACCAGAAAAGCCTTCGTTCAAATAACGTTCAGTCATTTCCTGGCTCATATCCAACAGGGCTAAATTCTTATCGAGTTCTTTCAAGAAAGCCATGACTGAGATTTGGTCATCCTCAGCACGACGGGCATTGATTGCAGCGCGTAAGAACTCCGCGTTGGTCACACCCTGAATCTCTGCCGGGTATTGCATGGCTAGAAATAAGCCCTTTCGAGCGCGTTCATCGACTGGCATATCAACAATGCTTTCACCATTTAATAGAATATCGCCCTTCGTGATGTGATAAGCGCTATTTCCCATGATCGTTTGTGAAAGAGTTGACTTACCAGTCCCGTTAGGACCCATAATGGCGTGAATTTCACCCGTTTTCATGGTTAAATTTACGCCCTTTAAGATTTCGCGGGTCTGATTTTCCTGTTCTTCTTCAACTTCTACGTGCAAATCTTTTACTTCAAGTGTCGCCATTAAAATCATCCTCCACTTTGCCAACAACGTAGGATACGACCTGACCAATCTATGTTCATACCCCAGCTGAAAATTTATCTTTACTCATTCGATTATAACGGCTTTCTCAAACTATTCAAACTAGGCATTTCCCTTATACCTAAAAAAATCATATTATGAGATAGTATAAGGTGTAAGATATTCACATAAACCATTTATTTTTTAACTGATTTTAGAATATTATTTCACATACCTGGATTTTAGAAAGGTTGATGATCATGCGGAAGTTCGTTATTCAACAGTTTACTGGTCTGGATGATTCAACGGTTCAACGATTACATAGTCTTGGACTGCAAACCGGCAGTCCGTTTTGGGCGGTGCGCTTCTATCCGTTCCACGGACCGGTGATCATCCAGGCAGATGACCAACGAATTGGTATCCGCTACACCGTGTTTCACACCCTGATTGGAGGCTAACTATGACTACCGTCGCGTTACTTGGAAATCCGAATACGGGCAAAACTACGCTCTTTAACGAGCTAACGGACAAGTACGAGTACGTTGGCAACTGGACTGGTGTGACCGTTGAGAAAAAAGTCGGCCAAATTCGCCACAGCGATACCGTCGTAGTCGATTTACCCGGTATTTATTCGCTCAATCCCATTACCAAAGATGAATCGGTGGTTACTAATTACCTGCTGAAAGATAAGCCGGATCTGATACTAAACGTTACTAATGCCAGCCAGTTAAAGCGAAATTTGCTGCTTTCAATTGAAGTACTGGAACTGGGTCTGCCCGTGATCATCACCTTGAACATGATCGATGACCTTAAACGCAGTGGTCATTACTATAATCTGGAAACGCTTTCAAAATCGCTGGGCTGTCCCGTCAAAACAACCAACGCCCGGAGTAAAGAGGGCCTGGAACAGTTGAAAACTGAACTGATCCAAGATAATGTGCAGGTTAATGCGAATGGCCCACTAAAATTAAATTACCCCCTGATGGTCAGTCAGGCGATTCGTCAAGCGGATCAAGCGCTTGTTAAAGACTACAATATTGAACCCCACTTCGCCCATTGGCTGGCCATTCAGTTTATTAATCAAAATAAAGTGGTTCGTAAATACGCTAAGACCCATCAATTAAAGCCCCTGTTATCTCAGCAGGCTTACTACGATGCCCAAAAGTTTGCTGATCAGATTTTTGAAACCCGGCTATCATTTATTGAAACCACACTGGCGGCCGCGACTGAACAACTGCAGTCCACTCAACACGTGGAACTCACGTCCAAAATTGATAAAATTGTGACCCATCCGGTTTTTGGACTACCAATTTTCGTGGGTGTCTTCTACTTAATGTTTAAGCTGTCCTTTGACTGGGTCGGAACGCCGATCTCCACCGAACTAGATAAGTTGCTTTCTGGGCCGATATCCACCTGGGCAACCCAATTTCTGACCCAGGTCGGCGCGTTGCCAATGCTGAGATCACTGATTGTCAACGGCTTAATCGCTGGTGTCGGCGGAGTGCTGGTTTTCATTCCTCAAATTTTCGTGCTGTTCGCCTGTATTTCAATTCTGGAAGACTCCGGCTACATGGCTCGGGCAGCATTAGTGACCGACCGGATCATGGAAATGATTGGCTTGAACGGTAAGGCCTTCATTCCGCTGATCATTGGCTTTGGCTGCAACGTCACTGGCATCATGGCCGCACGGACCATTGAGCAACCTAAGGAGCGGCTGATCACCACGTTGATCTCGCCCTTCATGAGCTGTTCAGCCCGGCTACCAATTTACAGCCTCTTTGTAGCGGCACTGTTTCCTCGAAATCAAGCCGTGATCGTGCTGTCGATCTACTTTTTGGGCATTGCGGTCGCGTTATTAATGGCTAAGTTCTATCACGTTTTGTTTAAGGTGAAAGAACACTCCGTTTTCATCGTGGAATTGCCGGAATACCACATTCCGCGCCTTGATATCATCTGGCACGGCACCTGGGATAAGGGCAAAGGCTTTATTAAAAAGGCTGGTACCATAATCTTTGCTGGGACCGTCCTGATCTGGCTGCTCTCAAACTTTGGCGTTCACGGTTACGTGACTGGCATTAATCAAAGCTTTGCTGCCAACCTTGGCAAGATTTTATTACCGATCTTTCGGCCAATGGGTGTGACGACTTGGCAGCCAATCAGTGCACTTTTGACTGGCGTTTTGGCGAAGGAAGTTATCAGTTCCAGCATGATGGTGCTCTTCCACACCAGTAATCAAGCAGCGTTAATCGGCGTCCTTAGTGGCAGCTTCACCACCCTCTCCGCCTATGCGCTATTGGTCTTCATTCTTTTGTACATTCCCTGTTTTGCAACCATCGGTACCATTAAATCTGAGACCGGGTCAGCAAAATGGGCGGCATATTCTGTGGTTTCTGGTTTAGTCATTAGTTATGGACTGGCATTCTTAATTTTCCAAATTGGCTCGTTATTAGCCTGAAAAGAGGGATCATATGGGACTCATTGTTAACATCATTATTATTGCTGCTATCTTTGGCTTTGCCGGCTACCAGATCTACCGCGCAATCAAGCGGTCACGACAGGGCAAATGTGCGGCCTGCGATTACGACTGTGAGGTCAAACGAATGGCGGATAAGGCGAAGAAAAAAGCGTTCTAATAAAATTCATTTTTAAAGATGGCTCTTCGTCAAATATCCAAAAAAAGAAGTATCAAAATTACGACGATAATTTTGATACTAGCGGACAAGATGGCCGACATAACCACACTTTAGTCAACGACTTGGTTTTGTTTTGATTTGCACGTAGTAGACCAGTGCTTCAGTCTCATGAAGCTGTTTACTTTCGGCATCTTGAGTAAAATTGATGTTTCGTTCTGCCATTTCTAAAACTAATCGGATAGACTTTTTAGTAGGAAACACCACATATTCACTGCACTTTCTTTTCGCTGGTCGAAACGGTGAGCGCAAGGAACAATGTGGTGTCTTTTTTTGTGTCCAAGTTAAGCTCGAACAAAAAAGTATAGGAAAAGGATTTAGCAGGCAAGATGTCTATCAACTCCAAATATCGTAGCGCCCTTTTGGGGAGTCGTAGCCACTGCCTTTTTTGTTCTCAAAATTTTTTGAAAGGCGAAAATCCCAAAGATTACTGCCTTCGGCTTGGAGTCAGATTAAAAACAAATTAGATTTTATGTTGACACATTAGAGATCGATGATAAAATTATCATTGTCTACGACTTAAGAAGTCGATAATCAAAAGGAAGGTGACTCAGAATGAGTGATACGTTGAACTTTAATCTCAGCGGCGACGACATGCAAAAACGCAGTGATGAAATCACCGTCGGCGTCGACCGGGCGCCTGGCCGCAGCTTATTATATGCGACCGGGAAGGTGAAAAACCCAGAGGACATGAAGAAACCCTTCATCGCCATCTGCAACTCTTACATAGAGATTGTTCCCGGCCATGTGCATCTGCGTGAGTTGGCGGACATCGCCAAAGAAGAAATCCGAAAGGCTGGTGGCATTCCGTTCGAATTCAACACAATCGGGGTTGACGACGGGATCGCTATGGGGCACATTGGAATGCGCTATTCCCTGCCGAGTCGTGAGCTGATCGCCGATTCCGCCGAAACCGTGATCAACGCTCACTGGTTTGATGGCGTGCTGTACATGCCGAACTGCGACAAGATCACGCCAGGCATGATTATGGCTAGCCTGCGGACGAACGTGCCATGCACGTTCGTCTCCGGCGGCCCGATGAAAGCTGGCATCGACCCGAACGGCAAGGCCGCGACCCTGTCAACAGTTTTCGAAGCCGTCGGAGCCTTCAAGGATGGCAAGATGTCCAAGGAAGATTTCCTCGAACTCGAGCGCCACGCCTGCCCTTCTTGCGGCTCTTGCGCTGGGATGTACACCGCTAACTCGATGAACTCATTGATGGAAGCGCTAGGTTTGGCACTGCCATTTAATGGCACTGCCTTAGCGACCTCAGAAGAGCGCCGCGAGCTGGTCCGGAAGGCCGCTCGGCAGGTAATGTATAACGTCGAACACGACATCAAGCCACGCGACATCGTCACCAAAGACGCCCTCGACGACGCCTTCGCCCTTGATATGGCGATGGGTGGCTCGACCAACACTGTTTTGCACGGCTTGGCGATTGCTCATGAAGCGGGCATCGCTTATTCTGAAAAAGACATCAACGAGATTGCCAAGAAAACGCCTCACATCGCCAAGATTGCGCCAAGTTCTTCCTACACTATGGAAGAAGTCCACGCGGCTGGCGGGATTCCAGCCATTTTGAACGAATTGATCCAACACGGCGGAATCTTGCATCCGGATCGCTTGACCAACACCGGCAAGACCCTGCGCGAAAACGTCGCTGGCGCGCACACTTTGAATCCAGAGGTCATCCGCACCATCGACAACGCTTATTCGCCAGAAGGTGGCCTGTCTGTTCTCTATGGCAACATCGCCAAGGACGGCTCGGTTATCAAGGTCGCTGGGGTCGATGACGACATCCATGAGTTTACTGGCAAGGCTGTTTGCTTCGACTCCCACGACGAAGCGGTCGAAGGCATCGATAACGGCACGGTCAAGGCCGGCGACGTAGTCGTCATCCGCTACGAAGGACCAAAAGGCGGCCCAGGGATGCCAGAAATGTTGAACCCGACCTCCGATATCATCGGCCGTGGTTTGGGTCGCACCGTTGCCTTGATCACCGACGGACGTTTCTCCGGCGCCACCCACGGAATCTGTGTTGGCCATGTGTCGCCTGAGGCGGCTTCTGGTGGCGAGATTGCGATGATTCATAACGGTGACAAGATTACCATCGACTTGACCAACCGCACGCTAAACGTCAACGTCTCAGATGAAGAATTCGCCCGCCGACGCAAGGAACTCAAGCCGTTTAAGCCGAAGGTCCGCTTTGGCTACCTGGCCCGTTATCAATATCTGGTCACCTCGGCCAACACCGGCGGCGTGATGAAAGGGGCCGATGAACTGTTCGGTAAAGAAGATAGCAAAGACTGAAATGGAGGCATATCATGGCGAAAAAAATTGCGACCGTAACCGACCTTAAAGATCGGCTGCTAGCAGATCTGACCGGAGTAATTGATCCGGAACTCGGCGTCGACTTGGTGAACCTCGGCTTAATCTATGACTTGAGCATGCAAGACGGCGTTGTGACCGTAACGATGACACTGACGATGATCGGATGCCCAATCACACAGGTGTTACGGAACATGATTGAATCGGCCTTGGAGAAAGAACCCGAAGTCTCCGCCGTGAAGATTGATATAGTGTGGACACCGACATGGACCCCGGCTAAGATGAGTCGTTATGCAAGAATGGCGTTGCGGTATCATTACTAAAACTGGATTGAAGTGGCACACATTTAGGAGGCGGTCTAAAACTGGGCTTCACAGTTAATATGAAGTCTCGCGAAAGCGTCATGACTTAGCAAGTCCTTCGCTGCACCACGTAGCTCGACGATGATACATAGTTTAAAAACTGGAGCAAATCAGGGTTCTTTTCCCCTGCAGTGCTCAACAAAAATAGAAATCTGAGGCGATTTTATGGATAAAGTGGAAACATTTGGTAAATGGGTCAGTCATTGGTTTACCTTAATTGTGATTGTTTGGGCGGCAGTTAACTATTTTGTGCCGAAAATCAGTACTGCGATTATTCCTAACACAAGTTACCTGCTCGGCATTATTTTGTTCGGTATGGGGCTGACTCTGCGTGGGGCAGACTTCGCGCGGATCTTTAAGCGGCCTTTGCCTGTCATTTTGGGGACGGTTGCCCATTATGTCATCATGCCATTGATTGCTGTGTTACTTTGCAAGATCTTCAACCTGCAAGGTGCGACCGCTGCCGGAGTCATCTTAGTCGGCTCTTGCCCAAGCGGCACCAGCTCTTCTGTTATGGCCTATCTGGCTGGTGGGGATGTGGCGCTTGACGTCTCCATCGAGACCCTGTCGACTTTGATTGCGCCGCTGGCTCTGCCAGGCCTGCTAGTTTTATACGCTGGCAAGTACGTGCCAATTCCGACGCAGTCTCTGTTTTTGAGCACGGTTAAAATAGTCCTAGTACCGATTATCTTAGGAGTCGTTATCCACACCTTGTTCCGCAAGCAGGTCGATGTGGTCACCCGCGCATTGCCGCTGGTTTCTCAGGTCGCTATCTTGCTGATCATCGGGGCCGTGGTTTCTGCTAACCACGCTAATTTGTTCACCGCCGCAACCGCGATTGTCATCCCAGTTGTCATCTTACACAACCTGTCTGGGTATGCCCTGGGCTTAGGCTTCTCGTTCTTGATACGGTTGAAGGATCCCCAACGCAAAGCAATCACCTTCGAAGTCGGCATGCAAGATTCCAGCCTGGGTGCGACCTTAGCGATGGCCTACTTTGCGCCGGCCGCCGCAATTCCGTCGACCCTGTTCAGTATCTGGCATAATATCTCTGGTTCTGTGCTGTCATCCTGGTGGCGTGGACATACCGAAAAGCTCAAGAAAGCCGCAGCCGAAACGGTTGTCGCTCGTTAATTCAATAGCAAGTAGAAACAAAGATGGCTCTTTCTCAAATATCCTAAAGTAGAAGTATCAAAATTACGGATCCTTTGGCAAACATTGTTGGTGAGTTCCTTCTTAAACAGCTAGCTGGTGCACAGTTAGCTGTTTTTTTGTTGAGATGTAATCTTAACCGCGAAGTGTAAAAGCTTCTGAAACCATAGACAACTTTGACCAGCGTTTTGATTTTATTGTTTGAACCTCCAAAGATTCATTAGAATAGTGGATACTTTAGGGCATTGTCGATTGGTTTTTGATTATTTCTTAGGGCCTTTAAATGGCGTTCCATCTCTACCGAGTAGTCAAAAGCACCATTAATTGTACTGTCAAATAATTCTAGATCTTTGGTGGCGATAGCGGTCATGATACTTTGTAAAACTCGGTAGGCTGAATCGAGTTCTGGACTGAAACTAAGCAGTTCATCGACCAGCATGTTTTCAGTACGATTTCCTGGCAAATAGGCATAGTGTTGCCAGAGCTTATAATTTAGGTGGCCATTAGGCTTTAGTAGAAGCTGCCAGTAGCGTTTAAGTGCTTTATATTTGGGGTTAGAGGGCGCATAATTTTTCATGATGCGAATTCTGGTTTGATTGAAGCCAACTACCGCACTATTGACCACATGGAATCGATCCATCACCACAATAGCGTTAGGGAAAACCCACTGTGCTAATTTAGGATACGTGTAATTCATGTCGGTCACGATGACTCGGACGGCCTCGCGGGCAGCTTTGGTGTAGCGACAAAAGTATCGTTCTAAACTGTGAAGGGTTCTTGAATCTAAGATATCAATCAATTCATGAGTCATGGCGTCCATAAAAACGAAACTCATTTTGCCGTGACTACTTTTAGTGGTCTTGATTTCATCCATGCAGATAGCGGCTGGCAAATAATTCAAATGCGGTTTGATATCTTCAGCATAACTACGTAAACAACGCATCACAGAGGTTGATGAGATTCCCAGCTCACTGGCAATATGTTTCATCGATACGGTCTCGGTCAGCTTATCTAAACACAATAAGCGGGACTTCATCGAAATCGTATGGTTTTTCTGCACAAACGGCGTTTGCGCAAGAAAGGTATGACCACATTTCTTGCAGTAAAAGTTATGCCGGCTCAAGGTAAGGTCGACCTTTCGCTCCATGCATGGTGGAATAACGACCTTTGTTTCACGCCAACCATACTTAATAACACTCTTTTTATTTTTACGGCCACAATGTTCACATTTTTTCGGCTGATAATCTAAGTCACCAGTGATTTCGAGTGGACCTTTAATCACGACCGGATTCATTATTTTCAATTTCTTTATATGTGGGTCTTCAATTCCTAACAAAGTTCGTATAATATTAGACATAGGGCGTAGCACCAACTTTCCTGAAATGTGGTTGTGGAGGGCAAAAGAAGGCTACGCTCCTTTTGCGTCCAATTAATACATAATAAAAATATCTGCCGTCAGTAAGCAAGGAAAACTTACCAACAACAGATATTATAGAACCAAAATAACTGCTTCTAAAATCTCTGGTAACAAGCTTTATCTTTATGCAAAGATCAATATGGTTGGGCTTCATGCCAAACATATAGTTAGTAAAACTGGTAAGTATAATTTCAGGCTAACAGTTAGAGATAATAAAAAAGTGATTAAAAGTACTGACATGGGATCGGTGATGCATTCACACAGCTATTCGATAGGTGCGGGATCAAACTATTATTACACTCTTTTTAGAAGTATCTCGGAAATGTAATTTTAAAAACCAGGTAAGTAAGTAAAATGATAGAAAAGCATACACTGAAATATAATGATTCTCTGTCAAACATCTTAAAGTAAGAGTTATCAAGATCGTGATGACAATCCTGGAGCAATTGTCAATTTGTATTGGTGAGGCTTAGACTTTTTAATAGGCACAGTCACATTTTATGTGGCTGTGTTTTTTGAATGAGTAAAATGTAGTTAAAGAATTTAATCACGACAATTTCAAAAAGAGCACCTAGACCAATGAAGGTCTAAGTGCTCGCATCAAAAATTATCAACTTTGACGAAGAGCCCCATAAATAAGCAATCAATCTAAAGGTTGCTTTTACATCAACAGCATTACCAGCAGTAGTTGATGTATCAGCAGCTTTGTCAAACATGTAGCTTGAACTATAATTGCTGATCAAGTTACTTAAGTTAGCATCTGAAATAATATTAGCAACGTCTGCGCCAGAAACTGTGTCACCTGCTTTAACCTGGAAGGCAGCCTTAGCACCAGAAGCATCCAAAAGGCTTTTGTCGTTACTCTTCAACGAGATTGGGTTGCCTGATTGATCAACGGCAGAAACTTTAATAGCTTTTGTTGCGCTGGCATCCGTAGCTTTTACGTAATCAACGGTATCGCCATTCTTAACCGAAGCAGCTGCTGTCCGGTCAGCAACTGATGCAGCACCGCCATTATCGTTGTCGTAAGAAACGTAACCTGAAGGAACACCACTAATGATGTTACTCAAGTTAGAGGTGGTCGTGACGTTAGTTATTGTAGCACTCTTATCAAAGGCAACGGAACCTGTACCGACTTCTTTGCCAGTACTCTTATCAACGTAGCTGATCTTAGCTGAGTTCCCTTGTGGTGCCTGAACCCAAGTTGTATACCTAGCCACGATAACGGCCGTTAAATGAAACGACCTTGTAGTAAACAGAGCCACGGTTGGTCTTAACGGGCAATTAAAATTACTGCTGCCGATTTAACAACCACTGGGTTAAGCTATACAGATCCTGTCTGCCTGACTCATCTGGCAATTGCTGAATCAGGTGCAGTGCCTGCTTAGTCAGCTCACTGGCCGTATTTTTAGCTTTTCCAACACCATCGTATTGGTCCACCAATTGTTGAACTGCCTCAACGTCTTCAGCGGTCATCTGTTCCTTCTTGGAGAGGTATGGCTTGAATGCCCGGTTGGCCCCCTTCATCGCTAAAATCAGCGGTAACGAATATACCCCGTTTTTTAAATCCTCTAGGACTGGTTTTTTAGTTTGCTTTGCATTACCGTCATAATCTAAAATATCATCCATAATTTGGTAGGCTTTACCAATCGTTAAGCCAATCTGGCCCGCTAAATCAACGATTTCAGGAGTACTATGACTCAATGAAGCGCCCTGCCGACAGCTCAACCAAAAGAGTTCGGCAGTTTTACCGCTGATCTCCTTGAAGTACTCCTCCTCAGTCACGTTTCGCTTATAATTGAGCTTCATTTGCTCCAACTCACCAGTTAATATGTCACGCATACTATTGATATTGAGCTGTAATTCTTGCATGTCATGGGTCGCTTTCATCACTTCGTTAAAGTATAGTGTGAAAAGATAATCTCCGGCATAAACGGCATTACGCGAACCATAGAGTGTATGAAGCGTTGTGATACCACGTCTCACAGGAGAGTGGTCGATCACATCATCATGGATCAAGGTAGCCACGTGTAAAATTTCCAACGATGCCGCCCCTGCCCGCAAAACTGCGTCATCGTGCTGATCACCAAATTCTGAGAACAGGTAGAAGAAACCTGGTCGCAAAAGTTTACCCCCGGATTGGAGAAGCGCTAAGATTTGTTTGTGAATTGGGCGGTTTGGAAGCGTCACTGCATCAACTAAATAAGGTTGTAACTGAGTCAGTTGCGCTTTCACCCGCGGAAATTGGTTCCAAAGTTTGTGAACCATTTGTTGCCACCCCTTTATATTTCACCCGCCGCCTTACGGGAAAATAGACTCGAATTTTACTGCAATTACTATGTTACCACATGATTCAGGAATATTAGCTGATAGAAGATTTAAATTACCAAAAACGCCGAAATTAAATGACATTTACGCTAGCTTCAAGGGATTTACCTAATAGTTTGACCCCTGGTGACTCAGCTAAACTATAAAGGTAAAAGTCTTTGAACCAACTGTTGGGGAGGGAAAACAATGAAAAAGCAGCATCGAATTATTGCAGGGGTACTCAGCCTGGCAGCAATTTTTACTTTAGCGACTGGCTGCAGCAGCTCTAGTAGTAAAAAAAGTTCTTCATCATCTTCGTCAACCACTCGTACCGTCACAGATATGAGTGGCACCAAAGTTAAAGTCCCTAAGCGAGTCACCCGAGTAGCTGATTTATGGCACGCCAATAATCAAGTTGTGCTTCTGTTAGGCGGTCAAAAGAAACTCGTAGCCACCACCCAGATGATCAAAGCAGAACCTTGGTTTAACGCAATCTATCCTAAAATCAAGGCGGTCAAGGCACCGTTTGCTGGGCAGGACATGCAGATCGAAGCACTGCTTAAGACTAAACCAGATGTGGTGATTGCTTCTGACCCCGGTCAAATCAAGCAAGCCCGAAATGCTAAACTACCAACGGTGAACGCGATGTACCAGAACTTCGCTGGCCTTCGTCGCTCGGTGAACTTAACGGCTAACGTTTTAGGCGGTTCTGCACCCAAGGTCGCAAAAAACTACCAAAAAGACCTCACCACTAATCTTAACGAAGTCAAAAACGGTTTAAAGGGCGTCACCAATAAGCCTAAGGTTTTGCACATCGTTGGCCCGACGAACCTGAACCAAGTCGATGGTCGAAAAACAATTGTGGATCAGTGGATCAACGCTGCTGGTGGCCAGAACGCTTTAAATCAAACTGGCAACATGATTTCGGTAACGACTGAAAAGTTAGCTAAATCTAATCCTGACGTCATTATTGTGGGTAGCACCACGGATCGCAACGCCTTAAAAGTCCTGCGAAAAGATCCCGTATTGAGTAAACTGACCGCCGTTAAAGAGGGTCACGTCTACGGGAATCCTCAGGGAACCTTCCCGTGGGATCGGTATAGTGCCGAAGAAGCGCTCCAAGTTCTCTGGGCGGCTAAGAAGATTCACCCCGCTCAGTTTAAACAATTGAACATGGTGAAAAAAACGCAAAGCTTCTACCAGAAATACTATCAATACAACCTAACGACTAAGCAGGCCCAACTCATTTTGTCGGGTTCAACCCGGACGAAGTAAACTTGGTTTGCGAGTGGAGAAATGCTCTCACAACCTCAAACATGGGCACAAAAAATGGCTTTCCTAACACGGGAAGTCTTTTTTGTCGCTCTTAATCATTTTCAGCTGGATTTAACGCACCTGTCGCCATAGATTTTCATCAAAATGACCCAGCCCATTAGCCGCCAACGTTTTAAAGTAAGCAATCAGTTCAATTGCACCACTCTTGCTGATTGAAGCAATCGCATTTAGCCCAGTACCAGTAGGGACAACGTTACTCATGTGGGTGATCTCATTCCCGTTCACAATCTCAACTTGTGCGCAGGTCACAGTCCAGTGAGTCATGACGTTCGGGGCAAAGATCAAAAACAGATTATAGTCGTCAGAAAGGTACCCTGGCATTGCCCAGGCCACGTCGTCCAACCGTTCGGGATATAAATTACCCTGCATGGCAAAATCAGTAATGTTGGCTTCGGTGGGCACTTGATCCAGCACAAATAAAGTATTTTCAAACGCTGGTGTGCCTAACTTGGCTTCTGGTCCACTTAGCGGTTCTTGATTCATCATCGTTTTCACATCCTAAGCAAAATTTTCACGGTAAAACTGATACTTAGACTTAATTTCCTTTAGCGGCTGATCCATCACGTGTTCAAAACCGGAATCGTCAACTTTAAAGTGGCTAATAATTTTAGCTGCTAGTTGGATCTTCAAACCGGGATTCTGAGCCACCAAGGGGCGCAAATCGGTGGCCATAATTTCAAATGCAGGAATAAAGTGAGGCACTAAGATCGAGCAAAAATCCTGGTAGGTATCCGCAAACACCTCGGAATAAGCATGGTCGGCATACTTCAAGTCGATTGCTTCCAACTTGTCAAAGTAATCTTTATCTGACAAGCCCTTTTGATTTTTGACAATGTGTTGCTCATCGTACTCGTGCATCAGGTAGGCGTCCCAGTCGCGGTAGGCATAGGTGGTCATCTTTACCACTAAGTGGCGACCGGCTTCGTTAACGTTTGCCGGGACCATTTCTCCCTTCGGATCCAACAGGTACGGCTGCACAAGTTGTGCCGTTACATAGTGGTAGAACGTGCCCGGAATGAGTTCTTGATCCTGGTCCGCCTGGTAAAGCTTTCCCTTACCAGTCAGTTGCGGTAAGTTAATTAGGCTGAGTCGAGTCTGGTTGACTGCGTAAATCATATCTTCTAGTTCCTCATCAATGTCATTGGTCCGACTAATGACCTGTAAAACGTGTGTAAATAAACGCACGAGTTCATTACGTTCGCCCTTTTGGTTGTCATAGACCCCCAGTTGGCGGGCGTACTTACGAGTTTCACGTTCTAACTGCTCTTCCAAGGCCGTTGTCAAACGTTCCACTTTAACCGGCAAGACTGGCTGATCAAAGGCCTCTCGTGCCACCGTGCGAACCGCCGCTCGCAGCCGCGGCCGCATTTCGATAAAGTCCGGAAATTCGAACACGTTTTGGAATTCATAATGGCCGCTCGCGTCTGGTTTTGCAGCGTTCAAATCGAAATTAAACTTTGCCAAAGTTAACCCTCCCAGCATTGATTTACGTCCAGTTTACTCGTCTCGATCCGTGGCTGCCATTAGGGAAAAGGCGCATATTAAGCTGACCATTCCAGCACCGAAGAGGGCTGGAACAAACGGCTATCTTAGCAGATAGAAAACTGGTTTCTTAACCCTCAGATTTCTCCCACGCATACAAATAGCGTCGCAGATTTCTAAACTAGAAATCAACAACGCTATTTACTCACATTCTGGGACTAAACGAGCTTTGTCCACTTTTTGTGAAGATATTCATTTGTATCAGCAGATTGAACTGCTTAACCGATCAACTTCGGCGTGGCCGACGACGATAAACGATGTAGCGTCTGAAGATGTACTGCCACGGCAACGTCAAAGCGTGTACTAATCTGGTGTACGGGAAGAACCCAAAAATGGCAAAGCCACAAATCACGTGAATCTTATAGATCAGCGGCACTCCCGCCATCAGCTGCCATTTCGGCTGTAGATAAAACAGTGAACGCGCCCAGACCGACAGCGTTGAACGGTAGTCAAAGTTTGGCATGAACGGGCTTGAAAGCGTTGAGGCTAATCCCAAAGCAATCGTGATCAAAAGTGCGACGTCTACAACTAAGTCAGTCCACGAACTGGTAATGAAGACGCGGGCATTGGTAAACCGCCGATAAGTCAGGATTATAATACCGGCCAGTGCCAATAATCCGGCACCGGAACCCATCATCAACGAACCGACCAGGTGATACATCTCGTCTGAGATACCAAAGAAGGCCGTCCAGGATTTTGGAATCAGGATTCCTAAAATGTGACCAAAGAAGGCCAGAATAATACCCACGTGGAATACCAGGCTACCAACCATTAGCTTTCGCTTCTCCAGCATTTCACTTGAAACAGCCGTGATGCCTGCGTGAAAGAACGTAAACCGAATGATCGTGCCAAAAACAAATGAAAGTAGCATTGCGTAGGGATAAATCACCCACAGAAAAATTGAACCAAAGTGACTCATTGGGTCTTCACCTCCACTTCTACGCAGTCTCGCAGCGTTTGACGGATCACTTGAATAATCTGGAAATAGGGATCATCAATGTCTGCAGCAGCGTTTTGCAACAACGTATAGGTGCCATCTTCCATAACTTGAAAGGCGAGCTTAAGGTCTTGTTTCCGATAGTCACCATCAAAACTACCAAAGGCTAAGAACTCCAGCAACATTGGTAAATAGTCCGCGAGTTCATTGCCGTCGATGGTGACGCCAAACATTTCGTAGAGCATCTTTAACTTGGCTAAGATCGTACCCCGTTCGCGTGAATCAGTCATTTTATAGTACGACATGTACAAGGTATAACGCTTGTTCATTTCAAACAGGTTCGAATAGTGGGCCTGCTGATGCAGCAGGTCTTCTGACCGTAAAGCATCAACGGCAGCTAACAACTTTGGTTTTTGCGCAGTTTCCGGAAAATGTTGAACGAGTTCCTGATAGGCTTCATCACTGAAGGTCTCTTCATCAGGATAATCAATGAACCGGGAAAGATCCACAAAGGCTCCGGAAAACGCGTGTAATTGAGTAAAATTAATCACGCCAGATCCCCCCATAGAAACTTTCTGCATAAATCTGATTCGTTGATTCACCAGCTTCAGCCTTCTTAAACATGCTGCCATGTTGCGGTGCTAAAGCACAGCCTTCACACTCATCATAACCAACGGTACCCTGTTCACTTTGCAGGTCTTCGAACTGTTCCTTGTGACTGCGTGGAATCACGAACCGGTCTTCGTACTTGGCAATTGCCAGCAGACGATACAGCGATGTGGCGCTATTTTCGGTGAGGCCAACGCGAGTTAACTTCGAAGCGTCAAAGTCTTTCCCACTTGTTTTAGCGCGCATGTAAAGCCGCATCATGGCCAGCTTATAAAGGGCTGCTTTGATGACTTCCACGTTTCCGCCCGTCAGCAGGCTAGCTAGGTAATCCACTGGCACCCGCATTTCATCGATTCCTGGGAAAATCATCTCTGGGTTCTTGATCGAATCGCGTCCTTCGAAGTAGTTCATGATCGGTGACAGCGGAGGAATGTACCAAACCATTGGCATCGTCCGGTATTCAGGATGCAATGGGAAGGCGATTTTTTCCTCAACCGCCATCCGGTAAATCGGCGACTTTTGCGCTGCTTCGATCATTTCTTCTGAAATGCCATCGGCCAAAGCCTGTTGCACGATATCTGGGTCGTTCGGATCCAAGAAGAGTCCCAACTGAGCTTCGTAGAGCTTATCTTCATCCGGCGTTTCAGCGGCCTCTTCAACTCTATCAGCATCGTATAACATCGCACCAATGTAGCGAATTCGGCCAACACAGGTCTCAGCACAAACCGTTGGCTCCCCCTCTTCGATGCGGGGATAACAGAACGTGCATTTTTCAGCCTTATTCGTCTTCCAATTGAAATAGACTTTCTTGTAAGGGCAGCCGGTCATGCAAAATCGCCAGCCACGGCAGCGTTCCTGATCCACCAAAACGATGCCATCCTCGTCTCGTTTGTACATTGCACCAGACGGGCAAGAAGCCACACACGGCGCGTTCAAACAGTGTTCACAAAGACGGGGCAGATACATCATGAAGGCATTTTCAAAGTTCGCCTTAATATCCGTTTCGATCTTATCCATGTTCGGGTCCTGTTTAAAATACTTTGGTGAACCCGCCAGATCATCATCCCAGTTAGGACCGGTCTGCAGATCCATCGTTTGACCCGTGATCTGTGACTTAGCTCTGGCGACAGGCTGATGCTTTCTTTCGGCGCCAAATAACGTTTGATAATCATAGGTCCACGGTTCGTAGTAGTCATCCAGTTCAGGCATGTCTGGGTTCCAGAAAATCTTGCCTAAACTAACTTTATTGATTTTGTTACCAGCGCGCAGCTGCAGCTTACCCTTGCTGTTAAGTTCCCAGCCGCCTTTATAGTGGCCTTCGTCTTCCCAGCGCTTTGGATAACCCACACCTGGTTTGGTTTCTACGTTGTTAAACCACATATACTCGGCACCCGGACGATTGGTCCAAGTGTTCTTGCAGGTTACTGAACAGGTATGACACCCAATGCATTTATCAAGATTCAGCACCATTCCAATTTGGGCTTTAATCTTCATTCCAGTTCACCTTCTTTAGCTTGCGCACGTTCACGTACAGGTCACGTTGATTCCCAATTGGGCCGTAGTAGTTGAAGCCGTAACTCAATTGCGCGTAGCCACCAACCATTTGCGTCGGCTTGATGTGAATCTGAGTTGGCGCGTTGTGCGAACCACCACGGTTACCAGTAATCGTGGATAATGGTTCTTGAATCTCCATATCCTGGGCGTGATACATATACATTGACCCTTCTGGCATCCGGTGGGAAACAACGGCCCGGCAAGTGACCACCCCGTTACGGTTGTAAATTTCTAGCCAGTCGTTATCCTTGATGCCGATCTTGTCAGCATCAACCGGACTTAACCAGACGTTTGGACCGCCACGGAAGAGTGTCAACATCTCCAAATTATCGTAGTACATCGTGTGAATATTCCACTTTCCATGAGGCGTCATGTATCGTAAGGTCAGTTCCTGACCGTCTTCTGCTGGCGTCACTTTGGTATCTGCCGGACCCATGACTTGCGGTGGCAGGGTCGGTTTATAGGTGGCCAGTGACTCACCGTATTCCTGGAAAATCTCGTGATCCAAGAAGAAGTGCTGGCGACCAGTTAAAGTTCTAAATGGCACCAGCCGTTCGATGTTGACGGTAAATGGTGAATACCGATCGCCATCGTTCTTCGATGACGTAAAAATCGGCGTTGGAATGGCCTCTGCAGGTTGAACGGTGATGCTCTTAAAGGTCATCACATCAGACGCGCGCCCGGCAGGAATATCACTCAGCGACATCCCAGTGACTTCTTCGGCATTTTTCCAGGCTTTAACCGCGACGTGACCGTTAGAGGTACTCGAAAGGTGCAAAATGGCATCGCAGACGAACTTATCCTGGTCCAGTCGTGGACAGCCAGCGTTGACGCCCTTATCAAAGGTGCCCAACATCTCCTTGAGTTCATCGTATTCTGGTGAGACATCAAAGGAGAAGCCTTCACCGCCAACTTTTCCGCGGGCGTTAGGACCCAACGAAATGTATTTGTCATACACCGCCGTATAATCGCGCTTGATCAGAGACAAAGCAGGCATCGTCTGCCCCGGGATACACTCGATTTCGCCCTTCTTCCAGTCCTTGATCTCACCGAATGGCTGCGTAATTTCACCCTTGGAATCGTGCCCCATTGGCTGCGTCTTCAGATCATACTGTGGCTCAGCGTAGTACTTCTTAGCCATATTAGAGAAGGTCTGCGCCAGCACTTTGAACTGTTGCCAGTCACTCTTGGATTCCCACATTGGGCTAATGGCCGCGTTGAACGGGTGAATGAACGGGTGCATATCCGTCGAGGACAGGTCTTCTTTTTCGTACCAGGTTGCAGCTGGCAAGATCACATCCGAGTACATTGGCGTTGCTACCATTCGGAAGTCCATGTCGATGGTCAAATCTAACTTCCCGGTGATCGTGTCATCGTTCCAGACCATTTCCTCCGGCTTATTGCGCTCGTTAGTCTTGGCCAACAACCCGTTTTCGGTTCCTAACAGGTGCTTCATGAAGTATTCTTGACCCTTCCCCGATGAGGTAAAGAGGTTTGAGCGCCAGATGAAGAGACTCTTTGGTGAATTCTGCTTCGCGTCAGGGTCTTCAGCGGCAAAATGCAGTGTGCCGGCTTTCAATTCCTTAATCACTTGCTTGGAGATCTCAGCAATGTCAGTCGTGCCATACTGCTTGCTAAACGACAGGTTGCTCCGGTCAAACTGCGGATAAGACGGCAGCCAACCCAAGCGGATCGCCAGTTCATTGTAATCAGCAGTGTGGGCGTAGCTGTGCTTCGACTTAGTGACGGGTGACTTCAACGCTTCGTTGTCCAGTTCATCATACTTCCACTGATCAGAAGCAAAGTAGAAGAAGGAAGTCCCGTTTTGCTGCCGGGCGCCACCCTTTTGCCAGTCGTTAGCAAAGGCAATCGTTGACCAGCCTTCTTGCGGCCGTAATTTTTCTTGACCAACATAGTGTGCCCAGCCACCGCCGGAAACGCCTTCGCAGCCACACAGCATCAAGTTATTGATAATGGCTCGATACGTCATATCACTATTGAACCAGTGGTTGATCCCGGCACCCATGATAACCATGGTTTTGCCGCCTGTGTCCAGTGCATTTTGCGCAAATTCACGGGCAATTTGGATGACCAGACTCTGTTTAACGCCAGTCACTTTTTCCTGCCAAGCAGGGGTGAAGCAGCTGTCAGCATCATCGTAGCCCTTAGCTGCCAGGTCATCGTTAGGATCACGCTTGATCCCGTACTGAGCCATCATCAGATCAAAGACCGTGGTGACTAACTGTTGACTGCCATCCTTAAAAGTAACTGTCTTAACTGGCACGTGCCGTTTTAAAACGCTGTTCCCCTGTTGATCAAACACTGGGAAGTCGACAACGACCTGACGTTCGGCATCGACTGACAGCTGCGGATCGATCTGATTACCATCCGCATCTTTAAGCTCCAAGTTCCACTGTTGGCCGGCTTCCCAACGCTGACCCATGGTCCCGTTTGGAACCACGATTTTGCCTTGCAATTGATCATAGACAACGGGCTTCCAGTCACCATTTTCAACTGAATCAGCGGTTAAATCCGAGATCCGGACGAAACGATTGGAAGTGTAATCGGTTTCATTTGCTGCACTCGGCTGCAACGTGATCAAGAATGGCAGATCCGTATACTGTTTAACATAATTGCGAAATTCTGGAACGTCTTTCTTTTGATAGTACTCATTTAAAATCACGTGTGTCATACCCTGGGCTAGAGCGGCATCCGAACCGGGATTCGGGGCCAGCCAGTTATCGGCAAACTTCACGTTTTCAGCGTAGTCAGGCGATACGGCAACGATCTTTGCGCCGTGGTACCGCGCCTCAGTCATAAAGTGGGCATCAGGCGTCCGAGTTAGGGGCACGTTTGAGCCCCACATCATAATGTACTGACTGTTATACCAATCAGCAGATTCAGGCACGTCAGTCTGCTCGCCCCAGACCTGAGGTGATGCCGGCGGTAAATCAGCATACCAATCATAGAAGCTTAGCATCTCACCACCCAGCAACGAGATGAATCGAGCGCCAGAAGCGTAACTCATCATCGACATTGCAGGAATCGGTGTAAAGCCGGCAATCCGGTCTGGACCGTACTTCTTGATCGTGTACAGTAACTGAGCAGAAATCAGTTCCAGAGCCTCTGGTCGATGAACCCGAACCATGCCGCCATGACCCCGGGCACTCTTATAGGTCTTAGCCTTCTGCGGATCCTCAACAATGCTTCCCCAAGCATCAATTGGATTATCAAATTGCTGTTTAGCTGCCACCCATAAACGCCACAACTTACCTCTAACGTAGGGATACTTAATACGAACCGGGCTGTATTCATACCACGAAAAACTAGCCCCCCGTGGACAACCCCGAGGTTCGTAACCGGGCATGTTGATGCCACACTCTGGATAATCAGTCGCTTGGTGTTCCCAAGTGATCACACCCTGTTTGACATACACATTCCAGCTGCAAGACCCCGTACAGTTCACACCATGAGTTGTCCGAACAACTTTATCATGCGCCCAGCGTTGACGATAGAGCTTTTCCCAGCGGCGATTGTGTTCCTCCAACTGGGTAAAAGTCCCGTTAAACTTCTCAACGCGGTTAAAAAAGCGGGATTTTTTCACTTTTCTGCTACCTCCTCTTTGTTCGAGATCAAGGTGAATGACTTTTCGGAAAACGGGTTGCATCTGACTGGGGCCATCAGAGCTTAGAATGTGCGCTTTGGTTTCCTTGTTACTTAGGCTTTGGTGGGAGGCGGAGTTAGAACTGGTTCAGCGACATTGCTGAATCGGGCTCCTCAAGGCAAGGACTTGCTCCGCACCTTAGTTGAATCAGGCTCCTCAAGGCAAGGACTTGCACATAAGCCAACTCTGCCATAAATCCCAAGTTCGGGGGTTTCTGCCAGAGTCAGCTTATGCTCCAGTCCTTAACCGCCTTGCTCCGCACCTTGCCTTGCACCTTGGCCTAATTAGTCATTTCCCTAATATCAAGATTAGCATGCTACTTGTTATACTTCGACTAGGGAAATACCTATATTTCTACAAAATTTCTAATCTGATTGGAGGTGTTTGCCATGAACCGTTACGACCGCCAAGAACGCGTTCGTACCATCGGTGTTGCTGGTCAACGCCGCATTTGCGCCTCAACAATCCTAATTGCCGGCGTCGGTGCCCTCGGCAGCTACACCGCTAGCCAATTAGTTCGCGCCGGAGTTGCTCACCTGATCCTAGTTGATCCAGACATTGTCTCGACCACTAACCTGCAACGCCAAGCCCTGTTCACCGAACAGGATGTCAAAGACCAGAAATTCAAGGTCACTGCTGCTCGCGACCACCTGTTAGCAATCAACCACAACGTTCAAATCGACATCTATCCAGAAGCGCTCACTAAACTGCATCTAACAACCCTACACTTCGACTTAGTCTGTGATTGCCTCGATAATTTCAAAACCAGAGACCTACTCAATAAAGCTGCTATCAACCAAGGTTTCGACTTTATTTTTGCCAGTTGTGCCGGCAACTTTGGCAGCGTCATGGCAATGTCACCCGCAAAGCACCCGTGTCTAAGTTGTCTCTACCCTAACCTAGACTCGCTGATGCAAACCGATTGCGACCTGATTGGTGTCAACACTGCACTAGTTCCGCTCGTCTCTGGCCTACAGGTCTCACTGGCACTGCACTATCTAGTTGATAAAACGGGCGTTAACTTTGACCAGTTGATCACCATTGATAATTGGCAAATGATGCAGCAGTCCTACAAAGTTAATAAAGACCACCAGTGTCCGATCTGCTCGCGACACGATTGGCCGCTCACAGAAGCGCCCCAAGCTGAACAGCTACAGGTGCTCTGCGGCACCCAGACCTATAGCGTCAAGTTCTCAGCACCGTTGACACTTCAAACTTTCAGCAATTGGTTAACTGACCGCAACGTTCAAAGTCATCAGTTTAAGCGGTTTTTGACCTTTAGGTGGCAAACTTATGCCATCAGCTATTTTGACAACGGTAAACTGCTACTTTATGGTATGCCGACTTTAGCAGCCGCCACGAAAATTTTTAATGATTTAAAACAGGCGTTACCAATCGCTGAGGAACAGGAGGAGCTCCAAAAATGACATCCGTTATGATTTTGACAATTAGCGATACTCGTAATTTAAGTGATGACAAATCAGGCCAATACCTAGTGGATGAATTTCGAAAAAACGACGTCTCCGTCCTCGACCGGCAAGTCGTCAAGGACGATGTTGTGGAAATCCAGGCTCAGTTCTTGCAATTTGAGCTGGCGGAGCCGGATCTCATCGTCACAAATGGCGGCACCGGTATCGCCCGCAGAGATGTGACGATTCCAGCTATTGAACCGTTATTGACAACCAAGGTCACTGGCTTTGGTGAAACTTTCCGGGAACTTTCGTATCAAGAAATTGGTACTCACGCTCTCGCTTCCCGTGCCATCGCAGGATTCAACTACTATCATCAGTTGTGCTACTGCTTACCGGGATCAACTGGTGCCTGCCGGACGGCCATGTCAAACCTCATTATTCCGGAATATCAACACCTATTATTTGAACGTCGTAAATGACGAAAAGGAGAGCAAACAATGTTAACAAGACGTTACCCAATTTCAATCGATGAAGCGATGGACAAATTGGCCACCATTCAATTACCAACTAAAACGGAAACCATTTCCGTAAGTGAGGCGAACCACCGCGTATTGGCTCAGGCAGTCACCGCCCCATATGCCTACCCGCATTTCCGACGTTCCGGTTATGACGGTTACGCGATCCGCGCAGAAGACGACCACGACTACCCGAAAGTGTTCAAAGTGGTCGGCAACATCCCCGCTGGTGCCACGTTTGATGGTCCCTTAGGTGAAAACGAAACGACGCGCATCATGACCGGTGCTTTCGTACCCGAAAATGCCGGCAAAGTGATTATGCTGGAGCAAACCCGTGAAGTCGACGGTCATCCAGACGAAGTCAAAATGGTGGTGACCGAAAAGCACAGTAACATTACCGAAATCGGAACGGAATTTGCTGAGGGCGACCAACTAATTGCGGCCGACAGTGAACTGAATCCTGGTGGCTTAGCGATCCTATCCGCCTTTGGCATTCAAGAAGTTACTGTTTATGCTCGCCCACGCGTCGCAATCATTACCACCGGCACCGAACTGATGAAGCCCGATGAACCGCTTCAAGCCGGAAAAATCTATAACAGTAACGGTCCAATGATCAAATCACTGGTGACTGAAAACGGCGGTGTGATCACATCCTACGAACAGTTGATCGATGATACCGCGCTACTTAAGCAGTCTCTTCAAACCGCCATTGCCAATAACGATATCGTCATTACTGATGGAGCAGTTTCCGTGGGCGATTTCGATTTTGTGGCTGATGCAGCTCGAAATGCTGACAACCTGCTGTTTAACAAACTGAAGATGCGTCCTGGCAGTGTGACCACTGCATTTGTCCAGGATTCAACTCTGGTCATGGCGCTTTCTGGTAATCCCGGTGCGTGCTTCACCGGCTTTTACCTCTACGTTGAGCCAATCTTAAGAAGGTTCGTTCACCAAAATAGCCGGGTCATGAAGACCACCGCGACATTGGCGGCTCCTTACCATAAAACTAACGGGTTCGACCGGGTACTCAGAAGCACCTTCACAATGGATCTTAACGGCATGAAAGTCTATCCAAACGGTTCTGACCAGTCAGGGGCCCTCGGTAATCTGCAGACGACCACTTGCCTCGTTAAGATCCCGCACAGCACCGCCCCGATTGCCCTGAATGCTGAGGTGACAACATGGCTGCTACCCTTCAAGTAATTGGTTATAAGAAAAGTGGCAAGACCGCCGTTATGGAGGCACTGATCAAAGCTTTAAGCGGCCGCTTTCGGGTGGATGCCATCAAGCATGACGCCCACCATGCGGCCATGGATGTGTCCCACACTGATTCAGACCGGTTTGCAAAGGCCGGTGCTCAGAGTGTGGTGCTGCAATCGGAGCAGGGCCTCTTTTACCATCGAACAAGTAACGGGCCAGTGGCAGCCGCAGATATTGCGGACTGGCTGCCTGACCAACAAGACATCTTGCTGATCGAAGGCTTCAAGCCGGATCCATACCCGAAAATTGTGATGTTGCGACCACAGGATCATGCTAGCAATTTTCAGGCATTTCCAAATACGATCCTGTTTGCCAGCTTAAATCCGCACCCTGATGCGACTGTCACAGGTGTTTCAGCAATCGTTAATTGGGTTGAAAACTATCTTTTAAAGGGAGCTGATAATGTGAGTGATAACCTAACTCATTTTAATGATCAAAACCGGGCTAAAATGGTTGATGTCACGGATAAAGCGGTAACCCACCGGGTGGCACTGGCAACTGGTCAAATTACGATGCAATCAGCCACTCTCCAGCGCATTCACGAGGGGCAGATCAAGAAGGGTGACGTTTTAGCTGTGGCTCAAGTTGCTGGCATTATGGCTGCGAAACAAACCAGCAGTTTAATTCCGATGTGCCACCTCATTCCACTTACCGGAGTGGATATTCATTTTGAAGATAATGACACTGATACTATCACCGTAACTGCGCAAGTTAAGACTAAGCACGTCACAGGAGTTGAGATTGAAGCCTTACTGGCAGTCCAGACCACCCTATTAACTATTTACGATATGTGCAAAGCTATCGACCGCGGCATGCTGATCAGCAACGTGCATTTAGTCGAAAAAGACGGCGGTAAAAGTGGTCACTTTGTTTACTCAAATAACTGAACGGAGGCAAATACCATGATTGGTATCGTTTTAGCAGGAGGGACATCCAGTCGATTTGGAACGGACAAAGCGCTGTATCGCTTTCCAAATCAACAGGTCAATAACGCACAACTGGCTGTCGACAAATTGATCACGATCTGTGACACTGTGCTGGTCAGTGCTAATCAGCAAAACTTCGCCGAGCTCACACGTCAATTTTCAGCTTCAAGCGGCGTAAACGTCATTTCCGATCAGCCACCGTTTGAACAATGCGGTCCTTTAAGTGCCATTTACGCGGCCACCTGTCTGTTCGAAAAGCCTAACGACTACCTCACCTTAGCAGTCGACTACCCATTGATCTCAACCGAAGTCCTCGCCACCATTGCCAACCATGGTAACTGCTACGCGGCTACGCCTGATGCGGACCACTACACGCTCGCCCACTTTACGGTTGACCAGCAGACCATTAAGGACTTTTTATTGCTGGACGATTACCGTCTCAGTTATTTCATTACTGAGGTCAAAAACTGCGATCCCGTGTCGTTTTCAAACGCAGCCCTCTTCATTAATTACAATACGCCGGAGGTAAATGAACATGAAAAACAAAAGTGACATGACTGATCCTGATTTTCAAAAACTCCTACAAATTGCTTTAACAGACTTATCCATTCGAAGGACAATGGCGGAAAATACAGTCTCAGAAGTTAATCAAGAGATGCGGTCGCTAGAAAAGGATGACCGTTTAGATAAGCTCGATCTGCAGATCCAGTCGATCCGCCACGATTATGATCACTATCGCCAATTTGTTGACCCAAATTTCAAACTTGATATTAATCAGGAATATTCTGAGTAATTTTTTAATTCCAAAAGTATGTTAAAAATATGAATTTTATGCGCAAAACGCTTTCATTGCACCTTAAAAATGTTATTATAGGGGGGAATCAAATTGAGTCTGGAAGAACTTGATTCACAGCACGATTACCAACGATTGGTCAACCGGATCTACCATGCTGAAGACTTCGATTTTGTCGGCTTGGCACTTCCAGCTTCTGGACAATCAACCATCAAATGGTACTTTGTAGCTGGTAATCAAAACGAACAATTTAGAAAAATCGTACTGCGCAGTGGTATTGGTATTGCCGGCTTAGTTGTTAAAACGGGTAAGCCTTTTTGGAAAAACGGTCTGCACGATGTGATGTACGAAAGCAAAATGTACACACCCATTGCAAAAACGGAGTCACTCCAAAGTGCCGCCGCCATTCCCATTTATACCTCCAAAGTCAAACTAGCTGACGGCGTGCTGTTGGCTGGTTATCGATCTGATCAGCAAGTCTCAGCGGAGACTATCAGTCGACTTTCCCGATACCTCACCACTGATTAGTGCGGCGTTGGGAGGTCGACTTTTTTGCTAGAAACACTAAATTGGATCGAACGTTATTTTGATGAAGTCACTGACGCGGTCTTCATCTTTCAAGAAGACCACCTACTTGTCAGTAACCAACTGGCCAAGAACTTACAGCAGGAGTTAGATCTAGACCCAAACTACCTCGCCCAAGTTGCCGATGCTTCGGTAAAGCAAAAGTTGGCCCCCACCGATGACTGTTTTAAGTGTGAGATTCGTAGTCTCATGAAGGATATTTCAATTCCCATCACGCTAGCTGAAGATCAACCTCACCCACTGTCGTACTTTTTGATTTACCACGTGATCGATACCGACAACCACGTCTTTTCATTAACGTTGAAAAGTCGCGATATTATTGAACGCATGGATCAGTTGGCCCAGCAGCGACAGCTTAATCAGTACGTCAACCGAGCCCATGAAGAAGAGCGCAAAAAAATTTCCTCTGACCTGCACGACAGTATTGCGCAGGGCGTTTATTCCGCCATTATGGGCGTCCGGCGGCTACGAGAGGAATCACTTTCAGCGGACGAAATTGACGAATTGAGCCAAATTATTGAACGGGAATTAAATGATACCTTGACCGAAGTAAAGGGCATGGCGCTTGATATTCGGCCCTCAGTACTGGATAACTTTGGCCTTTTATCGGCCTTGAAGGTTCTGGCACAGCGTAGTCAGGAAAATTCTGGTGTCACTGTCACCGTCATTGGTAAGGCCGATACTGACCGTCTAAGCAGTAACGTCCAAAGCGTGCTCTATCGCATTGCCCAAGAGTCGATCCACAACGCTCTAAAACACGCGGAAGCTAATGAGATCACCATTTTATTGGTCTCTCATGACCACTTTATTAACCTTGAGATCATCGACGATGGCGTTGGTTTTGACGTCCCTGCTCATCGCAAATTTAACGGGCGTTCATTAGGCCTGATGAACATGAACGAACGGGTCAAATCGTTGAACGGCTCGTTTGGTATCAAATCGTCACCTGGTAATGGGACCACGGTGACAGCTAAATTTCCGGTAGTAGGTGCTTAGGGGGATCTTGGTATGTATAACGTTTTAATTGCGGATGATCACGCGGTCGTTCGGTTTGGGTTAGCCACTTTAGTCAATAAACAGCCGGAGTTTAAGGTTGTGGATGAGGAAGCAAACGGGACTGATACCTATCTTCGCGTTGAACAAGGCGACATTGACATTTTAATTATGGATCTTAGTATGCCGCCTGGTGAAAGTGGCTTGATCACCACCAAACGCATTCATGATAATTTTCCTAAGGTCCGAATTCTCATTTTATCCATGCACGAAGAACAGGACTTCATCAACCGCGCCTTACATAACGGTGCTATGTCTTACGTACTCAAAAGTTCTTCAGATGACGAACTTTTGCGGGCGTTACGAAAGCTGATGAACGGTGAAGCCTACGTTGACCAAAACATCAAGCTCACCACTGATGACCTTGCCAAGATCAATACCGATGGTACCGAAGTTGATCTAAAGGGTTACGCTAGTCTCTCCAAGCGTGAGCGAGAAGTCCTCCCGCTGGTGACTTTAGGCTATTCCAATAAGGAGATTGCTGCCGATCTGTTCATTTCCACCAAGACGGTGGAAGCTCACAAGGCTAATATCATGCAGAAATTAAAGTTAAAGAATCGCGCCGAACTCATTCGTTACGCGATTCATAATAACTTGATCGATTTATAAACTGAATTTAACTTCAATACCAATGCTGTCACAGAACTAGTTCGCTGGTTCATGACAGTTTTTTACGTCGTCTCAAATTCAGAAATAAACAACGTGACTTTTAGGCGTTTTCCCTATGGTTTCATAGTGCAGTCCCGTTTACACTTAATTTAAAATACTTATGAACTGGAGAGGGGTATCATCATGGCACACAATGTTAGTTTGGATGAAGAAATTATGGGGATCCTCAATGACGTCAGCCAACACCGATTTCGTGAGGGGCGCCAGTTGAATCCTAACTCGATGCTTTTTACCAGTGTTAAAAAGGCAAACGACGCTGGTTATCTTGAGGGTGCTAAAATCGACGAGCAATATAGTCACTCACTAGCTAGCGTTGATTTGAGCCATGCAACACTGACCAAAAGTGGTCAAACCAAATTACAGGCACTCATCGATGCCTCACAAGCTTAAGGGGGGAACACGCTATGGATATCAAACAAAAGTTAGCTAATAAATACGATAATATTGCGATCTACACTTCAGGGCTCTACGCCGATCCCGAAGACGAACTGGGGACGCGGGGTAAATTACTGGAGACGTTAAAATCCCTCACAATGAACCAGCACGCTGACACCCCCTTCTCACTGCAGATCATGACCACTAACGGCGAGATCAACGTGATGCCATTGGGTCTGTTGAGCCTCGAAGAACTCAAAGCCTATGAAAATGAACATCGCAAGCAAACCGGTCTGAACGGGGACGACGACAGCATTCCACTAGTCGTTCAATTTGCTCCGCACGACGAAAAAGCCACCCTTAAAAAGCAGGTCGTGGGCACAACTAACGCCTTATTTGACGATTTTAATACCCAGTTTCCAAAAATTTGGGCCGTCGTCAAAACGTATTTGGATGAAAATCAATCGATCTTAGAGGGTATTGAAAAAGACCTGCTGATTGATGCTCAAGACGTCCAGAAAGAATACTACAATAATTTTTCAACCATGACGCCCGATGAGCGCCAGCAAAATCTTGGCTACACCCTAAAAGATAGCGAATTGGAACACTTTAGTTACTTCATGGCGGATATGCATGAGGTCCAAGCTGTCGTCATGTCAGCAGCGTCGTTCACGCAGCACGAGATCCTTGGGTCAGACATGTTCGCTCAGGTTATGAACGACCGGGTCTTGCGGAACACTTTATTTTGGGTACTCGATAACACCTTCTATGAAATTATGTACTATTTCGTGGAAAAAGCGCGGGCACTACCCACAGCTGATAAGGCCATCAAACACCTGAGACACCAAAAAAAGCTGATGATCATCAATATGAGAAACGATGCCTACCAACGAGCGCAAAAGCTGCTTGATGAGCCGCAGAGAAAAGTCGATATCAATCACTACTTCACGGATATTTTCATTCCGGTTGCTGAACAGTTCTCCACTGAACTGGATAAATTTACGAACTAATTGGAGTGTTTCTAATGAGCTTTGAACTGGAACATTATACGATTGATGTGGCGCTGGAAGAAGACTATCAGACAATAATCAATCAGTTTCCCACTAGCGTCCAAGACTCGATCAAAACTGTTGATCCGACTCAGAAACGAGCCTTTCGCCAACTTTTATGGACCATCTTTGGTGATCCAGCTTCCCAATTAAACAATCAAGTAGAGTTATTAGCACTGGCTGGTGAATTGACACCAGCTAGTTTTATGCCAAAACCGCCCTCCCCCAGTGACATGGCGTTCAGTAAGGCTCAAGCTTATAG
Source organism: Secundilactobacillus folii (assembly GCF_009720675.1). GTDB lineage: Bacteria > Bacillota > Bacilli > Lactobacillales > Lactobacillaceae > Secundilactobacillus > Secundilactobacillus folii. The sequence continues at coordinate 161,143 of NZ_WNJO01000005.1, read as the reverse complement.
CGGGCAATTTTTATACGGTGAATTTATCCGTCGCATTCAAGCTAATAAAGTCACCGCTGATAAGGGCATTTTGCGACAGGCTGCTGAGCTTTGGCTAGCTATGACAGATCGATTACAACTGAATTTTAACCGTCGCGAACGGGTAGCTGATTACTTGAAGGATCAAAAACGGCGGTCTGGCCTATTAACCGCCTTAACGTGTCGACTGGCTGCTTTATCGCAACAAATTTCCGATTCATCGGTGATTGAGCTGATCAGCACCATTGGTGAAACCCTCGGCGTCATCGAAAATATTTTAACCGATGTTAATCTGAGTGAGGATTCCATTATCTTTCGAAATCGCATTTTGAGCGGTAACTACCCATTGCCCACCATTTTTGCGTTTGAAACCGATAGCGAATGGTTCGATGGCTTCTTTGCCGCCCGCGAAAAACCGAGTTCTGACCAATTCGAAACGGCACGCAAGTTAAGCCTTCAAGACGGTGAAAAAGGTGCCCTTGATTTAGCTTTAGAGTTGATCAGTCAAACCAAGATTGATGCCGAATCCCTTCCGGCTGATCAGGTACAAACTCGTCTGTTGGCCACGTTGGCGCTGTTAAAAAATGATGCTGATAGCTACTCGATCTGAATTCGGGTCATGTTAAGCACATTGTGAGGTCTGCAAAATGCAATTTAATACCAAGCGGGTCCAACACTGCTTTTCCACCTGATCAAAGAATCTCTTAACGCCGTTGCATGACCCTTTGCGCGGCGCTTTTTGAATATCTCAACCTTCGCACCATACGTAATTAGAATCCCCGAACGCTGCCCAAACGGGCAAAAAGAAACTGTCCCTTCGAACGATGTTGCCTCCTAAATTCAACGGTATGCTAGTGATACTTAATTGAATTTGGGAGGCAATCTTTTTGAGTTATTTAGAACTAAGGGACATTCATAAGTCATATTATTTAGGTAAGGAAGAATTTCCAGTTTTAAAGGGCATTGATTTGAACTTTGATCTGGGCGAATTTGTTTCGATCCTCGGTGAATCAGGTGGCGGTAAGTCAACCCTGATGAACATCATCGGCGGGTTAGACCGGCAGTTTCAAGGCAGCGTGACGGTTGATGGCCACCGGCTGGATCACAAAAACGAAAAGGCCATGGATTTTTACCGACGAGACACGATTGGTTACATCTATCAGGCCTATAACCTTGTCAACCACTTGACGGTCCTTGACAACGTCCTGATTCCCTTGGACATGACCACGTTGAACCGAAGTCAAAGAGAAGAGCGGGCCACCTCCTTATTAAAGCGCGTCGGACTGCTGGATCAGGCCAAGAAGTATCCCAATCAGCTGTCGGGCGGTCAAAAACAGCGGGTGGCCATCGCCCGGGCACTGGCCAGTGATCCAAAAATCATTATTGCAGATGAACCAACTGGTGCATTGGACGCCCAAAACACGAAGGACGTTTTGGCCATTCTGGACAGTATTGCACAGGAGGGCCGGCTCGTGATTACCGTGACCCACTCGCAGGCGGTCGCAAATTCGGGAACCCGCATTGTCCACTTGGAAGACGGGAAAATCAATCATGACACTAAGCTACGGGACGCCTATCCAGTTGGTAATACCCCACGACTAGCCTCAAAATTACTGCCCGCCAGTGTTGCCTATCGAACGGCGTATAAGCATTTTAAATACAGTTTTTGGCGTAATTCGCTGATCGTCATTGGGACTGCCATTGGCCTGTTTGCAGTGATGCTCTTCTCAGGATTAGGCAACGGTATCAAAGGTTACATCAATTACCAAGTCAACGAAATGGTGAATCCACAAGTCATCGCCGTGAACCGTTATCAAAAAACAGCGGCTGCTGGCAGTGGTGGCAGCCAAACTTCTCAGGCCACTCAGAGTACTTCAACCTCCCAGGCTGGAAGCTCCGCTACCTCGGCAGGTACGGCTGCCACTGCAGCCACTACCAAACAGCCGACAATTTCCGATCAAGATATAAGTCGTATCAAGTCGCTTAAACACGTGACCAAGGCTGATAAAGTCTATATTGCTAACGGTGTCACTGCGCACTATAAGGGCAAAACAGCTAGCATCTCGTCGTTGCAAAACTGGAACGCCAGTGCGACCCGCAACACGATCAAGGACGGCCACCAACCAAAAGCCGGCGAAGTTTTGATCGACAGGGATGCTGTGGCCAAGAAGTTCAACCAGAACTACAAATCACTGATCGGTAAAACGATGACCCTGAATTATCAAACCTTAAACCAAAAGAATAAAATTGTTACGGTTAAGGTGAAAGCAAAGATTGCTGGCATTACGTCTAATTCCAGCAGTATGTCCAGTCTCAGGACTGATGATTACGTCAGTACCCAGACCCTGACCAACGCGATGAAGGCCGCTCATGTGGATACTAAGGTGGCAAGTATTGCGGTTAACATTGATAAAATTGGAAACGTGAAGGCGACCACAAAGCAGATCAATCACCTTAAAAGTCACGGCCAGCGGCAATTTACAGCGACATCCGTCGATTCAGTGATTGGAACGGTTCAGACCTACGTCAGTTTAGCCACTGATATTTTGGCTGCCATTGCCGCTATCTCACTAGTAGTTTCAGCGTTAATGATCATTGTGACGATGTATATGTCAGTCAGTGCCCGAACTAAGGAGATTGGCATTTTAAGAGCGCTGGGTGAAAGCAAACGAGACGTGCGGCGGTTATTTATCAGTGAATCGCTGATTATCGGGGTGCTAAGTGCCACTCTGGCAACCGTCGTCGCCCTAGGTGGTGGTGCCCTTACCAACCATTTGCTGGCCAGCATTACTAACTTTGCGTTCGTTCAAATCACTTTGGGAAACGTGGTCACGGTCTTCGTCATTGCTTTGATTATCTCCTTATTGGCGGCTATGCTGCCCGCTAGAAGAGCTGCGCGTTTGAACCCCATCGACGCCCTTGCCGCTGAGTGAGCTTAACAACGATTTTTAGGCGAAAGCAATGATCTCTCCCAGTCGCTAGCGCTTTGGAGCCTGTCTGAATTCTCTAGCAGTCACCAACTAGCCAAGTTGATTCAAAAAGGCCGCCTCGAAATCGTCGAAGTGGCCTTTGATAGTGTAAAATGCAGTTAAGAGAATGACTAAAGGAAGTCCAATGATGTCAAACCAAAATGAAACCCAACGAATCGATACCCTACGCAAAGCCCGCGGCCCGTTAATTGTCTGGCTGATTATGATTGGCTTCGTTTCAATGTACGTGCTCTCCACTAGTGCATTTACCACTAGTGCCCGGTTTAGCCTTGTCCATCAAGCGCAACTTGTCAGCCATCAAAACGGGAGCTATACCGCCCACTTTCTCATGGCCTTAGTCGTGATCAGTCTGTGCGGGGTCATCCTTGCCGTTTGGATCGGTCCTTGGCTCTATCAGCAACGCCCGTGGGAATTGATCTGTGTGCCAATTGTTTGCGTGGTGATTGCCATTGGAATCGCCCCCGTCAGCGCACCAATCTTGATGGTTGGCACCTACCCCATCTTGACCATTGAATCGATCATTGCTTTTCGCCACCCGCAAGTCATCCTTTCTTGGATCACTACCATTTACATTTTACTGTGGGTCATCTACTTCGTTATTTTCGGTTGGCAACTGGCAGTCATTGTCATCCCATTATTTATTTTCGTGATGGCCGTGGTGTTCTACTACTGGCGGTTTTATCAGCAACAGATCAACGAGTCACAACGCCTCGAAAGCCTTTATGCAGAACTGCAACTGGCCTATAAACAAGTTGAAGAATCAGCCATCCGCTCCGAACGGCAACGGGTCGCTAGAGAATTGCACGATACCTTGACTCAAGGCCTTGCCGGTGTGATCATGCAGCTGGAAGCCGCCAGCAGTTTCCTGGAGCAACATCAACCCCAGCGCGCTAAAAAGATCATTGACACAAGTGTTAACACCGCCCGGGCTACCCTCCAACAGTCACGGATCACCCTCACCGACCTACGCAGCACTACTGAAGAAAGTCTTCCCGCGCGTCTGCAACTGGTTACCGAAGCGATCCGTAAAAACTACCAGCTCAAGACTGCACTTAAGCTGGGTGACATTCCCGAGTATTCAGCCAGTCAGCTCACTGAGATCACTCGGATCGTCACGGAAGCACTAACCAACGTGGCCAAGCACGCAAATACACAGCAAGCTTTGATTGCAAGTCAGCTCCACGATAATGTTTTCAAGTTGAAGATCATTGATTTTGGTGCGGGGTTCGACCAACATACCAAACCGAAAATCGGCCATTACGGGTTGAAGGGTTTGCACGAACGGGCGGCACGACTTGGGGGCGTTGTCACCATTGTCAGTTCACCCGGAGAAGGAACCACCGTTACGCTGACGATTCCAACCACTAGAAAGGAGCTGGATAACCATGATTAACGTCCTCATTGTGGATGACCACGAAGTCTTACGCGCTGGACTGGAACTGATTTTTGAAACCGTCCCAGATATCCATGTGATTGGAACAGCAGCCGATGGACAAGCTGGACTCAAACAGGTTCGAGCCTTAAAACCCGACTTAGTTTTAACCGATATACGAATGCCTAAATTAGACGGCATCGCACTGATCCGCCAATTAAAACAGGAAACACCGAAGCTGCCCATCGTAGTCCTGACAACGTTTGAGGATCAAGAACCGATTCAACAAGCTATGCAATTGGGGGCCAAAGGCTTCTTATTAAAGGATGCTGATAAAGACACCATTTTAAACGTCATCCGCGGCGCCATGAAGGGTGAAACCTACCTTGAACCAAGAATCGCGGGTAAGGCGTTTGCTCCAGCCGGCGCCGCACCTGAAATCGCACTTTCACCCCGTGAACACGACATCTTGACCAAGGTCGCAGAAGGCTACCATAGCAAGGAAATTGCAACGGCAATTGGGGTTAGCGAACGAACCGTGAAGGCTCACTTAACTAGTATTTATAATAAATTAGGCGTGTTCTCACGTGCTGAAGCAGTAGCGAAGGCGTTACAGTTAAACTTAATTGATTTGAATTAACAATCAAAAAGGGTGTACCAAAATTCATTTAGATCGCCAGACGGTCTTAATCTGAGTTTTGGCACACTCTTTGTTGGTTATGGCTTAAAGTAAGGCTCATTTATTGGACAAGCTATGATCTACCTCAAACCTATTTCTCCGGTTGATCAGCTGAAGCTGACAGGTCGTGCAACTTCTTAAAATCAGCTAATGTCGTTTCATACTTCTCAATGGCCTGTTCGCTAGCGAACTTACCCAGAGGCAAACGTAGTGGGAGGTCTGCAAAGTGGTGAGTGACTTGGTCATAAATTATTTGAGCCGCCTTGTCAGGATCACCTGCTTCATGATGGGCACCCTTGGCATTGCCCTCGATAAATTCAGCAAATTGCTGATAGTCGTCGATTTTGGGAATCGCCTTGCTTGATGAACGGCCAGCCCAGTCAGTTCTAAAACCGCTTGGTTCGATCAACATCAACTTGATGTTCTTATTGGCCACTTCCTTAGCCAGCGATTCCGTCATTCCTTCAACGGCATACTTGGTACCGTGATAGAACGACAAAGTTGGGAATGAAAACAAGCCACCGATTGAAGAGAAGTTAACAATGGCGCCGGCATTTTGATGACGCATGGTCGGCAAAACAGCGCGCGTCATATCAACTAAGCCCCAAACGTTCACGTCAAACATGTATTTAACTTGGTCACGATCACTCTCTTCAAACGTACCAAAGTAGCCTAAACCAGCGTTATTGACCAAAACATCAAGGGTCCCAAACTTATCTAAAGTGGCTTGAACGGCGGTCTTGATTTCATCGCGATCCGTGACGTCCAAAGTCTGCTTAAGAATTTGACCCTTGTCGAATTCATCTAAGTAACTTAATTGTGCCGTGTGACGAGCAGTTGCTACTAAGTTCACACCGTCTTGTTGAGCGAGGTAGGTGGCTAATGAACGGCCGAAACCCGTTGAAGTACCTGTAACAAACCACGTTTTATTTGCCATGAAATGATCTCCTTTTAATTCAATCTTTAAAAACAACTTTTCCTTGTCCTTGTTGACGAGATTCATATTAAGACTTAAACTCGTGTTTAAGTCAACAACTTTTATTAAAAAAGGAGCAAAAACATGTATTCTATTGGAGACATCGCTAAGAAAATGGACATCAGTACCTCAGCCATTCGATTTTACGATCGGAAAGGTTTGCTGCCCTTCGTCGAACGTGACGAAGCGGGTCGTCGGCAATTCAAGCAAGAAGACCTGAACTTTATTGAAGTCATTGAATGTTTGAAAAAAAGTGGCGTGCCCGTTAAAGATATTGCCCACTTCATTCGCTTGTGCATGGCAGGTGATGGAACTTTACGTGAACGCTACGATTACCTTGATAAGGAAGAAGCAATGCTCAACGATAAGATTGCAGACTTACAAGACCAGCTGGACTTCCTGCGTTTCAAAAAATGGTACTACAAGACTTCCGTTCAGGCGGGCACTGAAGAGATTCACTTCTTACCAAACACGCGGATGGTCGATCCCAAAACTCACGCGGAATATGAAGAAGCTCGCCAGCAAGCCAAGGACATTCACGACTTGATCGACCTCTAGAGCAATTGAGCAGTCAGTTTTGCGGCCAGTCTCGTTTTAGTGTGGCAATCAAATTAGCCGGTAACTGGGTCGTTTTCAAATAATTGGCATAGATCGACATGCTGGCTTGGGAATCAGAAATTGGAATCCGAACGCGGTTTCTGGGCGCCTCTTTGAGGCCGTTGATCCGGGTTGGCAGATTCGTTGTGAAGTATGGGTAGTGCGAATGGGCGATCAGTTCGCTCAAAGCATCACTGCTTTGATACATAAATTTAGCATCCGGAATCTCACGTTGAATCAAATCGCGCCACGGCCCAATATCACTGTAAACAATGAACGTGCGACCCCTTAATTCCTGAAACGTGATGGTCTTTTGATTCGCTTGAAACGTAAATTGGTCAATGTTAACAGACAAGTTTTCATGACCAATGAAGACGGCAGTCACTGCTGGGTCAAGCACTTTAAAATTGGTAAATACAACACTATCAACGTGGTCTTTCAATGTCGAGACCACGTTTTTATTGTCCAGCAATTGGGAATCAATTTCGGCATTCAGCCACGAAGAATAGCTTTGCAGCAACTTTCGCGGTCCCGGAATTGTCATCCCGATCATTAACTGGCGCTGTTGGTGATCAAAGTTCTTAACTTTAACTTGCAAATCAGCCTGCAAATCTAACAGTTGTTTAGCTTGCTGCGCGGCGTACTCGCCCGTTTTCGTTAACCAAATTTTATTGGGTTGCCGTTCGAACAGTTGAACATCAAGCAAGGTCTCCAGTTTTTGCATCCCCCGGGTAATTGAAGGCTGGGTCACGTGCAATGTATCTGCCGTGGCAGCTAAAGTTCTTTTATCCGCAAAGGTCACCAGTTCCTGCAATAAATAAACTGGAATCATGCCATCGCCTCCTTAGTATACGTTATCTGTATACTAGCATGACTAAACGGTAATTTTCAAATCCTAAAGTCTGCCATACAATAACCCAGAAGCGTAAGGAGGCTTTATAAATGGTAAAAACACCAGAAATAAAATTAAATAACGGCATCGAGATGCCAACATTAGGCTTTGGGGTTTTCCAAATAACGGATCTCAACGAAGCGCAAAAATCAGTCGAAGCGGCCCTTTCAACGGGTTATCGGTTGATTGATACAGCAACTGCCTACCAAAATGAAGAAGCAGTTGGCAAGGCCATTCGAAACAGTGGCGTTCCTCGAGATCAGATCTTTTTGACCTCTAAGCTATGGGTCTCAGAGTTTTCTTACCTGGGTGCCAAGCAGGGCATCGACGCCTCGCTACAGCGCTTAGGTCTCGATTACATGGACCTTTACCTGCTTCACCAGCCATATGGCGATGTGATGGGTGCCTGGCGTGCACTGCAAGAAGCCAACAAGGCGGGCAAGATTCGTGCAATCGGCGTCTCAAACTTCTACGACGATCAACTGAAAAACCTGGAGTTAAGTATGCCGGTTAAACCAGTCGTTAATCAGATCGAAGTTAACCCCTGGTATCAACGTCCACAAGAAGTTCGCTTCAACCAATCTGAAGAGGTTCAGGTAGAAGCTTGGGCACCATTTGCAGAGGGTGCGCACGACATTTTCAAAGACCCTTCACTGATGCAGATCGCACAAGCCCACCATAAAACGACTGGTCAGGTTATTTTACGGTGGTTGCTGCAGCGTAATATTACGGTGATTCCAAAGTCGGTTCATCAAGATCGCATCGAAGAAAATTTTGACGTCTTCGGCTTTACACTCAATGAAGATGAGATGGCAACGATCAGCAAACTAGACCGCGGTGAGAGTCAGTTCTTTGACCACCGAGATCCCGTCACGATCGAACAAATTTTTGGCAGCAGTTTGAAAGCTGCACAAAAGGAGGAAAAATAAGATGGCAACTCCAACAATTAAATTAAACGATGGCACTGAGATTCCAGCCATTGGTTTCGGGACCTTTCAGATTCCAAATGATGGCAGTACGTACAGTGCGGTTAAAGAGGCGTTGGCGGATGGTTATCGCCACATTGATACGGCCGTCGCCTACTTCAACGAAGCAGAAGTTGGTCGTGCAGTACGTGACAGCGGCATTCCCCGCAAAGATATCTGGGTCACCAGTAAGTTATGGCTCCAAGATTACGGCTACGAACCGGCTAAAAAAGCGATTCAAACCTCGTTAGAAAAACTTGGCTTAGACTACATTGATCTCTACTTGATTCACCAGCCTTATGGCGACGTCCCAGGTGCTTGGCAAGCGATGGAAGAGGCTAAACAACAGGGCCTGATCCGTTCCATCGGCGTTTCTAACATGACCCCCAAGATCTGGCAAAACTTCGTCCCTCAGTTCAAGACTTTGCCAAGCGTCAACCAGGTGGAATTTAACCCCCACTTCCAGCAAAAGCCGCTGCGAAAGATTCTTGATCAAAATAGCGTCAAGCTCGAAGCGTGGGCCCCACTTGGCCAAGGTGACCAAACTCTGCTGAAGGAACCAGTGATTCAAGACTTGGCTAAGAAATACAATAAGGACGTTGGCCAAATTATTCTGCGGTTTGAAAATCAGGAAGGCATCATTGTGTTCCCAAAGTCGATCCATCCCGATCGTATCAAGAGTAACCTCGATATTTTTGATTTCGAATTGACAGCTGACGAAATGGCTCAAATTCGCCAACTGGATACTGGCAAGGGCAAGCATGATCCTGATGCACCAGGTTTAGGCGAGCGACTGGCCAAAGCATTTGACGTACATGCAAATGACTAGGATCACAAATTAAAAAGGCTGACATCGCAGTACGGTGTCAGTCTTTTTTGATTGAATTGATTTTCAAAGACGATAGTTGCGAAGCGTAAGAAATAGACGGCTGAATCAGCCTTAGAGTGGCGCTTTGCTCTTTAATAAACCGGTCGGGTCAGACCTTCAGTTGCGGGGTCTGCCATACCAATGCTATCGTTAGCAGCAAATTGCGGATCTGAAACGATTCGCAACACCACATCCGCCACGCTTTGACGTGAACCAGAGACCCCAACGTACTGTTCGTTTTTCTTAGTAATACTGTATTTGACTTCATCACGGTCATTGAGCCATGGCAAACGCAAGGTCGTGTAAGTCAAACCTGAATCTGCTAGTATCTTGTCGGATTGAATGGCGGCATCCAGACCCGACTGCACCATTTGATGGTTCCAAGCACCGAATTCGCCGGGAACTTCATTGTAGATGCCTAAAATATTGGTGAAGATCACCCGCTCAACGTGTTGGTGTCTCATAGCTGCAACAACGTTATTCGTCATGGCGTTATTGTGGTCGTGATCAACCACAGCGACAAAGACCATGTCCTGCCCTTCGACGGCTGCGTCAACTGATTGAGCATCCTCCAGATTCGTTTCGATGACCTTCACCCGAGGATTATTCGCTAAACTGCTGAGTCGGCTGTGGTTTCGTAAGCCAAGTGTAAGCTGAACGTCCTGATAGGTATCCTCAGTTAAAATTCGGTGCTCAACGATGCAGGCAATTTGGCCATTCGCTGCTAAAATTAAAAGTTTCATGTTATTTTCCTCCGTTATTCGTGTTTGCATTGGTCACTTCGGTTAACCAGTCAGTCATTTCCCGTTGATTGGTAACGCCAGTAGCTTCAAACCCTGGCAGGACATCGAGATTGCCGGCTGCCTGTTTGAAGTGCACCTCGTAATCACCTGCGTTACCAACATCCGTGTAGAAAGGCGCCACTGCTAGAGACCGTGAATTGATGGCGTGTAAAAATGCTAAAACCGGTGTGGCGGGCGTCCCCGACCAGACTGGTCCACCTATCAGAACACGGTCATAGTGTGAGGGATCCGGAACTGCATTTACCAGCTTCGGCATTTTTCCCGCTGCTAGCTGAGCCTTAGCGATGTCTGAAGTCGCGTACATATCCGTTGAAAACGTCCCGGCAGGAACTTGAATTTGATAGACATCTGGATGCAGCTGGTCGTCAATCTGTTTTGCGAGCGCGGCAGTCGTACCAGACCACGAATAGTAAGCCATTAAAATGTTTGATGACATGATAAACTTCCTTCCTAGTACGTCCTAGCTTCAATGGGCGGAATCAGCCATTGATCATTGTGGTGACAATTCTGGATTACAAGTAAATGCCACTGTAACCACCACGGACCCTTTGACCCTTAATCGTTGCGGATATATGATTTCGGTCGAGCAGTGTCTGATTCAAATGCAGGCCTCTTTGAATGTTATCGGTCAAGTGGGCTTGGCTGATGGTTAATATTATTGAATAATATTCAGGTTACTACCTTACAGTAACTCTAAGGCAAGCGATTTGTTTTTATTACTTTGGACGCAGATGATTTAACTTCGCATTTATCGTGTATATTCTCGGGGCATATTTAATCACCTGATGATTTTGAACTTTACTTTGATACCAATGTTATTTAGTAATTGATTGGCATAATTTGAGTCAATAATCAAGGTATATATTTATGGAGTAAGCGCTTTAATCTGCATATTTAATGCTATACTACTCTATGCAAAACAATTAAAGGAGGATCTCATCATGGCAATTCAATGGGATGTACAAGGTAAGAGTGTGATCATCACTGGTGGCGCTGGCGGAATCGGTTTTGGGATGGCAACCGCGTTCGTTAAGGCGGGCGCAAAGGTGCTGATCGTTGATATTCACGATGATGCACTGAAGGCCGCAGCTAATAAACTGGCACCATTAGGGACCATTAAAACGTTAAATGCAGATATTTCGTCCCTGGAAATGGATCAGCAGATAATTTCAACCGCTCTCGAAGCATTCGGCAAGTTAGATGTCCTGATCAATAACGCGCACGCTTCCAAGCAAAAGCCGTTCGTCCAGCTCACTGACGATGATCTAGCAATGTCAATGAACACGGGTTTTTATCCCACTTGGCACTTAATGCAGCTGGCCTACCCTCACCTCAAGGAGACCACCGGCTGTGTCATTAACTTTGCGTCGGGCGCGGGCTTGAACGGCCAGCCAACTCAGGCGGCCTACGCAGCAGCTAAGGAAGCGATTCGTGGCTTGTCACGGGTAGCTGCAAATGAGTGGGCGGCGGATGGCATTCGGGTGAATATCATCTCGCCGATTGCGGAAACGGAAGGTGTCAAACAGTGGCATAAGGCTGCACCAGAACAGTATGATCAACTGGTCAAGAGCATCCCGCTTCATCGTCTGGGTGACCCTGAAACCGATATTGGTTCTGTAGCCCTCTTCCTAGCAAGCAGCGCCAGTTCCTACATGACTGGGCAGACGCTGATGGTTGACGGTGGCGATATTAAGCTACGTTAGGCGCTTGAGAATCAGGAAATGGTTGTTTGAGGAGGTTGAAAATACAGTTGAAGAGAACTTTGAAAACGAGTTGAACACTATTGCTTGGTACGTGTTTGGTAGCTAGTTTCCCGGTATCCAGTCAGGCTTCAAGTTGGCACAATGGCATGCCAAAAATACTCCAGGGAAACTGGCGGGGACATTCTGACAGACTGAAGATTTCCAATAAGCATGTGTATGTTATCCCGAAGAACGGAGCAGCGGTCAGCCGTGTCAAATCCGTAAAGTATCGGTATCTGGGTCATCGAACCTACAAATACTATCAAAAATTTACTCACGGTGGGAGTTACTCAGCTAACATTAAAATCAGTGTCAACCACCGGACGGTTAAAGTTAATGGCCATTATTATCGGAAGTAAACTTCTGCGTCACAACTGCATTTTTAAGTTGTGACGTTTTTGAGTGCTATTTTGGCCAAGCTCACCGATTATGCCGCAATTGGAACGTCTATTGTGTATTTCTATAACTAAAGGGCTTGCACTATTTTGTGTAAAGCGTACGTAAAATCCGCCAAATTGTTCTTTTCCTCTAGTGTTCTTTTTCACCAAGTCTTAAAATAACACTGAGGACCACCAGTTAGGGAGGGATAACAGTCATCAGCGTCACAGTCGGCCGCATGTTCGACAATACGGGGTGGCGCGTTCAATATCTTTTTGGGGAGATCATTATGTCTAATTTTATATCTACTATCGGGACACTTGTCCTGCTGGCTGGCATCATTGTCGCCGGCTACTGGGCGTATGGCTTAGCTAAGCGGCGAAAAACAGGTCACGCGGGACGTACTGCGTTGATTCTTGTGGTCGTTGGCTTCATTTTCGCTGGTGTTGGTGGCAGTAACAGTTCGCAGCACACCGCCAAGAACAGCGATTCACAAAAAGCAGCGTTAGTAAATAAGAAAAGTTCGCACAAAAAAGCTGCCACTCACGTTAAACGGAAAGCGGCAACTAGGCCTTCGACAATTAAAAAAGCTGCCCACCACAGCGCACAGCATCGTGGTGTACTAGCGAAATTAGTGAGTTATACGAACAGGGAGTCAGCTGGACCAAATGGCGATTACTACTTCACCAATGGGAAGGCGAAACTCCATGGCTTCAGTGGTATGAGTGCCGGCAGTTACCATTTTGCTGCCGACAGTCAGGGACGACCAACGACCGCTAAAGCAGTCTTGACCTATTCTGAATTTGCCGCTTCCAAGGGTTCGCGTCAAGGTGACCCGTTGGAACCAGTTGGCTGGCCGGCTGAAAATCCGATCGTGGCTATCAACTTCGGGTTGACCGGTCGGACTTATCATGGGTATCTGTACAACCGCAGTCACTCGATTGGCGATAGTTTACTGGGTAAGAAATCGTATGCCTCATCGAATAATTTCACGACTGGCACTCGTCCACAAAACGTTGGTGCTGATCAAGATGGTGGTATGCGTGCTGCTGAAGAAACCGTTGAAAATTACTGGGACAGCCACCCAGGAACCAAGCGGACCGTTTGCTACGAGACCACGCCCGTTTATAACGGTTCAGAAGAGATCCCACGTGGCTCGATCGTCGATATCAAGGCTTCAGATGGCAGTATCAATTCTGAGATCGTGGTGCTAAATGACGTTGAGGGTATTAAAATTAACTATAATAATGCCAGCAGTAACGCCAAACCGTATGTGAAGCGGCGAAATACACAGCCAAAACAAACGACTCGCACACCAAGTGTCGTTCACCACGCTACGACGACACAATCTGGTGCAGCAACCAAGAATGGCCAGTGGACGGTTGCGGCCAGTGGAAAGGTTTATGTCTCACAGAGTAATAAGTATTATACCGAAGTGAAGAATCCTGGCAATTATACTTATGAAAGTCGGTCGGCGGCAATTGCTGCTGGGGCAACACAAGCCGCTCGAGGGAATGAGTATGCTAGACCGTGATTTTGGAATGTTAATTGATTAAATAAAAATTGAACGTCTGATTATCAAGAAATAGAGGTAGATTGTGGGTTATCTAACAATCTACCTCTATTTGTATAATCAATATTACTACTACGGAACTGTCAATTGAACAGGCATACTTTTTTGAGTTACGTTTTATAGTCGGTTATTAATAAAAATAAATTAGTCTTTCACAGTACCATACAAGCGCAGCACGCGAGAAATAATAGGCCTATCTTTTTCTGCAAACCAATCGTTATTTATACCGCCAGTTAACGTTTTCTCAAGTGCGTTATCTGGTACAGTCGAGAGGGGCTTTTTTGAAATGAAGTGTTGGATCACTTGCCGTGCCAGTTGTTCTGAGAAAACATCGGGCCTTTGATAAATGGTGATCATAATCAAAGCCCATCTGTGTGAGACACATACTAATAAATACAGTGTACCCATACAAGGATTACTCCCACATACGCGAGGAATACGTTGATCCCAAACGGTGATAAATGGTTCGCGGAGGATCACCCCCGCAGACGCGGGGAATACACTAATCATTTCCCTATAAATTAAGGCTCTCAAATAATAAATGATATAATTTATTCACTTCTGAAAACCGCGGAGATTCTCAAAATAAAAAATTTTTACATAGATATCCCCTGCATACCACATTCGCTATAAATTTTTCCCACATAAAAAGTCCCGAAAAACGGGACTTCGAAATAACAATTTAAATTTACCGAGCGAAATTTTTTACTCCCATTCAAACGTACCTTCTGCTTAACAACCTGCGTCACTACTGGCTTTCTATGCCTCGGCTGCCGTTTTGGCGGGGAGTTAGCTGGGCTTAATTTATTGAACTTTACCGCCTGATTCCCCACGAACCACACCTGATTCTGCCCCGCCGTCTCGATCGTGATGTTGCGCGCAATCTGTTCGGCGATGTCAGCATCCAGCCCGCCCCACAAGTGCGAGTAGTGCTTCAGCGTGATCTCTGGCGACAAGTGCCCCAAGCGCTTAGACAACACCAGCACAGAAACATTGAACTCATTGATGAGATACGATGCGTGACTGTGGCCGCAGTCCTTTGCCCTCGAGACTAGATGAACCTTCGCCAACTTGGCATATCGGTGAATAATTCGCGAGATTGTGGACTAGGTCATCGGCAATCCGTCGTAAGTCATGATGAAATAATCAACTCCACCCAGACCGAAACTCGTCTGTACCTCACGCTAACGCCGCAGAATCGCCACAGTGTCATCGTCCAGCATCAAGATCCGCTTACCACTTTCTGTCTTCGTGTAGTCTTGGCGTTCCCAGTCATGCCGGTTCCTCATCACTAGTATGTGGTCAACTTGCAACTGCTTCTTAGCGAGATCAGCGTCCCGCCCACCACAGCGCCGTGCCTTCGTTGACGCGAACGCCAGTCAGGAAGTACAGCCACAACATTACAAAGTTCAGGTGTCCGTAGATATCATCAATACAGATTTGCGCGATGGCTTGTTCAAACTCAGCTTTCGTCCAGAACGGTACGCTACTCTTAACCTTAGGAATCACCTTGACCCGCTTTGACACATTGCTGGACGGATACTGCATCTGCACCGCGTGGTCGGGTGACTTGCGGAAGCAGCCAAATACCAAGTCGGCACCGTCATCTGTCTCATCCGTGAGCAGTCATGTGCTAAAATTTTGCACGTCAGAGATTTCAATGTCATGCAACAGCTGGTCGCCAAACCGCGCAATACAAATCTCGAAGCTGCAATTACGTAGGACGAAGGTACTTTCCTCCACGTTGGTTTTGTACGCGGGGATATACGCGTCCTTCATGAACTGGCGATAGGCCATCCGGAAGTTCGTAAACCCATGTGCCTCATGATATTCACGCTTCACTCGCGTCACTTCCTTGTTCGCCGCGAGCGCAGTACTGAATGGCATTCCTTGACTGTCCTTGCGAACGCGCTTGACACTCATCTTACCGGTGCCCAACTCGGTTTCATAGTAGAAGTTTCATTTGGCATCTATGAACACGCCTGGATATTTTGTTTTACTCATTCTCAACAACTCCATTCATCGGTGATCCGAGAATGGACTAAAAGACTGACCGCGGCACGCACCCTAAGCTTCGGTCGAGATACAAGGGATAACCCTTTTGTACCAGCCTTTGCTTCGCTTGTCTAATGATATCGTGCGCAGTATGCTGCTTAAATCCTAATGCCATCAGATCTTGATAGCAGACAAAACTATTTTCCAATTACGTAACTTCCATATCTTTGATTGAGATGAGATAATCAAACCAGATAGGACCCAAATCTTATCTGTGAAGGGTGACTACTTGCTTTGGTCGGCGTAGTTGCTCTTTTTTGATGTCTCACTCGGTTCTGAATCCGTCAAAAAGCCATTGCGATGGTGCTGATAGTGATGGATCAAGTCCCAGTGGCTCGCCAACTTACTACCGTCAATAATCGCCTTCAACTCGGTGGTGCCATTGTATTGATCAATCAGCTGCAATATCTTCAGCAACAGCTTCTTCAGGAAGCGGGTAATGTGTGCATAACTCAATGGTTCAGAATTGGTCGATAATCGCAGCTTGTCGCGATTATTACCAATGAAGGCATCCCAACGTGGATCTGTCGTCCACTGACTTTTGCCTTGTGGCTCGGCATCAAGAAACGAAGGTAAGGATTGATGATTCCGAATACAACTTTCTCTGGATCACGTTCCGCCAACAGATTCTTAATTGCGGAAACAGCGCGTTTGCAACGTAACCGAACTTCAATCGGTTGGTCTTTAATCGCAATCTCAGGGTGTATCTGGTGTGCTCAAAGGCCTTGTCGTAAATACAGAAGTACACCTCACTTTGCGGCGACGCCAGATATAAGGTTCTGCCCGATACCTCCCATTGCTTCGTGTGATTATCCCGGAAGCCGTGAAAGTGCGAGATAAATCCATCGCGGTCACACTTCTCAATTAAGGTCGACACATCGAGCAAGCCATTACGATCATTGAAGGCGAGGTCAACGCGTGTGAAGTGACCGTCAAGTGTGATGCAAGTCTCCAAGAAGTCTTACCAGGTGCGGTTCTGCTGGCGCAAATACGCTTCAACGTAGCGACAGCCTTAACCTTTCAACTCAATCATCGTGCCGCCATCCTTACTAGGATCATATCCGTCTGCATCCACATCTTGATAAATCGACAATAACACGTCGATTTCAACACATTTAAAAGTGGCTGGGTGACCATAGCGCGCACCCTTCTTTAAGATTAAAGTGATTGAGATTAATCTGGAACAGCTCCGTCACCAGCTCTTCATAGTCGTGCGATTTGAAGATGACGCCAAAATAATCAGTACATACGTCAATGTTGGTCTGACCTGTCAGCGACCGCAGCGCCAACGTTAACCGTAGCCGCGCCTGTTGGTTAACCGGCTTATTCCCGTCAGCAACTGGTTCAGATGCGACCGACTGTAATCTAATTGGTCCTGAGTAATCTTGTGCGTGCGCATCTCAGCGCAAAACTGGTTTAGCCAGTCGGTGTTCATTATCCCGCTGACTATGTTCAAATCCTTCAGCATGTTAGCTCCTTTCGAAGCGACCTGACAGCAAAGCCACCTATCTGCCTAAGCAAAGTGGCTTTCGCGCAGCACGCCGCGCACGGCGGCGTACGTTGCAAGACCCTCCTGTGAGAACTTTCGCTCTCAACATATACAGACGGTTTGAAAGTGAAAGTTTAACTGTAACAGGATCTTAATGTTTCAAAAGTGATCGGTGTGGCTGTGATTAAGGTGAGACAAACCAGAAGCGAAGGTTACACAAAAACACCAGTCAAACCACATTACGCGATTCAGCTGGAATTTACGAACGTTTATTTACTTCAGTTCATTGGTTTTACCTTGGATTCGATAAAATCAATCTCTGCCCGATTGAGTCTATACAGCATGTAAAGTTGATGATCAATGTCAGATACCGGCTTGTTCCAATCAATGTTTGAATCATTAGAAAAATCCTGAACAGGGACTTTGGCCCACGTTGCCGGATTGTTATCCTGAGTACTCTTAATTGCGCCTAACAGTGCTCGACAAAATTTACTCTTAAGATACTTCAGCAAGTTATTAGCCTCAGCACTGCTGTTAAATTTACCGAAAGATATAAAACTCTGCGTATGTCCCAAGCCAGGTCTACCAACAATTGGACTGGATAGCCTTTCCCCGAACAATCCAGTGCCATTGGATTTTGGAAGGATAACCTTCCACGAGTTTAGGTTCTCATGTTTAGCGATATATTTACCATTGATAAACTTATAAACTCGCTTATTATTAATCAGTCCCAATATTTCAACATCACAATCACTGCTATAGTAATCATTAAAAAGCGAAGGGACAGTACTGAAAATGGAAGTTGTCAATCTTTTTTCTTTGCCTTTACTACCAATTAATGACTCCATTTGCGGATAATCGGTGTATAGCTTTTTGAGATCAAATTTTTCTTGTAGAGTAACCATCGGGATAATGCTCTCGAAAGTATCGGAACGAGTTACTTTTGACAGAATTTCGTTTAATAACGGAAATTTCGTGAATGTACCTATTGGCCCCAATTCTTTGGACTCATCTCGGTATAGAACAGCTACACCACCCTTAAACCCAGTATCCCTGAATACGTCAGTGGCTTCCGGATTGTAATATTCAACCTGGATATGCGGATCATTAAGCATCTTTTCATTCCATGCTTTTGAGGTCCCTCCTGTGTTGAACAAAAAACGTGCTGGTGATATTAAACAATACTTTTTACCAATTACACTTGCAAGATCGTAAAAGTAATTGTATATCGGTGCGTCACTAGTCCCTTCTAACGTTTTCTCAAAAGGAGGGTTACCCACTACAACGTCGAATTTCATCGCTTGTTCTCCTTTCCAAATAACTCTTCACACTTAGTTTCAAAGTCTCCGTTGTCCATCGCATAAGGCATGGTATCAAGGCAAACAATGTGCGAATCGTCAATATTCTTTGCACTGGCATCAAAACCAAAGATAAAGTTTCGCGCGATGTTGTAAATGATCTCGGATGGTGCAAACCCGTAAACTTGGTGCTCCAAGATATGCTTGATGCGTGCATCTTCATCAGGAATTTTATCAGCCAACCCAGTATACAAGCGCTTAACAATTTCCGTTAGATAAAGCCCTGATTTAATATATAAATCAGCAAAAGTCTTATCTGGATTTTCGAAAATACCCGGCGTTTCTTCTTCCAGCTTATCAATCATCATTTTAACGACTTTTTTAGGCGTGAAGATTTGGTTAGTCTTTTGCGGCGGGATATAGTCAAAAATGTCTTCGTCATGCGTATCGTCAAAGTAATTTGCCAGTTCAACCCGCTTACGCAAAAACTCCAAGCAAGACTCATTGAAAACAATAGAATCAAAGAATTGGAACTCATCGCGAAGTTTACGAAACTGGTCCAGCGTAATTCCAGTAACTTCTTGGAAAACCCCATCACTGATTGTGGCGTCAAAATTGCCAAGCGTTGTGTCGACACTACCATAAGCCATCAAGAATGACGGAATCGTCCTAGCAAACCCACGAAGCCGAGAACGAATATCATCTTCGACAATGTTCTTCTTCTTATCTTCAGCCTTCTTAAGCAATGTCTCCGTTGACGACTGAATGACCTCTTTTGATTTATCAACGATGGTCGCCGTCACATTCTTCTGAAAGTCTTCTTGAATCTGCTGATTTTTTTGTTCCAGTTCACGTTTAGCCACCTCCGCAAATTGACGCTTTGCTGCGTCCTCCATTGAGGTGTTGCGTTCAGCCTCTTTAACCTTAGTTTGATACTCAACTTGTGCTTCATTCACCTTGACTTCAGCTTGCTTTTGAACCTTCTCAACTTCACGGGCAATTACATTTGCACCTTGATTTGTGACCGCTTCAGCGGCCTTATTGGTCAATCCGCTATCTTTGGCTAGGTTCTTCATACTATCAAGCGTCTGCGCACGGAATGCGTCAGCAATATTTTTTTCAATACGTGAACTGTCATCAATATTAATATTCTCAGCAGCTGATTCGACTTCAGCATAAATTTTTTTGCCGAAGTGATGCTCAACAGCCGTGTCGACTGTCGCTGGTTCAACCATCGCATTACCTTGATCATCCACCTTAACGTTCTTGGTATCGATTGGATCAGCATTTTGATTAGGAACAGTCTTGCCTTCAGGAACAGCCGGCATTTGCTCTAAGATTTCACGTACTTCATTGGAAGCAAAGATGGCACCGATATTTTGGAACAGAAGATTGGACATGAACCCGCGCTTGACGACTTCCTTAGCTTTGATGCTCTTTGGAATTGTCAGCACTTGGTTAACATCAAGCTCAACCATCTTACCGTCAGTATCTTCTGCAATAACTGGGAAGAAGTTCAGCAACGTTTTAAGGTTATCTTTGCGCTTTTCGGTTGTCCCGCCGCCATTTGTGGTTTCACTTGACAAATCATTGGCGAAATCATCATAGATGGTCAGCGTTCGTTCTGGGGCAAAGTCGAACACGTAAGCATTAGCCTTTTCCTTACGGATACCATTCTCGGTATATGTCCAAGGATTTTGCGAACGGAACGCGGCCTGCATGTATAAACTGGGCGACTTCATATTCGACAACATTAAAACGCCAGTCCATTCCGGAACCGTAACCCCAGTAGTCAGTTGACCAACAGACAGTGTGATTGTCCTGTCATTTTCCGCAATGGCTTTGCGAACTCGATCCAGGGACCGCACGTTTTGAACTTGATCATCATCTGTACGACCATCACCAGCGGCAATGACCACTTCGTAACCATCAAAAACAGGCATGCTTTTAATTAGCTTTTCAAGTGCCTTAGCACTGGCCACCCGATTGAGAATCCAGAACGTATGTTTTAATTCGTAACGCAGTTCGTCATTTGAAAATGGATAGCCGTCATTTTTCCAAAGACTACGTAACCACTTACGGACATCATCTTCATGAATAAATTTACCAGAATTACTTGTCAAGAAAAATTCATTAAGATCAAAGGCATAGTCTTCATCTTTACCATCGATTTGAGCGCCTGCATCGACTTCATCGGTAATCATTCGACTCATTTGATATGAAAATAGGTTCAGCCGTGGCAATTTCCGATATGGATTATGTTCTTCATCATCCACCGGCCAGTTTTCTTTAGCGTTTTGCTCATCAGCGTATGTCCAGTTGAAGATTTGATCGTCGCTGAATGTGCCCTTGGCAACAGCTTTGAATGGTGTACCAGATAAATTCAACGTGAAATCACGATTGATATTGTCAAATGCAACGTCGGCCTTTAAGGTATCTGCACCTTCATGAGATTCATCAATAACCAACAAATCCCAATGCAAATTCTTAACCCATTTCAGCTTTTTAACGCCGCCACCAAAAGGAATTGCCCCCTTGATATCTTGTAACGAGATAAAGGCAATCATTCGCTGTTTGCCACCATCTAGCTGATTCATAAACTCTTCGCGACTCATAGAGGGACGATCTTTAAGTGAATCAGTCGTAGAAACAAAGGCATAGTCGGTTTGCCATGCAATAAATTTTTCGAAGTCATCGAACCATGAATTGGCAATTGCCGGACGGTTGGTCACAACCAGCACAGTTTCAGCATTTAATTTTCGGGCCAAGTCATACGTTGTCAGCGTCTTACCAAAACGCGGCTTCGCATTCCATAGAAATTCCCCACCAACATGATTTCTAGCATAGGCAACAGTCTTTTCAACAGCTGCTTGCTGTTCAGCTCGTAATGTATACTCAGAAGTGTCTCTAGACTGATCAGATTTGCGATCTCGAAAGTCTACAAAATCTTCATGTGCGCGTTCAGGCGTCCCATCGTAGTAGAACCATTCAGTATTCAACCGCTGTTTAACGTCTTTTTGTGAAGTTAGGTATTTATGTAACTTCTTGTCAGTGAACCAAGCATCGCCTCTTGAATACTTGGCCGGCTCAGACCAAAGTTTATTTGCATTCAGTCGAATTGCCGCAGTATGCGTTTGTTCACGAATGCGAGTATCAACATCTTCGCGCTCAGTGTAGCCAATCTTAATCCAGCCGTTGTCTTCGGCTATCTGTGGTAACGTATACGCATAAATCTGCGGATAAACCACTCTTGTAGTTTTTATTTTAGTTTTGTCAACCATATCATGCGACCCCTTTATCAAAGAATTCCATCTTATTCTTAGCCCAATTCATAACCTTGACCCGCTTTCCCGGCTTTGTGATCCACTCTTCTTGGACATCAGCTGGATCATCGAATAACGAAATTTCCTGTTGGACAACCTTTACCCGAGTTTCGCTGAGTGGTACCACAAACTTCAAACCATCCATCTGAAAAACATTAAAGCTAATAATCTCTGCAATAGTCTTCAGTTGTTCGGTGTCTGGCTCAACACGCCACTTCGCCATGAAATAATCTCGATACGTGTAAAGTAAGTTCTCGCGGGCTAGGAGCAATGAATCTCCGCTCCATTCAAAGCCATAGCTTGCCTTGTATGCAGCTTCAACAAGTGTTTGCCACGTCGCTTGGTCATTGACTTCAGCGCTGATTCGACGAAGTTTACGATCAACAAATCCAACCCGATCAGACAAAGGAATTCCATCACCAGTGTCCATATCGTAACGACTAACCATGTATGGTGCTTCACCACAAGTAATCTCTAACCACGTCCGATTTGTATAAGTTTCAAGATCATCACTCACATAGTTTTCATCAACGGTATCATTCTGCTTCTTAACAATCCATGTTGGTGTAAAAACTTCAGCTTTTGCTTTGGTTCTCTCCTTTTGCAGCTCACTGGGTTTTAATGCACGTGGCATGATAATGCTATCCATTACACCAGTGACCAATTCCGGCTTTATCGACGCTTCTGGAGCGTATGCTTTAACTCCAAACTGCATGTAATTATCATTTGCCCAGATGATATTCTGAATCTTTCTGGCGGTTGATTTTGTCCGGTCTATCAGTAAAATATCGAGTATTTCGGGCATACGCTCACGAATGAGAGTCTCTGAAATGTCTTCCGACCATGTTTCGTCTTGCTCTGTCATTGCATTCTAATCTCCTTTCGTTACCGACGTTACCATCCGGATTGTCTTCTGCAACTATTAATTCTGGACCCAAACGTTCGTACGCACTATCCTTTAATATTGGCCTTTTGAGAAGCGTGACATGCCTGTTAGTCAAGTCTAATTTATTCTGATTTCGTTTAATCAATTGAGAAGAAATTTTGGTTATTGAGACTCATAAAGTGTTTTTAAACAGCCATAAACATTTTATCTGCGTTCGAATCAATAATTTCATTTTTTCAACCGAATCCATCGCCATAGGAAAGGTTGTATTTGAGCAGGCTGCCATGATTTCAAAATACGTTAAATATGAGACAACAGGAGCTTATTTAGAGCCGTACCTGCGTCCTTCACCTTCTTAAATTTAAAAACAGTTTGTTAGACACGCTTGGTACCCCAAGTTCATTGGCAATACCATTTTTAATCTGTTCATAATTCATTTCATTACTCTTGCGAGCAGCTCTAAAAGTCGCACGTTTCTCGTACTGATCTTTTTGTATTTCATGTATCGACGCTTCCAGACGACTTAATGTTGCCTGATACTTTCCTGCGAGCTAACCAAGTTTCGTTATTACTTAATGATCGACATACTTATCTATATTACTGGCATTTCCGAGGTTGCCAATTCGTCTGTTCTTTTCATCGAAGTCAGACTACAAACTAGCTAACGCCGACAACAGACTGTTAAACTTAGCCTGATCAACTTCTATATCTTGCTTTACCTCTATCTCGCGTTGTCCAATTTCGAAGTCATTATCATCAAGTTCAAGTCTAGTTAACGACTGTTCTCTGGTTAACCGAGAATGTCAATATGTGCATTCATACTCAATGTTTCGGAATCGTGTGTTAGTAACTAATAGTAATTTATGGATTTCCGGGTAATCGCGCACGATAACAGTACAGTTTCATCTTTTTACTTGATATCTGGCTAGAATAGGAAGATATTTCGGTCAGCTAATCATTTGTAATTGCATCGTGATAATCTAGTTCCGCGCCTTGAGTTCATCAAACTCTTTTGGGCTCATAACATCCGTTTTTACTTCGCTGCTATACGATTTCCTTACACCCTCCACCTGACGAAGTTGGCCATCAACCTCTTTGTTCTGTTAATCAGCGCTTTTAGCTGTTCCTCTATTGCAATCAGTTGATTGCTTGAAAGTTTAAGATAATATTCAAAAATTGACTTCGTTTGGTCTTTATACATGGTCACGTTGTCAAACGAGTCCTCACGGAATGAAGCCAATGACTGATCTTGATCAATATTGAAGGGTACTAGCACAACGTTCATTCTACCGGTATGATATTTGTCTAAGGACTTTGTCTGAAGCTTTAGATTCATCCCAATTTTGTTTTGAAGTCAAATTGAAAAATTCTTTTTATTTGTAAAAGAATAAATATTCATTGCACTTTTCGTCAAAAAACTTTATTAAATCTCTGAATTGTCAATGACTGTCCATGAATATCACGTTCGATTTGAAAAACATGATGTTGATAGTCCCAGCCTGAGGTAAATGGTCTGTCGTCTCCACCTAAAGTAAAACAGATCGACTTTAGTAAGCTTGACTTGTCAACTTCGTTATCATCACTAAGGAATATGTTCGATAATTCGCCAAACTCAAATTTATTCGCAAGTACGTGCTCTGAATTGATAATCACGATATGCTTAATAACTAGCTTCAAGGTCAAGCCCTCCTAATACGTCACAGTAGGCCGAAATACAAATTGCATATACATTATTTTCATTTAAGCCACATCAAAGACCTTTGGCCAAATAATCTCGAATCAAATCTACTTCATTAATATTATCTAGGTCACATTTGCAAAACCATTTCAAAGCGACTGCTTTTTTACTGGTATACAGTAAAATAATCTTGGACTTCTCTAGCTTAATTTTTTATTTCTAAACAGACGAAAACCAAATTCACTTTAAATTTCATCGTAACATTCTAGTGCAGCGACTTTTTCAAAAATTGGCATTAGATCGTTCACACTGATTTTCTTTAGCTCACGACCTTAGCTACGCTGAATTTCCTTTTCCAACTTTTGCAAAATCAGTTGCCAAAGTTCGCCTTGGGCAATTTGTGCTTTCTTATCAACAGAAATACCTTCAGACGCCATTTCCCCGATTAAGTACTTGGTAGCCGCAACAAAATCAAAAGTAAAATCAGTCTTTATTAAAGAAAGTATCCGAGAGCGATAAATACTTATCATTGCTATCTGTTCTTTTCCAAACAAATAAGCTTTGCTAAAAAATCTCGTCAGCATCGATTTCTTGCATCAGGTTGAAATCTTTGTCCGAAAAATTATAGAATACAATTTTATTTAATGCATTATTTTCGCCGGCGCCGAGATCCTTCTCAAAAATCGACTGCTTACCAGCTAATTTTCTCAATAGAGTATTAAGAATCACTTTTTTTATGGTCCTTAACCTGAATGTACGCATGATAATCATTGTCGGAAACAGTCTCAAAATCGTCATCTGCCTCTACAAAGATTTAAAACCCCAGCTTCTGATAATTCCGAATTGCAACCAACGATATAACCGCGACTTTGATAGGTGAATCCCTTCTGAGCAATTGAACCACCATTATCGTTTGCCATAAGAAATCCCCGAATACTCTCTCTAAAAAAATCCACCCAACACTCGTAGCAATATCTGGTCGCAATCCAATCAATGCTCATTATATGATATTTCAGAATGTAAAAGTAGTGCCTTTCAAATCGCATCATATTTACAAAATATCCCCGCCAACTCAGCCCTCATTCGGCCCAAACTTGGCGGGGATTTTGGCGGGGAACGTAACAAATCCCCCGCCAACCGTATCCTTTGTATCTCCCGAAAATGCCGTTAAATCAACATTCCGGGTTTAATTAACAGATACCTTTTACTCCCACTCAATAGTCGAAGGCGGCTTACTCGTAACATCATACACGATCCGATTAACATGATCGACTTCGTTTACGATACGCGTCGAAATCTTCGCAAGAACTTCATACGGAATGTGAGCAAAGTCTGCCGTCATCCCATCAATGGAAGTCACGGCGCGAATACCAACGGTGTAGTCATAAGTCCGGCCGTCACCCATCACGCCGACAGAACGGGTTCCTGGTAACACCGTGAAGTACTGCCAGATTTTACGATCTAGGCCAGCTTTTTTGATTTCATCACGTAAAATAAAATCACTGTCGCGCACAATTTGGAGCTTTTCTGGTGTGATCTCACCTAGCACCCGAATACCTAGGCCTGGGCCTGGGAACGGCTGACGCCAAACCAGGTCAGATGGCATGCCTAACTTTTCACCCAGTTCACGCGCCTCATCCTTAAATAAAGTTCGTAAAGGTTCAATCAGTTGAAAATGCATATCTTCTGGTAATCCACCCACGTTATGATGGGACTTGATCGTCTGCGCCGTATCGGTACCACTCTCAACAACGTCGGTGTACAGGGTACCCTGAGCCAAAAAGTCGATTCCCTCGAGTTTCTTGGCTTCGTCATTGAAAACGTTGATGAACTCCGCGCCGATGATCTTACGCTTCTTTTCAGGTTCACTGACGCCCTTCAGTTTTGATAAGAAACGGTCGGCCGCATTCACTTCGATAATGTTCAGACCAAACTTACCTTTGAGGCTAGCCATGACCTGTTCAGCTTCGCCCTTCCGTAGCAGACCGTGGTCAACAAAAATAGAAGTCAGTTGATTACCAATGGCTTTGTGTAGCAGCACCCCAACAACAGATGAATCAACGCCACCTGAAAGACCGAGCAGCACCTTTTTATCACCAACAGTTTCTTGAATATGCTTAATTTGCAGGTCAATAAAATCATCCATCGACCAGTTCGCTTCGGCATGGCAAACATCGAAGGCAAAGTGCTTTAAAATTTCGTTGCCGTAGTCCGTGTTCCGAACTTCAGCGTGAAATTGAATGCCGTAGAACCCTCTGCTTAAATCCTGCATCGCAGAAATTGGACATTCAGCACTCGTTGCAACCGCAGTGAAACCTTCAGGAACTTCGGTGACGAGGTCCCCATGGCTCATCCAAACGTTTTGCTTCTTTGGTGTACCGGCAAATAGCTTGGCACCATCACTGGTAACTGTGATTTCCGCCCGACCATACTGACCATTATCAGACTTCACTTGGCCACCGAGGTCATAAGCCATTAGTTGCATCCCGTAGCAAATGCCCAGGATCGGAATCCCCAGCTTAAAAATCTCCGGATCAACTTTCAGCGCATCTTTAGCATAAACGGAGTTCGGGCCACCCGAAAAGATGATTCCCTTTGGTGCTAGGGCTTTAACTTCCGCAGCTGAGATCGTATGAGCCATTAACTCTGAGTAGACCCCGAGATCACGAATTCGACGGGTAATCAGTTGATTGTACTGGGACCCAAAGTCCAGCACAATAATTTTATCAAAAGCAGATAAGTCCACTTTAGCCAATCGTTTCACACCTTCCTTGTCATAACGGGACAAATTTCAATACCTATACTATACAGACAGTTCCATTTCCGGTCAATATTAATGTGAAAAGTCTAATCGTTCGTGTTTTACGTCAAAATTCATCGGTGAAAACATGCGTCTCCACCAGAAAAATTTGAATTCAAAACTGTATTTTACCCTTTCAGCTTCAAATGTTTCTTGCCAACAAATCGTTCAAGACTTCCGCAACATCACCTGATCAACAATGTGCTGAGCCTCCTTATGTATGATCATATTAGCACGATTTCGAGTTGGCAAGATATAATCTTCCAAATTTGGCAGGTCAACGGTCAACCACGTATTTTTAGCCGCCTCGACCGCCTTTTCTTCCGGTATCTTGCTGTATGAGTGATAGTAATTTTCCGGGTCATCCGCCGCCAGCTTCAGCAAAGCCCTAAAGCGTTCCAAATACCACTCCTCAATCAATTTAGGCCGGGCGTCAACGTAAATCGAAAAGTCGGTAAAATCAGACACGTAAATTTGTTCTGTGTGCGGCAACTGCAGCGTGTTAATTCCTTCCACAATCAAGACGTCTGGCCGCTCGATCTCCTGAACTTCATTCGGCACGATGTCGTAGATCTTGTGAGAATAGACCGGCACCTCCATCAGCGGTTTGCCAGACTTCACGTCGTTCAAAAACTTGATCAGCGCCTTCATATCGTAGCTTTCAGGAAAGCCCTTCCGTGCCAGCAATCCCCGTTTCTTGAGCTCAGCCGTTGAATACAAGAACCCATCCGTCGTGATCAATTCAATTCGTTGGCCACCGAAAAAGTGATTCATCAACACTTTTAGCAGTCGTGCCGTGGTACTTTTACCAACCGCCACACTCCCCGCAATGCCAATGATAAACGGGACATGGCGCGATTCCTGCCGTAAAAAATTAGCCTTCGTATCCTGCCAGCCGTCAAAATTATGAATTAGCAGGCCCAGATAATGGATCAACGGAATGTAAATATCCTGCACGTCCTGCAGTGAAATGCGGTCATTAAAGGCCTTGATCTGCTTCAAACTAGCCTGTGTCAACGGTACCGAAGCACCCTGATAAAAGTTACGCCACTGGTCCTTCGTAAAAATGTCATAGTTCATAAAATCCATTTTGTTTCAGCCTCATTAATCCGTTAAAAGTAAATTATTCTTATTATACACGACCTATGTCTTAAGCGCTATCATAGTTGTGGCTTTAACTCTTTTCAGGGTTTATAAAGAGGACTAAATTAAAGGTGAAAGAAAGGAAGTCTTTTAGATGTCAAAAACGCAAGCGACTACCGTGATTTTAGGGGCTGGCCAAGGCTTTGGCTTCTCGATCGCTAAAAAATTTGGTCAGACTGGTGATCGGGTGATCTTAGCAGCTCGTCACCAAGCGAGCCTTCAAGCATTAACGCAACGGTTGACTGATCAGCAAATTAAAGCGAATTACGTCGTCGCTGATGCCACAAATAGCCAATCAACGGCTACCATGTTTAACCAGATAACACAAAAGTACGGCACACCCCACCGATTCGTCTACAACGTGGGCGACACCAGTGCCGACAATTGTTTTAATTTTAAACCCGACAAGGTCACACAGGTATTTCAAACTAACGTTCTTGGCGCCATGACGACTACCCGCCAATTTGCTGAACTTCCAACCGAGACCAAAACACCCCGTCAAATACTCATCACAGTGGGAGGAGCCGCCCTCAAACCCTCCCCGTTTGCTGTCAGCCTATCATTAACTAAGGCTGCCCTGCGTAACTTTGGTCTATCACTGGCCACCGCCTTAAAGCCGAAAAACATTGACGTGGCCATCGTCGAAGTTCAGGGTCTCTCGGGAATCAACGCTGAAATGGCTCCAGATCGAGTCGCCAATGTCTATTTGCAAGCCAGTCAAAACATGAGTCAGACCGAGTGGTTCTACCCCCAACAAGCCTCAGCGCAGCCCGATGAAGGCTCGCAGTTAAAAGCTCTGATGAAGGATCCCAGTCGGCTAAAGCATTTTTTGATCCTTCACCCGAATTTTAAAACGCTGATTGAGTCATACCGGAATAATCAACCATCATAAAAAACGAGGCTGTGATATCAGCCCCGTTTATTACAGTTTTATGGCGTTATCGGCCAAACTCAGCCACATAAAATCTAAGGCTGAATTTCCATTCAAACATCAGTCCAAACTTTTATCACTCTAACGCTGTGACAGTCCAAATAAAAATTACTCAGCTGTCTCCTGGCGACGTTGTTTAGCAAAATTGATCCAAACTAAAATCAAGATGATCACTGTCAGTAAGAGCAACAAATAAAAGTCATGCTGGCTGCCAATGGCGGATAATACCCGTTGTGACAGGTGTCGGCCGCTTTGCTGACTACTGGTTAAAATTGCCGCCATAATCGCAGTCCCGATGGAACCGGCAAATTGCTGACTGGTGCTAAAGGTTGCGTTAGCGTCTTGTTGGAGTTTAATGTCTACTTGCTGAATCCCGTTGGTCATGGTATTGCCAAAGCTAAATCCAAAACCGATTCCAAAGAATAAGTAAAACAAAACGATCAGTCCGCTGGTCAAGGACTGACCAAACGCACTAAATAGCCCGAGTGAAATAACTAGCAAAACACTACCAATCTTGATTGGAACACTTGCGCCATTCCGGTCTAACATCCGACCACTCAGCGGCTGAACGAAAGCGGACGCCAAGCTTCCCAGTAGGATCGTCGCCCCGGCAGTCAACGAATTGGCTCCAAAGACTAGCTGGGCGTAATTTGGCAACAGGAATGAGATTCCAATGTTCATTAATTGAATTAAGAAATAAACGGTCACACTCAACACAAAAGTTGGCGACTTGAAAACCATGAGATTGATCAAATCTCGCTGCGTGTGGCGAGAGTCGAAAACAAAGAGCATTAAAAAGACCAAACCACCTAACAAGCTGCCCCAAAATTTAATGCTTAGCCAACCAGCTGTACCTGCCGCTGTAAAGCCCTCTGTAATCAGGAAGAAAGCAATTCCCAAGAATAGCAATCCCAAGAAATTAAACTGCGGTCGTTCAGTCTTAAACCGCTGCGGAATCGTCAGACCACCCAGAATCGTCGCTAAAATGACGATGGGTAAAATAAACCAGAAAATTTCACGCCAAGTAAACATATAGGTGTTAAAGCCACCATAAGTTGGGCCTAGGGATGGTGCGATTCCGGTGATCATACCACCGATCCCCATAAAGACCCCTAGCCGAGCAGCTGGAATCTGCTGCAAAATAATCGCAAACAAAAGTGGAATAGCATATCCAGTTCCCACCGCCTGAATCAGCCGCCCAATCAATAAAACTTGAAAATTAGGCGCTAAGCCGCAAATCAAGTCACCAATGGTAAACATGAGTCCCGCAAGAACAAACAGCTGCGATAATTTTAACCGCCGTTGCATAAAAGCGGAAGTAATCATGGTTAGAGAAACTACTAACAGATACCCCGTGGATAACCATTGAACCGTTCCCATAGAGAGATCAAACTGTTTCATCAGCGTCGGAAACGTCACGTTCATGGAAGTTTCGGTCAAAATACCGCAGAAAGCTAGCAGTCCTGAGCCAATAATTGCCAAAATTGTTTTTCTTGGAATCCGTTGTGTCTCCAAAATTAAAGTTCCTCCCTAAAAAGCGACTAAGGTTTGATAGCATCGCTTGCCGTAGTCTTAGTAGCTTATTAATGTTTAAATCTACAAGTTATACTTCCAACCCTTTTGCCCAACTAATTGCGGTCTTTGCCTGTGCAACTTTATAATGCGCGATGGCAATTGCCGAGTGTTTTTCTCCAGCATTCATCAGTTCATTATGCGCAATATTTTGTGCATTGGCAGTTGCTTCCTCCAAAACGGATTCGTTAAAAGCGATAAACTGGTTAATCAGTTGTCTGCCCTCTTCTTTCGAAACGTGATGCAGATTATTTAACTTCAATAGATACTGCAGTTCTTCGTGTTTACCCACTTTAATTGGTGTCCGCATCAGTTGATCAAAGGTCGCGCGCCCCCGGTCGGTAATGGTTGCAATTTTTTGTGGTCGGTTATTCTGCGCCGTGGTTTTCGTCAGAATAATATCACCAGACTGAGCTAATTTTTCAAGTAGCGGGTGAATAATACCGTAGCTCACCTTCTCACGCTGGCCGACAATATTACTGAGTATTTCTCTCAGTCGATAACCGGACATTGCATCGTCGAGAAGCTGTCCCAGTACAAAAACAGTATACAAAGTTCCTCACTCCCTTTTTAAGCCTGGGTTGAAATAAACTGGTCAATTGCTGCAAAATATTGATCTGGCACTTCAGTCTCGATCAGTTCACCACAGCCAGGGAAAGTCTTAAGCCTTGAGCCCTTAATGGCTGCATGCAGCTTTTCTGAATTCTGCAGGTCGGTACATGCATTAGCTTCGCCACAAAGGATCAGGGTTGGTTGCTTAATTTCTTGAATTCGGTCGGTAAAATCGTGATTAGCAATCATATCGATCCGCTTAACGCCAATCTCAGCGTCGTTTGGTCCGGAAGCATTGTTCCCAGCGGCCATGTCGATCCAACTCTGAACAAAGTCGGGATTCTCATTAGTGAATTTCGGTGAGAAGAGGTACTGTGAATAAGCCGCCAACAGCGTTTCCCGGTCCCATTCAGCCGCCATCTTCCGCCGCAGCTTAAATTCACGGGTCATCCACGGATCAAACTTAATGAACGTAGAAGAAAGGGTTAACGATTTGACCTGATCCGGCCGATCAACAGCCATGTACTGCGCAATTGCGCCACCAGTGGAAGCCCCAACCACGTGAACGGGTCCCAGCTTTAGATCATCGAGCAAATCTTCCATATCAAGCGCTAACTGTTGAATCGTGTGCCCTTCAGTCGTGTGAGTAGAGTAGCCAGTGCCTCGGTGGTCGGGTGCAATCACATAATAGTCCTTTTCAAACCGTTTGATCTGTGCTGTCCAACTTTTGTTCGTTCCGCCCAATCCCGAGACTAATAGTACGGCAGGATTGTTGATATCACCAAAGGTTTCGTAAAATTGATCAATGCCCTGAGTTCTTAAAATTGTCATGGATAAGATCTCCTAACTTTATATATCTTTTTAATATATCAAACAGATACATAGTATACTCGCTTTTTTTTAAAATACAACCCGTTTATTAAAATTCTTAACGGCGTTCAAAATGCAAATACTTAGAGGTCAAAACAAATACACTGTAACAGCCCAGCTGATTGTTGACGGAAAAATTGTTTTATTGAATCCCCCTCCCCATCGAAAAACGACTGACGAAGAAATCCTGTTTGGATTTCTTCGTCAGTCGTTTTTCACAGCTATGCCAAATGACTTAAGTCACAGCTTCATTTTATACTGTTCATTTTTATTCCATGACATACTCATCCGTTGGCACCGTACCAAACAACGGCGACAGCTTATCCGTTGCTAAAATCGTCAACCGGTGCATAGCTCTTGAACAGATCGTATACAGTAACTGACGCTCATCATCATCGTGGTACTCCGCATCCGAGGCCTCCCACACGACCACGGCATCAAACTCCAAGCCCTTGGCCAGAAACGACGGCACGATGATTACGCCTGGTGCCAGCCGTTGGTTTTCAGACTGGATCAGCGTCGCCTTCACTCCGGCCTGCTTTAGTTTGCCGGCCAGCTTGCGGCAGTCGGCCAACGACTTACCAATGATGGCGGTGGTTTCTTTATCAGCCTCATTAGTATTGATTTGCTTGACCAGCCGTTGCAGGGTTGCCTCACGGGAGCGCCCCACACTGATATTTGGCAAATCGCCGTCTCGATCAAAGGCCATGACGGCTTCACCATTGACCAAAATGTGGCGGGTAAAGTCCGTGATCTGCTCCGTTGAACGGTAGGACTGGGTCAACTGGACGACCCGCGTCTTATCCGGATCAAACATGGTGCTCAGTTCATCCAGCAGCGTCTTACTGTTTTCCTTGGTAAAAATAGCTTGGTTCAAGTCACCCAGCAACGTGAAGCGTGCCCGCGGAAAACTGAATTTTAAATAAGCCAACTGAAACGGCGTGTAATCTTGGATCTCATCGATAAATACATACCGAATGTCGCGCTCACCCTTTTTACCGGTCATTTTGTCGTACAGGTATAGATAGGCGGACACGTTACTCAGTGTCATCCGGCCGTGCTTGATATCTGAAATGGCTCGCTCAACGCTGCTCTTCCAGTCCTCTTTTGAGATCCCGTAATCAGACAAGTCAATGATTGCAGGAATACTGCGCAACATGTGAACCATTTGCGAATTGATACTCAAAAACCGGTTTCGAACAACCGCTTGTCGAATTGGCGTAAAGGCCTTCATCACGATCTTACGCGCGTAGAATTGAAATTCCTTATCGCCGTCTTCAAATTCCTGCGGATCTTCACCCTTCATCTGGTTCATTTCTTCACGACTTAGATCCTGGACTGCTTCTTCAACCCACTTGGTGCGCATCTCGGAACTAATGCGCCGGTTCAGCATCTTGATCAGTTGCTCGCGGGTGCCGTCTAAGCGGTTGAATAACCGGTAGTTTTCATTAAAGCTATAGTAAATATCGTGAATCTTTTCCTTGGTAAAGAACGGTTTGCCACGGAAATTGATATTTCTAAAGATCATATCTTCTTTTTCCAGGTGATTCGCGTAGGCGGTCACCGCGTCGTAAAATGCCAGGCTGCCCTTTAAGGTATCGATGCGCTGTTCGGCTGGAGTGTATTGCTCACTAAACCGCTGAGCTAACGTTTCAATCTTCAGCTTTGGCAAACGACGGCCGGCGTACTGGTAATACGTCATCTGGATCATGTTTTGCTCACCCAGTTCAGGCAGCACTTGGTCAATGTAGTCGTTAAATAATTGGTTTGGCGAAAAGAGAATCACCTGACCTGAAGTCAATTTGCCCCGATAGCGGTACAATAGATATGCAACCCGTTGCAAAACGGCCGCCGTCTTACCAGAACCAGCCGCCCCCTGAACGAACAGCAGGTCGGACTTGGTGTCTCGGATGATCTGGTTTTGTTCTTTTTGAATGGTCGTTACGATACTCTTCATCTTGGTATCGGACTGTTCGCTCAAAGCATCCAGCAACATCTGATCACCAACCGCTTCTTCGGTATCGAAGACCGTTTTGATAACCCCATTTTCGATCTGGAACTGGCGCTTCAGCTTGACGTTGACCGTCTGCTCACCATCCGGTGTCTGATACGACACATCACCTAATTTACCGTCATAGTAAACACTAGAAATCGGTGCCCGCCAGTCATATACTAGGAAACGATCCGGTTCATCAGAAAACGAGGCCAGCCCAATATAGATCTTTTCCGTCTTGGGTTCGCCCTGTTCGTGAAAATCGATGCGTGCGAAGTACGGCGTCTGCTCCATCTTCTTGAGCGTTTGCAGTTCATCAGTAGCGTGTTGCCAGCTGTTCTGCCGTTCACCCAAAAGTTGTTGC
This sequence comes from Secundilactobacillus folii, assembly GCF_009720675.1. GTDB lineage: Bacteria > Bacillota > Bacilli > Lactobacillales > Lactobacillaceae > Secundilactobacillus > Secundilactobacillus folii. Next base: position 126,336 of record NZ_WNJO01000005.1, on the reverse strand, counting down.
TGCTGGCGAACGGACAGCGCGGTTTCCATCATGCCCTCATAGGAATCCGTCTTTAGCCGGAGGTCATTTTCAAAGTTTTTGCGAATCCCGGATTCATCAGAGGTTGCTTGATCGATCCGTTCTTGGGACTTCTGCTCCGCAACTTTGATTTTATCAATGACCGCGTCCAAATGTTTTTGTTCTTGCTGCTTAATCGTTTCTGCCATAGCGCCCTCCAATCGTAAATTCGATATTCAAGTATACCACTAATCTTTAGTGATAAGAAAGCACTTGCACCACAATTACTAAAAAAGCCCGAGGTATTGTTATGGATCAAATTTCCCTACTGATTATTTTACTTGCAGCCCTAGTGATTCCACTGTTTATGGCCCGCATTAAGCTCACGTTACTGCCCACCGCCGTCATTGAAATTATCGTCGGTGTGATCTTGGGACCCAGTTTGTTCGATATTATTCACACTAATGCCACGCTGTCGCTGCTCAAAAACGTCGGCGTGATCGTGCTGTTGTTTCTGAGTGGTCTGGAAATCGACTTCAGCCTCTTTAGTCCGAAGAACACGGAACTCACACCGCTGGAGCAAAAGCAAGCCAGTAACGCACCGAAGTACTCGCCAGTCATGCTGGCCTTTATGAGCTACGCCTCGATCGTTGTTTTGTCGTTTGGACTGGCGTTAGCTTTAAAATCCAGTGGCTTGTTCACCGATATCTGGCTTTCAACGATCCTCTTCATGACCATTTCACTGGGGATCGTGATCGCGGGCCTCAAAGAAAAAGAACTGCTTAGTAAACCCTTTGGTCAAACGATTCTATTGATTGCCGCCCTTGGTGAAGTGGTACCAATGATTGGCTTGACTTTCTACGCTTCCGCTTATAGTCCCACGTCAAAGTCGTTGTGGCTATTGTTGCTGATTTTGCTGGCAGCAGCGCTATTAGTTTGGCGTTTCAAAGCCTTCTTCCGTTTCTTTGATCAGATCAACAAATCCACTACGCAACTGGACGTTCGGTTGTCCTTCTTCGTCATCGTGGCGCTGGTCACAATTGCTGAATCAGTCGGTGCGGAAGGTATCCTGGGGGCCTTTATGGCCGGAATCGTGATCAAGTTACTGGAACCGCACGAAGAAACGAAAGTACGGCTTGATTCCATTGGCTACGGCTTCTTCATTCCGATTTTCTTCATTATGAGTGGTGTGGGCTTGAACCTGCGGACCCTGCTGGCTGACCCGCATACTTTGATTTTAATTCCGGTCTTCTTGATTGCTTACCTACTGGCTAAGGCCGCCGTCTTCTTCGTCTTAAAACTGCGCTTTAACACCAGTAATGCATTTGCTGGGGCAGCCATGTCCACCACGACACTGACCGTTGTTTTGGCCGTTTTGCAAGTTGCTGAGCACCTGCACAAGATCACCGCTCAGCAGTCCGGTGCTTTCCTGCTAGCCGCCATTTTGACCTGCATCATTGGCCCACTAGTCTTTAACCGCCGTTACCGGGTCGAAGAAGCCGATGCCAAGCCGACTAACGTGCATTTTATCGGCACCAATCTATTGACGGTGCCGGTCGCCCAGCAATTAACTAAGGCTGGTTACGACATTCATATGTATACCGACCGCGAAACCAACTACCGCGCTTTCAACAGTGAGATCGACGTGCACCTATTGGAAAACCTAGTCCCGGATGACTTGGTGGCCCAGGAAGTCTTTGACACCGACATTATTGTGCTTGGTCAAAGCAACTCCAAGGAAAACTACCGGCTTGCTAAGGCTGCCAAGCAGTATGGGGTGCCGCGGGTGATTGCGCGCTTTGAAGACCCAAACATTTTGGATGAACGTAAAGATACGTTGCTCAAGATGGGCGTTGAAGCGTTCAGCACGCCAGACGTCCAGATCAGCATGCTGCGTAGTCTGATTGAGACGCCATCGACCATCGAACTGCTGACGTCCACCGAATCGGCCGTCTTCGAAGTTCAGCTGCGTAACCGCAAGTACGTGGACATTCAAATTCGCAACCTGCCGTTCATTGACGACATCACTATTGCGCAGATCTACCGTGAAAAGCGGTTCATTCGTCCAAAGGGTGATACGCCGCTAAAGCTTAACGACCGCATTTTGTTTACGGGTAGTAAGCAGGAATCAGCCCGTATCCGCGGTGAGCTTGGAAAACTGAATTAAACCATGAGGAGGATTCTTTTGGCAAATTTTGATCTCTATTTTGTCCGCCATGGGCAAACCGTACTTAATAAATACCATCGTGTTCAAGGCATCATTGACTCTCCATTGACTGCTAAAGGCGTTAAAGACGCCAAGGAGGCCGGCGCACGACTGGCTGCGATCCCGTTCACCAAAGCCTATGCCAGTAACACGCAAAGGGCTCAGGATACCGCAAAATACATTTTGGCAGCCAACAGCGGCATCGCCAAATCGGCGACCATTTCGCCTGCATTTCACGAAGAAAACTTTGGCTACCTTGAGGGCAATGACGACGTTCAAGCCTGGCACATGATTGGCAGCCCAGACGGTTACGATTCCTTCAACGCCATGATCAACGCCTATACCATTGAGGGCTTGAAGGACCGGATCGCAGCGTTTGACCCCTTTGGTGACGCCGAAGATAACGCGACTTTTTGGGCTCGCGTTCAAACGGGATTTGACGAGCTCAAACGGGTCTGCCGTGACGGCGACAAAGTGTTGATAGCCAGTCACGGCACCACGATTCGCAGCATTGTTTCGCGCTTTGCACCAGACATTGACATCGCTAAAACTGCTTTGAACGGTGCCGTCACCAAACTGCACGTCGCCGATGACAAAATCTCCGTGGTGTACTACAACCGGCTGGAAGGGCCGTTTGCGTAAGTTAATTTAAATGGATCTAAACCGTAACGTTTCGCCATTTAGGTGGAACGTTTTTTGTTCGATTCTTTATATGAAGCCAAAGGTCATATGATTAAAAACTAGGCACCGACCTTGGCGAAGCCGCTTTGCTTCCCTACCCCAGTTGATTGTGCTACATTATCAGACAGTTTAAAACGCTTTTAAGGGGGTGGCTCTTGTGGAAGCAAAGTCTCAATCAGATCACGGTTCATTGCTAGAGATGTTTCACTTTGTTTTCAGTAAAGTGCTTAAGAAACGCTGGCTACTAGTGCTCAACATTATTTCACTGACCGTCATCACACTACTGCAATTCGTGATGCCACAAATTGAACAGTTCATCATCGACAAGGTCATTCCACAAAAAAATTACGAGTGGCTAGCTGGGGCAATTACCCTGCTGCTAGCGACCGCCATAGTCCTTGGCCTATTCAACTATATCTCCACGTATTACATGACCGTGATGAGCCAAAATGCCATCACTGATCTGCGCAACCAGCTCTACACCTATCTCATTCGACTAGACACTAGTTTCTTCGAATCCAGCAAAACCGGCGACTTGATGACCCGGTTGACCAGCGATATCAATAACTTGCAAAGCCTGATCTCCGCTAACATGTTAAGCATGATTGGTAACCTGTTCACGTTCGTCGGCGTTTTGGCACTGATTATTTACATCAATTGGCAAATGGCGCTAGCTGTCAGCCTCACTTTCCCACTGATGTTCATCGTTTACCGGGTCTTTCGCGTCCGCATCCGCACCGCCTTCCTGAACGCCCGTCGCTCACAGGCTCGCATGTCAAATCAGATGCAGCAGACCCTGACTCAGATCGATTTGATCAAGAGCTTTAACAGCGAAGATACCGAAGCTGAACGCTTTGACCACTATGCCGACACCAACCGCAAGGATCTGATTTCAGCCGGTCGCAATCAGGCGATCTTTTCGCCGCTGATCGATGGTATCAACACCCTTGGTATCGCCATTGTGCTGGCACTGGGAGCCTTTTTCATCATGAAGGGCAGCTTGACGGTGGGGAAACTGGTCGCCTACCTGAGCTACGTGGCAATGGTCCAGTCGCCGATCCAATCCTTCACAAGGCTGCTTAATCAGCTTCAGCAGTCACTGGTTTCCTACGGCCGCATCCAATCGATCATGGCCGAAAAGCCGAGGGTGTTAAATGCAGTGGATGCCAAACCATTTCCCAAGCTCCAACATGGCATCACACTGGATAAAGTCAACTTCACTTACGAAGTCTCTAAACAGCCAAGTCAACACGATGCCACTTTGAAAGACGTTAGCTTTACGATTCCATACGGCAAAACAACGGCACTAGTGGGGCGTTCCGGCTCGGGGAAGACGACCATCACGAGGCTGATCGACCGCTTTTATGATTTGGACAGTGGCAGCATCACCTTTGATGAGTTGCCAATCAAAACCATCGACATTTCATCACTCCGTCAAAACATTGCCATTGTGTCTCAAGACATCTTCATCTTGGATGGCAGTATCCGGGAAAACATTCTGTACGGTAAGCCGGGTGCCTCCGACACAGAAGTCTGGCAGGTGGCTCAACTGGCTGATTTAGATGCCTTTATTCGGGAACTGCCTAAACAGCTAGACACCCAAGTTGGCGAACGGGGGGTCAAACTCTCCGGTGGGCAAAAGCAACGCTTGTCGATTGCCAGAGCATTGTTGAAGGATGCGCCGGTCATTATCCTGGACGAGGCCACCGCAAGTTTAGACAACGAATCGGAAAAGGCCATCCAACATGCGCTAAACAACCTGTTGCAAGCGCGGACCTCACTTGTCATCGCCCACCGACTATCGACGATCCATGATGCGGATCAAATAATTGTGCTCGAAAACGGTCGGGTCGTTGAGACTGGCACGCACGAAAGTCTGCTGAGGGCTGGCGGTGCCTACCAGAAATTATATGATGCCCAGTTTGAGTGATCCGTTTAACAAGCCTGTGGGGTTTTGACGTTTTCTCCAGATTATTGGAAATTATCTAATCAAAAGCGGGTGAAAACTCGTTTGCTGCGCACTTATCCCACCAAAAAGGTGGCCTCCCTGAAACTTGGGAAGCCACCCTTTTAATTCCAGCAACAATTAAACTTTAAAGCTAATTGCTACCATCACTATTTTTAATGTTTTAAACCGTAACTCAATGCTTTGTAAAGAAACTAGTCAACTTTCAACTAATTTCGTCTCTTGTTACAACCAGGCTGTATTTCAAATTCTACAAGACTTCCAGTCCCATCTTCTTCGCCCGTTCCTGGTACATCGGAATCTCATCTTGCGCTGCCTGAACGAAATGATGCGGCGCAATCTCGACTAGTTCACGGTCCTTTGAGCCATCCTCATACTTCGGATCATATTCGATCTGAGTCCGAGTCCGCTCATACTCCGGATCGGGAACCGGAACGGCCGACAGTAAACTACGGGTATAGTCGTGCAAGGGGTGATTATAAACTTCATCAGAAGAGCCCACCTCAAGCATCCGCCCATAGTGCAACACACCGATCCGGTCAGAAATATACTTAACCATCGAAAGGTCATGCGCAATGAACAGGTAAGTTAAATTGCGCTCGCGCTGCAGCTGCTTCATTAAATTAACAACTTGTGCTTGAATCGAGACGTCCAAAGCAGAAATCGGTTCGTCAGCAATAATAAATTTTGGCTGAACGGCCAGTGCCCGGGCGATACCAATTCGTTGTCGTTGCCCACCCGAAAATTCATGTGGATACCGGCTAGCATGATCCCGATTTAACCCAACCGTGGCCAGTAAATCAGCAACCTGCTTACTGCGGTCTTCATCATTTTTAGCAAGGTGGTTGATATCGATACCCTCGGCAACGATATCCTTAACCTTCATCCGGGGGTTCAACGACGCGTAGGGATCTTGGAAAATCATCTGCATGTCGCGACGAAATTGTTTCATCTTTGGCCCACGCTTCATACCAATCACTTCTTGCCCATCAAATTTAATGGACCCGCTAGTCGGCGTGTACAAGTGAATGATGGCACGGCCGACCGTGGTCTTACCAGAACCGGATTCACCAACCAGACCAAACGTTTCACCCTCATAAATGTCGAAGGAAATGTCGTCAACGGCACGAACTTCATCCTTTTTGCCGACGTTGAAGTACTGCTTTAAATGACTGACTTCAAGCACTTTTTTAGCGTTTTTAGTCTCCATTACTGCTGTTCCTCCTCTTCCTCGACTTTATGGTGCCGCTCCTCTTCGGTCAGCTGTTGTTGCATCTTAGCAAACTTCGCTTGGCGAGCGATGATTTGTTCCGGCGGCGTCACTTTTGGCGCGTCTGGATGCAGGAGCCAGGTTGCAGCGTAGTGCGTATCAGACACCTTAAAAAAGGGTGGTTCTCGTTGCGTATCGATCTTTAAGGCATAGCTGTTTCGTGGGGCAAATGCATCACCCTTGGGCGGATCCAATAAGTCTGGTGGCGTCCCGGGAATCGACGGTAATTCATCACCATTGGTCTCGAGGGTCGGCATCGAACTCAGCAGTCCCCAAGTATAGGGGTGCTTGGGATTGTAAAAAATCTCGTCAACGGTTCCATATTCGACGATTTTACCAGCGTACATCACAGCAACTCGGTCAGCCATTCCAGCAACCACACCCAAATCATGAGTGATGAAAATGATGGAAGTGGAGATTTTATTTTGAAGTTCACGCATCAAGTCCAAAATTTGGGCTTGGATCGTAACGTCCAAAGCGGTGGTTGGTTCATCAGCAATCAAAATTTCAGGATAGTTGATCAACGCAATCGCAATCACGATCCGTTGCCGCATCCCACCAGAAAACTGGTGCGGATAATCGTTAATTCGGTTTTCAGCGTCAGTAATCCCAACCAGCTTCATCATTTCCAAGGCTTGCGCCATAGCTTTATCTTTCTTGACACCCTTGTGGACCATTAACGGTTCGGCAATCTGCCGGCCAATTCGCATGGTCGGATCCAGTGAGGTCATCGGATCTTGGAAGATTTGGGCAATTTCAGCACCGCGGAGTTGTTCCAGTTCGCGTTGTGACATCTTCAATACATCCTTACCGTGAAATTGAATGTCACCGCCTGCAACCACCGCATTATTAGCCAGTAGACCCATGATCGAACGGGTAGTTACCGTTTTACCCGATCCGGATTCACCAACGATTGCCAACGTTTCGCCCTTCTTTAAGTCGAAACTGACATCGCGAATGGCTTTAACGGTTCCCGCGTAGGTATTGAAATTAATTTTAAGGTGATTGACCTGTAAAATACTTTCGTTACTTTCCATTTTGTCGTCTCACCTACTCTTTCGTTTGCGGATCAAAGGCATCCCGCAGACCATCGGCAAAAATGTTAAAGGCAATCATGATAACCGACAGCACGATTGCTGGATACCACATCTGATATGGCAAGAATTGGAAGTTCTTTTGCCCATCATTCAGCAAAGTACCAAGCGATGCCTTTGGCGAACTGATCCCGATCCCAACAAAGGATAGGAACGCTTCGAAGAAGATCGCACTGGGAATCGTGAACATTGTTTGAATGATAATGATACTCGATAGATTTGGCAGTAAGTGCTTGAAAGCAATCTTGATGGAACTTTCACCAAGCGTTTTAGCTGCCAGCACATACTCCTGCTCTTTTAACTCCAAGGTCTGCGCTCGTATCAGCCGGGCCATGGTGGTCCAACTAGAAAACGCAATGGCAATTGTGATCGACATCATCCCGGGTTTCAAAACCAAGATCAGTAACACAACCACAACCAACGTTGGAATTGACATGATGATTTCAATTATCCGTTGCATGAAGTTATCGATCCAGCCGCCCTTCCAACCGGAAAAGAGGCCAAACGTGACACCAAACAGCAGATCCACCGCCGTTGCCACAACGGCAACCGTTAATGAAATCCGCGTCCCGTAAAGGATCCGGGAAAATAAGTCACGGCCGAGATAATCAGTCCCTAACCAGTAGTGCACATTGGCACCCGCACCAGCTGCGTGGTACGCGTTGATTCGACTGCCGGCCTGAACCAGTGTTCCGTTTAAACCATTGATACCAACTCCCGGCCATTTAGGCGGTAAGTTAGCGTATTGCGGATTAACTGCATTTGGATTATGCGGTGAAAAGAACACCGAACCAAAAGCCATAATGAAAAAGATAATCAAAATGACCATGGCAATAATGGCGCTCTTGTTCTTCCTTAGACGGCGCCAAGCATCCTGTAAGAACGTGAGGTTTGGTGCCGCAATTTTTTCGCTGTCAAGATGTTTCGATTTATCAAGCGGTTCAAAACTATCTGCAGGCAGCTTTACTTCATCAGCCATTTATTTGCCCTCCCACTTTAGTTACTTTCGCCTGTAATTCTGATTCGAGGATCAATGATGCCGTAGAGAATATCAGTGATCAACAGTACAACCATCAGCATGACACTATAAACAATGGTAACCGCCATAATTGTTGGATAATCATTGGTCAAAATTGATTTGACAAATTGATCCCCGATCCCAGGAACCGAGAAGATGTTTTCAATGACCATTGAACCAGTCATAATGTTGACGGCCAACGGTCCAACAATGGTCACAACCGGAATCAAACTGTTTCGAAGCGCATGGTGATAGATCACGCCCCACTTACTCAGGCCCTTTGCCCGGGCAAGTTCAATGTAATCAGAATTTAACACATCAACCATTTCGGTTCGAATAAACCGCGCCGTATCGGCGAACGGCGACGCAGCTAACGCAATTGTTGGCAGAATCGTATAGGAGAAACCTCCCCAGTCAGCAATTGGCAACCAGCCGAGTTTTAAGCCGATGTAGTATTGCAGCAGGACAGCCAGAACGAAACTTGGAATCGAGATCCCAAGAATCGAAACGATGGTGGTGGTGGCGTCGACCCAAGTATTCTTCCTGATTGCACCTAAGGCACCAACCACGATTCCTGGAATGACACCCAGAATCATTGCTTGGACCCCTAACTGTAATGACGGCCCAATTCGACTTGAAATCAAGTAAGAAACTGGCTGATCACTAAACTGGAAAGACGTCCCGAAGTTAAAGTGGAACACACCTGACACGTAAATTAGGTACTGTTGCCAGACTGGTTTGGTCAACCCGTACTGCTTCAAAATCAAGTGTTGTTGTGACGGCGACAATTTTTGCTGGTTTTGCAGCGGCGTCCCAGGCAGCAGCTTCATCATGAAGAACGTAACGGTAATGACGATAAACAGCGTCAACAGCAGGTAGAAGATCCGCTTGATTAAATATTTCGCCATGAAGATACCTCTCATTCTTGATACTTATATCATATCATTGCACTTTTTAGTACATATGTAAAAGTAAGAGAAAGGAACCTAGCAGCTCCGGTCTCTTACTTCCACTACTTATTACCTATAATCACAATCATCTCTGTAATTGTGATGATTCCCATTTATTTACCGATAACTAACTATTTGCTATTCGAAATGTAAGCGTGACTGAAGTCCCATTCAGCACCAGTTGGGAAGTATTGAACGCCACGAACCTTCGACTTCAACATCTGTGCTTGAGTCTGTTGATACAGAGGAACGATCCCTTGTTGTTGCATCAACGTTTTTTCTGCGTTAACCAAATCGTTCCAACGTGCGTTTGCATTGTTGGCATCCTTACCTTCAGCGTTCTTAACGTCGTTATCATAGGTGCTGTTCTTCCATTGACCACGGTTATAAGCGTTGGTTGAAGTGAACAGTGAACTAAAGGAAATGGCATCAGGAAAGTCAGCGATCCAGCCGCCGATAACCATGTCAAATTGACCCTTTGTTGAACGCGACAAACGGACGTTGAATGGTACGGTGTCAACGTTGACCTTCAGACCCGGCAACTTCGTCAATTGACTCTGGATGAATTCAGCCGTCTTCTTGCCAGCAGGGGTATCATCAGCTAACAGTTCCAAGCTGGTACTTGACTTACCGGCCTTCTTCAAGCCTTGACGCCAAAGTGCCTTGGCCTGAGTCAAATTATACTCCGTCCCAGACTTCACGTTTGACGCATCAGCAAAGTCGGTGCCACCCTTCTTAGCTAAGTTGGTCGGAACCAATCCTTTAGGTGCCTGCGAGCCGTCAGCCAAGATATCCTTAGTCAATTGACCCTTGTTGATCGCCATCGAAACAGCTTTTCGGGCGTCCAGATTATTTCTGAAGTAGCCGCCTTTCCGTTGATTCATTTCGAGGTAGAAAGTCGAAGCAGAATTCCGCAAATGCATTTGTTTAGAATTCTTAAACTGCTTGTACTGTGTCCCATCAGTGATCAACTCATCAACTTTACCACTTTGATACTGACTGAGCCAAGTCCCTTGATCCTTAATAACTTGGAACTTAACTGCTTTCAGTTTGGTAGCTTTAGCGTTCCAGTACTTCGTATTCTTGGCTAAGGTCCAAGTGTTGTTGGTACCAGTCCAGCCGGTCAGCTTAAATGGACCGTTGTAAACTGCGTTCTTCGAGTTCGCGGCAAACTTAGAACCGTACTTAGTCACAACTTTTTGATCCTGCGGGAAGAATGCCGGAGCACCAACAATGTACTTAAAGTATGACTGTGGTCTTGACAAGGTAACAACTACTTTATAGTTGCCATCCGCCTTGATACCCAACTTAGACGGAGCCATCTTACCCTTGTTGACCGCGTTAAAGTTCTTGACGTGGTCGTACAGGTAAGCATACTGGGAAGCCGTACTTGGTTTAACGGTGCGTTGCCAGCCGTAAACGAAGTCTTTGGCGGTGACGGGATCACCGTTGCTCCATTTCGAATGACGCAGGTTAAACGTCCAGGTCTTACCATCTTTAGAGACTTTGTAAGACTTGGCAACCCCGGGACGAAGCTTAGATCCTTGACCAATTCGCAATAGGCCTTCATCAACGTTATTCAAAGCGCCCCCACTGACGATGTCAGTCGATTTTGAAGGATCCATTGTTGGTATATTGGCCGTTTCAACCCAGTTAAGGGTTTGGTTGCTGGCTAAACTTTTGCTGCTTTTACTAGAACCGCAAGCAGCTAACAACAATAACGAAGCGCCAGAGACAGCGCCTAAAGCTAATGCCTTGTTAAATCTCATTCCCAACTCACTCCCAAAATGATAGATTACTCCGCATGGAAATCATGAAACTATGTAATACGAAGAATGATTTTATTGTATATTAGAAAACAATTAAAATCAATCTTGTTTTATCATTTTTAACGTGATATACCCCGTAAAACCTGATTATATAGTTTTTATGATTTGAATATTTTTTCGTAGTTCCGGATAACTTTACGAAAATCTACCAATATTAGAATCAGACTGCAATTATACGTGAGAATTTATGCGCTGGCGTTTGAATGAAAGAACTCTCATTATTTTAGCCTGTATTGATTTAAAAATCAATTGTGCACAAGAAACATTTGGGTTGATATACAGATTTAGACATATGAACCATATTTATGCAGTAAAATATTTACGAACTACCCAGCACGCCAACCCTCTTCTGAAAGCTACAAAACCCGGTTCAAAATCTGAGCGGCAACATTAGACTCATTAATAATCACTGGGCTAAAATTCCGTTCGGATGTGAAAGGTCCGTTTGCTGCTTATCGGTCCCTGGATTTTAACAGCCCTAGCCCAACGGCCTCTATATGATGGGGCACCGCTAGGCTGTGGTATACTTAAGAAAAAGTTAGGACGGTGACAACATGGATAACAGCGAACTGGTGCCGGTCATTAACATTGGCCTGAATACGGGGCGCTATAACTTTGATTATGCCATGGAAGAATTAAAAGCTTTGTCAGAAGCCAATAACATGACCGTGGTAGAAACCATCGTGCAAAATCTAAGTCAGCCCATTGCTGGCACTTACTTTGGGACTGGTAAAGTGGAAGAACTGCGCGACGTGGTTGTCGACACCGGCGCAGAAGTTGTAGTTGCTAACGACGAACTGACCCCCAGTCAGATTCGGAATCTGGAAAAAATTGTTAAGGTGCCGGTGATGGACCGAACTGGTCTGATCTTAGCCATTTTCGCTAACCGCGCTCAGAGCCGCGAAGCTAAGTTACAGGTCGAACTGGCTAAGCTGCAATATCAAATGCCACGACTGCATACGGCCATGAACCAGCGTCTCGACCAACAAACTGGGACGAGTGCCGGTGGCGGGTTCACCAACCGTGGTGCTGGTGAAGCCCAGATCGAATTAAGTCGGCGGACGGTTCAACGCCAGATCAATCACGTCCGTCACGAACTAAAGGATGTTAATAAGTCCGCGGCCGTTAAGCGTCAGCAACGTGAGCGGGTGCAGCTACCAAACGTGGCGTTGATCGGCTACACAAACGCCGGCAAATCGACTATTATGAATGAATTGATCAAACGATACGGAATGAACGAGGACAAGCAAGTTACGGTCAAAAATATGCTGTTTGCCACGCTTGATACCAGCGTCCGGCAGCTACAATTTGACGATTCAAAGAAATTACTGCTGAGTGATACCGTTGGCTTCGTCTCGCAGCTGCCGACCACCCTTGTTGAGGCCTTCAAATCAACCCTGTATGAGGCGGCTAACGCTGATCTGTTAGTGCAAGTAGTCGACTACTCCAGCCCTAACCGGGTCGACATGATGTCAACGACCAAGCAGACCTTGAACGAGATTGGCGTTCCAGACTTGCCAATGATCACGGTCTATAACAAGGCCGACCTAACGGATAATCCCTATCCATCGCGAGCTGGCGACGAGATCGTCATTTCCGCTAACGATTCAAAATCAATTGACTTACTAGTTGACGTCATTCGGGAAAAAGTCTTTAAGAATTACGTTGACGCCACTTTCTTGATCCCGTTTGCTGATGGTGACGTTGTTTCGTACCTCAACGATCACGCCACGGTCAAATCAACCGATTACGTAGAAGCAGGTACTAAGATCGAGGCCGAAGTCACCGATATTGATTACCAGCGGTTTGGCAAGTACGTTACGGAATAACCGAATGCATTGCGATGTGGCACTGTGACAGAAACGATTCGGCTACAATCAAGACTGCTGGATCACGCATAGTTTCTTTAAAATTCCTAGTTCCATTGGCAAGTATTCAGGAAAGTCGCTTGTCTAAGCCTTAGTCATAATTTTAATTAAATCACGAAAGATGCACCAAACATCTACCAAAATGACTAGATGTTTGGTGCATCTTATTTGATGGCCTGATATTTTAATTCAATCTTTACCTAAATACAGAAAAGCCGCCACATTCGCAACAAAGCGGGCATAACGGCAACTGTCTTTTGAATTTAATTAGTTCAAGCGTCGTTCCAACGACCGGCTGACAAGTGACAAAGCGTAACAAACAACGAAGTACATGATTGCCAGCATCAAGAACATTGGCAAAATGTACGTTGAATTTTGCCCGTACACGATCTGAGCATTATGCATCAAGTCTGGCAGCACAATGATCGTTGCCAGTGATGTATCCTTGATCAGTGAAATAAATTGACTAACTAGTGCTGGAATCATCTTTTTCATCGCTTGAGGTAAAATGATGTGTTGCATGGCTTGCGCGTACGTCAGACCATTCGCGCGTGCACCTTCCATTTGGCCAGGGTCAACGGCTTGAATCCCCGAACGAACGATCTCAGCAATCATTGTTGATTCGAACACGATCATCGCAATAATCGTTGCCCAGATACTGCTTGGTCGAAAACCAAGGTTTGGCAGGCCGAAGTAAGTAAAGAAGATGATCAGCAGCAATGGTAGGTTACGAATAATATCAATAACCAAGCCGACGATCGGCGAAATGAAGCGGATGTTAACGTACCGGATAATGCCTAAAAGAGCTCCGATCACATAACTACCAGCAATTGAAGCAATGGAGACGATCACCGTAATGCCAAGGCCCTGAAATAAGTAACGCATGTTGATCCACGAATAAGCATCAATAAAGTCTTTCATGATCGCACCCCCCTAGGCTAGTTTCTTTTCCAGATACCGCATCCAGTAACTCAACGGCAACGTGATGACCAGATACAGCAACCCAATGCAGACGTAAGTGCTCATTGTGCTCAGTGAATCTGACGCAATGACATTGCCTTGATACATTAAATCAAAGCCAGCCACGAAGGCTAGGACTGATGAGTTCTTAACCAGGTTGATAAACTGGTTGCCCAAAGGTGGAATGACGTATCGAAAGGCCTGTGGTAACACGATATAACGCATTGCCTGCCAGAATGACAAACCGTTAGCTCTGGCACCTTCCATTTGCCCAGGGTCAACGGATTGAATACCAGCCCGAACCGTTTCGGCGATAAATGCAGAAGTGTAGATCGTCAAACCAATCGTGCCGGCCGCAAAGCCACTGATCTTCGCCACAAACATCGGAATCACCACGAAAAAGAACATCGTGATTACCAGTAGTGGAATGTTTCGAAAGACTTCAATATAGATGCGGGCAATTACCCGTAAAAATTTGACTGGCGTGGTCTCAAAAATTGCAAACATGGATCCAATAATCAAACTAAAGAACAGTGCAATGATGCTACACAATAAGGTCTGACCGAATCCTTGAAGCAGTAGACCGCCATAGTTTTGAAAAATAGCTATCATCGTAGCATCTCCTTATAATGCATGCCTTTAACGTTACCAAACCACTTCTTCAACAGCCGGTTATACTGGCCACTCTGTTCGACTTTAGTCAGCGCCGAATTCAGATCCTTACGAAATTCCGTTTGGTGTTTATTGATGGCGATCCCGTATGGTTCCTTCGTAAAGTTACCACCAACTAAGACGTAACCAGGATTTTCAACTGACATCCCGGCGAGAATACCATTATCAGTCGTCAGCGCTTCACCCTGACCAGATTTCAAAGCGGTCATCGCTTGTGCATAATCAGAGAGTTGCAACACTTTCGCTTTTGGCGCGAACTTGGCAACGTTTTGCACGGAGTTTGACCCAACCACACCTAAAACGGTGGCACCGTTCTTATTGAGATCCTTAACGTTTTTAATTGGACTGCCCTGCTTAACAAGCAATGATTGCCCAGCATCAAAATAGGAACGGGAAAAATCAACTTGCTTTTCGCGTTCAGGCGTAATCGTCATCGTCGCCATAATCGCATCGATGTTCCCATTTTCCAGTAGTGGCATCCGGGTCGAACTGGTAACTTGAACGAATTCAGCTTTGCCCTTTGGCCCTAAGATCTGTTTGGTGATTGCCTTTGCCAAATCAACTTCAAACCCCTTGATCTGACCAGTCTTGACATCCATCAGACCAAACAGTTTCGTATCAGCCTTTACACCCCAAGTAATCGTATTGGTTTGTTTAGCACGTGTCACCACGTTTTGCGCCGACAGTGGTTTGGAACCACAGGCGGATAGGACAAGTACTAATGCCAAACTAGAGATGATAATGCTGATCAATCGGAATAATTTCTTCATGCTCACATCTCCTTAATTATTAGTGGGTGATAATCTTGCTTAAGAATTGACGTGCCCGTTCATTTGACGGTTGACCATCAAAGAACTTCTCCTTACTGTCATCTTCCAAAATCCGGCCATCTGCCATGAAAACAACCCGGTTGGCCACTTCACGAGCGAAGCCCATTTCGTGGGTCACAACTAACATCGTCATGGAAGAGTCACGGGCAATGTTTTTCATAACATTTAGCACATCATCAATCATTTCTGGGTCCAGGGCACTAGTTGGTTCATCAAACAGCAGTGCTTTTGGCTTCATCGCCAACGACCGCGCAATTGCGATTCGTTGCTGCTGCCCACCAGAAAGCTGGGCTGGCAGCTTAGGTGCTTGATCAGCTAAACCGACTCGATCCAGCAGATCCATCGCAAATTTTTTATTTTCATCCTCCGGTCGATGCAAGACCAGCCGCGGTGCTAACATGATATTTTCCAAAATGGTTTTATTGGCATACAGATTAAAGTGTTGAAACACCATGCCAACGTTTTTACGAATCCGGTTCATATCCGTTTTTCGTTCGGCCAAGTCCTGACCATTAACGATCAATTTACCCTCTTGGATCGTCTCCAAACCGTTGATAGTTCGAATCAAAGTGGACTTTCCTGAACCTGATGGGCCAATTAGAACAACGGTTTCCCCAGCATCAATGGTAAGGTTAATGTCATGCAGGGCATGAAAGTCGCCATAATACTTCTGTACGTCTTGAAATTCAATCATGGACATATTTATTCCCCTCCGCCTTATGAAAATTTGCGCTTGATCTCCCAAATTAATTGTCCCTATTCGACAAACGAACAAGCTACACGGTTCGATTGGGAATCATACAGCTTGTTCGCTCATACGGCTGGAAACTATTCGGAATCACAGTTCGCCTGAGTCGCGTTTTCAAAAGTGTACACGCACTGACACTGTTTTGAAGTGAGTAATTTCATACGCTTTTAATTTTAACTCAATATAAATACTAAACCATATTCGTGCAATGGTCAAAGCAAACAAACTCCTAAAGTCCGTCCTTGTGGGTTGTCTTAGGTAAAAAATAGCGCCAAATCAAGTTTTAAAACCCACGATAAATTTTTCATCAGACGCAAAAATATTCATTTTAACGAAATCGTTTTATAACTATGAGAGGATAATTAGAACGTCAAAATTAAAAAACCGCTAATTACGCGCTCCCGATGAAGGAGTACTGCAATTAGCGGTTAATTAGTGAGTATTTTTTAACCAGTTTTAATCATCAATTTAGTGGTAGCGTTTCATTCTGGAAGTAGGCATAGTTGGCTCCTGCTCCGGTTGCCGGTAGTCAGAACTCTTGGCTGTAGATCGACCCGTTGAGCGAGTTGTTTCCTGGGCTCCATGATTTTCCCGCTCATAGGCTAATTGAACTCGAATCATATAGGGAGCTTGCCGTTCAATCGGCTCATTTCGACCCATTTCCATGTACGGTCCGCCGACTAGGATAACGTTGGCCAGGTATAATTTGACCTTGTCAGCCACGTCCTTAATCGGTTGCAGACCAACGGTTGAGACCTTACCCATCGGTGCTTTTTGAGCCTGATTGATCCCAGCGTAGACAATTAGGTCATCTCCCACGTCCTGCAACTCGAAATAAGGAATATTGACTCCCAGGCCAATGGCGTATACCGGTTTGTGCTGTGATTTCAACTGCTGAGCAATCTCACGAACACCTAGACCACCATAGTCAGGTTTCATCAGCGACATCTGCTGCAGCTGATTAGCTAACTGAGAAATATTAGCCGCCTGATTCACGTCAACCGTCACTTTTCCTGGCAGGATCTTCTTACTGTCGAAGAGCCCATTGGCAGGAATGTTAGCGCCGTTCAACAGACTGTTACCCTGTGTCCGTTGCTCACGCTGTTCGGCTTCGGCCGCCGGATCCGTGCCGCCCAGGGTTTTCCCCAGTAATTTTTCAATTTTAGGTGAAATATCAAAGGGTGGTTGTTTTTCCGTAAAATAGTAAAAGATGTTCATCACGAGAAAGTACGCGAGAATAATCCCAACAAGCAGAATCAAACTGCCACGTAGCGCATAACCATTTTGAATCCAACGAATCGACACGTAAAGCAGGTAGACAACACCAATTGCTCCAAGAATGGTATAGATTCGGTTTTTCAGCTTCACGTTGAGGTTTACGAACCCCAAGTAGTGGTTGATCATATCTAATAAACTAAACAAGCGTTGTCACCCCCTACTGTCCTGATGTTTGTGTATCATTGTTAGTTGTGCCAGCCGTACCACCAGACGTTGAAGTCGTATTAGCGTTGCCGGTCGAGCCAGAATTAGTCTGGTTTTCAGTGCCGGATCCGCTACTGCGCGTAGTTCCATTGCCGGTCGTATTGTCGGTGGTACCGGTATTGCCAGTATTAGACCGACTTGACTTAGACTTAGTCGTCGTGCTCTTTGCACTGCTAGTGCCCGTTTCATTGTTATTAGTTGTACTGCTGCTATTTTGATTTTGACTGGAGCTAGAATCCTTCTTACTTGAACTTGAGTCACTGCTGCTATTCTTCTTACTGGAAGACTTATCGTTTGACTTTGATGATTGATTATTGACACTTGTGGAGTTAGTCGACACGACTTTTGAGCTCGCCGGTGCGCCTTCGTTAGAATGGCTCACTGAATTGACCACCACATTAGTCGCACTCAATGCTAGCGCAATCGAAACAATTGCGAACGGAGTGATAAATGGCGGCGTTCGATATGCCATAAAATGGCCTCCTCTTCACTTTTATATTACTCTCTAGTATCTCAAATTATTATGAATAAACAACAAAACAAACCTTAAATATTAACTAAGGTTTGTCGTGATACCACTATTGAGCCACCAGCTTTTGACAGTCAGGGCATAGACCATAAAGTTCAATTCGGTGCCCGTTAATTTGATAGCCTGGTAATTGGGCCTCAAAGATATCCATTGGGCATTCCTTGAGCTCCGTTACCTTGCCACAGTGCTGACAGATAAAGTGGTGGTGATGCAAATGGCTGAAATCACACTGATACTTAACCCGTGCGTGATCACCTTGAACCTGCTGCTCCACCATGCCAGCTTCTTCAAACTCCTTGATGTTGCGGTAGATCGTATTATGGCTCATACCGGGAAATTGCTGACGCATGTAATCGTCCACCAGGGTCACATCGTGGTAGTGATCCTGATTGGCCAACAAATAGGTTAGCAAAGCCCTGCGCTGCTTTGTCACCTTAAGATGGTTCTTTTTCAATTCCGCCAATGCTTGTGTAAGTCCTTGCTGCATGTTGTGGCACCTCTTTTTAAATACTACCAATTAAACGTTAACTTAAATAATAATCATTACGCTTAAGCAAGTGTATCACAAATACATGAACATTTACACATATGTCTTCAAAAGATTATAACGAAGATGGCTGCAACGATGCTACCAGCTCGTCTAGCTTGTCTTGCGTCTGATTCCAATCATCATTTTGGAGCACTTGCGCCACTTTTTTTAAATCTGCTGGCAAAAAAAGGTCACGGAAATATTCCTTGCTCTTGATCCGCGATTTGATCATTTCAATTTGATCGCCACGATCCCTCAACCGCTCGTGCAACGTTGTGGCACGACTGACGGTCAAGAAAAGGACGACAACCTGTTCTTTGAGCTGCTGCACATAGGTCTCAGCCCCCTTGGTATCTAGGACAATACTGACAAGGTCGGCTTTTTCAAATGCCCGCTGCAGCCCTTCAAATGACGACCCATACTGATAACCGGCATAGGTCACCGATTCAAGGTAGTGGTTTTGAGAGAATGATTCTGGGGTTTCAAAGTAGTAATCCACACCGTTCTTCTCCCCTGGGCGTTTGGGCCTAGTGGTATGGGTAATGATCCGCGGAATCTGATATTTAGATTTTAAGTAGGTGCTCACCGTCGTTTTTCCAGTTCCTGTGGCACCCGTAATGACGATCACGTGCTTCATGTTAGCCCCCGTTAGCCAGCCGCAATTTTAGCTGAAATATATTGATTTGCACGTTTCATGAGCTGTTTCAAATTGTCATAGGTCAATCGGTCAACCGCCTGAGCTTCGTTGAACCATCCGTAGTCGCTGATCTCAACGTCTTGTTTGGTGATCAACGAATCCGCGGGTACTTCACTAATGAATAAGTGGACTTCCTTATGGTTGCCATTGGGCAGCTCATACTTAAGTTCGTCGTGGTAATGGGTGTCCAGTGATACGTGTAGCTGGGTCTCTTCACGAATCTCACGAACAGCCGTCTCAGCTAATTTTTCGTCGCCTTCAACGTGTCCTTTGGGGAACCCCCAGAAATCACTGGTTGCACTTTTGAGCAGCAGATACTCAGGCTGACCGTTTTGAACGCGGTAAACAACAGCTCCACTGGCTACTTCAGTCGTCATTAAATCAATCCTTTCAAAAAGTAATTACCACTATTTTAGCGTATTCGCGCCAGCAAGCAAACACTGCGAACAATTTTTTTGGCCTGGATCAAACATTGAGTGGCCAAAATTCAAATCACTTTGTTCCCTTTGCCATTCATTCCCCCTTTAAAATGCACAATAGCTGAATTCTAGCACCAATGACAGAATGAATGAACGCTTTCTGGCGTGGCCTAATAGCCTAACAGAACGTGTTCAATCACAACTTCACCAAACGATTGAACGTTGCTTTTACAACTTCAAAAAGTTAGAATGAGTTGAAAATTCTTTTTATATTTTAATTTCTATGGAGGAACCTCTATGTCATCTTTCATTTCACGTTTGTTTCGTCGGGAAAAAGTTGACAGCTACTTGGAAACTGACAAAAAATTTGCTAAGACCATGTCAGCAGTTGATTTGATTTCATTAGGTATCGGCGCCGTCATTGGGACTGGGATCTTTATTCTGCCCGGGACAGTTGCCGCTACCAAGGCCGGTCCAGGCATTATTTTATCCTTTATCATTGCTGCGGTCGTCTGCTCGACAGCCGCAATGTGCTACGCTGAATTCGCCTCGGCGTTACCGGTTGCGGGCAGTGCTTACTCCTATGGTAACCTTGTTTACGGTGAGATCATCGGCTGGATACTGGGTTGGGCTTTGATTCTAGAATACGTGCTGGCCGTCGCCGCAGTCTCCAGTGCTTGGGGGGCCTACTTCAAATCCTTCATGAGTGGCTTTGGCGTTGACGTCCCCGCTGCCATCGTTGGTCCTTTAGATATTGCCCACGGTTCTTACGGTAATTGGATTGCCATCATTATCGTACTGCTCATTTCTTTCATGCTGGGTCATGGTTTGAAATCTTCAGTTCGTGTGAACAACATCATTGTATTTGTCAAAATTGCCATTATTTTGCTGTTCGTGATCGTCGGCGCCTTTTACGTTAAACCGGGCAACTGGCATCCGTTCTTGCCGTTTGGCACCAAGGGCGTTTTCGCCGGCGCTTCCGCCGTCTTCTTCGCTTACCTTGGTTTCGACGCCGTTTCCAGTTCTGCTGCTGAGGTTAAGAATCCTAAGCGCAACATGCCAGTGGGGATTATTGGCACACTGATCATTGCCACTATTCTATACGTGCTGGTCGCAATTATCCTGACTGGTATGATCAGCTATACTAGATTAAACGTTGCCGATCCGGTTTCCTTTGCATTGCAAGTCGTCCACCAAAACTGGGCAGCCGGTATCATCGCCTTGGGTGCGCTGGCTGGTATGTTTACAATGATGGTCACGATGATCTATAGTTCATCACGTTTGATTTACTCGATTGGACGGGATGGCTTACTGCCAAAGTTTCTCGGTAAACTGGATCACCGTGGCAACCCAATCAACAGCCTACGAACCATCACGGTCATCATTGCTGTCATGGGTGGTTTTGTCCCACTGGATCAACTGACTAACCTGGTTAATATCGGTACTTTAATTGCCTTCTTGTTTGTGTCCTTTGGTATCATTCCATTACGCCACAACAAAGAAATTGAAAATAATCAGGGCTTCCAAGTCCCTTGGTATCCGGTCCTACCAATCGTTTCCGGTCTGCTGTGCCTGTTCATGCTGACGCAGTTGCAGGCTGAAACTTGGATCGCTTCTGGCATCTGGTTTATCTTCGGCTTGATCCTGTACTTTACGTACGGGATGCATCACAGCCGTCTGAACCAGCCGGATAAAGTTGAACACTAAGTTCTTAATTGAAATGCTGCACGTTTAGATGATAATAATCAGGCGGTGCCAAATGAATTTCCAAAAATGGAAAATCGTCTAGCAGCGCCTGATTTAATTTTGATCCAAATTAAGCGCATTAGCTCTAGCAAAATAGCGTCGGCCTATTCCAGTTGTTTAATAGCGTTTTTTAACAGTAACGGCGCCAAAACGGTACTTAAAACGATGACCACGATCAGTTCTGAATATAATTGCGGTGCCAGCAGTTTGGTCTGGTAACCAATCTGAGCGATGATCAGCGCCATTTCACCTCGCGAGACCATGCCGGCACCGACAATGTAAGCACTGCGCCAACTAAACCCCAGTAATTTCGCCCCGAGACCGCCACCCAGCAACTTCGAGAGAATTGCCACAACGGTCATGCCAATGATCAGCCAGAAATTACTCCAGAAGTGGTCAAAACGCATTTCCAAGCCAACACTGACAAAGAAGATTGGAACGAAGAATGCGTATCCGATTGGGCTAATATTAGTTTCGACTTCTTCTCGGGCGCTGGTCTGAGCCACCGCAATGCCGGCAAAGAAGGCACCAATCACAGCACTAAGCCCAGTGAAATCAGCTAAGTAAGCCATTCCCAGACAGATAATTAGAGACATGATCGGCACCGCCTGCGGAACTGGCAAATGCTCAAACAACCTGATCAAAACCGGCGCGATCCAGCGAATCAAAACGTAAACCATGACGAAGTAAGCCACCTGTTCCGCTAGACTCAGCGCTAAATTAGGCTCGCTGCGACTGCCGCTGGAAAACATACTGACAAAGATACTGAGAATCAAGACGGCCATAATATCGTCAACGACGGCAGCCCCAAGAATGGTCGCCCCTTCCTTAGAGTTCAGCCGACCAAATTCACGTAAAACTTCAACGGAAATTGAGACTGAGGTCGCGGCAAAGACCACGCCCCAAAAAACGGCTTGCTCAAAGCTCTGATGCATCACAATACCATAGATGTAAAAACTGGCCATCGGTAAGATCACGCCGAAGGTCGCAACGCTAATTGCTGGCTTAAAATACTTTTTCAGCAGTTTTAGATCACTTTCAAGTCCGGCCATAAACATCAAGATGATGACACCGATCTCTGCACCCACCGTAACCAGTTCACCCGGTTTTATCCAGTTAAGCAGGGCGGGCCCAAGCAGCACCCCGACCAATAGCTGGCCAATCACGCTAGGAATACCCACCCTTTGGCTGAGCGCGCCGGCAATGGTCGTCGCAAATAAAATCAGGGCAATTTCGCCGATATAATTCAATGAACCGATTCCTTTCTTTTTATAACACGGTGATATCAATATCTTCCAGTGTACCATGACCGCGATATTTCCGCCTAGTCAACCGCCTGCTGCCGCCCCAAAAAGGGTTATAATGGGATTCAAAACATGCCTATACAGGAGGGGTTTGAATGAAACTTAATCAATTTGCTATCGCACCAACAACTCTAAAAGAAGAAAAACAGGAATTATTTAATCTTCGCTTCATCAATGAGGACAACCTTAAATTAGCATCACACCGGTTCTTACACCTCTTGCTGCAGCATAGTTTCCCAGAAGTGACCACCACTGAAGCAGCTGACAATAAGTTAGCCAACTTGCTGGCTGCGGAGAATTTAGATGCACTCTCGCTGACCCAGACACAAACGCCGATCAAGCCCCAACACGTTTTAAACATCATCCTGCAGCTACTGGGGTTCGAGGTCGACCGGAAATTTGACTTGAATCACCCAGCTGCAATCAAGTCCACACTTCATTTGCCGACGTTTGAACACGCAGTTTTAAACAACGATGACCTCGTCCACGCTTGGTATCAGTTACTGGTCACCCATACCACGACCGGTCAGACCTTTTTAGACCAGTTAGCCAGTCGGGGCTATTTCTACCGCCTGAAACAGCATGTGAAACTGCCCAAACCGCTATTTTTTAACGGCAAAGCCCAGCCAGTCTTTGACACCGACCAGCTCCTGCACGAAGTTGTTTACGTTGAATCCCCGCAGGACAGTGACCGTGACGGCTTGCGTGACTTGCTAAAAGTCGAAATCACCCGGCCAAGTGAATCAAACGTGCAGCAGGTACCCGTGCTGTACACCGCTTCACCGTACAATCAAGGAACTAATGATGAAGCTGGCGACAAATTAACACATAACGTTAACATCGCGCTGAAAGAAAAACCGGTAATGGCAAATACCGTTTTAACGCCCAATACACCATCGCAACAGGTGCCAGAACCACGGGTGGTTAACGACCATACCTCCCAAGCGGACGAAGGTTTTGGCAACAGCTTTGATTACAGTTTAAACGATTATTTTCTCGCTCGGGGGTTCGCTGTCGTTTACGCCGCTGGCATCGGTACCAAGGAATCAGATGGCTTGCGAACGACTGGTGACCCGGAAGAAACAACTTCCACAATTGCGGTTATTGAATGGCTGAACGGTAAACGAACCGCCTTCACCAACCGGACTGCTAATACGGCCATTGATGCCAGTTGGTCAAATCACCATGTCGCAATGACGGGTCGCTCCTATCTTGGAACGCTTGCAACCGCCGCTGCCACAACTGGGGTGGACGGTTTAAAAACGATTATTTGCGAGGCTGGAATTTCCAGTTGGTACGACTACTACCGCGAAAACGGTCTGGTCATCGCACCCGGTGGCTTCCCCGGTGAAGATGCGGACGTGCTGGCAGAAGAAACCTTTTCTCGCCAACAGCAAGCTGGTGATTACGCGCGCATTAAAACCAAGTGGCAGCAACAATTATCCACCATCGCAAAGGATCAAGACCGTGGAACTGGTAACTACAACGCCTTTTGGGCGGCACGAAATTATCGTCAAAACGCCCAAAATATTAAGGCTGATCTCATGATCGTCCATGGTTTAAATGATTGGAACGTTAAACCGCGTAACGCTGAAAAGCTTTGGCGTGCCACCAGTAAATTGCCGATTGTGCGGAAAATGATTTTGCATCAGGGTCCCCATATCTACATCAATAATTTCCGGTCACTAGACTTCACTGACATGGTCAATTTATGGCTTTCACACGAGTTATATGATCTCGATAACCACGCTGAAAAAATCTTACCAGATGTGTTGATCCAAGATAATTCCGAACCAGAAAGCTGGCAGGCATTCCCTGACTGGGGAAATCCCGATAATGCGATTGCAAAGGCTTATTTAACACCAAATGGCCTTAGCAATCACCCAGAAAATGGCGGGACTGCTACGTTTAATGACCAGCTTAAGCAAGCCCAATTTGAAGCCTACGCCAAGGATAATGCTAAATGGCAGCGTGACTTGCTGACGGCTGTGTCACCCCTTAAGGGACACCGATTGATTTTCAAAGCACCAAGTCGAACTAGCGAACTTGTGCTTGACGGCAACCCAATTCTGCATTTACAAGTTGCTTCCACCCAAAATATCGGTCTGATCAGCGCTGAACTGATCGACTTTGGTAACTTTAAACGCTTAAAGCAGCTACCGACGACCCTGGCTCGCCAAGCAATGGTTCTAGGCTACCAGTGGCGAAAAGAGGAGCTACGGGAGTTTGAGTTAGCGCCCAAAGTCACCCCGTATCAATTGATCTCTAAAGCCCATCTGAACTTGCAAAACCGGTCGTCATTGACCCAAGTCGAAACGGTCGAACCGGGTAAGCAGTATGATGTTCAGCTTGAACTCCAGCCAACTCATTATCGGCTGACTGCTGGGCATCAGTTAGGAGTCGTGGTGTACGCAACAGACTTCGGTATGACGGTCCGCGGGAACCAAAACATTACCTATACCGTTTCCTTGGCGAATAGCTGGTTGGAACTTCCACACCTGTAAACTTAGTGATAAGATGTTAATTAAACCACTTTAGAAACGAGGTCATTTCATGAAACAAGGCACAACAATCATTACTTTAGATAACGGCTACCATCTGTGGACCAATACACAAGGCGAAGGCGACATTCATTTGCTGGCACTGCATGGCGGACCTGGTGGCAACCATGAATACTGGGAAGATACGGCTCAACAGCTTAAAGCTCAGGGCCTGAACGTTCAGGTTCATATGTATGACCAGCTGGGTTCGTGGTACTCTGACCAACCCGATTACAGCGATCCTAAAATTGCTGACAAATACCTGACATACGACTACTTCTTAGACGAAGTGGAAGAAGTCCGTCAAAAATTAGGTCTCGACCACTTCTATCTGATTGGGCAATCATGGGGTGGTGCCCTGGTTCAAATGTACGCGGCTAAGTATGGTCAGCACTTAAAAGGTGCCATCATTTCATCAATGGTCGATAATATCGATGAATATGTCAAGCACGTCAACCAAGTTCGTGAAGAAGCTTTACCTGCCGATGCTGTGGCTTACATGAAAAAGCAGGAAGCAGCTAACAATTATGATGACCCCCAATATCAAAAATACGTTGACGTGTTGAACGCCGGCTACGTTGACCGCAAACAGCCGGCAGCCATTTCCCACTTGATTTCAACCATGTCGCGGCCAGTTTATGGCGCCTTTCAAGGCGACAATGAATTTGTCATCACTGGTAAGCTTAAAGAATGGCAATTTGAATCGCACTTAAAAGAAATCAAAGTGCCGACACTGTTAACCTTTGGTGAACACGAAACGATGCCTTTAACCACTGCTAAGCGCATGGCAAAGGAAATTCCTCATGCCCGCTTGGTCACCACTCCGGAGGGTGGTCATCACCATATGATTGACAACGCACCGGTTTACTACGATCACTTAGCAACGTTTATTCGTGACGTTGAAAACGATAATTTTAACGCATAGATCAATATTATCCGTATCAAAATGAGAGTGGGCTAAAACTCACTTAGGTCCCAAAAGGTATGCAAAGAGCGCCGTGGATTCCTGGTTTTTGGAATCTGCGGCGCTCTTTGCTGAGATGGCCGGAATCTGAGCTTTGACGCACGTTTAGACCATTGTACAGTCTTAAATTGAAGACCACGATTAACTATCTCTGCGTTAGAAAATTAGTTCGATATTTACCAATATTAACTTCTGTGCAAGCCTCATTTTTGGCCTCTCCCTATTCGTCTTTCATGTCGCTTAATTTCCTTAACCCTGCCACGATTGCATCCTTAGAATAGTGTCCGTCTTCCAACTCCGTTTCGGACTTACCATTTAACGTAGAGTAAAACCAGACACTGAGTTTCATAAAATCTTTTTCCGGCATTGTTGGTTGCAAATTAACCAGTCGCTTAGCTGCCTCACCGTACCGATTCAACTGAATCAAGCGAGCCAACTCCTCTTGATGAGGTAACATTTGCTCATCTTGCTGCGGGAACACGATCTCATAATCGTTGTCTGGATTACTGGAGTGCAGTAGATAGCCAAGCCCTTCCGCCAGTAAATGAATCTGCTTCATGATCCAGTCATCGTCTCGTCGTTGCATCATCGTTGAAGCCCCTCTTTCTTTGATTAACCACAGCTTTCTGCCTCTATCATACCCGATGTCTGTTTTATCAGCTATCCGTTGGCTTTGGATGAAGAAAACCCTTCGGTGGTTGCCAGTGCACAGCACGAATAGCATTAATCTCTGACATCTTAGGCAACACGCCAAAAAAACAAGCCTCCAAATCTGGAAGCTTGCTTAAAATCGTTATTAAGCAATTACAACCTTGGTGCCGTAACTAACGTTGTGGTAGAACCACTTTGCATCTGGAACCCCTAACCTCACACAGCCGTGAGAGTGAGCGGCTTTACCAAGTTTGTCTGCCTCTTTAACATTGTAATGGCCATTTTTATCTGTTGGTACGGTGTGGAAGAGATAGATACCATGATCCTTGAATGAAACCCAGTACTTGGCGCCTTCCTTCGACTGGGCATTATAGAAAAACTTGCCACGTTCAGTCTGAATATGGTACGTACCCCGCGGTGTTGAATTCTTAACGCCGGTGGAAGCATACATCGTATACACAGTCTTAGAACCGTCTTTAATGTAAACTCGCTGATTTTTAATTGACACATCAACCCATGGATTCTTCAATTTTTTCCAGTTAGGATAAGCTTTTTTTTCGGAAGGCTCGCGCCAATTAATTTCAACTGGGGTGGCTTTCTTTTGACTCTTCTTAGTCGCTTGTGTCGCCGCATGTTCACTGGTCGAGGGCGTCATCAAGTGATGTGCAGCAACTCCCAGAACTAAAATGGCGATGATCACGGCGAATGATTGCAAAACCCGCTTCATATCAAATCAATCTCCAAACCTTGCATTATTTTCATTAATTGTAGCATGCGAACGTTTCAAGTTGATAACATTTTGCAAAGAGCTTGGCAACATTACTGATTCTTAAGACTTAATTTTTCAACGTTTAAGATTTTATCGGCCAAACCGTCATAGAAACTGACCTCATGACTGACCACAATGGCGTTCCCAGGAAACTGATTGATGGCATCCTTCAACGCTTCTTTGGTCTCCTCGTCCAAATGGTTAGTGGGTTCGTCCAAGATCAAGAAGTTGCTAGGTTCAAATTCCATCATGGCAAGTTTGACCTTCGTTTGTTCACCACCAGAGAGCTGACCAATTGGTTTCATTGCATTGGCGGCATCCAAACCGCATTTGGCAAGCTTTGTCCGAATTGCTTTTTGCGGCAGTTTTTCATACTTAGCCTGAATAATTTGAAGCGGCGTTTGACGATCATCGTCCCACACCAAGTCCTGACTGAAATAGCTGACTTTGGCAGATGGTGAAAAATGCGCTGCGCCACCCTTCGCGTCAATGATGCCAAGGATCGTCTTGATCAGAGTAGATTTTCCGACCCCGTTAAAGCCTTCAAAGCCGACCTTTTCACCAGTCGTTACAGAGAACGTAACCGGCTTAAGTAACGGCCGATTATATCCAACCGAAAGCTGTTCGACCACCAGGGCATTTTGCGAACCAGTATCCTCATACGGAAAATTAAAACTGGCCTGAATATTGCTCGAAGGCGGATCGACCAATTCCATATGCGACAGCTGCTTTTCACGTGATTTAGCCTGTTTCGAACGGGTCCCTGCCTTGAATTTAGCAATGAACTTCTGCGTTTTTTCAATCTTTAACTGTTGTTTTTCATACTCTTTACGCTGGGCTTCTTCTCGCTCGGCACGTTGTCGCATGGCAGCCTTAAAACTACCACGATATTTGATGATTTTGCCAAATGCAACGTTGATGATACAGTTGGTGACCTGATCCAAAAAGTCAAAATCATGGGAAATGATCATCGCTGCACCGTCAAAATCGTTCAGATAGTCTACCAGCCATGCAATGTGAGCCACGTCCAAGTAGTTGGTTGGCTCATCCAGCAAGATCACGTCAGGGTTTTGAAGCAGCAGCTTAGCCAAAATGATCTTCGACCGCTGACCACCTGACATTTGTGCAACCTCATGGTCTCGTCCAATATCATCTATGCCAAGCCCAGTGATAATGCGTTCGATTTCGGTTTCAATATCGTAAAAGTTACTGGCTTCCAACTCTTCTTGAATTCGACCGGCACGCTCCAATAATTTATCGTCCGCATTTTCTGCGTAGTCGGTATAAAGTTGTGTCATCCTGGCATTTTTATCGTATAGGTCTTGAAATGCAGTGTGTAAAAAATCAATCAGTGTCATCCCATCTGGAATGTCGGCGTATTGATCTAAATAAGCTACGTGGACACCCCGCTGCCATTTAATTGAACCTGACAGTGGCAACTGTTCACCAGTGAGCACTTTGATCAACGTGGACTTCCCCACACCATTTTGGCCGACGATGCCCATGTGTTCGCCCTTATTTAGTTGAAAACTAGCATCGTCATAGAGCCTTTTATCAGCAAACGCCATGCTCAGGTCTTCAACTTCTAATAGTGCCATATCACGTGTTCCTCCTTGAAAATAATTTGAAACAAATTCGGTCGAATACTTTTTCTCCGTATTTTTTCACAATATCTTACACTAGCACGAATGAGGCTTGATATCAAGGATGGTAGCCGGGTTCACATACAGAACTTAAATCTAGATTAGCACGGTCTGAGAAAGTATAAGGGTGGTTGAATTATCATTAGAAGCCCTAAAAGATGCAAGTGCATATGCTATAATGTAGAAACACTATGTAAAAGGAATGACAACATTGAACATTAAAGATATTGACAGTCTGACCCTCACCGTCAGCGACATTCAGCACTCGATTCGCTTTTACCATGAGGTTTTTGACCTGCCGATCATCAAAAATGCGACTCGGCCAAGCGTGCAGTTAGGACATCGCCGCCTGGAATTTCAGACCACCGACGATCACAGTGAGATTAGCGCTAAGACAATTGTCCCTGGCTCAGCTGAACTCGCGTTTGAAACCCATGATCCGCTTGAAAACACCTTGTCGCACCTGACTAATTACGCAGTCGAAATCGATGATGGCCCAATCGATTATCAGGGTGCCAAAGGACCGGCCACTGCGCTTTGGGTTCGCGATCCTGACCACAATCTCATTAAAATTGTTACCTATTAATTCAAAACGGGGTGTCTAATTGACTAAGTATTTAAAGAGACAGTCGCTGCGGATCGGCGCCTTTGTGCTTCTGATTATCGTTTACCTTCTCAATGAGTCATTGTTAGAGGCTGCAACTGAGTACGCCGGTAAAAATCCCGGCCTGGCAAATCGTTTTATTGGTGTCATGCTGATTACTGTAGCGGCTCTGTTAGTACTTTTCACTTGGCTGTATAACCGCCAACTAAAGCGCTACAATCCTCGTCAGTTTGGCCGTAAGCCATTTACCCGACAGCGAGTTGCCCGTCTGATCCTAGCATTCATCATCATCTACGTGGTACAAGTCGCTTGGTCACAACTGATCGTCCATCACTTGTTGCCAATGCCCAGCAACCAAACCGAACTCGAAAGTTCCATCCGCCAATTGCCGGTCTGGAATAATATTTATGGTGTTTTGATTGCACCAGTCTTTGAAGAGTACATCTTTCGCGGTTTCTTTTTTAACTTCTTCTTTGCGAAGAAATCACGACTGAGTACGATCTTTGGCGTTTTGATCAGTGGCCTGATCTTTGGTTACTTGCACACCCTTTCCTTTTCGGTGACCACGTTACTGTATGCCTCATTGGGCTGGGTACTGGCGGGAACCTATTTGTATTTTAAAGACATCCGGTACAGCATTGCGCTCCACTTTTTAAACAACTTAATGAGTTTAATTTGAATTAAAGTCAGCTTTATGAGCAACTCGTTTTAAACCTCAAAAAGGTGAACCCAAAAAAATTCCGCCAATTACGAAATTTACTTGGGTTCACCTTTATTAACATCTAAACTGCAGTTTTTCAACTGTTACCGAACCTTTACCCGCAAACTATGAATCCAGTTGTCATACAAATGAAAACTGTCATCTTGCCAAGTATTAGTCGGCTTGGCCTGTGAAAAATAGTTGACTGGTAACTGAATCGGCAGGCCCTTTTCCTGGTCACGATGAAACTCATTATTGAGGGTTTGCGTCTCATATTCTGGATGGCCACTGATATACGTAGAATGAGTGACTTCTGAAGCTAGAACAACGGGACCAGCTTCAGGATCACTTGCCAACACATTTAGTCGAGGATCACTGATATTTTCCAGCGTGGCATGCCGAGATTGTGGCATTGACAGTTGTTTAAAGCCAGCAGTCAAAGCAGTTCGAGCATTGATTTCACAGCGGTAGACGCCAAATAACTTACTGGGAATCACGCGCTTGTTAATGCCAAAGTCAGCGTA
Organism: Secundilactobacillus folii; assembly: GCF_009720675.1. GTDB lineage: Bacteria > Bacillota > Bacilli > Lactobacillales > Lactobacillaceae > Secundilactobacillus > Secundilactobacillus folii. The sequence continues at coordinate 95,146 of NZ_WNJO01000005.1, read as the reverse complement.
AATGCCAGCTTGGGCCGCCCAGCATTCAAGAATCGACTGTTGAACGTGTTTATTACGCCAATCAAGCAAGGCCTTAAATTCCGGCCAATAGTCAACGTCCTCAAACTGAATCTGTTCAACAGGAGCCCCAGTCACCACCATCCCGTCGAAGTGCTGATCATAAACATCGTCAAGCACGGCATAAGCTGATTGTAAGGCCGTTTCTGAGGTGTGCTTACTATGGTGACTAGCCATGCGCAGGAAGGTCACTTCCACATCCAGCGATAAATGGCTGAATAAATGCACAAATTGACGTTCAGTTTCCAGTTTGTTGGGCATTAAATTGACCACCAAAAGTTTTACGGGCCTAGTACTACTGGTCGCACTGACGGCTTGCTGCTTTAAAAAGCCATTTTTAAGATACACTGTCATGTCGAGATCCTCCTTTGATATAAGATTGATATAAACTAAAAACGTCCCTAACTGTGTTGAACAGTTAGGGACGTTTTGGCGCGGTACCACCCATCTTCGTGACAACCTCGCGGCATCACCTCAAGAGTAAAAATACTCGGCAGATATCGGTGCCCCGTGACGGTAGCCAAACGACCGCGTCATTCTCCAAGCTCATCTTCGCTGCCAAACCCGACCTTGTCCCACCGATTCCAAGGTTCTCTATCTCTAGGAAAAACAACTACTCTTCTTGTCATTGACTCATTATGTTCTAATTGTTTTTTAATTTAGCATAGGAAGTAAAAAAAGTCAAGGTGTGGAGGCAAACGGGAAGGACCGGTGTATAAGGCGACTGAACCAGAATTTGCGGTGGGCTTTGCCGTGAATTATGGTTCAGTTGACTTATACGCAGGGCCTTGTTTGCCGGAACCCGATTATGTCAAGGTGTGGAGGCAAACGGGAAGGACCGGTGTATAAGGCGACTTTGGCGGAAAATTCATTGTCACTGACGTCCAAACAAGACTTCACCGCAAATTAACTTGCACATCACCTCGTACCCAATTATAATATGAGATATTGAAGTTGGAGGAATTCACATGACAAAGTCTGAACAACAATTAAATCGTTGGCAAAACCGGTAATCAAACCGCAACTTCGGATGCGGTTTGAACGCACATGTTCAATACACGTGTCCATGCCGGTTACTTTGTGATGTGAGTGACGCTGCATGACTGACCTTGCACGTCGCTCTACCCAGACGACTCTGTGAGGGGTCGTCTTTTTGTTTCGACTAATTTTTAGATTGGGGAGTCAGTTTATGAAGCGATTATATGCGCTGATTGCTATTATTGTAGTTTTCTTAGGCTTTGCATTTGTAGACGAAGGAGGAACCGGATCACCGGCGAAAGTTAAAAAGCCTACCGTTGGCATTTTACAACTCATGTCCCACCCCGCTCTTGATGCGATCCATCGAGGCATTATTCATGGCCTAGCGGAAAAGGGATACCACTCTGGTAAAAATGTCAAAATTGATTTTCAAAATGCTCAAAATGATCAAAGTAATTTAATGACTATGAGCAACCGGTTTGTCAATGAAGATGCTGATGCCACCATTGGTATCGCAACACCGTCTGCTCAAGCCCTGGCCAACGCCACTTCTAAGATTCCGATTGTTTTGGGAGCTGTCACAGATCCTAAGGGTGCTGGCTTAGTCAAAAATAACCAGCGTCCCGGTCACAACATCACCGGTGTTTCTGATCAGGCACCACTAAAAGAACAGCTTGACCTAATTCGGAGAGTAATGCCTAGTATGAAAACGTTAGGAATCTTCTACACCTCCAGTGACGACTCTGCTAATGCGCAATATCACCAGTTCAAAGCAATCTGCCAGCAAGAACACATCAAGCTAAAGGCCTATTCAATATCAAATACCAACGATGTTGACCAGGTTTCACAGCAAATGGTTCAAAACGTCGATGCCGTTTATGTACCGACTGACAACACGGTTGCCTCGGCAATGCAGACCCTAGTTAAAAATTCAAATGCCGCTAAAGTACCGGTATTTCCAGCGGTTGATACAATGGTTAAAAGCGGTGGCTTAGCCACTTACAGCATCGACCAATATCAGCTTGGCGTCGTTACTGGTCGAATGACCGCGGACATCTTGAAGGGCAAAAAACCGGCGACTACGCCAATTCATTTTTTCCGTCACGGTAAACTGATCTTAAACATGAAGGAAGCAAAAGCACTTGGCATTACCTTTCCAAGTAGCTTAGTCAAAGAAGCACAAAAGAAAGGAGAAATCATTAAATGACATTTGGATTAGGTGTTTCAGCAATTGGCCAAGGGCTCCTCTGGGCAACACTTGGTTTAGGTCTGTTTCTCACGTTTAGAATCCTTGATTTCCCCGATATGACTGTTGAAGGCACGTTCCCAATGGGCGCGGCTACTTGTGTCGCTGCTATCAACCATGGGATCAACCCCTTCTGGGCAACTTTGCTTGCCATTGGTGTGGGAATGCTGTGTGGCCTCACAACTGGACTTTTATACACTAAGGGTAAAATTCCGATTTTATTAGCTGGAATTTTAGTGATGACCGCTGCTTATTCAGTTAATTTACGAATCATGGGTCGGTCAAACTTAACGTTATTGAACAAGCCGACACTGTTAAAACTATCAATCTTTGCAAATGCACCAATGTATTTTGACAGCGTGTTCCTTGGCTTCACCGTCATTGTAATATTGACCTTAGTGTTGATCTACTTCTTGCAAACCGAATTAGGTCAAGCCTTTATCGCCACGGGTGACAACGAAAACATGGCCCGGTCATTAGGCATCAAGACTGACAACATGAAGATCATGGGATTGATGGTTTCAAACGGTGTGATTGGTCTTGGTGGTGCTTTAGTCGCCCAAAATGATGGTTACGCCGATGTCAATATGGGAATCGGGATCATCGTTATTGCACTGGCATCAATTATCATCGGTGAAGTTGCATTTGGCGAATTAACCATGAATCAGCGTTTGGTGGCCGTAACGTTAGGCTCAATTCTATATCGTTTCGTTTTACTGATTGTCCTGCGTCTCGGTTTCAACACCAACGATCTGCAATTATTCTCATCGGTTGTTTTGGCACTATGCATGATGCTACCAGTCTTCCGGAAGGTTGTGGATGTTCGCCACATTTGGAAACGGGGGATTTCGACTAATGACTAAACCCATTCTTGAATTACGTCACGTTGTTACAAAAGTCAATCGCAATACACCAGAAGAGCTGACTCTTCTTAAAGATCTGAATCTCACCATTAACGAAGGTGACTTCATCACGGTTTTAGGATCAAATGGCGCGGGTAAATCAACCTTGTTTAATACGATTGCAGGTAGCATGCCCCTTACTTCTGGCGATATTTTGCTGCGGGGAGAATCAATCGTTCGTGAATCAGAAGAAACGCGTACCCGCTTTTTAAGCCGTGTTTTTCAAGATCCAAAATTAGGGACTGCCCCGCGAATGACTGTGGCAGAAAACCTATTACTAGCTACCAGGCGTGGCGAACGTCGTGGTTTGTTGCCCCGTCATTTGAAGCGTCATATGCCAGAATTTAAGCAACTCACCAGTGGGATGGGAAATGGCCTGGGTGAACGACTTAATACCCCAACTGGAAACCTATCAGGTGGCCAACGCCAGGCGTTAAGTTTTCTGATGGCCACATTAAAGAAACCCGACATTTTATTCCTGGATGAACATACGGCAGCATTAGACCCGAAAACGTCGCGGGAACTGATGCAAACAACTAATGACCGTATCACAGCGGAAAACTTAACGTGTCTGATGATCACCCACCATTTGGATGATGCCTTAAAGTATGGCAATCGTTTGATTGTTATCAATGATGGCAAAATCACGTTTGATGTGTCAGGCGAAGACAAAAAGAAGCTCACACAAGAAGATCTGTATGGGTTCTTTGGAGAAATAGAGTAAGGTGTGGAGGCAAACGGGTGAGACTGGAGCACAAGGCAACTTTGGTGGAAAATCCCGGGCTTGGATTTTTGACCGAAGTCGACTTGTGTGCAAGTCTCAGTTTGCCGGAACCCGATTACGTCAAGGTGTAGAGGCAAACGGGTGAGACTGGAGCACAAGGCAACTTTGGTGGAAAATCCCGGGCTTGGATTTTTGACCGAAGTCGACTTGTGTGCAAGTCTCAGTTTGCCGGAACCCGATTATGTCAAGGCGTGGAGGCAAACGGGTGAGACTGGAGCACAAGTCTCAGTTTGAAGAAGCCTAATTCAAAATCAACCTAAATTAAAAGGAAACCATCATGATTTGTGATGATTTCCTTTTTTGATTTACTACATATTTTCGTAAATTTTAATCAAGCCCTGTGTCCCGTCATCACCAAGCTGTTTGTCGTCAACCATCGTTTCGTAGAGCTGTTTGGCTAACGCTGTCGCTGGCAACTTGAGGTGCATCTTGTCAGCCTCATCTAAAGCGATTCGCAGATCCTTGAGGAAATGTTTTGCGAAGAAGCCAGGCGTATAATCACCCTTCAAAATTCTAGGCGCGTAGTTTGCCATACTCCAGTTAGCGGCACCGCCACTACTTAAAGTCGCTAAAACATCCGTCATGTTCAGCCCGGCGTGTTGTGCGTAGACCATCATTTCAACAGTCCCCGTCATTGTGCCGGCAATCATGATTTGATTGGCCATTTTGGTATGCTGCCCCTTACCTGCTTCTCCAAATAAATGGACTGACTGACCAACCTTTTCGAAGAGTGGTTTGACCCGCTCATACGTTTCCTGGTCACCACCGACCATCACCGTTAACGTTGCATTCTGCGCGCCAACATCACCACCTGAGACTGGGGCGTCCAACGCGGCAGCTCCCATTTTCTTCGCAGCATCTGCAATTTTAACGGCCAAAGTTGGCGTACTCGTAGTCATATCCACCACGATTTTACCGGCTGTAAGCCTACTGAAGATACCCTCTTCACCAAAATAAATGGCTTCTACATCAGATGGATAACCCACCATAGAAAAAATAATATTAGCTTGTTGGGCAATTTGGGCAGGTGTGTCTTCAAAGGTAGCACCATTTGCTACCAGCGAATCCGTTTTTGCTTTGGTACGGTTGTATACATACAACTCATTGCCGGCGTCTAATAGATGCTGAGCAATTGGGCCACCCATGACGCCAGTGCCAATAAAACCTAATTTCATACTGACTACCCCCCCTAGTTCGTTGCGAGTTTTTGATCTAAATACTTTGCTAATTTATCTTTGGGATACAGGCCAGTAACCTTCTCAACGGCCTTACCATTTCGAAAAAGGACTAAACTTGGAATACTCATCACTTTATAGTTCATGGCCAGATCCTGATTATGTTCAACGTTTAGCTTACCAAACTTGATTTGCTTCCCGTAAGTTGCTTCCAGTTGTTCAAGCACTGGATCCATCATTTTGCATGGCGCACACCAACTGGCCCAAAAGTCTACTAATACTAACCCTTCTACAGTTTCTTGTTCTAAATTATCTCTCGTGATCGTGACTGCCATCTGTAACTTGCCGCCCCTTTCGTTGTTGACGTATGAAATGAATAATCAACGTAATCACCACAGCAGCAAGGACGATAATGCCAAATGCAGCCGCAGGAATTTCGATATCAATAATTGGAATGCTCAAAAATAGCTTAACTGCTATTAGTGCTATCAAGCCGTATGCCATTGGCTCTAATTCTGGGATGATCCGCATGAGACGCATAATCAGTTCCGCAACCCCACGCATGGCTAAAATACCAATCATTCCCCCGATCAGCACAATCACTGGATTAGGCGAAATTGCTAAAGAAGCCAGCACTGAATCAATGGAAAAGACAATATCCATTAGTTCAATCTGAATCACAACCGACCAAAATAAAGAAATATGACGTTTTTTTTCAGAGACCAGTTTACGAGTGTGCTTCACACGGGATTTTGAAAAATACTGTACGGTTAAAAACAGTAAATATCCAGCACCAAGCACCTTGATTTCCCAAAAGTTTATCAGGTAAGTACCTACACCGATGATCAGAAAGCGAAAAAGATACGCTCCCCAAATACCATAAAAAAGCGATTTCTCTCGCAGTTCTTTGGTGGGTAGCGCTTGAGTCTGAGCAGCTAACACGACCGCATTATCTACCGACAGTAAACATTCGATCAAGACTAGCGAAAAGATAATTAGCCAGTCGCTTCCGGATTCAATCACAGTTGCCCAGTTATGAAGGTCAAAAAATGGTCCGTACAGTTTCCCTATGACATCGATCAATTGTGGTATCCCCTATCGTTTTAACTATCCGTATGATACCTAAAGACTCAAGGTGAATCAAGCTCTAATGAAATTTAACTGCTGCAGATCAGTAACTGTCAAATCGATTCAGATTATATGTTGTGATCACGTTGATCAGTTTTTTGGCGTAGGTTGGGTCAGTCGCGTAACCATTACTTTGCAGCAATTTAGCCGCCGTTCGATAGTTAGTGACGCCAGAAGGCAGAAATTGCCGTGCAACCACAGCATCATGATCTAAAATGGCCGCTGACAAAGTTGGATAAACCCGGAAATATGCATTGATCTTTTCTTCTTTACCATTGACATATTCCGTGGTTGGAAACAGACGGGTTTTCCCCTCATAACTGCCCTTCATGCCAAACGGATTCTTAGCTTGCCGATAGAGCTGAGATTCACCCCAATTTGACTCCACGATCGCCTGGGCAATAGCAATGCTTGGCAGAACCTGATGATTCTTCTTATAGACGTTTACGGCCGGCTTTTCCATTTTGCTGATAAACTGATGTTGATGGCGCTGTTCTGCGGTTTCACCAGTACTTTTATGGGTGGTAGTCGTTGGCTGATCCAGATAGTTATCGATTAGGTAACGTGCGCCAAAACCGCCCCCAATCACAAACAGTGCCAGCACAAAAATAATGGTCGCAATGCCTTGTTGATTATTCTTTTTTCGTCGCCGTTTCTTCTTGGCCAAGAATTTTCTCCTAATCAATCAAATTTTCTCTTCCCAGTTTAACATGTTGACTAGACCTTTGGAGATTAATAATTGATTAATTTAAATCTGAAGCCTTCAGGCGATCGGTGACGTGATAAAACTTCGGCTTAGTGTGGGCTAAAATTGCTGGCGTTAACTGCAACTTAACAATGCCCAGTCGGTTATAAGGTTCGTAATAATAAGTTAGCGATTCCGTTACCGTTGCCGCACGATAAACGGAGTAGGTATGCTGATATGCCGTACTTTTAGGAACTGAAACACCATTTAACAGGTGCCAAACACTTACCACCGTGTCATCTTCATTGGCTGGCTGATCGGTTCTTTCCTTATAATAAGCAGCACGAATAAATCGGGAACTCGGCGTGTAGGAGCCAGCTGGAATCTTTTTACCTGAAAAGCTACCAGTGGTGACCCGTGGTGTATTTAGTGGCACCCTTCCGGCTTCAAATTCGGGTGTAAAAGTCACGTAATCTCGCAGCTGATTCAATTGCCGCTGAAAATCATAGGCGTTGGTTAAAATACCAAGTGGATTGTCGTAGATTCTTAGTGGTCGTTTTGAAGTTTCAATGGCAACAATTCGACCCGTCGCATCCGAAGCAACAAAGTGTAGTTCTGGATAACCGTACGGACGAAAAGCATGCTCGCCGCTCATTAGTTGAAGTTCATTCATGTGCGCTTCAATTTCAGCAATTGTTTTGAAATGTCCTAAAAGATACAACGGCAGTTCAAAGGGCGCCAGTGAGTGTCGGTTTGGGTCGGGCTCACTGTCAAAAATCGCACCATTAGCGAAGGTCAATTTTTGGACACTTAGCCCATACTCGTTAATGCCATCTGAAATATCAATTTCAGCATCATGAGCCCCACCACTTCCAATAATACCGTACAGGTTCTGATAGGCATGGTTGTCAAATACCGAGCGCCAACGGTACTTACGGGGCACAAAAACTGGCTGAGCTCCTAAGGTATGCCAATCCATTGTCCGACCAAGTACGTGGGTGCCATCAATCGCAATTTCATAAATACTTGTACACATTTTTAACTACCCCTTTGATTGACTAAGTGACTTCAACGTTTTTTCGAAACGTTGATCGATTTTACGTTGGGCAGCGACCGGAATCTGTTTGGTGTCCTGTTGCTTACTAAGAATTGGCTGCGCAACTTTCAAATAGGTAAAGAGGATTTGACTCACATCAAGTCGATAATCTTTTGCTAATTGATTAGCTAAGTTAAACCTTTTGCTTGAGTTGAAATCCGCATAGGGACTTTGATAAGTATCAGTCAATTGTCTACCACCCTTTCATGTCAAGGCCTCTTATTATAAGTAAGTTTACGTTAAATTCATAGTATTTTGTTTTGAGGCACTGAAATAACCGCATAACTATTTTAAATATTAAATTTTATTCTTTTCATTTTTTGAGATTGAAATACAAACGGCTTTCAGCTATGTTAATATAGTAGGTATAGATAAGCACCTTGAAGGGTGAACTTAAGGGAGATTTTATTCAATGAACGAGCGGATACGTCAGTTACACAACCACCGAATCTTCTCACTACTGCTATGGCTCATTGCGATTTTTGTTGCGATTGTAATGATGCCGAGCACTTCTGGGTTGATTCAAACTAGCGGACAGCCACAACTGGCTAATAACAGTCAGCCAATGGTCGCCCAGGGCATTCAAAACAATTGGGGACGTGAATTATCCGGTACATATAACGTCACAGCTGTGTTCAACAATCCTAGCGGGAAGTTAACAGCTAGTCAACAGGCTAATATTGACAAGACCGTCCAGCGATTGACCAACAGAGAAAAAACTTATGGCATTAAGTCGATTCAAACAATGACGACCAATCCAACTGCTAGAAGTCAATTTTATTCAAAGGATGGGTCAACTGAGATTGTTCAGATGGCCGTCACTCGTAATCAAAGTGATACACGAGTACTCGCTAATCAACTACGTGGTCAAATTAAAACGAGTGGTGTTTCAAGCTATTTAACTAGCCCTGAACTTGTGAATGACGCGGCAAATCAAAAAATCAGCCAAGTCACTACCTTTGCAACCATCCTTGGCTTTATTTTAAGTCTTTTGATCATTGGAATCATCTTTAAGTCTTTGGTTGCACCATTGATCTCAACGCTTTCAATGCTAATGATGTACGCTGTGTCCTTGTCACTAGTTAATAACTTGGCAAGCCACACGACTTTCCCGTATTCTGAGTATTTGCCATTATTAACTTTATTACTAACGCTAATTTTAGGAACGTTAGGTCACTACAAACTGTTTGCTGCTTTCAGAGAAAATAGCGGTAATAAAGAAGACCCAGCTGAGGTGACAAAGCGTAGTCTGCACTCGATCAGAAATTCCCTACTGCTACTAGGCGGTACTTTGTTTATTGTATTTGCCAGCTTCTACGCCTTCAAGTTTTCGACTTTGCGTGCGATGTCTGGTCTTGCCATTGTCACCTTGGTCGTCATTTTAGGTGTCTATACAATTGCACCAATCTTCTTGCAACTACTTGGCGACCGACTCTTCTGGCCCGCTGCTGAATTTCCAGTCCACCGTCACCGCTTCTGGAACTGGATGGCTCAGTTTGGTTTATGGCAACCATTTGTTGGTATCATTGCCGTTCTTTGTGTGGTTGGCTCCTTTGCTGTGATGTACCGTGACAATTTGAATTTTTCAGCTGCTAAAACGGTCACCCCTACAAATCAAGCGGTGACCGGCATGCGAGTATTAAACGCCCACTTTGGTGAAGGCAAGGCCACGCCAGTAACGATTTATTTACAAAGTAATCAACGGGTGGATAACGAAAAAGCACTGCTGCAAATTGATAATCTCACCACGAAGTTAAAGACAATGCCAGGCGTTGGCAGCGTTACTTCACTGACTCAACCAAACGGTCAGCCTATGAATGAATACTACGTCAACTCCCAGCTTAACCAAATGAATATGACTCTTAAAGGGGCCACCGATCAACTTTCACAACTGGAAACGGAACTTAAAAGCAACCGGACCGACTTGAACGGTATCAAACTTAATTCAACCGCTGATAAACTGGATACTTTGGTATCTAAGGCGGATCGCTTAACTTCTGATACCAGTACCGTCCGTTCGCAAGTTTCTGAAGTTGCTGGTCGTGCCAGCGTTTCACAAAGTTCAAGAGCTTCGGCCCGGGTTCGCCGTTACCAACGTTTACTCAACCTCATTAGCAGTCAATTGAGTGTGGTTGCAAGTAACGTTCGGGCTTTGGGCAACCAAGCCACCTCGGCCGGTAATGATAGTCAAGCATTACAAAGTACGCTATCGGGTTATTCAACTCAGTTATCTACAGTTCAAAACAGTCTTAAAAAGACCACTCAAAGTCTTCAGGGACTGATCAAGTCTTACAACAATATCTACAGCTACTTGTCAGCACTGCAATCTTCCGATGCTACCAAGGTGTATTACATTACTCCTGAGCAACTGACCAGTATGCAGTTCCAGCAGTCGTTGCTAAGTAACACCAGTCAAAATTACAAGACCACTCAGCTACAGGTCTACCTCAAAACATCAGCATCCAGTCACAATAATGCCGCCACTCTTAAACATCTGCGCTCTGAAGTGAACACGCAGCTCCAGGGAACCTCACTCCATTCCGCTAAGATTGCTTATACGGGTCAACCGGTGGTTCAAGACACTATTGAACAGTCGGTTAGAAATAATGCTGGTTGGCTGCTGTTGACTGTTGGTGTGATTCTGTTCTTGATTATTGCGCTGCTTAGTGGTTCGGTTTTGCAACCAATCTACTGGCTAGCTTCATACGTTTTGGCGATCCTCGGTGGTGTCCAACTGGCTGAACTTTGCAGTCGTTTCATGTCAGGTGACCCCGACTTCAACTGGCAAGTACCATTGATCGTCTTTGTGCCACTTCTGATTGTTGGGGCTAACCGGTTAATTCAGTTAGCCGTCAACTACCGCTTTAAGGAAGCTACCATGCTTGATTGGTTACTGCCAGGTGTTTCAGATTTGGGACAGCCAGTTCGTTACGAAGTATTCACAATCTTCGTCATTGCGTTAGTACTGTTCAGTGCAAACTTTGCACCACTGACACAAGCAGCACTGATCATTCTGATCGCAACGCTCATCTTCGAGATTATTCTACCAATCATCGTCACATCGGTTGGTAAATTAACGGTGACCTTACCAAGTAAGCGACCGCATCTAAAACGTCACGCAAAATAATAGTTCTTTAAAGAGCACAATCGTTTAAGCTTTCAAATGTCAGTAAAAAGCGTCGTGGATCCCAAATTAGGAATCCACGACGCTTTTTGTATACATTGCTTGAACCTACGTTTTGACACACGCCTAAACTAGATAACCGTTCCGAAATTGAGTAATGTTTTTATCTTTCTTGGTGCCAGGAATTCAATCTAGGGTTTATTGAGCTGGTCGGTTGCCCCAACTTTCCCTTCATATGGATCAATGATTTTATCTTTCTTATCAAGGTGACCAACAATTACACAGTTGGCTCGTCATTGTTTCTAACTTGATACCTGACTTTTCCGTCTTCGTACAGACCATACAAAGTTTGAGTCTGTTCGTCATCAAAGTTCCCCAAGTTGAGCATTGCCTTGCCATCGATAATTTCAACTCCCTGAAACGCTTCCTGGAAGAAATGTCTAGCTAGCACCATCTCGGAATCAATATTTCGCATTCGTTCGACAGCCGCCGGCAATCGATAGCCTTCATCCAGCAACCGTTTAATGATGCGAACTTCGATAAAGGTATGGAAGTCATAAACGCGTGCTTTATTCTGATCATTTCGAGTCATAGCTGAAATATAACCACGTTGTTCCCAATATCGTAACTGACGTGAAGATACCTCAGTCATTCGGCTGAGCTCGCCGATTCGAAATACCAGCTTATCAAAGCTAATTAAATTAGGTATTCGATTATTTTTTTCGCTCATTTTTTAACCGCCTCTCAGGTTTCCCTAGCCCTATTATTTCACATTCTTTACAGATGAGCAAAACTACACAAATCTAAATAAGACCCATAAAAACGATTTTGTCATGAAAATGTTATAGCTTGTGAAGACTGTTACTAAAGCTATCGTGGCTTCTTATGCCCGTTAATCCAGCATAATTTTCAAAATTTTTCGTCTAATGAATCGGGTTTTAACTGGCTTTTCATTACGCACGTTACAATTTTAGTGACTTTGTTTAACTTCATTGACACTGGTTTGTTACATGGATGAAATAATTAAACAGTACACTAAGACTCGTACATAAATATTTGAAATGTTAGGGGTTTCTATATCAAATGAAAAATTTAATTCTTAAATCTATTATTGCTGCAGGCGCATTCTTCAGTTTCGCGGTTGCTGGTTCACAGGTTGCATCAGCGCATACAGCCACTACGAGTGCATCGTACAACACGGTTTATAAATTAGCAAAGAAAAACCTGGGTAAACCATATGTCTATGGTGCAACTGGTCCTTCTGCATTTGATTGCTCCGGCTTTACCGGTTACGTTTATAAGAAGGCAGCTAAAGTTACTTTACCACGAACTGCTCAAGCACAATACAATGCTTACAAGCACGTTTCTTCTTCAACTGTCAAAAAGGGCGACCTCGTCTTCTTCGGCTACTCGGCTTATAGCATTAGCCACGTTGGTTTGTACGTTGGCAAGGGCAAGATGATCGATGCTCAAAATCGTGGCGTCGTTAAAGAAGCCGTTAAAGCACCATGGTGGCACGTTGTTGGTTACGCACATGTGACGGACTTTAGTACCAGCGCAACGAGCACAAACTAAGTTAATTTGAAATTTAACACATATAAAATAAAGACTCGCTGAATGCAGCGGGTCTTTATTTTTGTTTAATCATTGTCACGTGCCTAATACCGACTTCTTCAAACGGCGCTCCGGTCTGTTTAAAACCCAACTGCTCATACAAACCAATAGCCGTCTCCTGGGCATTTAACTCAAACAGCGAACCCGGAGCTGCATCCGCTATAATTTGTTTTAACAATGCCGCTGCGTATCCTTGATGACGGTACTTTGCCAATGTTGCAACCCGTTGGATCCGTACTTGAGAGCCGTCTTGCCGAATCCGGGCTGTGACTGCTGGTTGATCTGAGACATAACCTACATAATGTCTGACTTGGTCATCTAAACCGTCAAATTCAAGGTCAGGTGCGATCCCCTGTTCCGTTACAAATACCGCTTGGCGGATGGCGATTGCATCCTGATAAACCTGACCATTAGTCCCTTTAGCTGATTTAATTTTCATTTTTAAGCTCACATCCTTATTCGCTATTATACCTCAAGATGACTGGGCGAAATCAACGGTATTTACCTGCTTCTATGCTATACTTGTGGCAGTAATAAGAACGAAAGCAGGCGAACACCGTGCAAACACATCACATTTCACTTCTCACTAAGAATGCAAAACAAAACATTCATTTTTATACGCACGTCTTAGGTTTAAGACTGGTTAAAAACACTGTTAACCAGGAAAATATCCATATTCGACACCTTTTCTACGGGGACTATTTAGGAACTCCAGGATCAGTCATCACTTTCTTTGTGCTCCCCTTACTAGGACATCGAACTGACGGGAATCATTTTATCAATGGTTTTAGCCTAGCCATTCCAACTGGCAGCAAAGAATTCTGGCGCGACCGTTTAGCTGACAACGGTATCATTGCCACCATGAATGACAATGGCTTATCATTTGAAGACCCAGAACAAATTCCCATTAACATGGTTGAAACTGATAATCAGCTAACCGAGTGGCGGGTGGTGCCAAACAATGGCATTGATGCCAAATATCAAATCACCCGTCTACTGGGCACGGAACTGCACGTGCCAGATGTCTCTGCTAGTCAGCAATTCTTCGAAAAGCTATTGAATCTAGAAGTCACTAATAACGTAGTTGAACTGGAAGGTGCTCAGCAAATTAAACTGGTGCCAACTACCGATTTTGAACAAAAGACCCGTTTTGGTCGGGGGTCAATTGACCACGTTGCGTTGCGGGTCGCTGACGAGGAACAACTCTTCCACTATTATCACCTTGCTGAAGACCAGGGTTGGGACATTGAAATGTATCGGGACCGCGGTTGGTTTAAGAGTCTCTATATCAGAGAACCCGGCGACAACCGTATCGAGCTTGCAACGCCGACTCCAGGCTTCAGTCTGGATGAACCGATCCTCACTCTGGGCAACAGTCTGGGACTGCCGCCAAAGTTCGAATCTTTACGAGATGACGTCATGGACTACTATGCCAAACAGGGCGTTGATTTTACGGATGATGGCGATTTAAGTCAATCAAACGATGAAACTTACGGCGAATGAATCGCACATTAAATTCGAAATATATGTGATTTAGTTGTTGGATTTTAAACCAATAATAGTTGGAAAAAACGAGGTAACTGCTTCCGCTTAGGGAACCAGTCACCTCGTTTATTTTGTCTCTTACGTTATTTTATTGATTGTAACTCACGACATCAATGCCGCCATCCTCACTCAGCGTTAACCGAGTCAGACTGCCGTTCTTTGGCCGCACAGTCAAATCATACTGACCCCCACCGTAGCGTTCCATCAAACTTAACAAGGTATTGCCATGGCTGATCAGCAGGACATTATCACCATCTTGCAAAGCCGAATCCTGCAAAATAATTTGAAACCCCTGATCCACTCGCTGCCAATATTCTTCGTTATTTTCTGCTTGGTGGAAAGGATCAGCTTCTTTAAGATAATCCTTAGCTTTGCCAATTGAATATTTATTGACGATATCCTTAAAGGTTGGTAACCCATGGGGAGCCCCAGCCAGATACCAAGCCTGCCCCATATCATTGCCTTCAAAATAGCCGTAGAACTCTTCGCGGAAATTCATGACGGTAATGGCTTCCTTGGGCGAATGCTGTTTATTTTCGGCCAAAATTAGTTTGGCTGTATCCATGGCGCGAGTCGTGTCGCTGCAATATGCACGTTCAAAATGCACGTCCGCTAGCCGCTGACCGGTTGCTACCGCGCCATCAAGTCCTTTTTGTGTCAAAGGAGAATTACTCCAGCCCTGTAACTTATTATAGATATTAAAGTACGTCTGGCCGTGTCGAACGACGTAAAGATTCAGTTTTTTCATTGAATGGCACCCCATTTCTTTAATTAGTTCAAGTATATCATCAACCCATTCTAATTACAGACGTAGTTTGTAACCGTTTACACCAATCAACACAGTTCTAACTTTTTAATAAAATTCCGTGACGAACCGGCACAAAGGGTAAAAGTCTGCTAAACTAGTTACCATCAATACATCGACTTAAAGGGAGTCATTATTTTGCAGCTTTTGAAACGTTTATGGCGTAAGACAAACACGCGACTGGGATTTGCGACCTTGTTGCTGGTTTGCTTTTGGCTTAAAACAATTCTTGCCTACTTTGCGGACTTCAATATTCAATTGAATGACCCGTTACAGGTCATTCTTTACCTATTGAACCCACTTCCAACTGCGATTATTTTCTACAGTTTAGCCCTATACATTAAGCGCACGCGGCTTTTTTATACGTCAATTATTGTCCTGGATATTTTGAACACGTTACTCCTATACCTTAACGTGATTTATTACCGTGAATTTACTGATTTTATGACCGTTGCCACCATGCTTGGTTATAACAAAGTTAATCAGGGTCTGAGTGGCAGTTCCGTAGCCTTAACAAGTTTCCACGATATTTTTTTCTGGCTCGATCTGGTGATCATCATCGCGTTACTACTGACGGGTCGCATTAAAACCGACAAGCGACAATTGAACTGGCGAGCCGGATTTGCTGTCACTTCAATTGGTTTTTTGGCATTCGGTTTTACCATGGCCGTCAGTGAAATGAATCGACCACAGTTGCTGACTAAGACGTTCGACCGTTCATACATTGTCAAATACTTAGGCATTGATTCCTTCACCGTTTATGATGCGGCTAAGACACAGCATAACAGTGACATCAGAGCCACTGCCAAAAAGTCGCAACTGACGGGCATCTTAAAGTTTGTCCATCAGCACTATGCCAAGCCAAATCCTAAATACTATGGTGTTGCCAAAGGCAAAAACGTCATCGTGTTACATTTGGAAAGTTTTCAACAATTTTTGATCGATAAAAAAGTGGACGGCCGCGAAGTGACGCCATTCTTGGATAAGCTCTATCACAGCCAGTCGACGATTGCCTTTAACAACTTTTTCCATCAGGTTGGTCAAGGAAAAACCAGTGACGCGGAAAACATGCTGGAAACCAGTACGTACGGCTTACCGCAGGGCTCATTGTTTGCTCAACTGGGCAGCGATAATACCTTCCAAGGAGCACCGTCAATTCTTAAGCAAAAAGCTGGTTACACCTCAGCTGTATTTCACGGTAACGTTGCGAGCTTCTGGAACCGTAATAACACGTATAAGAACCTTGGGTACCAATACTTCTTTGACGCTAGTTACTACGATACTTCGGGTGATAAATCGCTTGGCTTTGGCTTAAAGGATAAGCTTTTGTTCCGTGACTCGATCAAGTATCTGCAACGTTTACAACAGCCGTTTTACGTCAAATACCTGACCGTGACGAATCACTTCCCATTCTCGCTGGATAGTGAAGACCGAAACGACGGTTTTAAAGCCCCAGATACAGGCGATAAAACGGTCAATAATTACTTTGTTACAGCGCATTATCTTGATCAATCGATCAAGGAATTCTATCAATATTTGCATAAAACTGGGCTCGACAAGAAGAGTATCATCGTTTTGTATGGTGACCACTATGGCCTCTCCAACTCCGAAAATCCTAGTTTGGCCAAGTTGCTGGGTAAAAACGCCGACGACTGGAACGATTTTGATAATGCCCAATTGCAACGAGTCCCGCTAATGTTCAATATGCCAGGGACTAAGGACGGCTTCATTGACCACACGTACGGTGGTGAAATTGACGTGCTGCCAACCCTATTGCACCTATTGGGAATCAATACTAAGGGTTACATTCAGTTTGGAACTGACCTGTTTTCTAAGGAACACGATACCGTAGTGGCCTTCAGAAACGAGGACTGGGTCAGTGATAAATATACTTGTCTGTCTGGCGTCGTTTACGACAATAAGACGGGCCAAGAACTACACCCTGACAAGAAGTTACAGGCTAAGATCAATAAGATGCAAGCTAGGGTCAAAAAAGAACTATCACTGTCAGATTCTCTCAACCAAAAAAACCTCTTGCGCTTCTATCACCCTAAGGGGTTGAAACCAGTTGATCCTGCTAAATATAACTATGCCGATGGACTGGAAAAGGAAATTAAGATTGAGAATAAACTGAAAGCGAAGTCCACCAGCCTCTTTGATGAAAAGGGTAAATCAACCGTTCCTGAATACAAGACCGATGCACCGGAAGTCAATCATAAATCGACTGACACCAACCGAATCAAGATTACTAATCCAGATGATAATAGTGCGGGTAAGTAAGTCGTGGATCAGGGCATGTTGCTGACGAATTTAAAGTTTAGATCACCACTAGTAACTCACTTAGAACTAGATACAAAAGGCAGGGCATCGCTAATCATGGCGATGCCCTGCCTTTGTATTTAATCAGTCCCTAAAGACCAAACCAAATTTGAAAGTTGAAATAGATCGGGCAAGGATCTATTTTTCAACGATCACAGATGTTCTGGTCAAGCGGGCTATCTGGCTCAAAACGCTACCTTTTAATCGAACTCGAATGGATTGGACCCCTTCGATCCGGATATAACTTGGCCATGATGGCGTTCACTGCAATTGGTGCTTCACCAAATGCAGTGGCAATCAACGCTTGCTTCCCTGGGTAAGTGACACTATCGCCAATCGCATAAATACCTGGAACGCTGGTTTGCATCTGAGTATCGACCTTAAACAACCGGTGATCAGTATCCAGATCAATATTCCAGCCGTCAACCGTCTTGTGATCTGAGGTAAAACCATAACTAACGATCACATCATCAACTTCAATCTTTTGGGTGTCATCTTCCGTACGCATCTTCTTAATCGTGACCTGCAGGCCTGAATCACCCTGCTCAATTGCTTTGATCATGTAGGGTGTGTGGACATCAACGGTGGAATCTTTGACCTGAGCGACGGTATGTTCTAGAGCTCGAAATTCATTACGACGGTGGACTAAATGGACTTCCTTGGCCACTGGTTCTAGCATCAAGGCCTCATCCAAAGCAGAGTCCCCACCACCCGCGATCAAAACACGGTGGTTAGTAAAGTGCTTTAAATCAGTAATGGCGTAAAATAAATTCTTACCTTCAAATTCCTTCACGTTATCAATGACTAATGGTCGGGGCGAAAAGGAACCGTTACCAACCGCAATCAAGACCGTCTTACTGCGCGTCGTTTCGGTTGGGGTCGTGATTTCAAAGCCATCGGCCACTTGCTTAATGTCCGTCACCGTTTGTTCAGTCTTCACGTCAATCGGAAACTGTTGAAACTGAGCTAATTGCTGGTCAATTAAATGTTGTGCTTGAATATCCGGAATACCAGCCACATCTAAGATATGTTTTTCCGGATATAAAGCGCTCACTTGGCCGCCCATCACCGGCAAACTCTCAATCAGTTGAGCTGACGCTTCACGTAAACCAGCATAGAAACCGGCAAAAATGCCAGCGGGCCCACCACCAACGATTGTTAAATCATACTGTTTATCCAACTTTGACACCTCTCTAAACTCTTTAGTTAATAATGTGCTGGCCTTGTAGCGTCCGTACTTCACGCAGTCCAGCATCGATTAAGACAAAAATTGCGATCCAGCCAATAATGATGATCAGCCATTTTTGAATATCAAACGCATTTAAGAAGTCAACTGGTGTTTGCCAATCCCACGCCGCGTGCAACAAAACGGCTAACACGTAGAAACGCAAAAATTTCGGTTTCACCATCGTTTTGCCTTCGACTGGCTGTCGCCTTTCCTTGGCGAGGATGATGGCCGCTCCAATGATAGCCGACCAGATCGTATGCGTGCCAATGGCTTGCCAGCTTCGAACAAACAGGGTGATCAGGCCAAATTCACCCGTGTAGCCCGAGGTTTCAAAGACGGCAAAGCCAGCTCCGACACAGGCCCCTACTAGCATACCATTGAAAATGTAATTCAACCTGAAACTATTAATAAAATACCCAATTATCAATAACTTCCCAGTTTCTTCAATGAATCCAATTGTTAACGCCGAACCTAGATCGACGCCGTTTCCCGATGGAATAATTTGATAGAGCACCATTGTGGCTATCAGTGAGGCAATGCCACCAATCAAGAAAACTTCGGTAGCCTGAAAAACAGAAATATTCTTGTAAACGTTGATTTCAAAAAACATAATTGCGAGTGAAAATGGGACTGCCAGTGAGCCAATGAAGACCATTCCAGGAACGGCTTTATCACTATGGAATACCAGAAAAAGTAACGTGAGTAAACCAAAGCTGATTCCCAGTAGCGCCAGTACCCGTGAAAACAACCATGGTTTAACCGGAGCTGATGAAACTTCCGCAAGACTGGGCGTGGTCGTTTTGGTGCCGACAATGAAAAGTGCATCGCCTTCATCCTTATCGTGACGTTTGAAAACCTCTGAGAACATCCGAAAAAGGTGAATCTCCACCGCCGTATTCTCACCCGTCCATTCGTTCAGTTCCTTAGTCGCGTCATCTAATAAATTTTCACGCCGCCTTTTTTGCTTTTCTTTTTCCGATAAGTTTTCAGTCATTTCTTCCTCCAAATAAGCCATTAGATAACTCATTTTAACTTACATTGTTTTGATGGTGCAAGGTTTGGTAGGGTACCATTTAAAACGAGTTAACTTACTTCATACCTCACACCCCAATTTGTTGCGGTAGAGCATAATAATCCAAGTCCTGTTGCTAAATTATCCGCTGAAATTGCATAGTACTTACCTTGTATTTTAAGGCTGATTCACTTATCATTAAACCTGTATAGTGCAGCGCTTTCAAACATTATCAATGGGTAAGCTGGTATAAATTACCCGATGGAGGTATTTTGATGGCTACAAAGAAAATGATCTTGGATCTGGATACAGGAATTGACGATTCAATGGCAATCGCCTATGCGTTGGCAGCCCCCGATGTCGATTTAATTGGTATCATCGGTTCTTATGGTAACGTGTACGTGAAGGATGGCGGCATTAACGCTTTGAAGATTTTGGAACTGCTTGGTGCGACTGATGTACCGGTTTATCTGGGTGAGAGTCACTCCCTTACAAGTGACCACTTCGACCGGATGCAGGTGAGTGCACGAATTCACGGTGAAAACGGAATTGGTCAAGTTCAGCTACCAGAACCAAAACGGGCTCTAGAAACCACTTCTGGTGTCGATTTCTTAATTGATTCAGTTAAAAAATACGGTCAGAACCTGACCCTTGTGCCAACTGGTCCGCTGACTAACTTAGCCAAGGCTTTGGACAAGGCGCCGGAAATTGCTCACGAAATTGGCAACGTAACCTTGATGGGCGGTGCCCTAACCGTTGAAGGTAACGTTAACGCTTACGCTGAAGCTAACATCAACCAAGATGCTGAAGCTGCAAACGCCGTCTTCACCAGCCCTCTGCACCTTACCATGGTGGGCTTGGACGTGACTTTGCGGACCTTGTTGACACGCAAGGAAACTTCTCAGTGGCGTGACTTGAACACCAAGGCAGGAACAGCCTTCGCGGACATCGTGGACTATTATATCGACGCCTACAAGGAAACTAACCCGCAAGTACCGGGTTGCGCACTGCACGATCCATTAGCAGTTGGTGTTGCGCTTGATCCAAGCTTCATTACGACATTAGGCTTGAACATGTTTGTTTCTACTGATAAAGAAACTTACGGCCGAACAATTGGTGATCAAGCACGTCTGGACGAACCCGCAACCAACGTGAACGTGGGTATCAACGTTGATGCTGACCGTTATCTGGCAACCTTTATGAAATACCTGACAGGTTTATTTGCAAAGAACTAGAATTTAAATTTAATTATTTCTCAACTACAGTAAAAAGGCTAGGTTTCCCTAGCCTTTTTATGTTGCTTGAAAAACCGATGCGCTACTAATTCTGTCCACGACCGTCTTTAATTCTTACGGCGACCCGAAATTGCTGTTTCGGTTCAGCCTGTAAATCAGCCATTTGAATTCTGGCTTCCAATAGTTCTCCGTACCCGTAAAATAGCAGTTTACTCAATAGATCATTTTGATACCTCGGCACATATCCCAGTTTAACGTCCTTGAAATAAATCGCGATTGCTTGTGGATCATACGGGTTATCCGGTTCCAAGACTAACTGCACTGGCTGACCCAAAGTTAAATTGTCGATAACATCTAAGCCGTCTGCATACCCAAATCCGGCAATGTGAAAATCCAGAAAATGCCGGTTGATCTCATACCCACGTTCTGGATCATCAATAATCAAGTCGTTGTTCTCAATTACCACTGTAAAAGCCCCCATTCATTTTGGTAGCAAAAGTATAACATTCGCCCATTCAAAACGAGCCTTTTTACACATTCTTGCAACATTTACACCAGAGTTATTTTCTCCACTGCACGTCAACTTGAAAATCAAGAACAGCTCAAAATTAATGTGCTAAAATAGCTTTAAATCAATATTTAGAAAGGACTTAAACATGAAAGCGCTCATTGTTTCGAACCCTACAAGCACCCACATTAGCGATCTCATTCGTGAAAACGTGCCGAAACCCGCCCCAAAGCCTAACGAAGTTCAAATTGAAGTCAAGGCTGTTGGGCTTAATCCAGTCGATTATAAAGTGGTTGAAAATGGCCACCCAAACTGGCAGTATCCCCATATTCTTGGCCTTGACGTCGCTGGTGTTGTTGCCGCGGTTGGTGCTGACGTTACTCAGTTTGCAGTGGGTGACCGCGTTTGCAGCCATGGTGATTTACAGCAAAATGGCTGCTTCGCTGATTTCGTCACCCGCCAGGCTGCTGGTGTAGCTCAGATTCCTGAGACCGTCAGTTTTGAGAAAGCGGCCGCCAGTCTTTGTGCCGGTCTCACTGCTTATCAGGCACTAACCCGAAAAGCCAACCTCACTAATGTCTCGTCCGTACTGGTTCACGGTGGTGCAGGTGGCGTCGGCAGCATGGCGATTCAACTCGCCAAAATGCAAGGTAAAACCGTTTATACCACGGTTTCATCCGCCAAGCGAGATTTTGTCGCCCAGTATTGCCATCCCGATAGCATGATTGACTATCAAAGAGAAGACGTCAGTGCCCGGATCAAGGACTTGACGCATCAACACGGTGTCGATCTGATCATCAACACTGTGGGTAACACCGATGCTGACCTAGACCGGCTAGCATTTAACGGTCAGTTAATTTGCATTTTACAGCCGCCTAAGCATTTCGATGCTGCGATGGGTCAAAGCGTGGCATGTGTCAATTTAGGCGGCGCCCACCGCAGTGGTGACCTTCAACAGGTGCGAGATCTCGGTAAAATGACCAGTGAACTATTAGCGCTAATTGCGGCAGGTAGAGTTGATCCGCTGATTACACGCACGATTCCGTTCATTGAGATTGCCGCTGGGCTAAGACAGCTCAAGAACCACGCGGTAACTGGCAAAATTGTCGCGGTCAAGTAGGTAACATCAACAATTATAGCTTGTGTCTCGGCTGGTCAAGAAAAATTGATCTGGTACTAAAAAGCCATGCGACTTTGAAAAATTCCAAAGTCGCATGGCTTTTTGAACACTAGGTTTTCTCATCACTCAACTACTCTATTTTGACCATCAACCTGCAAAATCCAAACAGGTTGCTAGGTTTACTTAAAGTAATCCGAAACGAACTGCGCCACACCATCTTCTTCATTGGTGCCTGTATGATAACTGGTCATAGCAGTAATTTCTGGCTGGGCATTCGCCATTGCCACACCAATTTTAGCGGCTTTCAGCATCCCAGCGTCGTTTTCAGCATCGCCAAACGCCATCAGATTGCTCTCATCCCATTCAAAATGGTTCAATAGCGCGTGCAACCCAACTGATTTATCAGTGGTCGTACTCAGAAATTCTAAAATGTGTGGTTGGGAGCGTGCAATGTGGTAACGCTGCTTCAAATCAGCAGGTAACGATGCCACTAAACGGTCCAAAATTGCTGGCTCTTGAGCCGCCACAACTTTGGCATACATCTGTTCAGGCAGCTCGCTAAAGTTTACCGGTTCAAACTTAATGTCACCACCTAAAGTATAGGTTGATTCTGCTAAGTCAGAGATGGGATAGACTTGATCAAAATTCAGCACGTCTAACGGAAATCCATTAGCCTTACAAAATTCGTAAAGTGGTGTAATATCCTGTTTGCTGAGACCCTGTTTAGCGATTACACTGCGATCAGCATTATTGATCACTAACGCACCGTTAAAGGTGATCGTATAATCATCCGGTCCGGTTAACCCAAGCTGTTCGATATAGTGCCAAATGGCATTGATTGGCCGCCCAGTACAAAGAACAACCTTAACGCCCTTAGCGTAAATTGCCTTAAGCGCGTTCTCGTTGACTTTACTAATCTTTTTATCGTTGGTCAAAAGCGTATTGTCTAGGTCCAGTGCTACTAACTTGATCATGTTGTTCACCTCATTGATATTTTCTTCACAATAATAACAGTATACCGCACTCTAACGCTTTTTGAGAAATTCTTCGATAACTGCTAATACGCCGCCTTCATTATTAGTCAATGGCGTGACCAACTTGACCTGCTGTCGGACTGATTCTGGTGCGTTCTTCATCACGTAACCGTACTTTGCCATTTGAAGCATTTCTAGATCGTTGCCGCTGTCACCAAAAGCTAAAGTATTGTCACGACTGACCTGCCAGCGGGTCTGTAACTTTGACAAACCATAGGCCTTATTGACCTGGGGCAAAATAACGTCAATCCCACCTAAGCCGCTTGAAGTTGCCCGTAACTGTCCTTGAAAAGCTTGATTAACCAGCTTTTCTTGGGCTGTCACGTCAAATGATGGCCAGGTGATGTCAACCTTATAAACGGCGTCGTTAACTTCTGTAAGATCCATGACACTCGTTAGGTTACCGTAAAAATAACTCGATTGCTTAAAGCGCTTGGCACTGGCAGGAATTTCAGTCCAAGCTGCCTGTCGTCCAGACAGCAAAATCCAGGCATTTTTAAATGAGGGCTGACTGCGAGTCCACTGAAGAAAAGCCTGTAGAACATCTTGCGAAATGACATCTTCACTGATGGTTTCCCCGTTTGATACAATGTGCGCGCCATCTTCAGCCAGATAAGTAATATCGCCAGTAAGATCACTGAAATATTGAGGCAGATGCGGATACTGATTCCCGCTGGCCACGACAAAACGAATGCCCGCCAACTGCATTTTAACCAACAATTTCTGAAATCGCTGGTGATCGTAATCACTTTGGTCGTTTAAAAAAGTGCCGTCCATATCCGTCGCAATCAATTTAATCGGCATGCAATCATCCCCACTGTTTACTTTGCTGGCGCCCAGTGCCACGGATCTTGCCGCCACTGCTGCAACGATTTCAGCTCCGAGACAGTAATATCATTTTTTTGGTTGGCCAGTTCGATGAGCGTACTATAATTTGTCAAGGTGTGCAAAGAAAGCTTCGCCGTGGCAAAGTTTTTTGCACTATCAGGCAGCTCATACGAAAAGATGCCCGTCACCCCCAGAACAGTTGCACCCACTGCCAACACCGCTTTAGTTGCATCTAGTACACTACCGCCCGTGGAAATTAAATCGTCGATCATGACCACCTTATCCGTGGCTAAAATCTGACCTTCAATTTGTTGACCAGTGCCGTGGGACTTCGGTTTAGAACGCACATAGCTCATCGGAAGATTCAACTTATCAGCAACGATTGCAGCGTGGGGAATCCCAGCCGTAGCGACGCCCGCAATCACCGTTGCTTCAGGAAAATGTTCATGAATATAACGAGCTAAGCCGTCGGCAATGTGGGTGCGAACTTCTGGAAAAGCGATGGTGCGGCGGTTATCAGTATAAATTGGTGATTGGATACCGCTTGCCCACGTGAACGGTTGATTGGGCGAAAGCGTCACGGCGTTGATTTCAAGTAAGTCACTGGCAATTTGTTGTGCAATTTCAGTCATTTTCAGTTCTCCATTCTTTAGCAACCGTCTTATAAGCAGCAATTGGATCTTCAGCTTGCGTGATCGACCGGCCAACAACCAGCCCGTCACTGCCCAACCGAGCAGCTTGTGCCGGCGTTACGACCCGTTTTTGATCATCCGCACTGTCACTTGCCAACCGAATACCGGGATTAATGCACAAAAAATCGTTGCTGGTCGTTCGGTGGATCATTGGGTCTTCAAGTGCTGAGGCGATGACCCCGTCCGCCCCATTACTTTGCGCTAACTGTGCGTAGTGCATGACTGACTCAGTTAGACTGGCATTGACCAACTGTTCTGAGCGCATCTGCTCTTCACTAGTCGATGTTAGCTGGGTAATTGCCAGCAATTTAGCGGGTTGAACGCCGGCCTTTTCACTGCCACGTAATAGGCCCTTCTTAGCCCGGCGAATCATTTCAGCTCCGCCAGCCGCATGAACCGTCACCATTGAGACCTCTTGTTGTCCTAACTGATACATGGCCTGTTCCACAGTGTTGGGAATATCGTATAATTTCAAATCCAAAAAGATCTGAATGCCGCGCTTTCGGAGCTCAGACAGGATCTTAGGTCCCTCAAAATAAAACAGTTCCATCCCAACTTTCACAAACAGTCGTTCTTGGTGTTCAAACTGGTCAAGAAATGTAAAGACCTGCTGTCGATCCCTAAAATCTAACGCAATAATAATTGGTCGCATGAAAATCACCTTTCTACAAAGAAAAACCGTTTAGCACTGTAGGCTAAACGGTTCACTGGTCTCACAAAGTGGCCTTTTTCCGTAAACTTGTTAGTCTCTCTGGGCTAAGTTAAAGATATCTTGAAATGAGTGTACCGCATGTCGTTAGCCGCCGTCAAGCGTAGTTTCTAAACGGCCTCTTCGTTGAAAATAGCCTACTTATCCACTTTCATTGGTATTATGGGTTGCCCTTGGGGCGATTATATGTCACAATACCACCAACGGTTAATCACCAACCGCAAAAATAACAAGTGCCTGTGAGCACTTATTTTGGAGGCAACTTAATATGGAAACCACAGCACAGCACCACGCGCTAACTAAGAACCAGAAGTGGACGATTGCATCAACTTCTGCCGGATTCGCACTCGAGAACATGGACGTTTTATTCCTCTCCTTTGCGCTTTCTTCGATCATCGCTGATTTACACATCAACGGCGCTCAGGCAGGATTGATCTCATCGATCACAAACCTGGGAATGTTAGCGGGTGGTATTTTATTTGGCCTCATTGCTGATCGTTTTGGTCGCGTTCGCACGTTTTCGTACACTGTTTTCATCTTTGCATTTGCAACTGCTGCAATGTATTTCGCCAACAGCATTACTTTGATCTACGCCTGCCGATTTATTGCTGGCGTTGGTGCTGGTGGTGAATACGGTGTCGGCATTACACTGATTGCTGAGAACTTCAACCACCACAAAATCGGCAAGATGACTTCGGTGGCTGCAATTGGTGGCCAAATTGGTGCCATCTTGGCAGCAATCGCAGCAGCCTTTATCATTCCCGCACTGGGCTGGCGAGCCCTCTTCTTATTCGGTGTCATCCCTGTCATCCTAACTTACTTCATCCGTCGGCACCTACATGAAAGCGATGAATTCATCGCCGCCAAAAGGGCTGAAACTGACCCCAAGAAACGCGTTCGAATCAGTGCATTATTCAAGACGCCTAAATTAGCTTACCAAACGCTTGCACTGAGCTTGATGGTCGTGGTCCAAATTGCTGGCTACTTTGGCCTGATGAACTGGCTGCCATCCATCATGCAGCAAAAGCTTGGTCTTAGCGTTTCTGGTTCTTCAATTTGGATGATTGCGACCATCGTCGGAATGAGTATCGGCATGCTGACCTTTGGCAACATCCTCGATTATTTTGGCCCACGTCGGGCTTTCGGTATCTTCTTGATTGCCTCAGCACTGGCCGTCTTCAGCATCACTCTGGCCGTCAACGAAGTTACCTTACTCATTGCTGGCGCAGTTCTTGGCTTCTTTTCAAACGGAATGTTCGGCGGTTACGGCGCCGTCATTTCACGCCTCTACCCAACCGAGATCCGCTCAACTGCTAATAACGTGATCGTGAATATTGGCCGGGCAATCGGTGGCTTCTCCAGTGTGGCCATTGGTTTTTTGATGGACCACTACAGTTTGATCGTCGTCATGGGCTTCCTGTCCGCTTTGTATGTCATTAGCTTTTGCACCATGCTGACCATTCCAAACTTAAAAAAGCTTGGCCGAACCAATGAGGGATAATCATGCTGGCGTTAAATTATGAATTAGGACTTAACGCCGTCAGCTCAAGCTTTAAGAGGCAAAGTGACGCGACAATTTACTTGCATAAATGAACTATACCGTGTATTCTAATACCTGAACTAAACGTTATCTGGGGTGCCTTTTGGCTGAGATACACCCATTGAACCTGATCTGGTCAGTACCAGCGAAGGGAGAATAATGAACGAACTGTGTCAAATAATAAAAAATGCCAAAAGGACGAGTCAGAGAGTAACGTTTATCTCCGGCTCGTTTTTTGTGCCAAACGTTTGGTCACCAATACTTTAAGGAGGATCCTTGCAATGAAAACTTCTAATGCTTGGCATCTGCGTGAAATTATTCTGTTAACTTTGATTGCCATTTTCTTTGGTGTCATTTACTGGGTGGTTGGACCGATCTATAACGTTTTGACCGTTGCTTTAACCCCGTTTGGTCTGGGACCGGCTGCTAACGATATCATCATGGGTATTTGGGTGATGGCTGGCCCGTTATCTGGTTACCTGTTTAAGAAAGTCGGTGCAGCGTTTCTTGGTGAATTTTTAGGTGCCGTCGTGGAAATGTTTCTTGGTAATCAATGGGGAGCAAGTACCATGATCTCAGGTGTGATTCAAGGGGTGGCTTCAGAATTGGGGTTCACCTTTACCGGCTACAAACGGTATGACTGGTTCAGCCTGAACCTCAGTGTCTTACTAACTACAATTATTACCTTTGGCTGGGATATGGCGCAAAACGGGTATATTAAATACCACGTTAGCCTTTTGATCATCCTGTTTATCATCCGGTTGATTTCAACTTGGCTTTTTGCCGGACTACTTTCCAAGGCAATCATCAACCTGTTGGATCGGACGCACCTGATGCGGACAGAAACTCGCTAGAATTGAGGTCGGAATAATGCCAACCATCAAAGTTGATCACCTTTCATTTTCATACCCGACTGAAAGCGGTGAAACTCCACTGACACTCAACGACATTTCGGCCAGTTTCCCCAGTCACCATTTTTCTTTACTGACTGGCGCTTCCGGTTCGGGTAAATCGACACTGATGAAAATTATCAGTGGCCTGTATCCACAATTTGGCGGTCGGGTCATAGCTGGTCAAATCACTCTTGACGGGAACCCCGTCCCAGACATTCCTGAAACGAATCGTGGCCGACTGGTGGCAATGATGTTTCAAAACCCAAACCAGCAATTTGCGATGGATACGGTGGAACGAGAAGTGATTTTTGCACTCGAAAATCAGCACGTGGCCCCCTCTGAAATGATGTCACGAGTGACTCAGGCGTTGAGGTATGTGGAAATCGAGCCCTTACGTCATCGTAATCTAAACAGTTTATCGGGTGGCGAAAAGCAAAAGGTTGCGTTAGCCGTCATTATTGCTATGCAAACTGATACGATTCTCTTGGACGAACCGTTTGCCAGCGTTGACCCGGAAGCCCGGCAACTGTTGCTGGCAAAATTATCTCAGCTGCAAAGAAAACAGGGAAAGACCATTATCATTTCAGATCATGATTTGGAAGACTACGGTCAGTTTGTTGATGAATTGTTTGTGTTGGATGCTACTGGTGAGCATCTAGAGCAGCTCAACCATGAAACTGCTCAAAATCGCCTGCAGCATTTTAGTCGTGAACAAAATAATACCATCCATTTTGAATTACCAACAACTGCTGAAAAGACTTTATATACCGGTCGAGACTTAAGCCTCCAGGCCGGTGAACGAACCTTGATCAACCAGCCGGAGCTCGGCTTTTTCCAACATCATATCACGCTTTTAACTGGCCCAAACGGTTCCGGTAAATCCACGTTGCTCTCGGCGATGTCTAAATTACATGATTATGGAGGATCACTGACCTTCAATCATAAAGAGGTCGCTAAAATTCGGCCACGACAGCTTTATCGGCAAGTCGCGATGGTGTTTCAAGACGCTGACCAGCAATTTTTAAACGTGACGGTTGAAGAAGAAATCGCGCTCTCACTAAAAAACAGCCAGCAGCATGAATACTTCAAATCCCGATTGAGCCGCCTTCTTACCAGCTTACATCTTGACCAGCTGCAAGATCACGTTGTCTATACGCTAAGCGGTGGTCAAAAAAAGAAACTCCAGATCTTAGAAATGCTCATGATGGCGACACCAGTCCTGTTGTTTGATGAGCCTTTTACCGGTCTTGACCTAGCTTCGATGCAACAAATCATGGCGGTGATGAAACAAGTTGCCACTGATTGTCAGTTAACGTTGATCATTATTAGTCATCAGTTGTTCGGGTTGAATCAGTTGATCGATTATCATTTAACTCTGGCCAACAAAAAATTAGAGTATGTGGAGGGATTAGCGTGAATCCAAGTCTTAAACTTTTACTCGGTGTTTTGATTGCGCTAGAAATTTCTTTCACCAGGTCATGGATGGTCAACCTCGGTTTAGCAGTCATTGGGTTAGTGATTATTTTAACCAGTCGACCAAAACTGAGCCGCTTTTTACTGCTTTTAGTTATTCCGTTGATCCCAGCAGTCGCCTTGGCAATGGCAATTTTGCTGCAATCAAATGCTGGCACGCACTTTGCAATCGTGTTGTTCACTCGGATATACGCCTACGTTTTTATTGGTTCAGCCGTGACCATGACCACTTCCATTTCGGACTTGGTCATGTCACTGGAACAAAACGCCCACGTTCCCAGTAAGTTCGCCTACGGATTCTTAGGTGCTTTCAACCTGTTACCGAAAATCGTTAGTGAGGTCAATATTATTCGGGCAGCTGGAAACATGCGTGGCCAGACGCTGCACGTTTGGTCACCCAAACTTTATTTTAAAGCCGTTCTAGCATCGTTAAACTGGTCAGAAAATCTCGCTGAAGCGATGACGTCGCACGGCTTTGTGGAGGATGCCCCACGCTCCTACTTCAAGCGGATTCATATCCGTTGGTGGGATTGGGCCACCTTAATTGGTGTTTTGGTTATCCTGCAGTTCGCACTATTTGGCTTGCATCTCCAGTGACTTTACTTTCTTTTTGACCTAAAAGAATTATAATACGGTCAAGAAGGTGATTGTTATGGCTCAAAGACCGATTAAATTTACAACGGCATTTGGCATTATCGTGATGGTTCTAGGCTTCTTGCTTGAAGTGGGCGCACTATTTTATGAAGCGGGTTCAGCCGTCAGCGCTGAAACAGTCTTTACAGGTGCCATTGTGCTGACAGTGGGCCATGCATTTTATGGTGTCAATCAGCTTTGGTTATCATTGCTAATAACAATCATTAGCTCACTAGGTATCGCCTACTTCGTACTGGTTCAAAACGGCAGTTGGCTATGGGCCATCATCGCCTTTATTGCCTTCTTTGCCTTTATTGAATCACTCTTTAGCTTTAGAGCAGTTGTTAAACGTCGTCAAAATAAATGGTAATTGAATTTCAAATAACAAAAGGGCAATCGTAATTTTACTGAAATAACGTAAAATTACGATTGCCCTTTTAAAAACGATTTTAATAAGCATTGCCAACAACTTGATAACTTGCGCCACCATCCGTGGACTTTAATAGCTGACCGGAAGTATTGGTCTTAAACCATGCAATAGTGGGACTGGTATTCGGATCAGCACCCTTAGCTTTCATGTTTGGTGACTGGTGATTCTCTTGAACTTGAACCGTATACGTGCCATTTGTAGACTGACTAAACTGCATCGCTAAATCTTGTGGTGCATACTGATTACTAAGTAACCGTGAGATTCGACTGGCAATCGTTTGCTGTGAGACTGCAGGGCTGGCTTTTTGAGCAGAAGCACCACGCTGCTGACTCTTGGTCGTACTCGTTGCTGCAGAACCACTAGTAGCGTTCGAAGTCTTTGAACTTGAATTGCCTGTGGTTGTCGAGGAGCTAGAAGCTGAATTGCTATTACTGGAGTCAGATGTCGAAGCCGACCCGGCCTGTTGTTTAGAAGTACTTGCCTGATTTGAAGAATGCTTGGCTACCTTGCTTGACGGTGTCTTCGACGATGAACCTGAGTGTGACTTGGTTTGAGAGCCGCAGCCGCCAAGGAGGCTTAAAAGTGCTAGTGGTAAAACCACTCGAATCAATCGTTTCATAATTGTTTTGGCAAACTCGTTTTATGCGGTCTGCCTTCCCCCTCCCGCTTTTTCTATGCTCATTATACCATGCAGGGAAGCGCTGATGAGGGAAAACTCAGGTTACTTTACAGTCCCCGCAAAACTAGGCATGAAGTAGTTACTAATGGTCTCAATATCAACGTTTTGACCTGGTTGCGGCGCAGCCACAAATTGGTGATTGCCAATGTAAATGGCGACGTGATACGTTGCCCCTGCTTGACCCCAGAATAATAGATCACCTGGTTTGGCCTGTGCTACAGACTTTTTGGTCACTTTACTTTCTTGTGTCACCGTGTAGTGGCCAAGTTGAATGTTGGCCGCGTGAGCGTAAACGTAATCTGTTAAGCCTGAACAGTCCATGCCGCTCAGTGATTCACCGCCCCAAACGTAGGGAATATTCATGCCAGCGAGCTTTTTAGCTAAATTCACGACGGCTTTTGCCCGTGATGTGGTTGCTTGGTCGTTACTAGCTGTCGCAGAACTTGCGACGTTATCGGTTGCAGTCGACGAGCTAGATGGTTGAGTAGTTGTTGAATCAGAAGTGGATGTAGTTGCTACTGGTTGTGAAGCATCATTTTCGACGGCTTCATGAGCCGCCTTAGTCTCATTTTGATTGGGTAATGCTTGAATCGTTGTTGATCGGGTGGCCGCAGAAGCCGTTGTAAAAGTTGCCCCTGTTAAAGTCACTGCAGCAGCCAACGCGATTAAACTGTGTGTTAGTTTCAAATTTATCACCTCATGTTAATTATTGATAGTGTTAATGATACAGAAATAATGTATCGAAATGATTACACGAAAATTGTCTTTCAGTAACATTTCGATTGCTGGACACCTGCCCACAATTTATCGCTGTCACCGTGCCAGCGCCCATCTATTTTATAGCCAACGTAAACTAAAACAGTTCAACCGCGCCATTTCTTTGGCGCTGTCCCGAAAATCGTTTATAATGAAAGCAAGGTTAGTTGTGTTTAGTTTTAAGTCAAATCAGGTGGAGGTACATTTATGGAACAAGAAGTAACCGGTATGGCAGAAAAAATCATTCAATATCAAAAGAAGCATAATCTTACAGATACTGAGTTGGCCTTAAATCTTCACATCACAGTTGAGCGTCTACACAACATCAAGTCGATGGAAAGCGAACCAACGACAGAAGAAATTGCAGTCTTAAATCATTTCATTGGGGTTAACTGAATCGGAGAGTCTTTCAAGATTCATTCACACCATCATCATTCTAAAACAGCGGATAAGTTCAGTCATTTACCAAACTTATCCGCTGTTTTTATGCTTTAATGACGTCTATTGATTCATCGCAATTTGAAATGCTTGGTAGGTGTGATCGTCAAACGCTACCATGGTGACATCGAGCGGTTGATCAAACGTTCGAATCGTCTTGACTGCAATCTGACTGGCACTTGCTAACGGATAGCCGTAGATACCAGTACTGATTGATGGAAATGCAACTGTTTGGCAATTATTCTCGACGGCCCGTAACAAACTGTTGAAATAGCAACTACGCAATAACTTGGGCTCTTCAAACGAACCATCGCGCCAGATTGGACCCGGAGTGTGAATAATAATTCTGGCTGGCAAATTAAAGCCAGGCGTTACCTTGGCTTCACCCGTTGGGCAGCCATGCAGCTTGGCACAAGCAACGTCTAGTTGTGGCCCCGCGGCCCGATGGATGGCGCCATCGACACCGCCGCCACCTGCCAAACGAGTGTTGGCAGCGTTCACAATTGCATCACCATGAAACTTTGTAATATCGCCCTTGATCAACGTTAATTTTGCCAATTTTGAACCCCCTACTTTGCCCTTTTCGACCACCAATGACGTTTCTTGGACTTTAATGCTGGTTTTCGCCTAGCTAAACGCTCCATACCGACGCGCATTGGATTTGCCGCTAAATCATTGAGATTCAATGGTGGCTGCTTTTTGTCAGCGTCGTCTTTCGTGTGTTGAATATCCGAATCTGTCATTTTTTAGCCCATCTTTCGTGTATTTGTAAATAAGTACGGTATAATATCCGTAGTATATACGTCCTAGTATACAGCCAATGAGGCAAATAATGAATGAAAATGCACTTGAATTGTTAACGCCCTTAATCTTTGAAAAGAGGTCGACTAATGTCTATTCAAATCGTGACGGATTCAACCGTCCAACTTACCGACGAAGAATTAGCAACACTCCCAATTACCGT
The DNA here is from genome assembly GCF_009720675.1 of Secundilactobacillus folii. Lineage (GTDB taxonomy): Bacteria > Bacillota > Bacilli > Lactobacillales > Lactobacillaceae > Secundilactobacillus > Secundilactobacillus folii. The sequence goes on along the minus strand of NZ_WNJO01000005.1, from coordinate 61,516 downwards.
GGTACCACTGATCGTTCGCCTGGGAACCCAGGAATTTTTAAACGACGGCGTCCAGATCACTAACGCGCAATTTTTAAGTCACCTGGTCACTGATGAAGAGCTACCGAAAACCTCTCAACCCTCAATTGGTCAATTTTTGGAAGTCTTTGATCGTTTAGGCGAAAACGGTGATGAGGTGCTGTGCTTAAACCTGACCCACTTTTTAAGTGGAACTGTAAACGCTGCCCGACAGGCGGCCGAAATGTCTGATACAAAAGTCACAGTGATCGACTCGCTTTCAATTGACCGGGGACTGGCATTTCAAGTGATCACCGCCGCTAAACTGGCGCAAAATGGTGCGCCGATGGAAACCATCCTTAACGCCATTGAACTGCATAGATCTCATACGGAAATCTACGTGTTTTTGAACACCCTGGAAAATTTAATCAAGGGCGGTCGTATCAGTCGCGCTGCTGGTGGAATCGCTAACTTACTCAACATTAAAGTCGTGGCCGAACTAACCGATGGCGAGTTGCGCGTAGCGGCTAGGGGCCGTGGTAAACGTTTCATCCGCAAAGAGATCAATGAACTGGTCGATCGAATCAAGACGGAAGCCCCGCCTAAAGTTGGTTTGACCCACGTCGATAACCTGACACAAACAAGTGAGATTGCTAACCGGATCAAAGAAGCGTTACCAGACACTCAAGTGACAATTCACGAAGCCGGTCCGGTCATCAGCACCTATACCAGTGTTGGCGCCCTAGCAATTGAGTTCTACACTGATTAACTGGAGATAAAAAGGCGTCAAAAACGAATCTTAAAATCCGTTTTCGGCGCCTATTTAATTTAATTTCGGTGTTGCTGGACGGCACGATTACGTTGACTATTTTCTTCGTGCTGGCGTTTTTGCTGTTCTTTTCGTAACCGTTCGATTCGCTCCGCCTCGGCCTTTTGGGCTTTGGCTTTTTCTTGAGAACGAATCTTAAAGTAGTTATAGATGGCAACTAGTGCAAAACCAACAATGACTTGAAAGGGAAACGAGATCAGGGTTGTTATCGAATATGGCCGGTGGGTAAACTGCGGCGATAGCAAGTCGTAAATAATCAGTAAAATGACCATTGGCACAATGATTTGCATCGTATCTCTAAACCACTTTGGTAGTCGCTGCCATTTCTCAAACAATCTAATTGCCTCCCTAAAGTTCGCCTTGATTGCGAAGTTGCTTTTCAGTTAACATTGCATCCATGTAATCAAATGCAATTTCATCGATGTCATCGAGTTCAACAATGGTGCCCAGCGGATCAATGACCGTCCCCTGTTCGATCTGGTGGAAGATAATTTGCTGGCCGCCAAATTTACTAATATAACCAATCACACTCTGCTGATCATCTAGTTGCAAACGCACAACACGCTGAAACTTAGCTGCCTGAGCTAAAATCTCTTGGAACAAGTTATCGCCAGCGTCAAATAAGCGTTCATCATTGAGACCTGGCTGAGCAGTCACACCCAAATTCTTATTCAGCATCATGTAGGTCTTCATGACCTCCAGGTAATCTGACTGGGTAGTGACCTGTTCGATTGCTGGTAATTTAACCAGCCAATATCCGCCGAACTGCCCCGTCATATCAACTAAATTGATAACAACCGAGTCAGCACCCACCGTATTCACTCGACCAACGTAAAACATTTCCGGGTCGCCAACTGGCACCAAGGAAATTAGACGCTGCGTCCTTTGGGCTTCCTGCAGCGATGCCGCAATATCAGTTAAGCTATTAACTGACAGTGTTTTGACGGGTGGTAGGGTTTGAATGTAACCCATTGACGCCGTTTGTAAAGTCAATTCCTTACCTTCGAACTCGATCAATGCCACATCTTTAAATGACAGCACTAACTGCGGATGGTCTTCCAGCTTGAATTTATCAAAAATTCGAAAATCGAAATCATGTTCTGATATCCGGGTCACTTCACCCTCGTTAAGTTCACCGCTATTGTGGTCTAACACCATGATCGCACTTTCATCCACCATAGCGGCTTCAAGTACTTGACGGATCAAAGACCGCTTTAAATTGAACTTCGTGGTCATTTTGCCAAACGTGAAAAAGTGCTCACTAGCAGCGTTTTCAATTCGAAAACGCATGCTATCGAGGTCGTCACTTTCAAATTCCACGAAGTCGATCACTTTATAAGTGAGGTAAACGGCACCATCTTCGCTACCGCTATCATCGAAAGTGGTCAAAATAATGCCTTGGTCGTCAACAATCGTCACATAGCCAGTATAAACAATGTCTTGCTGCTGTTGATACACGTTTACTAAAGCCTGACGCTGTAACGCGTATTGCAAGTCACTCATGATTGAGTTCATTGGTACCCCACCCTTCATTTTGAGATAATTAAATCAAGTATAACACTGAAATCCTACGCTTTTTAGCTGCGGAAAACAATTGATTTGAGTTAAAATACAGTTAGTTTTTCATCCGTTCCTGCAAGGAGGTAAATGATGCCAGAACCCCATAAAAATACTAGTCGCCATAGTCTACCAGAAATTAAAGTCAACGTAAAGACACCCCCAAGTTCTGGTGGGCTTATGAATTGGGGACCACTGTTTGGCTGGGTAAAGTCACTATTGCCAAAGTGGTCACACAAGCAACGTAAATAGTCTTAGTAGAGTCTAAAAGCCAGGAATCATTTGAAAGCTAATTCGTGATTTCTGGCTTCATTATGATGAATTTAAGTCGTCTCAAGCGACGATTTTTTCCAAATCAGTTAACTGGTCGATCTCGAAAGTCGGCTTGACGTTGGTTTTGTTGGGCTGGTGATCTGGGTTAAACCAAACCGAATCTAGACCGAAGCTCTCAGCCCCTTGAATGTCAGAGCTTAAGGAATCACCAATCACTAACGTCTGTTCAGGCTGATAGGCCTGGATGTGGGCCGTCACTCGCTGAAAGAAGGCCCTCTCCGGTTTTTGAGCACCAACTAGCTCTGAAATAAAAACCCGCTTAAAGAAGTGGTTAAAGTGAGCTTCGGTTAGGCGTTTTTGCTGTGTCTTGGCGACGCCGTTCGTCACAACGTAAAGGTCATGGTTGCGGCTGAGATCAGTCAAGACTTCCGGCGCGTGAGGCATTGGTTCATGACCCTGTGACAGGTAAAAACGGTAACGTTCTTCCATCCGTTTGCCATCGATATTTGGTTCGCCTAAATGGGTAAATAAAGTGGTGAAGCGTTGAACTAGCAGCGTTGGCTTATCGATCTCTCTGCGCTCAAATTGTTGCCATAATGAAATGTTTAATTTGTGATAGTAGGCGTAGGTTGCAGGCGTTAGTGGCTGATCCAATTCTTTAAATAAGCCTCCTAAAGCCTGCTTTTCAGCAGCCTGAAAGTTTAATAACGTATCGTCAATATCGAAAAGTAGGTTTTGATAACTCATTCATGAGATCCCCTTTGAGTGAAGTTTGGGCCGCTTGATCAAGCGGTAACCGGTGATGGCTGTTGCAACCGCACAAATCAAGGCGGCAATTAAGAACGACACATGCATGCCGTAGATGAAAATATCTGGATGGCCATTCAGAAAAGTCGTCACTTTTGCCCCGCGAGCATGACTCATTGCGGCGAACAGAACGGTGGTGGCTAATGAAATGCCAACGACCATCCCTAGGTTTCGCACCAGGGCATTCATGCCACCGGCAATACCAAGATCACTCGGCTCCACCGCATTCATAACAATCGTATTATTGGGTGCTTGAAAGATACCGTTCCCCAGCCCAACGAAACCAACGTTGGCGACGAACAGCCAGATTGGTGTGCCTAAGTCAACCAGCATATAACCGATTTGACTGAATAGAATTAACACTAGCCCTGCAAAAGTGATCAGCTCTGGACCAATGTGGTCTGAAACTGTGCCGGCTAAAGGCGCAACGATCACCTGCACGATTGGAAAAGCCATTAGAATGTATCCCGCATAATTGGCGGGCAGCTGACGGGCATTTTCCAAATAAAATGGGGCAATGACATTGAAGAAGAAGTTGGTCACAAAGATGAGAAAACCACACAGCAGGCTCATGGTAAAAGCGCCGTTTTTAAATAAACTAAATGATAATAACGGATTTGTTTGTCGGTTTTCCGTTCTGACAAAAATCAGGCCAACAATCAAGGCCACCGCGAAGAAGCCGAGAATAACGGGGTTAGCGAAGCCAATTTCTTGACCCAAAAAGATGCCAACAAAGAGAGCGACCATAAAACAGGCCATGGTGAATGCACCGATCCGGTCAATTCTTTCGTGCGACATCGTAATATCTTTGGGCAAAATCAGTTGACCAACAATAATCGTAACAATCCCGATCGGAACGTTCAACCAAAAAATGTAACCCCACGTTAAGTGCGCCAAAACGATGCCACCCAAACCAGGTCCGGCAATCGATCCCAGGGCCACGAACGAACCGATCATTCCAAGTGCACGGCCACGTTCGTTAAATGGAAAAACTTCAGTAATGATACCGTTATTGGCAGACATCGTCATGGATGCCCCTAACGCTTGCACGACCCGGGCTGTCAGTAGCAATGGAAAGCTGCCGTTGAAGCCTGCAAATAAAGAACCAATAACGAATAAAACCGTTCCGATTCGAAAAATTCGAATCTTACCAAGTGAATCGCCAAGTTTCCCAAACAATAGCAGTAACGAACAAATGACAATTAAGTAGATTGAAACGACCCACTCAGCCTGGTTCATCGGTACCTTAAGATCCCGGGAAATAACGGGCAGTGCAATGTTAACGATACTGGCATCCAGGGTCGACATAAACGTAAACAACCCCACCGCTGCCAGTATCCACCAACGGTGCTTTTGGACCTGCTGATCAGTTAGAAAACTGTTTTCAGCCAATTTTCACAACTCCTGTTCCATTTATTTCTCCAAAGCCAACAATAAATCTACGCTTTATTAGCGTGATTTTCAAGCATTTCCAACGGTGATTGGTTGGCTGATCACCCGTTACAGCAGTCGTCCTCTTGCTTCTGAGGAACCGGCCTGCTATCCTATTAAACGAGGTGGAAAACATGACAAATGAACGTTATTACCAACCGGAAAGCCCAAAGGACGCCCTTCGGTTTATCGAAAATTTATTTAACCAGTACGCACAGGCACCATTGACCGCAGATCTAGTCGCCTATCACCAAAAACTAGTCAAACAGATTCAAGATAATATTTTACCAACTGCGGAAAAAGACGAACAACCAGTTCAAGTTGAAAATGCCAAAGCAATGATTCAAACCATGCAGTCCTGGCTACGAATTCGAATGAGCGGCCAACCATTTGCTGGTAAGATGCACCACTTTCGTTTTGAGGCTGACAATGCCAAACCAAAGTTCAAGCGCAAGGCGGTTAAGGGGCGCCGAAGTGGTGGCTATCGTTCTGTCCGACACGGCTAAAGTTCTGATTTAAGGAGACGGTTCACGCCCATTCAAACGTCATTTAAAACATTTCGGAAATTTGACCATTTACTTAAAAAAGTTATCATTTCAGCAGGTAAGTTTGAAAGCTCAATCAAACTTGCCTGCTGTCTGTCTCACCAACCAATTTCAGCATCGATCACGTTCCGCTTTCATTTCAGGTCGTACTTATGAGGCTAATTTCACTTTGTAATAGCGTTTTCAACCTGCTAGAATAAGGATGTTTGTAATTCTAATTATTCTATAAAGGTGGGTGTCAATATGCAGGGCTTTATCGGGGAATTTTTTGGCACGGCTATTCTGATCATCTTAGGGACTGGTTCTGGGGCCGGCGTTAACTTAAAGAAAACGTACGCAACTGGGTCTAATTGGACTTTTGTCTGCCTATCTTGGGGGATGGCCGTGACCATGGGCGTTTACGTTGCCGGGTTATTGGGTTCAGATGGTCATTTGAATCCGGCCGTCACCATCCCGTACGCACTGTTTGGCCTTTTTCCTTGGCATGAAGTGCTGCCATATTTGGCGGGACAGTTTCTGGGTGCCTTCGTTGGTGCGGTCGTGGTGATCATTCAATTTACGCCCCATTTTAAAGCCACTAGTTCCAAATCGGGGAATTCCGTCGGCATCTTTGCCACTGTGCCAGCGATTAAATCACCACTGTTCAACTTTTTATCAGAAGTGATCGCCACGTTTAGTTTCGTTTTCATTTTGCTAAACCTCGGCAACTTTACTACTGGCTTAAAACCTTTTATCGTCGGTATGCTGATCTTTGTCATTGGCACTAGCCTTGGTACAACCACCGGCTTTGCCATCAATCCAGCACGTGACTGGGCACCGCGATTTGCTTATACCATTATGCCGGTACCAAACAAAGGTTCAGCAAACTGGAACTATGCGTGGGTACCGATGTGTGGACCGCTCGTTGGAGGCGTAATTGCAGCAGCGATTGAAACGGCAATTAAATGAAAATACACGGTCGGATAATTCGGATTAAAGCGATATCATATGGTCAAATTTACACACGACTATTTGCAAAAAGGGACACATGATCATCTTGATCATGTGCCCCTTACTTTTAGACAATTCTAGGAGTTTAAATTATACGAGTTTAATAGTGCAGTAATATCCTTATTTAAAGTGTTGTTAGCAGCTTTCGTAATGGCTGCTTTCACCTGGGGATCGTTTGGATCTTGCGAGGCTTTACCGGCCGCGTACTGCTGCGCCACATACTGGGTCAGTGCCGCAGTTAGCGATTTAGTCAGTTTAGGTTTGGTGTATTTGTTAGCAAACGTTTTTGCTGGCGAACTCTTTGTTAATTTAAAAGTATAAGCAGTTCCCTTGTAGCTTGGGAAGAGGCCACTCTTATAATTGTACAGTTTGACGCGGTACTTCGTATTACTATACTTGTAAATACTCATCTTATAGTTTGTCTTACCCAGCTTACCCTTTAGGCTCTCTACGCGGTAGTAGATGTTTAACGTTCTATGATTTTTGCTAGCGGCACTTTTTACTGGCACTGCGTAACGTACCGAGGCATTCTTAAAATCCCCAAAGACCAGCATAAGTCCCGTCTTATTACCCGCTTTAATTGCTTGGAAGTGAAAGGCATACTGCGCCTTAGCACTCTGAAAATGGCCGCCTGGTATAGATGAAAACGTTTTTGAAGCATGTGCCACGGTTGGCTGCTGAATGGCAGCAAATCCCCCAATAACCATTGTAGCTGCGACTAATATTTTTGTACCCATCCGTTTAAACATCCTGCTTCCTCCTTAAATGATTCGTTTTAATTGACCCGTCATGAGCCTATCATTAATAAGACGGGAACACAATGAAAATAGGCAGTTTTCTGGCAATCACTTGATTAAGACCACCTTAATTTTAAAAGTTAAACTGAAAGCAAACAAAAAAGCCCTTGAATTGGGCTTTTTGTTATGACTGTAAAATAATTATTCCGGGTTCCTGCAAGTTCCCGTCGTTACCTGCTCAAGAAGAGATAATAGTACTAGCTAGGTTAATATCAAGTATTATGGAATCGCTTACAAGGTAACTAATACTATTGTATCCGTTTCCCTTCAGTTTGTGAAGACCGAATATTTAAAAGGTCAAAACACCCCTTATAATGCGACATTCAAAATTAGATATTGTGAAATTAATGTCTAGTAATGACTCAAAATGACGTTATTGACTCGTTAGTTAAGCACGGATATTCATTTATCTCATTCATAGTCACCACACCAAGACCCTTTTCTCGCACATTTGAAGTCAGTTCTTAAGTCACTTAAAAAGCGCCCTGATCACAATGTCAGGGCGCTTCTTAGTTGCTTTAACGTCTTCAAAACTCAACTAAATCGATCTTGTTCAATTTCAAAAACGAATTGATTAGCATTCAACAGTTCATCTCAACCGTAATCTAATTCTCAATGGATCCAAACGGACTTGAACCGTCGACCTCCTGCATGCGAAGCAGGCGCTCTCCCAACTGAGCTATGGACCCAAATAATTACACTTATTAGATTACCACTTGTCTGCCAGCGTGTTAAGCGCAATGTGTTAGCTGTCGACCATCATCAAACCGTCCACGTTACAAAGCGTAATGTGATTGCGCCCCTTCTGGGTAATCAAACCATCCGTTGAGAACTGCTTGAGTTTACGGCTAATTGTCTCCGGAGACGTCCCCAGATAAGCTGCCAGATCCTTTTTCTGCAACGGCAGGTCAAAGTCTTGCTTCTCCAGTTCAGAACTAGTCTCCACTAAGTAGTTTGCCAGCCGTTCGCCAACGCTTGTTGTTAACGTTGCAGCTGCTTGAGCCTCCAACTGTGAAACCCGCTTGCCCAATGTATTTAACATATTGACCGCCACAGCTGGCGAATCGTTAATCAATTGCTGAAAATCAGCTCGCGTAATCATACAGATTTGGGTATCAGTCAACGCTTCCGCACTGGTTTGCCGCTCGGAATCTTCAAACAGCACCGATTCGCCGTCAAAATCGCCGGTTTTCAGCAACCGAATCATTTGCTCACGCCCACTTGGTGAGCTTTGACTGACCTTGACTTGGCCCCGGGCAAGAATGATCAGTGAGTTAGCTCGGTCACCAGCTAAGAACACGAACTCGCCCTTAGCAACGTGGCGTTCCTGCACCAGGTCAGCCACAGCAGCTAAAGTTTGATGGTCTAATGATTGAAAAATCGGGACTAATTTTACGCAGGCAACTGCATCATGATGATCTAACATAACGGATCCTCCCATCGGTTCATCTCTACCAACTTATTCTACCTAATTATAAAACATTAGAAAGTAATTTGACTTGACGTAAATCAAGTAATTTTTATAGCCAACGATGGTCTGAATCCGTATAATAGTTCGAGGCAACTGAAAACTGCATTTTGACAGAATCAGAAGTTTAAATATGTGCAGTTTAGAGGCAAGGTGCTACACTTTAGCCAAAACCTTTATTTGCGATGGAGCGGTGCTTTCTGAGAGCCCCTTAAAACCACTCACCGCACCTTAGGAGGACGACATGACTGAGCCAATTATTCGATTAAAAAACATTCATAAACGCTATGGTGATACCGAAGTTTTGAAGGGCATCAACATTGAACTTGAGGAGGGTAAATTTTACACCCTACTAGGTCCTTCTGGCTGTGGGAAGACGACCATTTTACGGATCATTGCCGGGTTTACCGACGCCACTGAAGGCGACGTTTTATTTGACGGCCAACGGATCAACGACCTACCCGCAAATAAGCGCAAAGTGAACACCGTGTTTCAAGATTACGCCCTTTTCCCTCACATGAACGTGAATGAAAACGTGGCGTTTGGCCTGCGAATGCAAAATCAGTTAAGTAAAGCTGAAATCAAGACTCGTGTTCAAGATGCATTAGCATCCGTGCAACTACAAGGCTATGGTGAACGTGCCATCAGCGAGCTTTCCGGTGGCCAGCAGCAACGGGTAGCCATTGCCCGAGCCATTGTGCTAAAACCGCGGATGCTACTGCTAGATGAGCCGTTATCCGCCCTTGATGCTAAACTGCGACGAGATATGCAGTACGAATTACGTGATTTGCAGCAAAGTTTGGGCATCACCTTTCTCTTTGTGACCCACGATCAAGAAGAAGCGCTGGCCATGAGTGATGACATTTTTGTGATGAATACGGGTCTGGTTTTGCAAAGCGGCACGCCGGTCGATATTTACGACGAACCGATCAACCATTTTGTCGCCGATTTTATTGGCGAAAGCAATATTTTATCAGGCACCATGATCAAGGATTATGAAGTTGAATTTGTCGGCAAACAATTCGAGTGCGCGGACGCTGGCATGAAGCCTAACGAACCCGTCGAAGTGGTCCTGCGCCCAGAAGATCTGGACATTACGACGCCAGAGCAGGGAAAACTCACCGTGACAATTGACAGCCAGCTTTTCCGTGGTGACTACCATGAGATCGTGGCGTACGATGAAGACCAAAACGAATGGCTGATTCACTCAACCAATCCCGCAGTGGCTGGTCAAAAAGTCGGACTGACCTTTGAGCCCTACGACATTCACGTCATGCGACTGCACGAGTCCGAAGAAGAATTCGACGCCCGCCTGGAAAAGTACGAAGATGGAGAGGAGGCACACACATGAGCCGTCGTCAGTACGCCAATTGGGGCTATTATATTCCGTACGGTCTGTGGATCGGCCTCTTCGTGATTGCCCCCGTGGGCCTGATTATCTACCAGTCTTTCCTAAATCTCAACCACCATTTTACACTGGCCAATTATGAAACTTATTTCAAGTCTGGCACTTATTTAATGATGACCGTGAACTCCCTGTGGTGGGCCTTTTTGATCACTGTATTCACCCTGCTGATTAGCTACCCAGCAGCCTATTACATTCACCAACTCAAGCACCGCCAATTATGGCTACTCCTAACGATTCTACCCACTTGGATCAACTTGTTGCTCAAGGCTTACGCGTTCATCGGCATCTTTAGCCAGTCTGGCGTCGTTAATCAATTTCTAGGTCTCTTCGGCATTGCTCCGCAGCAGATTCTCTTTACTAACTTCAGTTTCGTTTTTGTGGCCACCTATATCCAGATACCGTTCATGATCCTACCGATCTACAATTCGATTGATGACGTGAGTGATTCGTATATCAATGCCAGTCGTGACCTTGGCGCGACCAGTTGGCAAACCTTCAGCAAGGTCATTTGGCCGCTAACACTTCCCGGTGTGAAGGCTGGCGTTCAGTCCGTCTTCATCCCGTCGTTATCACTTTTCATGTTGACTCGGCTGATTGGCGGAAACAAGGTTATCACCCTGGGGACTGCCATCGAAGAGCACTTTTTGACGACCATGAACTGGGGAATGGGCTCAACCATTGGAGTTGTGCTGATCATCGCCATGGTCATTATTATGATGTTGACAGGTGATCGGCAAGCTGACGGGGGGCGAGTACGATGACCAAGCGCATACACTGGTCCAACCTATATTTAATCTTAGTTTTCATCGTCTTGTACGCCCCAATCATTTTTCTCGTGGTGTACTCATTTAACAGCGGGACTACGATGGATCACTTTAACGGCTTCACACTCTCCCATTACGGTGAGTTATTCGCCGATACTAGGCTGATTGCCATTGTCCTGCAAACACTGCTGATTGCGCTCCTGTCGGCCTTAATATCGACTATCATTGGCACGCTAGGAACGCTTTGGATCCAGCAGACCAGCCGACCATTTTTTAAAAATACATTATTATCATTGAACAATATTTTGATTGTCTCACCAGACGTTATCATTGGCGCAAGCTTTCTGATCTTTTTCACAACGTTAAGTATCCCATTAGGCTTTACTTCCGTACTACTCAGCCACATTGCCTTTTCCATTCCAATCGTTGTCTTAATGGTTCTGCCACGGTTAAAGGAACTAAACAGCAGCATGCTGGATGCAGCGGCCGACTTAGGTGCTAATCAGGCACAGATTTTAAGGGAGGTCATCATTCCGTTTATCACGCCCGGAATTTTCTCCGGTTTCTTTATGGCACTCACCTATTCACTAGACGACTTTGCAGTCACCTTCTTCGTAACCGGCAATGGCTTTACAACGTTGTCCGTTGAAATTTACTCACGGGCTCGTCAGGGAATCAGTCTGGAGATCAACGCCTTGTCTGGTCTATTGTTCGTCTTGACTTTAGGTCTGATCCTGGGCTACTACTTTGTCAGCCAATCCCATCAGCGCAGGATGCTTAAGCGAAAGCGAGGCGTAGCCAAATGAAACGATTACTTGGACTTGCCATTGCCATCCTAGCCGTTTGCGGTTTACTGGGTTTTTCTGCTAATCGGCTAGAAGCAACCGACAATAGCGGTGGCGGCAATAAAGTGCTTAACCTCTACAACTGGGGCGACTATATCGATCCGAGCTTAATTCAAAAATTTCAGCGCGAAACAGGCTACCACGTGAACGTGGAGACGTTTGATAGTAATGAAGCGATGTATACCAAGATCAAGCAGGGTGGCACCAGTTACGACCTCACCGTTCCCAGCGACTACATGATTGAAAAAATGCGGGCCGCTCACCTACTTAAGCCCTTAGATCGTTCACGGCTTAAAGGTATGCAGAATTTTGATCCCCGCTTAATGAACCTCGATTTTGACCCGCATAATCGCTATTCAATCCCCTACTTTTGGGGCACGCTAGGAATTATTTATAATGATAAATACGTTCGGTCTGGTCAAATCAAGCACTGGAACGATCTTTGGTCGCCAAAGTACCGCAACCAGATCATGTTAGTCGACTCGGCGCGAGACATTTTAGGCTTTGCGCTGGCGTCAAATGGTGATTCTATGAACACTACTAATAACAGCCAATTACTGGCGGCGAAAAATAAGTTAGACAGGCTTAGTCCAAACGTCAAGGCCATTGTGGCTGATGAAATTAAGATGTACATGGCCGAAAACGAATCTGCATTGGCAGTCGACTGGTCTGGGGAAGCTAGTGAAATGATGGCAAACAACTCTCATTTGCATTACGTCGTACCGTCTGAAGGCAGTAATTTGTGGTTTGATAATTTAGTGATTCCTAAAACGGCTAAGCATTACGCTGCCATCTATGCGTTTTTAAACTTCATGATGGAACCAAAGAACGCGGCTCAAAACGCTAGGTACGTAGGCTACGCCACACCAAACGAAAAGGCTAGGGAATTGCTGCCAAAAGCGGTTCGTGATGACCGCCAATTTTACCCGGATGCAAAGACCATGGCCCACCTCCAAATTTATCAAAATTTGTCACCGCAGTTGGTCGGGCGTTATAATGATTTGTACCTGGAGTTTAAGATGCACACACATTGATATTTCACCATCAAAAGCTCTAAAATAAGTCTAAAGAGGTGATTTTTCTTGAAAAAATCTGAAAGTGCTCTTCGGCAAAGCGTCATCGTTGATATGAATGATTTCCTGCTGGAGTATGCATCGAAAAAATTAGGTAATCGAAATGACATCGCAGAAGTCGTTTATCAAGCTGCAAAAGATGACCTCCACGGCTTAGACACACTGTTTAAAGACCAGGGTGAAGCGCGTGAACACATCTATAAAGCAGTTGGTGAGGGGTTTCTCTCTGACTTCTACGCTAACGAGTCCCAAGAAGAAGTGGCCAAGCAAGCTGACAAATTAGCTCTCGATGCCATTCATTATCTCGGCCATCACGAAGGTGAACTGGACGACTGGAAAAACAATTAACACCGATTAAACTGCATTTAAACAAACAGCCTGTAACAAAACTCGCTTAAATGCGAAGTATAGCTACCAAAAAAGGATTTCCTGAATGGGAAATCCTTTTTTGGTAGCTCGAAAGCCAAGAGACACGTTTAAATAATGGGTCAATTTCAAATAATTGATGACAAATCAAGGGGCTGCTGTCAAAAGTCAGCTATAAAAGACTTAGTTATAAGCCCTTTGTTGCAGATAACAAAAAATCCCATCCGTCATTGGGATGAGACAGGTTTATCTATTTCACAACAATATCGTAGTGGCCGCCATAAGTTCCGCGGTCATGAACAACGCCAATTCCAAGTGGCGTCTTGATCTTAGTACCAAAACGTTTATTGTTTGCTAAAATCAAATAACCGTTTTTATCGTGGCCGTTTAACGTATACGTCCCATCTGAGGTATAGCGACCCATTCCAAACACCCCAGAACCATTTGGTGAATAGTACGTAAAGACGCGTTTGTGATAATGTACCCGACCCATCCTTTTGAAGGCCGAAACACTCATAATGGCGTCCGCTTTCGGATTGTACTTGGCTTTGGCAGCCGCTTGGGTGCCACTAACACCAGCAACTCCAGCGACCATCGTAATAATCACTAATAAACTTGCAAAAATCCGTTTAATTGACAATCTTCTAATCTCCCTGAATAGCTGATTCTAACTTTCCTTAATGCAGCCCAGTATAGAACAGGAAAGTTACACCAGCGTATCAGTTAAATTAGGATTTACCCTTGGCTTGAAATATTTGTCATGTATTTGTCACATTAGCCGTGCTTGCGCTTGAACCACTCAGCTCGTAAATCCGTGCTGATAATCTCCAGCACGACCTGGATCAGTTGGTCAGGCATGTAGCCCTTGGCGTCTAACTGGGCGTCGTGATCGTTGACTTTAGTCACCATAGTGCCTTGCGAAAGCACATGAATGTTATAGGTTTCAAAGAGTGGCTTCAACAGTTCCAAATCAGCCTCTGTCATTGCTATGCCTCCTGTCTGTTCACCATCCATTATAGCGAATTGGAGTTGCGCCTCGCAACGTTTAGATGACGGGTTGGCTGACAAATGCGTCCTGGCCGTCAACGATCGTTCTCACCGTCTGACCCATGACCTGTTCACCAATAAATGGCGAATTGTGACCCTTAGACAAAAATTCATCACGAGAAATTGTGTGCGGTGTCGTTAAGTCAAATAAAGCCAAGTCAGCGGTATTATTAACCCGCAGTGAGCCCGCTTCAACGTTAAATATTTGAGCTGGTTTAACGGCCATCCAGTTGATCAGCTGTGCCAAACTGAATTTGCCGTCCGCTACAAACCGGGTGTAAAGCATTTCAAAGGCCGTTTCGCTGCCGGTAATACCAAACGGTGCCTTCAGCATCGACTGAGCCTTCTCTGCATCCGTATGCGGCGCATGGTCAGTCGCAATCATATCAATCGTGCCATCTAATAAGCCACTGATCAGTGCTTGCCGATCCGTTTCACTTCCCAAAGGCGGATTCATTTTCAGCATCGCGTTATCCGTGATAATGTTTTGGTCGCTGAGCAGCAAATGGTGCGGTGAAACTTCACACGTTACGTTTACGCCAGCAGCCTTTGCGGCCCGAATCACCTGAACCGTTGCGGCTGAAGACACGTGGCAAACGTGGTAGTGAACACCAGTAGCAGCAGCTAAAGCCACGTCGCGGGCAACTTGCGCGGTTTCCGAAACGCTGGGTATCCCTGGCAAACCTAATTGTTGCGACACTGCTCCCTCATGCATGACACCGCCATAGGTGAGACTGTCATCTTCAGCATGAGCAACGACTGCCATGTTTAACTGGGCGGCCTGTTTCATTGCCTGATACATTGTACCGGCAGTCTGAACCCCGTTGCCGTCATTGCTGAAGGCAAATGCCCCCGCATCTTTGAGCGCTGCCATATCGACGATTTCATCACCGCCACGGTCAGTCGTGATCGTTGCATACTGCAGGATATGAACCGCACCGTCGCGCTTATTCAGCGCCAGCATATCACGCATTCTTGCTGGTGTGTCCGGTGTAGGCAACACATTTGGCATCGCTGCAATCGTGGTGTAACCACCATGAGCCGCTGCTAAACTACCCGTCTTCACCGTTTCTTTATCGGTCTGTCCCGGTTCACGCAGATGGACGTGAACGTCAACTAGCCCCGGACTCACAAATAGTCCCTGAGCGTTAATAATTTGATCAGCCGGTTCATTTAAATGCTCACCAATCATTTTGATCTGATCGTTTTCAATCAAGATATCTCGCACTTGCAGCCGGCCATCGATCAAACACTGACCGTTTTTGATCAATCGTTTTGTCATCTTAGTCCTCTTCCACTAAACCTTGGTAACGCAGTAAGCTAGTCATGATTGCCATTCTGACGAAAACACCATTGGCCATTTGCTGGAAAATACGGGACCGATCGCATTCAACTAAGTCGCTAGCAATCTCCACGTCGCGATTGACTGGTGCTGGGTGCATAATAATTGCGTGATCTTGCATTCGTGCTTCGCGCTCAGGTGTCAAACCGTAGACTGCGTTATACGTTTTTGCAGTAAACGTCTCGTTTTCCTGACTATCTAAACGTTCGTGCTGAACACGCAGAAACATCATGACGTCCATTTGGTCAACCAGCTTATCAACTGGCAGCCAAGTGCCATAAGCTTCAAACCGCTCGTCAAACCACTTTTGCGGGCCACCGAAGAAGACTTGGGCACCTAGTTTATTGAGCACTTCCATATCGGAACGAGCCACGCGGGAGTGTGACAGATCGCCTACAATAGCGACCTTCAAGCCCTCGAAAGTTCCAAACTCTTCGTAAATCGTCATCATGTCAAGCAGTGATTGCGAAGGATGTTCACCGGAACCGTCGCCCGCATTGGCAATGCCAACGTGAATGTTACGGTCGTTGGTCAGTTCACGGTAGTATTCATTGTGACTGTCGCGAATGGCCATAACGTCCACTCCGATAGCCTGAAGCGTCTTGACCGTGTCACCCATAGTTTCGCCCTTTTTAACGGAACTAGTAGCAGTGTTAAAGTCCATCACTTGCAGGCCCAATTTCCGTTCGGCCATTTCAAAGCTGGTATGGGTTCGGGTACTATTTTCAAAAAATAAATTAGCAGCGTATGCGGGGCGAGTCAACTGAATCTGGTAACCCGCTTTGAACGCTTGTGCTTCGTGAATAAAGCTCATAACTTCATTGGCACTTAAATTCTGCATACTGAGTACGTTTGCGTAACTTAACGGCTTGGTGGTTTTGATCATCATAAGAATTCCTCCTAAAATAAACGCGCCTTGCCGTGTTTGCAAAGCGCGCCTTTTAGGTGTGTCCTAGGACGTTTTGCTCTCACGGGAGACAATTAAATCGTCAGTATCAAAAAACCTCTCTGCCGCCTGTGGGTAGAGAGGTTCATCAAAGCTAGACTTGCCGCCTAGTTCACCGTTCCTTCTTAGCCTCACAGGACTATTTGTTAAAGGTTTCCTTGCTGATACTATACCTTGAATTTCTTTGAAATACAAGCTGTTTTTACTGAATTTCATTTTTGGTTTAGGGACCTTAAACCTGTTAAAACGTTGGAATAGCAACCTGAATTTGACATCAAATTTGCGTGCAATAAATGAGCAACTACTGAGCCCTTCCAATTATCGGTACAGCTCGAAGCGTAAAGACGCTAAGAGACAGGGATTTACACGGTTAGATGGCACTTCACGAGCACAATCACACCTCAGTGTTGCCACCAAAAACATTCGTACCCAAACGTTTGTTTCGGTCCGCCAGCATGATATAATTGGATTCAGCTTGAAACGAGAAGGAACGAAAAATGACGACAGCCAAACTAGGAATTCGCGAGCTAGTTGAGTTTACACTGCGGTCTGGCGACTTAAACGCTAGTCTGAACAGTCTGAATACCGCGTTAGAAGGTGCCCAGATCCACCGGATGCTGCAGCGGTCTCGCGGTGAAAAATACCAAAAAGAATATAGTTTGCAGCGTGAAGTGACCTTGGCAGGCAAGTCATTCCTCATTCACGGCCGTGCTGACGGTGTCATTTTAAACGGTGAAGCCACCCTGATAGAAGAAATCAAGACTTCTGACGCAGCCTTTGACGAACTTTCTGATAACACCCTGACCCTCTACTGGAGCCAGGTCAAAATGTACGCCTACATTTTAATGACTGACGAAAACCTTAACCAAGTCACTCTCCAGCTCACTTACTACCGACGAACGACCGAGGAAGTGACCGCTAAAAAGATCACTTATACGCTGGGCGAAGCGACTCAGCTATTTGAGAGCGTCACTCACGAATATGAATCCTGGCTAAAGCTGCGCGCTGACCTGCGAAATCGTCGTAATGAATCCATTAAAGACCTGACATTTCCTTTCGACCATTACAGAACGGGTCAGCGGGAGCTCGCGGTTGCCGTCTACAAAGCTTTGAGTTTGAAGAAACAGCTCTTTATTGAAGCCCCAACTGGAACGGGTAAAACCATTTCAACGGTCTTTCCGTGCATCAAAGCAATGGGTGAAGACCAGATTCAACGTCTTTTTTACCTCACGGCCAAGCAGAGTACACGCCGGGTGGCAGAACAAGCCCTAGAACTCTTGGCTCAAGAAGGGCTGATCCTGCACAGCATCACACTAACGGCCAAGGACGCAATTACTTTCCCAGAAGAAGCCGACCTAGCCCCAGAAGATAATCCGTATATGGTGGGTTATTATGACCGGCTGAAACCAGCTTTAAAAGATATTTTGCAAAACGAAACTGCCATCACGCGTGAAACGATTGAAACGTACGCCCGCAAACATCAGCTCGACCCCTTCGAATTCTCTTTAGACGTCAGCTTGTTTTGTGACGTGATTATTTGCGACTACAACTATTTGTTTGACCCAAAAGTCTACTTGCAGCGGTTCTTTGCCGTTGACCATGACGACGATAATTTTTTCCTGGTTGATGAAGCCCACAATCTAGTTAGTCGCTCACGTGATATGTACTCGGCAGAACTATCACTGGAACCGCTAACGGACCTGATTGCCACCACTAAGAATTCACCCGAGGGCACCCCAACTTTGTTACGTGCTCTTCGTACTATGCGACGGGCATTTTTTAAGGTGGCTGGACCCCTGATGGAAAGCAACGATACCGAAACCGTCTTCAATCGTCCCGCTGATGACTTCAATAAAGCAGTTGTTAAATTAAGTGATCATATCAGTGACTGGATCAGCGATGAAAAACGGCCGCAGACACCATTCACCAAGGCGGTTTTAGACTACTATTTTGCCGCCCTGAGTTACCTGAAAATTGCTGACTTTTACGATGAAACTTACCGGACTAAAATCAATTTGGGCGATGACCAGGACCGTGAAATTACTTTTAAACAGCTCTGCTTAGACCCGAGCGCATTCCTGCATGACTGCCTCTCAAAGGGGCGTGGCGCAGTTCTATTTTCCGCCACCTTTTCGCCACTGGAGTACTATCAGCGCGTTCTCGGCGGTAATGAGGAAAGTCTTTGCTATCAACTACCATCGCCATTTCCACCCAAGCACCAAAGTATCCTGATCACCGATTATATCAGCACCACCTACCGTAATCGCGAAGCTAATTTGGCCAAAATTATCACTAGTATTAAGACCTTAGTCAGTGGTAAAACCGGCAATTATCTGGTTTTTCTGCCGTCATATAGTTTTTTAGGAACCGTCAGCCTGGCATTCAAAACGGCCTATCCAGCGGTCAAAACCGTAGTTCAAAAGAATAATATGAGTGAAACGCAACGGGCTGATTTTCTCAAGGCCTTTAAGCCAGACCCCAGTGAATCGCTCGTTGGCTTCGCGATCCTCGGTGGCTTATTCTCTGAGGGCATCGACTTAACAGCTGATCGGCTAATTGGCGTGGGTATTGTGAGCGTTGGCTTACCTGGTCTGAGTACGGAAAACGACTTACTGCGCGATTACTTTGACGCTCAGGGTGAACCGGGCTTCGATTACGCCTACCAGTTACCTGGTCTCAATCACGTCTTTCAAGCGGCTGGACGACTCATTCGCAGTGCCAAGGACGTTGGTGTAATTTTACTGATGGACCAACGTTTTGCCAGTCGTCGTTACACCCGTTACTTTCCGCCGCATTGGCAGTACCACCGCGTTTTGCACGCTGCCAATGAACTCGCACCCACCATCGAACAATTCTGGAAAATGGTCGCTACAAAGGAGCAAGCAAAGTGAAAACAAAATTGACGTTAGATTTGGAAAAGACACTCTACGAAACTTGTCAGGAAACTGGCAGTATTGCGGTTGAAGAAGTGACGATGCCAGACGACCACGGAATCGTTGATACGTTAAGTTACCAACGGTTGCCGAACGGTCAAGATGAGTGGCGCTGTTACGAGCTTAAAGTCACCAAAAACGACTTTCACTCCAACGCTAAGCTTTCTTTTATAGGCAACTATAACTACTTCGTGTTACCACTGTCACTTTATCAAGAAATCAAGGCTGAGATTCCAGCTGAGATCGGCGTCATGAGTTATCAAAAATATGACAAAATGCAGCTGGAGGCTGCCACAGAACCAGTGCTGACACCTGGTTACTTGACCGTCGAAAAAAAGCCGCGCTACCAAGAACTGCAGCTGGACAGTGGTGAACTGATGCGCAACTTCCTTTATTCGCTGGCACGTGAAGTCCGCAAAGCCAAGCGTGTGGACACGGGAATCAGCCAGTATTCGACTGACCGGTTGTTCAGCGAACTTAAAAAGCGACATCAGCACTACGATATTTATGATCCAGAAAATAATTTTTACGAAAGATTCATAAAGGAAACACAGACCAATGCGGTGACTGCTTTACAAGAGGAAGTTGATGCCTTAAACCTTGAAGTGGCCCGTCTGCAGCATCAGTTACTGGAGGCCAGTCATCAATGATCTACTACCCCTACTTTCGTGGCCGACAATATGACTTAAAAGCACTCACTGCATTTGCCAGCCAGCCCCACAAAAACATTGTGCCCATTATTGAACCGGTTCGAGATGTGCCGGCGCTGCCCAAAACCATTCAGTACTTTATTGACCGTAGCCAGCCACTGGCGGTGATTCAAGATCCACAGGTAGATCACTACCATTTCCAGGCAGCCCAACGTTACCCTATCGACGGTCTTATGAAAACGCCAGACATTCAAAGGGCATATGTGTTAACGCCGCTACTCCCGCCTAAGCACTTAGAAAACAGTCTGGTCATCGTTCAGCACTTCGCCGATTTAAAATTATTTTTGGATCATGATTGGCTGCCGCAGTCGACGACTTTACTCGTACCACCAGAAGCGCGTATTCGACGCTTGTTAAAGGGGCGTCAATTTGGTCACCTCTTCGACCACTTTAGCGTTCCGGAGCACGGTTTTGAATTTACCAGTATGCCAGACAGCTTCTGGAGTAATGACGCCCAATTTGCTGGGCAATACGGCGAAATTGGCTTTGGCGATTACCTGACTCAGGGAGCAACTTACTACGAACGTGGTTTCCCCAGTCGAACCGTCGGTATTCATCTGATTTATTTAAAGGGTAATCAAGTTCGGATCCGCCACTTTATTTCCGACCAGCATGCAGACTTTAAGCACCAAAAAGAAAAGTACTTTGAAGCACTGACGAAGACTGTTAACTGGATCGCCCACCAGCCACGGATCAATCAAACGCCTGCTACAGCCTCCTTGCAAAGATTGGCACAAGCACACCATTTCCCTGGGATGGGCGTACTGAAATCGCTGACCATTCAGCACCATCTGACGATTATGAACCGTTACCTGTCACATGAAAATGACTGATGATAGACTAAACAAAGCAATCGCAGTTAAACTTCCAAGTTGAGAAGTTCACCTGCGATTGCTTTATTTATGATTTAAATGAGTGCTTTTTGGTGTAGATTAGATGCCAAACATTAATCTCATATAACCGGCAAATAGGGTCAGACCAACGATCCACAGATCCAGTTCCTGGAGTCCATGAGCCTCTTTGGTCGTGCCAAATACAATGAAGTGACCGTTCAATAATATTAGACTCGAGAAAATTATGAGGCTAATCAATAAATCAGATGAGCTGAGAATCAAGGTCATGAAGGCGATAATATTTAACATCAGTATCAAAACACGCCCCCGCGAAACCTGACGCCCCATTGCAACCAACTGAAGATTAATTCGATTCATCATGTCATTCTCACTCCTTGCCTAACAGATTTTCTATCCACGGTCATTGTAACGCTTCCAATGCCCATGTATAGGGATTTAGAACCACTTTTAGCAAGTTCTAATTTAGGCTAAAGAAGCCATTTAAAAACCCCGAACTCATCGGGGTTTAAAAATGAGAGTGCTTAGATGAATCTTATTTAATCACTTTCGAATCCTTATTTTGTGGGCGCCACACAAACCCCTTCTGGAACTGTGAAGTCCTTTTGGACCAGTGTTAATTTACCACTGTCTGCGTTCCGGCTGTACAAAGTCGCATTATCAGTATTTTGATTGACTAAGATCACAAACTTCTCATCGGCGTTAAAGTTGAAATCCCGTGGAAAATCACCTTCTGAAGGTATCTGATCGATCAGCGTTAACTCACCATTAACTTCAACTTTAAACGTCGCAATGGAATTGAAGCCGCGGTTGGAAACGTATAGGTAGTGCTGGTCAGTGGATAACCGCACAGCTGCAGCACCGTTATGAGCAGTCCAGTCACTTGGAATTGTGCTTAAGGATTGACGCAGAGAGAACTTGCCTTCAGCGGCATCATAATCGAGAACTGCAACACCACTGCCAAGTTCACCAACCAGGTAAGCAACGTTTTTATCGGTATTGAAGACAATGTGACGCGGTCCAAATCCCCGCGCACAGTTAAAGCGTGAGTGCTCGGTCAACTTACCGTCATCACTGACGTCGTAAAGATAAACCGTATCGTTACCTAAGTCGCAGACAACTAGCCGATTATCAGGCGTGAGGTCGGAGAAGTGCGGATGGGGACCATCCTGCTGTTCAGGTCGCGGACCGGCACCTGTATGCTTGGCGGTATCCGTGGTTGTTAGCGTTCCATCTGATTCGATTTTATAAACCGTAACGATGCCGGTATGGTAATTTGCAGTATAAACAAACTGGCGAGCTTCATCAACCGTGACGTAGGCCGGTGAGGTCCCTGGAGTTAAAGTTTTACCCAGTTCTTTAAACGGTTTTTCAGCTGCATCAAAGATCTTCAGGCCACCGATTTTCTTACCGTCTTCTGACTCAGCATCAATGGCGTAAACCTTGTGGGCCTTTGATTCAGTCACGTACGTGGGGTTACCGGCCCTGCCAACCAGCTCTAAATTTTGCAGTTGCTTTTTGTCAGTGTCCAATTGTAGCTCGTAAACCCCTTCACTACTTTTGTGCGTATAGGTACCGATTAAAAATGTTTCAATCATGTTCGATCCTCCACTATGCTAATTTTTAAATTCCACTTGTTCATTATAGCACAGGTCTAGCCCGACTTGATCCACTTGAATCCGTCTGATAATTTTAAAGAGGAATATTAAATCCATGAAAATTTAAGTCGTTGTATGCACCACCCCACACTATTCTGTGTTAAACTTTTAAACACCTACTAACTAAAAAGAAGGACCAACATGGCAAAATTTGAACGTTATCACCCAATCATGACACCCCATTTCACGATGGACTGGCTGACCCAGTTTAAAGTCAAAGATATCAATTTACTGCGTCGACAAACCGTCCCCAATGAAACAATCATTGAAACGGCCAAGTACGTCAACCGGCAAATGAGCACGGTGATGCATGATCAGTCGTTGACCTGGGGGGTCGCTGAAAAACAAACCGATGTTTTCCGGGGAATCGTTCAATTGACGCCAAGTAGTCGTGCATCTTCATCGGCACAACTAACCATCGTTCCAATGACCAAACCAGACGATGAATTGGTCAATGAGATTCAGACTTACATGGCAGGATTTGCGAAAAATACCTTTGGCAGTTCACAAACCGAACTGATTATTAAATAAGCTTCCCTGGAATATTTCTAAAAGAAGTGTTTTAATATAGTTAGCTGATAATTAGTCTAATCTGAAAGGAGGGGGTTCAGGTATGGCAGAATCTAACGATGCTCTGGATTCAGCTTTGAAAAAGCTACGTGAACAGCACGTTCGGGTCACGCCGCAACGTAAACTAATTCTAGACTACCTGATGACTCACGAGAATCATCCACCGGTAGAAACCATTTATCAGGAATTAGCTCCAAAAATGGATTCGTTGAGTTTGGCAACTGTGTACAATACTCTAAACCTATTCGTTGAACTGGGAATTGTGATCGAGATACCGAACGAAAATGGTGGTGTGCGTTACGACTTCTTTGGTCGTCCCCACTACCACGCCATTTGCGAAAACTGTGGTAAGGTTACAGATATTTATGATCCAAATTTGCCACAAATTAACGAAATGCTCAAAAACACTGCAAAACAGCAGTCCGGCTACACTTTTAACAGTAGTCATATCGAGCTTTATGGTCTATGCCCAGAATGCCAAGCTAAGGGTGTTACCTTGGCTTCCTAAGCTGGCTTGATAAATTCCAAATAAGCCTTTAGATGGCTGTTTCAACTTGATTGTTGGAACTCGGCCAACTGAAGGCTTATTTAGTGTGAATTCCAAACATCAGCTATTTTCCTAGAGGTAAAAGCCTCTGCATGAGAAGCCGAACAAGCAGCAGATAAGAGTAGCAGAACATCGAGCGATGACTTTCGACACAAAGATTTGAATAACAGTGTCGCAAAAATCACCTCAACAAAACTGCTGCTTAACCCGCTCATCTCATTGAGTTACTTTTGCTGATTACTCACTGATGAGCCATACCCAACTATTGGTGCCTAAACAAATCAGCACCAATTGTCCAATAATGTAAAACTGTCGTGGACCTTTAGATTTTTGTTACCTGTTCTTAATATGATTGAAAACAAGTCCAGTTTTGCCCATTAATGCAGTGTCTATCACTGTAATATTAGGCTTTCATGAATTTAATTGGCTTGTCAAGACCGCCATTTCTCGGTAGTATTACCTAGGAAAATGAATTGACCGTTCATATAAATAAAAAATGATGTTTATGGAGAGATGACTAACGTGAAAAAAATTCCATTGCTTTTAACCGGTTTGCTGACCCTATTTACTGTGGGTGCGGCCGGAACCACGACAGCGCATGCCAGCTCTGCCGTTAATAGCTACATTGATAGCCAAAATATTAAACCTGCCAACGTCACTAGCAACGTTTGGAAAGGTTTCCCAAAGAATGCTTACCGACATGGTGTTGGTAAACCTGAAGGTGTGGTCGTCCACGAGACTGCCAACCCAAGTTCTACGATTTATAACGAAATTGCTTACATGAAGGCTAACTATAAGAACGCTTTCGTGCACTCATTCGTTGATGCCACGCACATTATCAACATTGCCAACACGAACTACCTTTCTTGGGGTGTTGGCTTCCCTGGCAACGCGCGCTTCGTTCAATTTGAACAAGTTGAAGTTCACAGCAAGTCTGCATTTGCCCACGAAGTTTCTAACGCTGCTTGGTACACCGCCTACCTGCTGCACCAATATGGCTTGAAGCCAAACCGTGCGGACTACGATGGCAAAGGGACTGTCTGGTCTCACCGAGCCGTTGCTAAATACTTGGGTGGCTCTGATCATACCGACCCAGTTGGCTACTATTCAAGCACTGGTAAAAAGTACTTTGGTCAAGGCTATACGATGATTCAGTTCTATCAACTGGTATCATCCTACTATAAGAACGACTTTTCTGGTTCTGCTTCAACGGCAAGCAGTTCATCCGCTGCAACGAAACTCGACAAAGTCACTTACTCCAAGACTACCGAGACCGCAAAATTGTCTACTAATTATTCCAAGTACCGACTTTACAATCACGTGAAGAATGCGTACACGAATATGAAGAAGTACAGCTGGTCATCAGTTAAGGCTTCAACAGGTAAGAAAGTTTATATTAACGACAAGGGCGTTAAAGATGAATCTGGTTCTACTTGGTACCGCATCACGTTTAGTACCGCTTCAGGTGCTAAGCAATACTGGGTCTACTCAGGGGTACTGGATATCGATTCAGCTGCAACCGCTAGCTCCAGCTCAGCTAATAGTTCATCCGCTCAATAAGGATCAAGCTTAATCAATGAGAGTCATTCCTACGGGAGTGGCTCTTATTTTTTATGCACGTGAATTTTGATTAGACAACTCGAACAAACTACCCCGTGATTGTAATATTATAAAAAAGCGCATACAATAAAAATAATCAAATTTGAATTTCACTCTATTTTATGGTGGTTATTAGTATGCTGAGTAGAACGATTAAATTAGGCATCATTACCCTACTAACTGAAATCTTGTATGCTGGCAACCTAGTCGCGAAAAATAAAAGGGTCGTCGCAACTTTCACGAAAAAACAGCTCATGAGGGGTAATCAAATTAAATACCATTCGTCTGATTCAATTTATCCTAAAGAACGCCTGATTTACTGTCAGAGTATTTCTCCAAGGTCACCTACCGTTAACCTTTATGCCGTTAAGGGTGTGTAAATTATCATTTTTCACTTAAACTCTTTCAACGGTTCTCACAATTAATGCTGATAAGGAAAACACGTTTAGCTTAAAAAGCTAGGGAGACGATAACATGGCTGATATGAGTAATGTGACAGCACTGATCACAGGTGCCGCAAGTGGTATGGGTAAAGCGAGTGCACAGAAGTTTATTGCTAATGGTGCAAAAGTCATTCTAACTGATTTAAATGAAACCGCGGGTAAACAAGTTCAGTCCTCATTAGGTGATAAGAGCCTCTTTTTGAAGCAGGATGTTGGTAATCTAGCCGATTGGCAACGCGTCGTAGCGGACGGTGAGGCCAAATTTGGTCCTATAAATGTTCTGGTGAATAACGCCGGAATGGGCATTATGAAGACTATTGATGACATTACGGCAGAGGAATACGACAAAGTCATAAAAGTTAACCAATATTCGGTATTCTACGGCATGAAAACCATTTTACCTTCTATGCGTCGTGCTGGGGGCGGATCAATCGTTAATATTTCTTCAATTGGCGGGCTGGTCGGAATGCCTGACTCAATTGCTTACGGTGCCAGCAAATTTGCCATTCGGGGTATGACCAAGGATGCTGCACTGGAGTTAGGAAAAGATCATATTCGTGTAAACTCTGTGCACCCTGGTATCATTGAAACCCCATTAATTCAATCAATTCCAAAAGAACAACAAGATGCAGGTAAAAAGATCGTGCCGCTTAAGCGCAATGGGCAACCTGAAGAAATCGCTAACGTCATTGCATTCTTAGCGTCTGATGAATCAAGCTTCGTCACGGGTGCTGAATTTGCGGCCGATGGTGGTTATACCGCGCAATAAAAGCAAATTTTACAAATCAAGAGCCAGCGCTAGATGCACGCTGGCTTTTTTGTTTGGCTAAATCTTTGAATTTTAAAAAAACTAACCTCTCGATGAACCCTATGCAAACCAATTACTCCTGCTTTGATTTTGAGAGTCGGCGCCTCTTTTCCCGCTCAAATGTGACCATGGCCCAGGTCGTCAGTGGAATCGTACCAATCACTGATATCATCGAAAACAGCACCATTAATATCTCGCTAACAAGAATTTTATCATTCAAGATTTCACCCATGGAATAATGGACTCCAGCGAACCAAATGAATAACGCTAAGAACCCCCCAAAGAAACCAAAGAACAGTGTGTTAAAGGTGGTGCCGATAATCTGCTTACCCACCCGAAAGCCGGCACCTTGTAAATTTTTGAGTGTAATTTTAGGATGCTGTTCCAAGATTTCTGCTAATCCGGCTGCAATCGCGATTGCAGCCTCTGCAATGGCGCCCAAAGTACTTAAAATAGCGGTCGAAATTGCCACGTTTAAATAGCTAATGCCTAAGACTGTGGACATCCCTTCGAGATCCTCACTATCTTCTTGACCGAAGCCCTGAATCTGAGCCCAATGCTCGATCGGAATAATTAAAATCACTAGCAGAATCAAAACGACTACTGAGGCGTAAAAGGCTACCATTGTGCTATCTGAGTCACTGCCACCTAAAAAGATCGTCATGGCTAACACGATGATGCCCGTGATAAGGGTAACCAGGACTGGCGAAAAGTGAAACGCCATCAAGACCATGGCGAAGAATAAAGCACCAAAGTTAAAAATCAAGCTCAACCAAGCTTGAAGCCCCTGGGTGCCACCCACAGCAACCATACAGACCAATAATAATAAACCTAACGCCGTAATCGTGCCCATGACTTCCAACCTCCCATCATTAGACTTGTGATGCCGCACGCTAACGGAATTGTTAGTACAATACCGATACCGCTGATTAAACTCTGAACCACGCCTAGCGACATGGTCATGTTGAAGGTGTAGCCCCAGCTGTTAGCGTTTTTTAAATACAACAACCCCAGTGGTAACGTATCAGCCACGAAGATAAAGAATAAGACGTTAACTAATGGCCCCATGATCTCCCCGCCGATTTGCCGACCGGACTTAAAAATCTGTTTGGCTGAAATATCTGGTTTTTCAATTTTCAACGCTATTAGTGAAGAAATAATATCAGTAGACTCATCCATCACGGCACCCAGTGAACCAAGAATCGTTTCCGCTAAGAAAAGTGGCCGTGGCAACTGGGTCACATATTGCATGGACTCGTAGTAAACGCCACGCTCATGAGTCAGTGCGAACACAATCAGTGCCACAATAATCGATAATGCGGTGCCACCAATTGTTGCCAGCAAGGTCATCAGCATTTGACGGTTAGGACCGATCACGATGAGCAGCGTTAAAGCAGCAAACACCACTGCTAAGGCACCAAAAATGACCAAAACAATGCCACCTTGGGTATTCGTATTCCAATTAATAGCTAACCAAAACAGGACTGCGTTCACAATAACACTGGTCAGCGCCATAAGACCACTGAACCGCATGAGCACTAACAACAAACTGATCGTCAGCCAGACGGTAAAGGCTAAAGTCGTGTCACGTTTCAGATTACTAACGGTGGCTGATAGTTTGCCATGATTATGGTGAACGGTTAAAAAGACCTTTTGACCAGCATGATACCCGAGTGTTGTGGCTTCGGACTTCATGTAGGTGTTTTCGACACTCAGTTTTTGCCCTTTATCACTACCATTGGTAA
The DNA here is from genome assembly GCF_009720675.1 of Secundilactobacillus folii. Classification (GTDB taxonomy): domain Bacteria; phylum Bacillota; class Bacilli; order Lactobacillales; family Lactobacillaceae; genus Secundilactobacillus; species Secundilactobacillus folii. The sequence continues at coordinate 33,167 of NZ_WNJO01000005.1, read as the reverse complement.
TGATCCCATTGAGTTTTTGTTCAACCTGTTCATCTTCGTTATGAAACTGGTCGGACTGTTTAGATTGACTGATTCTATTGACTGATTGAATTTTTAAAATTGGGGTTTGATATAAACTGTCATCATGTGCAACACCGAAGACCAGCAATCCGCCTAATATCACAATCAGATAGGGCCACCAACGGCGCCAAATCTTATTTTGAACCTTTACCTGCGTTCCCATTTCTACATCCACCTCGTCGGTAGTTATCATATCATATTGGACCAATGCACAATCAAGCAGCCGTCATTTTTAAACTAACCGTTACGTTTCACTTCTATTTTTGATGCCACTCATTCTAATAACAATTTTGAAGTACAATAAAATTAATAATTTCTAGGGAGATGTCACGATGATTCAGCAACCGGAAAAACTGGTTAACGCACTGGCGACGTTATTAGATAGTAAGCCCTTTGAAAAGATCTCAACGTTGGATCTAATTCGAACTGCTCAAATTTCTAGAACTACTTTTTACCGTCATTTTCAGGATAAATTCGACTTTTACGACTGGGCAAAGTCATACCTATTAAATTATTTTTTAGAAGACAACTATGATAACGAAACGCCGAAGTCCTTTTACACCCGTTATTTTCAACACTTCGCTGATTATCGTTCCGCCTTTAAATCCTTTATTATTGAAGGTCGTTGGCAGGATTTTGAACAGCAAATCATTACTTCAGGTATTACATATTATCAGAAATTTCTAAGCCGGCTCCCCAAAAATAACGTACCAATAGACGTGGTAGCTGCGTACATTGTCACTGCCCATATTGGTGTGGCTACCAATTGGCTACGAACAGACGACTCTCGGACTCCTGAGGAACTAGTGGAAATTCTGATACAGCTCACAAGCAGTGTCCTAAGTGTCTATGACATCGATTTTGATACCTTATTCAACCACGTCTAAAAAGAGTTTTGACAGGGGGTTACATTTTTGCCTAAAACTGACTCTCCACAGAAGATGTTCAATCATTTAAAATGTATGACATTGAAAGGGGTCCTTAAAATGACAAAAATTGATTTTCATTCACATTATTTAACTCCTGGTTTTGTTGACTACCTTGACCGAGCCTTTGATGGCCACGGAGATGGTGTTGCTACTCCTAAATGGTCCGTTGATTCCGCTTTGGAAATGATGGCCAAAGAACAGATTGATTACAGTCTATTATCAATCTCAAGTCCCCAAATAAGCACCCCTGATAAACAGGAAACCGTTGAATTAGCGCAAGAAGTTGACGAATTTGGACGAGATTTCCACCGGAATTATCCAGATAAATTAGGTTTTATGGCGTCATTACCAATGCCGTACATTTCAGAAAGTGTCACTACAGTTGACACCGCTTTAGATGATGATCAAGCAACTGGCTTCATCATGGAAACCAATAGTTTAGGCATGTACCTTGGTGATCCCGAAATGGATCCGATCATGGATCGTTTAAACAAGCGGCACGCGTTGGTTTGCATTCATCCCACGGAACCCAAACCGATCAACACTACGGCGAATGCCAAGACCGCCACACCACTAATGGAATTCTTCTTTGACACCACCAGAGCTGTCAGCAACATGGCCGAACACCAAATCTTTAGTCGTTATCCAAATATTCAGTGGATAATTCCCCACGCTGGTGCACTGTTGCCAATAATCGCACAACGAATTTCTGAAGGTTCAAAGGCTCTGGGCTTGGAAGTTCCACGTGACGACTTGATGACAGTTCTAAACCACTCGTACTTCGATATTGCAGGCATGGTATTACCTTACCAGCTACCAACTTTGCTGAAAATTGCTGATCCTTCGAAACTACTGTACGGTGCCGACTTCCCATACACCCCACTGCCGGCAGTTCATATGCTGGCAGAAAAATTTGAAAAGACTAAACTAGTTGCCCCGGCTCTCAAACAAAATATTTTGTTTAATAACGGCCAAAAATTGCTTAGTCAATATGGCATCCAACTTTAATTTTCAGCTTAATCATTAAGACTATCAGGGCTATTTTCAACTGGTTTTTCGTTACCTTGGGTTGCATTTGCAATACCACATGCGTTAGAATAGTTAAATGATTGGTTGGATTCTAAATTAAAGTGAGGGTTAGACATGAGAAAAGCACATCCACATGGCGTACAAGGCCACCGTCCTGTGAACCAAAAGAAGGACGCCAAGCGCCAAAAAGAAATTTCTAACTTGCAACAATGGCTTAAAAACAAAAAGTAATTCGTTATTTTTTGAAGCATTGCAAGCAAAAACGCCTCATTTCAGTGAACATTTTTGATCACTGAGATGAGGCGTTTTTTGAATTCTATGCCAGCCCTTGGTACAACTCAAAATACCTGCCATGAAGCTTCAAAAGTTCTTCGTGTGTGCCCCGCTCAACAATTCGGCCATTATCGATAACTAAGATTAGATCAGCGTTGAAGACGGTGGATAAACGGTGCGCAATGACGAAGGTCGTTCGGTTCGCCATCAAGGCATCCATCCCCGCCTGTACCAGCCGTTCCGTCCGGGTATCAATGTTAGAGGTTGCCTCATCCAAAATCATCACGGGTGGATCAACGATTGCTGCTCTGGCAATCGCCATCATCTGTCGCTGACCAGAAGACAATGCGTCTCCATCCCCCGTGATTACCGTATCGTATTCTGCTGGCAGCTCATCAATAAAGTCTGTAGCACGAGCTAACTCGGCTGCCGAAATCACCGCTGAATCATCCGCATTGGGTTCCCCATAGCGAATATTATCCCGGATGGTCCCAGTAAATAAATGCGTGTCCTGCAACACGATCGCCAACGCGTGACGCAAGTCTCGTTTACGAATGGTTTTAATATCAATGCCATCGTATGTGATCTGGCCACTGTCAATATCGTAAAAACGGTTCAGCATATTGGTCGTCGTTGTCTTCCCTGCGCCAGTCTCGCCGACTAGGGCAATTTTTTCGCCTGCTTTGGCTTCAAACGTAATGTCATGCAAACCAGCTTTGGTTTGTGGGTAAGTGAAATTAACGTGGGAAAAACAAATGTCACCCTTAACTGGCACCCGCGGCAGAGAAGTATCTGCTAGCTGCCAGTACCAACTTTCCCCGTCCTTAACTAGGGTCGTCGTCCCCTGATCATCTTCTGCCGGCTCGTCCAGCAACTGAAAAATCCGACCAGCCCCCGCCATCGCTTGAACAATGGCATTTAATTGTTGCGAAATCTGAGCAATTGGCTGACTGAAAGAACGGCTTAACTGCAGAAAAGCCGCGATCGTTCCCAGCGTCAGTAACGTTGGGTGCATAATAGCTAAGCCACCGCCCAAGACGGCAATCAGAACGTAAAGCAAGTTCCCCATATTGCCCATAATTGGAAAAAGCATGGTTGCAAATCCATTGGCGTAACGAGCATCGTTGCGGAGATTTTCGTTGTGAACTTCAAAGTCTACTTGAACTTCTTTTTCGTGGGAGAAGACCTTGATAACCCGTTCACCGTTCAACATTTCCTCTACAAATGCATTTAATTTCCCAATCGATGCTTGTTGAGCCCGGAAATACTTGGCACTGTGCGCGGTCAACCACCGAACAATGACGATACTCGTGGCAAAAATCGCCAGTGAAATAAGCGTCAACACTGGGCTTAAAACCAGCATCGCTGCGAGGGCGAAGGTCACGTTAAACAGTGCTACGATAAACTGTGGGAAGCTTTGGGTGATCAACTGCATCAATGTATCCACATCATTGGTATAACGGCTCATGATGTTGCCATAATCATTTTGATCAAAGAATCGCAGCGGCAACGTCTCCATTTTTTCAAACATCTGATCTCGGATTGATTCTTGGATACGTTGTCCAATGACCGCCATGATCTGGGAGTAAACCACTGTGGCCATGACCCCAACGTAAAAAATCACCGCCATGATACCGAGTGCAAACAGCAACGGTCCAAAATTTGGATCAGTGGCCTTGGTTAACGGAATAATGTAGTGGTCAATCAATCGTTGGATAAATAAGGAACCTGCAACCCCAGCCAGCGCACTCAAAATAATGGCAATCAAACTGATAACGAGCCACCCTTTAAAATCACTAACCAGCATTTTTAACAGCCTCATGAACGTTTCACGTCGCTTATTCATGGTCGCCACCTCCGCTCTGCTTTTGCTGAGCTTGGTAAAGCTGCTGGTACCACTGATTAGTCTGCATGAGCTCTTCATGAGTGCCAACCGCTTCAATTCCCCCACGCTTCATGATAATGATTTGGTCGGCATCAATAATACTAGCTACCCGCTGCGTGATCATGAGTTTTGTGACGTTAGGCAGATCGGTTTTAAACGCCTGTCGAATCCGAGCTTCAGTTTGCGAATCAGTGGCACTGGTGGCATTATCCAAAATCAAGATTTTAGGGTGCTTCAATAGAGCTCGGGCAATCGTCAATCGTTGGCGTTGACCACCAGAAACGTTTTGACCAGTTTGTTCCAAATTAGTGTCCAAGCCGTCGGGTAAGGCATCCACAAAGTCCTTAGCCTGAGCTTGTTGCAGGACCTCATTGAGCTGTTCATCCGTGGCCTCGGCATCACCCCACTTTAAATTCTCGCGGATAGTGCCGGAAAACAAAATCGTATTTTGCAGCACCATTGCCACTTGGTCGCGCAGTGTTTTGAGCTCGTAATTCCGCACGTCTTGACCACCAACGCGCACCACGCCACTGGTCACATCATATAGGCGCGGAATCAGTGAGACAAGAGTTGTTTTGGAGGTCCCGGTTTCACCAATGATGCCAACCACTGCGCCAGCTTTAATGCGTAGATTGACATTTTTAAGCTGATCATCATCCGTCCCTGGGTAACTAAACGTGACGTGGTCGAATTCAATACTGCCGTCAGCAACGTCCTCTATGGCATTAGTTTTAGCCACAATATCAGGTTTGGTCGTTAACACCTCAACGACTCGCTCCGCCGAGGCCTGGGAAACAGACAGTTGTGAGAAGATCATTGCAAACATATTCAGACTAAATAAAATCGACATACTATAAGTAAAGAGGCTAACAAACTGCCCGACTTGCAGCTGATGTCCCACAATTAGTTTGGCGCCCATCCAAGATAGGATCAGCATTGTCGTATTGATAACAAACTGCATCAGTGGCATATTGTTAGCAACAATTCGCTGCGCGTGTGAAAAGACCTGGGCAATATTGTGGGCTGAACGGTGAAATTTATCAATTTCCGCCGCTTGCTGTCCATAGGTTTTAACGACCCGAATACCACGTAGATTTTCACGGACTACGCGGTTGAGTTGATCATATCCGCGAAATACCTGACGGAACAAAGGTCGCGACTTCTTGACGATCCAAAACAGACCCGTGGCTAGAATCGGAATCACACAGACAAACAGCCACCCGGCTTGAGCACTGACTAAAAAGGCCATGATGATTGAAAATAATAGCAGAGACGGCGCTCGAACAGCGATTCGAATCAGCATCTGGTAGGCCGTTTGAATGTTAGTGATATCCGTCGTTAAGCGCGTCACCAGACTAGAAGTCGCAAAATGGTCAAGATTTTGAAATGAGAACGTTTGAATCTGATTGAATAAATCATGCCGTAAATTTTTAGAAAATCCCGCGGCAGCTTGACTGGAAAACCAGCTGGCTCCTGCCCCCAAAGTCAGTGAAACTACCGACATCAATAATAGAATAATCCCCACGTGGATGATGACAGACATATTTCCGGGTTGAATGCCCTGATCAATGATTGCGGCCATCAGAAACGGTAGCAGAACTTCAATTGCTGATTCACCGACCACCATTAGCGGTGTAATAATCGTTTGCCACCGGTATTCTCTAACCGAGCTAAGTAGCGTCCGCAACACGGTGCCCACCCCCTAATCATTTAATTTCATCGATAGTTTATCATGATTGGAAGCGTTTTTAGCCGATAACGCTTGGAGGATCGAATGATCGGAAATGTTAATTTCCGTCGTCGCGAGATTCGCGTCAGATGGAGGATGATCACCCTTTCCTCCCTGATAAAGCCTCCCAAAACCTGTCTTTAACGAATTGCAAGCGTTTGCACAAAATGCTAGTATCGATGGTGGTGGCGATGGGCACTGACAATAACGATTGGAAATGAAAAGGGCATCATCACAGCTATCACTCGCCAGTTAAGTAAACTGGATTACCTGATATTAAAATCAAACTGTAGGAGGTTCACTCAGCATGACCAAAAAATGGTTTCAAGATTCAGTGATCTATCAAATCTATCCACGTAGTTTTCAGGACAGTAATCACGATGGTATCGGCGACTTAAACGGTATCAAAGAACGGCTTGATTATCTGAAAAAATTGGGCGTCGACGTGCTTTGGCTAAACCCGATCTACGCGTCCCCAGATAAGGATAACGGCTATGACATCGCTGACTATCAAAAGATTCAACCAGCATACGGGACAATGGCTGACTTTGAAGCTTTGTTAGCCGCTATGCACCAAAAGGGCATGAAATTATTGATGGATCTGGTTGTTAACCATACTTCAGACCAACACCAGTGGTTTCAGGAAAGTCAAAAAGGTCAGGATAACCCCTACTTTGACTATTATATTTGGCGTGATCCAGTAGACGGGCATGAGCCTAATAACTGGGGCGCTTACTTTGGCGGTTCCGCTTGGACCTATGTCCCTGCCAGAAAACAATACTACTTACATTTATTTGCACCGGGGCAGCCAGATCTAAACTGGGAAAATCCAAAAGTGCGCCAAAGCGTCTATCAGATCATGCGCTTTTGGCTGGATAAGGGAATCGATGGCTATCGGATGGACGTCATTAACCTGATTTCTAAACCAGTTGGGCTGCCAGACGCTCCACAAGCCAAGGGTGCAGCGTATGGTAACGTTGAAAAAGTCGTTGCGGATGGGCCAAAGCTAAACCAGTATTTGAAGGAAATGAACCGCGAAGTACTATCTCACTATGACGTGATGACGGTCGGTGAGATGCCCGGCTCTTCACCAGAAGACGCCAAAAACTATACTAGTTTAGACGGTACAGAATTGAACATGGTCTTTCAATTTCAGCACGTCGATCTAGCTCCTAACCCGGATGCCCGCTTCGGCAAATGGAACGATGAACCGGTTCAGTTGCCAGAATTAAAGCAGGCATTAGGCCGCTGGCAGACCGCACTGGATGGTATCGGCTGGAACAGCCTATACTGGAATAACCATGACCAGCCACGAGCCGTTTCCCGTTTTGCGACTGACGACCCTAAGTACCGTGTACTGGCAGCGAAAATGCTTGCCACAACGCTGCACATGCTGCAGGGCACCCCATTCGTCTACGAAGGTGAAGAGTTAGGCATGACCAACGTGCACTATCACGCCATTGACCAGTATGAAGACCTTGAATCGCTGAATGCCTATCAACAATTCGTTGATCAGGAAAAAGCTGTCGCACCCACTACCATGCTTCGCTGGTTGGCCCACATGTCCCGCGACAACGCCAGAACGCCGATGCAGTGGGATGACACGGCAAATGCCGGTTTTTCGGACGTCACACCGTGGTTTGCGTTAAACCCTAATTATCAAGCGATCAATGCTAAGGCGGCTTTAGCAGACCAAAATTCGGTATTTTACTACTATCAAAAACTGATTGCTTTAAGGCATCGAAGCGATTTAATCAAATTAGGCCACTTTGAATTGCTTGGTGCCGACGACCCAGATATATTTGCCTATCACCGCCATTACGACCGCCAAACGTTGCTCGTCATCAGTAACTTTACAGCTCAGAGGCTTACTCGTAAATTCAGTTATCCTGAGGATGCTAAACTGCTTATCGGTAATTATGCGGATGACCAAGGCAATACGCTGAGACCCTACGAAACTAAAGTTTATCAGTATGACTAATGTCAGGCTAATCAAATGAAAAACACCGGAAACCCATTCTCAAAAAGGAAATGGTTCCTGGTGTTTTTTGTCGTTTTATTTAATTTAAGTGGGCGTTAATCCCCAACTACGAGCACTGGGGTAAGGGAACGACGGACAACGTAAGCGGTGGTTGACCCCATGATTGCTCGGTTAAGACCATTGACCCCCGACTTGCCAATTACGGTTAAAGTCGTGTCTAACAAGTCAGGCAGTGATTCCGCTATGGCTTGCTTGGGTATGCCGACTTCGAACTGGGTCTCAATGTCCATGCCATCTTGCTTGGCTCGCTCCAGCGCCTTCTGCAGCGTTTTTTCCGCCTGTTCTTTCATGTGAGCCATGATATCGCCGCCAAAAATTGCCCCGTACTGGCTATAACTTTGGTCGTTGGCAATCACAACGGCTGTGATCTGTGAGTCGTAATGTTTAGCAATATCAACGGCTGCATCGAGTGCACGAAACGCATTTTCACTACCGTCTAATGGAACCAAAATCTTCTCAAACATGGATGACACCCCCAAATATTTTCTTAACTTAATGCTACCACATTCACAACGATTTTCGTACAAATACAAACCGGTATGTCGGCGGTAATCAAATAAACAAGTGGTCTTAATGATCAATGGCCACAACCATTGAACTGCTCAATTTTTAACGTTGTATACCAAAGTATTGTATAGAAAACAAATGGTATGGGCAACATGATTGAACCTTTTATTATTCCCGAAAATAGCGCGGACCAATGTGAGATATACAGTTCTGCACTTCTTGATTTTAATTTACAAATTTCAGTAATCGAAACTAACGGAGTGTTAGTCAACTGGTCTATAAAGTGTGGAAAATAGGTGACAAATTCAAGTGAAATATTCTTTTTTCTCAGAAACGCCGTCTGGCAAGACTCCTCACGCATGTCTCAAATGTCAAGATTGATTTCCAATTCGTGGCATCTTAAAATGGGTCTTGGTTCTTCAAAACGGGGGGATATAAATGCAAGAAACAGCAAACGATTTGTTATCAAAGCTAACAGAAGCGTACCATCATAATTGGGTAATCAAGTTAAGGCTAGACAAGTCAAAAAACGTCACGGGAATGGTCAATACGTCACCAAGCAATGGCGAATTTTATCTCACTCACAAGGGAGACATTGAAAAGTTCGAGATTGCGGACTTAGATGATGTGACAGTGGTGGAGAAAAAATGGTGGAAATTATAAGGTGCGAACCAAAGCGTTTAGAAACTGGAGTGTAAGCGAGCCTAGGCAGAAAGCCAGGTGGGCTTCCTGGGTTTTTGACTAGGATTGTTTACACGCAAGTTTCTGCTTTGGGTAGCCCGATTCAACAAGGTGCGAACCAAAGCGTTTAAGGACTGGAGCATAAGGCGACTTTGACAGAATTTGCGGCGGGCTTGGCCGTGAATTATGGCAAAGTTGACTTATGTGCAAGTCCTTGCTTTGGGTAGCCCGATTCAACAAGGTGCGAACCAAAGCGTTTAGAAACTGGAGTGTAAGCGAGCCTAGGCAGAAAGCCAGGTGGGCTGACTAGGATTGTTTACACGCAAGTTTCTGCTTTGGGTAGCCCGATTCAGCTATATAATAGCAACAATACCGCTTCCCAAAATCTCCAAATTAAAACAACTCTAAGATTCAAAAAAAGGCGCTGATACTACCTAATCAGCGTTTTTTTGAACCCGAAAGCTAAGTCTTTCCCTGCTGAGTTAAGCCTTCTGTATTTCAAACCGAAATTCTTAGCTGTATAATAATATCAATCTAATCATTTAACGGAGGTTATCAAATGGCAGATACAATTAATCAAGATTTGATCAAAACTGATTTATACGATGCCGTCAATGGCGAATGGCTTAAAACGGCCAAAATCCCCGGTGACCACTCGACTACAGGTGGGTTTACCGACCTATCTGATGGCATCGAAAAAACCTTAATGGCTGACTTTAAAGAGTTGCTAGACGGCAAACTTGAGCCCCAAAATGCTGAAATGGCAGAGTTTAAAAAATTCTACGCCTTAGTCAGTGACTTTGATAAGCGTGAAAAAGATGGTAGTCAGCCACTTAAGCCATACTTAGAACGAATCGAGAAGCTGAATGGCTATCAGGATTTGAGTGAGCAACTTGCCGACTGGATCTTAACTGGTCTCCCAACCCCCTTCTCATTTGATATCGATTCCGACATGAAACATTCCACCACTTATGCTTTATTTGCAAGTGGCCCACGGCTTTTCTTACCGGATAAAACCTACTATGAAAAGGACAACAAGGCCGCTGCGCAGTTGATGCCGATCTTCAAAGACATGATGACCGAGCTATTCAAGCAGGCTGGATATGATCAGGACCAAGCTACTGCCATTATCGACAATGCCACGGCATTTGACCAACTCATCGCACCGCACGTTAAATCAGCCGAAGAGAGCGCTGATTACAGTAAGATGTATAATCCTCGCACCCTCGATCAAATTGCCGCCAGCACCGATAAATTGGACCTGAAGACCGCAATTACAACGCTCGTTCATGGGACTCCTGAAACCATCATTAGTCCGGAACCAGCTTACTTTGATGCATTAAGTGACCTCCTGACCGATGATCATTTCCAGTTAATGAAGTCTTGGATGCTGGTCAAAACCGTGATGGGCCTATCAAGCTACCTGACTGAGGAACAACGGCAGACCAGTACTATTTATGGCCGAGCCATGAGTGGCAGAAAGGAAGCCCGCAGTCAAGAAAAGGCCGCTTACGATCTGGCCACCGGCGTTTTTGACCAGGTCGTCGGCGACTATTACGGTCGAAAATACTTTGGTGAGGCCGCTAAAAAAGACGTTCATGACATGGTCGTTAAAATGGTCAATGTCTACAAAAAGCGCCTCGCAAACAACACTTGGCTCGGTAAAGCAACCCGCGACAAGGCCATCTTAAAGCTTGATAAGTTGGGTATCCAAGTCGGTTATCCAGACAAGATCGACGCCTTATATAGTCTTTTCAAAGTCACTGACGCCACGCATGGGGGTTCAGTGCTCAGCAACGTTATGACGTTCTCCCGAATCCGCAGCGAAGATGACTTTGCACGTTGGAATAAGCCGGTCGACCGGACACGTTGGGAAATGAGTGCTGCCACAGTCAATGCCTACTTCCACCCATTCCACAACATCATCGTGTTCCCAGCAGCGATTTTGCAGGCGCCGTTTTACAGTCTCAAACAGTCTTCCAGTCAAAACTTTGGCGGCATCGGCGCGGTGATTGCCCACGAAATCTCCCATGCATTTGACAACAACGGTTCACTCTTCGACGAATATGGGAATTTAAACAATTGGTGGACTAAAGAAGATAACCAACATTTCCAAGCGCTGGCTCAAAACATGGTCAAAGAGTTCGATGGCATTCCGTTTGCCGGCCAGACAGTGAATGGTAAACTGACCGTTTCTGAAAACATCGCAGACGCTGGCGGCTTAAGCTGTGCCCTTGAAGCGGCTAAAGGAGAAGCAGACGTTGACTTACAGGCCTTCTTCTTAAATTGGGCTAAGATTTGGCGTCAAAAAGCCACCCCAGAACGCGAACAGCTGCTCTTATCCATTGACGTGCATGCCCCTGCTAAATTACGGGCCAACGTTCAAGTCCAAAATTTAGATGATTTCTTCAACACTTTTGATATTCACGAAGGCGACGGCATGTACAAGGCGCCTGCCGAACGAGTAAAAATTTGGTGATTAAATCTGCATTTAGCGCCAGACATTTTCCTAATCTAACCAGTTTAAATTTCAGGTTTTACCCGGATAAACTCCAAAAACGGATTTCTCATGTTCGAGAAATCCGTTTTTTTGTAACCATATTTTAGAGTCTAAACGCGTTTAGCCACACGCTTATTGTTTAAATAATGCCTTCACGCAGCCCAAGAAAAATGGTCAAGATCAACAGATCAGCTGACCCGCCAAGGCTCAGATTACGGTCAGTGAAGGTTTGATTCAGTTGGGTTAGAAAGGCCATGCCGTCTTCAGTCTGGCTGCCGCCCAAATCAAAATACCGTTTTGCTTGTACGTGAGCCCATTCGACAACATCCTCGTTACCAGCTCGTTTGACCAAATTGGTGTCCACAGAATGACCAACAAGCATCATTAACGTATCAAGCAGGCGTTGATTTTGGTTCCCCTTAGCAGCCCGTAAAGTGGGTAAACCTACCGATATCACCGTCGGGTAACCAGTTTCCGCTTCACCGCGAATACCCTTTGTACCATATCTTAAATACTGGCGTTCCCCAGCTGTTAACAAGTCTGCTGGTTGACGATCAAGATTTTTAAAGTCACTTGCCGTTAACCCTCTCAACATTAACTGCACCACGTTGGTCACAGTTAGTTGTTGGTGGTTCAAACGATAAGCCTCAGCTGTTACTAAAATACCGAGTGAAAAGATGGCGCCCTTGTGCGTATTGACTCCGTTGGTAGCCGCAAACATCTCGTGTTCAGCCTGAACTCCAATCGGCCGGATACTACCAAACAGTTGTCTAAGATCATCGCCGTGAAAAGCCGCTCCTTGCCCTACACAACTAGTAAAATACTGTCGCAAACTAACCGTACTGTCGATAAAGGTGAAGACGTCCATGTCAGGATGCGGGCCGGAAGACACGGGATCGACCAATCCTGGCTTCGGATTAACACTGACCTCGTACAGTAACGCTTTTAAGGCGTCGCCAACTAAGGCGTTCTTCGCTAATTCATCCATGGTTCACGTCCTTGGCCGGCATTAAATTCAGCGGCATAAATTTCACTGATTCGAGTTTGTAAAGTAGTTACGGAATGTCGCCGTGAACGGGCACAATCCTTTGCAATTCGGTTGCAAATCAAACATTTACGGACCGGCATTTTAAAATCCGCTCGTGAAAGTGCTCTTGGATGGCTCGCATCCATCACGTCCACATCAAATAAACGACCCAGATGATCATGGTCTTCAAATTGAACCGCCATTCTTTTAACCGTAACTGCGTCTAACGGAGTGGTAATAAATAACTCATTACCAGTCGGCTTATCCCACTGAGCGGCGGTCAAAAAGTCGTGAGTTCGGGCTTTAAGCTGGTTATAAAAACGCGCTGTGCCCCTGGCAAAAAGCTGTCGAATTGGCGCATTGTTCTTGATTGGCCCTGGAATGTTGAGCTTAATTGCAATCAGTGTTTCGCCAGGAGACCATTCTAGCAAGTGGCGTTGCAAAGCCGCCCGCTGATCACGATTGTTTAAAACATCACTGATCACCTGAGGCTCACCAGTAGAAAAAATTGAGGCCATGACCACCCTCCTTTCGTCAAATGAAGTTGCGTGTTGTTTGAACCCCTGCAAACTGAATTGATTAAACTAATCCTTTACTTCTTTAATCGTATCGATAATCGACCCGTCGCGGTACTCAATCATGGCCACGGTGCGGTCAGTGAACTCAAGTGGCTTGGGTTGGCCAACTTTCTTTTCCGCCAACTGCTGCAGTTCACTGATCGTGTATACTGGCACTCCAGGCAAGTTGCCAAGTGCTTCTTGCAGATCCTTGCGCTTGGGATTGATTGCGATACCATATTCGGTAACCAAGACATCCACGGAGTCTCCAGGTGTCACTATTGTGGTGACATCGGGAACAACGGTGGCAATCCGACCACGAACCAACGGTGCTGAAATAATCGTCAGCTTAGCGGTTGCAGCGTCTTGGTGACCACCAATTGCGCCCCGAATCACACCATCAGAGCCCGACATGACATTCACGTTAAACTTGGTATCGATCTCTAATGCACTTAGAATCACCACGTCAAGTTGATCGACCATGGCACCCTTATTATCGGGATCAGCGTACCATGAAGCATCAATTTCCTGTTGGTTCTTGTTCGTGTGCATCGATTCGGCAGCACCCTTGTCAAAATCCTGTACGTCCATGACCTTGTCGACCAGGCCTTCATTTAACAAGTCCGTCGTTGGCTTAGTGATACCGCCCAGTGCGAACGATGCTTTGATGTGATTATCGATCATCGCTTGACGCAGGTAACGGGTCACCGCTAACGCAGCACCGCCAGACCCGGTCTGAAATGAGAAACCATCCTTGAAATAGGGTGAGTTCACGATCACATCGTTGACTGTCGAAGCAATTTTTAATTCCTTAGGGTCCTTGGTGAACCGGGTTGCACCGGAGCCAATCTTATCGGGATCACCAACTTTGTCGACCTTAACGACGTAGTCCACTTGAGTCTGCTTGATTGAAGCTGGTGTATTTGGATAGCTCACAATATTATCCGTTAAAAGCACCACTTTATTGGCGTACTGAGCGTCCATTAAGGCGTAACCCAGTGAGCCAAATACGGCGTCGCCTTCCATCCCGTTAGCATTACCTAGTGCATCAGCATTCGGCACCCCCAAGAAAGCCACATCGATCTTGATGTCGCCGTGTTCGATTGCCCGGGCACGGTTACCATGAGAACGGAAAATCACCGGGTTCTTCAACCCACCATGGGAAACAAAATCACCAAGTGAACCACGCATCCCAGAACTCGTGATGTGAGTAATGGTACCTGCTTTGATTGCTTCGATGACCATGTCATTCATCACACCAGTCAGTGAAGAAGGAGCCAAGGTTAGGTCTTTGTATCCGCCATCGATGATCTCGCGCATAACTTTATTGAAAACAAAGTCGCCATTGCGGAAATGGTGATGAAATGAAATTGTCATGCCATCTTGTAAGGTATCTTTAACCACCTGTTTGATGTCAGTGACCACTTTGTCATCACCAGTTGAAACGTGAACTTTTGGTGCTACTCGCTGGATCTCCGGGTGACCAATTTCGGTCGTCTTAAATGGTTGGTAATTTAAATCAGCCATCACATCTTCTGGTAAGTCGCGATCAACATTATTTTTCAAGGTAGTTCCCCTCCTCATCAACTAAGTTAGAAGCCTTTGCCAGCCGCATCACCCGTTGCGCACGTAGCACAACTGGACGGTCAACCATTTGACCGTTCATCGAAATCACACCAGAACCTTTAAGACGGGCTTCTTCGATTGCGTTGATGACATTCTTGGCGTTCGCAACTTCCTTTTTACTTGGTTCATACACTTTATTGACCATGGCGATCTGGCGTGGATTAACCAGTGATTTACCGTCAAATCCAAGCTGGTGGATGTATTCAGTTTCACGGTAGAAGCCTTCCGTATCGTCCATGTTGGTAAAGACCGTATCAAAGGCCGCCACACCGGCAGCACGAGCCGCGTGAAGAACCATGTTACGGGCGAATTCCAATTCCACACCGTCTGGATAACGGTGGGTCTTCATATCAGTTGTGTAATCTTCAGCCGAGAGTGCGATCCCAATCATCCGGTCTGAGGCAGCTGCGATTTGAGGGGCATTTAACACCCCTTTAGCACTTTCAATCGCAGCCATTAAGTGAGTGGAACCTTCTTGACGGCCAAATTCTTTTTCAGCCGCTAAAATATCAGCTTCAAGCTGCTTAACCATGTCAGCTGATTCAGCCTTTGGCAGCCGAATAACATCAATGCCTGCTTTCACCATTGCTTTAACATCGTTGGCGTAGTATTGGGTATCCTGACCATTAACCCGAACGACTAGCTCCGCATCCCCGTAGTCCTGTGTCTGAAGGGCTTCATAGACTAAGATCCGGGCGGCGTCTTTTTCAGCCATCGAAACGGAATCTTCCAAGTCAAACATGATGGAATCAGCACCATAGATGCCGGCATCCTTTACCATTGCAGGGTTATTGCCGGGAACAAACATCATTGTTCGGCGTAAGCGTTCTTCGTTATCAGCCATTATAGTACCTCCCATGCAGGTGTCGCAGTGGTTTCACTGGCACGCTGAGCTGCAGCAATCGTGCGAGCCTTAATGACGCAATCAAGTGCGCCCTTATCGACTGCTTTCACCTTTGCTGCTTGCACACCTAATGCATTGAGCGTGGCTGTAATCACGTGACGAATCTGATCGCCAAACTGTTTTTCAACGTCGGATTTCAGTTCAATTTGAATCCCGTCAGTGGCCTTTGAAATCATGATTTGAATATCAGATGATTCCAAGGTACCGGCAACGGCTGTGTCCTTAATTTCCATCAATGTTCATTCCTTTCTGAATCCGTGCTTGTAAGGTTTTTAAATGGTCCTGAATAAATTGAGTAGTGGCTGCCGGTACTAACCTTGGTAGCTGTTTCAATTCACCGGTCTTAATCAACTGTCTGACTTTAGTGGCGGTAATGATCGTCGCATCATCGCTATTCACTCGGTTTCGTTCGATCACTTTCAGCTCGACTGCTGGGGGTAGTTCACGCGCTAGAACCTGATTGTAGATCCCAGTGGTTCGTGAAAGCGGTTCGGAACCGACATACCGCGTTTTAATACTTAACGCGGGCGCAATGACGTTGCGAAAGATCCGGGCGTCCAGGGTTGTTTGATAGTTGACAGTCTCGTCAGTAGATGCGAGAAAGTAAGCTGGAAAGGTGGCGTAACTGACCATATAATCACCACCATTGACTACGATAACGTTGGCTAGATCTTGCGTATTGGCTTTCACCAGTTCAGTCCGTTCATCGGTCGTAAACAAAGACGCATCCGTATTCACAACAAATACATAAACTAAATCATTGGCCCGGGCTGCTTGTTCCACTAAGAACCGATGACCAAGTGTAAACGGGTTAGCATTCATCACGATGCCAGCAACCTTCTTATTGGCTTGGTCAGCAACCCGCGGGATATCACTTAAAAAGTCTGCAACGTCTGGGCTACCCGTCTCCAGCAGTGCTGCTTCGTTTGACCGCGCTAGTTCACTAAACCCGATGTGCTGAAAGCTTTCACTATATTTAAGCTTCGTAAACACCATCAAATGAAAAACGTGATTGGCAAACTGACGGTTAACAAGTTCGGAAACGATGGCATTAAAGCGTGCCCCAGTGGTGACTCCTTTGTTGCACACGCCGATGTACTTCAGCACACTGCCAGCTACCGACCCAGTAGCAACTAGGTCATCGCCACTATAAATACCAATGGTGTAGTCGATTTGATCGACTTCCTTGTCCGCAAAGTTGTGGATCCCAATACTGGTTAAAAAGCGTTCCCACTCTTGTCGCACTGGCGGATCCTTCAAGTAAAGGTCAACGATTTGTTCATCCATGTTAAGCCTCCGCTGTCGCAACGGTCTTCGACGCATATTGCTCAATAGCCTGACTGACGGTTGCAACGACCTGCTTGTTGAAGACGCCTGGGACCACTTCAGTCGCAGTTGGGTGTTCAACGACACTCGCTAACGCCTGAGCCACAACTAACTGCAATTTCGCATCGACATGTTTTAAGCCACTGTTAAGCAGTCCCTTAAACGTACCCGGAAACGCTAATATGTTGTTCACTTGGTTAGGATGGGCACTGGATCCAGTGGCAATAACCGCCGCACCGGCCTGGGCAGCCTCGTCTGGTTCGATTTCAGGGACCGGGTTAGCCAGTGCGAAGATGATTGGGTCTGGCGCCATTTGCTGCACGTCAGACCCACTTAATAGATGGGCGTCAGACAAACCAATGAAGACATCTTGATTGCTAATAACATCGCTTAATGCCAAGCCCTTCATTGCATCAGGTGTTTGCAGTTTTCCAGCTAAGTCCCGTTGATAATGATTATACCGGTCATCATAAGCGGTGACAACGCCATTGATATCAACGAGCGTGATGTTTCTCAACCCGGCTGAATGAAGCAACTTTGCAGTGGCGAGACCAGAAGCACCGACACCGTTGATCAGAACATGCATATCGACCAGTGACTTGCCAGTCACTTTAGCAGCGTTGATCAGGCCCGCTAACACAACGATAGCCGTGCCTTCCTGATCGTCGTGGTAGACGGGAATATCCAGTGAAGCACTTAGCGCCTCTTCAATTTCAAAACACTTTGGCGCCGCAATATCTTCCAAATGAATCCCAGCAAACGACTGGGAAACGTTTTTAATCGTTTTAATAATCTCGGCCGTTGATACCTGGTCAACCGCCATCGGAATGGCGTTAATGCCAGCAAGGTCTTTATATAACAGCGCTTTACCTTCAATGACCGGCAAACCGCCAGCGGGACCAATGTTACCAAGCCCTAAAACTGCGGAGCCATCCGTCACCAGTGCAATTAACTTACCACTAACCGTATACTTACTCTTTAATTCTGGGTGCTGAGCAATCAACTTTGAAATGACAGCCACCCCCGGCGTATAGGCCTTCCCCAAATCGCTTTTGTTTTGAACATCAAGGTCGGATTGAATGTCTAAAACGCCCGTATGATTTTCATGGACTTTTAAAATTTCATCTGTATCAGTCAATCGCACCATTCCTTCCGAACGAGTCTTGTGAGCTTATTATCAATTTATCCCCCTAAGTTTACACCAATTTTTTAAATATTTCAAATACAAATCAATATTTTGTAATTTTTAAAATCATTTTTCCGTTGTATTAAAACTATTCAAAAATAGTGAGTCAGACCGTTCAAAAATTGGTATGATAGTAATGTATTTGAAAAATGATAAAAAACATGTCATTTGAAAACCCGTCAATCAAATGGAGGCACGAATGGACGAAATGAAATCTCGCGAGCAGCTCGCAAACATTGCTCGCGATTACTACCTATCTAAACTGACAATTGCGCAGATCTCAAAGAAGTATGACATGAGTCGCTATCTGATCACTAAAGCACTGGATGACGCGCTGAATACCGGCTTAGTCAAAATTGCCATTAATGCGCCAATCGACCGAAACATGGAAATGGAGGCCAGATTCAAGAAACAGTTCGACTTACAGAACGCGTTCATTTTAAAGGATGCCGATAACACTAATGAAGACTACGAAAACATCGTTGAATTTGCTGCCGAAGAGATTCAGGATATCCTGCACCGTAGCTCAGTAGCCGGCATCGGCTGGGGTGGTACGGTAGCCAACGTCATCAATCACTTTCAAACCGAGATTCAAGACGACCTCGTCTTCACTCAGTTTATGGGCGATAATTTAAAATACAATTCAACGTTAGGTGCAACCCCCCTCGTTCAAAAAGCGGCCGCTAAGTTTAGTGCCAGCTTCCGGACAATTCCGGCACCACTCTACATTATTAACGATCAGACTCGTGAGGCACTAAAGAAAGAACCAGCACTGAATTCCGCCTTTGAAACCATGGCTAAGATGGATCTACTGTTTGCAGGTGTCGGCACTTTAGCATCGGTCGATTCGATTCCCCTGTGGCGTAATCATCGTCATGAGATCCTCGGCGATATCGATCCCGATGCAGTTGCGGGGATGCTATATGGCCGCCCGTACGACATCAATGGCAACATTTTGAATCCGGACCATGATAAATTATTTGGTGCATCACTGGACTCGATTTTGACGGTCCCGCATCGATTCGCAATCGTGAAGAGTAAGTTTAAAGGCCGGGCGCTGCTGGGCGCATTACGTGGCGGCCTGCTGACCGACTTTGTCACCAACGAATCGGTTGCTAACCGCGTTTTATTGGAAATGCAAGCTTAATCAAAAAGCACGTGCTGTTAACCCTGAAGGCTAATCAGACACGTGCTTTATTTGGCTAAAAATGAACTGAGAATTGCATTGAATCTTGCGGGTTGTTCAGCCATGACGATGTGCCCTGCATGTTGAACGACTGCTGACTCACCTAGTGGTGCTAATTGGGTAGTTGCTGAAGCAAAATGGGGATCAAAATAAGGCGATTGATCACCGGCCACAACTAGCAACGGAATTTGCAACCGCAGTAAGACGTCTCGCCAATCCTGGAAAGCGTGATCCACCAAACAAGGATAGTTTTGCTCGGGATTGTAAGGGTGGTTAGCCCGCGCCTGTTGCACGGCTTGACGAACTTCATCGGTGACTGGGGTTGCGGTTGCTGGCCCCATAGGCAGTTTAAGTGCAGCTGGAAAGTTATCCCAAGTCAGGTTTTTGAACCCAAACGACCACGATCGATCAGCAATCATTTTCGGGCTTTGATCAACGTCCACAAACGACTTAAAGCGACCCTTACCAAAAAGTGAAGCATAGGCAAACAGGGTTGAAGCCCCCATCGAATTACCGATCCCAATGACGTTTTGCAAATCAAGTGCGGCTAATAATTCAGCCAGATCCATGGCATGGCGGCTAATGCGTCGTCCCTTGATCGTCCGCTGAGAAAGCCCCTGATTCCTAGCGTCCATGGTGACCACCCGATAGCCCTGCGCAACTAAGTACTGCTGGGTTGGTAGCCAAATGCCCTGATAGCTGCCAATTCCCCCGATTAAGACAACTGGCTGACCCGTTCCCTCATCGCTATAAGCCAGTTGGACGTGGTCACTGGTTGTGAATTTCAAATTCTCGCCCCCTTTTCGACTTACAAAAAAAGAGCCTAATGACCTTGGCTCCCTTCTTTTCGATAACTAATTTACCACTATTCTGATGCCAGTAAAATATCGTTCATTTTTTCAGCAGATTGATGCATCTTCTTGGTTTCTTCGTCAGTTAAGCTAACTTCGATCACCTGGCGGATACCACTAGCGTTAATGACTGCTGGGGTGCCAATGTAAACATCGTTTAAGCCATACTGACCATCAAGTGGTGCTGAAACCGGCATTACCAGATTTTCATCCATTAAAATAGCTCGACAGATTTTCATAAGGCTTACTGCAACACCGTAGAAAGTAGCTCCCTTACGGCTAATGATCTGTCCGCCCTTCTTGCGAACGTCATCTTCAATCATCGCCAGGCGAACTGAGTCAACATTTGGTAAGCTAAGCAGCGGCATGCCGTTGACCGTCGCTTCATTATAAGCGGCAAAGGAACTGTCACCGTGTTCACCTAAAATGTAGGCATCGACATCACTGGTGCTGACATCAAGCTCCTTGCTTAAAGCAACTTGCAGGCGGGCACTATCCAACGAAGTACCGGTACCGATCACCCGGTTCTTAGGAAACCCAGAAATGTGCTGCGTTAAGGCCGTCAAAATATCAACCGGGTTCGCTGAAACGACAAAGCAACCGCTAAAACCACTATTAACGACTGGCGTCACAATTGATTCCAAAATCTTGGTATTTTTCTTAACTAAATCGAGACGGGTCTCGCCAGGTTTACGGGGTACACCAGCTGTGATGACCACGATATCAGCATCGGCAGCATCAGCGTATTCACCACTTCGAATCTGAGCTGGCATCATCATGGGTGTCAGGTCCTCAAGGTCAAGACTATCACCTTCAGCGTGTTCTTTTTGGATGTCAACGATCACCAATTCATCGATGGTACAGTTTTGAAGCAGTGAAAATGCAAATGATGAACCAACGGCGCCATCGCCAACCAACAAAACTTTACGGTGTTTTTTAATCATAATGACAGTCTCCTTTCAGGCAGCCCTGAATCTTAGTCTGATATCCATTAACTTAATTGTTTGCTTCTTGTTTTTAAGTTCACATTGATTATACCGCATTTCATTGAATTTTGTTTACTTTTTTAAAAATAAATCACTATTTTTTAAATATTTAAAATATATTTTAACTTAATTACTAAAATTACAAGATTTAGTGGGATTTTTAATTTAACATACGTGTGAATTGTTTGCATTTTTTTCACTAAGCTTGTCGATTGGGTGTCCTAATCTGTCCCGACAGAACGTGACTTTAAGAAGCTGCATTTTAGAATCAATGATTAGATTCCGACCGTTGGGCAACTAAAAAGGGATTCCTGAATAGAGGAATCCCTTTTTAGTTGCTATTCACTTGGTATTCTTACGCAACATCAATTTAGTACTAACCACGACCTTTAGTGGGACTTCACGACCCTTCTCCAGCCGACTGCGGATCAGGTCAACGGCACAAATTCCCATCTGGTCAGTATCCACATGAACCGCACTGAGCTCTGGATAAACGTACTTTGCAACCGACGTATCATTAAAGCTGAAGAGACTTACCCGGTCAGGAACCGCAATATTAGCTTCTCCCAGCGCTTTTAAAGCACCGATCGCCATTGGGTCATTACTGATAAAAAAGGCGTGTGGTAAATCATTACCCAACTCTTTAATTGCCCGCTTCATTGTTTCGTAACCCGACTGATTCGTATAGTTACCCTGGTAGGTAAACCGTGCTTGAAACTTACCCTTTGCAGACAGAATCGATTCATAGGCGCGATAACGTGGATCAGGGATCTTCAAAATTCCGTCAGTCGTAAATTCGGAACCATAAATAATGCCAACCTCATCACTCTGTCGCAGCAAAATGTCCAAGGCCTTGCTAACCGGTCGTTTAAACTCGGTCACAACACTGTCAAAGCCCTGTTCGATTCCGCTCCAGTCAACGAACACCAAATTGTCAGTTAAAGCACTGAGCTGCTTAACTTGTGGCTCACTGTATTTGCCAACCGCAATAATACCATCAACATCGCTGCTAATTTCTGAGACTTGATTTTGGAAAACCGGTGCAGTTTGAATCTGGAGCTCCTGACTGCGCTTTTCGATACCCATTCGAATCGCCATGTAATAGAGATCGTCCAGTTCCTTATTTTCCGAATACCATTGCACCACAGCGATCCGGTAAGTATCAGGCGTCTTCGGGGCTCGCTTAGCCTTAGTGTAGTTGAGTTCTTCCGCGATTTCGAAGATCCGTTGCCGAGTGTCGTCACTTACCGATAGCGTGGTGTCATAATTCAGTACTCGTGAAACCGTCGACAAGGAAACACCTGCTTTTTGCGCAATATCTTTTAATGTCACTTTCACGTGTTTCCCCTTCTCTCCATAAATTGACTTATTTTAGCTTAATTGAGCGATGAACCGGTCAAATGCAGCTTGGCCTTCCGGTGTCCGTTTAAATACCCCAGCATCCTGAAGCACCCGATTGAACACTTCACCAATGGCTTGATCAATGATGCCATCCGCGTTATCGGTGGTCAATTGATTGTCAGCCTTCAATTGATCAGCCCAAGCTTTGTGGTAATCCTTCATTTGGTTTGGTTCACCAAGAACGTAATGCTTAACTTCTTGCATCTCGTCCTTCAAACGAGCTGGTAAAATGGCTCGACCCATGACTTCAATCAAGCCAATGTTTTCCTTTTTAATGTGTTGAACATCCTGATGTGGATGGAAAATACCATCTGGATACTTATCGGAAGTTTGATTATCCCGCAAAACAATATCCAAGACGAATTTCTCACCGTGGCGGTAGGCAATCGGCGTGACCGTGTGGTGACGTTCACCATCGGTATATGCTCGAACATCCACTGCCTCATCATCGTAGTGTTGCCAGCTGTCAGCAATCGCCGTTGCCGCGTTGATCAATGATTCTGGCGTGTCACCTGACAAGCGAATGGTCGACATTGGCCACTTCACAATACCAGCATCAACATCATCGAAACCTGGCAGATTGATCTTTCGGTCAATCGGCGCCTTCATCATCGGAAAGTTGTGGCGACCGCCTTGATAGTGGTCCTGCGACAGCATTGAACCACCAACGATTGGTAAGTCAGCGTTACTGCCGACGAAGTAGTGCGGAAACGTCCGCACAATTTCTAGCAGATTACTAAAGGTGTGCTGGTTGATGACCATTGGTCGGTGGGCTTGCAGCAAGAAGATCGCGTGCTCACTGAAATAAGCGTACGGTGAGTACTGGAATCCCCATGGTTCACCACCTAACGACATCCGGATCACCCGGTGATTGGTCCGAGCCGGGTAACCTAAGCGACCACGGTAACCCTCGTTTTCAATGGCCAACTGACTCAGTGGGTAGGTATTAGATTTCTGGTTGCGAGCCGCTGCAATTGCCTTAGGATCTTTTTCCGGTTTCGACAGGTTAATGGTGATCTCTAGGTCACCATAATCGGTCGGGGTATTAAAGACGATGTTCTTGGCAATTGAACGGGTCTTAATGTAATCATTTTTACGGCTTAATTGATAGAAGTAATCCGTCGCTGCTTCAGGTGTTTTCTGATATTCGTTCCAGAAGTGCTGATTGACTTGTGCAGGCGTTGGCGTCAACAAATCGGTTAGTTCAGCTTCCAAGATGTCGCGGTCAGACTGGCCATCTTCAATTTTGCCGTTCTTGATAGCGGTTTCCAGCAGTGCGTCGATCACGTCTAGCAAGTCGTCACTTTTGGCAGCTACGGCTGGATCATCACCCACTAGCCCAAGGACTCGGTTGGTAACGTAAATTCGGTCCAGTGGTTGATACGTTCCGCTAGCAATAATCGCGTCCACAAATGTATTTACCGTCTCTGCCATCTTATGCTTCACCCCGATCGTTGTAACCCTTTGGATGGGACTTCTTCCAGTTCCAGGCGGTCTTAATAATTTCTTTGACGTCATCGTACTGCGGCTTCCAGCCCAGAACCTTCCGTGCTTTATCACTTGCAGCAATCAAGGTACTTGGATCACCAGCTCGACGTGGTGCATCCTCGGCAGGAATTGGCTGACCAGTGGCTTCACGAGCAGCTTCAAGGATTTCCTTGTTAGAAAATCCAGTTGAGGAGCCAAGGTTAAAGGCATCACTGTCATGACCACTCTTCAAGTATTCCAAAGCTAAAATGTGAGCATCAGCCAGGTCAACAACGTGAACGTAATCCCGTACGTTAGTCCCATCCTTAGTTGGGTAGTCAGTCCCGAAGATCTTCAGGCCCTTACGTTCGCCAGCAGCCACCTGCAAAATAATTGGGATCAAGTGGGTCTCTGGATGGTGATCTTCACCAATTGAACCATCAGCTTTAGCACCGGCGACATTGAAGTACCGCAAAGCGACAAATTTGATGCCGTATGCCACGTCAGACCAGTGAATGATCTTTTCCATCGACAGCTTACTTTCACCGTATGGGTTAGTTGGAATCTGAGGATCCTTTTCCTTGATTGGAATCTGCTTTGGTTCGCCATAGGTCGCTGCAGTCGAACTAAAGATGATCCGCTTAATATTATGATCTTTCATCGCTTTGAGTAAGGTAATCATGCCACTAGTGTTGTTATCAAAGTATTTCAACGGATCACTCATTGATTCAGGAACGATGGAAAAGGCCGCAAAGTGAATGATGCCTTCAATATCAGTTTCCTGACCGAAGACTTCATCGAGGAATGCCCGGTCGCGGATATCACCTTGATAAAACCGTGCCTTTGGATTCACGGCAGCACGGTGCCCAGTGATCAAATTATCAATCACCGCCACGTCGTAGCCCTTTTCAACTAGTCGATCAACTGTATGTGAGCCAATGTAGCCCGCACCACCTAAAACAACAACTGTCATATTCTGTTACCTCCTATTTTCTCTTTCAAACTGCGATATAAAAGCGCTCTGCAAGATAAGTTGCGTTGCGCTTCGTAAAACGATCAAGATTAAGCTGTAATCTGACGGGGACCATCGGCAATGTTGGCAACGTAGAAGCTTGCGGCATAACCGATCTCCTTCTTATAAACATCACCGACGTTTTTGATGAAGTCATCAACGTTAGCCTTGTTAACGATTGCGATCGCACAGCCACCGAAGCCGGCACCGGTCATCCGGGCACCCAGCACACCGGGTTGTTTCCAAGCGGTTTCAGCTAAGGTATCCAGCTCCTTACCAGTGACTTCATAATCGTAGTGAAGTGAGACATGAGAAGCGTTGACGAGTTTGCCAAATTCATCTAGTTGGCCCTCAGTCAAAGCTTTCTTGGCACGCAATGTCCGTTGATTTTCAATGACGGCATGACGGGCACGCTTGATCAACGTATCATCGTTGATGAGGTAGGCGTCCTTATCGAATTCCTCTTGTGACAGGTCGCCCAACGTTTTGACGTCAACGCCACCCTTTTGAATCAGGGCTAAGGCTTTTTCACACTCAGCACGGCGCTCGTTGTACTTCGAATCAGTTAACTCACGACGCTTGTTGGTGTTCATGATAACCACCACGTTATCGCCTAATTCAACGGGTACGTACTCGTACTTTAAGGTGTTAGTATCCAGCAAAACAGCTTGGTCTTTCTTGCCCATGCCGATTGCGAACTGGTCCATGATACCAGTGTTTAGACCGAGGTAGTCGTTTTCAACTGCTTGACCATTTTTAACCAGCGTCAACTGGTCAACGCCCCAGTTAAACTCTTGGTTTAAGATGTTTCCAATCAGTAATTCGATTGAAGCGGATGATGAGAGACCTGAAGCGTCTGGCAGATCACCGTGAACAAACAAATCGAACCCGTGATCAATGGTCTTGCCCTGCTTAGCCATTTCGTACATCACACCCTTAGGGAACTTGACCCAGCTATCATTCTTATCAAACGCCAGTTGGTCGATTTGATAGGTGATGATGCCGGCGTCTGGTAAGTTTGCGGAATAGACACGAACTTGGTTATCATCGCGCGGTGCGTAAACACCATAGGTTCCCATACTGATGGCACATGGGAACACGTTGCCGCCGTTATAATCAGTATGCTCACCAATTAAATTGATCCGGCCAGGTGAAAAGTATACGCGCTCACCTTGATAGCCAAATGCCGTGTTAAATTCATCCTTTAAACTTTGATAATCCATGATCAGGCCTCCGTTATTTTTACTAAAAATTTTACTACCTTTAAGATAACCTAAATCAGTTGGCTTGTCAATCAAGAAATGTAATCGTTTTCTTTTACGTAAAATCAGGCTTTGAGCACACTCAAAAAGGAGACGACAAAACGGCAATTCTGATCAAAATATAACAAACGTAGTTCGCAATCCAGAGCGGAAACAAGTCGCACCATGAGCCTACCAAGAAATTCAGATGATTGCTGATAACGAAAAGTAGGTGGCACCCCAAATCAGGCGGCCACCTACTTAGCATTTTCTTTGATGATTGATACAAGCTTTAAAAACTAATCTTTCACCCAGGCACTCAACGCGTTTTCAAAATCGTCAAGCTTCTGGCTAGCTTCAGCATCCGTTTTACCATTTGTCCCAATGTAAAACTTGATCTTAGGTTCCGTCCCGGATGGGCGAACTGCGATCCAAGTCCCATCGACCAACCAGTATTTCAACACGTTCGAACTTGGTAGCGTTAACTTATCCGTGCTGCCATCCGCATGGGTTGCGACCTGGGTCTGATAATCATCCACGGTTTCAACCTTGGTTCCGGCAAATTCAGTTGGGCGATTATCACGGAGCCCCTTCATGATGGCTGCCATCTTATCAGCACCATCAACGCCTGGGAATTCCTTAGCCGTCGTCTTTTCCTTGAAGTAGCCGTACGTCTTGTAAAGCTGCTGAATACCATCGTACAGCGTCAGCCCCCGCTGTTTGTAGTAAGCCGCCACTTCAGCCAGCAAAATCGTTGATTGAATGGCATCCTTATCCCGAACGAACGGGTTGATCAGATAACCAAAACTCTCTTCAAAACCAAACAGGAAGGTATGGTCATGGTTTTCTTCAGCTAGTTTGATCTGCTCTGCAATATACTTGAAGCCGGTCAAAACATTCGTCATTTTTACGCCAAAGTGTTCTGCAATCTTAGTGGCGAGTTCAGTGGAAACAATTGACTTCACTACCATGCCGTCAGCAGGTAGCTGACCAGCATCCTTTTTAGCCTGCAAAATGTAGTTCAACAGGACTGAAGCAATTTGGTTTCCGGTCATGAGCTGGTAGTCGCCACTTGGCATCCGGACAGCCGCACCAAGGCGATCCGCATCAGGGTCGGTTGCCACTAGTAGATCGGCACCCTCTTTTTTACCCAGCTTGATGGCCATGTTGAAAGCCTCTGGAAATTCCGGATTGGGATGGGTGACCGTTGGAAATTCAGGGTCAGCAATCGCCTGTTCCTTGACCATCGTGAATTTATCATACCCGGCATCCTTCAAAGCCCGATACCCAATCACCCGGCCAGTACCATGAAGTGGCGTATAGATCAGGGTCATGTTCTTGCCAACTTCGTCAACCAGCTTAGGATTAACAGAAACCGCCTTGACACCAGCCAGATAATCCTCATCTACATCTTCACCGATAATGCGAACGAGATTTCGCTGCCGTAACTTTTGCTCCGGCACACTCTTCACAGTGAACATATTATCGATACTGCGGACGTATTCCGTAATCTTATCAGCAGCGACTGGCGGCATTTGACCACCATCTGGTCCGTAGATCTTGAAGCCGTTATACAGCTTAGGGTTATGGCTAGCTGTGATCATGATCCCAGCGTAGGTGTGCAAGTGTCGAACGGCAAATGACAGTTCAGGCGTAGGCCGAATGTCATCGAAAACGAAGCTTGGAATCCCGTGCGCACCAAGAACTTGAGCTGAATGGTGAGCAAATTCCCGTGATTGATAACGAGAATCAAAGCTGATGGCAACACCGCGCAGTTTATCAGTGTCCGCCAAAGTGTCCATAAAGCGAGCTAAACCTTCCGCTGCTGCACCCACTGTGTAGACGTTCATCTGACCAATACCGGGACCAATCAAGCCCCGCATTCCTGCAGTTCCAAACGCCATCGGTTTCGTAAAGGCATTCTCCAGCGCTTCGTTATCGCCTGCCATATCTGCTAATTCACGTGCTAAGGTTGGGTCTAAATCCTGATAGTTCTTCCAAACTTGATAGTTATCTTGCCAAGTCATTGCATCGCCACTCCCCTTAATTATTTTGTATTCAACGTTTCACATCCGCTTTCAGTATAACGCGAAAGCCGGAAAATGAGTAAAAATTTTACTAAATATCTCTCGCAATCTTTGCCTTTTTCATTTTAGCATTTTTCCATCTAGACTGCATTTTCAATTTATAAAATGCACAAGCATAGCTTCGGCCACCACCTGCTCAGAGCTCGGAGTTCCAACAAGTGGTAAACTAAGGGCAATGATTTAAGGACTAAGGGGGAGTTAACAGCATGAGTGTTAAACCATTTAATTTCAGTCAGTTAATTGTGACTGAGTCACTGAAACAGCAGCGTAAAATTGGCAAACAGTTGCGAGATGCCTTTTCGTTCAAGAAATTAGGCCAGTTTAAGCCCACAGACCGGGATCCTAATCGCCTAATGGATCAGGTCCGTGCCATCCTGATTCCGGAACTATTAGCCGAACGGACTCAGCGTATGAGCCAGTCCAGTTTTACCTTTTATCGTGGCACCGCCGAATTAATGGAATATGACCTTGCCCATCAAGCCAATTCACCAATTCACGCGGTGATCTGTGGTGATGCGCACATTGGTAATTTTGGTTTCTTCGGGTCACCTGAGCGCCACCTCTTATTTGATTTAAACGATTTTGATGAAGCCGGCATTAACCCCTTTGAATGGGACATCAAACGGCTAGCGGTCAGTGCGTTGTTGGCCGGTCGCGAGCACGACTTTAACGAAACACAATTAGCTGAGCTGATTCAAAAGCTTGGTCAAACCTACCAGCAAAGTCTGCGAAACATGTTTGAACGTTCTGCGTTGAACCGTTTTTATCCGGTGAACAACGTGGAAACGGTGCTAAATTCGATGCCGAGTCAGGAACTGCATACTGAAAAGCTAAAGAAGTTTCTTAATAAGGCTGGTAAAAGAGACTCAGAACAGGTCGTTCGAAAGTTTACGGTTACTGATAGTAAGGGCCAGACTGCATTTAAAGAAAACGCCCCGCGCACCCGTCACGTTGAAGATAATGTCACTGAAGGGATCAGCGAATATTTGGAAGATTACCGCCGAACCTTGGCAACCGACGTGAATCTGATGCTATCGCAATTCAGCGTCACCGACATCGTTCGCCACAGTGTCGGTGTCGGCAGCTTTGGTTCCCGCTGTTATTTGGTACTGCTGACTAGCACTGACGGCTCACACCTAGTTTTGCAGATCAAAGAAGCGCTGCCCCACCGTCAATTAGCCGATAAACTTGACGTCCACAACGCTCAATTTGAAAAAAATGAAGGCAAACGAATCGTTGATTGTCAAAAGATCATGCAGTCGGCGTCTGACCCCTTTCTCGGCTACTTTGCGACCACTGACCGCAGCTATTACGTACGCCAATTTCGTGATATGAAAGCTTCAGTTGAACTAGCTGACTTGGATTGGGATCAGTTCGAAGCTTACGCTAATACCTGTGCGTGGGTCCTAGGTATCAGTCATGCACAAAGCCCTACTGCCGGTGTTATTTTAGGTTACCTTGGCCATTCTGAATCGTTTGGTAAAGCCATTCAGAACTGGACCACCGCCTATGCTGATCAAGTCGATAAGGACTACGCTGCATTTAAAAAATACCGTCTCTAGGACTTACACACTAAAATCCGTGGGCGTTATTCCTGCTAAAGCCAATCAGTTAAGTTAAAATAACGCTAGATTCCCAGTTGCAATACTGTTGGAAGCTAGCGTTTTTTAGTTACCATCCCTCTACGGACGTTTTGGGTGAGCACGTTTGAAACTTTATCCTTGATTTACTTACAAAAAGTAAGTACACTCTATTTATTCAATTAAATTATTGATCTTGGAGGCAAAGATTATGGTAATGACAAATGGTTACGAGCAACAGGAAAACGAAAAAATTTTAAATATTTTGAATTTGACCGAGTTAGAAGCTGAGGCTAAGAAGATTATTCCAACTGGCGGCTTTGGCTATATTTCCAGTGGGTCCGAAGACGAATGGACTTTGAAGGCGAACCGAACGGCATTTACTCACCGTCAAATCGTGCCTAAGTCATTGAGTGACATGGAAGATCCACAGACAAACACCAACGTCTTCGGTCTCGACTTAAAGACCCCCATTTTTATGGCGCCCACTGCTGCCCAGGGCTTAGCACATGCCAAGGGTGAAGTTGACACTGCCAAGGGCGTGGCCAAGGCTGGTGGCTTGATGGCACAAAGTACCTATTCGTCAACTTCAATTGCTGACACCGCAGCTGGTGGCGAAGGCGCACCGCAATTCTTCCAACTCTACATGAGCAAGGATTGGGATTTCAATAAATCACTGCTGGATGAAGCAAAGCAGGCTGGTATGAAAGCCATTATCTTAACGGTTGATGCCACGGTCGGGGGTTACCGTGAAGCTGATATCATCAATCAGTTCCAGTTCCCAATCCCAATGGCTAATTTGATCAAATTCAGTGAGGGCGATGGCGAAGGTAAAGGCATCTCTGAAATTTACGCCGCTGCAGCTCAAAAAATTGGTCCGGCAGACGTTAAACGGATCATTGATTACTCTGATTTGCCAGTGATCGTCAAAGGAATCGAATCTCCAGAAGACGCCGCTTATGCGATTGGTGCTGGTGCAGCTGGGGTGTACGTTTCTAACCATGGTGGCCGTCAATTGAACGGTGGACCTGCCAGTTTTGATGTTTTAGAGAGTGTCGCAAAAGCAGTTAACGGTCAAGTACCAGTACTCTTTGATTCTGGTGTTCGCCGCGGCTCAGATGTCTTCAAGGCAATTGCGCTTGGTGCTGACCTAGTTGGAATCGGTCGTCCCGCAATCTATGGCCTTGCTTTAGGTGGCGCTGATGGTGTCTTCTCCGTTTTTGAACATTTGAATAATGAACTGAAGATCATCATGCAACTAGCTGGCACGAAGACGGTTGATGATATTAAGAAAACGGAACTGTTAAACATTCACTATTAATTGTATTTATAAAAGTACAAAAGACGCTCTTTACAGAGCGCCTTTTTTGGTACCAAATCTTTTCATTATCCCTTGCCACCAGTCAGGCGATATAATCGAGTCAAATTACTTTGGAGGCAAGCAAATGAAATTATTAGACATTTCAAGAAATGGGAAAGTCGTCACCGATGCCCCAACAGTTGAAGCTATCAGTTCGTACTTAACCATGAATAATCCGTTCAGCGAAAACACCTTATTTCTGGCGCGTAATGAAGCAACAGTCGTGGTTGGTAAATATCAAGACGTTTACCTTGAGGTCGATTTAGACTATCTGCGGCGTCATCACATTGGTCTTCTTCGCCGTGCGGCTGGTGGCGGTGCGGTTTACACAGACATGGGAAACTTTGTCTATATGTTCCACGTTATGGAACCCCAGGATCAGCACTATTGGTTAGATTTTAAACACTATGCCGCCCCGCTAGTGAAAACGTTGAAGGAGTTAGGGATTGAAGACGTGGGTGTCAGTGGGCGAAACGATATTACGATTGCCGGGCAAAAGGTGTCCGGCATGGCTGCATTTCAAATGAAGAACCGCTTTTCGCTTGGTGGCACGTTACTGTTCGATGTCGATACTGAAACGGCTGGTAAGGTGCTGACACCACTCCGTTCAAAATACACTTCGAAGGGCTTTTCATCCGTCAAAAGCCGCATCTTAGACGTTCGAGCTGCCCTGCCTGATAAGTACAAGCAGATTACCGTCGCAGAGTTCACCCAACGCTGGTTACTCAACATTTTTAACGTCAAATCAGTGGCCGACATTCCGTTAATGCATTTAAGTGACGCCGACTGGGCTGCAATTGACGAGTTAGTTAAGACTCGCTATGGCAATGATGATTGGAACTACGGCAAGCGTCCGCACTATGAGCACTATGTTAGCCATCACTTTGACCAGGGGACCGTCTCATTTAACTTTGATGTTGTCGATGATAAATTAGCCCATTTTACGCTGTATGGCGATTTCTTTACGAAGGTCCAAAACATCTCCGACGCTGAAGATCAGCTTGTTGGTACGCCAATGACTGAATCTGACCTTGTAACTGCATTTGAATCGGGCTTAATCAGCCAGGTACTGCCCTGGATGACGCCAGGTGATTTTACGACGATGTTGCTACAGCCGGAGAAGTTTCAGGTTAAAAAATAGTTTAGACAAAGAAGGTGTGACCGCTAAGAATGCGTCACACCTTCTTACTGTTTAACTAACCAGCCATTTTGCTAAAGTCGGCTGATGTTTCTTTAACCATTCCGCGAACCGCGTACGACTCAACCAGCGATGGAAAGCCGGTGAGAGTTTTTTCAAACTATAAATCATCAGAATTAAAAACGGAATTCCTGGGATGATTGGCAAGGCAAAACCAATAATGGCGCCAACAAACCCTGTAAATGTCAGCGAAGACCATAGTAACCGCGTAAGTATAAATTGCATGTCATTCATCCCTTTCGTTTAATTTTAAAGTAGTATAGATTGAATTTTGAAATTCAGCAAGGGGTTTATTCGTGATTTAGGAAAAGTTAACTTTCTCTACCGTTATTTTACTATTTTAAAGATGAGTATTGCATTTAGAAGGCTTAAAAATTCGATTTGAAGGTGGCATCTTTGCTGAAACGCGCTCGCCAAAACAGCGCCCGGCCGCGTAAATCAATAAGACGGATATCCCAAGTTCAAAGCACTGCTTTCAATGGCCAACTCAGTCGTATTTTCAGCGCTCTTTGGCCTCATAGCTGAAACGCGCTCGCCA
>NZ_WNJO01000049.1 GCF_009720675.1 Secundilactobacillus folii | reverse complement strand
TTAAAGGTTGTTCCAGCTTCCGGCGGCACTACTGCTGACGTGACGATTCCAGACTTAGCCACAACTAGTCCACTGACCGTTACGACCACGACTAACGGCTACGAAGTAACCGGGACGACTCGTCCAGGTGCTACGATCACAGTGACGAATGCCAATGGTGACCCAATCAAGGGCACTGACGGTAATCCACTGACTACGACTGCCGGCACTGATGGTAAGATCGACTTTACGATTCCAAAGGCCTCAGTCAATCCTGGTGACGTCGTCACCGTTCAACCAGCTGGTGCAG
>NZ_WNJO01000048.1 GCF_009720675.1 Secundilactobacillus folii | reverse complement strand
ATTCAGTGCCAGTGATTTCATTGGTGGGACATATACCATTAATCCATTGGGTACTACACCAGACGATAAAACAACTGAAGTTACTGTTAACGATCAAACAATCACCTATGGTGATAAGACACCAACGTTTGAAGTGACCTATGGTGACAAAGTGGTCAATCACGTTGCCTTAACGAATGCGGACTTTACATTCGACGGCAGTGCCACCATTCCAACGAATGTGGGCACTTACCAAGTTGCATTGAACGCTGATGCCGTTGCTGCAATTGAAAAGGCTAACCCGAACTACA
>NZ_WNJO01000047.1 GCF_009720675.1 Secundilactobacillus folii | reverse complement strand
CACAACGACGACGGATCCTGATGGTGGTAAGACGGAGACGAAGACCGATTCACAGGGTGATATCACCACGATCGATAAGACTTGGAGCGATGGTGATAAGACCCACGTTGAGCTGGATCACACCACGAATGTCATCAGAGTGACGGAGACGCCACATGACGGGACCACCTTAGCAACGGTTGTCTTGAATGCCGGTGAACAGGGGAAGAGCGGTCGGACTACGGCCACGAACAACTTGCCGAACAACGGGGTTCAATTGACCCATGATATCGCTGGTGTGGATACCGAAGGTAACCACAATACTGGCACGGATACCACGACCGTGGATAATAGTGGTAACCGGACTTATACGAAGGACCAAGTGCCTGATGG
>NZ_WNJO01000046.1 GCF_009720675.1 Secundilactobacillus folii | reverse complement strand
TTGACCGTCTGGGTCACCGCACCGGTGTACCCGGTGTCGCTTGGCGTCGCACTCGCGATGGCCGTGTTGAAATCATCGCTCGTGTAAGCCTTGCTCGTGACCGTATCCGTGTAGCCGCTGACCACAATGCTCGTATCCGTGGCACTCAGAACCGGCACTAAGGTCGTGCTGCCGTCCGCCGTCGTCCAGGCGCTGTACTGCACCTTCCCGTCGGCACCCACACTCGCGCTCCGGGTCACAGCCACCGTCTTAGTCGTGGCCGCCTTGGTCAGGTCGCCCGTGTAGTCGGTCGTGACCGTAATGGTCCCTTCCAAATACTTGGCTTCCGTCCCCTCGGGGTCGCCCTTGGTTGGATCCCCGGGCTTCGTCGTCGTGTACGTGTTCTTCGTGTAA
>NZ_WNJO01000045.1 GCF_009720675.1 Secundilactobacillus folii | reverse complement strand
ATGGCAGTGCCACCATTCCAACAAATGTGGGTACTTACCAAGTTGCATTGAATGCGGCAGCTATTCAAAAGATCGAAGAAGCTAACCCGAACTACACGTTCAGTGCCAGTGACTTTATTGGTGGGACTTATACCATTAATCCAGTAGCCACTGATTCAAAGGATGCAGAGACCAAAGTTACAGTTACCGATCAAGCGATCACCTATGGTGATGCAACACCAACGTTCACTGTTGCTTATGGCGACAAAGTGGTCAACCACGTTGCCTTAACGAATGCGGACTTTACATTTGATGGCCAGAATTCTATCCCAGTAGATGTGGGTACTTACCAAGTTGCATTGAATGCGGCAGCTATTCAGAAGATCGAAGAAGCTAATCCGAACTACACGTTCAGTGC
>NZ_WNJO01000044.1 GCF_009720675.1 Secundilactobacillus folii | reverse complement strand
TTAACATCCTTATTTTCAGTGTCATCATGATAGGTCACAGTAGCCGTGGTATTTGTATCTGGCGTGTAGGTCACGGTCTTCGTAATCGAAGCCGTATCACCGCTGACCCCGGTCACTGCCTCAATCTGCGTTGGGTCAACCGTGTAGCCAGCTAATGGTGCTGGGGTGATGACGGTAAATTCAGTCCCCTGGACTGGCGTCCAGGCTTCTGTCGTCAGCACCTTACCAGTGACTGCATCAACCGTGATCGAACGCGTAAAGTCTAAGCTCTGAACATCATCGCCTTTAACCTTGTCGCCATTTGCTTTAACGTAATGGACCGTCTCGGTCACTGTCGCGTGCGTTTCACTCTGGTAGTCACCTAGCTTCGGTCCGTTCGGATTATCCGGATTGACCGGCGT
>NZ_WNJO01000043.1 GCF_009720675.1 Secundilactobacillus folii | reverse complement strand
TCTGAGTGTGGAGCCGACGGATTACTACGTCACGACCACGACCAAGGATCCTGATGGTGGGACCACGTCGACCAAGAAGAATGGGAATGACGTGATCACCACGATTGATAAGACCTGGAGTGATGGCGATCAGACCCACGTCGAGCTGGATCATACGACGAATGTCATCACCGTGACGGAGACACCGAAGGGGGCCGCTGCGCTCACGCCGATCACTATCGCCGCCGGTCAGAGTGGTACCAGTGGTAAGACCACGGCCACCAATGATCTGCCGGATGGCGGGGTTGAGTTGACGCATGCGAGCGCTGGGACCTCGACGGATGGGACGCGGAGTACGGATACCACGACCGTGGATAACAGTGGTAACCGGACTTACGGTAAGACGCAAGTACCCGATGCCGTCAGCGTGACGGCCAGTGACTACTACGTCAC
>NZ_WNJO01000042.1 GCF_009720675.1 Secundilactobacillus folii | reverse complement strand
AAATTTGGATATATCTCGGCAATTATTGATCAAGCAACGCGTGAAATTCTTAGTATGGTCGTTAGCGACGGCCCGAATAAGCAATTAGTAACCGATACCCTAGAAGAAGCGCAATCAAAGCTCCCAGAAGGCGCAATGCCAACGCTTCATTCTGATCATGGTTGGCATTACCAGACGGCAGATTACTGTGATTTCTTGATTGACAATCACTATCTTATCAGTATGTCCCGCAAAGGGAACTGTCTTGACAATGCCCCAATGGAAAGTTTCTTCCATCTCCTGAAAATTGAATCATTAAATCGACATAAATTTAATAATATTGAGGAATTGGCAACAGCCGCTGACAAGTACACGAACTGGTTCAATTTCACTCGAATTTCTCTTAAAACCGATGGTAAATCACCCGTTCAGTATCGTGAAGATTTAATGTCAGCTTAACTATTTTTAAAATGTCTAACAAAAGTGTTGCACTTCA
>NZ_WNJO01000041.1 GCF_009720675.1 Secundilactobacillus folii | reverse complement strand
AACTGGTAAGACTGATGGGAATGGCAAGATCGATATGACAGTGCCACAGGATTCAGTCAAACCAGGTGATCAACTGACTGTTCAAGCTGGCAATGGTGCTCCTGGTACCGTTACGGTACCAACGGATACACCGACGACTGATGTAACGATCACTAAGACCCCGGATGGCGGTTACCAAGTTGGCGGCAAGACGAAGCCGAATACCACGGTCACAGTCACTGATAACAACGGCAATCCGATCAAGGATGGCAATGGTAACCCCGTGACTGGAACCACTGATGGCAATGGCAACATTGACGTTAAGATTCCAAGTGGGACAGTGACTCCTGGTCAAACTATTAACATCGATCCAAATGGTGGCACTCAAGCAACAGTCACAGTACCGGATGCCAATACTACTGGAACCGTTACAGTTAATCCGGATGGTTCGTACACGATTACAGGAACGACCGCACCTGGTGTTAGTGTCACGCTGACTACCAGTGATGGTC
>NZ_WNJO01000040.1 GCF_009720675.1 Secundilactobacillus folii | reverse complement strand
TGTGTAGTTCGGGTTAGCCTTTTCAATTGCAGCAATGGCATCAGCGTTCAATGCAACTTGGTAAGTGCCCACATTCGTTGGAATTGTAGCACTGCCACCAAATGTGAAGTCGGCATTTGTTAGGTCAACATGGTTGACCACCTTATCTCCGTAAGTAACGGTAAATGTTGGCGTCTTATCACCATAAGTGATCGTTTGATCGTTAACAGTAACTTTGGTCTCTGCATCCTTCGGATCAGTGGCTAATGGATTAATGGTATAAGTTCCACCAATGAAGTCACTAGCACTGAATGTGTAGTTCGGGTTAGCTTCTTCGATCTTTTGAATAGCAGCATCATTCAATGCAACTTGGTAAGTGCCCACATTCGTTGGAATCGTGGCACTGCCGTCGAATGTAAAGTCCGCATTCGTTAAGGCAACGTGGTTGACCACTTTGTCACCATAGGTCACTTCAAACGTTGGTGTGTCATCACCATAAGTGATCGTTTGATCGTTAACAGTAACTTTGGTCTCTGCATCCTTCGGATC
>NZ_WNJO01000004.1 GCF_009720675.1 Secundilactobacillus folii | reverse complement strand
GCTCGTTTTTGTTTCCGCGCTTGGCGATTCTTTTGACGTTTCGCCACCCGCTTTTCAAACCACTCCTCTTTTGCAATGGCTTTTTTGATCTGTTTTTTATACCCAGGTTTGACCTTGCGCTTTTTCTTTTGAATCTGCCCGGCCATTGCACCAGAGATTTTAGGCCCTTTATGACTGCGTTTTTTACGGCGGTTTCGGTCAAAGGAATCAACCACTTCGCCATTTTTAATTTCTTTTGGTTTGAACCTGATACCCATATCTTCCAAGGCCTGAATCTGTTCCTCTTCATCTGGTGAATAGAAGGTAATTGCCGTGCCTGGCAACCCCTTTCGACCAGTTCGGCCGACCCGGTGAATGAAGTAGTCCAGATCTTCTGGAATGCCGTCATTGATCACATGAGAAACACCATCGATGTCGATGCCACGAGCAGCTAGGTCAGTTGCAACTACAAATTGGAAGTCCAAATTTTGCACTTCACGCATGACACGTTTGCGTTGCCGAGCCGGCAAGTCACCATGAATCACCGCAACCTTTAACCCCTGGTCTTTTAGAAAATCAGCAATTTCTACTACTCGTTGTTTAGTATTAGCAAAGACCAGTGCCAGGTAGGGTTCGCCCATCGTTAATAACTTGTAGATCAACTCATTTTTGGAGTGTCCCTTGGTGGCAATCAGCCAGTTGTCAATCGTTGGACTAATCACGGATTTTACTGGGATCTCTTCAACTACCGGGTTTTCCATGTATTTCCGCAAAAATGGCCGCAACTTGGCTGGAATGGTTGCCGAAAAAACCATCATCTGCAAGTGCTTGGGCATCCGGGCTGCAATTTGGTCAACCTCTTGCAAGAAGCCCAGATCTAGCGTCATGTCAGCCTCATCAACCACGAATTGCTTTGCTGTGTGAACGTCTAAGACTCCATTCTTGATCAAATCACGAATTCGCCCGGGGGTGCCAATGACCAGTTCAGGCTGTTCATGGGTTAACTTTTCAATTTGGCGCTGCTTGTCAGTCCCACCAACGTAATTACCAATGTGCAGCTGCTCCGGACTGTGCTTTGCCAGCTGCTTAGCATCATTGTAGATTTGATAGGCCAGTTCCCGGCTAGGTGTTGTAATAACTGCTTGCACCTCATGGGCATCGGCGTCCAACCCGTCAAAAATCGGCAGTAAAAAGGCGTGGGTCTTTCCGCTACCGGTCTGTGATTGACCAACCACGCTCTTGCCTGCTCGAACGACGGGAATTAATTTTTCTTGAACCGCAGTGGGTTCGGTGAATCCAAGTTCATCGACAGCCTCAACCAAATAGGGTTTCAGCCCGAACTCTGCAAAAGTTTGACTCATTTTATTCTCCTTGTTTTGCCACCAGAGCATCTAGTTCTTTGACGACCTGCTTGATTTCATCGTCGTCATGAGCCACAGCACCGCTGGCTAATGGGTGTCCGCCACCGCCGTGCCGCTTGGCTAATTCATTGATCGCGGGACCCTTAGAACGTAGCCGAATGCGGAAAGTATGGTCCTTAGATTCCACGAAAATTGCCCAGGCCTTGACTTCTCTCAGCCGCCCCGGTAATGGCACAACAGCGCTCGTCGACTCGTCGCCTAGCTTAAAGGGTTCCAACACCTCGTCGCTCAACTTAATATAGGCTGCCCCACTTGGCAGGATCGTCAACTGATCATAAACGTAGGCTGATAACCGTGCTAGTGGGATTGAGATCTCATCTTCTTGTTCGTTGACATCACTGGCTGAAAAGTCAAACTTCATGAGCTCGCCAGCCACTTGCATCGTGTGCGGTGACGTTGCCGGATACATGAAGCGTCCGGTATCACCAACGATCCCGGCGTACAGGAGTCTTGCCGCTTCCCCAGTACACGTGAGCTGGTCCTTCATAGCTGTGTAAAAATCAAAAATCAATTCCGAAGTACTAGACGAGCTAGGTGCGACCCACATTGGATCACCAAATGGATCATCATTTGGATGATGGTCAATTTTGATCAATTGATCACCGGTCGTATAACGAGCATCGTCGACCCGCGGCTGATTAGCAGTATCAACAACGATTACCAACGCCCCTTTATAAACATCATCATCAATCGTATCCGTTTTACCTAACCAATCAAAGCCAGGATACTGCTTGCCAACTGAATAAACCTTTTTAGTGGGAAAACTGGCTCGTAAAATCGCGGCCAGCCCCATCTGTGACCCGATCGCATCCGGATCAGGTCGTTGATGCCGGTGAATAATGATAGTTTTATGCTGCTTAATTGCATTTAAAATATCAGTTTGAGTATCTAATAATGTCATGTAAAGTATCACCTTTCAACGCTTTTAGTCGTCTTTATAGTATAGGGGCTGGAACCAAGAAATACAAGGTGCGGGATTGACGCCTCAACGAAATTTAAAATTACTCAGCGAAATCTGCGTCGTTGCTGATCTTCAAACAGATCAAGCGCAATGTTTTCAAATGAAATCGGTGCTAAACCCGTTAAAGTAATTCCTAGTAACCGAATCCCTTCCGGACTCTCTGGCAGTTCGTTCATGATATTTTTGGCCATTTGAGCGTACACACTGGGATCATTTTCAATAAATTCCGTTTGCGTGCTGCGCTTAGTCTTAGTTCTAAAGTCACCATAGCGAACCTTTAAAACCAGTGTCCGGCCGTGCATCTGCTTACTCTTGACGACTTTTGCAACCTGCATTGCCAACTTGTCCAACTGCGTGTCGACTTCGCCACGAGTGGTCAAAAACGGCCAGTAAGTACTTTCATTGCCGATTGACTTACGTTCCCGCTGATACTCAACGGGTCGGTCATCAACCCCACGAACCCGCTGATAAAGAACTTCACCAAAACGACCAAATTTTTGAATCAGGTCGAGTTCGTGCCACTGATAAAGATCTTGACCATTATTAATATTTAGCTCATGCATTTTGGGTACGGTCTTCTTACCAACACCCCGAAACCTTTCGATGGGCAGCTGCATCAAAAAATCATGTGCGTCCCCCGCATGAATAATCGTAATCCCAACTGGTTTGCGGTAATCAGATGCCTCTTTAGCAAGAAATTTACTGTAAGAAATCCCGATGGAACTGGTTAAATGGGTCTGATCCCAAATTTCAGCCTGCAATTGAACGGCGAGTGCAACGGGATCGTCCAGGTTTAATTTATTCTTGGTGACGTCTAGATAGGCTTCATCAAAAGCCACCGTTTCAATAATATCCGTGTATTCATGAAAAATCCGGTGAATTTGATCTGAAATTGCTCGGTAATGGTGAAAGTTAGGGGTCACAAAGATGGCCTGTGGACAAAGTTTTAAAGCCTGTTGAGATGGCATGGCTGAGTGGACACCATATTGTCTTGCAACGTAATTAGCCGTGGTCACCACACCACGGCCGCCAGTTTGTCGTGGATCTCGAGAAATTACGAGCGGCAGCGTTTTATAGGCTGGGGTATCACGCTGCTCAATGGAAGCATAGAACGCATCCATATCGACGTGTAAAATTTGCCGGTCTGCTTTAACATGCACTGGATTATCCACTTTGATCCCCCCTTACAGCAAAAAAATCCCCCTACACGGGAGATTCAAGCCTACTTTTCAGCTTTTGGATCATCTGACGCTTCAGATGATTGATCCGAATCATCACTAGTCGATTCGCTCGGGGCAGCTGGTTGAGCTGACGCTGCCTCTGAACTCGCGTCCGTGGCTTCATCAGCTGAAGCCTGTGAAGCAGGTGCTTCACTATTTGACTTGGTATCCGTTGCTGCTGGAGCAACTTCAGCGGCTGCTGCACGTTGAGTCACTGTTGCAATAGCATTCATGTCAAAAACCAAATAAATACCGTCACAATCAAGTGTCACTGTGCGTGCTTCATTATTGATTTCATCAATAACACCGTGAAGCCGACCAATTGTAATAACGTGATCGCCCTTTTTCAACTGATTCAACGTATCTTGATGCTTTTTTTGTTGCCGACGTTGTGGCCGGATCATTAAGAAATACATCGCAACGATCATTACCACAATCAAAATTAAGCTGGAGTATCCTCCAGCACTTGAACCTGAACTTGCTAAAACGTTCAATACTTTCACCCACCTTTGTCTATTGTATAATTTAACAAAAATTCGCTTAAACGTCTATTAAATCTTAAAAGTTTTTTGGATTTGGCCGATTATAGCCATATTCTTCAAAGAAACGGGCACGGAAATCCACTAAATCATCAGCCATGATAGCCTGACGGACATCCTGCATGAGATGCAGTAAAAAGTATAAATTATGATAACTCGTCAACCGCATTCCGAAGCTCTCGTCCGCTTTGAATAGGTGCCGAATGTAGGCGCGAGTGTAGTTACGACACGTATAACAGTCGCACTGGTCATCAATTGGGTTGAAATCACGGGCGTATTTGGCATTCTTTACCGTCAAACGACCATGACTCGTCATGCAGGTTCCACGACGAGCAATCCGCGTTGGCAAGACACAGTCAAACATGTCAATACCGCGCATCACGCCATCGATCAGTGAATCTGGCGAGCCCACGCCCATCAGATAACGTGGTTTATTGGTTGGCAACATCGGGGTGGTAAAGTCTAGCACCCGGTTCATTTCAGTCTTTGATTCCCCGACGGATAAACCACCAATTGAATAACCGGGAAAGTCCATACTGACTAAGTCATTAGCCGACTGCCGGCGCAGGTCTTCATAACCGGCACCCTGAACAATTCCAAACAGCCCTTGCCAGTCGGGATTAGCATGCGCCTTAAGTCCTCGCTCGGCCCACCTAGAAGTACGTTCTACCGAATGTTTAATGTAATCATAACTTTCGAAAAACGGTGGGCATTCGTCAAGACTCATCATGATATCTGGCCCCAAGTCATTTTCAATCTGCATGGCCTTTTCTGGTGACAAGAAAAGCTTATCCCCACTGGCCGGATTCCTGAAATGAACGCCCTCTTCAGTAATGTTTCGGTTCTCTGCAAGTGAAAAGACTTGGAAGCCGCCGGAGTCAGTCAAGATTGGTTTGTGCCAATTCATAAATTGATGCAGACCACCGGCTTCTTTGACTAGGTCTTCACCCGGTTGCAGCCATAAGTGGTAGGTGTTAGCTAGAATAACACCGGCCCCCATGTCATCCAGTTCCTCGGGTGAAAGTGATTTTACAGTGGCCTGAGTCCCGACTGGCATAAACATCGGCGTTGGAAAGGTACCATGAGGTGTAATGAGTTCTCCCAGTCGGGCACCCGTGTGTTTCTCGGTTTTGATCAGGCGATATTTGATCGCTGGTTCCATACAAATTCCTCCATGATTAAACTAACAACGGCCCCTTGCACGTCGCAAAAGGTCGCCCTTAAAATCCTATTGACTATTTAATAAACATTGCATCACCAAAGCTAAAGAACCGGTAGCGCTCCTTAATGGCATGCTGGTAAGCGTTCAAAATGTTCTCACGACCCGTGAAGGCCGCCACCAGCATCACTAACGTTGATTTTGGTAGATGGAAGTTAGTGATGAAGGCATCAACTACCTGCCATTGATAACCTGGTTTAATGAAAATATCGGTCCAGCCAGAATCTGCATGGATCTCACCATGGAACTTAGTACCAATCGTCTCCAAAGTCCTGATTGAGGTTGTCCCGGTCGCAATTATGCGACCACCATTGGCACGAACGTCATTCAGTGTTTTAGCAGATTCTTCAGAAAGTTGGTAGAATTCGGAATGCATCTTATGGTCTTCAATGTTTTTTTCATCGACTGGCCGAAAGGTTCCAAGACCCACGTGCAAGGTCAGATAAACTAACTTAACACCTTTATCCTGCACCTTCTGTAGTAATTCCTTGGTCCAGTGAAGACCAGCCGTTGGTGCGGCTGCAGAGCCGGGATCTTTAGCGTACACCGTTTGGTAGCGCTCCGGATCATCCAGCTTTTCCTTAATGTAAGGTGGCAGTGGCGTCTCACCCAGTTTTTCAAGAATCTCCATAAAGATGCCATCGTAGTGAAATTCAATCATTCGGCCACCGTGATCCAGTTCTTTGGTCACCGTGGCAGTTAGTGCACCGTTTCCGAAACTGACAACCGTCCCAACTTTAAGTCGTTTAGCCGGTTTCATAAGCGTCTCCCATTCATCACCCTGGGTATTATGCAGTAATAGAACTTCTACGTGACCGCCCGTTGCTGGCTTAACGCCATAGATCCGGGCTGGCATGACTCGCGAATTGTTCATCACAACCGCGTCACCGGGGTTCAAATAATCAATAATATCATAAAAATGTTTGTCGCTCATTTCACCGGTTTGATGATCCAAGACCAGTAAACGTGACGCATCACGTTTTTTGATTGGAGTCTGGGCAATGAGTTCGTGTGGTAAATCATAGTCAAAATCTTCAGTTGTCAGTGTCATTGTGAGGATCCTTTCAGTTATGTTCCGGGGAGATGCCAAGGTGCTCGTAAGCTAGTGGTGTCACCATTCTGCCACGAGCAGTACGCTTAATAAAGCCCTTCTGTAACAGAAACGGTTCGTACATTTCTGCTACCGTATCCGTTTCTTCACCGATGTTGGCCGCCAGAGTATTTAAACCCACTGGTCCACCGTTATAAAAGCGAATCATAGTCCGCAGCAGTTTCAAATCAGTCTGGTCGAGC
This sequence comes from Secundilactobacillus folii, assembly GCF_009720675.1. Taxonomy (GTDB): domain Bacteria; phylum Bacillota; class Bacilli; order Lactobacillales; family Lactobacillaceae; genus Secundilactobacillus; species Secundilactobacillus folii. The sequence continues at coordinate 195,409 of NZ_WNJO01000004.1, read as the reverse complement.
CCGTCTTCATCGACTTGCAACATTTTTAAAGCCTGTTGCACGATTGGCCGGTCAATTGAATCATGCTGATCAGAAACTTCCGCAAAGTCACGGATCCGCTTTAGCAATCGATTGGCGATTCTTGGCGTACCACGTGAGCGACGGGCAATCTCGTGCGCACCCTCTTCTTGAATCGGGGAATTAAGAATTCGCGCCGATCGCATGACGATCTCTTCCAGTTCGTCAGTATTGTAATAGGCCATGTGCCCCACGATACCGAACCGATCGCGTAATGGTGCGGACAACAAGCCCGCCCGAGTAGTTGCCCCAATCAACGTAAAGGGCGGTAATGGAAAATGCACGGGGTGGGCTGTTGGCCCCTGCCCGACAACAATATCGATGTAGAAATCTTCCATTGCCGAGTACAACATTTCTTCGACCACTTTTGGTAGACGGTGAATCTCATCGATAAATAAAACGTCACCCGGCTGGAGTTCATTTAGCAACGCCACCAAGTCGCCGGTCTTTTCGATCGCCGGACCACTAGTCGTTTTAATGCCAACCTGCATTTCACTCGCAATAATCATGGCGAGGGTTGTTTTCCCCAGTCCAGGAGGGCCGTAAAGCAGAACGTGATCAAGCGCTTCTTCGCGCTTTTTAGCCGCTCGAATATACACACTTAACTCCCGTTTCAGCGCGCTTTGGCCGATATAGGTCGCTAAACTGGACGGTCTTAATGATTGTTCAACTGAGGATTCAGCGTCATCCTTAGCTTCACCGGTGACGATTCGATCATCTTCAGTCATATAAGCACCCTCCATCCTAAGAACTTGACTTTACTTCGTTAATAATTTTAATGCTTTGCTCAGATATACATCCGTTGACAGATCAGGTTCCTTGACCAACGTTTTTTTCACTCGTGCCACATCGCGATCCTTATACCCCAAAGCGCTCAGTGCTTCCAGGGCATCGGCTAGTTCGGGATCATCTTCACTGATAACATCACTGGTTGGCAAGCTCACTTGACCAACTGGCGAAAAGTCAGCCAATTTATCCTTCAGATCCAAAACGATTTGCTGAGCCGTCTTTTTCCCGATACCAGGAAACTTAGTTAAGAAACTAACGTTGTTTTGACTGATGGCGTCTACGATGGCTTGTTGATCGCCATTTGCCAGAATTGCAAGGGCACTCTTAGCCCCAATACCAGACACCGCCAACAGTTTTTCAAACAACTGCTTTTCGCGTAACGAACTGAAGCCGTAAAGCGTCTGAGCAGTATCACTGATCGTTTGATGAACGTAGATCCTGATCAATTCGTCGCCAACCTCAAACCGAAAGGGATTCGCCACGTGAATCAGATAGCCAACTCCGTTAACGTCAAGCACCACGTAAGCTGGCTGAATATCGACAATGCTGCCATTTAAGTATTGATACATGTTAAATTGCTCCAGTTCTATCTGATCAAATTGATCTTTTTTAGGTAAACGTATGTTTGCTTAAAAGATTGTACCACGGTTTCGTACCAGTAAGCAAGACGGTAAAGATTCAGGAAAACCGGGCTCGATTTTAAAAAATTGAATCAAAATTAAAATTGGTAAGTATCAAACTGATTTCTTAACGTAGATGTAGTTAAATATATGACTCAATTTCGAAACTGTCCATGGTCTAACGTGCGTCAAAAATCGGATCCAGGCCATGCAAGTAAAGAGCGCCGCAGATTCCAAACCGGAATCGACGACGTTCTTTGATGACATTCTAGGATCTAACCGAGTTTTGCCTCGCTGCCTTACTTTCGAATATTAATTTTATCCGGCTTGACTGCTAATGCACCAATGCCGGCAAAGATGCCAAAGTAATAGGTGAGGATCCGCCAGAGTAACATTGCTAAAACTAATTTACTGGAATTCGTAATGTAACTGCTAAACAGCACGGTGAACGCGTATTCCGCCCCGCCAGAGCCACCAGGAATAGGGAAAATTGAAATCACCATCACGATCAGCACGTGCAGACAAGTAATCATCACAACGTTAGCCTGGGTATACCCTAGTGAGAGCATAATAAAGTACGGAACCAGGTAGTAACTCATCAGCTGAACGAACGTCACTAGGATCACCTTTAGCAAAAGCTTCCACTGACCAATCAACTGGACACTTTCAGCGTAAAATAGATCGATCTTGGTATCTAGCTTAGTCACCCACTCGTCCACCCGTTCTTTTTTGGTAAACCAACGAACCGGAATCATAACGAGCCGCATCAATTTCTTGGTGAACTGCGGCCAAAACATCACTAAAAACAAACCGACAATAACGCCAAAATGAACGACAAAGCCAAAGACAACAAACAGTGATAAGTAACTCATTTTACTAACCATGTAGTTAAATCCAATCAGTAGGGCAATCAAAAAATTAATGACGATCATTGCTTGGTACACAATAAACTTCATCAACAAAATCGAACTGGCACGGCCACCATCGATGCCACTTTGCAGCATCGCAATCAGTTGCGCCGGTTGACCACCAGAAGAAAACGGTGTAATACCGTTAAAAAGCTGCTCAATCAAAGGAATGCGCAGCGCACTTTTAAACGAATACTGACCGATTCGTTCATCGACGAAGACTTTAACAACCATGCCTTCAAGGCCGAAGTACAGTAACATGCACAAAATGGCAACTAAAAGCCAGCCCAGGTGAATGGTTGTAAAATCACGAATTAAAATATTTAGTTTAATGTCACGAAGCGAATAGCCAAAAATCGACACCCCTAATAACAAGATGAGAAATAAGGCAATTTTATTACGTCTAGACATGTCTATTATCCTTTTTTAGCCTGTTCAGTGTAGAACTCCAACCAGATTTTTGCTAACCGTTCCTCAGAATAATAGTTAGCAGCTTGCTTCGCCTTATCTTTTAAAGCTGCAAGCGCTGATGAATCAGTGCTCAAGTGCAGGATGATTTTTTCCATCTCATCAACGTCTTTTGCACCCGCATAATCACCTTGAATAATTGAATGGTAAAGATCAAGATCTCGCAGTAAAACCGGTGTGTGCGTACTGAACGCTTCCAAGACCGACATCGGAAACAACTCATTGTAAGAGGGTAGCAAAAAAAGGTCAGCCATATTATAGTAGTCAACCAATTTATCACGGTCAATGATTCCCGGGAAACTGAGGTTAGCTGGTGGATCATCAACAATTTCTTTGAGTGCCTCATACCCGTCTGTTATCCGACCAAACGAAAAGCCACCCGTCCAGATAAACTGCATTTCCGGATGGCGTTTGGCTAATTCGATAAAATCAAAAACGCCCTTTCTGACTTGAATCTGACCAGAACCAAGAATCGTAAACTTAGCCGGGTAACCATACTGCCTTCGCAGCTGTTCCTTGGTAGATTCATCCGCTGGGTGGAAGGTTTCAGAACTCACAAAATTCGGAATGTACGTGATTTGGTCCTGATTGATACCATACGCTTCCAGTTTCGGGATGAATGATGGATTAACCACCACCAGCTGATCCATCCGTTTGTAAAAGGCAATCACATAACGGTAAAAAACTGCCTTCGCAATTTTGGGCAGCTTTAGACTACCTTCAAGCGTTTCGGGCAGAAAATGAACGAAACCGATTTTACGTCCGCGACCCGGCATAAACGTTGATAAATAATAGGAAAAGTTAACCGTGTGATAGTGGCTGATATCAGACCGACCATATTCATTGATATGAATGTCCAGCTGATCTGCTTCGCGAGTCTTTAAAAGGTGGACCAATTCGAGGTAGACACTACCGACCCCTTGCCCTTTGACTGACGCTGCTGCTGAAAACATAGTAATCTTTAACATAGCCGACTCCGTTTCTAAAGGTTAATTGCTGATGTCCGCCGAATTCTCACTACTATCTTCGTAACTTAGCTGGGCATCCTGATAAAATTCCACCACTTTTTCGCCAAAGGCTTCACTTGATGAAGCCCTTAACGTGTCGTGCAAAGCTTGTTTGTTCATGATTTTTGGGTGCTTTAAATAATAAATCAGTTGTTTGACCATTTCGTCATCAGTCTTAAAAGTCGTCCCCAAGTCAGGATCTTGAAGCAGTTCATCAGTGTATGGACTGCTCTTAACAACGATTTTGGTGTCAGTGGCCAAAGCCTCGATGTACGTTAAACCTTGAGACTCAGAATCAGATGCTGAAGCAAAGAGCGTAGCGGCATGGTAAAAGGCCGCAACCTCATTATTATTGATCTCACCAGTAAAAATCACGTGTTCATCCAATCCCAAATCGTGGGCCTGCTGCTCAAGGTCCTCCTTGGCTGGTCCATCACCAACGATCATCAAGTAGGCGTCTGGTATCTGCTGCAAAATCGTCGTAAATCCGTCAATCAACGCCTTGATGTTTTTTTCGTAAGCCACCCGACTCAATGACAGCAGTAACGGTGCGGACGCAGGAACGTGGTATTTATCACGGACGTCCAGCTCCTCGTCGTTTGGTGCGTACTGATCCAGATCAATACCCGTTGGGATAACTCTAATTGGCACCTGAACACCATAGCCAGTTAGCTTGTCTAAAACCCGATCACTAGGCGCAACAACACCGTCCAAATGCGAGCAAAAAGCAAGCGTCATCTGTTTCACGTGCACCGGTTTAAGAATTTTACCGTTAGCAACGTAGTGCAAATAATCTTCATACATTGTGTGATAAGTGTGCAAACAAGGAATTTTTAGTGCCCTAGCAACAAACTTGCCAATTAATCCCATTGAAAATTCCGTTTGGGTATGAATCACATCCAAATTGAGTTCCTTTGCTAACTGATAGGCGTGTAAAAGACCCCTAAAAGCAATTCGGCGGTCAGTAAAAGAAACGAATGGAATACTAGGAAAACGAAAAATATTACGCTCGTAGACATCCTTTTCGACGTGTGGATCGGTGGTTGTAAAAATGTAGACTTGATGACCTTGTTTTTCCAGCTCATGACGCAGTGTCTTAATTGAAGTTGCGACACCGCTCACTTGAGGGAAGTATGTGTCCGTAAATAAACCAATGTTCACGACTATCCCCCCAAACTTTAAATCCGTTTTCTTTAATGAAGACAATTATATTGGTTAGCCTATCGGAATGCAAGGCTTGAAGTTTACCTTAGAAAAGACATAACCATTCACATGACAGGTTAGTTACTTAGTTAACTAACTTTAACGTATCGTCGTAGCCCGTGCAATAACCTTTGAGTTTTCTTAATATTTATATTTAATCTAAAAACTAACATTATTACTTAAAAAATGACGAAAAAGATTTTAAGTTAACAAAATGATGCAATAGCGGTGTTTAATCTGATCATGACTGCTCATCGAGTGACTGGTTTTCAACCCTGCCCAAACAAAAAAAGCTAATCAAGTCGAATCCGACTTGATTAGCATTCGAACATCTTACAATTAAGTTTTAAAAAACGGTTTCATCCACTAATCGGATTACATCGTCATTAGTCTCAGCTTCAACGGCCTTTTGCGCCAATTCAGCCATTTTGGTTGAATCAAGCCGGCGAAATAGCGCCCGTGTCTTCAAAATACTGGTAGCACTCATGGAAAATTCGTCAAGCCCCATACCAACTAGAATTGGTACGGCAATTTGATCCCCAGCCATCTCACCACACATCGCAGCCACTTTACCCTCCTGATGACAGGCATCAATAACCTGTTTAATGAGGCGTAAAATAGCTGGATTATACGGTTGATACAGGTACGAGACCCGTTCGTTTGTCCGGTCAGCCGCCATTGTATAGCCAATCAAATCATTGGTCCCGATACTCATAAAATCAACTTCTTTAGCAAATTGATCTGCTAAGACAGCAGCGGCGGGAACTTCAACCATAATACCGATTTTGATTTGCCCGACCGAGGTGCCCTGGTCGATCAGCCGTTGTCGTTCCTCTAGGTAAACTTGTTTAGCCTGCCTGAACTCTGCCAAAGTCGCAATCATTGGAAACATGATCCACAGATTACCAAAAGCGGAAGCCCGGATCAACGCCCGTAATTGGGTTCGAAAAATATCTTTTCGGGTCAAACTGATTCGAATCGCTCGATAGCCCATAAACGGATTCATTTCATTGGGCAGCTGCAGATAGGGCAAGCCCTTGTCACCGCCGATATCCATGGTTCGTACGACCACCGGCTGATCGCTGAGTTTAGCGACCACTGACCGATAGGCCTCAAACTGCTGGTCTTCAGTAGGCCAATCATCAGTGTTCATATACAGAAATTCACTGCGAAAAAGCCCAATACCATCTGCACCATTATCAATTACAGCTTGCAGGTCATCCGGTGTGCCAATATTAGCAGTGATTAAATGAGAAACGCCATCCTTCGTCAAGCTCTGGGCGAATTTCAGCCGCCGCCATTCGATTCGCTGCTCGGCGTAATCAGCAGCGGCGCTTTGATAACTTTGAATCTCTTTTGCATTTGGCGCATCAACTGCTCGGCCATGTAAGCCGTCCACGATAACTGTGTCGCCCGTCTTAATGGTGGCAGTGGCATTTTGCACACCAACCACCGCTGGAATCTCTAACGTTCTAGCCATAATGGCAGAGTGGGACGTCCGCCCGCCAACGTCAGTAATGAATCCCTTGACGAAACGGCGATCTAACTGAGCGGTATCACTGGGTGTTAAATCATGAGCAATAATGATCACTTCATGGTCAATTAAAGCCGGATTAGGCAATGTAACCCCCAGCAAATTAGCCATGACCCGTTTTGTAATATCCTTAACATCACTGCTGCGCCCCTGCATATAGGGATTATCAGCCATGTTTTCAAATAGGTTAATATAATCATTAGTGACGCTCGTTAAAGCAGCTTCAGCGTTCATCTTTTGATCGCGAATCAATCGCACGATTTGTTTGATCAATTCGGGGTCTGATAAAATTTCAAGGTGCGCATCAAACACTGCTGCTTCATGCGCACCCATCGTTTTAACGGCGTTAGCTTTGATTTGGGTCACTGCTTTTTTTGCCCGCACCAGTGCACTCGATAGCCGGGTGACTTCAGCTTCAACGTCCGTAATTTTAGTTTTAGAATAGGAAAGGTCAGGATCAACAAGCCGGTATGACTTGGCAATTGCAATGCCATCACTGGCCGCAATACCATTAAGCACCTGACTAGACATTATTCTGAGAGGCCTTCTTCTTTCATGGTCTTAGCAACGTCTTCCATGGCCTCTGTTTCGTCATCGCCGTCAGCTGAGATAGTGATCTCCGTGTTTTGACCAACACCTAATGACATGACACCCATAATTGACTTTAAGTTAACTGACTTACCGTCGTATTCAAGGGTAATGTCTGAGTTATACTTGCTGGCAGCTTGTACCAATAACGTTGCTGGACGAGCATGAATCCCAGTTTCTGCAGTAATCCGAAAGTTCCGTTTTTCCATAATGATCAATCTCCTTTATGAGCTAAAAACAAATTGGGCTATTTTCTAGGTGATTTCATAAATAACGGTTTTGTGAAATCTATCGAAAACGCACCTTTATCCTAAGAATATCAATTTATGTGAGAAAATACAAGCGCCAGCGGATATTTCATCAACCGCTTTCATTCAATAATTTATTGCGTTTGCTCATGGTCATAGTGGTAAATGATCTGACCATTCTTCTCGGCACGACCAACGACACGCTTACGCGACTCAAAGTTCATGTACGCCCGTTGAAACGCCATAAAGTCCTTTGGTTCAACCGTGAACTCGTTTAATTGGCCAGCTTTAAGTTGGGCCATTAAATTGGCATAGTCCTCAGCCATAGCTGTCACCTCCACACGAATTAATTCCTCAGCAACCAATATTTTACCATAAAATAACCTCTTTTAATGGGTTTTCCAAGATTTTTGCCGTTCCAAACAAATGACTTGCATGATTTTCTAAAATGCAGTACAACTTTAATTGAATTAGCACTCGACAGGGGTTCGTGCTAATTTTCTCCAAAAACCGTAAGCAAAGTACTTGCGTTAACATCTGTTTATTGTATAATATGGTCAATGGTCAAGATTGGTCAAACATTATCAGGATGGTTGAACAACCGATTGACATGACTACTTTAATGGAGAAAGGAGTCAAAATATGCTGTGTCAGAATTGTCATCAACGCGAAGCTACAATTCATTTGTATCTGAACGTCAATGGTCAACGACAGCAAGTTGATCTTTGTCAAAATTGTTATCAACTTTTAAAAAATCAACAAAATAACTCTAATCCCGGAAACGGAGGTGCTCAAATGGCACAAGATCCATTTGGTTTTGGCAACCTAGATGATATTTTCCGCGCTATGCAAGGTGGCGAACAGAATCCGAATCAACAAGGTTACCAGCAACAAGTTCCACCTACCCAGCCAAGCGGCCCTCGAAACGGCGGTGGTAATGGCCGTGGTAACGGTGGTGGCCTACTAGGTCAATATGGTCTGGATCTCACTGAGCTTGCCAGCCAAGGCAAAATCGACCCAGTGATCGGTCGGGACCGTGAAATTTCGCGTGTCATTGAAATCCTAAACCGGCGAACGAAGAACAACCCCGTTCTGATTGGTGAAGCCGGCGTCGGTAAGACGGCGGTCGTCGAAGGTTTGGCACAAAAAATTGTTTCAGGTGATGTCCCACAGAAATTAATGAATAAGCGTATCATTCGTTTTGACGTCGTTTCTCTCGTTCAAGGAACTGGGATTCGTGGCCAATTTGAACAACGGATGCAACAGTTAATGAAGGAAGTTACTGATAATCCGAACGTTATTTTATTCATTGATGAAATTCATGAAATCGTGGGTGCTGGGAATGCTGAAGGTGGTATGGACGCTGGCAACGTTTTGAAGCCTGCTTTAGCTCGTGGTGAATTTCAACTGGTCGGCGCAACGACTTTAAATGAATACCGTGATATTGAAAAGGATCAAGCGCTGGCTCGTCGTTTGCAACCCGTAACGGTTGATGAACCTTCACCAGAAGAAGCGGTTAAGATTCTGAAAGGAATCCAAAAGAAGTACGAAGATTACCACCACGTTCACTATACTGATGGTGCTTTGGAAGCTGCCGTTAAGCTATCTGACCGTTACATTCAAGACCGGTTCTTGCCTGACAAGGCAATCGACTTGCTTGATGAATCAGGTTCAAAGAAAAACTTGACGATCAACGTGGTCGATCCAAAGACCATCGATGACAAGATCAAGACCGCAGAAGATCAAAAGCAGAATGCTTTGAAACAGGAAGACTACGAAAAAGCAGCCTACTACCGTGATCAAGTCACTAAGCTCGAAGATGCTAAGAAGTCACAAACCACGACAACTTCAGATGAAGAGCCCCAAGTTACTGAGGCTGACATGGAAAAGATCGTTGAGGAAAAGACTGGCATTCCAGTTGGAGAACTGCAAAATAAGGCCAAGAAACAGTTGCGTGACTTGGGCAGTTCATTAAAGACTCACGTTATTGGTCAAGACGAAGCCGTTAACAAAGTTGCCCGTGCAATTCGTCGAAACCGAATTGGTTTAAACGGTACTGGCCGTCCAATTGGTTCGTTTCTGTTTGTCGGCCCGACTGGTGTTGGTAAGACGGAACTTGCTAAGCAATTGGCACGTGAACTCTTTGGTTCTAAGGATGCCATGATTCGGTTTGACATGTCGGAGTACATGGAGCCACATTCAGTGGCTAAGCTGATTGGTTCACCGCCCGGCTATGTTGGCTATGAAGAAGCTGGTCAGTTGACGGAACAAGTTCGCCGGCACCCTTACAGCTTGATTCTTTTGGATGAAATTGAAAAGGCTCACCCAGACGTCATGCATATGTTCCTTCAAATTCTTGATGATGGCCGTTTGACTGACTCACAGGGTCGAACAGTTTCGTTCAAGGATACGATCATTATCATGACTTCCAACGCCGGAACGGGCGACTCTGAAGCCAGTGTTGGTTTTGGTGCCGAAGTTTCTGGTAAGACCCACTCGGTTCTGGATCAATTGACAAACTACTTCAAGCCTGAATTTTTGAACCGGTTCGATGACATTATCGAATTCAACTCACTCACCAAGGATAACCTGATGAAGATCGTTGACTTAATGATCGATGATGTTAATGACATGCTTGCAACTCAAGGGTTGCACATTCACGTTACCGAGCCAGTTGAATCTAAGTTGGTTGAATTGGGCTACGACCCAGCAATGGGTGCTCGACCGCTACGGCGTGTTATTCAAGAACAGATTGAAGATCGCATCGCTGACTTCTACTTGGATCACGCAAACGTCAAAAACTTAGTAGCTAAGATTGAAAATGGTGACATTACCCTTGCCGAAGAAGCTCCGGCTGCAGCTAAGCCAAGTGAGTCTGAAAACAAGAAGTAATATCGAAATTTCAAAACAGGATCTCTTCGGAGACCCTGTTTTTTTGGTTTGCCTTGTAACCAAGCACAAAGCAAAGATTCGAAAAGTTGATCTTAAGAACGATCTAATCTGGCTTGAAACAGGTTTTGCAGCTGGAATCACCATGCGGATGGACATGATATCATTTCCTACGTGGCAATTGGTCTGCTATTTCGATGTGGTAATTGTTGCGGTATACTAGACTTAATATTGCTTTTGAAAGGAGCCTGAACATGTCTATTTGGGATCGATTACGCGCTTTTTTAACTCGTAGTCCGCTGACGACTAAACGGCAAGATCGTCAGCACTTTACTCAATCTGCGGACCGTTTTCCACGCCATCCGCAAGACACAAAACAGGCGCCTAAAAAAGAAACGATCACAACGCCTAAAACTCAAACTACAAAAACCCCTGTCAAACCGAATGGATCTGCTCCAGCATCCGCCGAACAACCGTCTGCTGTGATGTTAGTACTCTACCTTGATGAACAAAACAACCAGTTAGCCAAACCGCAGTGGCTAAACGGTAAGGTCAATCAGCCGATTCACTTCAAACCACATCACATTGAAAACTATCAATTGTTCCACGTGATTGGCTTTACCAGACGATTTACTAGTCCGTACCGGATCATGACACTGCAATTTACCAAAAAAATAGGTCATCCGGTCATCATGTACCCTACCGATTATGATACGGGCGAGATGCTTTCGGCACCAATCATTCAAACAGGACCGCTCAACGAACCATTTGCATTTAGTCAACCAGACATTGATGGCTTTCATATGCTTAAAGCAAGTCGCCCTTTATCAGGTCATTTTACTGAGGATTCCCAGTCGATCATCGTTATGCTCCGCCGTAACGACTGGACTTCAGTGCAACGAATCAACCTCTTTATCCGGCTGCTTGAAGACGTCACCATCTTAGACCTCCCAGAAGGTCATTCACTGCATTTTGAATTTCCCAAGAATTCCGTTTGGCGAGCGTTTATTCGCGTCAATACGGCCCACGGTGAAACCTGGTTCAACCTTGGTGGACCGCAATGGATCGATGGTAAGCAAGTTGTAGCGACTGACCGGCCAGCACCGAAACAGTTAGCACCGCAAACCACAGTTGTCTTTAACCCGCTGTCAAAAACCGGGGTGATTGATTTTGTAGCCGGCCACTCGGTTCACACCTACCAGCAACCTAACGGACCAGCCGTTAAAATGGTTGCTGATGGTACCTCCATCACGATTACCGGAACCTTTACAGACTCCAATCAGATCAAATGGTACCGATTAGGTGATCAAACGGCTATTCGTGCCCAGTACGTGCGTTTGAGTGCCACCGATGAATAATTCCCACTCTTTAAAACACGCGGGAAAGATTATTTTCAGTATGACGAATTGATGTCTTAACTAGATTTCGACTAAATAAAGCGGTGCCAGTCAAATTCCAAATTTGGAAAACTAGACTGGTTCCGCTTTATTTTTATTACCATCTAAAAAATTGTTAATCCTCTTCCAACATGGGCTGCTGTTGACGGCCAGTGTTTCGCACCCGCTTATTAATTTCCAGAACCAAACTCGGGATAAATACCGCCGCTGCGACGACCAGCCAATTCAGTGCTGGCAGGGACACTACCTGAAAAGCTTGCTGTAACCATGGTACTAAGGCGACGCTTAGCACGAATCCCGCCGCAATCAAAACGCCCCAGTTCAATGCTTTATTCCGTCGAATACCTTGAATGGTTAATGGTGACCGCTGTTTGATCGGATAGATATCGATCATCGAACCCAACGCTAGGGTAAAGAACAGCATGGTGGTGCCGATAGCGGGTACGTTTGGCGATAAGCCAAAACGGCCCAGACTGTAAATACCTAGCGTTAAAATGATGAACGTGGTGGTTCGAACGGCCACTCGCTGGCCGAGACCATCCGCAAAAATACTCGTCTGACGATCGATTGGTGGTCGTTTCATGCTGGACGGTTCTGCCGGTTCGCGACTGAGGTAGAAACCTGGAATACCATCTGCTAAAACGTTGATCAGCAAGAGCTGTTCCGCAATCAATGGTGCACCCCAACCAATGCTGACTGCTAAAATCATCAAGATAATCTGCGCGAAATTAACGCCAATCAAGAACTCAACCGCTTTAAGAATGTTTTGATAAACTGACCGACCAGTCTCGACTGCGGCGACGATAGTTTCAAAATTATCATCCGTCAGCACCATATCACTAGCGTTCTTGGAAACTTCAGTGCCGGTGATGCCCATCGCCACACCAACGTCAGCGGCCTTCAACGCCGGCGCGTCATTGACACCGTCACCAGTCATGGCGACGGTTGCACCCTGCTTTTGCCAAGCGGACACGATACGAATCTTATCTTCAGGTGACACCCGGGCATAGACGCTAATTTGCGTAATTCGATTTAAAAGTTCCTGATCGCTTAACTGCCTCAAATCAGCACCCGTCAGCACCTGATCACCGGGTTTCAAAATGCCAATTTGGTCAGCGATCGCTTTAGCTGTCTCCAAATGATCCCCAGTGATCATCACCGTTCGAATACCCGCAACTGCGGCTTCTTCCACGGCGGCGATTGCTGAAGGCCGTGGTGGATCAATCATGCCGATCAAGCCGCCAAATTCTAAATCATGTTCTAAGTCAGACAGTGGTACATCCGGTACAGTATCAAAGTATTTGTAACCAACCGCTAACACCCGCAAGGCTGATTGAGCAAAGGCATCGTGAACCTGCTGTGTCCGAAGTCTGTCACTTTCAGTTTGATAAAGCGGAAGGTGATCAATGGCTCCCTTAACGATCAGTAATTGGCGGCCATCAGCAAGTTGATGCAACGTTGCCATTCGTTTCTTCTTCGAATTGAACGGGTCATGACCGATTCGCGGTGCCTGCAGTTCAAATTCAGCCCGAGAATGCCCCGCTTTTGCCAGCCACCGGATAATGGCTAGTTCGGTGGAATCACCGATCTCAACCCAGTCGTCGCCCTGCTTTTCTCTAGTGGCGTTAGTCGCCAGGCCCATTAACCACATCAAAAATGACACGTCGGTTGAGTCAACCGTTTCACCGACACTTAACGGTTCTGGCCCGTTTGCTGGCCAAACTTTTGTGACTGTCATTTGGTTTTGCGTCAACGTTCCGGTCTTATCAGAAGCAATCACATTGACGCCACCAATGGTTTCCACAGCGTCGACCCGGCGCATAATAGCGTGCTGCTTAGCCATTTGACCGACACCGTGTGAAAGACTAATGGTTACAATGATCGGCAAAGTCTCAGGCACCGCGGCCACGGCCAGTGAAACACCGATCATCATCGCATCAGCCAACGGCTCGTTTTGAAAGAACAATCCTAAGATCGTGATGACTATTCCCCCAGCCACGGCCACGGCAGTCAAACGAGCCGATAACTGATTCAGCCGCTTTTGTAACGGCGTCGCCCGAGCTTTCGTGCGGTTCAGCATACCAGCGATACTGCCAAGCTGAGTTGCCATTCCAATTGCCGTCACGACCATTTTCCCAGTTCCCTGAGCCACACCAGTTCCTGAAAAGGCCTCATTGACCCGGTCACCAATTTCTAACGTCTCGGCCACCGGCACGGCCGTTTTTTTAACCGGTTCACTTTCACCAGTTAAGACGGCTTCATCGAGCCACAAGTCCTCAGCCTCAAATATTCGACCATCAGCAGGCACTTGATGGCCACCTGCTAATGAAACCACATCACCCACTACCAGTTGCGTAGCGTCGATAATTTGCGGCTGTCCATCCCGTAAGACCGTGACTTCATGTCGATTCATTTTCTTTAAAGCGGCTAGTGATTTTTCAGCACTATGTTCTTGATACATGCCAATTACAACGTTAATGATTAAGATGCTGCCAATCACGATTGTTTTAGTCCAGCCACCATTTGCAGCGACTGCCAGATAGGTGGACAGCCCCACCGCAAACAGCAGCACTAACGATGCAACATCGGATAAGTGACGCCAAATTTTCTGTAATAGTGAGGGTGGACGCTCCTCTTGAAGAACGTTTTTACCTGCTCCTTGACGCTGTTTGACCTGGGCTTGAGTTAATCCGGTAGATAGGTTTGTTTCGAGAGCCGCCTCCAGTTGCCGGCGGTCACGAGTTGCATTTGTCATCGTCATATTCAGCAGTCCCTTCCTTGACGGATTAGAGTTTTTCCCTAAGTCAAGTTTATCTAAATTCAGTCCGAGATGCTATGAATTAATTATGATTACTATTAGAACAATTTATGAAATGGCGCTGAATTTCCCGTCTAGCTGTCAGGTAAATACTCGTTGATGGTTGTGAGCAGGCCATCAGGCTTTATAAATTCGCAATGATACAATCATGGTCCTAATTCTACTCGAATTTCGTATCAAAAAAGGGACCAGTGAAATTCCCAAGTTGGGAAATTGCATTGGTACCCCATTGTTTTAGATTTAATTGGAAGGTCTCATCCTAATACCAGATTCTTTTAGAGATTAACATCCATGTTAAACGTTAGCTTTGAAAGCTCCAACCCGCGTTCGAATAAATTATTCATCAACTTAGTTGTGCGGGCCTTCATTTCTGATACGATTAAATAATTTTGCTGAGTCAAGTACGTTGTCAGTTTCTCACCTGACAATGTAGCTGCCACTTTATCTGTCGCAGCTACGTGCTGAGCAAAAAGTTCTTGGGTAGCGGTTAAATAGTCACGGTCATCCTGCACGAATTCAGAATAATGGGACTCTACTAGAACCGACAGCTTGCGGTACATCCAGTAGGCACTTTCTGAATCGGCATGGACTGGGGTGTTCACATATGACGGATCCGTATCACTGGCGTTGGCAAAAAAAGGCACGTACGGACTGTAAGCCGGCACGCCGAAGCACAGCCACATAATTGCGGATTGCGCTTCAGAGACACCGTTTCTTAACTGAAGGACATGCGAGTTTTGCGTTCGGTTCATCGAGATTGGCCGGAACTTAGTTTTCAGTTCAGCAGGACCGTTACCAAGCGGATCATAATCAGTTTCGTTATAGTGGGAGCCCAGAATAAAACTGATATCGGCCACACTGATTTTCCGGTTGGCATGACAGATAAATGGTAGTTCGGATGAGGTTGGGGACTGCTCAACGTTAGGCATTAAATACCGTTGGCCGTACCAGACACGCGGGGTATTATAGTGACGGTCCTTTTCGGTGCTGGTTCCAAAAATATGGCGAAAATTCCAACCGGTCTGATCAGGATTTAAATGATATTGCTCCACAAAGTCTTGAAGACCCTCAGAATACATAAAATGATCTGGGTCAGCAAAATCTACTTGCTGAATCGCCACTTGGTTAGCCGTAATGACAAACGCATCGTCTGGGATCCGTTGGGCTACCCAGTGGTGCCCAGTAACGATCTCCATGTACCAAGCTTCGTTTTGATCGGCAAACAGCACGCCGTTGCCTTCAGGCGAACCGTACTTTTTAACCAAATCTCCCAACACTTCAACCCCATTGCGTGCGCTGGTAATTACTGGTAAAACCATTGTTTGCATGGTGTCTTCTGCCATGCCATCCGCAACTAGCGGGTCGTGGGCTAGGGCCTCGGGATTACCATAAACACTTTCCGTGGCACTCATGGCAACGTTATGCGCGTTAATCCCACTCTCTTCATAAAGACCCACCTTTTCGACTTCAACATTTGGCGTCGCTTGATACTGAACTGCATTTTTCGGCAGTGGCGCTTGAAACCCGTTTTGAGTTGACCGTAGGATTTTCCCGTTGCCCTCCTCAGGGGTATGAATATAAAAACGTTGTGGTGTTAGCGGCAGAAAGGTATCATCATTTCTGGCAATCATCACTGAGCCATCAATCGACGCGTTTTTTCCAACCAAAACCGAAGTGCATGCTGATAAATGTGTCATCGTTATTCTCCTTCGAAAGTTATTGCTACCAGTATAGCGCAAATTTATTCCTCGGAAAATGTGTAACCGGTTTCTTTTTTCTTGTGAACGTATTGACAAACCACTCAAGTTGTGTAAAATATAATTGTGAACAATTTTACTAGGTTCAAACATAGGAGGAGTCGTTATGATGAAAGTAGCAGTGATTGGTTGTACCCATGCAGGAACGTTTGCAACAAAACAGATTTTGGCAGAAAACCCCGATGCTGAGGTAACCGTTTACGAACGCAACGATGTCATTTCATTTTTATCGTGTGGTATCGCCCTCTACTTAGGTGGCGAAGTTAAAGATCCCCAAGGACTGTTTTATTCAAGTCCAGATGAACTGTCTGGACTTGGCGCTAAGGTTTTGATGCGCCACGATGTTAAGAGTATCGACAATCAGGCTCACACCATTACGGTGGAAGATCTTGATAGTCATGAAACGACCACCACCAGTTACGACAAGCTGGTGATGACGACCGGTTCTTGGCCAGTGATCCCATCAATTCCTGGGATCAAGAGTGATCGTGTGTTACTGTGCAAAAATTGGGCACATGCCCAAGCGCTGTTTAACCGAGCCAAAGATTCAAAGCGAATCGCTGTTATTGGTGCCGGCTACATTGGTGCTGAATTAGCTGAAGCCTACTCACTTAAGAACCATGATGTGACGTTGATCGATGCTCAAGACCGGGTAATGCCAAAGTACTTTGATGCTGCTTTCACTGACAAGGTTGAGGACGAATACACAAAGCATGGTGTTGCATTAGCACTTAGCCAAAAGGTTCAAAGCTTTGAGACTACTGACGATGCAGTGACGATTCACACTGACAAGGAATCAGTTACTGTTGACCTCGCCATCCTTTGCATTGGCTTCAAACCGAATACCATTTTGCTTGAAGGTAAAGTCGACATGGCCGCAAATGGCGCCATTCTCACCAATGATTACATGCAAAGTAGCGATCCGGATATCTTTGCCGCTGGTGATAGTGCTGCAGTTCACTATAACCCAACCGGGAAGAATGCCTATATTCCATTGGCGACCAACGCTGTTCGTCAAGGTATCTTAGTCGGTAAGAACCTAGTTAAGCCAACGGTTAAATACATGGGAACTCAATCGACGTCTGGTCTGTCACTTTATGGCATCTCTCTGTGCTCGACTGGTTTGACTTATGAAGCTGCTCAGGAACAAGGCATTAACGCTCAGCAAGTAATTATTACTGATAATTACCGACCAGAATTCATGCCAACCACCCTACCAGTTACGATGTCTCTCGTCTTCAATCCTGAGACCCGTGAAATTTTGGGTGGTGCATTGATGAGTAAGTACGATATTTCACAGTCAGCAAACTTACTATCCGTCTGCATCCAAAATCACAATACTATCGATGACTTGGCGATGGTCGATATGCTTTTCCAACCAAACTTCGATCGTCCGTTCAACTATTTGAATATCTTGGGTCAAGCTGCACAGCAAAAGTTAGCAGAAGCTGTTAAAGCGTAATTCGAAAACATTTAGTTCATAAATATAAAAAGTAGTCTTTGCGTGGTTTAAGCTAGCAAAGACTACTTTTTATATACTATCGATCATAAAGTGCTATAAATCTAAAAATCAGTGGCGTATCCAAGTAGCTTGGAATCAACTGCACTGATTTAAGAGACGTTTTCACGCACCCTACAATTTTGCTGTTAACTTCACATCGGGATACTTTTCGGTAAACCATCGCTCAGCAAATTGGTTTTCGAATAGGAATAATGGCTTCCCTGCCAGATCCTTAACCAATAAGTTCCGGCTTGACGACATCCGTTCATCCAACTGTTCCGGATCGATCCAACGCGCAATTTTATGACCCAGTGGTTCCATAATGACATCAGAATTATATTCATTCTTCATCCGAAACTGGAACACTTCAAACTGCAATTGCCCCACAGCCCCTAAAATATAATCACCGGTCGTGTACGACGTATATAGTTGAATAGCGCCTTCTTGCACCAGTTGTTGGATGCCTTTATGAAACGACTTTTGCTTCATTACGTTTTTAGCCGTCACACGCACAAATAGTTCCGGTGTAAATTGTGGTAACTTTTCAAATTGTAATTTTTTCTTGCCGGTATAGATCGTATCGCCAATTTGGTAATTACCGGTATCATAAAGGCCAATAATGTCACCCGCTACGGCGGTTTCCACGTTTTCTCGCGTATCCGCCATGAATTCCGTCACGTTTGACAACCGCATCGTTTTACCCGTGCGGCCAAGAGTCACATCCATACCATGCTGGAAAAGACCGGAACAGATTCGGACAAAGGCAATTCGATCACGGTGCTTAGGGTCCATATTAGCTTGAATTTTAAAAACAAAACCAGAAAATTCATTATCGGTTGGTTCAACATCTTGACCCTCGGTTGTTTTGTGCTCCGCTGGCTGTGGTGCGAATTTCAAATACGTTTCCAAAAAGGTCTTAACACCAAAATTAGCGAGTGCTGAGCCAAAGAAAACTGGCGTCTGGTCGCCACTAGCAATCTTAGCCTCGTCGAAGGGATTGCCCGCATCCTCGATCAGTTCCATGTTGTCGCGAGCATCCTGATACCATGAATCTGACTTCAATGGTTGATCATCACTGATATCACCATTTTCATCTAACGGTAAATAAGCCGTCTCATCACTTTCTGGCCTGAACAGTGCTACCCGATTATGGTAACGATCATACAGACCCTTCAGTTCCTTCCCCATGCCAATTGGCCAGTTCATTGGGTAACCTTCAATACCGAGAACGTCCTCTAGCTCAGCAATCAAATCCATTGGGTCTCGGCCATCACGGTCAAGCTTATTCATAAAAGTAAAGATGGGAATACCACGCATTTTACAAATTTGGAACAATTTTTTGGTTTGGGGTTCAATCCCCTTTGCGGAGTCGATCACCATCACCGCCGAATCGACAGCCATCAAGGTTCGGTACGTATCTTCTGAAAAATCTTCGTGCCCAGGAGTATCCAAGATATTGATGCGTTTGCCTTCATAATCAAACTGCATGACGGAACTCGTCACTGAGATACCACGTTTTTGCTCAATCTCCATCCAGTCAGATTTGGCAAAATTACCACTCTTTCTAGCTTTGACCGTCCCAGCTTGACGCACCACACCGCCAAACAGCAATAGTTGTTCAGTGATGGTCGTTTTCCCGGCATCGGGGTGGGAGATAATGGCAAACGTGCGCCGGGTTGCCACGTCTTGTGCTAATGTCATAATGTTTATCCTTTCAAATGTTGACCTTAACCGTTCTTTTCAATTTGGTGGACAACGTAATTCACCACTTTTAGTGAACTTAGTCCATCATCAATGGCACAGAAACGGTTATAAAACTTCATAAATTGATTATCTGAACTCATATCTGGTTGCTGAAGGCATTTCGAGATCCCTTTCAACAGCTCCTTTTCGTTATTGGCAATTTGTCCAGGAAGATCTTTTTCGTAATCCAAGTAAAAACCGCGCAACTCATCCTTATATAAGTGGTAGTCATATGGGTAGAACAAAATTGGCCGTTTTAGATACGCGTAATCGAAGAAAACTGACGAATAATCGGTGATCAGCATATCAGAGACTAGGTAAAGGTCTGAAATATTTGGATAGTTTGAAAAATCGTAAACGAAATCCGTATAATCACTGATATCAAGGGCATTAGCAATCAAATAATGCATGCGTAAGATCAGCACCGTGTCCTTACCAAACTGTTTTCTGAAATCATCCAAGTTAAATGGCAACTCAAAGGTGTATTTACCCTTTTCAGCAAACTGATTATCGCGGTACGTTGGTGCATAGAGCACCACTTTTTTATCGAGTGGGATTCCCATTTCATGTTTCAAGGCATTAATATCATCCGCGTTAGTATTAATCAACTCATCGTTTCGAGGATACCCAACCTTTAAAATTTGATTGTTGAAACCAAATGCCGACCGGAAAATCTTAGTTGAATAATCATTGGGTGAGATCAAGGCATCCCATCGATTAGCTTCCTTGACGAAATTATCATGGTACTTTGTTGTCGTGGTTCCAGGCATCGACACGGTTTCAATATCTAAGCCGAGTTTCTTCAGTGGCGTACCGTGCCAAGTCTGAATGTAAGTCACGTACGATGGTTTCTTCACCCACGCAGGGAATCGAGCGTTACTGATCCAGTATGAACTCTTTTCCAAAGTTCTGACCCAACGGCTAGTCCGACGAACGACGAACGGAATCTGGTTTTGCTTACAGAATTTTTTCTGTGAGCGATCAATTGACCAGATGAAATTAAAACCAGGGTAGAGTTCGTTGAACAGCCGGTAAATGGCATAGGGGCTATCGCTCACTTGACGACCACCAAAACTTTCAAAAACGATCGTAGGCTGATCGTAGGGTCGGTGACCAGACCGAAACAGCCACCTCATCCGCTGTAGATTGACCTTATCTTGAATTGTCCGTCCGAGATCAAATACCGCTTGAAATTTTTGTGGCAAGGCAGCTAATTTCTCGCCAAACGAGGGTGCTGGGAATTCTTTTAACACGATCCCATTGTTGAAACTTTTCTCAACCGTGACCATTCGACCACTTGGCAAGTCCGCCTGCGTCATCTGCCCTTCAAGCGAGCGCGCAAGAATTACTCGTTGCTCAATTTCTCGGGTGCCAATGCTGTACTGAACGTAAACATCTTCCGTTGAGTTAGAAGGCAAATCAGTGAGTGGAATAGTCGTCATAAACAGCGTTTTCAAGCTTCCTTCGGCGGTTGGATATGCCAACTTGGCGCCGGACTGACGACTCTTCAAAATAATTTTTTGGTCCTTGATCAAACGACCGTTGATGCGATTGTAACCGGTAATGTGCAACGCATTGTCACTCAAGTTAACCGAGTTGATCGTAAACTCATCTTCCGCTTGTTTGGTATGAATATTAAGTGTTGCCATGCCATCTGCATCGGAATTAAACTGAAAATAACTAGTTAACGACAATTGATGCCGGTCACTTAGGTATTCAGATTCAACCTGCAAGATCACCTGCTCATCAACCGTATTGAAAGCAAAAAATAACTGCCAGACGAATTCACTCTGCTCAAATGCGGAGAACTGTAATTGATCCGGATCAATCTGAATTCGAATTAAATTATTATCGATAACCCGTAAAACCGGTACCGTTATTGACGCTAAACTATTCTTTTCTAAAAAGGTGATCCGAAGATTTTCAAAGGAGCCGGGTATGTCGATCAATTCGAATTCCAGTTCCATTTTTTTCTTTTTTTGATGTAAGCCTGATAATATCGCACGCACGAGAACGACTCTCCTTAGTAATTAAAAATCAGCTGTTGAGGTAAGTATGGCGTCAGCTTAGGATTATCATTTAAGTCAATAAATAATCCGTCAACTGGGGTAAAGAGGTTTTGCAGTAACTGCGCGTAGAACGCGTAAATACTGTCAAAACGATCGTAGTTACTGTAATCGACCACTTCATAAAAGGGCCGTTGTTCAGAGGCCTGGTAAACAATGTGATGGTTCTCATCTTCATCGGGCATTAACTCCGTAAATTGTAATTTTGATGCAGGTCCTAAGGTGTACGCAAAATTGACGGTTTGCTCATGCCGATTAAAACGAAAAGCCATTTTTCTATTCTTATTCAGCAATAGTGCCTGCGATAATTCACCCTTTTGGAAGTATAAAAGGCCAAATTGCCGGCCAGCCTCATAGACCGCTGCTTGGGTCGGCTGGTGGTCTTCAAAACGAGTCTTCAACAGGGGTTGTTGATTATGATCTTCAGTGACTTCAGCTACAATTTCACCATCTTTGATGTAACGAATCGTATCATTTTCAATTGGTGAAGCAACTTCAAACCGCCGCGAAGGTAAGGATTCAAAATCAGTATTAAACTGCTCGCTGTCTGCTAAGTCAACACCATCCGCATCCGCCATTAAGCTTGCAAGGGTCACAATGTTTATCTGATCGACCCAGCCCGGGTAAAATTGGGAACGAATGATACTTCTTGCTCGCTGATAGTCATCAAACTGGATCATGGCCAAAACAATGGTGATTTGAATCTGATCATTCATGAGTGTTGTCAGCTTTTGCCTGAAGGTTAGCTTCTTCACGCCAACTAATGACGTGACTAAAAAGATTGCCTGTTCCATTGGAAATTTACCTCACTTTAAATTGCAATAAAATATCCCTAGTCGCAACCGGGGATATTTATCGTTTCATTCAACTGATTATTTTTTCCAGTCAACCCCGGTCTTAAGACCTAGGTCTTCCTTGATCTTAGTGGTTGAAATGCCTTCTGTCCGTGGTAGGTAGATCACTTGGCAATAATCTTTCAGAAAGTCAAACTTGCCCTTCCAGTCGTCACCCATCACAAAAATATCAATATCGTTATCCTGAACATCTTTGATTTTTTGATCCCAGTTTCTTTCAGGAATCACCTCATCAACGTACCGAATAGCTTCCAAAATATATTTACGATCTTCATATGGTGTGTAAGCTTTTTTGCCCTTCACGGCGTTAAACTCATCCGACGACAGGCAGACGGTCAAATGGTCACCCAAAGCCCGAGCTCTTTTCAACAGTCTAACATGACCCTTATGTAGTAGATCAAAGGTCCCATACGTAATTACTTTTTTCATATAAATCTCCTGCTTACCTTTTAATTTAACACGCTTTTTCCTGACTCGACTATAATATCATAAATCTTAACACAACCCAAACGCTCTGCAAGCAAATCACACTGGAATTAACAAACGTTTAGGTCTGCGATGGCGGTCGAGGTCCCGTCTCAGTTTTCTGTTCACTTTGAATCAACCAGATATGGTAAATGTACTCAACGATCACCTTGACCACTGCATACAGTGGAACCCCCAAGATCATGCCCATTAAACCAGCAAGGTTCCCCGCCACAAGTAAGATAACAATAATCGTCAACGGATGGATTTTTAACGTCCGCCCAATCACGTTAGGATACACAAAGTTACCATCGACCTGCTGAACGATCACCGTCACGATCAGCACTGTAATGACCTGTACCAATCCCGAACCAAGTGCCACGATCACGGCTGGCAAAACGCCAATGTACGGGCCAACATACGGAATGATATTGCACATGCCGGCAAAGATACCCAGCAACAAACTGTATTTTTGCCCAATCAACGTAAAACCAATGGAGGTAAAGGTCATGACAAACAAAATCTCGATCATTTGACCGCCAATGTAGTGGGAAAGTGTCTGACTCATTTTTGCCAGCAAGTCCATCGTCTGGTCAGCATGTTTAGCTGGCAACATCCGTCGCAATGCTGGCACCAATTTTTCGCCGTCTTTTAACATATAAAAGAGCATCACCGGAACTGTAATGGCAACGACAGTCACGCTAGTTGCCATCCCAATCACGGTGCCCACACTAGTTGTTAACCCAGTCATAAAGCTTCGAGCATACTGAGAAAGGCCCTTTTCAAGCTGCTTAGCATAGGATTCAAAATCAACGTTTTGCAACCATTGATAGCGGTTAAGATGTTGGTTCATCCCGTTAAGACCATTTTGAATCAATTTAACAATGTTTGGCACATTGTTGACTAAGTTGGCAACTTGTTGGATCAGCCGCGGTACTAGCCAGAATATACCGCTGGCAAGCAAGCCCAACAACACTAGAAAAACGATTGCGACTGCCCAGGTTCGACCCAGCTTAAAGCGCCCAATCTTAACCCGCTGCAGCAGTTTGACGATCGGATTCAACATGTAAAATAAAACCCCTGCCAGCAAAATTGGCATAAAAATAGTCCGAAAGAAGGTCTCAATGGGCGTAAAGACAAAGTTAAGCTTACTGCACACCCAAATAATGGTTGTGACGATCAAAATTTCAAAAGACCAAAACAGCAACTTGGATTGCTTTAATTGATTGAACATTGCCGCACCCTCTTTCAATGAACTAATTGCTCTCATCTTATCACACACAAAAAGCGGGGTCAGCTCTTTTAGCTAACCTCGCTTTCATTCTAAAGCAACCCATTACTTACGGCGGGAAAGCTCGAGATAGCGTGAATACCATAGATCAACGTACTCTTTTGAGAAAGGCCCCTTGCGATTATTGATCCAATCAACAAGGATCAACACATTGGCCTTCAAAATTTTGTCGATTTCAGGCGGATACTGCCAACGACGGCTAAACACCTCATACTCATCAACGTCGAGCAATCGTTTTTCACCGTCAGGAAACACCTTAACGTCTAAATCATAATCAATATACTTTAATGCTTCTTTGTCTAAGACATATGGGGAGGCTAAGTTACAATAATAAGACACCCCATTATCCCTGATCATTGCGACTACATTAAACCAATAGTGTTTATGAAAATAAACAATTGCTGGTTCACGAGTAACCCATCGCCGGCCATCGTCTTCAATGACTAAGGTGTGGTCATTGCAG
This sequence comes from Secundilactobacillus folii, assembly GCF_009720675.1. Taxonomy (GTDB): domain Bacteria; phylum Bacillota; class Bacilli; order Lactobacillales; family Lactobacillaceae; genus Secundilactobacillus; species Secundilactobacillus folii. The sequence goes on along the minus strand of NZ_WNJO01000004.1, from coordinate 170,743 downwards.
CCAATTAAGGCATTTTCGCTTGTTTTGAGTACCATTGTATCGCGCCAAGTTCGATGCAAACTTCCGTCGTGCTTATAGCTTTTGATCGTAATGAAGTCGCCTTCCTTAGGTCCTCTAGCTTCGCGCGCCATATTAAACCCTACTTTCCAAAGTATCGGGTATGATTAATTAAATTCGCTTTACATTATAACAAACCAACTTTGTTAAAACAACTGAGCCGATAAATGGATGAAATCAAGTAAAGAGGTTAAAATATGGCAGCACTACTAACGTTCGGCTTCCGCTTCCTTGTGGTCTACCCACCGAGTAATTGCGTCACCATCAAAGCCCTTACGATAGAGCCCTTGGCGAACTTTTAACTGCCGTGTCCGAGCTGGCTGATTGCGATACCTATGCCACAACTTTTCCGCCTGCACCGACAGCAAATCTGCTTGCGTGTCAGCATCCATTTCAAAAGAAACTTCTGAAAGTGCCTGGCTAACTAAATCGAACGAGAAGCCCTTTTCAACCAAGCGTTGCAGAACTTTTTGGCGTTGAATTTTCGGCGTTTTGCGCTGATAATGACGTTTAAGTTTTGGAATCAATTCGGCCAGCCTTTCTAATTGGTCAGCTGACGGATAGTCGGTTGCTAAAGCATCTTCTATCAAATCCTCAGCGACCGCTTTTTGTTTCAACTGCCGCTTGATCACACTGGGTCCCTTGTCACTGGTCCGTTTCATGGTACGAACATAACTATGGGCAAAACGTTCATCATCAATCAAATTCTCATCGATCAACCGAGCCATGACCGGCGCTAACGTTTCGACCGGAATCTCTTTTTTAATGAGATAATCACTGATTTCTTTTTCCGTTCGTTGTTGATAGGATAAATAATTTAACGCCAGCTCGAATGCTTTCGACTGACTATCTGCTGATTTTAGCTCGTCAATCATCTCTGGGGTCAGTTCAGTCCCCTTCAGTAACCGATAGCGGATCATGACATCTTCACTAACTGGAAATGCATATTGTCCGTCAACGTAAACGTTGTAGCGACCAGCTCGCTTTTGCGCCTCAATTTTAGTAATCTGCATTTTAGCTTTGGAATCTGCTGTCAAGATTATTTCACACTCCCTCGGTTGTTTGATATACTAAACGTAGTTTAACGTATAAAGAATAGGGGCGACTTTTAATGGCAACTGCACACGTTGTGTTTGCAACCATCACTGGCAATAATGAAGATATTGCTGATATTATCACTGAACAATTTCAGAAATTGGGCGTCGACGTCACCGAGTCAGAAATTTCACAAACCGATGCTGACTCGTTTGAAAACGTCGATATCTGCGTGGTTTGTCCATACACGTACGACGAAGGCGAGCTACCTGAAGAGGGCATGGACTTTTACGATGACCTTCAAGACTTAGACCTGAGCGGTAAAATTTATGGTGTGGCTGGCTCTGGTGATGTCTTCTATGAAGATGACTACTGCGTGGCAGTGGATGCCTTTAGCAAGGCCTTACGGGATGCTGGTGCCACCCAGGGTGCTGATGATGTCAAAATCAACTTGGAGCCCGAAGATGACGACATCAAAACCCTTGATGCATTTGCTAAAAAGCTAGTTGACCAAGCTAAATAGTTACGTTTTTTTACGTGAAGATCCCCTTCTCTTACGATGAGAAGTGGATCTTTTTCGTTTCTGCCAATGACGATTATTGCGAGCCTGATCCACAAAATTTTGCATCATATCACTTTGCTCGATCTCGCCTTGGCGCCACTCCTGCAGGGAAGCATTGATTACACCACCAAACAGCAAAATCATGCCTGAAATGTTCATCCAAATCAATAAAACAATGAAGGTTCCAATGGTTTTATAACCCGTAATATTATGGGCAAAGTACCGAATGTAAGCTGAGAAAGCCTGCGCTAACAGTAACCAGCCGGTGGTAGTCACGAAGGCGCCGACCCAGATGTAGCGAATCTTTACCTTTGCTGAAGGCACTACGGCGTACAGTAACGCACTTAAGAAGAAAATGCCGACAAACGAGACTGGCCAGCGAATACTGCCAATAAAATTAGTAAATGAATTGGAAATATGGAGCCAAGATTTTAGAATACTACCTAGCCATTCACTTAAACTAAACAGCAATCCAATCACCACAATCGCGATAATGATGACTAAAATGAACAAAAACGAAAAGAACCGGCTAAAAATGGCGTTCGGCCTTTTAATCCCGTAAGCTTGATTAATGCTCCGCTGAAAAGCAGCCACCGCACGCCCAGCAGACCAAATCGTCACCAAAATACCTAACGACAGTGTCCCCGTACTTCCCTGTTCTAAAAAAGAACGGATCACTGGTGACAGCGTTTGAAAGACCGCATCAGGTAACATTGGCTCAATGTAGCTTAAAACACGGTTCGTATTGAAATGTAAGAAGGCAATCAAGTTACCAGCTATCAAGAGAATTGGGAAAATGGCCAGTAACATATAGTAGCTCAGGACGGCTGCTGAATCCGTAATATTTGCGTTCAAGTATCTTTGCCAAAGCTGTTTTAAAAAGCCTTTCATTCCCGTTTCCATATCTTAACCTCACAGTTGCTGTTGATGATCTTGAATTGCCTTTAAGATTCTTTCCGATGCATGACCATCACCATACGGATTTTGAGCCGTTGCCATTTGACGATACGCATCTGCGTCTGTCAGTAACTTTTCCATTGCCTCAGTGACCACTTTAGGATCCGTGCCCACTAACTTTAAAGTACCTGCCGCAACCCCTTCTGGTCGTTCGGTTTCATCGCGAAGAACCAAGACCGGCTTTCCTAGCGAAGGCGCCTCTTCTTGAACACCACCAGAATCCGTCATGATCAAATAGCTCCGCGCGGCCAAATTGTGGAAGTCGACCACGTCTAGTGGCTCAATCAAATGGATGCGGTCAACCCCACCTAGTTCGGCCTTTGCAACCTTTTGAACAGCTGGACTTAGGTGTACTGGATAGACCAGTTCAACATCGTCATGGTTCGCCACAACCTGCCGAATAGCTTTGAAAACCCGACGCATCGGTTCACCCTGATTTTCACGCCGGTGCATGGTCAGCAAAATAATTCGATGATCCTTATTGATTTTGTCTAACACCGCATGGTGATAGTTTTCGTCAACCGTTTGCTGCAGTGCATCAATCGCCGTATTGCCGGTAACGAAGATTTGCCGATCAGGATGATTTTGTTTCAGTAAATTCTGACGGCTCAACTGAGTAGGTGCAAAGTAGAAGTCGGTTAAGATGTCAGTGAGCTGCCGGTTCATCTCCTCTGGGTACGGTGAATACTTATCCCAGGTCCGTAGCCCTGCTTCAACGTGCCCCAGTGGAATCTGGTGGTAAAAAGCACTGACACTAGCTGCAAACGTGGTTGTCGTATCACCATGAACCAAAACAATATCCGGTTTAGCCGCTTCCATCACACCGTCAAGGTGCATCAAGACTCGGCTAGTGATTTCAGCCAGAGTCTGATTAGGTTTCATAATATTTAGATCATAATCCGGTTTAATTTTAAAAATTTCTAACACTTGATCCAGCATTTCTCGATGCTGAGCAGTGACTGTCGTAATCGGTGTGAAATGTTTCTGATCCCGCTGCATTCTCAGCACAATTGGTGCCATCTTAATGGCCTCTGGGCGGGTTCCAAAGACTGTCATTACTCTGATTGGATTAGTCATCCGCAATGCTCCCTAATTTTAAAATTTCCTACTAATTGATTCAACTTTATTATTGTAACAGAACAAGTGTTTTTGAGATACATTTATGAACGATTTTACAATCTTGAAACATTTCTTAAATTTCATTTTGCTAGCTGATATCTTCAACAAAAATTAACTAAATTTTACTTTGCTATCAGCTATTGTTGCTTTAGAATGGTACGTAGGCCTAAGAAGGGAAGGTTGGATAATATGCGTACCATCAGTCTGATTGTGCCTTGTTATAATGAGGAACAATCAATCAATATTTTTTACGATGCAGTAGCTAAAGTGTTCGAGAGTATCAATAAGGACACTGAACGCTACCAGCCTGAGTACCTTTTCGTAAACGACGGCTCCAGCGATAAAACGTTGCCAATTCTAAAAGAATTGCAGCAGGCACATCCAGCAACAGTTCATTACCTGTCATTTTCAAGGAATTTTGGAAAGGAATCCGCGCTGGCCTGTGGGCTGGATGCGTCGACTGGAGACCTAGTTGCCGTTATGGACGTTGACCTTCAAGATCCGCCTGAATTACTGCCAAAAATGATTAATTTAATTGAAAACGAAGGCTACGACTGTGTCGGCACAATTCAAAAGGAACGCCGTGGTCAAGGTCGCATTAGGGCCTTCCTATCCAGTCGCTTTTATGGTGTAATCGATGCAATTTCAGAAGTTCGCATCGAGCCAAATGCTCGTGACTATCGTCTAATGACTCGTGAAATGGTTGATACGGTCACTTCACTTCCTGAATATAACCGTTTTTCAAAGGGAATCTTTGCGTGGGTCGGTTATAAGACTACTTATTTAACCTATGAAAGTCAGCCACGGGCAGCCGGCACTTCTCATTGGTCAATGATGCAACTGATCAATTACGCGATTGACGGGATCGTTGACTTTTCTGATGTCCCACTTCGAATTGCCACTTGGATCGGCGGTATCTCCTGTATTCTCGCTGCTCTGGGCTTCATTTTTGTTTTCGTCCGAGCCTTAGCGGTGGGCGATCCAGTTGCAGGCTGGCCTTCCATTGTTTCAATTATTTTGCTGCTCGGTGGCATTCAACTGTTCAGTTTAGGTATTCTTGGCGAATATATCGGCAAAATTTATCTGGAATCTAAGCACCGACCAAAATACATTGTCAAAGAAAAAAAGTAAATTAAGGAATTCAATATGAACACCATCTGGAAATTATTTAAACAGTACCAATCGGTCATCAGTTACCTCTTTTTTGGCGGGTTAACAACGTTGATCAACATCGTTGTCTTCGCACTGTTGCAACCGAAAATGAACTATCAAATTGCAAATGTGATTGCCTGGTTTCTGTCGGTACTGTTTGCTTTTATCACCAATAAACTTTGGGTTTTTAATTCGAAATCATTAAAACTTGGTACCATTCTGAGAGAAACATTTTCGTTTTTTGCTTTCAGACTCGCTTCACTGGCAATCGACTTGCTGATCATGTACGTCGGTATCACTCTGTTATCAGGAAACCCACTTTTGGTCAAAATTATTGATAATGTGATCGTCGTGATTTTAAACTACTTCTTCTCCAAATGGTTTATTTTCAGAGTCCATCAGTAGTATTAACAAATGAATATTAGCTAAAAGACATGCGCGATCCTCTACCGAACCGGTGGAAGATCGCGCATGCTTTGTCTTCATTATGACAAAATAAAAAAATCCGCTCATTTCTCATTAATAGCTTATAATAAGGTTATCGGATATAACTGATATGAAATGGATAATGATTGAATCTCTTACGTTACTATTTATATTATGACTAGGCGCTGGCAGCTAGCTTGGCTGCCAGTGGAAATTCTCAAAGCTGAGCTGGTGAAAAGCTCTTGGATCGTTTTTGTAGTTGTATAACTTTAAGATCTTAAGTTATCATCAACAAAAATGTTAAATATTAAAATATAATCTTGGAAAACTTTGGCTATAAAGCCCAATCGTTGCAGAATATAAGGCTCATTATCACTACAATTGGAAAGTCGTAAGTAGCCTCCAACTACCCTTATCACATCGTTATACATAGGAAATTAAGAAATTTACAAACTCAACAGTTAAGCTGAAAGGACCCGACTAATATCACGGGCTATAGAATCGTCCAGACACTGATGACGTTAAAAGCTGAATAATACTGGGGGAATCAGGATGAACAATCAATACTATCTCAGTCAGCTCACCAATCAAGAGCTGATGCTAGTTAATTCAGAGGTTGAAAAGCGCAAGAAATCAACAGCAGCAGCTTACCTTCTGTGTATATTTCTTGGCACTTTAGGGGCTCATCGCTATTATATGGGGAAAACCGGTTCTGCTATCGCAATGACGTTAATTACCGTTCTGACGCTAGGGTTTGGTACATTGGTCACCGGGATTTGGGAAATTGTGGATTTATTTTTAATCAGCGGCTGGTTACAAAACAATCAAAATGTGGTTGAGGAACAGGCTGCTCAGGAGATTTTAAACCGGCGAACAGTGCCAAACAATTTCCAATCAAATACGTTTATGCAGGGAGCGCCAACTCAGCCTAATAATTCATTTGGCGATAATATCAATCCTAATGACACGCCAGGAAATGACAATAATTCTGTTCATTATTAAAGCTGAATGAAACTGGGAAACGGAACCAAAGTGGTTCTCTAATATCTGTTGTTGGTAAGTTGTCCTTGCTTATTGACGGCAGATATTTTTATTTGTATTGATTGGACGCAAAAGAGCGTAGCCTTCGTTTGCCCCCCACAACCACATTTCAGGAAAGTTGGTGCTACGCCCTATGTCTGATATTATACGAACTTTGTTAGGGATTGAAAAATCCCATATAAAAAAATTGAAAATAATGAACCCGGTCATTATTAGAGATCCATTCAAAATCACTGGTGATTTAGATTATCAGCCAACAAAATTACTCAGCAATTTTAATAATCGGCTTAATTACACTACCATCCGCCGAATCAGCAAAGGCTTGATTAATGTCCTCATATTTATAGAATCTAACCAGTTTATCAAACGGAAATTCGCCTTTTTGATAGAATCGAATCAATTTTGGAATAAAGAGTTGTGGAATAGCGTCACCTTCGATGACCCCAACAACCTGTTTGGATTCGCCCATAATATCGTTCATGATATTGTATGTGACGTCACCAGCGATCCCCAACAACGCATTCACACCAGATGGTTTAAGAACCGTTACAGATTGCTTGATCACGCTGCTAACACCTGTAGTATCAATACTATAATCTACTCCCCCGGGCACAATCGCCTTAATGGCATCTACAGCATCTGTAGTAACACTGTTAATGGTTTCAGTTGCGCCAAGATTCTTTGCCATATCAAGCCGATTATCATGAATATCAACTGCAATGATGTGATCACAGCCAGCAATCTTAGCGGCCATCATAGCTGACAGGCCAACAGCCCCTGTCCCAAAGATTACAATATTGGAAGCAAACTCTGGCTTCAAGAAATTCAAAACGGTTCCTGCACCAGTTTGGAAGCCACATCCCAGAGGCCCAAGTAAATTCAAGTCAACATTCTTATCAACTTTAACCACGCCGTGCTCATCAGCAACCGAGTAAGTCGAAAATGAAGACTGACCAAAGAACACTGAAATATCCTGGTCATCAGTTGAGTGAATACGATGTGTCCGGTCATAGTTATGACCTGCAAAGCATAGCTCACCTGACCGAAAACAGTTAGCTGGGTGTCCGTTCAAACAGTTCTGACAGTGACCACAATATGGAAATGATAATACCACGTGATCACCAGGTCTAACTGTGGTTACGCTACTACCAATCTTTTCAACAATTCCAGCTCCTTCATGTCCAAGAGCAACAGGGTAAGGGGTCATACCGCTATCCCGGCCTGCAGCATCAGTGTGGCAAATACCAGATGCCACAATTTTAACAAGCACTTCATTGGCTTTTGGTTCGTCCAAAATCGCATCTTGAATCTTAATATCTTCACCTTTAGATTGAGCAACTGCTGTTTTAATCTTCAAAGCAAACATCCTTTCTTGTGAAAACAATGCAAATTCTCATCAATTTATTCTATCAGAAATTTCGACTCACTTGCAACTTTTTCACAATCAAATAATGTTAACCAAAATTGTGGTTAATAAATAAGACGTCAAAACTCTAAGACGCAATTTAAAATAGATACGCTAGTTAGAATTTAACTAACTGACATGTGGGTTTTTGAATCTTCTTTGTCATTTAATGTCATCTTTCTAAATCAACACAAAAAGTATCAGATGGTGCTAATGACAATAAGATAATTCTTGACTCAAAACGGTTTGGGCTAAAAAACATCGTCGTCCACCGTTTAAAGTATACTACTCAATCTATAGGGCCATTTTAATCTACGTTACGTCTCTTTAGCCCGCCCAGGATTCAAATCTACAGCTAAATTTTTAAAAAATAAAACACGGGAAACAGTGAAGAGTCAGCTGCTCTTTTTGCTATGTATGGTACTTTGCACAAAACTGAACATAAAAAACCAAAGTGCATCAATTTTTCATCCTACTACGCTTTCTGTCATTCAAAAAGCCCTCCAAATCAAAGATCCAGAGGGATAAAAGTATTTTAAAAATGACATTTAATGACCCCACCCGGACTCGAACCGGGATCAGCCGCTTAGGAGGCGGGTGCCCTATCCAGTTGTGCTATGGGGCCAAAAAGCACACTGAACATTTTCTCATGAATCCTGCGGGTTGTAAAGCCTGTTTAGACGTTACCACTCGTTGGTTCAGCAATCACTAAAACGTTCGTTAAAGCGTTCCTAACCACAGCTGCCGTGGTTGAACCAACCAGTAACCGGTCAATGGCATCGGTTCCAGACTTACCCATAACGATCAAATCAACATCGTGATCAGCTGGATAATTAACCGCTAGCACCTGTTTAGGATTGCCATGTAAGATCTCCGTTTTAACGTCGATTCCGGCGTCTGCAGCAATTTTTTTGCCCTCGTTTAAAATCGAATTTGCGCGGTCAGTCAATTCCTGATAATAGCCACCAGTATTGGCAATTCCAGTTCCTGTGACTTGGTAAATCAGACGTTTATCATCCGCAACGTGCACCAGTGTTAACTCAGCGTTAAACTGTTTCACAAGTTTAAGCGCTTCAGAAAGTGCTAATTTTGAATTGTGACTACCATCAAGCGGTACAACAATGTGATCATACATTTTAATCAACCCTTTTCTGAGGAATAATGATTCACTTATATTGTGGAGCATTTTGATATCGGTTTCAAGCTTTTTGTGCACTCAGAAAGCTGAACGATTAAGTTAACTAAGGCGTAAAATTAACTTACTGAGCAAGTCTTTTAACCCGACCTGGAGAAACAGCTTCCGCAATGAATCGATTTATGATATAGTGCATTTGAAAGAAATTGAGGGATAAATTTTGGACAAATTAGCTTTTTATAAAAACCACATTGAAAACTCGTTGATCGATATCATTAATACCCGGGCTCAGGACAATAACTTCGAACGTCAGTGGCTCCAGTTGCACATTCCTAACCATGATCTGCAATACGCTATTTCCCAATTGTCCACGCTCAGCTTAAAGTTACTTCAAAAAGTGGGTGCACTTGCACCGGTTTCAGAACCGCAATTAGTTGCGGCACTTGACCTTAGCTTTGGGGTCATTGCTAAGAATTTAAACAAGCTGTCGCGCTTAGGTTTCGTGGCTAAAACAAATGCCAATACTGACACACCATCTTACCAACTAACGAGAACCGGAAAAAAAGTAGTCGCTGTGCAAGGCGAGTTAACCGCTCTGCTTGACAAACAGCACGCAGCCTTGGTTTCAAAGTATTCACCAGAGGAACTGGATCTTGTTGCTAAATTTCTAGAGGATTTGCAACATAATCATTGAGTCTAGTTTGGTAAAGTGATTTCGGTGCTTTAATAATGGCTAAGCAAAGTGACTGAAGACTGTCGGTTGAAAGGCCTAATTTTGGTGTAGTCAGCTCGCATGTTTTAGGTCAAGTTCAAATCAAATTGCCAAATAATCAATAGCGGTGCCAGACAAATTTTCAAATTGAAGATTTGTCTGGCACCGCTATTTTTGTCGTTAAAGTTAATCACTCATGTGGTCATTTTGCTCTGCTTCTTTAATATGCTTATGCCGCATACCCTTGCGTTTCAAGTGTTTATGGTGACCCTTTTTCTTTCTCGTTGGTGCTGGCAATGACGCCTTAACTCTTGGTTGACGGGTGGCTTCTGTCGGGGCATCAATTGACCCCCTGGCCTGACCCGCAGTCTTTGCTTCCGGTATTGCAACTTGGTCAGCATCAACCGGTTGCGTTGTTTCTGCTTTCAAGGAAGTGGTGATTTGATGGTCTTGGTAATAAACTGGCACCAGTTGGTAGTCAGTATCTTTCAACAATCGTTTTAAATCCCGCAAATCATGGTCATCGCCAAAGTTAATGACTTGCCCTGGCTCACCCATTCGACCGGTTCGACCAACACGGTGAGTATAAATATTTGCCGTTTCAGGTAGATCAAAGTTAACCACTGCTGGTAACTTTGCGATGTCCAAACCGCGTGCAGCAACATCCGTTGATAATAACAGCTTGACCCTACCTAACCGAAAGTCAGTCAGGGCTTTTTGACGCTCAGTTTGACGTTGATCAGCCGTTAATACTGCAACCGGCACGTGGTGGTGTGTCAAAGTACTTTTCGTTTGTTGCAAAGCACCAACATGGTTGAAAAAGACCAGTCCTTTGAACTGCTTAACGGATGACAACCGACCCAGCAGGCTCGCTTTTTTGGCATTGGAAACCTCCATTAAGCCGTGCCGAACTTCGCCTTGCGTATGATCTTTGGCACGGACATCGATTCGTCGTACTGGCATTCCAAACCATTTTTGCAGGTCGGATAAAATTGGTGTCTCAGTGGCTGAAAAGAAGCCTAACTGCACTTCAGCAGGAACGTTTTGGAGAATCGTCCGGACTGTATCAAACGTTTCGCCGTCCAGCAGATCATCTGCCTCATCAACGATGACGGTTTGGACGTTATGCGTCTTCAACTTTCGGTCTTCAATCAGGTTCAATAGTCTGCCAGGGGTGCCAATAACCACTTCTGGATGCTTTTTCAACTGTTCCAGTTGTCGTTTGACGTTCGCACCGCCCGTAACTGAGGTCACCTTTAGATTGACAAGCGTTGCAAAACTACGTGTCACGCCTGTCAATTGCATCGCTAATTCCTGTGAAGGCGCAATGATTATTGCTTGAATTCCCTGCTCCGGCTCTAGCCGTTCCAGTATAGGAACGACAAAACCGAGCGTTTTCCCCGATCCAGTTGGCGCCAGTCCAAGCACACTATCGCCATTTTTCAACGGTTCGTAAACGGCCTCTTGAATTGGTGATAAGACTGAAAAGCCAAGTTTTTCAAAACGATTTTTAAATTGAGGGATCATCATTAGTCACTCATTTCTATTAATTGTCTCGTTCATCGTAAAATACAATTTTACCAGATTGCCGCAGGTTAAACATCATTTTATTGACCCGGACACTGAGCGCATTCCAACGTTCATAATCAGCCTTGTTTTCAACATTTTCAGGTTCATTAATGACCCGCGCAAAGTCACGAACTTCTGGCAATAAGGGATTTTCAGTTACCGGTTGACTGATCTTTGTCCGCTTACCATCGGCATCGATGTAGCTAACTTCACCTAATTCACCGGCGTCATCGATTTCAATCGTATCCTTTAAGCCATAGATTTCAGAAGTCATATACGAATTAGTAGTCTTGCCAAAATTGATGGTCACGTTAAACTCAGCGTACTGTAAAATTGCCACCCCTTTACCATCAACACCAGTTTGGATGAATTCTGGGAAATAATTGAACTCGTTGGGCATGCCAAACAGAGTTATCGCGTCGTACAGGGGATAGACACCCAAATCCTGAAGTGCACCACCGCCAAAGCGCAGCGAAAAGACGTTTGGTTCCTTACCTGCCAAAACCTGATCATACCGTGAACTGTATTTCATATACGTTAAACTTGCCCCCTGAACGACGGGCATTTTTTCGACCTGTTCCTGGATGGCTTTAAAGTTTGGCGTGTGAATGTTTCTAGCCGCCTCAAAGTAGCGAATCTGCGGATTTTGCTTCAACAGCTCCTGAATTGATTCCATCTCAGCTTGATTTTCAAAGGCTGGCTTCTCCACGATAATATGCTTGCCGGCGTTAATTGCTTGTTTGGCTTGTTGAAAATGCAGGCTGTTTGGAGAGGCAATATAGACCGTACTGAAGACACCATTTTTGAAAAAATCATCCAAATCAGTAAACGTGTCTGCACCGCCGTTTTTAGCGCTAAAGGCCGCCGCAGTTTCCTGGTGCCGTGAATAAACAGCTGACAGTTGGTACAGTCTGGAGGCTTGCGCCGCCTCGACAAATTGCTGAGTGATCCAATTAGTGCCAATAATCCCAAATTTGATCATCAAAAACGCTCCTTTTTCTGCTTTTATACTTATGATAGCAGTTCCGTGGATAAATGATAATTCTTAGCTGATTTATTTTTTAAATTAAGTTAAAGAACGAGGAATTAGATTCCAAACATGTTAAGATTATTAGGAGATGAGATAAAGGAGGGTTTCAAAATGAACGCCAAAAACCTATTCGAATCGGGTCAGTCGTTTTTGCAACACTTTGTGCGCTCATCGCGGCACTCTTCTCGACATCAAAAAAAGAAGCAATCATCTGAAAGTTCGCCAATGATTTTCATTGGTTCCTGGAAACTGCGTCATTCAGAAACGGCTCGTACCCATTCATTAGTGATTGGCCCCGATCTAACAATCAATATCGATCATCGAACCATTCCTGCTCAGGTGGTTTCAATGGCACCTGACAAACTCGTTTTACTTGACCATTACGGTTATCACATCACCATTACGGCAGATGATGAAGCCCCCGTTAAAATGTTTGATGAAGCTGATGATGTTGTTTATTACATTATTCCTGCCAAGGAAAGTTAAAGCTTAGCCCGGAATTTCAATGATTTTAGTATGAAAGACGAGAGTGGCGTCTGACCCCTTGAAATCAAGGAATCAGCCACCACTCTTTTATTGTTTCAATTACTCGGTGACCCACGCGTTCCACTGCTTTTGACTGCCATTGAACACTGAAGCAGCAACGGTTTGCGACTGACCATTTAATTTAACAGCAGCGCCATCATCGTACTCAATAAACCGCGTTTTTTGTGACTGACGATTTAACAGGGAAGCCTGCAGCCAATGTTGATCACGGCCTAACGGTGTCTGTGCCAACACCCGCCAAACTGGCTGGCTACACCAGATGATCACCCTTTTTTGATAGTGATCTTTAATTAGTGAAATGAAGGCTTGCAATTGTTGCTGAGCTTTAGTCCGTTTCAAATAATCAGCGGTGTAAGAACCGTAAGTTGTGACCTGAACGGCGATTGGTAACTGCCCGTGACGCTGACCAACTTCCTGAATGAAATTACGATACTGAGCTTTGGCGCTCGTACTATAACTATAGACGTGATAGACCCCCATCTCAAGGTTGGTTCCCTGTGAGCGGTCGTAATTACTTTGAAACTCGTCATCCGTGTATGTAGCACCAGAAGTAGCGCGTAAATACGCAAACTGGTAACCCTGATGTTGCAATTGCTGAAAATCAACGAAGCCATTGCTCTGTGTGAGTGAAACGCCACGAACTGGAAATTGATGCATCTTATTTTGCTGGTAATGCCGGTAACCAAACCAACCACCAACCAGCAGGATCAAAATCAAGGCAATTAGAAAATAACGGAATCGCCGGGAACGATTTCGTAACTGCTGATAGGTATTCGTATAAATTGGTTCAATCCGACGTCGTTTCAAACACGGTCACCCTCTGCTGATAGTTACCTTCCATTCTAACATGCTTCGCAAATGGCGTGGTAAACGCAAGCAATTTTTAAGTTCTTGTTCGCCCGATTGCTTCCCGAACACGATTCATGACGGCTTCGGTCTTATTGGCCAATTTAACGGCAACAATGGTGAATAGACTATCGATCAGCGCTAGCTGAGCAATCAATGTGTACATCCCATCTGACGTACTAGACATTTGATCAGCCAGTGATAGTAACACCATATCGGCACGCTGAGCCAATGAAGACTTGCCATAACTAGTGATGGCGATGACAGGGACATGATTATTCTGCAGCTGTTTCAAAACTGTCAGTGCCTGTTGGTTTTCACCCGAATGGGAGATCATAATGGCACAGTCTTTTTCAGTCATTTTAGCGGCCTGCATCAACTGAACATCAAAATCCGGATAATATTCGCTGTTAATGGAAGTTCGTAAAAACTTGTGGTAACCATCCAGTGCCGCCACAGAAGAGCCACCGAGGCCAAAGAAAGCTAGCTGCTGGCACTTCAAAATATGGTCAACAATCGTTTCCAGATCATCATTGTGCAGCAGCGACTTAGTCGAGATTAAAGCATCAATCATTGCTTGAAACGTTTTTTCAGCCATCACGTCATCGGAATCTTCTGGATCGATTTTTTTAAAAATCGAGCTCTGGGTGATATCCGTCGAAACGCTAGCTAGATCCATACTGAACTCGCGATAACTTGAATAGCCAACCGCTTTAGCAAAACGTGAGATAGAGGCTGTCGAGACCCCCACTTTTTCAGCTAACTGATTAATCGTCAGCTCACTGACCATCTGGGGCTGGGCAAATACAAAATCGGCGATCTTTTGATGTAATTTACTAAGATTAGGATAATAAGACCTGATACTCCCAATTACTGACTGTGCCAAATATACTTCCTCCTTTATTGATAAGAAACTGCTTAATACGAGTTAAGGTGATGAAATAAGAAGTCATGTTTGATTTGAAATTAAGCTGCGTTTACCAACCTTTTAAGGTTCAACGTTCAATTAATCAGGTTCCTTAATCCGTATTATACCAGCTATTCAGACCGATATCGAGAACCTTTGTAATAAATTTGCGTATTAAGGCTTGTTATTTGAAAACTTTTTTCATATAATTGACCAGGTCAGCTTGATTATTTTCCGTTTTCAGAGGCCATTTCTTGAAAACGGTTTAAAAGTCAGATAAACTGCAATTGCAAGTTTAAACCAAGAAAGGAAGTCAACATAATGGACTATATGATTGGTGTGGACATTGGCACCACCAGTGTGAAAACCGTCTTGTTTGACAACGCTGGTAAAGTTCAAGGATACTCGAACAATTTGTATCCGCTTTACCAAGACGTGCCAGATATGGCAGAGGAAGATCCCGAGGAGATCTTTTCAGCCATCGTCGACGGGTTGACCACTGTACTTCGAAAGGCAAACTTAAAAGCTGGCGAATTGAAGGGTGTCTCCTTTTCAGCCGCGATGCATAGTTTGATCCTACTCGATGAGAACCACAAGCCAATGACCCGTGCCATTACTTGGGCGGATAATCGAGCCGTCAAGTACGCTGATGAACTCCGTGAAAATGGCATTGGAAAACAAATTTACGAGAAGACTGGGACGCCGATCCACCCGATGACTCCCTTTACTAAGTTAATCTGGCTACGTAACGAGCATAAAGACCTGTTTGACAAAGCTCGCTGGTTTGTTGGTATCAAAGAATACGTCATTTACAAACTATTCGGTGTTTTGAAGGAAGATTATTCAATCGCCAACGCAACTGGCATGTTTAACATCTTCAAGATGGACTGGGATGATCAGGCGCTGGAACTAGCAGGTGTCAAACGTGAACAACTACCTGAACTGGCTGACACGACTGATACGATTTCCGGGATGAATCCGGACTATGCTCGAGTTATTGGTATTGACCCAGACATACCATTTGTGATGGGTGCCTCGGATGGTCCGCTAGCTAACCTTGGTGTCAATGCCATCGATCCCGGAGTCGTAGCCGTCACCATTGGGACTTCCGGTGCGGTTCGAGTCGTTACCGATAAGCCCAAGATCGATCCCAAAGGTCGTGTCTTCTGTTACTACCTAGCACCTAATAAGTGGGTCGTTGGTGGCCCTGTCAATAATGGCGGTATCGTTTTCCGTTGGGTTCGTGATCAGTTGTTTGCACCCGAAAAAATCACGGCTGAACAAATGAAGATCGATAGTTACGATCTGTTGACTGAGATTGCTTCAAAAGTTCCAGCTGGCTCCGATGGCCTGATCTTCCACCCATTCCTAGGTGGTGAACGAGCACCAATCTGGGATGCAAACGCCCGTGGTTCATTCTTCGGCTTGACTCGTACGCACACCCGGGCCCACATGGTTCGTGCCGCACTAGAAGGGATCGTTTATAACCTCTATACCGTCATGATTGCCCTGGAAGAAGTCGTTGGTAAACCGGTTAGCATTCAGGCTACCGGTGGCTTTGCCCGTTCAAAGCTTTGGCGTCAAATGTTAGCTGATATTTTTGAACAGGACGTGACCATTCCGGAAAGTGTCGAAGGTACCGCTTTAGGCGCGGCTACGTTAGGAATGTACAGCCTCGGATTGATCGATGATTTAAGTGAGGTCAAGAAGTTTGTTGGCGTCACTAACGTTCATCATCCAAATCCTGATACCTATGAAGCATACCGCGCTTTGATTCCAATCTACATTCGTTTAAGCCGTCAATTACAAACGGAATATAAAGCGATTGCCGATTATCAGCGAAAGATGGATGCAAAGAAAAAGAATGCATCCCAGGATCTTTAATCATTTGCGTGTCACTTTTTAAAAATACAAAAAGGGTTTACTGTCTACTGTCGCTCAGAGGCGCCGATTAGGGCTGCGTCTCTTAAGTTATTTTGAAGGGGTTTAATCATGGAACAAATAATTGCTTTGATTATCGGGATCGTATTCCTGTTAATTTTGATCATTCGATTCAAAATGAACACTTTCGTTTCCCTAATAATGACTTCTGTTTTAACTGCCATTTTACTTGGCATGAACCTCACCAAAATTGCCACCAGTATCGAAACTGGTATTGGGAGTCAATTAGGTGAGCTGTCACTGGTCTTTGGCTTTGGTGCCATGCTGGGTCGGCTAGTTGCCGATGCTGGTGGGGCTCATAAAATAGCCACGACCCTGATCAATAAGTTTGGTCGGAAACGACTTCAATTAGCTATTATGCTTGCATCATTCATTATTGGTATCGCGCTATTCTTCGAAGTTGGTATGGTCTTGTTAGTTCCGATCGTCTTTGCCATCGCTGTTGAGGCCGGTGTGCCAGTTCTATACCTAGGAATTTCAATGGCTGCTGCTTTGTCAGTTACCCACGGATTCTTACCTCCTCACCCGGCACCAACTGCCATTGCGGCAGCCTTGGGTGCCAATGATGGTAAGGTACTGCTATTTGGTTTAGTTGTTGCTATCCCAGCTGCTTACATTGCTGGGCCACTCTTTACTCGGCTGGCAGAAAAGTTCGCACCAGCTGCATTTGCCCAAAAAGGAAACTTGAGTTCATTAGGTGAAGTTAAAGAAATGGCACCAGAAGAAGAACCTAGTTTTGGTATGTCGACCTTAACTTCCCTCTTCCCAGTTCTTTTGATGGCCATTACGACCATTTATAAGATGACCATGACCGGGGGCAAAACGCCCGCCAATCCTTCAATGATGGATCAAATTATTAGTCTAATCGGTGACCCTGCTATTGCGATGTTGATCTCACTGCTCTTTGCAATGTGGTCAATGGGCTGGGCCCGGGGCAAAGCAACCAAAGATATCATGGCAACCGTTGAAAATGCCGTGAAGTCGATTGCCATGCTGCTGTTGGTTATTGGTGGTGGCGGTGCCTTCAAACAAGTCCTGATTGATGGTGGTGTTGGTACCGAAGTTGCTAAGATCTTTACCCACTCAAGTATTAGCCCATTGATCCTTGGCTGGTTAGTCGCCGTTGTACTGCGTGTCGCTCTTGGTTCCGCAACCGTCTCCGCTTTGACGGCTGCCGGAATCGTGGCACCTCTAATGTCAGCTTCTGGTGTCGATCCAGCTTTGATGGTACTTGCTATCGGTGCTGGTTCACTTGCTGCTTCTCACGTGAACGATGCCGGGTTCTGGATGTTTAGAGAATATTTTGATTTGACTGTAAAGCAGACACTTTCCATTTGGACAGTGCTTGAAACGGTGATCTCCGTTGTAGGTATTATAATTGTTATGATATTAAATATGTTTTTCCACTAAATATTATCATAGATTTCTAATCATAAACCCTTCCCCAGTGCGTTGTCACTGGGGTTTTTGTTTGCTATAATTTATATCTATTGGATTCGGAAGGACGGCATTTTTCTATCATGAGCGAGCCACATTTAAAACGCGATATTGGATTATTTACCGCCCTATCAACAGTGATGGGGACCGTAATCGGCGGTGGGGTGTTCTTTAAAGTCGCCAGCGTTGTTGAAGTAACAAAGTCGTCGAGCATGACCCTCGCAGCTTGGATCCTTGGGGGTATCTTAACAATTTGTGCCGGGTTAACGGCTGCCGAACTGGCTGCTGCAATTCCTAAAACCGGGGGCGCAATCAAGTACATTGAGTACACCTACGGGAAGTTACCCGGCTTTTTAATGGGCTGGGCTTTAATGTTAGTCTATTATCCGGCTAACATCGCTGCACTATCGATCATCTTTTCCACCCAGTTTTTGAACCTGTTTCACCTGTCATTGATGTGGCACCTGCCAATCGCTATTCTGTGTGGCCTGAGCCTGACTTTAATCAACTTTTTGGGAGCCCGCGTTGGTGGTGCCTTACAGTCGATCACGTTAGTCTTTAAGCTGATTCCAATTGCGCTCATTGTTGGCTTTGGCATTTTTGCACCTGCTCATACTTCAGTGTCCCTAATCCCTATCACGGCCGGTGCACACTTAAATTACTGGACTGCCTTTAGCGGCGGATTACTGGCAACGATGTTTGCCTACGATGGCTGGATCAATATTGGCAACATCGCTGGAGAAATGAAACAACCAGAAAAAGATCTCCCACGTGCCATCGTGTTGGGACTCTTATGTATCATGTTGATTTACGTACTTGTCAACTTTGTCTTCTTGAAAAGTCTACCAATTGACCAAATTGCTGGAAATCAAAATACTGCTTCGGAAACGGCCCAACTGATTTTTGGTCCGCTGGGCGGTAAATTAGTCACCATTGGAATCTTAATCTCTGTGTATGGTGCGATCAATGGCTATACTCTAACGGGAATGCGAGTACCATTTGCAATGGCGTCCGAAGATTCACTGCCTTTCAGTCGTCAATTAAAAAAGATTTCTCGTCGAACCTACGTCCCCTACTTTGCGGGCATGGTTGAATTTATCATTGCGGTTATTATGATGTTCATGGGCTCTTTTGACACCCTGACTGATATGCTGGTCTTCGTGATGTGGATCTTTAACGTCATGTTGTTCATTGCCCTCTTTGTCCTCCGTCAGCGTGAGCCGGCTCTGAAACGGCCGTACCGTGTCCCCGGCTACCCAGTCATCCCTGCAATCGCCATTCTTGGTGGCCTCTTTATTTTAATCGTCACGATATGGACCCAGACAGGACTCGCAATCACCGGTTTGATTCTAACCGGTATTGGCGTTCCCGTATATTACTATCATCAGCATTTCAAAAAGCAAAGCAATTCTAAACCTTAAAAACAGAAATGGTACCATTACAGAGTGGGTCCAAGGCCCAACTTGTAACGGTACCATTTTTAATTGAATTCATTAAACCTTAACTTTTCGACTTTCCTGGTAACGGCAGATCAGGAAACATATGCTTCAAATACTCAGTCGCTGATCCATCCGATACTTTGTCCGCTTCAATGACCTGTGTTAGTTCATTAAAAGTCAGCATTAACATAATTGCCCCATTTTCATCACGAACAGCGTAGTAACGTATGCCTAACTGAATCGCTCGAAAAACCAGCTCCTGTGCCTGTGCGGATAACCGTGACAGCATCGGTAGTAGTTGATCAGCTCCTAGACGTTGCGCCTTCCACTCAGTGGCTTTACGAACCCCAAAAGTCATTAAGCTACCACTGTCATCCAGATGACTGATTAATTTGGCAGCGGGCGTTAATTCGGGATGGGTCACAACTTCAGCAAAATCATCAATGGCATTGATTTGTTCACTGTGCGCGTTTAGCGTTTTGGCAAGCTCCCGTAAGTCATCGAAGACTTGCAGACCTCTTTTCGCCTTAAAAGTGGGTTCCAGGGGATTTTCAAGTGCCACTCGCTCATTGTCTGCCTCGGCCTGAGATAGTTCGGCATCAATACGCTCATCATTAACTGGCGTTACCAAAGCGTAGATAAAGAATAATTTCATAAAGTATAAGGCATGGCGAGTGATACCATTTGAATGAAACGGAGTCGAATCTAAGCATCGAAATTCCAAGTAACGAATGCCCTTAGTCAAATCATCTGCTAACAACGTGTTACCGCGCAAACGGACGGGACCGTAAAATTCTGCTTGATTATACAGCTTCTTGGCTTTGATCAAGCTTTCCAGCCGATCAACAAAGTGCGGAAGTGATTGATAAATCGTTGCATCAACACCGTCTTCAGGGTGATTTGCATACCCAAAGTGACTGTTTCGAATGCTACGGACTGGTTGAGTTAGTGCTTCTGGAACCTGTTCAAAAAAGCCCTTTTCTGCAATTGGTGAAGCCCCAAATAAGTAGGTGATCAGCCATCGGTTGAGCACCAAATTCTGGGCCATCCGGAAGTACAAAGCATTCCGAAATTCAGTTACCGTCTCAAATTCCTTTAGATAATGTGTGTAAAGGCGGTTGATTACCGGATCAGGGATACTGTAATTTAAATGCACACCAGTAATAATCTTAGGGCACACACCGTACTTGACCGTCAAATATTTGCGATAATCAGCGTAGGCAGGCCGCCCAAAATGAGCTTTAATAAATGCAATGTCATCAGCGTCAACTCGGGGTGGCATACTTAACGGCCAGATCCGATCCTCACCCTGCAAAGAGCGGTACAGAACCGTTTGGAGCGTATCAAGCTGATCCAAAACACCGCCAATATTTGGGTTAGGATCCGTAATGATTTCACTTTGCGCCTCTGCAAAATCAGATTGCAGATACGGATGAAACGTCCGGGAACCTAAACTTTGCGGGTGTGGTTCACGGCTCATTCGACCAGCTTTGTCAATTCGATTCTCCTCGACTTCAACCCCAATTAATCCATGGTACAACTGTTCACTAACGTCTTCTTCTTTTATAACGTGCAATAGATTATCTAACATCCGAGATCCCCCAGTTGTGATGTGCTCGTGTTGAATTGATTATAGATTAAAACCTAGTGAGTAATCAAGCATCAAAAATAATCAATATGAAATAATATTCAGTTATCCGCTAGTGATCGGTTTAAAGCTAAGTAAAATTAACAATTTTCAATCGGTGTTGTAAATCAACACTAATTCTTAAAGTCGAAAGATGGAAGCTTAAAATCACTAAGAATTATCTACAAACCCATTTCAGTCTAGAACACCCAAAAAGCACGCAAAGAAGTCAGAAATTCAACCTTCTTTGCGTGCTGATTACGCTTTACATTCCCTGAAATGCCGCCAATTTAATTTGCTACTTTTTCTAAAACCGTCACAGATTCAATGTGAGGCGTCTGTGGAAACTGGTCAACAGGCTGAATCGGTGCGGTAACGTGGTAGCCACGTTCGCCAAAACGCTGAATGTCGCGAACCAACGTCGATGGATTGCAGCTCACATAGACCACCTTTTTGGGCTGCATATCAGTTGCACTTTCGATTAAGGTCTCATCTAAGCCCTTCCGAGGGGGGTCAACGACAATCACGTCCGGTTTTAAACCTTGTTCTTGCCACTTTGCCATTTGATATTCGGCCTTGTTGGTTTCAAATTGCAAATTAGTTAAACCGTTTAGTTTCGCATTCTTCTTAGCATCTTCCACCGCAGTTGAAACCACTTCAACACCATAAACTTCCTTGGCATGGCGAGCCATCGCTAAAGAAATCGTACCAATGCCGCAGTAGGCATCAATAACCGTTTCATTGCCAGTTAAACCTGCACGATCAATGGCCAGTTGATATAATTTTTCCGTTTGTACCGGGTTAACTTGGTAAAAGGATTGCGCGGAAATTTCAAAACGATTACCTAATAATGAATCGTGAATTACTGGTTCACCATACAAAACGTTGGTGATTGGCCCCATGATAACGTTTGTTGGTCGACTATTCACGTTTTGGATGATACTGGTGACGTGCGGTAATTGTTCCGTAATTTGGGCTACGATTTCTTTTGCGCGCGGCAAAGTATGACTATTGGTGATCAGACCGATCATCATTTCATCTTCGTAGTGACTCTGGCGCACCATCACGTTTCGAATAATTCCCCGGTGAGTTCTCTCATCGTATGGCGAAATGTCTTCCTGCCGCAAAATATCACGGACAACCACGATTGCTTGGTCGATTCGAGGATCCTGGATATAGAAATCTGTTAGTGGTACCAAGTTGTGTGAATGTTGACGGTAGAATCCGGTTTCGAGTTGGCCGTTCACTAATCGAACCGGAATCTGGGCTTTATTTCGATAATGATATGGTTTGTCCATACCAAGCGTTTTCGAAACTGAAATATCGAGTTTATTTTTAGCTAGAAGTGATTCAATTTGATGCTGTTTAAACCGCAGCTGTGCAGGGTATACCATGTGCTGAAGCGGGGCGATGCCAGCTTGCGCGAGTTTTCGATCTTTGGCATCAATCTCGGCTCTGTCTGGTGACGTGGTCAAATGCTCTAAAACACGGCCAAAGCCAAAGCTCTTGCCAACTTTAGTGACCACAAATTTAACCTTTTCACCTGGTAATGCATTGGTGATGAATAATGAATAGTTGTCGATCTTGACAACGCCAAGGCCTTCGTAGGTCAGGTCCATGACCGTACCTGTATAAGTCTCATTTTTGGTAACTGGTGCTTTTGTTTTCATGAAATCTCCTTACTATATTGAAAAAAGGTTTTGCTGACTTAAGTATCATACAGCAAAACCTTTCTAATTCATACCTGTTACGCTTATTTATTCTCTTCTTTAGGCTGAATCTCTTGGTCCTCTGGTAATTTTTGAACACCAGCAAGGAATTTTCGTTCAGCTTCAAGGAGATCTGGATCTTCTTCTTCAACCGCAGCATCCGGAATTGCATCCAGATTAGCGTAAGTTTCGATATGCTGCTTAAGATTCACAAAAGTCATTGGTGCGTCGCCACCATATTCCCCATCCAGATTGATCATGATGCGTGACCCTTCAAGCGGCTTGGCTTCAACCTTCCGAACTTTGCGGTAAATGATTCGTGGATCGTTAACGTGCTTGCCGCCGTTCAAAACAAGTGTCAGCAAGTGCAAAATTTCTGCTAAGTTGCTGGTTTTCACAATAATCATTGTGAACTTGCCATCATTTAACGAAGCGTCCGGCACAATTTGTTCAAAGCCGCCGACTGAATTCGTCAGTGCCAAAAAAAACATTGAAGCTTCGCCAACGTACTCGTCGCCGTCATACTTTAGATCCACTTTGAAAGGTCGAATGCGCGGAAGTAACTCGGCACCCTTCACAAGGTAAGCTAAGTAACCAAATAAGGTCTTCAAGTTGGAAGGAACCTCATACGTTAGCTCAGTCAAGCGGCCACCACCAGCAATATTGACAAAGTAATTTTTGCCAGCGACACCGATGTCCATCTTAATGGTTTGGTTTTTCAGCACCACTTTGGCTGCGGCCAATGGATCTTCTCGAGGAATTCTAAGTGCCCGGGCGTAATCATTAGTCGTCCCAGCAGGAATAATGGCCATTTTAGGCCGTCTCTTCAGACCGGCAATTCCGTTAACGACTTCGTTAATCGTACCATCACCACCCGCAGCAACAACCAAATCAAAGCCTTCACGGGCGGCCCGTTCAGCTTCATCACGCGCAGAGTTAGGCGCTGGCGTAGTGGCAAAGGCGCTGGTTTCATACCCTGCCTGTTCAAAAACGCCCAAAATGTCGATCATATCCTTCTTCAAGGCCTCACGACCAGAAGACGGATTGTAAATCACTCGCGCACGTTTACGCATTGTGTTCCCTCCAATTTCAACGGTCTGGCTTACTTCTTCAGTGAAGCCATTAATAACTGGTTAACTACTTTCGGATTAGCCTTACCATGGGTCTGTTTCATAATCTGACCAACTAAGTAACCAACGGCCCGGTCCTTACCATTGTTGAAGTCTTCGACCGATTGCTGATTATCCGCTAAAACAGAATCAATAATTGGTTGCAATTGAGCTGGATCCGATAATTGAATCAAGCCCTTTTCTTCAACGTAAGCTTTAGGTTCTTTGCCTTGGGTAATCGCTTTAAACACCTTTTTAGCCATCTTAGTCGAAATCGTGCCATCAGTAATCAAGTTGATCATCCCAGCCAGGTTTGCCGGGGTCAGATCAGTATCTTGAAGATCGGCATGCTTTTCGTTCAAGAAAGCGTTAACGTCGCCTTGAAGGTAGTTAGCTGCGGACTTAGGATCAGCACCTAACGCAACGGTTTGATCGAAGAAGTCAGCCATTTCCTTTGTTTGAGTCAAAACCATGGCATCATAGTCGGTCAAGCCCAGCTTGCTAACGTAACGTGCCCGACGGCTTCCCGGCATTTCAGGCATTTCACTGCCAATTTCGTTGATCCAGTCCTCACTAATGTTTAGTGCTGGTAAATCAGGTTCTGGGAAGTAACGGTAATCGTCTGAACCTTCCTTAACACGCATCAAAATGGTTTGACCAGTTGTTTCATCAAACCGACGTGTTTCTTGTTGAATCTGGCCACCAGACATCAAGACCCGCTGCTGTCGTTGTTCTTCAAATGCAAGGCCCTTGCGCACGTAATTAAACGAGTTCAAGTTTTTTAACTCGGTTTTTGTACCATATTCTTTTTGGCCTTCTGGACGAATCGAGATGTTAACATCGACACGCATTGAGCCTTCCTCCATTTTCACGTCGGAAATCCCGGTAAATTGGATTCGTTGCCGCAGCGCTTCCAGATAAGCATAGGCTTCATCAGGTGAACTGATTTCAGGCTTCGACACGATTTCGATCAACGGTGTGCCTTGACGGTTCAAATCAACGTAAGAAAAGTCACGTTCATGGGTGTTCTTTCCGGCATCTTCTTCAATGTGCATCTCTTCAATACCGACCCGCTTCTTTTCGCCGTCAACTTCGATTTCAATCCAACCATCGTGAGCCAGCGGTTTATCAGACTGCGAAATTTGATAAGCTTTCGGGTTATCAGGATAGAAGTAATTTTTACGGTCAAAATGCGGATGTGGTTCCACTTGGGCGTGAAGGGCTAAAGCAGCCATAATGCCGCTCTTAACGACTCCTTTATTGGTGGTCGGCAAAACGCCAGGGTAGCCCCAATCGATCACGTTGGTATTGGCGTTTGGTTCATCACCAAATTCAACTGGGGAAGGGCTAAAAATCTTTGAATTGGTTTTTAACTCAACGTGGACTTCAAGTCCAATAGTTGTTTTAAAATTCATTAGTTTTTGCCCCCTTGTTTTGGTGTTTGTTTATGAAAATCAGTTGCTTGTTCAAATGCATAACCAGCTTTGTAAAGTGTGCTTTCATCAAATGGGCGACCAATCAGCTGCATGCCAACCGGCATCCCGTTTGAAAAGCCCGCCGGAATGGACATCCCTGGCAACCCCGCAAGGTTAACCGGGATGGTCAAAATATCATTCATGTACATTGTCATTGGGTTGGAAATTTCTTCACCGATCTTAAACGCTGGCGTTGGTGCTACTGGTCCCATAATGAAGTCATGGTCTTTCAGCACTGCTTGGAAATCGTTAATGATCAACGTCCGAACTTGGGCAGCCTTCTTGAAGTACGCATCATAGAAGCCAGCAGAAAGCGAGAAGGTTCCCAGCATAATCCGCCGCTTAACTTCGTCACCGAAGCCTTCAGTCCGTGAATTAATGTAAACGTCGTCCAAGTTGTGAATATTCTTGGAACGATGGCCGTAACGAATACCGTCAAACCGCTGCAAATTTGAAGAAGCTTCAGAACTTGCAATGATGTAGTATGCTGCCACACCATATTTATTATGAGGCAAAGAAACTTCATCAACCGTGGCACCAAGTTCACGATACTTATCGGCGGCAGCTAAAATGGCATCCTTCACATCTTGATCGACCCCTTCACCTAAATATTCTTTTGGCAGACCAATCTTCATGCCCTTCACACTGGTTTGAGCGTTTAATTCAGCCGCAAAATCAGGAACTTTCTTAGTTGAAGTGGTCAAATCATGGTCGTCATGCCCAGCAATTGCTGACAATAAAATCGCGTTATCCTTGACGTTTCGTGTCATTGGACCGATTTCGTCTAGGCTTGATGCAAAGGCAATCAAGCCCCAACGAGAAATTCGACCATACGTTGGCTTCATGCCAACGATCCCGTTAAATGATGAAGGCTGACGAATCGAACCACCAGTATCAGAACCTAGAGCAGCGATAACTTCACCAGAAGCGACTGCGGCTGCAGAACCACCTGATGAACCACCGGGCACGCGATTATAGTCCCAAGCATTTTTAGTGGTCTTAAAGGCAGAGTTCTCGGTTGAACCACCCATGGCAAATTCATCCATGTTGGTTTTACCAATGTTGATTGCGCCCTGACTATTTAAGTGCTCGATCACTGTAGCGTCATAGACGGGCACGAAGTTTTCCAACATTCTAGAAGCTGCCGTTGTGGTCAAGCCCTTGGTCACGATATTATCTTTAATGGCCAACGGAATACCAGACAAAGGGTTATCAGAATCAATACCCTTTTCGTCTAATTCAGCAGCCTTCTTCAAAGCTACCTGCTTGTTTAGTGTTAAAAAAGCATTAACATCAGAATCGGTGGTCTCGATGTTGTCATAGGTTGCGTTGACTAGCTCGGTCACACTGATCTTTTTAGCCACTAAATCATCGTGAAGCGACGCGAGATCCTTTTCGAAATAATTCATCGGTCTTTACTCATCCTCACTTTCATCAATAATTGCTGGCACTTTAATATAGCCGTTTTCGGCATCGGGTGCATTCGCCAATAAGGCTTTGCTTTGACCCCAATTGTCCGCAACGTCTTCACGCATCACATTGATTTGGTCACTGACGCTAGAAGTTGGTTCAATACCCTTTGTATCGACTTCGTTTAACGTTTCAAATAGCCCAATAATTTCATCTAATTGGGTGGTAAAGTACTTCAATTGATCATCGCTTAAACTTAATTTAGCTAATGACGCAACGTGTTGTACTTGGTCTTGATCAATTCGACTTGCCATCAAGTTTCCCTCTTTCACAAGTAATCTGGAATTCTTCATAAAATTTTTACGATACACATCAAATATTCTAACACATTCCGACCATAAATAGCACCGGTTTCTAAAGAGAGACCGGTGCTATTTTAGTTCTTCCATTTAAATGTCAGTAACTGTCAAAAACGTGAGAAGTAAACTTCTTTTCGCCCTGATCACGACTTAGGAAGCTTTGAACCCCTTCAGCCGACTTGACCGTGATGTCAATTGGCGCACCAGAAGGTAAGTATTTCTGAGCTGCCTGTTGCAGATACTGGGTAAAACTAATAATTTCTGTTTCACTATAAAATTGCGTGGTAATGCTGACATTCATTCCTGAAAGCTGATGGTCAACATAGTGCGCCTGAGCAGTTACACCACTCAAATTAGGGAAATAATTTTGAATCTGAGTCTTAAAGTTTTCAAATGAGCTCTCATCATTAGAGTTTCCTGTGGACGAACTGGATGATGTGGTTGGGTAGACGTAGTTTTTCTCACTGATGGCCTTCCACGATCCAACAGAAGTCGAACTGCCCCGATTGACCGAATAGGAGAAGAAATTACCACCAACGAGGCTGTCGTCTGATGCCTGTTTATACAGTGCAATCGTAATTGGCACGTTTCTTAAAGCGGCCTTTTTACGTAGCCTTGCTAACACTTGATTAGCAATCTGACGGCCTTCTCTTTGAATCGTGGCATTACTGATATGCGTCTCATACGTCGCCCCATAATTCTGCTTTTGATAGTAATCAATGGAATTTAAGCCTAAACCGATCGTAACCCCTGAAAGGGTCAATTTTTTACCGTTTTGCTTCATGTAGTCCTGCTCTTCCATTTGCTGTAAATAAATGGGATTACGGGTATTGGCCCCAGTCTTTCCATTATTAACTGGATTCAAACCAGTTGGGTTAGACTTGGACTTACGTGCCAACCAGTTTTGCACCGTGTTCGTGCTTAGGTATTGACCCTCTTCAAAGATGTACTTGCTAGGTGAATAGACCTTCTTTGACACTGTCAGCAAGCCACTTTCAAAACTCTTTAAATTATACTGATTGTCGTTTTGAGACACGTTCACACCCCGTGACTTGCTAGTCACGTAACGACCGTTCTTGATCACACTTTGGTAATCACCCGAGGCAGCTTGACCGGTCAATTGGGTACCCTTACTTGTTGTGGTCCCACTCGTCCCGCTAGAACTACCTAAATTACCACAGGCTGCTAAGAACAGACTGCAAAGTGCTACCACAAACAGTGTATTAAATCGTCTCATTAATTCGTTCCTCCATCTTCAGACTGATCTGCCATTTCGGTCGCAAACTGATTCTCATCCCAAACGTTAACGTCCAGGTTTTGAGCCTTAGTCAACTTACTGCCGGCATCGGTCCCTGCTATCACAAGATCCGTCTTCTTCGAGACGCTGCTAGTAACGGTAGCACCGTGAGCTGTTAGCCATTCACTAGCCTCACCACGCGTCATTTGGGTTAATTTACCAGTCAAAACTACCCGCTTGCCACTGAAGAAACCCTCAGGAGCTGCTTTCTGATCACTTGGACCTGAAGTATAAGCCATATTGACACCGCGACTTTCCAATTCACTGATCAGTTCGCGGGCACCGGCATTACTAAAGTAGGTCACGATACTGTCAGCAATCGTATCGCCAACGGAGTCGATCTGAGCAATCTCTTCTTGACCAGCGGCCATTACGTTTGCCATCGTATTGAAATGAGCAGCAATCAACCGCGCCGCTTTATTACCAACGTGACGGATCCCTAAACCAAATAATAAGCGTTCTAGGGAATTATTGCGACTATTATCAAGTGCATTTAATAAATTATTAGCAGATTTCTCACCAAATTTATCTAGCGTGATCAATTGATCAAAGGTTAAATTGTACAGGTCGGCGACATCTTCAACGTAGTGTTTGCTGAAGAGCTGCGCGATGATCCTTGGACCCAGTCCATCAATATTCATGGCATTCCGGGAAGCAAAGTGGGTCATCTGCTCGGCTAATTGAGCTGGACAACGCGGATTGATACACCGTAAAGCGACTTCCTCGTCTAAATGCACTAGGGTGGCACCGCAGGACGGACAATGCGTTGGAATTACGTATGGTACGCTGTCAGCTGGACGTTTATTGGCAACGTAATTTGAGATCTCTGGAATGATATCGCCGGCCTTATGCAGCATCACCGTATCCCCAAGACGAATGCCCTTTTCGTTCAGGTAATCCGGGTTGTGTAAGGAGGCACGTGAAACCGTCGTACCTGCCAATTGGACTGGATCCATGATTGCGGTTGGTGTGACAACCCCTGTCCGGCCAACGGTCCATTCAATTTGATGAACCACTGTTTCAGCCTCTTCTGGTGGAAACTTATAGGCGATCGCCCAGCGAGGAACTTTAACTGTCGCTCCCATTTCACGTTGAACAGGTAAGGCATTTACCTTCACTACGATTCCATCGATACCATAAGCAAGATCATCGCGTTGGCCAGTATATTCATCAATGTAAGCATCAATTTCTTCCATGTTATGAGCCACGCGGTTGGTTGGATTAGTTGTAAATCCTAATTCAGCCAATTCCGTTAGTAACCCGCTTTGCGTTCGGGTCGTTAACGGATCAAAATCGGCCACGTTATACATGAAAGTACTTAACTTTCGCGCTGCAGTCACCCGTGGATCCTGCTGCCGCAAACTGCCGGCCGCCGCATTTCGCGGGTTCGCAAAGACTGGTTTACCCTCCGCATCCCGCTTGTTATTTAATTCAATGAATGAAGCTTTAGGCATGTAACACTCACCACGCACTTCAACCGTAAGCGGCCGCTTCAATTCGGTTGGAATTGACGGAATCGTTTTCAGATTAGCCGTAATATCCTCACCAATTTGACCATTTCCACGGGTCGAACCCTGAACTAAATGGCCATGTTCATACCTTAGTGAGATTGCGAGCCCGTCGATCTTCAGTTCACAGTTGTAAGTTCCCGCTTCATTTTCGGTAATGTGATCCACAAAATCAGCCAACTCTTCCTTTGAGAAAACATCTCCTAAAGAAAGCATCGGAATATCATGATTGACCTTAGCAAAATCTGTTGAAACGGAACCACCCACATTTTGAGTTGGTGAATCAGGCGTGATCAGGTCCGGATACTTAGTTTCGATTGCCACGAGTTGCGCATATTTTTGGTCATATACTGCATCTTCAACTTTAGGTGCGTCCTCGCTGTAATACGCCTCGCCCCATGCACGTAGAACTGGTCGTAACTCGTTGGCTAGTTTTTCAGCTTCTCGCTTGGTCATCTTATCGATCGATGGTTCGCTCATCATAACACCTTCTGTTATTCTTCAATCTTTGTAATGGGTGCAAAGGCAGCTAACAGCCGCTTGACACCTTCTTGTGGAAATGCAATGTCTAATTCCATATCTTCACCTGTACCGTTGATCTTAACCACTGTACCGGTCCCCCACTTTTTATGGGTCACCTTATCGCCGGTACGCCAAGCTTTTTTATCAGCACCGGTACCCGAGGACACCGACACCGCACTAGACTGTTTCTGGTGGGAACCGGTAATCGAATTAGTGTGACGGTCAAATGGCGTGCGCAAAGGTGTGGCATGGCTTTGACTTTGTCCACCAGCCACGTTATCCATCTTCAATAGATCTGGTTGAATCTCTTCAATAAACCGAGATTGCGGATTCCGCTGAGCACGGCCGTATAACATCCGCGAATAGGCATTGGTTAAGAATAACCGCTTCTTCGCACGCGTAATACCAACGTATGCTAGGCGCCGCTCCTCTTCCAATTGATCTTGGTCTTCTGCAGCCCGGCTAAGTGGAAAGATGCCCTCTTCCATCCCAATCAAAAAGACCACCGGAAATTCCAGACCCTTTGCCGCGTGTAGCGTCATCAAAGTCACTTGAGCCGGTTCCTCCTCGACGTCATCTTGATCGGAGACTAGCGCCAAATCAGCTAGAAAATCAACAATACGATTGCCAGAGTCACTTTCTTCTTCGTCATAGCCTTCGTCAAATTTCTTTGTCACTGACAGAAATTCTTCAATGTTTTCTAAGCGGGTCTCAGACTCCAGACTGCGTGATGCTTGCAGAGCCGCTTTATAACCGGTCGTATCCAAGATCTGCTCGGTTAACTCAGTCACGGTACTGTTTGGCGCAATGGCTTGTAATTTTTGAATCGTCGTTGCAAAACCGGCAATCGCGTTACGAGCACGGCTGGTAATGCCATTTGCCACATCCACGTTCGTAGCTGCCTCTAGTTCAGACCAGCCATTATCCTGGGCAAATAGCCGCAGCTTAGTCAATGAACCAGACCCGATTCCGCGTTTCGGCTCGTTAATGACCCGTTCAAGACTGATCGCATCCGAATTGTTCGCCACCAGTGTTAAATAGGCCAGCATGTCCTTGATCTCTTTACGATCGTAGAACTTATGACCACCAACGATCGTATAGGGCACGTTAGCTTTAACCAGAGTCTCTTCCATCACCCGTGACTGAGCGTTAGTTCGGTACAAAATAGCGAAATCGCCAAAGTGATAATGCTCTTTTTGCATCAAATTTTGAATCTGGGAAACCACGTAACGAGCTTCATCATTTTCACTCTGGCCACGATAATAGTCGATTTTTTCACCCTGGGGATTTTCCGTCCAGAGATTCTTATCTTTCCGGTAGCCATTGTTTTGAATAACCTCATTAGCCGCGTCCAAAATCGTCTTAGTGGACCGGTAATTTTGCTCCAGCATGGTCACATGAGCATCGGGATAATCCTTTTCAAAGTTCATAATGTTTTCAATGTTGGCACCCCGCCAACCATAGATACTTTGATCGGAATCACCTACAACGCATAAATTATGGTGCTCACGAGCCAGTAAATTGACCAGTGTGTACTGAGCGTCATTGGTATCTTGATATTCGTCGACGTGGATGTACTGAAATTTCTGCTGATACTCAGCTAAAACATCAGGGTTTTCCTTAAATAATTGAATCGTCAGCATGATCAGATCATCAAAGTCCATTGCTTGGTTTCTCTGCAACGCATTTTGATAAGCATTATAAGCCTGTGCGGTCATCTCTTCCACCGGATTTCCAGCTTCCTGAGCCAACTGCTTGGCGGTCTTTAATTCGTTTTTAGCGTTCGAGATCTTGCCAAGAAGCATCCGCGGATCAAACTGTTTGGGATCGACATTCATCTCAGCCAGTACCCGTTTCATTAGTGTTCGCTGATCAGCGGTATCAGCAATTGTAAACGCCTTATTGTAGCCTAATTTGTCGGCATAACGTCTCAGGATTCGAACACACAGGGCATGGAAAGTTGACGCCCAAACGTCATTTCCCTGCGGCCCAAGTAGTTTGACAATCCGCTCACGCATCTCGCGTGCCGCTTTATTGGTAAAGGTAATCGCTAAAACGTGCCAGGGAAGCACACCCTTTTCGATCAAATAAGCGATTCGATGGGTCAGCACCCGGGTTTTGCCACTGCCTGCCCCTGCCATGATCAGCAGCGGTCCCTCAGTGTGCTCGACGGCTTCGCGTTGTTCCTTGTTTAACTTTGCTAATAGTGCAGATTCAGCCACGATTTCAATTCCTCTCCTGTTTGTACCTTAATCTTTACACCAGCGACTAAACACCGGTGTGCATCGTAAAATTCACTATTGAAATTGTCGCCTATCTTGGCTCATAAAGCAATAGTTTTGTGCTAAAAATTAAACATACGTTCGTATTAAAAATTACTCATTTTCGTAAAATACACTACCATTTAACCATCATCTAAGCTCTTTTTTTGAACTGCCATGCTACAAAACACAAGCGTGATTCTCACAAAGAAAATCACGCTTGTGTGCAGTTTTTAATTCGAGAAATGATCACGTTGAAAACGGTTATTCCGTCTCCGAATCATTATTATTTCGGGACCAAATCTCAGTGTCTTCTAACTGTTCCAGCAGTTTATTGATGTCATCACCTTGAACCAGTACGTGCCCCGCTAACTGTGCATTGTCAACGTCTTGGTGACCTTGACGGTAAAATGAAAAGTGCCAGTTAGGCTTTAGCGTCCACTGGGTACGAATGGCACCGGACTGTTCATTGGTAAAGGCAGCCATCACGGTCGGCTTTAAAACTTCAACGTCGCTTAACGGCATCCCGGCGATTGCGCGCAGATGCTGTTCGAACTGACTCACCGTTGTTGCTCGGTCAAAAATACGACCGGCCTCGCCAAAGGTCGGGATAATCTGTTTAACGTAGATCGAACCATTGTCATTGATCATAAAGTCGACTTCAAAAACACCGACATACTTCACATTAGAAATAATTTCATGGCAAATACGATCAAGCTCAGCCTGGACATCAGGATCAATACTAGTTGGCAAAAAGGCCCAAGAAAATTGGCCATTTTGTCGTTTAACTTCTACTGGTGGAAATAAACTGGACTCTCCGGATGAGGTACGGGCAACCGTCACAGCAAATTCTCGGGTGTAGGAAACCGTGGACTCCAGAATATAAGTCCCCCAGTCCATTAAACCGGCCGCTTTAGCAATATCTGTTTGTGTCCGAATAGTCAGCTCTTCGCCGTGGATCAAGTCCTTTTGGATCGGTTTCAAAATACTAGGATAACCAATCGAATTGATTGACTGATACACATCGTCCAAGCTTACAATTGTGGCGTACGGTGGAATGTTAACGTTTAATTGTTCATAAAATGCCCGCTCCAACAACCGGTCTTGCATCATGGTCTGAAAATCGATTCCTTGAGGCAGTGCGGTAGTCTCCTCAATCACTGATAGGACGTCCGGGCTTAAATGTTGGGAATCGTAAGTGACCAAATCGCAGCGTTCAGCAAAATCGGTTAAGCGCGCACGGTCTGACAGTTGCCCAACGATCTTAAAATCAGCCAGTTGAAGCATTTCGCTGGTTTCATCGGGGCCAAAAGCACCGACTTTAAAGCCAGCTTGCCGCGCTGCTGCAACGATCATTGGACCGTCAGTGCTGTCACCAATGACCCCAATGGTTCCTCCTGGATACAAAACATGATTGTCCAAAGTTTTTCACTACCTTCTTCTCAATAAAAGTTAATCTTTTATTCTATTATAATGCTATGCCAAACAGGTACTAGTAAATATATTAATCTTTAGAATTATTTTAGCACTACCATTACTGTCGTGAACGTCGGCGCACGCGTTTGACCCAGAAACCACCAGAAATATATTTCGGTTCATAGGTAATAATGAACGCTTTGGGTTCTTTTTCATTCACAATGGTGTAGAGTCGACGTTCCTGATTCCGCGGTGTCAAAATATCTAGCACCAGCCGCTGACCTTCCAACCCTTGGGCAGAACTCTGAGTGACGCCAAAGCCACTGGAACGCAAAACGGTCGGCAACTCACTATCGGTATTTGGCAAAATTACCGTGGCCATAATGTAACCCAACGCTAGCTTGTCTTCGACCCAGATGCCGACCCGAACGCCCACGCCATAGCCTAGCGCATAAGCAATAATATTTAAAATATTATCTAGCCGATTCAATACTAACGCCAGACCCACAACATAAACCGTAATTTCAACCATACTCAAAATCGGCGCCAAATTACGAAAACCCTTCATCGTCAGCATAAAGCGAATCGTATTCAACGTAATGTAGATAAAGCTAATCACGAAAATCAAAATCAGCGTCCAAACCATGAGATCCCCCCGTTCATAGGCTAGAAACGGCAGTGGTTCAATAAATTATTCAGCGCTATTTGCAAATACAACTTGGTTGTTATCTAATGATGCGATACTAGCCAGTGCTTCTAAGTGAATACCGGCGTCAAGGACCAATTGATGGCCCTTCTGGAACCGCTTTTCGATGACCACGCCGACGCCGACAACGTCAACTTTGGCGGCCTTAGCAATCTCCAGCATCCCTTCAACAGCTTGTCCATTCGCTAAGAAATCATCGATGATCAAAATCTTATCATTCGGCTTAATAAACCGCTTATCAATGCTGATATCATTATTAACCTGCTTAGTGTATGAGTAAACTCGGGCAGTATACAGATCATCGGTCAACGTTAGTGAACGGTGCTTGCGGGCAAAGACAACCGGTACGTGCATCTGATACCCAGCCATCAATGCGGGTGCGATTCCGGATGACTCCACCGTTAAGATCCGTGTGACACCCTCGTTTTCAAATAACCGCTTAAACTCGGCACCCAGCTCAAACATGAGCTGCGGATCGACCTGATGATTCAAAAAATTGTCGACCTTAAGTACTTCACCGGGGAGTACTGTGCCATCCCGTTTAATTCTGTCTTCCAGTAACTTCATCAAAAAGTTCCTCCTAAATCATGTCCAGCAAACGATAAATGTTTACGTTTAGTTTACTCGAAAAACCGCAGTATTGCCAACAGGAAACCACTTACCAGTTCAAAATCGTTCCAATACCGATCGAAACAATGCAAAACAGCGCGAGCACGAGAGAATTTTGAACCGCAAACTTGAAGGTTTCTTTTTTGACCTGTTTGGCAAGAAAAGCCTTGGTGTTTCGGTAAATGATGGGAATACTGAGGAGGACCAATAAGCTCATAACGGGTAATAAATTCAGTGCTACACTGGCAATCAAGCACAGATAACCGGCAACTACGCTACCTGCAAAGACTC
This sequence comes from Secundilactobacillus folii, assembly GCF_009720675.1. GTDB lineage: Bacteria > Bacillota > Bacilli > Lactobacillales > Lactobacillaceae > Secundilactobacillus > Secundilactobacillus folii. The sequence goes on along the minus strand of NZ_WNJO01000004.1, from coordinate 135,128 downwards.
GCAGCATGACTGGCTTTCCAAAATAATAAACGATCGTGTGCCGGTTAAGCGTTCGGTCTTCATCGGCATCGCAAAGATTATTTGCCAGCATAATGTTACTAATAGCAAAAACCGCGATTCCAGAAACCAGTAAAACGCGCAGAAATAAGCGCCAAGTAATGGTTTGAACGGGAAAAGTGTTGATATAAACCGAAATCAATGTAATAACAAATCCCATCGTTATACCAGACGCTGCTTCGCCAAACGGAGTTGATGAAATTGGCCGTGGACCGGCGGAATAGAAATAACCGACTAAGAAACAGAAGATTCCCATGATTAACAAGGACCAACCAGTCTCGATGACTAATAAAATACCAAGTATGGCTGCACTTCCTGCCATGAGTAAAATCAAATTTCTAATTAATTTTAATGAGAGATGGTGAACACCAATAATATTAGTTTTACGTTTCCATTCCGAAGCTTTATCTGAAGCGCCGCGGTAATCAGAATAATTATCGTGAGCATCCACCGACATGTTAAACAGCAGCATAGCAACAAAAAAGGTAATTGCTAGTGGCCAGTTGACTAGGCCAAAAACGTAGTACGAAAAGAAAAGTCCCATGAAAAATGGCCAAACCGAGGCAATTTTAGCTTTGGCTTCCACAAGTTCTAAAAATACTTTGACTGACATGAATAACCTCCAACGTATAGTGTGTGATAATTGACAATTTTACTTGAGCTTTGTATCTTTACTTTATAGTCTTTTTGAAGGAGTGTACTGATGAACGAACTATTTTGGGCTTCATTGCCGCAAGTTCAAGATGAACTCAAACATTTAGAGGCCCACCTGTTAGCAACGACAGACCTACCAAGTCGGCCCATACATATAAAGATTTTAAAACTTCTCAAATCAGGTGGCAAGTTCTTGCGGCCAGGGATTTTCTATCTCTTTTCTGAACTGGGACAAAAACCAGACAAACAATTGTTACTGGCCGGTGCGAGCGCCCAAGAATTCCTCCACTTAGCCGTTCGCTTCCATTCCCAAGTCTCAGATAACACCCAAAATAACTTTCTAAACGCTCGGGATACCCGTCAGCGCAATGCCATTTACTCGGGTGACTACCTCTTCACACGTTACTTCACTGAGGTTTTAAACACTCAACCAAGTCCCCAAGTCCTTCAATTGCATGTTAACACCATGCAACGTATTTTGTCCGGCCATATTGAGGAGTTATCGCACCGTTATGATTTTGATCAGACGGTAAGTACTTACTTCGCCACCGTCAATGCGAGCACCGCTGAAGCATTTCGCTTTGGTGCGGAACGCGGAGCCGCGGCCAGTATGGCACAACCAGAATTGATCAGTTTGAGCGGCGAAATTGGCGCGGCTGTCGGCATGGCTTACCGGGTACTTCAAGACCTCCAGTTAAGCTTTGGTCAACCAGAACAACTCCAGTCAGCACTCCAAAGTGGTTTGTATCCGTTACCGGTGATTCGAATGCTGAAAAATACAGCTGTTCAACAGCAGCTAAATAAGCGCAATCAACTTTCTGTCAATGACGTCTTAGCAATTCAGAAACAGTTGGATAAACCGGCGATGAAAGCGCAACTCAAAACACTGAAGGACCACGTCGATGAGCTTCTTAACCAGTTGCCCATGGGCGAAAAACGAACCAACATTCAACGTTTTTCAACGCAGTTGCTCGATTGGCCAGACTAATCAACAGCAGTAACGGTTAATTCCTTATAGCTATCGTGAATTTTAAGATCACCTTAATTTACAAACTAAAATGAGCCGCCAAAAGAGTGCAAAACTCCTCTGGTGACTCATTTTTTAATACCTATAACGGTATTTGAGATTCATCCCTTACTCAATTTTACCAGCGTCTAATTCGTATAATTTTCTGAATCGCGGTTCGTCGTGGTACAAATCTTTCGGTGTCCCCTGCATATCAAAGGCACCGTCTTCAAGAAAACGGACTTGATCAACGTGGTCAATCCCCGCCAAATGGTGGGTGACCCAGATGATCGTCTTATCCTTTAAAACGTTGAAGACCGTATCAAGCAAATGGCGTTCAGTGATCGGATCCAAACTAACAGTCGGCTCGTCCAAAATAATGATTGGTGCGTCTTGCAGTAGGATTCGAGCAAGTGACAGCCGTTGTCGTTCCCCACCGGAGAACCGACTACCAGACTCTTGGACTTCTGTATCGTAGCCGTCTGGTAGTGACTCGATCAAGGGTTTTAATTCCACGGCTTCGATCGCTGCTTTGACCTGCTCATCCGTGGCGTTCAAATTACCTAAGCGAATGTTGTTCATGACCGTTGTATCAAAAAGATAAGGTTGTTGATCTAAAACGCCAAATAATTGCGCACGTTGGTCTTGAAGGTGAGTAATCGGCGTCCCGTTGATCGTCACAGACCCGTTAGTAGCCGTTTCATCACCCAGTAGCAGTTTTAGTAAGGTACTCTTACCAGTACCACTCGGGCCCAGCAAAGCAATCTTTTCACCACGTTTGATGGATAATGAGACGTCCTTTAGGATAACTCGGTCATCGCCCGGATAACTAAAGGTCACGTGATTAACGTCAATCGTTTTAACGGGTACTGTCAACGTTTCCTGCTTAGGTACCTCAGGTTCGTCGTTTGATAAGGCATTGACCCGTTCGATTGACTGTTGATAGATTGGCCATTCACTGGCACCCTGACTGATCTCCAAGAACGGTTCAACAATTGGAAATAAGGCGAGTGAGAAAGCAGCCACCCAGTTGGCCAGAGACTTAGTTGAGGTGAAAGCGACCCCCGACCAAATCAGCAGGGTCAACACGGTTAACAAGAAGAAGACTTGTACACCAAGGCCTCGCCACCATTGAAAGAAGTGATCCTTTTTCCGCAGGGCGGCAATCTCATCAATGGGCTTCGTTTGCAATGCCATAAAATCATGATAGCGTCCTGAAATCACCCAATCGGTCAGGCCTAAGACCTCATCCGTTAAGCTTGTGTAGAACTGAGATTGAATTTGCTTTTGTTTAAATTCACGCGCACCGTTAACGGCAACCGATATGAGTGGCATGACCAAAACAATCACGGCTAGTAGTAGCGCCATTAACAATGCTACTGGCCAGCTGAAGACGCCAATGCCAATAATAATAAACAGATATAGTAGCCAGCCAATAACGATTGGAAAGACGGTCCGTAAATACAGGTTTTCAATGTGATCGATATCGTCAGCTAAAATACTTAAAATATCGCCAGTTTGGTGCGTCTGTTTAATCGCCGTAGCCTTGGTTTCAACGGCTTGGTATAGTTTCTTACGAAAATCGGAGACGATCCGTAAGACCCAGTTATGCGAGGTCAGCCGTTCTGAATAACGAAAAACCGGTCGGGCAATCCCAAATGCCCGCGCTAAAACGACTGGCACGTAAATATAGATAATGGAATCCGGTCGCCGAGCCGCCTCACTGATCAGATAACCAGAGTTAAACATCAAAGCGGCAGCTGACAGGTAAGTCATCAAGCCCAAGAAAAGGACTAGAACCAGTAACCACTTGTATTTACGCAAATAAGGCATGACCCAAGTATCATGAGAAAAAGTACTTTTAATCGAGTGCATGTAATCCCCCCATTTCTGCACGTAATCTCGTGTATGGGCCTTCATGTGCGGCTAATTCGGCGGGAGTGCCCTGTTCGACCAGCTTGCCATGGTCCATGACTAAGACGTAGTCCATTTGGTTGATCCAGTGAAGCCGGTGAGTGGCAAAGAAAACCAGCCGGTTATCTAGTAACGGAAGCATGTCTTCCTTCAATGCCGCTTCGGTTTCAATATCCAAGTGGGCGGTTGGTTCGTCAAATAATAAGACACGCCGTTTATCATCCAAAAAAGCCCGTGCCAGCGCTATTCGTTGTGCTTGTCCACCACTAACACCACGCGAGCCTTCACCAATCATGGTCTCAAGACCATCAGGCAACGTTTTGATCCAGTCGGTTAGACCAGCTTTTTCACAGGCCGTTTCAACCGTTTGAAGCGTTGCATGAGGTTGGTAAAAGCTAACATTTTCACGTAGTGTAGCGTGGAACAAGTAAGGTGATTGGGGAATATAAATGCTGTTAAACTGCCACTGTTCCTGACTTAAATGCGGTAATTTTTGCCCGTTCAAACTGATGTGATCCGGTTTATCCGGCGTCAAAAAGCCCCCAATCAGATTAATCAAAGTGGACTTTCCCGAACCTGAAGCACCAATGATACCAACTTTTCGAAAACCGTGAACGTCAAATGAGATATGACTCAAGGTCGGCTTCTTCGCTTCATCATACGTTAAGCTCACATCATCAAATTTGATTGATGCATTCTCATCCCAGGTGAACGTTTTGAGCTCGTCACGGTCCTTGGTTTCAGGAACCTCAAGCACATCTAAGACCGCCTGAAGCGCATTTTTACCATTCAAAGTAGCATGGTAATCATTCGCGAAATTTCGGACTGGAAGAAAATAGTCTGGTGCCAGCGTCAAAATTGTCAACGCAGGCAACAGTAAAATCTTACCATCCATCAAATCAAAACCAAGGAAAACAGCAACAACAGCGACTGACAAGGTTGTGAAGAAATCAAGTGCAAAGGTTGACGTCATCGCGATCCGCAACGTCGACATCGTTTCTTTCCGGTAGTCTTCACTCACTTGATAAACGTTGCCGGCGTATTTTTTAGACAGTCCTAACTGCTTCAACGTACCTAAACCACGGAGGGTATCCACAAAGTTGTTTGAAAGCCGCGTATAGCCCTCATACTGCCGATCAGCCTTGCTTTGAGCTGCTAAGCCCAAAATGATCATAAATAAGATAATAACTGGATAAATGATCAGCAGAAAAATGGCTTCTTTCCATTGAAGAAAAGCGATGTAAATCAAAATCACCCAAGGCGTGATCCCCATATCCATGATCTTAATGATGATCAGCATCAGGTAAGTCTGAACCTTATCAATACCTTCCAAGGCCATGGTGACCATGTTCCCAGTCCCAGTTTTTTCAACGATACTTGGACCCAAACGGAACAGTTTAGTCATTAACCGTTCACGCATATCACCGGTCGTTTTTTCAACGAACGGGTAGAACACCCGGTTTTGAGCCACAGTGATCGCGTGTCGACACATAAAACTAACTGCAAAAATGGCGGTTGGCACAACTATCGTAGCAAGGGCTTGCTGATTCCATAAACCCACGACGGCCACCGACAGTGCGCGAGCCTGAATAATGATCATCAGTGACTGAATCAGCATCAGTACTGCAATCATGACAACCCGGGGCTTGATCCCCGGGAAATCAAATAAACGCCTATCTATCACATTACTCCCTCCAATACTTTACAAGATATAGTTTAGCATTAACCGCTTTCAGGTACTATACATAGCAGGCAAATTAGTTGCTTAAAATGCATTTTTGACCGAAAAGAAACGGGAACCAAAACCCTGGATTGATAAAAATGAGCCTGATTTTTACTCAACATTCATTATTTATCATTTCATCATCTCTATCTAGTCAATAACGATACTAAATCTCAGATTAAGACCGTTAAGCGACTAAAAAAAGATTCCCCAATGTAGGGAATCTCCTTTTGGTGGCTAAACTCGAGAAGTTAAACGAGTTTTAACACACCTTCATTTCTGCTATCTAAGCTGCTTTTGGACTCTTAAGACGCTTATAGAAGACCCAGTAGCTCCAAATGAAGTAAATCAAAACGATTGGTAAAATTGAAAAGGCAATAATCGTCATTAAGTGCAAAGTGTAAGGTGAGCTCGATGCATTTTTAATTAGAATCGAGTTCACGTTGTTCGTGCCAATCATAACCCGTGGGAAGAGACCGTTAAAGATCAAAACCACGACGCTGATCAGCGATAGACCACTGGCGATAAATGAGGTCCAGTTGTGCGCTTTGACAACGCCCCACCATGCAATGAGGGTCAACAAAACGAGGACGATCAGGATTCCCCAAGTTGAACCAGGCTTCTTTGCGAAGAAATCGGTGCTTAGGTAAAGCAGAACCACGAACAAGACTTCACCAACGATCAAAATGGGATACAGGACTTTGTTCCACTTCTGTGCCCGGTCACGCAGTTCACCCATCGTCTTTAACTGCAAGAAGTTCAAGCCGTGAATGAGGCATAACAGCGTCACTGCGACACCGCCGACTAACGAGAACCAGTTCACGTAAGTCGTAAAGCTTCCGAAGATGTTACCATCCTTATCCATCGGTACACCTTCGATCATGCTGGTAAACATCATGCCAAATAAGAATGCAGCACAGAAACTACCAATTGAGGCTGCCCATTCCCAAAAGTTTCGCCAACCTGCCGTCTGCATGTTAGCCCGAAATTCGAACGAAACACCACGGAAGATCAAAGCAACTAAAATTAAGAACAAAACGATGTAGTAACCTGAAAACAATGATGCATACCACATTGGAAATGAGGCGAACATTGCACCACCGGCAGTGATCAGCCAAACTTCATTACCGTCCCAGTGCGGGCCGATAGTCTGAATAATCGTATCACGTTCAGCGGTATTCTTACCAAAGAACTTGATCGACATCCCAACACCGAAGTCAAAACCTTCGAGGAAGAAGAAGCCACTGAACAAAACGCCAATCAACAGGAACCACAGAAATTGCAAGTTAGTCATGGTTAAACGCCTCCGTTCCGTAAGGATCTTCAACTTTGCCTTCATTATGATCCTCCGTTGAGTAACCATTGGTTTCAACGGAGTCTGGACCAGCTTTAAGAACCCGGTGAGACAGAATAATCATCACTAACCCTAGACCAGCAAAGAGTAAGAAGTAAACAATATTCGTAAACAGTAAGCCAGTAACCGTTGACGTTGGTGAAACAGCGTCGGCGATCGTTAAGAGACCGTAGACGACCCATGGATAACGACCGAATTCTGTGATGAACCAACCAGCTGTATTTGCCAAGAACGGTAACCACAGCATCAGACCCATAATATACAAGAACCAGCGCTGTCGCATAATCATCTGAGACTTCTTACGGTTGAAGAACAGGCCAATGATCGCAACCAGTGCGAATAAGCCGCCTGATACCGCCATCAACCGGAAACTCCAAAACAACGTCTTGGTTGGGACGTAGTAGTTCATGTCCTTGCCAAACTTCTTGTCGTAGGTCGCATGCATCTCTTTATTGACTGCGTTTTGACCCTTGACCGTCCCTGTTAATTTGTGATAACTCAAAATATTAAGCACGTAAGGCACTTCCAACGAAGAAGTCGTCTTATGCTGCTTGGTGTTAAAACTACTATAAACAGCCCAGTCACCTTTATTTGTTGAGTTCTTGTACAACCCTTCCATAGCGGCAAACTTCATCGGTTGCTGTTTGATCAAGAACCGAGTCTGCATATCGCCGGAAGCAATTGACCCCAAACTTGCAATCAACCCAATAATCAAAGCAACGTTCATTGACTTACGGTAGAAGGATTCGTGATCCTTTTTCAGTAAGCGCCATGCTGATGCCCCCGCGACAACAAATGACGCAGTAATTCCAGCACCCATCAAAACGTGAGGAAATTCCAACCACAACTGTGGGTTCGAAACTACGGCACCAAAACTCGTCATCACAACGCGCCCCGTACTTTTATTGATCGCAAATCCAACTGGGTTTTGCATGAAACTGTTCGCCGCCAAGATCCAAATCGCTGACAGCGATGAACCAAAGGCAACCAACCAAATAAACAGTGCGTGAATCCCCGGTTTAAATCGATCCCAGGTAAACATCCACAAACCGATAAACGTCGACTCCAAGAAGAACGCAGCCAAAGCTTCGATTGCTAGTGGTGCACCAAAAATATCACCCATAAACCGTGAATATTCCGACCAGTTCATCCCAAATTGGAACTCTTGGATGATCCCGGTAACGACACCAACTGCGAAGCTATACAGGAAGATCTTACCCCAAAATTGAGCCATCTTCTTGTAAGTCTCATCTTTATTAACCGCGTAAACAGTTTCCATAACGGCGACAACGATAGCTAAACCAATTGAAAACGGAACAAAGAAGTAGTGGAAAACCGTCGTCATAGCAAACTGGAAACGCGATAAACCTAATACTGTAAGACCAGCACTTAACATGATACCCCCCCTGACATTAGTTAACGAATCCTTGAGCAAAGGATGACGCAATTAGGACTCGTTATGACCATTGAACATTCCAATTTATTCAACAGCTTTACAAAAAATAATCCTATGCTACATACCTTATTATATCGACCGATAAGTGAATCTTCAATAGGAAGCCCTTACAAAAAGTTACAAATACAAATTTTTTCTCAATTCACGTCAATAAGATTGACAAATACAGGAAAATCGAGTAATTTATAGGAATGTTTAATTGGGAGATGAATTTGAAATGAAAATTGGCGATCAAGTGAGTTTTAAGCTAGAAGGTCAAGACTTTACCGGATTCATCGATAAGGCATATCAGAATTCGTTCATGATTACTTTCAAAACTGATGACGCAGAAATTTTGGATAAGTATCATGATCGCGTCGTCATCAACAAAAAGAAACTGAAGTTGATTAAAGCAGCTCCAGATACTGAAGAAACAGACGACAAGGATGATTAGTCGCCTGCTATCGAACGTTTGGGTTCTGAGCCAAAGTGATTTTTCAGTAAATTGAGCTGGAAAATCACTTTTTTGTTTAGACCTGTGATTTTTGTGCCGCTGAGTTATCGGTGTGTCTGTTACCCTCGTCAAAATTTTGGTATGATGAAGCTACCGATGATCAGAAAGGTGTGTCCAAATGAGTCCATTCGATATCTGGGTATCTTTTATTCTATCCCTAATAACTAACATGATTGTACTCAGTGGCTCAATCTCATTCTTATACTGGCTCGACGAACAGACCAATTTAAAGGTCATTCGTTGGCGCCCGTTAATCGAAACGATCCTCAGCACCCTCTTTCTCGTCTTTCTCTGGGGGGAATCATGGTTGCATACGACCATCGAGCCCAACGGCTTTGGGCTACACTGGACCTTTTTAAACATGCTGATCATCATTATGTTCCTTTTAAATATTCACCTCGGCATCTGGTGGCAAGGCATTATTGAAGCCGTCTTGATGTTCTTGTATGTCCTGTTGTATCCCAGCCACTTAAGCCTCATCACCCTGACTTTTTACTTTGGGTTCATCGTCATGCTGTTCGTCAGTTACCAGTGGCGCGAGGTTCTTTTCCAGCACGGTTGGCTGATGTATCTAGCTTTAGCTTTGATGGCGTTTTGCACTATCTCGCTGATTGCCAGTATGGGGGCACCACAGACTGACGGCTATTTTTGGTTACGACAAATCTCTGCTCTGATCATTTTAAGCATCACAGGAATTGAATACACACGGGCCTCCACAAAAACGTTAAAGCGTAACCGGCAGACCGCTTGGCTAGCAAGAACGGACGGGCTGACGCGCCTCAATAATTTTAGCCAGTTTGACTACGATTTGAATCAGGCGTTCATCCAATTTCAAATTGACCAAGTCCCCTACGCCGTATTTGAACTCGATATCGACCTCTTTAAACGGGTCAACGATAGTTTCGGGCACCCCATGGGCAACACCGTTTTAAGGGCTGTTGCACAGGAATTAGCCTTCTTTACTGCTAACGCCTCCTTCCCCGTTCGTGCCTACCGAATCGGTGGCGAAGAATTTAGCTTGATCGTTCATCATGACTGTACCGATAAACATGTGGCGGCAAAAATTGCCACCCAGCTTCGGCAGCATATCGGCAGCCTCAAATTTAACATTCACGGTGAGCTTGTCAACGTGACCGTTTCTGTCGGCCAGGCAAATAGCCGCACTGATCAATATAATTCACACGATATTTATAAAGCAGCCGATCACAGTTTGTACCTCTCAAAACAGCGCGGGCGTGACCGGGTAACGATTGAAGGGCGGACGCTGGACGTATGACCTGTCGTTAACTCAGGGGGCAGAAATGGTGATCAAACAGGCCAGGCAACTTTTTGATCCTCAATAATTAAGAATGGCCACCCAGCACCACTTCAAACTTAATCAATAAGCAAAATAGGTGATTTCCCACAGTCTAGGAAATCACCTTTTTTTGTTAGTCTCTTAATTTACTCAAGTTTCAGTGCAATCATCCACGCAAATCATTGGGGTCTCAATCAATCACGTTTTCCAAAACAGTCCCGATCCGGTTCTAATATTAATTGACCTTCAAACCAAGTGCTTTGACCTGACCCTGAACGATCTGATCGCAGAGGTCATCGTAGCGGATACCATCAGCCTCGGCTTCTTGAGGCATCAGCGATAATGGTGTCATCCCTGGCAATGAGTTGCCTTCGATCACATATAGACCATTATCATTCCAGAAAAAGTCGATTCGACCATAGTTGCTCAAACCAAGTACGTTGAATGTTTTCAGGGCAATTTGTTTCATTTCTTCGTGTACATCATCTGGAATATCTGGTGGCGTCACAAACTTAGTTGTATTGCCAGTTACAAATTTATGCTCAAAATCATACCAGCCATCAGTAACGATGATTTCAATGGCTGATAACGCCTTTCCATTGACCACTGCCATGGAAAATTCACGGCCAGCGATATACTCTTCAACCACCAGATCATTTTCGAATTCAAAGGCCTTCTTCAAGTCCCGCTTAAATTCATCCTCGTTCTTAGCAATGTACATCCCAACACTGGAACCGCCATTAGCCGGTTTAATCACCACCGGAAAACCGAATGGCAGCACAACGGTGCCCAAATCATCCTGTTTTAAATTCACAAACTGAGCCGTCTTAATGCCATTGTATAACATCAGCTGCTTAGAAACGTTCTTATCCATCGTGATCCCCGAAGCCAGTGGATCACTACCCGTATATGGGATGTTATTCAAATCGAGAACGGCCTGAACCTTACCATTCTCACCATCACCACCATGCAGTCCGATCCAAACGATATCAGCCATCGCTGATATTTTTAAAACGTTTGGACCAAACAGCTGGGTGCTGCCATCCGGGCGAAGTGCATTGATCACATCATCCGTCATGATCTCATCTGAGATGTTGAGGTCCACTGTTTGTTCCTCACTGGTGAATAATGCGGCTAATGAACTATCGTCTGTATCCGGCAGACCAAGAAATAAATCGACTAGGGCAACTTCGTAACCTTTCCGCCGTAAAGCATTGGCTACTTTGGCACTCGAAGACAGGGACACGTTGCGTTCTGTTGAGCGGCCACCTGCTAATACCACAATCTTCATATTACTTTTCCTCCGCTTCTTTCTTAGAACCTTCAGTATATCAGAAAAGAAACGGTGCAGCTACATTTAAGCAAATGGTCTAATTGAATTTTTATTTTACAAAACGCAGCAATGGTTTGCTGATCAACGGCACCAGTACACCTGACAAGACGGCTTCAGGCACACCATTAGTACCCATGATACCTAGGAGCCAAGGCATTACAGCGTGAACATTGAGTTTATTTAACGGCAGCCAACCTAGATAGTACAAAATTCCCATAAAACCCAGTACCAACACGGTATTGATGACTGAACCAACGATTCCAGTCAATGACAGTTGCCAAATTTTAGCATGACGAGGATCATTCACCAGACTTAGTAGAAAATAGCCGCTGATCAAACCAACGGCAACTCGTGGCAGAACTGACACCAGCGGATTAACTAGTACATAGATTGCCAGCGGACTAGTCGGCCAGACAAACGCGCGAATCCAGTTGATCAAACCCCAGGTCAGACCAACCCAAGCACCATCTGCAGGTCCCAGCATAATCGCTGCAACCACCACTGTCACTTGAATGATCACAATACTGAAAGGTCCGATCGGAATATAGCCTAAAAAGGGAATAATATTTTGAATAACGACAATTGCAATAAATAACGCTAAAATGGAGATTCGATAAGCCCTTCTTTGCGTGTTGATGACCCTTCACCCCTTTTGCCTTTTATGATTAAAATGCTTTAGCACTTGAAGACTATCACATTATACTGTTGCTACTTGCCATTCACAAGCAAAATCAACTATGAGGTCAGCACGTGGTTCTCATTGCATAGTAAAGAGGTGCCAAGTATTTTAAAAATCAATGCTTAGCACCTCTTGGTTAAGCCGTCATCATGAAGACAGTTAAGGGTCTTATCTTTTAAACCTTATCAACTCATTTTTAAGCAATTCCCTGAATCGCACGACTGTATGCGTCGGCACCCTTCATAGCAGCGACAACGTCTTCAGGTGTCACTTCAAAAGGCATTTCAGACATTGTGTCAGCTGGTGCCGTTGCGGCTTGGCCGACTTTCAAAAGATCGTCATCGGAAATATCAGCAACGCCTAGGTCTGCAAAGGTTGTTGGCAGTCCTAAGGCTAGGTCAAATTGCAGATAATCGTTGATATCATCCGTGTCACGGCCTTCCAAGAAGAGCTGGGTCAGCGTTCCAAAGGCTACCTTTTCGCCGTGAGTCTTAGCGTGCAAGGCTTCATTTGGCAGCGCCGTTAACCCGTTGTGGATTGCATGAGCACCAGACAAACCGCCACTTTCAAAACCAACCCCGCTCATCAAAGTATTGGCTTCGATGATCTTTTCCAAAGCTGGGGTCGTTGCGTGAGCTTTAGCAGCGTCAATGGCTTGCAGACCATATGCAAACAAGGTTTCTTCACATTTTTGAGCAATCGCATTTCCAACTAAGGTTTGCTTAGCTCCCAACATCGTTTGCCCGTTTGCTTGAGCGACGGCTTGGGCTTCAACGTTGGTTGCCAGTGCATCCGCGATGCCAGATGCAAGCAGACGCGTCGGTGCGTTTGCGACTAACTGACTGTCAACCAGAACTAAATCGGGATTTTTACTATAGAACCGGTATTTTTCAAAACCCCCATCAGGAGTATAGATCACTGACAAACGTGAGCAAGGCGCATCAGTCGAGGCCAACGTTGGTAAAATGGCAACTGGCAACTTTAAGTTATCAGCAATTGCCTTGGCTGAATCCAATGTTTTACCACCGCCGAGACCAATAATCAAATCAGCACCGAAGTCTTGACCAATACCTGTGATTCTGTCAATTTCCTGATCTGATGCCTCACCTTTGAAAGTCACCTTACGAACGTCGAACTTTTGCTGTCCTAAGTAATCAATAAACTGTTTACCCACAATTTTATAAACCGTTGAATCAGCCATAACGACCGGTTTTTCACCCAACTTATGCAACGGGTCTGCACTTTCAAAAAGTGCGCCACGACCTTGAATATACGATGATGGACTACCAAAAATTTTTGTCACGGTAATTTCCTCCATTCAATAATTAGGGTTGTTTCATACATAAGTATAACCCATTTTTGTTTTTAATGTATACGCTTTCACATAGCTTCATGTACCTCTTTTTAAAGCATATTATCAGATTTACTGCAATTTAAAACCTTTTCAAGTAAAATGAATGTGACTCTTAATTCCAGGAAGGTATCCGTTATGGCAAAACCGTTAACAATCAATATTACAAACATTATTTGGAGCTTTGACCGACAATCACAGCAAGTCAATTTGTTGTTGGTAAAAAGAGCCGATGAGCCCTTTGCCAATTTTTGGGGATTGCCCGAGACTCTAATGCGGCCGGAAGAAAGTGCTGATGAAGCTGCACTACGTTTAGTGCAAGAAAAGATCGGACTAAAACTAGCCAGCTTTCATACCGAGCAACTGGCCACGTTCACCCACCCTAAACGAACTCCGGACGGTCGAACACTATCACTTGCCTACATGACTTTTCTGCCTGAAAAACCGGCTTTAAAACCAAGTTACGGCGCCCTTGACGCCGAATGGTTCACCCTGAACTCAGATGGTGACCACTACGTTTTTGAGCACGACAAGGATCATTTTGAAACCGCTGAAATGACTGGTGAGACCGAGTATTATCACAGGTTATTTACACGAAATTCAAAATTACACTCAACAATGGCCTTCGACCATGACTGGATCCTCAAAATTGCCTGCGAACGCATTCGAAATAAATTAGATTACCAGCCTAATATTTTGCTGATTCTTGGACCAACATTTACTTTGAAGCAGGCTCGCCAGGTGTTCGCAGTTTTCGAGAAAGTCAAACTCGCTGACATTGATAATTCCAACTTCAAAAAAAATCACCGCCATATTTTTGAATCAGTTGGAACCTCAACCAGTGTCCGACCCGGCCGGCCAGCAAAGGTTTACCGGTTAAGATACATCCGTAAATAGTCCCCCAAAAGATGTCCCAGATGAGGCTCAAAGTGCTTTCCAGAATACATTGATGCAAGCTTTATTAAAACGCTGGGCACTTCAAAAAGCGTCCCGAAAACGACTAAATTTACAACTCACAAACTTTTTAAAATGATATTCCCCAAGCAAATTCCCTTGACATTGTTCACCATTTCCCGTATATTGTTGACCAATATAAAAGTTCTTATTACTTTTATTTTTTGCAGTTGTTTAGGTACTTTATACTTTTTATGTTATGGGAGGAACTTCTAATGCAACTTAAGCAGTACAAATTACTTGGGGTGGTGGGTACAGCCTGGCTGTTTGACGCCATGGACGTGGCGATGCTGTCATTTATCATGACTTATCTAAAAACTGAATGGCAGTTAACCCCAGCCACTTTAGGGCTTGTCAGCGCGGCAACATCAGTCGGGATGGTTTTTGGCGCCAGTATTTGCGGTTATTTAGCGGATCGAATCGGCCGTAAACGCGTTCTCATGTATACCCTGATCCTTTTCTCATTTGGAAACATCCTACTCGGCATGACGCCAAATGTCACTTTGTTTATTGCCACCCGTTTTTTAACTGGTGTGGGCCTCGGTGGTGAATTACCTGTGGCCGCCACACTAATTGCTGATCACTATCGTGGTACCCAGCAGTCACGGATGCTAGTGCTAGCTGACAGCTTCTGGGCGATTGGCTGGATCATTGCTTCAATTTTAGCTTTCTGGGTCATGCCACTAATCGGTTGGCGATGGACTGTATTGGCAACCGGGATCACCGTTTTATACGCCCTCCTCATGCGGCGGCATCTCCCCGCTGATTCACCTTCCCGGCCGACGAAAAAGCAGTCTTATCGAACCCTTTGGCAACCTGAATACCGTCGACAGACTGTGCTTTTGAGCGCGCTTTGGTTCGTGGTGATGCTGACCTATTACGGCATGTTCTTATGGCTACCTAGTGTGTTATTATTACGCGGTTTCCCAATCGTCACCAGTTTCAGCTACACATTGCTGATTAGCTTAGCTCAGCTTCCAGGTTACTACTTGGCTGCTTATTTGATGGGTAAGCTGCAACGAAAGACGGTGCTGACCATTTACCTGTTGGGAACTGTGATCAGTGCCATTGCATTTAGCATCGCCAGCAACAACACCGCCATTTTGATCAGTGGTGCGTGGTTGTCATTTTTTGACCTTGGTGCTTGGGGAACACTAATTGCCTTCACGCCTTCCCAGTTTCCGCAGGCAATTCGTGGTACTGGCATGGGTATGGCTCAGTCAATTGGCCGAATTGGCGCAACAATCGGTCCTTACATGGTTGGGGTGCTCTTGCAATTGAATTTTGGTGTACCGACTATTTGGGCCTTATTCGTCGGCATTCTATTAATTGGTATCGTTTTGCTGGTCTTTGGTGTTCGTGATCACGTAGCTGAAGTCAAGGAAGTTGGTCAGCCATGATGCTTAATGATGAATATCTGATACCAATATTGCGCCGAGTTTTGCTTGAAGACATTGGAACTGGCGATCTATCTGCTAGTGTCATTCCAGACCAGCCGGTTCACGGCTATTTTCTAGCTAAACGAGCTGGCGTAATCAGCGGCATCCAAATCCCAGCACTGATCTATCGGCTGTTTGAACACGAAGTCACTTATCAGCCATTGGTTAAAGACGCCGACACTGTGGCAGCCGGCACCAAAATTGCCACCGTCGACGGCAGTGCCCGTGACTTATTAGCAGCAGAACGCGTCACGCTCAACTTGATTCAGCGGATGAGTGGTATCGCGTCGGCCACCGCCAAAGCCGTCTCGACACTAGATAACGCCGCCGTTGGCATCTTGGACACCCGCAAAACGGTGCCTGGTCTTCGCCAATTAGATAAGTATGCCGTCAGCTGTGGTGGCGGTGTTAATCACCGGATGGGTCTCTACGATTCAATCATGTTAAAGGACAATCACTGGCAGCTTTTCGGAAAATTAGCCACGGCCGTGAAAGTTCTTCGACAGACTGCTGGTCCAACCAAATCCATTGAAGTCGAAGTCGAAAATGAGAATCAATTACAACAGGCGATTGATAGCCAAGTCGATATGATTCTTATTGATAACCAGCCACCGACCACTGTAGCGGATTGGTGTCAACGCATTCCTGCTAACATAAAAACGGAGGCGTCTGGCGGTATAGAATTGGCCAATCTACCCGCCTACGGACAAACGGGCGTTGATTTCATCTCGCTTGGTTACCTGACCAACAGCGTCCAAGCTTTAGATATTTCGTTTGACCTGGAAGTTTAATCAGACTCAAAACGGGTGGCTAAGTTCCATTAACTGGAGCCTAGCCACCCGTTTAACATTGAAACTTTTATTTATTTTTTTGCGGGCTTTTTAGCTGCATCTTCCTTACGGAGCCGATCGGCAGTTGCTAAAATGTAAGCACGCAGTTCATCCTTGATTTCAGGGTGTTCCAAGCCATATTCAACGTTCGTACGAACATAGCCAAACTTATTACCAACATCGTAGCGTTGACCTTTGAATTCGTGGGCAAAAACTCTTTGTGTCTGGTTCAGCGTATCGATAGCATCCGTCAACTGAACCTCGCCGCCCTTACCCGGTTTCTGCTTAGCCAAAACATCAAAAATTTCAGGCGTTAGCAAGTAGCGACCAATAATTGCCAAATCACTGGGGGCATCCTCAACAGCCGGTTTTTCAACAAACTTATTCACGTTGTAGAGGCCAGTATCGACTTCGCTTTGCGGATCGATCACACCATAAGCGGAAACCTCCTCGTGAGGCACCTTCTTGACGGCTAGAATCGAGGCATGGGTCTTTTCATATTCATTAATAAGCTGTTTAGTCAGTGGCACCTCATCACTCATTAAATCATCACCCAGCATCACGACAAACGGTTCATCAGCAATGAACGATTTTGCGTAACGAATCGCGTCACCAAGACCATTAGGATATGGCTGACGAATGTAGTAGATATTTAATCCAGCAGCAGTCGTCTGATTGACCAGATTAAGGAGCTTCGTCTTCCCCTTTTGTTGCAAGTTCTGTTCCAGCTCCGGAGCAGAATCAAAGTGGTCTTCAATTGAGCGTTTCCCTTTGCCCTCAATGATCAAAATATCCTCAATACCACTTGCTTTGGCTTCTTCAACGATAAACTGGATGGTCGGTTTATCAACGATTGGTAACATTTCCTTAGCCAGCGCTTTAGTTGCGGGCAAAAAACGCGTCCCTAAACCCGCCGCCGGAATAACAGCTTTACGTACTTTCATCATTTAAGTCCCTCACTTACATTGGCTGATTATTCATAAATGCCAATTAATTACCTCTCATTTTACACTAAAAAGAGATCAATGCGATTGGTTTTACCCTAAATAATGATAACGTATTCAAAATTTAAGATTATTATGGGATACCTGCTATCTTTGAACAGGATAGATTGTAAATCTACGGCATTTTTACTAAATAGTTCTAATTAGATGCCCAATCGGCTCAAACGTCTTAAAAATAACAAATTTATAGTCCAAATTTGTTACATATTTCACAAGAATGAGAGTAAAATAATATTGGGTACAATTTACTTTATCATTAAGGGGGTTTTTATAATGACTGGACGTTTAGATGGTAAAATTGCAATTGTGACTGGCGGTGCCGCTGGAATTGGAAAGGCAACCGTTAAGCGATTTCTGGATGAAGGCGCCACGGTCGTCTTTACCGACATCAATGACGAAACCGGCAAGGCTACTGAAGCAGAGTTCAACACGGACAAAGTAGCGTTTATTAAGCAGGATACCAGTAAAGAAGCCGATTGGGAAAACGTGGTTCAAACCGTCCTCGACCGTTATGGTAAAATCGACATTCTATTTAATAATGCGGGGATTTTTCGTTTGATCAATCTTCCGGACACGACTGAAGAACAATGGGATCAATTAATGTCGATCAATGTTAAGGGCGTCTTTTTTGGTATGAAGCACGTCATTCCAGTTATGGCGAAGCAGGGTGGCGGATCGGTCATCAACACCTCTTCAATCGCCGGCTTAGCTGGCAGCCCACAGGCCACACTCTATGGCGCAAGCAAGGGTGCCGTTCGAATCATGACCAAGGATGCCGCCATGGAATATGCCACTGCTCAAGTGCGGGTCAACTCCGTCCATCCAGGTCTGATTGCAACCGAAATGGCTGACTACGCTTCTGATGTTTACCAAGCTTCTGCTGATGAACTGGGTAAGATGCACCCACTTGGCCGGTTAGGAAAGCCAGAGGAAGTGGCCGCAGCGGTTGCCTTCCTAGCCTCAGATGATGCGTCTTTCATTACCGGCGTTGAGCTGCCAGTTGATGGTGGTGCGACTGCCCAGTAATCAGTAGAACTATAATGAATTCATCGATCTTGAAAGATCCTTTGTAAGGTTATCTGAATATCATAAAGCGGCACTCAATTTCGATTGACCAAATTGAGTGCCGCTTCTTTATTTCCAATGTCGTTTTCATGAACTAAATAAAAGAACGCTTTGTTCCTAATTAGACCACTTTTTAAATAACTTTCATTCGTCGTAGATTGACGCTACCTATAATCCTCTTCAAATTCATTTGAATTAACAAAAAACGCTTCCGCCCAGTCAACGCCAAAGTCTGATCCATAGGTGCGTTCCATTTTGGCATACCGCTGTTTGGCGTACTCGTACCACTGATGATTTTCCAGCTCCTTGATTAAAATGGAAATTCCGGCGTCAAATCCGGTAATCATGGCATGGGTGTGCGCTGCAGGCATGAAACCATTGGCTCCTAAAAAATTGAGGAACGCGGGTAGAAATTGTTGTATTGACAGATAGTCCCGTTTCTTTAATAGCAATCCTGCAAAATGATCCATTAAGACTACCTTAACCGATTGCTTAGATGCATTTTTAAGCGTTTTACGTTCACGGTCATACAGCTGCGTTGCAAACGTTAAGGCATATAGATCAAAGTCGTCAGCCGTCATTGACTGCTGAAATTGCTCAGCGTCTTTTGAAGCACTGAAAGCCTTAACCCATTCCTGTGTGTATTCTTGAATCGACTGTTTGACGTAAGCTGACCATTCCGGTAGTTCCCGCTGCTGCCCTAATGGCAAATAATATTCCGTCTTGACTGGCTTCATTAAGTCATCCAATTCTTGAAAAGAAAACGGCAACCGACCGTTTAAGCATTCAGCCGTAATAAACAGGTCAATACTGTCATAGACCTCAGCGGTTCTTTGGATGTTATATTCACGCTCATAAGCAGTGTTAAAAAAACGATATAACAACAGTTGAAGATTGCCTGGTTGCCAGTTTGAAAAAGGCAGGTCATAAACGTCATACATCACTTGAAACAAGGCTTTGATCGCGGTCCACGCAACTTCATGATCAACCCCAATCGAATCCTCTAATTCATGACGTCGCAAGAAACTTAAATAACGCCGCCATTCACCGTTAAAAACAATCTCAAAGGGTACCTGCACTTTTCGCATGCTCATTCGCTCCCATCAGAACCTCAGCGTCACTTCCAATTAAATTATAACAAAATACCGGTACGAATTGATGCGCAATTAAAACTAAAAATTTTGTTTTAATGCCACATGAACTATAATGCATTTTAGGGGGGATGTTCACATGCTGAGTAATCAATTAGGACGCCGTTTGGGCACTGCATTTGCCTATTTAAAAGCCAGTTTATTGGGCACTGTAGAATCAACTGGTGCCTCACTGAAGCACACTGTCACCATTGGCAAACAAACTTATGCTTCAAAATACACGGTTCAGCAAATTCGATTACGTTATCAATTAAAGTACCAATCAAAAAAGATTGGTAATAAAAGCGTTTATATCAATAAAGTCTGGGCGTATCAAACAACGGCTCATAGCGGCATATGGGACTATGCACAACCTTTAAAGAGTGGCCAAGTTCTACATAATGGCCGCTTTATTGTCTTTCGGACTTGGATGGGTGGCAATACCAGTACTTTAAAGTACGTTAGCCTCGATAGTGGGCGAATGTACACTGCTGAGGTGGTCAATTTGAAATAGCTTTCAGCTTGTGAAACAGCTCATTTAGGTCCCTAAACAGGCTCTCAACTTGAAATTAAAAATTCGCCTTGATAACTTCCTTCATAATCAAAGATGTTTACTGTTTAACCGCCAATCACCGTTTGGTTTGCATAGACAGCTGCGCCAACCATGCCTGCCCAGGGACCCAGTTTCGCCGGCACAATATCACACACCTCACGGGCAACTTTGAGCGCGTGGCCAGCAACCACTGCTCTAGCCGGCTGCAATAAGCGGTCTCCGGCCTGAGCCACCCCGCCGCCAATGATCACGCGCTCCGGATTGAAAAGGTTAATCGCACTCGAAAGCCCGTAACCGAGCAGCTCGCCCGTTTCGAGCATCACTTCTCGAGCCACCTGGTCATGTTGATCATAAGCTGTGGAAACCATTGCCGCAGTCAGATTGTCTTCATTGTCATTGACCCAGTCCGTCATCACACTAGTCTCGTGGGCCGCTAAGTGTTCGCGAACCGTCTTGACGATGCCGCGAGCTGACACGTACCGGCCAAGACAACCTGAACTGCCACAGGCACAGGGCCGACCGTGACGATACATATTCAAATGGCCAAGTTCAGCTGCACTGTTTGACTTACCGTAAAGCATCCGCCCGTCAGCAATCATCGCGGCCCCAAGCCCCGTACCTAACGTGACCATCAGCACGTCGTCTTTGCCAGCGCCGGCACCAAATTGCCATTCACCATAAAGGTTCACGCGCACATCGTTGTCAATGGCGGTCGGAATGTGAAATGCATTTTGAACGATTTCCGCCACTGGCACGTTATCCCAGTTAAAAAAATTAGGTGAAAAAATCGACACACCGCTTTTGATATCCATCTGACCTGGCACACCGATGCCAATCGCTCTAACCTGCGTCGTTGACGTACCAGTTTGTGCGATTATTTTTTTGATCCCGTTAACTAAGTTAGTCATGACAACTTGGCTATTAGTTTCAGATTCGGTCGTTACTTTAAGTCTGTCTTGAACGTGAAGATCATCGTCAAGCAGTCCGATTTTGATATTTGTGCCACCTAAATCAACGCCAATAAACATTTGTCTCACCTCATTGAAAGCGTTTCATATTGGTTAATATCATAACACACCACTTCTTAACCAGGCTAGAAGCGAGAACGTCAAAAACGGGTGAATCCAATCAAGTGAATTCACCCGTTTAAATGCTTTTTTTAATCAGCACTGACAATCATCTGGCAGGCAATCGCATTGAACCTGATTCGGGGCATCAACTGCTTTACTTGCTAAAACCGCCTGTAATTGCGCAATATCGCCCTTAGTGAGCGTCACGTGATCAACTAAATCAACCAGTGTTTTACCCTTCTTCATCGCACATAAATGATCAAAAAGTTGCTCAGCTGATCCGTTCATGGCGTCAGTTTCACTAATCGTTGCCGTGTACAAAAAACGTCGATCTTCTTTTTTGGTTGCCAATAATCCCTTCTGCACTAACCGTCGCAACAGCGTTTTAATGGTTGAGTCGGACCACTTGCGCTTGCGCTGCAATAAATCGATCAGCTCACGAGAATAAACTTGACCCTTCGTCCACACGATGCGCATTAATTCCCATTCTGAGGGCGTGATTTCTTCAATACTGTTTTGTAATGCTTCGCTCATGGTTTGACCTCCGTTTACATTTGTAACTGCTCAAATACAGTTTAGCATGAATTGCCGCAATGTCAATGAATTTAGCCACTCATCACCAGTTTCAAAGTGGTTTGCTTAAACCTAAATGACCTAAAAATCGATTAAGTCAAGCGCCACCAAACGGAACATCCAACCCTTACAATCGGGTCGAGCAACCCTCCCAACGCTTCCTGGTCTATACCTGAAGTCGTTACAGTTGCCAGGTCATGCAATCTCCGTATAATCATACATGAAAGTTGCCCTGAGGCGACTCGACAAGGAGGAGATAAAACATGGTTAAAGTAGGTATTAATGGTTTCGGTCGGATCGGTCGCTTGGTTTTACGTCGCATTCTCGAATTAAAAGATCCCGATATTGAAGTTACTGCAATTAATGATTTAACCACGCCTTCCATGCTGGCATACCTGTTTAAGTATGACACAACTCATGGAACGGTCCCCTATGATGTTTCCGCTACTGACGATTCCTTGGTGATTGACGGTCAGCAATTCCGGGTATATGCGGAACGCGATGCCAAAAACATTCCTTGGGCTGATCAAAACGGTGTCGAGCTCGTACTCGAATGTACCGGTTTCTACACCTCAAAAGAGAAGTCTCAGGCGCACTTAGACGCTGGTGTGAAAAAAGTTTTAATTTCCGCACCAGCCGGCCCCATCAAGACGATCGTCTACAACGTGAATGATGACACGCTCAACGCTGACGATACGATCATCTCGGCCGGTTCTTGCACCACTAACGCTTTAGCGCCAATGGCAGACGCGTTGAACAAGGAATTTGGCATCGAAGTTGGGACCATGACGGCGATTCACGCCTTTACTAGTTCCCAAATGATTCTTGACGGACCTAAGGGCAGTAAGCTGCGTCCTAACCGAACTGCATCGGCAAACACGATTCCGCATTCCACTGGGGCTGCCAAAGCAATCGGTTTAGTGATTCCCGACCTTGATGGCCATCTACAGGGTCACGCACAGCGGGTCGCAGTGATCGATGGTTCTGTTTGTGAACTGGTTTCTGTGCTGCGCACTGAAGGTGTTACGGCTGAACAAGTCAATACAGCCGTTAAACCGTACACGGATGATAACCCGGCGTTTGGCTGGAATGAAGACGAGATCGTTTCGTCGGACATTATTGGCGATACTCACGGTGGTGTTTTTGATCCAACCTTAACTGAGGTTACAACAAACGGTAAGTTCCAGGTGGTTAAAACTGCAACTTGGTTCGATAATGAATACGGCTTCGTTGCCAACATGATTCGGACCGCAAAGGCTTTTGCAGAGGCTTCATTTGGTGAGTAACGATCATTAATAGTCTGTACTTCATTTAAAAACAAATTTAACGTTAATTTGGATCGATTCCAATAAAAAAGCGATATTAGACAGATTTCCGGCACAATTTGGAAATTAGTCTAGTATCGCTTTTTTGATTAAACATGACTGGTAACTTTAATTTACTGATGGGATATCGGTTTCAACATAAAACAACTGACGAAATAATGTCGTCATTCAATTTGGCTTACCTAACACCTTTAACCGTTGGTGTGTCAAAATTACTCTTGGCTTTTCCATTTTGGGTTGCCGTCATCAGCGTCGCCTTTGACCCCAGATAGCCAATGTATTTGACTTTAGACACCGTCACTGGGCTGCCCATCAATGATGATGTACCCAGAGAAATTTGCTGATGTTGGGTGACTTGGCGAACTCGACCATCACGTTGGCTACCCAGAAACCAGTTATTGTATTTAAAGCGAATTGTTTCACCAACGATTTGTTTTCCAGCTTGGTTTTTATGAACCCTGGCCGATAGCTGAAATGCAGTTGGGGATTTAAACTTTAAACTCTTAGTTGAATTTCGGAACAGTTTAAGTTGCTTTTGATCACTCTCCAATTGACTTTTAGTTTGTGAGATACCCTTTTTCCAACCATCTTTTTGAGCATTGCGATAAATACTTTGATCCAATTTAACCGCTGCATTAAACTGCTTTAACCTTGAATTCAAAGTTCTTTGGCGGTTTACCTGTCCATTACTTTTTGCCGTAGAAACGACTTGTTTAACAGACTTATTAGCCACCTTGGTCAGTGACATTTTGGTAGTGGGATAGGTTGTCACCTTTCCGTTTTGCGTCACCAAAACAGCTTTTACCTGACTATCTGACTGTGGAACTCCTGCGTCTAATAGGTACCAGACTTGTTTTTGCTGATTCTGTGCCGTTGTCACAAACGCCACTTTGTTTGCTTTAGCCGCGTTAGTTTGCTGACCACAGCTACCTAAAAGCACTAGGCACATACATGCAGTCATAGCTAAAACTAATTTTACCGATTGTTTAAATGCCATCTTCCATTCCCCTTTTATGACGACTCATACTTCTAGATTAACCGTCAAACCGGTTAGAAGCAAATGACGCTGATCAGCCTGAAAGACCAATTCTGACAAAATGCAGAGCTCATTTCAATATAGATAACGTTTACATTAATATTGTACCTTTCAATTACTAATGGTTTCGTTGTAAGATAAAAAGGTGTTCAAAAGGTAAAAGAGTTTTACTTATAACTATCATTAAGCAATTCATATACTGATCGAAAGAAGGCTCTCCAGTGTCAAAAGGAAACGTGATTATCGTCACCTGCGCCCTGTTGTTATCCAACGCCATGAGCGGGTTAGATAATACGATTATCAATACTGCACTACCAGCAATTATTTCTGATCTTCACGGCATCGAATTGATGGGTTGGATCGTCGCGGTGTTTCTTCTTGGAACGGCTGTCAGCACACCAATTTGGAGTAAATTAGGTGAACATATCGGCAATAAGCAGGCCTACCAGTTGGCCGCCTGCTTTTTCGTTGTTGGGTCGTTTCTTCAGGGAATCTCACCCAACATCATCTTTTTGATTATTGCTCGAACCATTGCCGGTATCGGTAATGGCGGTGTCGTTTCATTGCCCTACATTATTTACGCGCATTTGTATGAGAATCCACGCAAACGGATGCAGGTCCTAGGTTTCGTTTCAGCTAGTTACAGCATGGCGACAATTATCGGACCGCTGGTTGGCGGCTACATCGTTGATACTTTTAGCTGGCATTGGGTCTTCTTTCTAAACGTTCCGGTTGGTCTGATTTCAGCTATTTTGGTTCGAATTTACTATAAATCTAATCCAAAATACCGTGTCGACAGTGCCGTTGACTATGCAGGTGCGTCATTAATGACGGTTGGTTTGATTGCGTTACTGGCTGGTATTGAAATGATTGGTGCCACCTCGTGGGCCTGGATCTTCTTGGCTTTAGTGATTGCCGGAGTCAGTCTAGGTGTCATGATCTACGTCGAAGGACGTGTGGAAGACCCAATCATTCCGCGACGGTTATTTAAAAACCGCTCGTTAGTCATTGATTTCGTCCTTTTTATGATCATCTGGGCGGCCTTTCTAGGCTTCCTCATTTACAGCCCAATGTGGGCCCAAGGATTACTGGGAACCAGTGCACTAATTGGTGGTGCCACCCAGATTCCAAGTTCTGCCACGGACTTTATTGGTTCCGGGTCTGTAGCTCCATTAAGGCGCTTTTTGACGCCGCAAAAAGTCATTGGACTGGGAATCATCACGCTGGTCGTGGCTTTCTTATTAATGGTCGTAATGGGGGTAAAAACACCCTACTGGGTATTACTGCTGGCTGGCGCCTTTGAGGGCTTTGGCAACGGTGCTTGCTTCAACGAGTTACAAGTTAAAGTTCAGCAAGACGCGGCCCCAAAGGACGTTCCAATCGCGACTTCATTTAGTTTTTTGATTCGGATGCTCAGTCAAACATTTATGGCATCGATATTCGGAATCATTATGAACAGTGCTTTACGTCAGGGTGTCAACGCTTCTAATGGCAGCATTTCAATGAAGATGATGAATAAGCTAAGTGATGCTGCAAGTGTCAATTCCCTACCAGCCAATCTGATTCCTCAGATGCGTGTCATTCTCCATAATGGCCTGCATAATATTATGCTGGTATCGCTGATTTTAATGCTTGCTGCTGGAGGCATCAATATCTGGGCACAGCGGTTAGAAAAAGCTAAATTTGCGCGCAAAGCGGCACTGCAAAAAGCACGAGCAAAAGCGGCTGCTTCAGCAAACTAAATTATGAGTGAATAGGATGGGCGATGATTTCAAAATAAGGAAATCATCGCCCATCCTATTCATACCAGTTAAACTATTGCTTACGTTCAATCAGTTCGTCCATAATCGTCTGCAATGTTTCGGCAAACGGTGAGTCGGCACTGACATGATTTTTACTTAATCGTTCCTGCCACCATTCATTTCGAACCGCAATAATCTGGGGAACTACCTTCCGACCACCAGCTGTAATTCTAATAATATTAGTCGTTTTATTGTCTGCTGATTGGGTCTGTGAAACATAGCCTAACTCCGTCAATCGCTTGATTTCACGGGTTATTTGTCCCTTATTAATAACCAAAGTCCTTGCTAGTTCGTTTTGACTTCGTTCCCCACGTTTATCCAGCAACAATAATATGTATGCGTTAGTCACATTCAAGTTGATTTGCTTATAGATCGGCTGTGTATCCCTTTGAAATGCCCGGTGAATAATCGAAAAGCATTGCGCTAAATCGCCGGGAAAAGTTTCTAAACTCAAAATTGTCCCTCCCCTTTCTCTTTTCACAGTTTTAATTATACCTTTTAAAGAGAGCTAATGGGAAATTTATGTGAAAATGAATGAGCTTTGGAACAGTTTTATGATCTAACGACCCATTGAACTTAATTTAAAAACTCTAAAATTAGAGACATCATGCATTTTAGAACCAAAAAAGGCACCCCCCAAGGAGTGCCTTTTGCAACGCGAAGATACAAATCTTAACGCTTTGAGAATTGACCAGCCTTACGAGCTTTCTTAAGACCTGGCTTTATAGTCCAAGCAAGAAACGATAAGAAAGCCTAAGAAGAATTCCTGAAAATCAACGTTTCGAGTGAACCGGCAAGAAAACATCAGAATATAGAAACAGATAATCCGGCCAAAATCCGGCCATTTTTCAGTAACGTATAACTTCACCAACATATAAATTCAAGTCATAACTACAATTGGCTGGGCGGGCAATGACACATACATAACAGTAACAAGACGATTGCCTCCAGAATGGAGGCAGTTTTTAGTCACTTGCAGAAACCCTACTTCAATATACGTATTTCACGTATAATGCTGACTAGAGGAAAAAGCGAAGCATCAACTTCGACATTATAACTAGGTGGTGGCCTAAGTGGCAGCAAGCATAGAAACAACAGTCCACCAATGTCAGCTGGATCTAAATCGGCGACCTAGAAGGATCTTAGGCTATCGAAGCCCGTATGAAGTTTTCTTTGATAAAGTGTTGCACTTGGTTTGACAATTCGCCGCGGACAAAATCCTACGAATAATCTGCGCCACATAAATCAGATAGTCTCTATTTTCAAATGTCTAACACAATTTTCGATACTTCTAAGTTTTCTTAGTTACTAAACTTTTTGCTATATGTTGCCAAGTCAACGTATTAACTACTAATGCTAATACTGCCCACCCTAAAACTAAGACAAAGACTGCATGGATTCCGTTAAATTCAATATGGCGCAGTAGCAGGTCCAACTTACTAGTGATGCTGTTTAGGAACGTTTTGTCGCTAATTCGATTCATCATTTGTATTGAAACGGCGCCGTTGGTTCCTCTAACAGATTGTTTAATCACAAAATTATAAATCAGCCCATACACACTAGCCACTAACGTTTGACCAATCGTCCTTAGCAACATATTTAAGGTCGTCGCGTCACCAACCAAACGTTTATCAACAGACTCTTGAAAAGTGACACTTAGTAATGGGAATGTCAATCCCATCCCAATCCCTTGAAGCGCACCGCTCACAACAATATACCAATAACTCTTCCCAACGTCTGCAGCACTCAGCAGAACAGCTGAGCATAGTAAAAAAACAAAGCCAATTGTAGATTGCTTAAATGGCGTCAATTTATCATACAGGCCACTACCAATTCGGGTAATCAGTATCATGGCGATTGAACTGGCAAGTTGCGTGCCACCACCTAAACTGGCTGATGTGCCTAGAACGTTTTGCGCCCACATCGGCGCATAAACTCCATATGCAAACGTCATACACAATATTAGAACCTCAGCCGTCGTTTGCCCCATGTAGGCATGATTGGAAAATAACTCTAATGGAATCAACGGCATCTGTGCACGTCGCTCTATTAAAATAAACAGAATCAAAAGTACGATGACAACTACTAATAATACAATTATAGCAATGGCAGAAAGGGATCCTACACTTTGTAGTAAGTAGACTAAAGTAGCAATTAAACAGATCATCACAATGACGCCAACATAATCAAGTTTATGAGATATGTTCTTGGCAACAGTTTTCGGTTGATAATAGCCGGTAGTTAAAATAATACAAAGAACGCCTACTGGGACATTAACCAAAAATACCCAATGCCAGGATAAATAATCCACTAGCCAGCCACCAATTAACGGCCCAACCATTGTTGAAAAGGCATAGACTGAAGCGATAACACCGTTAATCCGAGCTCGGTCACTTGGATTAGGATACAAATCGACGTAGATAATAAAAGGTAATGCCATCATGCCACCACCACCAATTCCCATGAGTAGCCGTGACAGAATGACTAAATCAACTGTATTAACTAGGCCACCCATTAATGAAGCGGCTGTAAATAAACTGGTTGCGGCTAAGAATGCTCGTTTGCTACCATATTTTTCAGCTAATTTTCCCCAAACGACTGTCGAACATGCGACACCAAATAAATACATTCCAGTAATTAAACCAATTTGATCAGAGGCATGAAAATCACTGACAATTTTCGGTAAAGCCGTATTAATGATACTGGTATCAAGTCCTGCCATAAAATTTGTTAAAACAAATGCAAATGAAACGATTCGTAAAACTGCTTTTGTCATCAATTTATCATCCTTCTTGTCTAGTTGGACGAATAAAGACCTCAGTTACTGTTGCCCCTTCAGGTTGATTGATAGCATAAGCAACAGCATTAGCAACAGTTTCGGGATTCAGACCAAGCCCATCAATCTTTGCCTTCTGCTTGAGATAAGCCTGAGTATCTTCATCATCAACTGTCGTATAAAGTTCAGTATCGACTAAACCTGGTGATATGATAGTTGAGCGAATTCCCATATCCTTTTCCTCTTTACGTAGTCCTTCCATAATTGCACGAACTGCAAATTTCGTACCAGCATATACCGCAGAAGTTTGCTCGACAACATGTCCAGCCACAGAATCAGTTGCCAAAATTTGACCACTACCTTGCTTTTCCATAATCGGTAAAACTGCGGCAATTCCGTTTAAAACGCCCATAATATTTGTATCAAGCATCGCCTGCCACTCGTCTAAACGTAATTTTGATAACGGGTTAAGTGGCATGATACCGGCATTGTTATACAAAACGTCAATTCTTCCATATTCAGTCATTGCCGTATTGATTACAGCTTGCACATCTTCAAATACTCGCACATCGCCAACTTGATACTTTACATTATAGGCTGACAACGAATCTGCTAATTTTTCTAATCGATCTTCTCTGCGGGCTGAGATAATCACTTTTGCACCATCTTTAGCCAATCGCCGAGCAGTTGCTTCACCAATACCACTCGAAGCCCCCATGATGATAACAACTTTACTTTCGATATAATTTTTATTTGGCATTGCTAATTCTCCTCTCATTCACCATCCCGCGGTAACACTTCAACCGTTGCCTTAACTGGACCATCAGCCCTTGTTAATAGCATATGAGGCATATAAGGACTTGAGGCATACTTACTTTGATACATCTTGTTGACCGCATCATTAACACCAGCGTCACGAGCTGAATGAAATGTGCACAAATAGTCCTTCCCATCAATTCTGATTTTTCCAGCCTGTTGTGTCACAGCTGCTTGATACCAGCTTGAGCGCATACCATTGTATGGACGAATGTAGAAATGTCCATCAACTACGACACCAGAAATTCTTGTCGGTGTACCAAAAGTCTTGCCATCACTGTAAAACGGTGATACAAAAATATCTTTTGATGCTGAAAAAACACCTAACTCAGTATCATTCCAAAACTTCAAAAAAGATCTCCCCTTTCAAAATATAAATCACTGAACAAAAATAAGTGTACAACAAATTATATACCAAGTAAACTAAAAATGACTTTTTTGTATAATTTGTTCACTTATTGCACTGGCTAATGTACAATTAAATATAGAGGAGCTGATTTCAATGACAAATGTCAATCATGACACCGGGCGCTACGATACTGATGATTCAAAACAAGAATTAACTGACACGCTGATGGCTCATTTTCGAACCAATGGTTTCCAGAAGAGTCGTATCAACGATATCGCTTCAATGATGCATATTTCAAAAGCAACATTTTATAAACATTTCGATTCAAAAGAATCCATCTTGACACTCATGGTTGATCAGATCACAAAATATATTGAATCTGAAATCGAAATTCCTGTGACTGCTTCTTATACGGAACGATTCCAACGAATATTCCTCAAGAGCTTAACCGTAGCTACCTATGAATTCGAACCATTTATGACTGATTTGAGAGTGGCATACCCCGCACTAGTTGGCAAAATAGACCAAGCCAACAAAATCCGACGTCATAAAATTATAGATGTTTTTGAAAAAGGCTCAATGTCTGGCGAGTTTACTCAACAAAACGCCGAATTATTCGAACTAGAGACTGAATTCACAATTCCAAGACTCATTGATTCTCACTTTCTTATGCAAAATAACCTTAATGCAAAAAGTATTGAAGATTACTACCTGATGAAAAAGCAACAACTTGTTGCAAATCCTAGTAATTATTCCGATGATTGGATTCTTAAAAACATTCAGACCATTATTAATAGCGTTCTGTAGCGACAGCATAAATTATTCACGGTTCCATAGAATATACAAAAATTTTTGTTACTACATTTTATTTTAAATTTTTACGTTGTTCATTAGCTCAGAAGGCAAGTAACACTCATTTTAGGTGATACTTATACTATATGGATGCAATTTGAAATCGCATGCACTTAAACTTAATTCACATAAACGACGTAAGAACCTCCTGATGCCTGTTCACGGTTTTCTATAAATAGCTTTTTCACAGTAACGGTGAAAACTAAGTGATGCTTACAATTCCATCCCCGTATATGCTAAGCTACTAGCATTCCAATTTACGAAAACATAAAAAGCGACTTCAGTTGAAGTCGCTTCAGAATGGAGACAAACTATATTTCTACATTGAGAAATGTTAGCTTGTCCCTTTTTTGCTTTCTGACGATAAAAAAATAAGCCTTTCGGCCAGTTCTTATCCTTTTATTTTTGCTAACTTTTTCATGTTTAGGCATGTAAAAATTAGGGCAACTTTCATTTCCATACAAAAATGTTCTTTTTTATCTACACGCGCTGTAACAACGTGGTACCAATAAGAACACAAATGGCCTTATTCGCGAATACTTTCCGAAGAACACTAATTTGGTAGATTTACACTTCAAGTGCAACACAAATTGAACAAAAGAAAGCCCATGATGGGTACAATGTTTAACAACCAAGAAAAACATAAAGGAGTACTCGTCATGAGCTATCATCATCTTACACTAGATGAGCGCGAAAGTATTCTTGTTTTGCGCTCACATCATCTTACGATTCGCAATATTGCCTTACGTTTGAAGCGAAGCCCTAGTACGATCTCGCGCGAATTACGGCGACTTTCAGGTGAATATAAGGCCTGTATTGCACAAGGAAATTATCAAACTGCTAGAACGCATTTGCATAAGCCAAGTATTTTGTCCAAAGCACCTGCTTTTCGAACTAAAATTGCCAATTTAATTCTTGATCATCATTGGTCACCAGAACAAATTGTCGCACGTCTGAAAAGTGAACATATCACCAATATTAGTTTTAATACGATCTATCATGATATTGAGAAATATAATCTAGACTTACCATTTACTTCTCGCGGAGATACTGGTATCCGCCGTTATTTGCGTCGCAAAGGACATCGGCAATATCCGAAAGGCAGTAGAAAACATGCAACACCAAACGTGCCTTATATTCCTACTAGCGAACGACCAGCGTTCATCAATAATCGTTCACGAATTGGCGATTGGGAACTAGATACCGTACTTGGGAAAGTTAACGAAGAAGTACTTGTAACATTGGTGGAACGAAAAACACGATATTCACTAATTGGTAAAGCACCACACAAGAATGCAGTATCTATCAATAACACTGTATTATCGCTTTTACGCTCAGTTCCTAAAGCATTCGTCCATTCGATTACTCCAGATCATGGCGTAGAATTTCTGCATTTGGAAGAAGTGGCCGCAGAATTAGCCATCACAGTTTACTGGCCGAAACCCTATTCACCACAAGAACGTGGCACAAACGAAAATACTAATGGTTTGATTCGAGACTATTTCCCCCGAAATCAGTTAATTCGCATGCGTTCCAATGAAGAGGTCCACCAATGCCAGCTGGATCTAAATCGGCGACCTAGAAGGATCTTAGGCTATCGAAGCCCGTATGAAGTTTTCTTTGATAAAGTGTTGCACTTGGTTTGACAATTCGCCGTAAGAAAAAAACGGCCACCCCATATTGGAATGACCGTTTCTGGTAAAAATGTTCGTATAAAGGCCAGCATACCAGCCTTTGCAAAGCAGATAATCCGTAGATTAACGCTTTGAGAATTGACCAGCCTTACGAGCTTTCTTAAGACCTGGCTTCTTACGTTCTTTCATACGTGCATCACGAGTCAAAAGACCGGCACGCTTTAGTGGACCACGAAAATCAGGGTCTACTTCAAGCAGGGCGCGGGCAATGCCGTGACGAACAGCGCCAGCTTGACCAGAGAAGCCGCCACCGTTAACGTTAGCTAAAACATCATAGTTGCCTAGAGTTTCAGTAACATTGAATGGTTGAACAACCACTTCACGCAAGTTAGCGAATGGAATGTAATCTTCAATTGCTTTATCGTTCATAACGATCTTACCAGTACCTGGTACTAAACGTACACGAGCTACTGAATTTTTACGACGGCCAGTGCCGCGATATTGTACTTGAGCCAATTCGATTTCCTCCTTAAATTAGGTTAGTGATATCCAAAACTTCAGGCTTTTGAGCAGCATTGTCATGTTGGTCGCCAGCGTAAACATGAAGCTTCAAGCCGATCTTGTGACCTAATGAAGTGTGAGGAAGCATACCCTTAACAGAAGTTTCAATCAACTTTTCTGGATCTTTTGCACGAAAATCACCAGCAGTGCGTTGCTTTAAACCACCTGGATGGCTCGTATGATGGTAATAGATCTTCCGTGAAGCCTTCTTACCCGTCAAAGCAACTTTTGAAGCATTGATCACGATAACGTGATCACCAGTATCTACGTTTGGGGTGAACGTTGGCTTATTCTTTCCACGTAAGATGTTTGCGACAGCTGAAGCAAGACGTCCCAAGGGAACATCAGTTGCATCAACCACGTACCACTTGCGATCCACGTCACCTGGTTTAGCCATATATGTTGTACGCACGATTAAAATTCCTCCAATTCAGTGTTTGTTTGACATCCGTTAACAAGTTTCCGGGGCTTATCGTGGGGCAAACAATACCAATTAACATAATACAAATTTCTGGCCCCTTAGTCAAGACTTTTCAGAATTTGTTTTCACAAGATCACGGAAATTTGACCTTGAATTTTCTCAAAATAAGGCTCCCAAATAACTAACCGTTAAATTCAAGTTTAGCGTTGTCGCTTAGGCAGCTTAGTTGGATGTTTAGGATCATCGCCCTCATAGTAAACGTGCTTGAGATACAATCCGCTAGCTGGAACAGTCCGTCGAGCTGCTCGACGGTCATTCAGACGATATAGACGCTGAATATCATCAACTGGACGCGTACCAGATCCAATCTCAACTAGTACCCCTACCATAATGCGAACCTGATTGTAGAGAAAACCGTTCCCATAAAACTCAAACACTAATTCGTTATTAGCTTTGTCTAGCCGACAGCCAGCTTCGTAAATAGTTCGGTAATGAGTTCGAGCTGACGAACCAGAGGCCACGAAACTGCTAAAATCGTGTTCTCCAATCAAGTCTTTGGCAGCTTGATTAATCTTCTCCACATCCGTTGGAAACTTCCAGTGACCCGTGTAATTACGTTTAAAGGGATTTCGAAATTCACCAAGATCCATGCGATAAAGATAGCGTTTTCCTGACACATCATAACGGGCATGAAAGTCCTGGCTCACAATTTCAACCTTAAGCACTTCCATATCCATTGGCAACATACTGTTTAGACCACGGCGCATATTATCTGCCGTCAAATTAAAAGGCATATCAAAATGAACGACTTGTGCTAAGGCATGGACGCCAGCATCCGTTCGTCCTGAACCATAGATAACGATTGCCGGATCAGGATTTTTAGCCATTTTATTGACCACTCGAGTGAGTTCACTTTCAATCGTACGCATGTGGGGCTGCCGTTGAAAGCCAGCAAAATTGGTCCCGTCATATGCTAAAGTAATTTTATATCTCAAAACATTTATTCCTCTCAACTAAGATAGCGCAACGCAATGACGCCTCCCAGACAGACTGCATAGACTGCAAAGGAAATTGTATCGATGCGCTGCCACTTTAACTGCCGATATTTCGTCCGATTCTCGCCGTCCTGATATCCCCGTGCTTCCATCGCAGTGGAGATATCAATTGCCCGGTTAAAAGCGTTCACAAACAAGGGAATCAAAATCGGCACAATCGTTTTGATCCGCTGTCGAAGGCCACCTTCTCCAAAGTCAACTCCCCGGGAGCGTTGCGCATTCATGATCTTTTCAGCTTCATCCATTAAGGTTGGCACAAAGCGCAATGCTAACGATAACATCAAGGCAAGCGTTGCGACTGGGAAATGCAGTTTGCGTAACGGGCTTAACAATGATTCGATGCCATCAGCAATTTCCAAGGGTTGAGTAGCAAACGTCAAGATGGTTGAGATCAAGATGATCAACACAAAGCGCATTAAAATTAGGCCAGCGCTATTGATGCCGTTTTGCGATAAGACTAACCAGCCCCAGTGCCAATAAACATGACCACCAACACCAAAGAAGACTTGAATTAAAACCGTAAAGATCATCAGCCAAAACAGTGGCATCAAACCACGAATGAAAACGCCAAGCGGAATTTTGGTCGCAAATACGGAGACAAGCAATAATAACGTCATGACTAAATAAGTCCAAAAATCATTTGCAAAGAAAACCACTGCAATATACAAAAAACATAAAACCAGTTTTGCACGTGGGTCCATCCTGTGAACCCACGAATTGCCCGGAATGAAACGGCCGAACATAAATTTATCCATGGTCGCTTCCCCCTTTTGATAGCTGAGGAGCCAATTGATCAGCCAACTCATCTTCAGTGAGGGGCATTGGATCAAACGAAAAGCCAACTTGTTCAAGTTTAACCGCAAATTTAGTCGCTGAAGGTAACCCTAACTGATGGCTAGTAAGCCAATCAGAATCACTAAAAATTTCCCTGGGTGTCCCCTGTTTGGCAAGTTCACCGTTGGCCATAACGAGTACCTGATCAGCGTAGTTAGCAACGTCATCCATTTGGTGGGTAATTAGGACGATTGTCAAATGTTGTTGCCGTTGTAGTTTAGTCACCAAGTTCATCACGTCGAGACGGCCACGAGGATCCAAACCAGCTGTCGGTTCATCAAGTACCAGTACTTCTGGTTCCAATGCTAAAACGCCAGCGATTGCGACCCGGCGCATTTGCCCGCCGGATAAATCAAACGGCGAACGATTTAGCAAAGATGCATCCAGACCAACTAATCCCGCAATTTGTCCTGCTAGTTTCGTGGCCTGGGCCTCATCCATACCAAAGTTCTGTGGTCCAAAAGCAATATCTTTAATAACGGTTTCCTCAAACAATTGATTTTCTGGAAACTGAAAAACGATGCCAACCTTTTTACGTAAAGGCTTAAGATGTTTATTCTTCGTTTCGTGATCAATTATTTGTTCACCAACCTTCACCTGCCCACTAGTCGGCTTAAGCAGCGCATTCAAGTGTTGGATCAACGTCGATTTACCACTGCCAGTTTGCCCAATGACAGCTGTGAACGAGCCTGGTTGAATGGCTAAATTAATGTCTTTTAAAGCCTGAACCGCAAACGGTGTACCGGATTGATACCAGTAGTTTACTTGTTCAAACGTGATGTCTGTAGCCAATCTACAAGGCTCCCTTCGTTGAAGTATGTCTGGGGAACAGCAACGTTTCGTTTAGCCAGTGCCTGTTTGAGCTTTTCAGAAAATGGAACATCCAATCCCATTTCAATCAACTGTTCACCGTGACTAAAAATGCCCGACGGATCCGCTTCATCAACGAACCGACCGTCATCGATCACCAGAATACGATCTGCATTAGCTGCCTCATCGATGTCATGAGTGATGGATAAAACTGTTAACTGCAAGTCGTCTTTCAGCCGTTTGATTGTTTCCAAAATCTCTTGTCGTCCACGTGGATCCAGCATACTATTCGCTTCATCCATAATCAAAATTTTGGGGGCTACAGCAATCACGCCAGCCAACGCCACCCGCTGTTTTTGACCACCCGATAAATTAGCTGGTTCACGGTCTTTATAGGCTGACATGTCAACTTGTTTAAGCGCTTCATCAACTCTGGCCTCCATCGTTGCCCGATCGACCTGTCGATTTTCCATTCCAAATGCCACGTCGTCAGCAACAGTGGCCCCGACAAACTGATTGTCCGGATTTTGAAAGACCATGCCGATTTTTTCACGAATTTGCCAGACACTCTCAGATGTCAGTTTCTGACCGTCAATTATAATATCCCCGGAATCAGCACTCATTAACCCGATCAGTAGCTTAGCTAGAGTACTTTTATCACTGCCGTTATGGCCAACGATTGCGACCCAGTCGCCTTCCTGGATCTCAAAACTGACATCATTGATTGCTTTTGAATCAGTATTTGGATATTGATAATTTAAATTTTGTACTTGGATAATGGCCATTTAAATTCTCCGTCTCTAGTAAATTCGTTCATCATTATAACAAATCTAGACCTGCGATAGGTAATTACAGATTAGATTTTTGTCATATTTATGGTTTATCGTTTGGCATGCTCAGTTATCTAGCCTATAATTAAAGAGGTGGGAGAACGCTTTCATAATTTAATTTTTTAGGAGGTATATTAATGTCAAAGAATATCGTTGTCGTTGGAGCGGGATTTGCGGGGATTCTTGCCACCAAAAAACTCGCTAAACGATTTAAATCTAATTCTGATGTGACGATCACATTGATCGATCGTCACTCATATTTCACATACTTGACTCAACTTCATGAGGTTGCAACTGAACGAGTTCAACCAGATGCTATTCAATATGATTTACAGCACTTATTCAATCACACGAAGAACGTCAAGTTAGTGACTGATACCGTTTCCCAGATCGATAAGGATAATAAAACGGTGATCGGTGAAAATGGAACTTATCCATTCGACAGTTTACTGATCAGTATGGGTGGTGAACCAAATGATTTTGGCACTCCGGGGGTAAAAGAAAACAGCTACACACTCTGGTCAATGGAGGATGCCATTGCTTTGCGTGACCACATCAGTGATGTTATTCGCCGTGGCGCCGTTGAACGTGATCCTCAAAAACGCCAAGCAATGCTGACCTTGGTTGTGTGCGGGTCTGGATTTACCGGCGCTGAAACGGTCGGCGAATTAATTGACTACCGTAAAGTTTTAGCAAAGGAAAACCGAGTTGATCCTAACGAGATCAAAGTAATTTTGGTCGAAGCCGCACCAACGATTATTAACATGCTGGACCGTACAAATGCAGCTCATGCTGAAAGCTACTTCAAGAAAAATAATGTCGAAATTCGGAAGAACTCACAGATTACTAAGGTTAATGTAGATTCCGTTGAGATCAAAGAACAGGATCCAATCTCAACACAAACATTGATCTGGACAGCTGGTGTCAAGACTAATCACACTGCTGATGAATTTGGTATTGAAGCTGGTCGAGGCGGTCGACTGGTTACGAATACTTATCTCCAGGCAAAGGGCTTTGAAGATAAAAGTATCTATGTAGCTGGTGATAATGCCAACGCAACCGAGGAAGGTGCAGAGCGCGCTGTTCCCCAAACAGCACAGGAGGCTGAAAATGAAGCAGTGGTCACCTCTCAAAACATTACTGAAGACATTAATGGAACGTCAAACTACACAGCCTTCACAGATAAAAATATGGGCTTCACCGTTTCGTTTGGTGCTCGTTATGGTATTGCACAAGTCTTTGGTGGTAAACGAATCCGTGGCTGGATTGCGACCTGCATGAAACACGCTTCCAACTATATGTACTTTGCAAAAATTCACTCAGGTTATGCAATGTGGAAATACACAATGGATGAATTCTTCCGGGTTGCTAATAATCGGACTGTATTCGGCGCCAACACTGCACGAAATGGTAACGTTTTATGGTCATTGCCACTCCGTCTCTTCTTCGGTATTGCACTGTTTATGGATGGCATGAGCAATATGGGTGGCACCGCCGGATGGCTCTCAACCGTTTCGCCAACTATTGGCACGATCGAATTGGTATTAGGAATTCTGATCTTCTTTGGACTCGCCAGTTGGTGTGCAAACTTCCTGGTTATTTTAGGGTTCCTATTCTTCATTCACACTTGGTCAGCGGTTTGGATACTCTTTGTCGCATTCGCCCTCTTGAATGGGTCAGGCAGGAGTTTCGGATTGGACTTCTGGTTTGTACCGTGGCTACAAAGAACTTGGGGACGCTCTCGTTATGGTATCCCGCGTTCAATCTATCATGATTAAAAATTAATATGTACTTCAAAAGGCCTCGACAATAAATTTTCGAGGCCTTTTTGTGTAACCATAATTATCCAAGTAACGTTCAATGACAATTATCGTAGAAAAATACAGACACAAAAAAATCACTACCAAGTAAATGGCGCACGGATGACCCGCATTCAAGCTAGACTTGAATCTCTTCATCATCATAACGCTTTATGCCATAAACCTGGTGTGATTCTATTGCGATCAGCAACAGAGCTGATCACGATTACTGATTAAAACTAGTCAACAAGTTGCAAAATAACCATTTGTGCACCATCACCACGACGGGGCATGGTTCTTAAAATACGAGTATAGCCACCATTTCGGTCAGAATACTTAGGCGCAACTTCACTGAATAATTTTTGCAGTGCAGTTGTGATCTGGATGTCATCGCCATCTTCCTTAACGTCGGCAACTACGTCAC
This sequence comes from Secundilactobacillus folii, assembly GCF_009720675.1. Taxonomy (GTDB): domain Bacteria; phylum Bacillota; class Bacilli; order Lactobacillales; family Lactobacillaceae; genus Secundilactobacillus; species Secundilactobacillus folii. The sequence goes on along the minus strand of NZ_WNJO01000004.1, from coordinate 95,869 downwards.
GAAGGAACGAAGCAGCCTGACGACGAGCGTGTAAATCCCCACGCTTACCTAAGCTGATCATCTTGTCAGTAGTAGAACGTACTTCTTTGGCACGGGCTTCGGTGGTCTTAATTTGACCGTGAATTAATAATTCAGTGGTCAGATCCCGCAGTAAAGCCCGACGTTGTGAACTTGTTCGTTGCAATTTACGGTAACTCATTACTGGATACCCTCCTTTTTAAAATTAATCTTCTTTACGAAGTGATAACCCAAGATCGTTGAGCTTTGCTTTGACTTCTTCCAGTGACTTCCGGCCTAAGTTACGAACCTTCATCATGTCGGCTTCGGTCTTATTAGTCAACTCTTGAACAGTGTTGATCCCAGCTCGTTTGAGACAGTTGTATGACCGAACTGATAAATCAAGTTCTTCAATGGTCATTTCAAGCATCTTTTCCTTGTGGGTCTCTTCTTTTTCTACCATAATTTCGGCGTTCTTAGCTTCGTCTGTTAAATCAACAAACATTGCCAAGTGCTCCGTTAAAATTTTGGCAGCGAGACTGATGGACTCACTTGGTGTAATCGAACTATCAGTCCAAACATCCATAGTTAGTTTATCATAGTCGTCTCTTTGACCAACTCGCGTGTTTTCAACTTGATAGTTAACACGTTCGATTGGGGTATAAATAGAGTCAATAGGCAAAACGCCAATTGGCATATCTTCCTTAGCTTTATTTCTATCAGCAGAAACATAGCCACGACCCTTATTTGCAGTCATCCGCATATGGAAAGTAGCTCCTTCTGCAACGGTTGCAATATAAAGATCAGGATTGAGAACTGTTACATCACTGTCAGCAGTAATGTCACCAGCAGTTACTTGAGCAGGTCCCTTGACGTCAATTTCCATTGATTCGATCTCATCGTCTGGGCCCTCAAGCTTAAGTGAAATCTTCTTAGTATTCAAAATGATTTGAGTCACATCTTCCACGACACCTTCAATAGTAGAAAACTCGTGCAAAACGCCGTCAATTTGAATACTTGTGACAGCAGCTCCAGGTAGCGATGAAAGCAGAATCCGTCTTAAAGAATTCCCCAACGTGGTCCCATAACCCCGTTCGAGCGGTTCAACGACAAATTTGCCATAATCGTCGCTTTCTTCAATTTTGTGAATGTTAGGCTTTTCGAATTCGATCATTCTTATCTTTTACCCCTTTCAAAACGCGTTGAGCCATTTAAATAAGTCCCATCATGTAGTTGTATGTCCACTAAAACGGGATAGTACACTATACTCGACGGCGCTTCGGAGGACGAGAACCATTGTGAGGAACTGGAGTTACGTCCCGAATGGCAGTTACTTCAAGACCAGTAGCTTGTAAAGCACGGATAGCAGCTTCACGACCCGAACCTGGACCCTTAACAGCAACTTCTACAGTCTTCATACCATGTTCCATTGAACCCTTAGCAGCAGCTTCAGCAGCCATTTGTGCAGCAAACGGAGTTGATTTACGACTGCCCTTAAAGCCTAATGAACCGGCAGATGACCAAGCAATTGCGTTTCCTTGCATGTCAGTAATCATGACCAGTGTGTTATTAAATGTAGAATGAATGTGAGCAACACCGGACTCAATATTCTTCTTTACGCGTCGTTTACGCGAAGTTTTTCTAGTTGCCATAAAACGTCATAACCTCCTTTGAGATAATTATTTCTTACGTCCTGCAATCGTAGTAGCTTTACCCTTACGAGTGCGGGCGTTATTCTTCGTGTGTTGACCGCGAACAGGTAAACCACGACGGTGACGCATACCACGGTATGAGCCAATTTCTTGAAGACGCTTGATGTTCATGCTGACTTCACGACGCAAATCACCTTCAACTTGATAATTGTCGACGGCTGCACGAATCTTATCTTCATCATCAGGACTGAGATCACGAACGCGAACGTCTGGTGATACGCCAGTTTCTTCAATGATTTTTTCAGCAGTACTGTTGCCAATACCAAAAATGTAAGTTAAGCCAATGACAATACGCTTGTCACGGGGCAAGTCAACTCCAGCAATACGAGCCATTTACACGGCACCTCCTATATAGTGAATTATTTACCTTGACGTTGCTTATGCTTAGGGTTTGCTGAGCAAATAACCATTACTCGACCCTTACGCTTAATAATTTTGCAATGATCGCACATTTTTTTAACAGATGGTCGTACTTTCATGAGAATCTAAACCTCCTATTGTCTATTACAAACCAAATGGCCGATTACTTAAACCGGTAAGTGATCCGGCCCTTGGTCAAATCATACGGTGACATTTCAACAGTAACTCGGTCTCCTGGTAAGATACGGATATAATGCATCCGAATTTTCCCAGAAACGTGTGCTAAAATTTCATGACCGTTTTCAAGTTCTACCCGAAACATCGCGTTTGGTAATGTTTCAGTGACTTTACCTTCGACTTCGATGACGTCTTTTGCCACGAATGTACCCCCTTGAGTGATTTATAACTATGATTAAATAGTGCCCGGACTGCCCCAATCATAAATGAGGCTAACCTGAGTTAGTTTACCACACCATCACCTTTGAAGCAAGGAATTCCACGCGACGAAGGACCTTACGCCAATTGACTGAGAAGATCTTTGATGTCACGGTAAACCTCATTGATATCCCGGTCTCCATCAACTGTATGAAGAAGACCTTTCTTTTGATAAAAATCAACAAGCGGCGTGTTCATCTTCAAGTTGACATCTAATCGATTCTTAACCGTTTCTGGTTTATCATCTTCACGTTGATAAAAGTCATGACCACCACAAACATCACAGGTTCCTGGAACCTTAGTTGGATTGTAAACTTTGTGATAGGTAGCACCGCATGTTCGACAAATATATCGGCCTGATAACCTTTCAATCAAAACACTGGGTTCAACATGAATGTTGATAACAGCATCAATATTGCGCCCAAGTTCCGCGCCAAACTGATCTAATGCCTCGGCTTGATCAATGGTTCTAGGGTAACCGTCTAACATGTAGCCATCTTTGACATCGTCTTGAGCAAGACGCTCTTTTACGATTCCATTGGTAACTTCATCAGGAACTAATTCCCCTTTGTCGATAAATTTCTTAGCCGCTAATCCCATCTCGGTTTCATTTTTCATGGCCTCACGGAAAATGTCACCTGTTGAAATATGCTGAATATCAAAATCACCGACAATCTTCTGTGCTTGGGTACCCTTACCAGCACCAGGCAAACCCATTAAAATTAAATTCATTGACATCTTATTTCCTCCTAGCAGAACTCTCAATGACAAGATGGTGTGCTGAACAAGGTCACCACACCATTACTCATCTCATTCAGTTGGGCGGGTATCTTGGATAAAGCCAACGTAAGTTCGCTTCATCATAAGCCCTTCAATCTGTTGAATCGTTTGAATAGCAACACCAACAACAATAAGTAAACTAGTACCACCAAGTCCAATAGATTCATCAAGATTCCAAACGTTTTGAGCAACTAGCGGAATCAGAGCAACCAACCCTAAGAACAAAGCCCCGACCGTACTCAAGCGCATCAATAAATTGGAGACGTAGACTTGAGTTTCATGACCAGGCCAGACACCAGGAATATAACTTCCCTGCTTCTGTAAGTTCTCAGACAACTTTTGAGGGTTAACCTGAACAAACGCATAGAAGAAAGTAAACAGAACAATCAATATGGTATATAAAATCGTTCCGCCTGTTGATTGCATGTTGAAGATATTGGTCAATACTTGATACCAAGTATCCTCTGAGTGATTATTCGCGAACGCCATTAAGATGGTTTGAGGCGTGGCAATAAATGAACTTGCGAAAATAACAGGAATAACACCGGCGACGTTAACCTTCAAAGGCAGATAACTGCTATCAGGATCTCCAGAAACACGGCGAGTATACTGAATCGGAATTTTACGGTCAGCTTGTTGAACCCACGTTACAAAGGTAACGATGATCAATACAATTACTAACACCAATAGAACGATCAGTACACCTTCCCACCAGTTAGAAGCTGTTAAGTCCTGCAAATAATTTTGATATAACTCTTGTAACCCAGTTGGCATTCTTGCAATGATACCAGCAAAGATAATCATGGAAACTCCATTACCCAGTCCATGGTCAGTGATCATATCACCCATCCAGGTGGTTAACATAGTTCCACCAGTCAAAATCAAACCAATCATTGCGTAAGTTTTAATTCCAGGGTTTTGAACCAAATTCAAACTACTTAACGTATTAAAACCCGCTGTAATCCCAATTGATTGGACAAACGCCAGAATAATTGTTAAGTAACGCGTATGTTGATTTAACTTTCTACGACCAACTTCCCCTTGCTTACTCCATTCTACATATCGAGGAACGATATCCATCTGTAGAAGTTGGATCACAATTTGTGCTGTGATGTATGGTGAAACACCCATCGCAAAGATGGAGTAGTTCGTCAGTCCACCACCACTGAACATGTTTAAAATGCTAACCAATCCAGAAGACGCAACGCTTTGTAATGCCTTCGCATTAACACCTGGCACTGTAATGTAAGAACCAAGTCTGAAGACAACCAAAACCATCAGTGTAAAGAAGATCTTATTGCGAATATCTTTAACCTTAAACGCGTTTTTCATGGTCGAAAGCATTAAATCACCTCAGTTTTACCGCCTGCAGCTTCAATAGCGGCGCTAGCACTAGCAGAAAACTTCTGTGCTTTAACCGTGAGCTTCTTTGAAATTTCGCCATTACCTAAAATTTTAATACCATCTTTTTCGTTCTTAACGATACCAGCCTCAACCAGAGCCACTGGTGTCACTTCAGCACCGTCTTCAAAACGCTCATTAAGCGTAGAAAGATTAACTAATGCATATTCCTTACGGTTAATGTTTGTGAATCCACGTTTAGGAATTCGACGATACAGTGGCATTTGGCCACCTTCGAAACCAAGACGCGTATTGCCACGAGCCTTTTGACCCTTTTGGCCACGACCTGATGTCTTACCGTTACCAGCAGAACGGCCACGACCCTTACGCGAACGTGTAAATCGTGATCCTTCAGATGGTTGTAATTCGTTCAACTTCATGAATTAAGGCACCTCCTTATTTAGTATTAATTACTTTACTTCTTCAACTTTGATCAAGTGTGCAATTTGAAATAAAGCACCACGAGTCGCTGCGTTGTCTGGACGAACAACAGAGCTATTAACTTTCTTCAAGCCAAGAGCTTCAACAATCTTACGTTGTTTAGGAAGACGATGAGCAGCACTGTGAATCAAAGTTACTTTTAAATCAGCCATGTTGAGATCCTCCTATTCAGCTAAGTGTTGAACTGAAACACCACGTAAATCAGCAACCTCTTCAGCACGCTTGAGTCGTTTTAATCCCTCAAACGTTGCCCGAATTGCGTTGATAGGTGTATCAGAACCGAGACGCTTACTTGTGACATCGGCAACACCTGCAAGTTCCATAACGGCACGTACAGCACCACCAGCGGTAACACCAGAACCTTCAGCAGCAGGCTTCAGAAGAATCTGACCACCACCGTAGTTACCGATAACTTCATGTGGAATAGTTGTCCCAACAATCGGTACTTGAATTAAGTTCTTACGGCCGTCTTCAACAGCTTTACGAATAGCTTCTGGAACCTCTTGCGCTTTACCAGTACCGAAGCCAACGTGACCGTTGTGGTCGCCAACGACAACTAGAGCTGCAAAACGTAAACGGCGTCCACCTTTAACAACTTTTGTAATTCGGTTGATCGCAACAACATTGTCTTCGAGATCCAGTTTTTCAGGATCAATAAAATTAGCCATTAGTGGTTATTCCTCCTTTTTAGAAATGTAAGCCGTTTTCACGTGCTGCTTCAGCTAAAGCCTGTACACGTCCATGGTATAAATAGCCACCACGATCAAAAACAACTTCAGTAATCTTTTTAGCAGTAGCGCGGTCAGCAACAAGCTTACCAACAGCTTGAGCTTGTTCCGTCTTGTTACCTGCAGCTACTTCGCTATCTAATGTCGAGGCACTGACCAGCGTCACACCCGCTACGTCATCAATTACTTGAGCGTAGATGTTTTTGTTTGAACGGAAAACATTTAAGCGTGGGCGCTCTGCAGTACCAGAAATCTTGTTCCGGACACGCATATGACGCTTTTGACGTGTCTTATTCTTATCTGGTTTCGAAATCAAAATAGTCACCTCTTAAATTTATTTGTTAAATGCTTATGCAGCATTACTTACCAGTTTTACCTTCCTTAAGCAGGATATGTTCGTTTTCGTAACGAATACCCTTACCCTTATAAGGTTCTGGTGAACGAACGGCACGGATCTCAGCTGCGAAGTCACCGACTTCTTGCTTACTGATTCCGCTAATGATGATTGTGTTGTTATCGGGGACCTCTAACTTCAATGTGGAAGGGACTTCCATTTCAACTGGGTTAGAATAACCAACACTCAAAATCAATTTACCCTTTAATTGGGCACGATAACCAACACCAACGAGCTTCAAAGTCTTAGAGAAACCGTTAGTGACCCCTTCAACCATATTGTTGAAGTTAGCACGGGTAGTTCCGTGTAGGGCCCGAGTTTTGTTGTTGTTGTCTGGCCGATCGAATTTCACTTCTCCGTCAGCAACTTGCATGGTGATGATTGGTGAAAATGTACGAGTAATAGTTCCCTTGGGACCTTTGACCGTAACATCATCACCGTCGCGTTTAACATCAACGCCATCTGGAATAGTAACAGACTTATAACCAATACGACTCATTTGATAGGCACCTCCTTACTTTTTAAATAATTACCAAACGTAGGCGAGAACTTCGCCACCGATTTTCTTTGCACGTGCTTCTTTGTCAGTCACAACACCTTCAGATGTTGAGATGATAGCAATTCCTAGACCGTTTAAAACCTTTGGAACTGCATCAGATTTTACGTAGGTACGCAAACCTGGTTTTGAGATACGCTTTAAACCTGAAATAACGCGTTGCTTGTCGCGACCGTATTTCAAAAATACACGAATGATACCTTGTTTGTTATCATCAATGTATTCAACGTCACGAATGAAGCCTTCACGCTTCAAGATTTCAGCAATATCGCGCTTCATCTTTGATGCAGGTACTTCTAACGATTCGTGGTATACCATGTTGGCATTACGGATCCGTGTTAAGAAGTCTGCAATTGGGTCAGTCATAGACATTAACGTTTATCCTCCTTTGGTGTGTGATGAATTACCAGCTAGCTTTTCTCATGCCAGGAATTTGACCCTTGTGGGCAAGTTCCCGTAAGCAAAGCCGGCATAAGTGGAATTTGCGATAAACTGAATGTGGACGACCACAACGTTCACAACGCGTATACGCCTGTGTCGAGTACTTAGCTGGACGCTGACTCTTAACAATCAATGATTTTTTAGCCACAATAATACCCTCCTTACTTAGTAAATGGCATGCCAAGTTGTGTTAACAACTCGCGTGATTCTTCATCGGTTTCAGCAGTCGTAACAATAACGATGTCAAGACCACGAACACGGTTAACATTATCATAATCAATTTCTGGGAAAATCAATTGTTCACGGACACCTAATGTGTAGTTACCGCGACCATCAAAGGCACGAGAACTAACACCATGGAAGTCACGAACACGAGGTAATGAAACGTTAATTAACTTGTCTAAGAATTCATACATCCGTTGGCCACGCAGTGTAACCTTAGCACCGATAGCGTTACCTTCACGTAAACGGAAACCAGCAATTGACTTCTTAGCTTTAGTGATCAAAGGCTTTTGACCAGCAATCAAGCCTAATTCTTCAACTGCTTCATCCAAGTTCTTAGCATTAGTCGTTGCGTCACCAACACCCATGTTTAACACGATCTTATCGATCTTAGGTGCTTCCATAATTGAAGAATACTTAAATTTTTCAATCATTGATGGCACAATTTCTTTAGTATACTTTTCTTGTAAACGATTAGCCATTAGTTAATATGTCCTCCTTCCTTAGATTATTTATCGATGGTTTCGCCGCTCTTTTTAGCGAAGCGAACCTTTTTGCCATCTTCAACGCGGAAACCAACACGGGTTGGTTCATTGTTAGAAGGATCAATCAACATCACATTTGAAGCATTGATTGGTGCTTCAGTATCAATAATGCCGCCCTGAGGGCTAGTCTGAGAAGCTTTTTGATGCTTCTTGATCATGTTGATACCTTTAACAACGACGCGGTTTTGGGCGTTCAGAGTTTTAGTAACAGTACCTTCCTTACCCTTATCCTTACCGCTGATCACACGAACTTTATCACCAGTTTTAATGAACATCCTGTTTGGCACCTCCTTATTTTCGAACGATTAAAGCACTTCTGGTGCAAGAGAAACAATCTTCATATAATCATTGTCACGTAACTCACGCGCAACTGGTCCGAAAATACGAGTACCTTGTGGACTCTTGTCATCACGGATTAATACCGCAGCATTTTCATCAAACTTGATGTATGAGCCATCGGTACGACGTACACGAGAAGTAGTACGAACGATAACTGCCTTAACAACGTCGCCCTTTTTGACAACGCCACCTGGTGTTGCTTGTTTAACAGTAGCAACAATGACGTCACCAATACTTGCATAACGTCGCTTTGAGCCACCCAGTACTTTAATAGTTAAAATTTCCCGGGCACCAGAGTTATCAGCGACTTTTAAACGAGATTCTTGTTGGATCACGTTAGTGTCCTCCTTTCACTTCTAAGTAAACCGAATACGATAAATGTCGAATCTAGAGAGTAACTGCCTTTTCGACAACGTTAAGCAGTCTGAAACGGACAGTCTTAGATAACGGACGAGTTTCCATAATTTCCACAATATCGCCAATTTTAGCTTCATTGTTTTCGTCATGTGCTTTGTACTTTTTAGTGTACTTGATCCGTTTACCATAAACTGGATGGTTCTTGTAAGTTTCAACCGAAACCGTGATTGTTTTATCCATCTTGTCAGATGTCACACGACCGCGATACGTCTTACGAGCATTACGTTCTTCAGCCATTAATTATTCCTCCTTTATCGTATTCTTACTTATTTAATTCTTGTTGACGAAGCACGGTTTTGATCCGTGCAATATCCTTACGAACCTGCTTCAAACGAGCAGTGTTTTCCAGTTGGCCAGTAGCCAATTGAAAACGAAGGTTGAATAATTCGTCCTTGTAGCTTTTTTCTTTTTCAAGCATTTCAGCAGTGGTTAATTCTTTAATTTCTTTAGCCTTCATTTGATTCGCCACCTACTTCCTCGCGAGGGATAACCTTTGTCCGGATTGGTAGTTTCATAGCTGCTAAACGTAAAGCTTCATGAGCAACTTCTTCTGAAACGCCACCAACTTCGAACAGTACCTTTTCGCGTTTAACTGGTGCGACCCAACCTGCAGGTGCACCTTTACCATTACCCATACGAACACCAACACCTTTTTCAGTGTAGGATTTGTGAGGGAAAATCTTGATCCAAACTTTACCACCACGCTTCATATAACGCGTCATGGCAACACGAGCTGCCTCAATCTGACGGTTTGAGATCCAGCTTGAATCTAGAGCTTGCAAACCATAATCACCGAAAGCAACTGACTTACCGCCTTTTGCTGTACCGCGTAACTTACCACGGTGTTCACGACGGTGCTTTACTCGCTTTGGTACTAGCATGTTATTTCCCTCCTTGCTCAGTATTTTTGTTAGCGTTAGGCTTGTCAGGTAAAATTTCACCACGATAGATCCAAGTCTTAACACCCAATGAACCATAGGTTGTGTGTGCTTCTACCCATGAATAATCAATGTCTGCACGTAATGTATGCAATGGAACCGTACCATCTGAATACGTTTCTACACGAGACATATCGGCACCATTCAAGCGCCCGGCAACTTGGGTTTTAATACCCTTAGCACCAGAACGCATTGTCCGTTGCATTGATTGACGCATTGCACGACGGAAAGCAACACGGCCTTCAAGTTGACGTGCAATGTTTTCGCCAACCAACTTAGCATCCAAATCAGGCTTTTTGATTTCGATGATATTGATGTGGACACGCTTGCCAGTTAAGTTGTTTAACTCCTTACGGAGATTCTCAACTTCTGAACCACCTTTACCAATAACCATACCAGGCTTAGCAGTATGAATTGAAATGTTGACGCGATTAGCGGCACGTTCAATTTCAACTGTTGAGACTGAGGCGTCTGCAAGGCGTTTTTCGATATATTTACGGATTTTCAGGTCTTCGCCAAGGTAAGCAGCAAAGTCTTTTTCAGCATACCACTTTGCTTCCCAGTCGCGAATAATTCCGACACGTAATCCGGTTGGATTAATCTTTTGACCCACGCTTTATCCCTCCTACTTTTCAGATACAACTACAGTAATGTGACTAGTTCGCTTGTTGATTGGCGAAGCAGAGCCTTTAGCACGGGGACGGAACCGCTTAAGGGTTGGTCCTTCGTTAACAAAAGCTTCGCTGACAACCAAATCAGAGCGATCCAAGTCAAAGTTGTTTTCAGCGTTTGCTACTGCTGACATTAAAACTTTTTCAACGATTGGTGAAGCACCACGAGGGGTAAACTTCAAAATAGCAATCGCTTCGGCCACGCTCTTGCCCCTGATAAGATCAATGACAAGGCGGACCTTACGCGCAGCAACACGAACAGTCTTCGCAGTTGCCTTTGCTGATGTAACTTGTTCAGCCATTAGCTAATCCTCCTTATTATTTTGCCGTCTTCTTATCATCAGTTGAATGGCCATGGAAGGTCCGAGTAGGCACAAATTCACCTAACTTGTGACCTACCATGTCTTCTTGAATGTAAACTGGAACGTTCTTTCGACCATCGTAAACAGCGATCGTGTAGCCAATAAAGCTAGGAAAAATCGTTGAACGACGTGACCAAGTCTTGATAACAGACTTCTTATCTTGATCCTTTTGAGCATCAATCTTTTTCAGCAGATGTTCATCAGCAAATGGTCCCTTTTTTAAACTACGACCCATTAGATTACCCTCCTTATGAGTGAGATTAATTACGCAATAAGTTTATTACTTTCTACCTTTACGACGAACAATAAACTTGTTTGAACGAGCTTTAGTAGAACGTGTCTTCTTACCAATAGTCTTCTTACCCCATGGTGATAATGGTGATGGACGACCGATAGGTGCTTTACCTTCACCACCACCATGTGGGTGATCGTTAGGGTTCATTACTGAACCACGAGATTGTGGCCGCTTGCCAACCCAACGGTTACGTCCTGCTTTACCGACGTTGATTAATTCGTGTTCTTCGTTACCAACGATACCAATGGTTGCACGGTTAACGCCTAATACCATCCGAACTTCACCAGAAGTTAAACGGACCATGGCGTACTTGCCCTCTTTACCAAGTAATTGAGCACCAGCACCAGCTGAACGAACTAATTGGCCACCCTTACCAGGCTTTAATTCAATATTGTGAATTGTAGTCCCAATTGGAATGTTTTGTAATGGTAATGCATTACCAACTTTGATATCAGCATCGGGTCCTGATTGAACTTGATCGCCAACCTTAAGTCCCTTAGGTGCTAAGATGTAAGCCTTAGTTCCGTCAGTGTACACAAGTAAGGCAATGTTAGCTGTCCGGTTTGGATCATATTCAATCCCTTTAACTGTGGCAGAGACATTATCTTTATTACGCTTGAAGTCAATGATCCGGTACTGAGTCTTATTACCGCCGCCACGATGACGAACTGTTTTGTGACCGTAGTTATTACGGCCAGCGGTGTGACTCTTTGATTCTAGTAATGACTTTTCAGGCTTTGACTTCGTAATTACTTGACTGTAGTCAAGGCTAGTCATATTGCGCCGACCATTACTGGTTGGTTTATATACTTTAATCGCCACGTTGATTCCCTCCTACATTAATGATGGTTATTCTTCACTGAATAACTTAATTTCTTCTGAGTCAGCTGAAAGCGTGACAATCGCTTTACGACGCTTCTTAGTATAGCCTTCGTAACGTCCTTGTCGCTTCAACTTACCTTTGAGATTCATAATGTTAACTTTAACAACTTTAACATCGAAAATCTCTTCAATTGCTTTTTTAACTTGTGTTTTCGTAGCGCGTACGTCAACATCAAAGGTATAACGCTTATCGTCAAACAAAGCAGTAGATGCCTCTGTAATGACTGGGCGTAAAATAATATCGCGTGCTTCCATTATGCGAGCACCTCCTCGATTTGAGAAAGAGCAGCTTGGGTCAACACAAGTTTGTCACTATTGATGACATCTAATACGTTGATACCCTTGGCATTGATAACCTTAACGTTAGCTAAGTTACGTGCTGCCAATTCTGCATTGTTATTGTCTTCCTCAAGAACCACTAAAGTCTTTGTTGAAACGTTCAAACTAGCCAATGATTGAGCAAATTCCTTAGTCTTTGGTTGATCAAATTTGAAAGCATCAACAACTACTAATGAACCGTCAGCGACCTTCTGAGAAAGGACTGACTTCAATGCTAAGCGAGTAACCTTCTTTGGAAGGTGATAGGCATATGAGCGTGGGGTCGGACCAAATACAGTTCCACCGCCAACCCATTGTGGCGAACGAGTTGAACCTTGACGAGCACGACCGGTACCCTTTTGACGCCAAGGCTTCTTGCCACCGCCACGAACAGCGCTACGGTTCTTAACCGCATGTGTTCCCTGACGTTGTGAAGCACGTTGCATTAAAACAGTATCGAAAACGACGTGATCATTTGGTTCGATTCCAAAAATAGCATCGTTTAAAGTGACATCACCATTTTGACTGCCGTCTTGCTTAAATAATGTAACACTAGTCATTTACGTTTCCTCCTTTCTTATTTCTTAGGTGCGCGAACGGCACTCTTAATTTCAACGAATGATTTGTTGGCACCAGGAACATTCCCGCTGATCAATAAAACATTGTTTTCAACGTCTGCGCGAACAACTTTTAAGTTTTGAATCGTCCGCGTGTTGTTACCCATCCGGCCTGGTAATGGCTTACCTTTAAAGACCCGGTTGATAATTGCACCTAATGAACCTGGACGACGATGGTAACGAGAACCGTGACTTTCTGGTCCACGGCTTTGACCATCTTTATGAACGTTGCCTTGGTAACCATGACCCTTTGTTGTACCAGTGACATCAACATATTCACCGGCATCAAAGATGTCTGCCTTAACTTCATCTGCTACTTTGTAATCTCCCAGCTCAACATCTCTGATTTCATGAATGAAGCGCTTAGGAGTCGTGTTTGCTTTTGCTACATGACCTTTTTCGGGTTTGTTACTTAAAACATCGCGCTTATCTTCATAGCCTAATTGAATTGCATTGTAGCCGTCGTTTTCAACCGTCTTAACTTGTAATACAACGTTAGGAGTGGTTTCAATTACAGTTACTGGGATCAATTCGCCGTTATCAGTGAAGACCTGCGTCATCCCGACTTTTTTACCTAAGATTCCTTTTGTGGTCATGAGTACACCTCCGATATAATGTAATTTATTGTCTTGAATCTAGAATTATAATTTGATTTCGATATCCACACCAGAAGGCAGGTCTAACTTCATTAATGAGTCGACCGTCTTAGGTGTTGGGTTAACAATATCGATTAACCGTTTGTGCGTGCGCATTTCAAATTGTTCACGCGACTTCTTAAACTTATGTGGTGAACGAAGCACCGTGTAAATCGTACGTTCCGTTGGTAACGGAATAGGACCAGAAATTTCTGCACCTGTACGTTTTGCAGTTTCAACAATCTTTTCTGCAGATTGATCAAGAATGCGGTGTTCGTAAGCCTTCAAACGGATACGAATTTTTTGTTTTGCCATTGGATTCCCTCCTTACGTCTATTTTAAAAATAAGACTAACTCCGTGAAAATTACCGCCACGCCCCGTGGCAAAGCGGCCGGGCGTGCCGCAACCTTTCACATCATCGCTTTGCTATGCAAATTCAGGGCAGGGTTATCCCCCCCTGAAATTCAGCACCTATCTATAATACTAAATAAAACGCGGCTTGACAAGGATTATCGAGATGTTTTTTAAATTTCTCCTTTTCAACGCGACAAATACCTGCTATCAACTCGTGAGAAATATTTTTTCTTCTATAATATTATGTATCAAAAAATCGTTGCAAAAATGCAACGACTTTTTTAAGACTATTCAGCAGCTGGTGTGCCACCGTTTTTCTTAATGATTTCAGCTTGAATTGACTTCGGCACTGCTTCGTAGTGATCAAAGGTCATTGTAAAGGTACCGCGACCTTGTGATGCAGAACGAAGAGTAGTGGCATAACCGAACATCTCTGCCAGTGGCACGAATGAATGAATCATTTGTGCATTGCCACGTGCTTCCATACCATCAACACGTCCACGACGAGCAGTTACTTGACCCATGATATCACCCATGTACTCTTCAGGTACAAGAATATCAACCTTCATGATTGGTTCCAAGATAACTGGGGCAGCCGTTTTAGCAGCATTACGTAGAGCTAATGATGCGGCAACTTTGAAGGCTGCTTCACTAGAATCGACTTCGTGATAACTACCATCGTATAACTTAGCTTTCAGGTCAATTAATGGATAACCGGCAAGGACACCGTTTTCCATTGATTCTTTAACACCTTGTTCAACAGATGGAATGTATTCACGCGGAACAACACCACCAACAATGGCATCTTCGAATTCAAATCCTTTACCCTCTTCGTTAGGCGTGAATTCAATCCAAACATCACCATATTGACCTTTACCACCTGATTGACGAACGAATTTACCCTGTGCAGAAGTTTGTTTCGTGAAGGCTTCACGATAGGAAACTTGAGGGGCACCAACAGTAGCTTCAACCTTAAACTCACGACGCATACGGTCGATGATGATATCCAAGTGAAGTTCACCCATCCCAGCAATCAAAGTTTCACCAGTCTCAGGATTAGTTTCAGCCCGGAAAGTTGGGTCTTCTTCTGAAAGTTTTTGCAAGGCGTTGTTCATCTTATCTTGGTCAGCCTTAGTCTTTGGCTCAACAGCAACCTGAATAACTGGTTCAGGAAATTCCATTGATTCCAAGTGAAGTGGGTGATCAACATCGGTCAAAGAATCACCAGTGGTGGTGTTCTTTAAGCCGATAGCAGCGGCAATATCACCAGAGAAGACTTCTGGAATCTCTTGACGGTGATTCGAGTGCATCTGCAGCAAACGACCAACACGTTCACGCTTGTCCTTGGTAGCATTCAATACATATGAACCCGATTCCAAGGTACCTTGGTAAACCCGGATAAATGTCAGACGACCAACGTATGGGTCTGTGGCAATCTTGAATGCTAAAGCAGCAAAGCTGGCATTATCATTAGCCTTCAATTCAATGTCTTCGCCAGTTTCAGGATTGGTAGCTTTGTATGGCTTAACGTCCAATGGTGATGGTAGATAGTCAACAGTGGCATCCATCAACATTTGAACACCCTTGTTCTTGAATGCAGAACCGGCGAGAACTGGGAATAATTCAAGGTTCAAGGTAGCTTTACGAATCGCAGCCTTTAATTCAGCAACTGGAATATCTTCACCTTCAAGATACTTTTCCATAATACTGTCATCAACGTCAGCAATCTCTTCGATCATTGCGTCACGACGCTTTTCAGCTTCAGCCTTGTATTGTTCAGGAATATCAACGGTATCCCATTCAGAACCAAGTTCATCTTCGTCATAAATATCAGCCTTCATATCAAGCAGGTCGATAACCCCTTCAAAGTTGTCTTCAGCACCGATTGGCATTTGAACAGCAATTGGGTTAGCTTGGAGACGATCCTTGATTGATTGAACTGAAAAGTCGAAATCGGCTCCAATCTTATCCATCTTATTAACGAAAACGATCCGTGGAACATCATAGTCGGAAGCTTGACGCCAAACGGTCTCAGTTTGGGGTTCAACACCGGCTTGGGCATCCAAGACCGCAATCGCACCATCAAGCACACGCAGTGAACGTTCAACTTCAACGGTAAAGTCCACGTGTCCTGGGGTATCGATGATGTTGATACGGTGGCCTTTCCATTCAGCCGTTGTAGCAGCTGAAGTAATCGTGATACCACGTTCTTGTTCTTGTTCCATCCAGTCCATTTGTGAAGCACCATCGTGGGTTTCACCAATTTTATGGATCTTACCAGTGTAATACAGGATCCGTTCAGTGGTGGTAGTTTTACCAGCATCGATATGTGCCATGATCCCGATGTTACGGGTCTTTTCTAGTGGAAAAGCTCGTGTATTTGCCATGTTAAATCTGTAACTCCTCTCAGTTAAATGACATTGTCATAAAAGGGATGGCTAAATTAAGACTCAATTATAGCCATCCCGAAAACTTCACTATCAACAATTTAGCTAGCTTGTGGCGTAGCCCACCGTAGTGGTGCTGACAGCAAGTAAATTTGCAAATTACCAGCGGTAATGAGCAAATGCACGGTTGGCATCGGCCATTCTGTGTGTATCTTCACGTCTCTTAACTGATGCACCAGTATTGTTGGCAGCATCCATAATCTCACGTGCTAACCGTTCAGTCATTGTGTGTTCCCCACGTGAACGTGAGTACTGAACGATCCAACGAAGGCCTAAAGTTGAACGACGGTCTGGACGAACTTCAATCGGTACTTGGTAGTTAGAACCACCAACACGACGAGCCTTAACTTCCAGAACCGGCATTACGTTCTTCATTGCTTCGTCGAATACTTCGACAGGATCGTTGCCAGTTTCCTTCTTAATTAAATCAAATGCACCATAAAGAATCTGTGATGCAGTGCCTCGCTTACCATCTAACATCAAGTGGTTGATTAAACGGGTAACCATCTTTGAGTTGTAGATTGGATCAGGAAGGACTTCACGTTTTTGAACGTTTCCTTTTCTTGGCATTACTTAATATCCTCCTTGTTGAAACTAGTGTTTAGTCTTATTCTTTAGGTTTCTTAGTACCGTACTTGGAACGGCTTTGACGGCGGTCTTCAACACCGGCAGTATCCAAAGCACCACGGATAATGTGGTAACGAACACCAGGTAAATCCTTGACACGGCCACCACGAATTAAAACAACACTATGCTCTTGAAGGTTATGACCAATACCAGGAATGTAGGCAGTCACTTCAATTAAGTTAGACAAGCGAACACGTGCATACTTCCGCAAAGCTGAGTTAGGCTTCTTTGGTGTCATCGTACCGACACGAGTTGCAACACCACGTTTTTGTGGTGCAGGATTACTAACTTGCTTCTTCTTAAAACTGTTATACCCATAGTTCAAAGCTGGGGCATTTGATTTAGAACTTCTAGATTTACGACCTTTACGAACCAATTGGTTGATTGTAGGCATCTAAGAGTCCTCCTTCCTTTTTCTAGTTTATTTTAAGTCCACACATCCAGGTGATTCATTTTCGGGTAAAAATAAAAGCGGATGCTGATTCTTTATCGTGCTATGTTTTCCGTCAGCATGTCTGCAAAGCAGAAACCGGTCTACAAAAAGCACCTTTAAAAGAATACCACGCATGGTTGTTTAATGTCAACGATAACCACGATACATTCGCGAATAATTTACAGCCGCTTGCAAACATCCACGGAAGTTCTGCCGTATTTATCTACGAGGTGAAAAAATGTTAATATTACAATTTATTTTAGGCGCCACACTAGGATCATTCTTTTACGCCAGTTACTCACGCCGACTGGTTGGGCAAAGCCTTTTAACCCCCGCCCGTTCGAAGTGCGACTCATGTGATGAGACCATTGAATGGTACCATTTATTACCCATTCTTTCATATATTATACTCCATGGACACTGTAAATGGTGTGGTCAAAGAATTCCTAAGGCAACTTTATTGGCCGAGATTTACTTTGCGTGTCTGCTAGTTTGTTGGCAGCCAACACTACCCAGTACACTTGATCTGATTGCTGGTCTGATTCTCTTCTTTGCTGCCATCAGCGATAATCGATACATGGCCTTCCCCGCAATTTATTGCTGGTTATTAATGATGGTCTCGGCGGCTGCCAACCTCTTAAACGGTTCGCCAAATTCAGCCATAATCTTGGTGGTCCTCTTATGGTTCGCCCTCCAATTTATTGATATAAACAATCGATACGTTGGCGCTGGCGATTTAGATATCTTACTAAGCCTATTTATCCTTCACGGATTAAATGCACTCGGGTGGCTGTTACTTTTAAGCAGTGCCTTCGCCCTAGTTACTAGTCTAGTTATCAAACAGCGGCGCTTGGCATTTGTCCCCTTTATGGCGCTTAGTTATCTTCTTGAACTCGGGTATCAGATACTGACGTAAAAGCCAGCGTGATAGAATTCGCAGATTGCAAAAATACCACTCGTTTTTTCACTCAAGATTTAGTATCTATCTAACAACGATTACCTTGCTTAAATCGGTTCAAAACTCAGATTGCGAGCGCCTAACGATACAAAAAGTGGGTTCCCCCAAGTTCAGGGGGAACCCACTTTTCAATCACAATACTCTGTGATCCAAATGAATTTTGTTACATTCTCTTTTTTAAACCAAATTACTTAGCGTCTTCTTCTTTCATCCGGCGTTCCAACTCGTTGATCGAGTATACACCATCAGTGGAAGTGCCACCAACTTCCTTTGGTTTGATCTTACGGTAGTTAGGCATCCCAGTACCAGCTGGAATGATCTTACCAATAATCACGTTTTCCTTCAGGCCAATCAGTGGATCATTCTTGCCACGGATAGCGGCATCGGTCAAGACCCGAGTAGTTTCCTGGAATGAAGCGGCTGACAAGAAACTATTAGTTTCAAGGGCTGCCTTAGTAATTCCGAGGATAACTGGACGAGCCGTAGCTGGTGTACCACCAGAAATCAGAGACTTGTAGTTATGATCCTTGAAGTCCTTGATATCCATTAAAGTACCTGGCAAGACGTCGGTATCACCTGGATCCATAATCCGAACTTTACGAAGCATCTGACGAACCATGATCTCAACGTGCTTATCCAAGATAGCAACACCTTGCATTCGGTAAACCTTTTGAACTTCATGCAAGAGGTAGTTTTCAGTGGAAAGGACATCTCGAACCCGGATCAATTCCTTAGGATCAACAGAACCTTCGTTCAGTGCTGCCCCACGGTGAATAAAGTCGCCTTCAGTCACACGTAGACGGGCATTGATTGGCAAAGTATAACTACGAGTATCGGCTTCACCTTTGATTGTAATTTCCTTCGTCCGTTCTGCCGGATTCTCTTCGATTGATTCAACAGTCCCAGTAACTTCAGTAATCTCAGCTTTACCTTTAGGGTTCCGAGATTCAAAAATTTCTTGAACACGAGGAAGCCCTTGGGTGATATCTTCGTTACCAGCAACACCACCGGTATGGAAGTTACGCATGGTCAATTGAGTCCCTGGTTCACCAATTGATTGAGCAGCAACAGTACCAACTGCTTCGCCAATTTCAACTGGATCACCGGTAGCAACGTTTCGACCGTAGCAACGTTCGCAAACACCGTGTGCCGTGTTGCAAGTGAAGACCGAACGAATCGTAACCTTTTCAATGCCAGCATCAACGATCTTTTGTGCGATGTCTTCATCGATCATTTGGTTTCTGCCAACGATTTCGTCACCAGTCTTAGGATCATGAACAGCCTTCATTGCGTAACGACCAAGAATCCGGTCATACAATGGTTCAATCATTTCGTTACCTTCTTTGATAGCGCTAATGGTTAAACCACGGTCGGTACCACAATCCTTCTCACGGACGATAACATCTTGCGCGACATCAACCAAACGACGGGTCAGATAACCTGAGTTGGCCGTCTTTAAGGCAGTATCAGTCATTCCTTTACGAGCACCGTGAGTGGAAATGAACATTTCCAAAACGGAAAGTCCTTCACGGAAGTTCGCAGTGATCGGCAGCTCCATGATTTCACCATTTGGAGCGGCCATCAAACCACGCATCCCAGCAAGTTGAGTGAAGTTTGAAATGTTACCACGAGCACCAGAATCACTCATCATAAAGATTGGATTTTGACGATCAAAGTTATGAATCAGCTTATCTTGCAGATTATCCTTAGCATCGTTCCAAACGCCGATAACTCGCTCGTAACGTTCGTGGTCGGTAATTAAACCACGACGAAATTGCTTGGTAATCGTTGCAACCTGTTTGTGTGCTTCATCAATAACTTGTGGTTTATCAGGCACTTCGGTAACGTCGACGATTCCGACGGTTAGGCCAGATTGAGTCGATTCGTCATAGCCTAAGTCCTTCATCCGGTCAAGTAGCAGTGATGTTTCAGTCACTTTATACTGCTTGTAAACTTCCGCGATAATATCACTCAAGAAGCCCTTCTTGAATGGCAAAATCAACTCCGCATTCTTCAGATAATCATGAATATCTTCACCCTTATCCAAGAAATACTTGTCAGGCACATAACCGTTTAGATTCGTGCTCGTTGGCTCATTCAAGTATGGGAATGATTTCGGTAAAATATTATTGAAAATTAACTTTCCAACGCTAGTAACCAAAATCTTACTCTTTTGTTCGTCAGTAAATGGCTTGCCCTTCAAAGAAGAAGTTTGAACACCAACACGAGAGTGCCAGTGAACTAACCCATTACGATAAGCAATAACGGCTTCGTTCATATCTTTAAAGATCATGCCTTCGCCTTCACGGCCGGCTTCTTCCATCGTTAGATAATAGTTACCAATAACCATATCTTGAGATGGTGTAACCACTGGTTTCCCATCCTTTGGTGCCAGAATATGGTGAGCTGCAAGCATCAGCAAACGTGCTTCAGCCTGTGCTTCATCAGATAGTGGAACGTGGATCGCCATTTGATCACCATCAAAGTCGGCATTGTAAGCTTCGCAAGCTAATGGGTGAAGCCGCATTGACTTCCCACTTACCAGTACTGGTTCAAAAGCTTGAATCCCTAACCGGTGAAGTGTAGGTGCCCGGTTCAGCAAAACAGGGTGTTCCTTGATAACATCTTCCAAAACGGAGAAGACATCGTCATCTTGACGGTCGATCTTTCGCTTAGCATTCTTAATATTAGAAGCTAACCCACGACTGACCAGTTCCTTCATGATGAACGGCTTGAAGAGTTCCATTGCCATTGGCACTGGTAAGCCCATTTGGTTCATCCGTAGTGAAGGTCCAACATCGATAACTGAACGACCAGAGTAATCAACACGCTTACCAAGTAAGTTTTGACGGAATCGCCCTTGCTTACCTTTCAACATGTGTGACAACGACTTCAGTGGCCGATTGCCTGGGCCGGCAACTGGACGTCCACGACGCCCGTTATCGATCAAAGCGTCAACAGCTTCTTGTAACATCCGCTTTTCGTTTTGAACAATGATACCGGGAGCATGCAGATCCAATAACCGCTTGAGACGATTATTCCGGTTAATTACCCGACGGTACAAATCGTTCAAATCAGAAGTGGCGAAACGGCCCCCTTCCAACTGTACCATCGGCCGTAGGTCAGGTGGAATGACCGGAATAGCATCCATGACCATCCACTCCGGCTTATTACCAGAAGTGACGAAGGCTTCCAAAATGTCCAAACGACGAACGGCACGCGTCCGTTTTTGGCCAGTAGCTTCCTTCAATTGTTCCTTTAATTCTGAAACTTCCTTATCCAAATCAACGTCGCGCAAGAGTTTCTTAATGGCTTCAGCGCCCATTTCAGCGGTAAATCCATTGCCATATTCGGCTTTCTTGTCACGATATTCACGTTCTGAGAGTAACTGCTTCTTTTCAAGTGGTGTGTTGCCTGGTTCCAACACAACGTATGATGCAAAGTAGATAATCTCTTCAAGTGAACGAGGGCTCATGTCTAAGACAAGGCCCATCCGACTTGGGATACCCTTGAAGTACCAGATGTGAGTAACTGGGGCAGCTAATTCAATGTGTCCCATCCGTTCACGACGAACTTTTGAACGGGTAACTTCCACGCCACAACGGTCACAAACAACACCCTTGTAACGAATTCGCTTGTATTTTCCACAAGCACATTCCCAATCTTTAGTTGGACCAAAGATCCGTTCATCAAACAGTCCGTCTTTTTCTGGCTTCAAAGTTCGGTAGTTTATGGTTTCAGGCTTCTTAACTTCGCCATAAGACCAACTCCGAATCTTGTCCGGCGATGCAAGTCCAATTTGCATGCTTTCGAACTTATTGACATCGACCAATGGATCGACCTCCCTTTAATTAATCCTTAGCGTTAGTGTTAGCTTCATCTGTGTTCGTATTTGCTGCTGGGGCTTCTTGATTCTGCTCAGCGGCCTTCTTTTGTTCTTCTTGTTGCTGTGCGAATTTACTCAAAGCGTCAACGTTAACAACGTCATCATCTTCATCGTCCATGTCGCGCAACTCAATTTCTTTCTTATCGCTGCCCAAGACCTTCATGTCCAGACCCAGTGATTGTAATTCCTTAACCAACACACGGAAGGATTCAGGAACACCCGGCTTCGGAATTGGCTCGCCTTTAACGATGGCTTCATACGTCTTCACACGGCCAACAACGTCATCTGACTTATAAGTCAAGATTTCTTGCAGCGTGTAAGCAGCACCGTAAGCTTCAAGAGCCCAAACTTCCATTTCACCAAACCGTTGGCCACCAAATTGTGCTTTACCACCAAGTGGTTGTTGTGTAACCAAGGAGTATGGTCCAATTGAACGAGCATGAATCTTATCGTCAACCATGTGAGCCAGCTTCATATAGTGCATGACACCAACCGCGATCCGCTTGTCAAATGGTTCACCGGTACGACCATCATAAAGAACGGTCTTAGCATCGTCAGCCATACCTGCCTCTTTAACGGCTGCCCAGATATCTTCATCCCGAGCACCATCGAAGACAGGAGTTGAAATGTGAATGCCTAATTTACGTGCAGCCATGCCCAAATGGATCTCAAGCACTTGACCGATATTCATACGAGAAGGCACACCCATAGGACTCAGCATAATGTCAATTGGTGTCCCATCTGGCATATAAGGCATATCCTCTTCAGGAATCACAACTGAAACGGTCCCTTTGTTACCATGACGGCCTGACATCTTATCACCAACTTGCAGCTTCCGCTTTTGAGCGATGTAGACACGAACCATCATGTTAACACCAGGTGATAATTCGTCACCATTTTCACGGGTGAAGATCCGGACGTTTTGGATAATACCGCCACCGCCATGAGGTACCTTAAGTGACGTATCACGAACTTCACGGGCTTTTTCACCAAAGATGGCGTGCAACAGCCGTTCCTCAGCAGATAATTCAGTCACACCTTTAGGCGTCACCTTACCAACTAAGATATCACCATCATGCACTTCAGCACCGATCCGAATAATCCCTTCTTCATCCAGGTTCTTAAGTGCATCTTCACCAACGTTAGGAATCTCACGAGTGATCTCTTCCGGTCCTAACTTCGTGTCACGTGCTTCGGATTCATATTCTTCAATATGAATTGACGTGTAAACATCGTCCTTAACTAATCGTTCGCTAATGGCGATGGCATCTTCGAAGTTGTAACCTTGCCAAGTCATGAAAGCAACTAACGGGTTTTGACCCAATGCCAATTCGCCGTCTTCCATCGATGGTCCATCAGCCAAAACTTCATCAACATCAACATGGTCGTTGACCTTAACGATTGGCCGTTGGTTGTAGTTCTTACCACCGTTAGAACGTTGGAACTTCATTAACTTGTAAGTGTCTAATGCGCCGTCTTCACGACGAACTCGAATCTGACGAGCATCAACGTACTCAACAGTCCCTTCATGTTTACTCAACAGAGCAACACCAGAGTCATGAGCAGCTTTATATTCGATACCAGTACCAATTAATGGTGAGTGAGGGTCAAGCAACGGAACGGCTTGACGCATCATGTTCGCACCCATCAAAGCACGGTTAGAGTCATCGTTTTCCAAGAAAGGAATGCAGGCCGTAGCGACCGAGACAACTTGCTTTGGTGAAACGTCCATGTAATCGATGTTATCAATACTGGTTTCAATGTTTTCTGACTTGGCACGCGCCATAACCACGTCATTCACAAACGAACCATCATCGTTTAACGGTGAGTTAGCTTGCGCAACAACGTAATTATCTTCTTCGTCGGCCGTCAAATAATCGATCTTATCAGTAACTTTATGAGTCGTCCACGAAACACGACGGTATGGTGTTTCAATGAACCCATACTTATTGATTCGAGCATAACTGGACAAACTGTTGATCAGACCAATGTTTGGACCTTCAGGCGTTTCGATTGGGCACATCCGACCGTAGTGGGTATAGTGCACGTCACGAACTTCGTAACCAGCACGATCACGAGTCAAACCACCAGGGCCAAGGGCTGAAAGCCGACGCTTATGCGTTAGTTCACCCAATGGGTTCGTTTGATCCATGAATTGTGATAGTTGTGAAGAACCAAAGAATTCCTTAATGGAAGCAACCACTGGTCGAATGTTGATCAATTGTTGAGGAGTCACTGTCGCAGCGTCTTGAATCGACATCCGCTCACGGACAACCCGTTCCATTCGGGATAAACCGATTCGGAATTGGTTTTGCAGCAACTCACCAACGGAACGAATTCGACGATTACCCAAGTGGTCAATGTCATCAGTCGAACCAATTCCATCTTGTAAATCGAAGAAGTAATTGATTGAAGCTAAGATATCAGCAGGAGTAATGTGCTTGTATTTTAAATCAATGTGACCATTACCGATCACTGGAATTGCACGCTCTGGATCATCAGGCGATTGTACCAAAATGGTCTGAAGTGTAATTGGTTCAGTGACGACCGCTTCATCAGATGGTGTATAGGTTACCGTCTTGAAATCATCACGGTCAAGGTAAGGTGTTAAGGTCTTCAGGCGATCTTTATCGATCACATCGCCCTTTTGTGCCAAGACTTCACCAGTATCTGGGTCAGCCAAGGTTTCAGCCAAAGTTAAACCGAGCAAACGATTCTTTAAAACGAGCTTCTTGTTAGTCTTGTAACGGCCAACTGGCGCCATATCATAGCGCTTCGGATCAAAGAAACGAGCAGTCAGTAAACTACGAGATGAATCAGCAGTCTTAGGCTCACCGGGACGTAGACGTTCGTAAATATCCTTCAAGGCCTCTTCAACACGAGAGTCTTCGGTATTCTTATGAACATCCTTTTCCAGAGTTGCTTGCAAGCTGTCGTTATCGCCGTACATTTTAAGAATTTCATCGTCAGAGCCAAAGCCCAATGCCCGAACAAGTTCAGTCATTGGAATCTTACGGGTCCGGTCAATACGAACGTAAGAAAGACCTTTCGCATCGGTTTCAAATTCCAACCATGCACCCCGGTTAGGAATGACAGTTGCACCGTAAACCGTGCGGCCGTTCTTATCAGTCTCTTCATTATAATAAACGCCAGGAGAACGGACTAATTGAGAAACGATAACCCGTTCGGCACCGTTAATAATAAACGTCCCTTGTTCCGTCATCAGTGGAAAATCGCCGAAGAAAACATCTTGGGATTTAATTTCACCAGTCTCATGATTGGTCAACCGTAAAGTGACGTGTAATGGTGCCGAAAAGTTGGCATCGTGCTCTCTTGCTTCGTCAACGGTATATTTTGGTTCCAGTAACTGGTAATCAACGAACTCTAATGAAAGATTTCCTTGGAAATCTTCGATGGGCATAATGTCATCGAACATGTCCCGAAGGCCTTCATCAAGAAACCATTGGTACGAATTTTTTTGAATCTCAATCAAGTTAGGAAGGTCTAAAACTTCCTTAATTCGTGCGTAGCTTCTGCGGGTCCGGTGCTTGCCATATTTAACCAAGTGTCCTGCCAAGTTGTTCACCTCTCCATTAAATTCAGTGGGCTGAAACCAATGTTACAGTTTGATTACATTTCAGAAGAAAACGCATTCTTCACTGTTTTATGGCAAAAAAAATCCAAAAATAAGAATAATTTCTTACTTTTGGTTTTTATGAGAGCCGTTACGGACAATAGATCGCAACCACTCATTTCAGTTCACAGTTACATACTGCAAGTAGTATACCTACTTCATATTCAATTGTCAAACGGTTAGTCTTCACTTGATGTTAAGCCGTGCAGAATCATATCCAGTAATAGGCGAATATGTTGCTCCTGGGTCATTTCCACCCCGCCAATGCTGTGGAAGCGACTAAACAGCGGGCTCAAACTAGTGATGTAAAATTCCGCAGCTTCCTTCGGTTCTAAATGGTTCCGCAAATGCACATCATCACTCTTGAAAAAATTCTCAATTGGCGTCAAATAATCGACTTGGAAAAGCATGCCAAGTTGCCGCATATTTTCCGGCTTCAACTCAGAAAAACTAGAATGAATGACCGTAAAAATGTCTCGAGGATGCGTATCGGTCAGCACTTGCGTGATGCGTACCAATCGTTCATCCGCCTCAATCTCAGTTTTCTGCGCATTGATAGCGTCGATTCGTTGTTTGATAGAACCCCCAACCGTATCGATGACTTGCAAAAAGATCACTTCTTTATCCTCAAAGTGATGGTAAAGTGCCGGCTGAGTGATGCCAACGGCTTTTGCGATGTCACGAGTTGACGTGCCAGAATATCCCTTAGTAAGAAAAAGGCTTCGCGCTGCATCTAAAATTGCTTGGTGAGTCCTTTCAAGCTGTACTTCTCGTTTCAATCTCCAACTATCCCTTCTATTTCACCGTACACCGTAAATTAATCTGAATACCAGTTTAACACGAAATTACTGATAACGGTACCAGAACTACACTTAATCAGCATGAAAGCCTGACTTGTTCAGCTTCCTAGTCTCCGGCACCGGAATTAAAAAAATGAGTTCGGTCTCAGCCAAAACTCAGCTAAAACCGAACTCATTAATTTACGTGTTGAATACTATTTACTGCCTACTGGCTGATTTGGATTAGTCTTCGGTTTCTCTGGTTCCTTTACACTGACCGTGATGTTTCCATGAGAAGCACCTAACGTAACCTGATTGCCAGCTTGAATCTCGCCTGAAAGTAAGGCTTCACTCAGCCGATCTTCAACCTTCGTTTGCAATGCCCGCCGAATTGGCCGGGCACCATATTCTGGGTCAAAGCCTGCATCGGCGATCACATCAATGGCAGCTGGAGTGACTTTGACGTGAATGCCTTGGTCGCTGATCCGTTGAATAACGGTTCTAGCCATCAGTTTGACGATTTGGTGAAGTTCCTTCTTCTTAAGCGCGTGGAAAATCACGATTTCATCGATTCGGTTCAAGAATTCAGGACGGAAACTCTGCTTCAACGTATCCCGAATGGTATCGGCCATTGCCGTGTAGTCGCCACTCTTGTCCTCAGCACCAAATCCAACGGTCTTCTCATCACGAAGACGGGTAGCACCCAAGTTAGAAGTCATGATCAAAATCGTGTTACGGAAGTCGACCTTGCGACCCTTGGAATCGGTCAAGTAGCCATCATCAAGAACCTGAAGCAACAGGTTGAAGACGTCTGGATGAGCTTTTTCAACTTCATCAAACAGCACAACTGAGTATGGCTTTTGACGAACCTTTTCAGTCAACTGACCACCTTCATCGTAACCCACATATCCTGGTGCTGACCCAATCAACCGACTAGTCGAATACTTCTCCATGTACTCACTCATGTCGACCCGAATCATGTTGTCTTCAGAACCAAACATTGCTTCGGCCAGAGCCTTTGCAAGCTCAGTCTTCCCAACCCCAGTAGGGCCAAGAAACATAAATGAACCAATTGGACGATTAGGATCTTTCAACCCGGAACGAGCCCGCCGAATGGCCCGAGAAACAGCTGAAACGGCTTCCTCTTGACCGACGACTCGTTTATGCAAAATACCTTCCAAGTTGATCAAACGTTCCTGTTCCGTTCGTTGCAACTGGGTGGTTGGAACACCAGTCCACTCTGACACAACTTCGGCAACGTCTTCACCGGTAACGTTCAAACTGTATTTATCACCCGACTCGGACTGCTTTTCAGCTTTTTTATCCAGCTTATCCTTCAATGCAATTTCTTGTTCACGAAGCTTAGCCGCCTCTTCAAAACGCTGATCCAAAATAGCAGCTTCACGCTGGTCTGACAAGTCTGACAACTTAGCTTCCTGCTTTGACTGCGTGTTCGGCTTGTCCATTTGGCTGATGCGAACCTTAGCTGCAGCCTCATCCATTAAATCGATCGCCTTGTCTGGCAAGTACCGGTCTGAAATATAACGCGATGATAGCTTGACAGCTTGGTCCAAAGCCTCATCAGTAATGTTAGCCTTGTGGTGTTCTTCGTAACGAGGACGCAGACCCTTAAGAATCTCAACTGTTTCGTCTTCCGTAGGTTCGTTGACCTGAACCGTTGCAAATCGACGTTCCAAAGCAGCATCGGACTCAATGTACTTCTGGTATTCATCTAGAGTAGTCGCACCAATCGTCTGCAGTTCACCACGTGCTAAAGCCGGCTTCAAAATATTAGAGGCATCAATTGCACCTTCAGCACCACCGGCACCGATCAAGGTATGCAGTTCATCGATAAACAAGATGACCTGGCCATCGTTATAGATTTCTTCAATGACCTTTTTTAGTCGGTCCTCAAATTCACCACGGTACTTAGTGCCTGCAACTAATGAGCCCATGTCGAGCGCCATCAACCGCTTTTCCTTCATATCTTCTGGCACGTCACCCTTAACGATCCGTTGGGCCAAGCCTTCAGCAATCGCCGTTTTACCAACCCCTGGTTCACCAATTAAAACCGGGTTGTTCTTAGTCCGACGACTTAAAATCTGAATCACACGACGAACTTCTCGATTCCGGCCAACCGTTGGATCCATCCGGTCATCACGAGCAAGCTGTGTTAAATCACGCGCCAGTGAATCAAGCGTTGGCGTGCCACCCTGCGTCTTGCGGGCGCGTTGATTACGCCGCTTATCCTGAGTCTCTGTTACCCCGAGCTTACGCAAAATAACTTTGCGAGCCTGGGCTAAATCAATGTTTAAATTCATTAAAATTCGTGAAGATAGAATCGTCTCATCACTGAGCAGTGCCAGCAACAAGTGTTCCGTACCGATCTTAGTGGCGCCAATTCGTTTGGCCTCTTCACCGGCAACAGACAGCATGTCCTTTGCCTTCGGTGAATATGGCAAGTAAGTGTCCTTATCAACGTTGTTTAAAGTACCGTAGCCGGTAAAACGTTCAATTTCTTCACGGACATCATCTTCGCTAATGGAGAATTGCTGCAAAACCTTATTGGCAATTCCATTCTTTTCAATAGTGAGTGCTAAAAGTAAGTGCTCTGTGCCGACCGCTTGGTGTTTAAAGTACTTCGCCTGATCTTGAGCTAAAGCCAAGACGCTCTTTGCACTGGGGGTAAAAAGGTTATCCATATCAATTCCTCACTTTCCTAGCTCTCGTAACGTAAATGTTTCAAGATGCTGACTAATATCCGCGCTCTCAAGCCGTTCTCTTCTGCACGGTTGTCCATCTGCAGAGTTTCTCTACTAATAATGGTCAAAATAATGTTAGCCTCTCGCCGACCAATAACGCCACTTTCGTAAAGCCCCTGAACGACGGCGTAACCATCTCTTTGTCCAATTGAATCACCAATCGTTTCAATTAAGGAGTCTAAAACATCGGTATCATCTAACAAGTTAACTTTTTCGATCCGAATATATCCGCCACCGCCACGTTTACTCTCCACCAAATATCCATTTGACAATGTAAAACGTGTTTTGATAACGTAATTTATCTGTGATGGGACCACGTTGAATAGATCCGCAACTTCAGATCGGCGAATTTCGACGTGCTCGGTGTCCGATAAAATCTCTTTGAGGTACTGCTCAATAATATCGGAAATATTTTGATTTTGCACGCTACTCCCTCCATTCACCAACTCAGCAATCTACTTTGACTAATGTTGACTTTCATTATACGAATGTTTGGTGAAAATGCAAAGGTTTAGGCTTTAATTTGTTTCATGAAACCGCAAATAGTTCTACAAAACGAAATTGCTAACTATTTAGAATCTAAAGACTCAACTGAATAATTGCTGGTTACCCGTACAACTCTATTATAAAACATTGGTCAACTTATTTTGCTGGAAATGATTGAGAAAGGTTGGACTTTTGGTGTTAAAACTCAAAAATAACTGCTATCACAATCTGTGAAAGCTAGTTTATTGCTTACCAAATGCCTGTAGAAGTCTTGCCGTATACAAAACATCCTGAGCATAGTCCGAAATCCGGACACTTTCGTTCGGCGCATGCGGTCCCGAACCAGACCAATTAGCGCCGACTGCCACGATTGGAACCTGCACGGCATCATAGAATGGGGCTTGTGGCCCGCCGCCAGCAGCGTTTGGAACTAACGCTACGTGGTCACCGTACACTTCATGCGCAACCGTTGCGGCCTGCTGAATAAATGAGGCGTCAAGGTTTGAGCGAAACGGTTGCTCACCGAGTAGAAACTGAAGCTTAACGTCAGGAAACCCGTTTTTGACCAGTTGGGCAGCAACTAGCTCAGCGATGTGCTGCGGCTCTTGACCCGGTACCAAACGACAATCTAGCTTAGCCTTAGCAAACTTTGGGATAACGGTCTTAACACCATCACCTTCATAGCCTGAAGTAAGGCCATTGATGGTCATGGTAGGTTCATTCACAATTGCCATTTTCGGGTCAGTCGAAACGAAGGGGCGCTTTAATCCCCACGCTTGCTTGGTTTTCTCCCCGTTAAAATGCATGTCGTGAACAGCTTGCTGCTCAGATAGCGTCAGTGGTTTAATGTCGTCATAAAAACCATCTACAAGAACGTGATTATCTGCATCTCTCAACGAAGCGAGTGCTTTAGTCAGCCGCCAGGCCGCGTTATCCGCATAAGCTGCCAACGATGAATGCAGATCAACATCGGCGGTGCTAACCGTCAGTTCAAAGCTAACAATGCCCTTCACGCCACAAGTAATGGCGAAGTCCTCATTGGCATCTTTACCACCAGTCTCCCAGACGAGCGCATTCGCCCTCAAATCAGCCGCATGAGCCGCGGTCATCTGATCAACGTGCAAACTGCCAACTTCTTCTTCGCCCTCAACGATAAACTTCAAATTACACGGTAAACCGCCGGCATTTTGCAAAGCTTTAACTGCTGACAGACGGGCCATTAATTCACCCTTATCATCCGCTACACCCCTAGCGACGTATTTGCCGTCAACCTCGGCCAGATCAAACGGTTTGGTCTGCCATTCGTCTAAGGGTTCCGGCGGTTGAACATCATAGTGGTTATAAAACAGTAATGTTTTATTGGCATTGCCTTGGGGACCTGCCGAAAAAGTGGCAAATACAAATGGATTGCCCTCGAACTCGTCGAAAATCTGAACTATTGCACCCAGAGCTTCAAAACTCTGCTTTAAAAACGCGACGGTCTCGTTAATACCCCGATGCTGAGCCGAGACCGTTTCAATATGTAAATAATCGGCTAACCGCTGATAATCATCACTCAACGCTTGGTTAACTGACACTGCTAATGATTGATCCATCCCTTAACACTCCCTCTCAATCGACGTGATTAAACGTCTTATGAGGATTATATTAGAATTCGGTTAGAGATGTCAATTAGCTGAGAGATCTTTTCGTGATCACTGAGCGGAAATCAAGCAATTTGCCAGCTCATAATCCAAAATTGACAATGATTGAATTCACGGCTCTTAGTCAGTCCGTGTGCAGGTAAACGATCAAAAAATCGCTAGCTGTAATCCTCATACTACGAGAGATGACAACTAGCGATTTAATTTAAAAGCTCAATCTCAATTGCGTCGACGCCGATAGATCGCAAACGCACCGAAGCTTAACACACCGAGTGCACTTAATACCCACCCAGTGGCTAAACCAGGTACATGATAAGTTAAATTGATTCGGTTTTTGCCCGTTCGCAGTGGAATCGTCATAAAGTTGTTCAAGGCCGGACTGACCTTAACTCGACGACCATTGACGGTGGCGTGCCAACCAGAATCGTAAGGGATCGAAGCGTAAAGATATTTATCCTTACTGTTAGTCCGCGTCACAGTGCCTGTGATCGAATTCCGCTTGATTTGGGGTTTAAATCCAGTCTGGGCTGTGACTAGCGAGTGGAAACGATTCATGTCCAAATCAACAACGTGCACCTTACTGAAGACACTAGCATTTTTAGCGGAAATTCGAATCGTTAACTTCCGGTTAGCCGCATAATTGCCTAAGTTCACAAGGTAGGTATTATTGACAGTCCCCATGATGTTAAGCGGTTTGCCATTCACAATGATGCTGGAATTATTGATCATTGTACTCTTAGAATCGAGGTAAACAGGACCGCTAACTTTGGTTTTCACTTGGAAGGCATACGGATGGCGACCAGTCTTAGTAATAACGGGACTTGCTGATTTTTGACTCTTTTTTAAACCAAGAAAGTAAGCTTTTTGACTTGGTTTGATGGCTTGTAAAATAGTTCTTAAATTAGTTAAAATGGCCTTTTTATGCAGCGTCAGCTGTTTGAACCGGCTGGATACAGGGAAGCCCATTCCAATATAATTGGGATTCTTGGTGACGCCAGTTTGAGTATTGACCTCATAGCGGACACCTAACAGAAAGGCTGACACACTTGTTAAACCTAAATTACTAATTCGGCGTGCATTTTTACTGTAAAGCCCCAACGATTTCAAACTCTCGCGGGTCTGTTCGTTCATGGTCGAGTCATACTGCTTAATACCATTAAAATTATAGAGTAAGGAGTCATTATAGCCCGAGTAAGCTGTCCCTTTAAACGAATTGGGCAACGACCGGCCAGTAAAATTAGTTCGGTATAACGCTTGTGAGCTTGGTAACTGAGTAAACAGTTTGCTTTCCTGCGCGATGTCAGTCTTGTAACCGGCTTGATTACCCAATGGTGCGTGCCGCAGCTCGTAGCCAAAATTAAAAATACTTTCGCCCATCACTGTCGCTAACACACCCAGAGTCAACATGTTTTGCCGTTTGGCTCTGACAAAAATCAAGCTACCGGCAATCGCCACAACAACTAAATTAACTAACAAAACTGCAGCTGAATTTGGCTGATAGCCGTAATGTCTGGCAAGACCAAATGCACTGGGGCCATTTTTAGCTAATCGTAGATAAAGAAAGCCGGAAATTAGTAATAACTGAGTGCCGACCACGATACCAGCCTGTTTAGTTTTTGACAACATTCTGGGGTTCGCAATCCAAGCCTCATAAGCTAGAGTAATCGCAAGAAAGCTCACTAAAAAAGCATCTCGGAAAGGTGACCCCGCAGGTTGATGGAACATGTGCCAAGCGGTGTTCAGTGGCTGAATAAACATTGACAACAGCATAATGATAAAGACCGTCAGCGCTGCTTTCTTTTTTCGACTGTCAATGGTTTTATTAACGAAATAACTGAACACTAACAAGGTCAGCGTTAGGGTAATAAAAATTGCTGGCGCGTGACTGAGTCGATTCGTATAATTTTCGCTGCCACTGCCTAATTGAGAAACGATTTCCCAGCCAAACATCGGCCGCAGTGCAAATTCCGCAGCTACAGAAGCCACTTTTGCGGTTTTGAGCATGCCCATTAAAGTTGGCAGTAAAATCGCCATACTTGAGAACACGCTCAAACCTTCAGTCACCACGAAATCGACTGACATACGCGAGCGGAGCGATTCGTGTCGCACATACCTGACGTAAATAAAATAGATCAGAGTGAAGATGCCAGTGATGTAACCCAGATAATAGTTGGAAAGAAGGCTCAAAGTTAACCACACAAAAAGCCGTATTTTGCCAGACTTTTCGTCAAGTCGATCGATGCCATCCGCAATCAGTGGCAGGTAAATCAGACTATCTAACCACATAATGTTGAGGTAGTCGGCCACGATGAACCCGCAAAGGCTAAAGGCAACGCCAAAAATTACGGCGCTCCAGCGACTTTGACCAGTATGTTTAGCCAAGAAATAAGTCATTGTCGCTGAGATACAAGCCATTTTAAGCATAAAAATCAGGGTAATGATCGTTGGAATGTGACTTGTTGAAACTAGTAAGACTAATAAGTTAAACGGACTCATGAGGTAGTAAGCCATCATGGGAACCATGTTCTCACCGACACCAAACGTGAAACTGAAGGTCTCAAAGTGCCCGCCGAGGAAAATATGACGAAAGTAAGTCAAAAATTGGACGTATTGTGCCGACATATCTCCCACAAGTAAATTATTTGAACCAAACGGCGTAATTCGATAGTAACCAAAGATAACTGTCAAACAGACAATTGTCAGAAGACCCGCAAGTATCATCTTTGAACTTAATTTTTGTAAACGTGCCATAGTATTTCTCCGTTCCATTTCTTTATAGATACCAGCATAGTCGTGTATACCAGAATGAAATACAGGGTAAAATAGTGAAACTTCTGAGAATTTCTCAGAATTAAATACCAGGAACGGTTAAGTCTTTGATTCTGCTGAATCCTGATGCGTATGACGATCAACGAATCCCTGGACTGCAAATTCAACGGACTGATAACTCACAGCCGCTAGCCATGCGCCACCAATCACATCCGTTAAAAAGTGAGCCTGTAAATAGATTCGCGAGAGGCAAACCAGACCAAACCAGCCACTCAAAATGACGATTTGAAGCACACGGTTTCGGACCAACACTGGGTGCCAAAAGTGTAAGACAACGATCACTAATAACAGTGAGCCCATCACGTGGGAGCTAGGATAACTAAAGCCTTGGGTCTGCGTGAGCTGAGCCAGCGGTCGTGGCCGGCGCAGTAAATCTTTCAGTACCCAGCCAATCCCATTTGTAAATAGGAAAACTGAAATCACCAGAGCACCCTTCTGTAAATCTTCACGAATAATAAAGAAGAGTGCGATGAGCATTCCCAATCCTAGTGTGACCATGGGGGAACCCGTGATTGAAATCAGATTGAAGATGATGGTACGGCTTGGACTGACAAAGTGTTGAACAACCCCAGTAATCTGTCGATCATAGGCCAAAGTATACTGAGTTAAGCAAACCAGCATTGAAAAAATAATGAAACCGCACCAATTTAACGCGATTGGTCCAATTTCTTTTGCGCGCGACATCCAATCACCTCTTTTCACGAATTAGAAACGCTGGGCGGTGCTTGGTTTCTAAGTAGATCTTGCTAATGTATTTACCAATAATGCCAAGACTAAATAGCTGAATACCACCAACGAATAAAATGATTGAGACTAGAGACGCCCAACCCATTGTCGGATCACCAAACATCATTTTTCTAACCACTACGGTGACCATCCCAATAATGGCCAGCACAAACGCGCTAATACCACCCCAGGAAGCCAGCGTAAGGGGAAGCTCAGAATAGTCCAAAATACCACCTAACGAGTAATCTAGCAGTTGCCTCATTGACCAATGCGTCTCACCGGCAACTCTAGGCCGATTCTTAAACGTGATCGTCTCTGTTTTGAAGCCGACCCAGCTAAAGATTCCCTTCGAAAAACGATTTGATTCAGGTAAGGCAAGAACAGCTTTTACTACGGCACGCCGCATCAGGCGATAATCCCGAACACCCGGCTGCATCTTGACCTGTGAAATATGATTAATCAGTTTATAAAATAGGTTGGATAACCATGATCGAACTTTTGGTTCTCCTTTTCGGTCACCCCGCTTTGTGGCGACAACATCGTTATCCGTGGTATTCAAAATGCGAATCATTTGAGGTAGTAATTCGGGTGGGTCCTGGAGGTCAACATCCATGACAGCCACATAATCACCCTTGGCTTGTTCTAAGCCGGCTTTTAAAGCAGCTTCTTTACCAAAATTTCGCGAGAAATCAACGAAATGAACCTGATGAGGCGCGGAGGCGTTAATAATTTTCATTTGGTCAAGGCTCTTGTCCGTTGAGCCGTCGTTAACAAACCAGTACTCCCATCGATACATCTCGGTTTCCTTTTCGCAAAACGTGAGTAGTATCGACTCAATCGTGCGATAAAAAATTGGAATTGCAGCTTCTTCGTTATAACAAGGTACAACGATTGAAATAGTTTTCATTTCGGGCTCCCTTCTTCTTATCAAACTTGATGCCCTTAGTTTAGAAAAAAGAAAGATTTTAAAATACAGCCAAAATAAAAGAGTTTTATTAGAAAATATCAGAAATGCTTGCAATGGTAAGACTTGGGCAGTTCTCAGGGAAGGGTGTCTAGTTTATCCAAGGAAAAATTTTACACAAATTCAAAATAAAAAGGCTAACAGCTCAAACTTCTAAGTTTGAGCTGTTAGCCTCCATGCTGGATACCTGATATTAACTTAATTGATACTTAGGATTGTTAAAACTGAGGGTAAAAATTGTGCCTACTGGCTGATTCGAAGTGACATCTAGTTCGATTTGATTCAGATTAGCTAATTGTTTAGCAATTGATAAACCCAAGCCAGTTCCTTGAATATGCTCATCGCGAGCAAAATCACCGCGGTAAAATCGATCGAAAACTCGTGGCTGATCTTCAGGTTTGATCCCCGGACCTTCATCAGTAACCGACAATATAATTTTAGTATCGGTAGTCTGAATTTTAACTGAAATTAAACTCCCTTTTGGGGAGTATTTGCCTGCGTTATCAAGCAACGTCCGTAGAATTTGTTGGACGTTATCAGCATTGGTGTACACCACAGCGGAATGGTCTCCAGTGACAGCAATTCGTTGGGATAAAACTGCTCGCTCCTCCTCAACCGTTTCAAACACAACGTCAGAAAGGTTGATATAACTTCGTTCACTTTTGGCACGATCGGCTCTTGATAAAACAAGCAGCTGATTGACCAGCCTTTGCATCCGGGTTGCTTCATCGGTAATAAACGCCACGGAGTGATTCACGAGTTCTGGATGACTCTTTCCCCGTCGTTGAATTAACTTACTGTGACCCAAAATGACGGCAATTGGCGTTCGTAACTCGTGGGCAGCATTCGAAACGAACGCTTTTTCCTGCTCACTTTTTTGATTGACGGTCTCTAGCAGTTGGTTAAAACTACTAGCTAACTGTTCAACCTCAAGGGGATTATCAGGTACCGGCAACGCTGACGCATAGTCATTCGCATCTTGACTTTGCTTGGCAGCGGCATTAGTCAGTTGCAACAGAGGACGCGTCAGTTGTTTGGCACTGAGCGTGATTAAATAGCTGCCAATGGTCAATCCAAGTAGTAAAAAGATGACCACGGTCATCAGTACTGAGATAAGAACAGCGACCATGGGTTGCAAGCTCAACCAAATTTCGGAACGGATGCCTAAGCGGGTCCCAGAACGGTAGTACATAAAGCCATAATGACTAACGTAAGTTAATGCTGGAAATCCCAAAACGTGAATTTTCTTAGCCTTTAAAAAGTCCTGGGTCCCCTTAGAGTAATAGGTGCCAGGTGCTTCGCCGATCCGACTATTATGCACACGAACGAAAGTATCCCGAGTGTTGATCGTGCTACTTTTTCGCCACTGATTCCAATCGGGACGGTCATCAATGATGGATCTTTTCAAACTACTTAACAGCTCAACAGACTCCTGTTGACGCTGGCGCACTAACTGAACACCCACTACCGACACAACGCCGAAGCCAATCAGCAACGCAAAAACCGTAAATAAAGACATAAATCGGCTTTGAATCTGTTTGGTGGTCGTTTCTGGCCGTTTATTTTTAGACGCCATTTTAATCTCCTAACCCTGATAATTAGCGCTTAAAACGTAACCAATACCTCTTACGGTGTGAATCAGCTGGTGTTCAAAATCGTGATCGACTTTTAAGCGCAGATACCTAATGTACACGTCCACAACGTTGGGCTGTCCTTCAAAATCAATGCCCCAAACCGTGTTCAATAAGTCATCGCGTGACATCGTCTCACCAGAATGCTGAATCAAGGTCAAAAGCAACTCATATTCACGCTGTGTGAGCTGAATAATCTTATTATTTCGGGTAACCTGTCTAAGTTTGGGATTCAGCACCAGGTCATCAACCCGATAATTTTGGGTCTCTTCCTGCGGTGTGTGCTTCTTTTTATGCCGTAAGATAACACGTAACCTTGCCAGTAATTCCTCAATTTCAAAGGGCTTGGTGATATAATCATCCGCACCAGTATCGAGACCTGCAACTTTATCACCAACGTAATCCCGTGCGGTCATCATGATCACCGGAATATCACTATTTCGTCGAATCCGTCTTAAAACTTCTAGACCATCTAATTTAGGCAACATCCAGTCCAGTAAGATTACATCCAACTGGCCACGCAAATTTTCAAATTCCTGTAACGCCTCTTTACCGTCTTGAGCCGTAAAGATAACATAATCTTCGAATTGAAGCTCCGTTTTTAAATAATCCGTCAAACCCGCTTCATCCTCAACTAGGAGTAGGGAAGTCGACATCTTGTTCACCCCGTTTAATTCCATTTTAAATAGCTAAGAACCTTCTTTTTTATCATAAAGGACTTAGCGAAAAAAGTCCTGTGATTTTCTCATATTTGTTTAAATAACTAGCAGATGACCGTTGCCTGTTTTAATTAATCCTGTTTCTGAGAAATTATAAGAACTTCCACATCTAAACCCGCTATTTCTCCTGTTTAAAATCAATTATGATTCAGGTATTCAAGAGAAAAGAGGTTGATACCCCATGTTAACAGCGCTACTTGCATCAGTCTTAAATGTTCAACACCTCCTGCCTGCACTGATTGCTCAGTACGGCAGCTTAGTATATGGGGGTTTGTTTTTAGTGATCTTTATCGAAACGGGCGTCGTCATACTGCCATTTCTACCAGGTGATTCCCTACTCTTCTTAAGTGGTTCACTGGCAGCCCTCAGCACCCATTCACTCAACCATCTGGTTTTAATTTTACTACTATCTGTCGCAGCAATAGCAGGTGACAGCCTCAATTTTGAAATCGGTAAACGCTTTGGTCACCACCTTAAAAATCCACGCTGGCAAAAACTAATCAAGCCAAAACGTCTGGAACAAGCAAGTAACTTCTACCAACGGTATGGTAGCCTCGCCATATTTTTAGGTCGCTTCATGCCGATTATCCGAACGCTGATTCCCTTCACAGCTGGTATCAGTAAAATGCCTTACCGCAAGTTTATCCTCTTCAACGTTTTAGGCGGGGTCAGTTGGGTAACCGTAGCAGTTTTATCAGGTTACTTATTTGGTAATATTCCTGGAGTTCAGACCCATTTTGAATTGATTATGATGGCAATCGTCGTGATTTCCTTAGTGCCAGCAGCTATTTTGGCTATCCGATCAAGACGACCAAAGATCAATTAGTTAGATTCAGACAAATAAAATAGGAAAAGTTTTTAAATTAAATATCTGTTTTAAGATCCCAGATTTAAGAACGGCGCATCACTATAAAGCGAGACTCCTCGTCAGATAGTGATACGCCGTTTTTATTTATGTGTTTTCCATAAAGCTGTTCATCTGCTCAAATTCGACTCGAGAGTCATTCAAGTCAGCCAAGCCGTAGCACCAGCAGAGCAGACTTTAGATTATCTTGTTGACTATCCGAACACCA
Source organism: Secundilactobacillus folii (assembly GCF_009720675.1). Lineage (GTDB taxonomy): Bacteria > Bacillota > Bacilli > Lactobacillales > Lactobacillaceae > Secundilactobacillus > Secundilactobacillus folii. The sequence continues at coordinate 56,431 of NZ_WNJO01000004.1, read as the reverse complement.
TTAAGTTAAGAATCATCTCAAACTATCGACAAAATAAAAAAGCCATCAAATTAGATGACTTCAATCTACGCTCGAACTTTTATAATCGGGAAAACAGGATTTGAACCTGCGACCCCTACGTCCCGAACGTAGTGCTCTACCAAGCTGAGCTACTTCCCGTTTGCTGTCAGTATAACAACAAAAATGCACCCAGTAGGAGTCGAACCTACAACCTTCTGATTCGTAGTCAGACACTCTATCCAGTTGCGCTATGGGTGCAAATAATATTAACTTAATGCCGAGGACCGGGATCGAACCGGTACGGTCATCACTGACCGCAGGATTTTAAGTCCTGTGCGTCTGCCAATTCCGCCACCCCGGCAGGAATAAACGCAAAAAGCGGAAGACGGGATTCGAACCCGCGACCCCCACCATGGCAAGGTGATGTTCTACCACTGAACTACTTCCGCACAATGCCGACTAGAGGATTCGAACCTCCGACCTCCTCATTACTAGTGAGATGCTCTGCCAACTGAGCTAAGTCGGCGAAAGTGATGTTTATATTTGCGTTAAATGCGGGTGAAGGGACTCGAACCCCCACGTCGTAAGACACTAGAACCTAAATCTAGCGCGTCTGCCAGTTCCGCCACACCCGCATGGTGATCCTGGTTAATGAGCCGTGACAGTCTCGAACTGTCGACCCTCTGATTAAAAGTCAGATGCTCTACCAACTGAGCTAACGGCTCAATGGAGGATACAGGGCTCGAACCTGTGACCCTCTGCTTGTAAGGCAGACGCTCTCCCAACTGAGCTAATCCTCCATGATGCTCAAAAGGTGAACAATTACGATCGACCTCTTCGAAACAACTATTACAGTTTATCATCCTGTGAAATTACTGTCAACAACTTTTTAAAATTGAATGAATAGTTATCCAGAAATAATTATGCGTCCAACAAACTGCAAGAACTATATTACACGTATTTGAATAAAAAAGCTAGTCCTTTTTTTAATTTATTTAACTGTATTTCAACACTCTGAACTACTGCTATCATTCTCATTAGGTTCATCAATTCACGACCAAATACCAACTAAGAGGCCATGAGAGATTTTAAATATTAGCACTCTTGATAATGAATAAGTTTGCTGTTTGGTTTTATAAAAATGTAATTAACATTGAAGTTAACGACCCAGGGCATTAATTGACTGAATAAATGCTAAATCAGGGATCAACCAAGATTAATGGGGGTGGGCCTCCAGTCCCGACTGGATAACACTATAAAAGGTGGGTTCCCAAACAATCGGGAAACCCACTCTTGATCTCACTATACTCTGTGCGCTAACCAATTTTTGGTGCCCACTAGACCGTTTACTTTTCCTTCACAATCTTGGTTTGACCGCCCATGTATGGCTGTAATACTTCAGGAATGTTGACGGTGCCATCGGCATTTTGATAGTTTTCCAAAATCGCCGCCACAGTCCGTCCAACAGCCAGACCAGAGCCATTCAACGTATGAACATATTGAAGTTTCCCGTTCTCGTCACGGTATTGGATATGCGCCCGACGAGCCTGAAAGTCGGTACAGTTTGAACAGCTTGAAATTTCCCGATACTTATCTTGGAACGGTAACCAGACTTCCAGGTCATGAGTCATCGCAGCAGTAAAGCTCATGTCACTGGTGGTCAAAGTGATAACATGATGCGCAATCCCCAGTTTCTTTAGTAAGTCCTCGGCGTGGTTAGTCATTTTTTCCAAGGCATCCCATGAATGCTCTGGCTTCGTAAACTGAACCATTTCAACCTTATTAAATTGGTGTAACCGAATAAGGCCACGGGTATCTCGCCCAGCACTTCCTGCTTCTGAACGGAACGCTGGCGTTAAAGCCGTAAACTTCACTGGTAATTTTTCAGTATCGATCACCTCATCGCGGTAATAGTTGACTAGCGGTACTTCGGCAGTTGGAATCAGTGTTTCGTCAGCCTCTTTTAATGAATAAACATCTTCGGTAAACTTTGGAAATTGACCAGTACCGTACATTGAATCACTGTTGACCATGTACGGTGGCAGAACTTCCGTAAAACCAGCCTTCTCATTTTCATCAAGAAAGAAGTTATACAGGGCACGTTCCAAACGAGCTCCCTGGCCGATATAGTACAAAAAGCGACTGCCTGAAACTTTAGCACCACGTTCAAAATCCAGGATACCTAATGCCTCTCCAATGTCCCAATGTGATTTTGGCTTAAAATCAAAAGTGGGAATGTCGCCCCACTTTCGCAGTTCGACAGACCCATCCTCAGTTAGGCCAACGGGAACGTTGTCGTTGGGGATGTTTGGTAATCTAGATGCTTTATCGTGGACGTCTTCTGCAATCTGAGTGAGTTGCTCGTCCATTGCTTTAATATCAGCACTGACCTGCTTCATCTGATTGATCTTACCAGATGCGTCTTCCTTGTTACGTTTCAATTGTGAAATCTCATCTGACACCTGGTTGCGTTCAGCTTTCATCGTTTCACTTTTAACGATCAAGTCACGTCGTTTTTGATCTAAATTGACCAGATCATCGATCTCAGCAGCTTCAATACCACGAGTCGCGAGCTTTTCTTTTACAAAATCCGTTTCTGTCCTAACTAATTTTAAATCGATCATCATGTTGCTCCTCTCTTTATTTGGCCCGCAAAAAAAGCTTTCGCCCCAAAAATTGGGACGAAAGCTCGCGGTACCACCCAAGTTTACAGCATAACTGTACACTCAAATATCGGTAACGGTGATCAACCGTACAGCATTACCTGTCCGCTTTCATGTACTGGAGTTTCGATGAACGGTTCACAGCAACCCGTCTCTCTGAACATCTACTTAAAGGTACATTGCGTTTGCTAATTGCATTCATTGTAAATGATTTATCCCTAGAAAGCAACTGGGTTAAAGGTCAAGCTCAGTTATTTTTTGATCGACTAATGCCAGCACTTTCTTTTGGGCTGAAGCATCTTCAACAAAGTCCAACTTATCGCCATCGATCTGCATCTTTGGTGATTTGTCGTAGTGGCTATACCAGTCCGAATACCGAGCGTCTAACTCTTGGTAGTAATCATAAAGGCTGGGGTCCTTATCCACCTGTTCATAAGAGCGCCCACGTTTTTTAATTCGTGATAGCATCGTCTTAAAGGAAATGTTGATGTGAATCAGTAGGTCAGGATTCTTACGATGATGGGTATTCGGTAACTCCTCCATCATATTGCTTAAAAGTGAATTATAAATGTCAGATTCGGTTTGCGTCGCACGACCCAAATCGGCATTTAGCTTAAACAACAGGGAATCTTCAAAGATTGAGCGATCCAACACTGACTCATCATCTTTTGAGGCCGCTTTGATACTTTCCAGACGCTTATTCAGAAAGTAAATTTGGAGCAAAAAACCATATTTTTTCGGGTCCTTATAAAATAGCGGCAAAATTTTGTTATCATCCACTGATTCATAAAAAGCAGGTTTGTGCAGATGTTCCGCAAGTAAGTTGGTCAGGCTAGTTTTCCCAGCACCAATAGTTCCTGAAAGTACAATCATCAAATATTTCTCCTTTAGCTTTAAAACTCAGTACTTTATATTGTATCATTGCAATTGTTAAATGCAACATGTAGTAGATAAACATCTTAACCCCGTTTCAATAAAACCATGCAATTCAAACTTTGAAAGCCAAATTTAGAGTTAAAAGGAAAGTATTTTCGGCATTTTAAATTTAAAAAAGTGCCGATGGAAAATATTTCCACCAACACTAAACGATTCAAATCTTAGTTTCTTTATGTGGTTTTACATCCACCTGATCCAACGGAATGAGGTGGGTATGATAACGAATTTTGTAGTAAAAATACAGGATAAAGAACAGCGGCACACTCAAATAGGTGACACCAATTTGTTCCCAATCGAAGTTTGCAAACGCCGAAACATTTTGACCAGCAATGACCACGATACACAAAATCAGTGCCAAAATTGGGCCAAACGGGAACCACTTAGCATGATACTTCAATTCGGACAAATCGTGACCCTGCTTAATGAACGCCCGCCGGAACCGAAAGTGGGAAATCGCGATCCCCAGCCAAGCAATGAAGCCAGTTAACCCAGACGCAGCAACCAGCCAGGTGTAAACTTCTGGACCGGTGATTCCCGTAATGAAGGTCAACGCACCAATGATGGTAGTCGCAACCTGCGCTCGTAATGGCACCCCGTTTTTAGTCGTGTGCTGGAAATATTTAGGTGCAAAGTGGTCAAGCGACAACGAATAAAGCATTCTTGAGGAAGCATACATGCCTGAATTTGCTGCCGACATGACGGAAGTCAAAATAACGGCGTTCATGACACTTGCTGCTGCTGCCAGACCTGCACGTTGGAAAACGAGTGTAAACGGACTGATGGAGACGTCTGAAGCCGACGATCCTAATAGTTTAGGACTGGTGTACGGAATCAGGCAAGCAATGACGAAAATCGCTAAAATATAGAATAACAGGATTCGCCAAAAGACCTGGTTAATTGCTTTGGGCACACTCTTTTCAGGAGTGGCCGACTCGCCAGCAGTGATGCCAACCAGTTCAGTGCCTTGGAATGAGAATCCAGCCACAACGAAGACACTTAAAGTTGCCGGAACACCACCAACAAATGGTGCTTTCTTATAGGTAAAGTTCTCTAAACCAGTTGCGTGCCCACCCAAAATACCAACAATCGTCAACACACCAACGATCAGGAAGATCACAACTGTGACGACTTTAATCATCGCCATCCAGTATTCGGTTTCACCAAATGCCTTAACTGTCAGCGCATTAATTAGAAAAATTAAAATTAGAACGATCGTACTCCAGATCCATCCAGGAATATTTGGCAGCCAAAATTTCATTACTAACGCCGCAGTACTAATATCCACAGCCAGTGTGATCGCCCAGTTGAACCAGTAGTTCCAACCCATCGCAAAACCTAACGCCGGATCAACGTACTTGGTTGAGTAAGTTGCAAAGGAACCGGAAACCGGCATATTAGTTGCCATTTCACCAAGGGAGGTCATCAAAAAATAAACCATGACCCCTAAAGCAACGTAGGCTAACAGGGCACCGCCCGGTCCAGCCTTTGAAATTGCCGAACCACTTGCGACGAAAAGGCCAGTTCCAATACTGCCGCCCAAGGCAATCATTGAAATGTGTCGCGTTTTTAGTTCACGTTTCACTTCGTTGTCACTTGTTCGATCTGCCATTTTTTACACTCACTTTCACGTTCATTTTGCCAATAAAAAAGAGCCGCACGCAGCTTACCTGCGAGACGACCCGAATGATCATTCTAACGTAGGAAGCTCTCCGCAACACATCGTTGCGACAGTCCCAGTCTTCTTAAGACAGGTCCCAGCCTCCTGTACTATCAGCTACAGCCGGCTTCGGCGAACCACCCTTTGACTTGCAATCATCGAACCTGACAGTTCTCACGCAAGCGACTCTTTTGATTCGCGCCTCTTCTTTTTTGATGTTTCAATACTAACCCGTGCGACTTTAAAATGCAACCCCGGGTCTGCAGCGAATGCTAGCGCCAAGTATAAGTGTGTCACTAAGCTAATTAACACGTTTCGGCGGATAAAACGTGACTAAAATGCAACTTGTGACTCTCGTGAACATTCGTCGTCAAAACACTGCCACTCGAAGTCAATAGCGCCACAAAAAGTCAAATTGATTTAATAACCTCCAGCTTTCAAAATGTATTTTTATTCCCGATCCCGCCGGTAGATCAATTCGGTTGCTCCAGGTTGAAATAAGGCGGTTTGGGAATGGGTAAACGCGTCAACATAGTGGAAACCCAACTTTTGGATCACTCGTTTAGACCGCTGGTTATCCTGAAGATGGCTCGCCCAAATCGTATCTAACTCATTTTGGTCAAACAGAGCCTTGATCAACGCTTGACCAGCTTCAGTCATATAACCCTGACCCCAATATGAACGGTTCAAAACGTATCCTAAATCGGCTGTGCGAGGTTCCTGCAAACCATCATTTCCCATCCGCGGGTACAACCCAATACTGCCAATGACTCGCTGTGTCCGAAGTTCAACGATTGCAAAAATTTTCTTTTTCGTCAGACTTTTTAACATATAAGCGGCATCTGATTCACTGTGTGCGTACTGAAAACCTGCTGAATGAGCACTTTGGGCATCACCCACAAAGGCGTAAAAATCAGCCAGGTCAGATTCCACAAATGGCCGCAAAAGCAGTCGTTTGGTCTGAATATTTTCCATCATTTGATCGTTCCCTTTTTACAGAAGTGCAAAATGCGTTAAAATAAGGATATCGGTTTTTGACACTACACTTTTTTAGCTGATTTAATTATAGATTACAATTAGGATGATGACTATGCAAATTGTTAAAGAATCACTCGGCAGTGATACCGCTGCTTACTTACAAGGATACTTGCGCGCCACAAACCCTGACGATGATGACCAGACTTTACCAGCTGTCATCATCATTCCAGGCGGTTCGTATACGCACATTCCGCAACCGCAAACTGAAACATTAGCACTGGCCTTTTTTAACCTTGGCTATCAGGCCTTTTTCCTGCGTTACAGCGTAGTTGATGAAAAGCAGCCACTCTATCCAGCACCACTGGTAGAACTGGCAAAGTCATTTAGCATGCTACGAGCTAAAAGCGCTGACTGGCACGTCGATTTCGACCGAGTGGCCGTAGCAGGCTTCTCAGTCGGTGGACAGGTGGCAGCCCTTTACAATGATTACTGGGATGCGCCTTGGTTGGCTGAACAGGCCGGTGCAAAGAGTGAAGAGTTCAAACCAGCTGCCGTTATTTTGGGCTACCCTGAAATCAGTCCAAAGCTTGGCTTCCCGGTTAAAGAAGGGATGCTTGAACAGTGGACCGATGACCCAGATTCACTAGCTGCAGATGAACATGTGACTGCGACAAACGCGCCAACTTTCATCTGGGTCACAGCTGATGATCCCTTAGTGCCATCGACAAATAGTTTGGCGTACGCCACTGCACTTAGCCAAGCCAAAGTACCCTATGAATTACACGTCTTCCGCCACGGTCCACATGGATTAGCACTCGCCAACCATTTGACAGCCTGGAAGCGCGAAGCCAATCAGCCGCACGTTGCCCACTGGGTTACATTAGTTGAGGAATGGTTGAACGACACACTGTAAATTTAAGTCTCAAAAAGAAGCCTGACTTTCAGTAAATACTGAAAATCAGACTTCTTTATTGTTTATTAAATCATGATCAGTAATATGAATTTGCTAAAAACCTCATCTTGATCAGTTTCGGCGCCAACCACAAATATAACCATTCACTGATTTGGAGCCATGCGTAGGCTAGTAACATTGCCCCCAAGGTATCCGAGGGGTAGTGCGCACCGAGATAAATACGCGAAACTGCTAGTAAAAGCAACCACAATACCATTACTGTCCGCGTTAGAATCAGTTTCCAATCAGTCTGGATCATTGGTGTTACAACGATCCACAAAACGGCGAGAACTAGCGTCATGCCGAATACATGGCCACTGGGGAAACTGTAACCATTGTCTGCTGCTAAATGACCAAATGGACGGGCCCGTTGGACAATATCCTTAGCGAGGGTTGCAACAATGTCGCCGCCGATGATAGTGCCAATGGCCCATAAAGCCGGAATCTTAAACTTGAACCCCCACAATAGAAAAGCAATGATAAGGATCCATATAATATCCATCGTTGGACTACCAAGAAAGGATACGACCGTCATAATTGTTGCTTTAAAATTCGTCTGATGTTTTTGAATCACACCAATAAAAACACTATCAATGAAGTTTAATAGACCTGATTGGGCCATTACAACAGCCGCTAGAAAAGCAAACAAGCCTCCGCTAACCAACAAACGATACGGTCGGTCGCGTTCTTGTTCAATGATCATTGTTACTTCCTCCCATTATTTACGAATTCGCACTGCAAAATTGAGTATAGCATACATTATTGCACGTCTGATATGAAGTCTTGATTGTTAGTAGAATATTAAAAAAGGTTTGCCTTAAATGTATCCGCATTCAATTTAATCAGGCATTTTAAGTCACTCCAAAATATGCTAAAGTTGTTGAGGATTATTTTAATTGCTATTATTTTGACCTTAATCAAGAGAGGAATTTGACATGATTCAAACAATGCTACTAATGATTGGTGTTGGTCTATTTGCCGGGATTGCAGGCGCTATTTTAGGCCTCGGCGGTGGTATTATCATCACACCCGTTTTAACCCTGGCAATGGGGTTAGATATCAAATATGCGATTGGTGCCAGTATCATTGCTGTTATCGCCACCAGTTCAGGCTCGACAATTGCCTACCTGCGAGATGAGGTCCTCAATTTAAGGGTTGCAATGTTTTTGGAAATTGCCACGACTATCGGTGGGATTGCTGGCGCGTTACTGACTGGTGTCTTGAACCCAAAGTATTTGTATTTGCTATTCGGTGCCCTGCTGGTCTTTTCTGGCTGGAACATGTGGCGCAAGCTTCGCCGCGGACAGGAAAATCTGGCTAACGTCAAAGCTGACCCAATTGCCACTAAGCTAAAACTTAACGGCAGCTACTTCGACAAAGCCGAATTCAAGGAAGTTCATTACCAAGTTGAACAGGTTCCTCAAGGTTTTCTTGTCATGCTCGGTGCTGGCCTAGCCAGTGGCATGCTTGGAATTGGGTCCGGTGCGTTCAAAGTCACTGCAATGGATACTTTCATGAAGATGCCTTTAAAGCCTTCCTCGGCCACCAGTAATTTAATGATGGGTGTGACAGCAGCTGCCAGTGCCACGGTGTACTTTTTTAACGGTTCGATTCTGCCCAATATCGCGGTACCGTTGGCTTTGGGAATTTTAGTTGGTGCCGTACTTGGCTCAAGAATTATGCAGGTCTTGCCAGCACGGGTGATTCGAATCATCTTTATTCCGGTCATTTTATTTATCGGTTTACAAATGCTCTATAAGGGAATTGGAGGTTAACCAGATGCCAGAAAAACAATCAAGTGCCACCGAAAAAGAAATGGAACACATTGAGATCATGATCGGTCGCATTCTGCAAATTGGTGTCATCGTTGCCGCAATCATCATGTTACTGGGCCTGATTCTCTTGTTAGTCCATGGTGGCAATGGGGGCTACCCTGTTGGTCACCAACCAACGACGATCAAATCAATTTTGCTGGGGACTATTGCACTCAAACCCTACGCCGTTATGATGGTCGGCATGTTTTGCTTAATTTTAACGCCGGTACTTCGTGTTGTCGTTTCAATCTACGCCTTTTACAAGGAGCATGACACGCTCTACGTCTGGATCACAACGTCTGTACTGATCATTTTATGTATTAGTTTTATCATTGGTCATACAGTTTAAAGATTGATTTTAAAGTATCAATACGTCACATAGTGAATCCAAGACTGAATTTAGATACTAAATTCGACCACAAAAGCGGTACTAGATAAATTCTCAATGGGAGAAATTTATCTAGTACCGCTTTTTATCATTTTAATCGAGTTCCTAGAATATATTGACTTACAACCTTGGATTATGCCGATTCTCATGTCGCCAACGGCTAGATAGCTTGAGCATCAAACGGGCTTGCAGCCGGTTAAATAACTCTGCCAGTAAAAAGCCAAACGCAATTGCCCCGGCAATGATGACAACCTGCAATAGGTAACTCAGTGCCAGCGAATTATCACCCAGCGCAAAGTTCTTAACCATCTGGTAAGCTTGTCCACCAGGAACAAATGGCACCAATGCCGGAATGTTAAAGTTGATCACTGGCATCTTCTTAAAACGAGCAGTCTGCATACTCAAGATACCAATCAGTAAGGCACCAATAAGATTGGACAGCGCCATGCCTAAAGAAGTGAGCATACACAACTTGTAGGCCAAATAACTCAGGGTACCGATCCAGCCGGCCATGTTCAGGCCTCGTCTGGGAACGTTGAGCAAAATACCAAAAGTAATTGTGGCGATGTAAGTTAGTATTAAATCTGTCACTAATTCAATCATTCATTCGTCCTCACAACACTTGAAGGATCATGGCGATCCCGCTGCCAATAGCAATCGCACTCATCAGTGCTTCAATACCTCTAGCAATCCCGCTGACCAGGTCGCCAGCTAAGATATCACGCACCGCATTAGTCAACGGAACACCAGGAACTAGAGGCATGACACTTCCAATAATAATATCATCCACGCTGTTGCCTAAATTAGCGCGCACAGCAAGAATCGCCATTGCTCCAATTGCGACAGATGCTAAAAACTCGCTCAGAAATCGAACCCGTGCTAACTGATTAACACCATAAAAGACTGCCCAACCAATCAATCCGATGACACATGTAATGAGAAAATCCTGATAATTATTTCGAAAAACAACTTCCAGAGTGCCACTCACTAAGCCGGCCGATATCAGTTGCAGCCAAAACGAAAAATAAGGAGGATTTTGCTCGAGTTTAGTTAGCAAGTCATCAAATTGTTCTAGAGAAATGCTGCCTGCAGCAAACTGTCGTGAATAATCGTTAACTAATGAAATCTTTTCCAAATCAATGGTTCGCGAAGAGACGGGCTCAATCTGGGCATTTTCTTCACCAGAAATGGACATCATCATTCCGGTGATTGTAACGTAGACCTTACTATCTGGAAAACCAGCATTGATAGCAATTCGGTTGATCGTATCTTCGACCCGCGCAACTTCTGAACCACTTTCAATCATGATCCGCCCTGCATGAAGCGCTGTCTTGATCATCAAGTGTCCCCGATTATTCGACATGACTGATTCCTCCGTTCCATCCGTTTCTATTCTGATTATACTTTGAAAGCAGCCGTTAGACCATCGATATTACTACAAATTGAAAATACTGCCGAAACGCGCTCCGCAAGGCAAAGACCTATGTAGAAGGCCCCAATAGCCAAAACCCAAACCCGGGGTTTTCCTGTGGTTGCCTGTCATCTAGCCGAAACGCGCTCCGCAAGGCAAAGACCTATGTAGAAGGCCCCAATAGCCAAAACCCAAACCCGGGGTTTTCGCTATTGGGGCCTTCTACGCCGGTCTTTAACCGCCTTGCTTTGCGCTCTAGTCTACAAATATATAATGCGCTGCCTTATACCCAATCGTCAGATCCTGATCATCCGTTAGGTTCGTGACCAGTACCGGTCCCTCAAACGGATCATGCTTATTAACCGTTAACTTATCACCAATATCCAACTTAATATCACCGAGATATGTTAACAAATCATGATTATCAATAAACCTTGCCACCGTGACCGTTTGACCGTCCTTCACGTCATTTAAAATCAAATGAGATTCGCCGGCAAACTTTCCATGACGATCTGGAATTGTGCCGCCATGCGGACACTTTTTTGGATGATTCAAAGCGTCATCCAAGGCATTTGCCAACTTCTCACTCGTCACGTGTTCCAACTTTTCAGCTTCTACATCCAAATCTGGTAAAGCAAAATTGAGCTTTTTAACCAAAAAAGTTTCCCATAGTCGATGCTTGCGAACCAGTGTAACTGCTAAATCACGTCCCGTTGACGTTAGCGAAATTCCCGCGTACGGTTCGTGAACGACTAAGCCCTCTTCAGCCATTTTATTAATCATTTCTGTTACCGAGCCCGCCGCAATGTTTAAACTGATGGCGATCTGTTTATTTGATACTTTCTCACTCGTGCCACCGAGTTCGAAGATAATTTTTAAATAATCCTCTTTCATTGGGGTCATACTTATCTTACTCCTTGCTATTTCCCTGTTGCCTAGTCTTTAATTGCTGTTCCAAGTCCTCATTCAAAATCATGTCCTCATCACGTCCACGCACGTCCTCTGCCTGAAGGGTCACGTGACAAATACCGTACTTCGTGGCCAGCAATCGTTCAATTTGACGGTAAATCGGTTCCGCTTCACTCAGTAACATATCGCGCATGTTAATGTGGGCTGAAAACATGATCCGATTCTCATCAATCATCCAAATGTGAATGTGATGGACGTTGGTGATACCGTCAATCGACATTAAATCAGCCTTGATCGCATCATAATCCATCTGTGGCGCACCCTGCATTAAAATCGTGATGGAATTGCGCACAATTGGCCAAGATTCAAAAGTAATGTAGATTGCAACGATAATCGTAATAATCGGGTCAATCATGGTAACATTGTACCACTGAATCATCAGCGCACCGAAGATAACACCAACTGATGATAATGTATCACTCAGTAGATGCAAGTACGTTGCTTTCATATTCATGTTATGTTTGGCACCGCGATGCATCAAAATAGCGGAGGCTAAATTGGCAGCTAGACCAATCACCGCGACTACCATCATCAATTCGCCGTTGATGGTCTCCGGGTGACTCAGCCGTTTGGCAGCTTCAACCACCAAAAAAACGGATAGTACGATCAGCAAAAGAGCGTTCAACATGGCGGCTAAAATTTGAGCTCGACCATAGCCAAACGTATTGCGTTCATCTTCATCACGTTGACTAATTCGGTGGGCAATGTAGCTGATTACAATGGAAAAGGTGTCACCAAGGTTGTGAAAGGCGTCTGAAACCAACGATAAACTGCCGGAAAATATGCCACCAATTGCTTCCACCAGCGTAATACCAGCATTCAACATTGTGACCGAGAAGAATTTTTTACCTGTCATTTCTTTGCTGTCTGCCATACCAATTCCTCCTAGCGCATCCATTATCGCATTTTTAGGGGAATTGTGCTAGCGAGTTAGGCATTACAAATTAAAATCTTTTAACAGCTGTGAAGTCACCTTTGTAAAATTAAAATAAGCCATTGACAAACGACCTCCCAACTGAGATTTCATTTGCCAATGGCTTATTTTATCAAAATTTTAATGCAATGCGTTTTTTAAGATTATCAAAGTCAGTTACTGTGCGTTTACTAATGAACCTGCCCTAGTCAGCTTTTCATAAGCAAAATCGTGAACTGAAGTTTGTTCATCGGCCAGTACTTCAACAGTGCCTGTTGAAGTGAAACCAGACTTTTTAATGACGTGCTGCATGCCCTTATTATCAGGATGCGTATCAATTCGGATACCTTTGACTGAAGAGTGTTCTTCAATTTCTTTAAAGATAGCCGCAAACAACTTGCCTGAAAGGCCTTGGCCACGGTGATTTGCTGATACAGCAACTCGGTGGATGGCAACGTAATTATCACCACGCGTCAGCCACTCACCATCAATGACTTGATAGCTTTCGTCCGGTGCTGGAATGACCGCAGCCGTCCCTAAAACTTCATAGCCTTCGACAAGGACCATCGTGTGGCCGTTTTGAATATCGTCCACCAGCACGTTGGTATTCGGGTATCCCCCCTGCCATTGATCAATGTGTTGAGCCGCCAGGTGCTTTTTGCCATCCTGGATGATTGATTCGATTTGTGATAAATCTTTCATTTCTGCGCGACGTAAATACATTTGTTCCACCCCTTTTATTTCACAAGATTTTGATATCTTAACGCGAATAAGCGCGAAAGTCTACCAAAATCCTTCAAAAATATCCTAATAATTTCATTAAGAGCTTTCTAATTTTATGGGGTTGATATTTCAGGAATGAAAGCGTCATGCAAAATTAATTTCACATTTTATAAAAGCATCATTTAACAGGTAATAATCGCCTTTATAGCATGAAATATTTGTGGAAATTCACAAAGAATACCAATTTAATTGAAGTATTAGCTACTAACTTGATTGAATTATCCTTGGGTCGCTTTTAAATGATTTACTTCTTTTGATTATTACTTTAGAGAGACTCCAGGGTCCTGTCTCGAAACGCGCAAAGTAAGGCAGAGACCGATGTAGAAGGCCCTAATAGCCAAAACCCAAACCCGGGGTTTTCGGCATGGTTGCCTTTTATATTGCCGAAACGCGCAAAGCAAGGCAGAGACCTATGTAGAAGGCCCGAATAGCCAAAACCCAAACCCGGGGTTTTCGGCGTGGTTGCCTTTTATATAGCCGAAACGCGCAAAGCAAGGCAGAGACCTATGTAGAAGGCCCTAATAGCCAAAACCCAAACCCGGGGTTTTCGCTATTAGGGCCTTCTACGCCGGTCTCTTAACGCCTTGCTTTGCGCTCTACTGAAAAACCCCACCAGTTTAATCTGGCAGGGCTTCCCTAGTAGTAGGTTGACTGGCTAGCACTGAGAAAATCAATTTCTTAATTTTCACTTACCCGTCAATCAGAATACGATTACTGGCTCAGCTTACACTGAGCACTCAAAGCGCATTGAAGCGCCATCCATGGCATATTTGTCAAGTTTAGCGACTAGCGACGTTTATCAAACTACATTTAAAGACAAACTTCAAAAGTATTTCCAGTATTAGCCAATCGTGCCTACCACTACTGTAAGAATAACATTATCAACCGCACTTGGGAACAGATTAAGCCCTCTTTTGTGCGAAATTCATTAGCAGTCCGTATAAAATCATGCTGATCAAAATCACCACGAAAGTCGCCCCAATCGTATCTGCAACCATTGGCACATGCTTCAAACCAATATAGCAGGCCACCGAAACCGCCCAGACAAAAATCGCGATCCAGTTGACCCCACCGCGATACCAATACTGACCATGCACCTTGGTGAAGTCCTCAATCTCATAACGTTGCTTACGTAGCCAGAAGAAATCAACCAGAAAAATACCAATCTCTGGACCTAGCACCATGCCAATTCCATCTAGAAAGGCCGTGAAAACCGTTAAGAACGAAGCCACAAAAATCGGTAGAAACGTCACCGCTGTTGCAACCAACGTCACAACCCATAAACTGACGGTCAAACTTAATCGCCGGGTCATATTCGTTAGAGCAGATCCTGCAGACATCAAATTAACTGCATTTGCCGTAGTACTAGTTAAAATGATGACAATCATTGCTAAGAAGCCAAGACCCAGCTTACTGGCAATCGTACTGGGGTCAGAATTGTTGGGGTCGAAGTGATTAAGGGTGATGGCTGTCCCAATCGTTGCGATGACACCGATAAATGCAAACCAAAACAGCCCAAGATTCGCACCCAAAAATGATGCTTGAGTCGCGTTTTTGCGGACCCCAGTGAATCTCGAAAAGTCACTTGCCGCAGTGACCCAAGCCAAGTTGAAGGCAGCTAAAACATCAATCGCTGCTCCCGGTGTCATCCGCAAATTTCGGGGAGCACGCCAGGTCACAATTTGATGAAACGAAACAGTTTTAAAAACGACGATCGATTCCCAGATAACGAAAATGAAAACTAAGACGATCCCGATTCGTTCGATCATCTGCACCGAACGCTGCCCAAGCGAAATACTGAGCAGATGAAAAATACTCATGACGAAGATGCCCACGGCTAGACCCATCGTGCCACCTGGTTTGCCAAACACTGGCCAACCAAAGAGGTCATGAAATAGAAAGCTCATGGAAGTTGCCGCAATAAACGTGTTTACAGCCGCCCAGCCAATAAATTGCACTAAATTAATGACTGAAGGTAACAAACTGCCCCGCAGGCCAAACGATGCCCGGGTCAGAGTCATTGCCGTCAAACCAGTCTTATAGCCCATAAAGCTTGCGGCTGCCAGCAATAAGTATGAAACGATTCCTGAAATGATCAGCGTAGTTGAAGCTGTTAGAAAACCACAGGCGGCAATCACACCACCGATATACCAAGTTCCATTATTGGCATTAGCACCAACCCACGTTGCAAACATATCCCAGTACGACATGTGCCGAGAAGCCATAGGAATTGCTGGCACTTGCCCTAAACCATTCTTAGCCAATTTTCACATCTCCTAATCTGCTTCGTTGACAGCGTGCTTTGGTAGGATCAGATTCAAAACGATTCCAAGCACCGTGACGATCGACAAACCAGAAAAGGTTAAACCGCCAATCTGTAAAGTTGCATTTCCAATCCCAATGACCAAAATTGTGGCGGAAATGATGAGGTTCCGTTTTTCGTTAAAATCGATGTGATTATCAACGAGAACTCGCAGCCCGCTAGAAGCAATCACACCAAACAAGAGAAAACTGATCCCACCAATCACTGGTGACGGAATACTTTCAATCAGTGCACTTAACTTACCAATGAAGGAGAAGAGCACCGCAAAGAGTGCTGCTCCACCAAGCATATAGACCGAATGAACCCGGGTAATCGCCAGCACACCAATATTTTCACCATAACTAGTAATTGGCGGGCCACCAACTAAACTGGCAATGATCGATGCCGTTCCATCCCCAGCTAGAGTATGGTTTAAGCCCGGATCCTTGAAGAAGTTTCGGTGCGTTAATTTATTAAGCACCATGATGTGTCCCATGTGTTCAGTCATCGTGACAAATGCAATTGGAGCCATGCTCAAGATGGCATCAATATGCCAAGTCAAGGGATAGCTTAAAATTGGAATTTCAAAAGCCGGTAGTTTAAACCAGGGTGCCGACATGACCGGGCCAAAGTCCACGACCCCAGCCAGCACTGCAAAAATGTAACCGCAGACGATTCCCAGCAAAATAGGGATCAGGCCCAAAAAGCCCTTCAAAAACATGTTAAAGAAAACGGTAATGAGCAGGGTTGCCATGGCAATGGCAAAGGACACTAAACTGTAGTGACCGGAAACCATCGTAGCGTTCGTGGCGGCACTACCAGCTAGTGATAACCCAATCACCATAATGATTGGTCCGACAACGATCGGCGGTAACGCCTTATCGATCCAGTCGGAACCAATCAATGAAACTAAAACACTCACGATCAGATAAACCACACCAACGGCCAGGGTTCCTTGAGCAATCGACGGATAGCCAGCCTGCTTCATCAGACTTTGCATGACCACGATAAACGAAAAACTGGAACCCATATAAGCGGGAATCTTGCCCTTGGTGATCAAGATATACATCAGTGTCCCAACACCCGAACTAAAGAGCGCAATACCAGGATTTAAGCCAACTAGAATGGGCACTAAAACCGTTGAACCAAACATTGAAAATAAGTGCTGAATCGATAAGCCAACCCACTGCATGAAGGATGGCCGTTCCCAAATGTCCAAAACCGCATCCGGATTACGGTAACGCGTTTGTTTTGCCATGATTTCCTCCTTATTCAACGTAAAAACACCCCTATGCCCGCAGGTATAGAGGTGTCGTTTGCAGCTGTCGCCAGCACCGACCCCTTATTAGCCTCACGGGACTAAGTTAAAAGGTTGTTATTTAATTTTGAGTATAGGTAAGTTTAGTAACCGTGTCAAGATAATCTACAGCAATTAAAAGACTTTAAGTCCGGAGCAAATCAACGTTGAGCAATTAAATAATTTGTCGCCATTCTGCTTCATCCGCCCGCGAAATATCATTTAAAAATTTCAACACACGTTGGGCGCGCTTCTCCTGCTGGGCAAATAAGCTGTTCAAGCCAGCCCCAGTAGTCATCGGTTTGCCCAATGCCAATCGCTTCTCAAGGGGTTCACCCTCCGCAAAGGCCACTACCATATCGCCCGTATCAATCGTCGTAAACAGGAAAAAGAGGCTGTATGCATCACCCTCTTTTAAGTAGGCTGGCATCGCCCAGATTCCTGGCTGCAACTCACGCAGTTCCGCATCGTCAAATTTATAATCTCTGTGGTTTTGCTGATTGATGGGCGTTTTTAAAAACAGCATCATTTCAGTAAATTTCTCGTCACCCAGTTTTAAGCTGACGTCCTTATTTTCGCTCAAATGTGAATCCTCCTCGCGTTTATTTAACTTCTATCATACCAGTTCTAGCACCGTTTTTGGCAAAATACAGCTTGCTTATCCGCCGTATTTTCACCTTGACGACCTCCACATTTTCCTGTACAGTTAACGGCAATTGAACAGCAAATAAAATCAGACAGGGAGCTGACATTTGATGATTACTTTAGAAACGACCATTGGCGGACGACATTTTGACAACTGCATGATGAATGCAGCCGGCATTCGTTGCCAAACAAATAAAGATTTAGACGCCCTCGTGGCATCGAAGGCGGGCGCCTACGTGACCAAGAGCGCCACACCGCATAAACGAGCAGGAAATCCGGCTCCGCGGATGCATGAACTGCACCTTGGCAGCATTAATTCAATGGGGCTGCCCAACAACGGCTTAGATTATTATTTGAACTATGTGGTGGAAGACGAGCAAAAACGTCCTGATAGCACTAACTTTCTTTCAGTAGCAGGGACTAGTTTAGAAGATAACCTTGCCATGCTGCACCAGGTGCAAGATTCTAACTTTAACGGCTTTGTAGAACTTAACCTATCCTGCCCGAATGTCCCGGGAAAGCCCCAAGTTGGCTACGATTTTGACCGGGTGAATACCGTCCTTAACGAAGTCTTTCAGTTCTTCACTAAACCATTAGGTGTCAAACTACCACCCTATTTTGACCTCGTCCATTTTGATCAAATTGCGGAGATCCTTAATCAATATCCCTTAACATTTGTGAACACGATCAACAGTATTGGTAATGGTCTAGTGGTCGATCCTGAAACTGAAAAAGTCGTCATCAAGCCAAAAGGTGGTTTCGGCGGAATCGGTGGAATCTCTGTAAAACCAACCGCCTTGGCCAACGTCCGCGGCTTAGCCTTACGTTTAAAACCCGAAATCAGCATTGTTGGTACCGGCGGCATTTTAAATGGGCAAGACGCCTTTGAGCACATTCTTTGTGGCGCTTCAATGGTTCAAATTGGGACGCAATTTGGTTATGAAGGTACCCGGGTATTTGACCGGGTTTCACAAGAACTAACGGAAATTATGGCACATAAGGGTTACGAAACAATTGATGATTTTCGTGGCAAACTAAAAACCTTTGACGATTAAAACTTACAAAACAAGCGTGGTTCTCAATGAGAGCCGCGCTCGTTTTTTATTTTTTTAGTTCATTTAATGCACCATTTCCGGCACTTGAAGGCGTCGTTGCATATGGTAGTACTGGTGATCGCCCACCATTTTAGTACCCACCACTTCAAAACCGACCCGTTCGTAAAGTGCCATGGCACCAGGATTATCAAAATCCACGATCAATCCCATCACATTTTCATCATCACGGTGAACATAAGCTGGCAGGGCTGCCAGCAAACGTTTACCAATGCCGTGACCCTGATAATCAGGGGAAACCGCGATCGAATCTAAGTACCACTCTCCGCCGTCGGTTTCCGATTCAGCTTCGAATGGTGTCTCAAAGGCGGCGCTTTTATCGGATAAGCGCCTTAACACTTCGTCAACCCGTGCTTCTTTTTCGCCGGGGTAACCAAAAGCTACTCCAACAACTTGACCATCGGCCTCGGCCACCACGGTGGTTGCATCACCAGACAAGTAACTATGCGTCCGGTAAGCCATCGTAATGACCTTCTCTAAGTCGGGTTCGGGAACGTCGTCAAGTTCCTCAAGTTGCATCTCATCAAAAATCAAACCGATTAAGGGTGCTATCTGGCCAGCATCATCCTGGTTGGCCTCTCGTATCGTAATCACAAAAATCCTCCTATCATGATGCTAAGAGCATACATGAAATCGGTTAGGTTGTCAAAATTTCTGCTAAACCATTATTTTACCTTCTTAGGTGTCCCATCTTTATCCTAATTCTAAAGTCTAACTATTGTCTGTCCCGTAACTCCGCTAATTCCGATCGAATTTCAGATAAGATCTCGATTTGCAGCTTTTCAATTTCAAGTGTGTGCGGAATTTGATTCTGGGACAAATGATCCAACTTGGCGTGCAGAATTCGTAGTTCGTGTTCCGATTTTAAATTCACGTGAAAATCATTTTCAGCGTCCATTCGGTCCCTGTCTGCTGATCGGTTTTGACTCATCATAATAATGGGGGCCTGAATGGCTGAAATACAGCTTAAACAAAGATTTAACAGGATGAAAGGATAGTGGTCAAAATGAATCCCAAATAATTGCAAACTATTAACTGCCATCCACGCGATCAAGACAAAGACGAAAACACCAATAAAGCCCCAACTACCGCCAAAACGCGCAACATTATCAGCCACCCGCTCGCCAAATGTCAGACTCTTTGTCAGCGTTTCGTTGACGTCAGTGATTTCATAATCGTCACTCTGCATCGCTCGGGTCAGCTTCCGGTTAATTTTTTGACTCTGCTTTAAATCTGAATTGATCATCGAATCAACGCTGGCTAACCGGTACTTGAGTAAATGATGACTACATATAAAATCGGTCACCTTGGCCTTGGGGTAATCTTGCTTAACCCGCTGACGAATCGACGTTGACAGATCGGCCAGATACATGCCTTCTTCCACGCGATAGGTCTTCCCGTCCACAATGCATGGCACCGCCAAATTTTCTGACATGTTCTTCACTCCTTTATAATTCTTAGTTTACAACAAAACCACCCAACACAAAACGTCTGTTTCGTGTTGGGTGGCGTTAAAAATCGTTTGAGTACAATGGTACAAATTCAAGGCAACAAACAGGTGTCAAAAACGGGGTTATTCACTAACCAGATCACGTGCAGCAAATGGTTTCTTTGCAGCATTCAAAGAGGCTTTCATTTCCGCCACGTGCTTAGCAAATTGGTCATCCTTTAAGTCGCAGTCAAACCATGACAATTCCGAAAGGTTTTCATCCATTTGATTCAAAATTTTTGCAATTGCCTGCTGCTGTGACTCATCATTACCTGTCATCATATTCACTCCTTAGTAGTTTTTACAGTAGCCATAATACCGAATTATTTTTAAATATCAAGCATTATTCTCGAAAAAAGCTCACTATGAGATGAATTCTAATGATACCCTATTTTTTAACATGTAACCCTCAGATATTCATTCATGAATTCGGATGAATTTTCAATTTGCTCGTTGTATCACTTGTGCCATGTCCGCAGGCATTTTGGCCGTAAATTGTCGTGGTGCACCCGTGATCGGATCTTCGTAAGTTAGTTGGTAAGCATGAAGAGCTTGCCGCTTAATCAGCTCTCTAGGGCCACCATAAAGTTCGTCTCCCAATAATGGGTGCCCAATCGATTGGAAATGCACGCGAATCTGATGCGTCCGTCCGGTATGCAGTAAAACAGCTACCAGCGTCCATCCTGTTCCACGTTGGCGCACCCAGTATTCAGTCTGCGCTGACTTACCATCATCTGCTACGATTTGATTAAAGCCATCAGTCGCCCGACGAATCGGAGCGTCGATCATCCCGTGATCAGTTGTGATATTGCCGCTAACGATTGCTAAATAACGTTTTTGCAGACGACCATCCGCCAATTGCTGATTTAACCAGGAATTAGCTAGCCGATGCTTAGCCACCAATACCAGTCCGCTAGTATCACGATCTAACCGAGTCACAATATGCGGTACCAGGTTCTCTTCTTGTCCAGCCACCAAATGTCCCTTAACTCGGTTTACCAGTGTGTCTTCCCGATTGCTGGGCCCAGGAACCGAGGTTAAGCCAGCTGGTTTTAAGACCACCAGAACATGCGCATCTTCATAGACCACTGTCAGTGGCTGATGACTGACCGGCACATTGGGATCCGCAGTTTCAGCGGGAACAATTAGTGTCACCCGGTCTCCTGGTTTGACCTTTGTTGCTGGCTTAACCAGTTTTTCACCGACTAAAATTTGACCATTATTTTGATTGATTTGGGTAAACATGCGGTGACTCACACCATGATGAGTCAGCACTTGTTTGGCTGTGGCATCACCTAGTTTAGCAGACCATGAAAATTTCATACTTTGAATCATTCCTATCGTTTAATCTAAATCATTCATAATTGAGCGCAGTGCAGGGTAGTGATCACTATCCAACTGGTATTTGGCTCTAAACTGCCCAATCATTTTATCAGAATATTTATCAGGATCAAGTTTCATGGAGGTTGTGTTCAAAGGTGCCTCATCCGTGACAACTGCATCTAAAACAACTGGACGGTCACTGCCGCTAGCTAGGTGTTCCTTAACGGCCGCAATGGCATGTTTTAACGATGCATCATCAGTGACTCGCAGACCAACAGCACCCATGTTCTCAGCCACGCCAGCCCAATTAGCGTTCATAAATTTCAGCGCGTAATCAGATTGACCAGTCATGGCCTTTTCTTGTCGAATAAACCCATAGCCGCCGTTTTCAAGCACAATATTGATCACGGGCAAATGATACTGAACCTGAGTCAAGATATCCTGAACGACCATTGAAAAGCCACCATCACCAGAAACCGTCAGTACGCGTTTATTAGGATAGCTCATTTTAGCAGCAATACCCGCGGAAACCGCGTAGCCCATGGCACCCAACCACGAGGACATGGTCATCGTCTGACC
Source organism: Secundilactobacillus folii (assembly GCF_009720675.1). GTDB lineage: Bacteria > Bacillota > Bacilli > Lactobacillales > Lactobacillaceae > Secundilactobacillus > Secundilactobacillus folii. The sequence continues at coordinate 34,220 of NZ_WNJO01000004.1, read as the reverse complement.
GTCGCCAAATGGCAGCATTCTGGTAGACCAGACCGTGTTGTTCCCAATATCGAGGCCGTAAACGGTGTCTGGTGTGACCAGCTCATTAGCCGCACGTAAAACTGCTTCCGGGGTCAGTAAGCCATCTGGTCGGGCAGCCACTCGCGCGTCTAAGTAGTGGAGCCAGTTAACACGCGCTTGCTGACAGGCTCGCAAAAACTTGGAAACCGGTAACGGTTCATTTTGTTGATCGAGCACCTGTTTCAAGTAGGTTTTAGCATCCGCTTGAACCATTTGAATGGCTGGAAATTGCTCACCTAAGGCCTCGCCATCACAATTTATTTGAACCGTTTTAATATCAGATGGCATAAAACGCATAAATGGATAACTGGTGCCGACCATGATGACCAGATCGGCCATATGCATCGCCTCGTAAGCCGGTTGCGTCCCAATTTCACCTTGTGGCCCCATATTATTTTCAAAGTTGCTCGGCAGATAACCAACTGCGGGTGCCGTCACAACCACTGGTAAGCTAAATCGTTTGGAGAATTCAACCACTTCGTCTTGGGCGTGGCGCACACCGTTACCAATTAACATGACCGGTCGTTTTGCTTGTTTGATTAGCGAAGCCGTAGCAACTGCTTGCTCTTTTGATCCCTTAAGCACCTGCCGCGTTTGATGTTGAATCGGCAATGCGTCATATTCGATTGTCTGATTAGCCAGATCATCCGGAATAATAACCACTGAGGGTGCTTGATTTTCATAAGCTGATTGAATAGCGGCGCGAATCGTCTGCGGAATCTGACGCGCATCGCTGACCTGGCGGTGGAAAGTATCCAGACTGGAGAAAAGTTCGTCTTCGTCCATGTCTTGCAGGTAATGCGTATTGATCATTCCAGTCGCCACATTACTAATTATCACCAGCATTGGCGTATGGTCCATTTTGGCGTCGTAGAGACCATAAAGTAAATGCAGAGCTCCAGGGCCGACTGAAGCCATTGCTACACCAATTTTTCCAGTCAACTTAGCTTCCGCCACTGCTGCTAACGCGCCAACCTCTTCATGCCGAACTTGAATATAACGCACCAGGTCGTGCTCAGCCGCAAACCCATCGATCAAAGAATCTGCTGGGATCCCGTAAACGTGTTTAATTTGCCAATTTGATAATTCCTTCACAAGTGCCTGTGATGCTTTCATCTGTGCCATGAAATTCGCCCTCCTCATAGTTGTTACCTTTATTCTACCATGTTGGGAGATAAATTATTAAAGCGATTACAATCAATACACAGATGCCTGGAGAGCCTCTAAGTCATTGAAAGCATAACTGACATGATGCTTTGAGTCACCTAAAGATCCGCTCAATTTTGAGCTGGGAAGCTTAATTTGAAACCGCCAAACTTGATTCATGGCTTGATTATACAAGCCACGTTGTTTGACTGTGGCGAAAATCTGAGCCGCAATCGCGTAATTCGCCGCAGACTGTCCCCAATCAGTCACCTCTCCTTGCACATTGTAGCCATTATACAATTTAGCAGCATTGATTCGTTGGCGTAACCACATCAAGGAATCAGAACGAAGCTTATGAACCTCTGCTAAGTGCAGCAAAGTCAATAAAGCTTCAGAAGTGTTCAATGAAGCCCTGGAATAGCGGTGATTTTGCCAATTATAATTCACCGCATACAATGGTAAACTATGCCCCAAGAATCCGTTTTGGACAAACTTCAGCTGACGTTGATAACGCTGCTTGCCGTCCTTTAACGTGCGGTCGAAAACCTTCAGGGTGAGTAAATCATAGTAGGCCAGAGAACTGAGGGGTGAAACTTGGTGATCCTTGACATCGTACAAATCATGCCAATAATCACCGACGCCAACTTTTTGCCACAATCTAGCAAATCGCGTGGTTGCCTTCTTCAGATAAACATGACTGTGCGTTTTTGCTGAGTAGAGGCCAAGACTGCGGATCACACGCAGGTCGTCCAGCGTCGCGTTAACAGTTGCCCGTGTCTGGTTTGGTGTTGTCACGCGATACATGAGGATTCCTTCTTGCCCAAAAGTGGTTACCGTCTGTTGATAAAATCGTCGATATTCTTGAAACTGACCGGTATTGGCTAGATATATGAGCCAAAGACCAGCGGATTCTGACAGCAAGAAATTAGGTTGATTGCCAACTTGATTTTGACTGTAAATACCTTTTGGAGTCACTAATTGTGCTTTGACAAAGCCTGCTAGGTCATCGACTTGTTGCGTATGCGTGCTATAGTGCGTCGAGGGTAAAAGGACAGCAGTCTGTTGGTGGGAAATGGCGGTTGAATCATGACGCGCCGCACAGCCTTGGATAAATACAGTTATGCTGACGAACATCACGATGAGCCAAAAGCGTTTCATAACTCCTCCTGTTTATCTATTCTGGTTTCTCAGTTATACTAATAAGCAATATTGGTTCATGAATGGAGATGATATATTGGATAATTCAGAATTACAAACTTACCTAAAGGAAAATAGCCAAGTGGAAGAACGCTTTATGGAAAAAGCGCTAGCTTACTTGAATCAAGAAAACCTGAAGCGTGCACCAGCCCGCCGTTATAATGACACCATGGTTCAACGACAAGCCGACAAATTATTCGACCAGGTTCTAGATGACGTCAACAGTAAGATTGCTAGCCAGATTCGTGGTGAACATACTCGGCAAGCATGGGTCAACTTCATGGAGCAAACCGATTTGCTTGAGGAATTGGAAGATTCAATGTCAGAATTGAACTTTGGTGGTGAAGAAGAATAGCATCGAGGCAGGTCCCTGCCCTTTTATTTAATGCTAATAGAATACCTTATTTCACCAAAAATTGCCGACAATTATGCAGAAATTACACATTATTTTTCCATGACAATACGGTTTAAAAATCATTTGATTGCCTCTGATTTCAAAATATAATTTATCATGAATCAACCCTGCTTTGGCAGGGCTTTTTTGCTGGCATTAAAAAGCAGTTTGCTAATCATCAAATAATGATCAACAGACTGCTCCCAGCGCAAATTTAATTTGATGACACTACCAGTTTTTAACCACCTTACCGTGTGGCCCAAATTGCCGATAATACAAGCCAAGTCCAATTACGGCTGTGATAACGTCCGCAATCGGCTGTGAGACGATGACGCCTTGATAACCCATTAGTGCCGCTGTGATAATAATCACCACTGTGAAGACGACTCCTTGACGAGAAATTGACATAATAAACGCATCCAGTGGTTGATTGACTGATTGAAACATCGTAGTGAAAACCATCGCTGCGCCAATGAAAGGCGTCGTAATCAGAAACCACCGTAACATATAACTAGCCGCACTGACGACCCCCTGATTTTTCATGAATAGGCCACATAATCCTGGTGCAATCACCATTAATCCCAGGGCGATGATAAAGGCAAAACCAACGTTGACTAACAAATCAAACTGAATAATTTTCTTGAGTCGTTCCTTATTTCTAGCCCCGTAATTATAACCGATCAAGGCTTGTGAGCCGAAACAAAAACCGACCAGCACCATGATCACAATGGTTTCGACTTTGATGGCGATCCCAAATCCGGCGACTTTATTAGCGCCGTAAACAATCAGGAAATTATTCATTAAAGCCGTTCCTAACATCGTCATAAAGTTAGTCATTGATGCGGGTAGGCCAATCATCAAAACGTCCTTAATTTCAACAAACGGGATTCGGCTTTTTCGAATATGTAGGTGAAGGTATCTAGCTCGAAAAATGGTGTAGCCAATCAAAATCGAATCAGTAACGAGATAACCGACGACCGTTGCTAAAGCGGCACCTGCTGCCCCCAAATGAAAGCCAAAAATAAACAAGGGATCCAGAAAAATTTTCAAAACTGTCCCAGAAGCTGTACCGATCATGGACTGCACTGCCAGTCCTTCTGTTCGCAATGTATTAATTGGTACCAAAGAGACAATAATCAAGACGCTGGCCACCGCCATAATTTCATAGAAAATGTTGGCATACTGATAAGTCTGGGGTGTGACCCCTAAGAGACCTAAGCCCTGCTTTTTAAACACGAATAAGCAAATCATCACCACGACACCCAGCAATAGAGCGCCGTAAAAACAAAAACTGTTGATGCGTCCGGCTAACTGATACTTCTTTTGCCCAAGCAACCGCGAGATAGCAGAACTACCCCCGAGGCCGAACATATCACCCAGTGCAATCATCATCGAAAAAAGTGGTGTACATAATGTAATACCGGCAACTAAATTGGCATTTTGAGTTTGAGCAATGAAAAAAGTATCCGTTAAGTTATAGATCATGGAAACGACGGTCCCTAAAACCACCGGTAATGCCAGCGTAAAATAGGCTTTTGGTATTGGTGCTTTTTCAAATAACTCAATAATAGCGATCATCCCCTGAATTAATTCATAACGATTATGATATCACAGGTAAAGCAACAAATAATAGTCCAGTTGCTGTTTAATGCATTTTATTGTCTATAATGCAGTTGGTTTCATATCCGACTATTAATCCGAATGATAACCATCAACGAAGCCCTTGACAAAAGGTTGAATCATGGTTTCCAAAAATAACCAAAATAGGACTGTTCCAGATGAGTTTTCAGATTGAAAACTCATTTGAACCAGTCCTATTTAATTCGGTTTTAATCCCGTCTAATTCTTCAATATATATCATTGAAGAAATTCAAAAGCTCGCATCATAAACTACGTCTCAATAAGTTTTGACTGCTCATTAATGAACCGCCTTTGCAATCGCTGCATTAACAGCCGTCTTCTCAGCTTCAATCAAGGCTACCCGCGTCGTCACGATCTTAATATCCATCTTGATTTCACGAGTCAAACCCGGCGTATTGATCTTTGGTTCAAAGAACGCTTTAAACTCTGCTAACCGTTCTGGTGTCTTAAAGATCCCCGTCGTAACGGTAATGTAAGTGGCAAATTCCATGTCACCACCCACGGTATCTTCCAACCACTGCCAATCATTACGGATCCAGTCCCAAGCTGCTTGCTCGCCGTGTGAATTAGCTAGCACCCCTCGGTACCACCCTCGCAAATCTTGAGGCTTGATGGTATCTGCATCTTCGAACTTACCGATAAGTTTACCAATTAATTGCGCATCCGGCGTACTAGTCAAGGCAACACGAATACTGGATTTATAACTGGCATCCGAGGTCTTTCGATAGGTCTCTAATAGTTGATTGAAGAGGGCCTCAGAACCGTAATGTTTGACCTCGTTTGTCAGTACTAATCCACGAATATCTGCCGATAGTGTCTCCAACTGAGCCTTATTATCGGTAAAAATTTGGTGGGCTGCTTTGACCGCTTCACTATTTTGAGCGTACAGGGCAGCACTTAAAATTGTCGGTCGAGCCAACTGATCGTCATTTGATTCGCCAGCCTTTGGTAACCAGCCTAAACGCGTCACCTGGTCGCTGCTTAAAATACCAAACAGATTTTTCAAGGCCTTTTCCTCAGGTGAATCTGATGTAACAAACTTTTTGAGATTATTGGCCATCGTGTATAGCGCCGTGATCACAACGGTTGCCTGACTGTTGGCAAAGCGGCTTAGCAGAGGCACAACTTTAGCATAGGAGATCCGGCTGCCTTCTGCCAATAGTCTCAGATCTTGCAGTAACTGCAACTGAGCGATTGCATCTAAGCCGTCCAAATGGTTCAAAATATCATTTAAAAGCGTTTCGTCATAGTGAACGATAAAGTGTGAATTGTTCCCCACGTTCACGCGGAATGGCTCCCCAATTCGCTGGCGTACATCGTTATAATCACCCAAGGACAGTTTAGCATCCTTGAAAATGAGTGGTGCCTGTGGGTCATTACTGTTCAGTGGGATCTGCCAACGACGATTCTGATCCTGACCATCACCGATGAAGAATTGCTGTTGAGTCAAGACCAGTTGACCATCATCAACCTTAGCGTCAACTACCGGATAACCCGGTTGTTCCAGCCAGGAATTCATGATGGCACCCACGTCTAAATGAGAGGCGTCACCAAGAGCTGACCATAAATCAGCACCGGTAGCGTTGCTGTATCGGTGAGCAGCAAAATATTGTTTGAGTCCCTGCCGCAAAGCATCATCGCCAATCAGCGCTCGAACCATCACTAACATCCGTGCACCCTTGGCGTAAACGATCGCACTATCGAAAATCGCATCAATTTCTGCTGGATCTTCAACATTGACGTGCACCGATTGAACCCCATCCGTAGCATCACGGTTTAAAGCCATCGGGGCCTCAGAGGTCTGGAACATTTCCCAAATGTGCCAGTCAGGTTCAATGGCATCCACTGCCACGTATTCCATCATGTTAGCAAAGCTTTCATTTAACCACAGGTCGTCCCACCACTTCATGGTGACTAAATCACCAAACCATTGATGAGCCAGTTCGTGGGCAATGACGGTCGCGACTAACTGCTTTGTTTCCAACGCAGTGTTATCAGGATCTAACAGTAGATAGGCTTCCCGATAAGTCACCAGCCCCCAGTTTTCCATCGCCCCTGCCGAGAAATCAGGCAGTGCTAGTTGCCACGAATGAGGTAACGGATATGGGGTGTGGTAAAAGTCCTCATAAAACTCGATGGACCGTTTCGCGATGTCTAGGGCAAAGTCCAGCTCCTTAGCTTGATGGGCCTTGGTACCAAAGACGCCCACGGTCACACCACTCTTTGTCTTAGTCTGTTTACTTTGCAGTTCGCCAAAGGCAAAGGCAATGAGGTACGTGGACATTTTGACGGTGGTATCAAAGTAGTGAACACCGTTTTCTGTTCGGACTTCCGGCATGTTGCTAATCACCGTTTCGCCGGGATGTTCATCAAATTTAATTGCTAAATCAAAAGTTGCTTTGGCTTCTGGTTCGTCAATGCTTGGAAAGGCTTGCCGAGCAAAGGTCGTCTCAAATTGAGTGCCAATGATCTGCTTTCTTTCGCCATTCACTTCATAGTACGAAGGGTAAATACCCATCATAGTGTCAGTTAACGGGGCTGTATAGGTCACCGTCAGTGTCGTCTCGCCACTCTGATTCAGGTGAATTCGAATCGCTTCTGCCTTTTGATCAAGGTCAAATTCAACTGTTTGATCGTCGGCTTCAACTGACGAAACAGTTAAGTATTTCTGATGGAGTGCGATATCGGTTTCACTCGCATGCCCAGTAATAGTCGTTTTACCAGAAATTAGCTTCGTTTCCCGGTTGATATCAAGGTATAAATTATAATGACTAGGTTGAAAAGTCTCGTAAAAATGCTTTAATTCTGCCATGTGTGCCTCCGTTAATGATTAGAATACTCTCATTATACGACTTTAGGTCGTCCCCGTGTGAAATGACGTCTGCATCACGTTTGAAACTGTAGGTCTAGAAACGGTAACTTTCATCGCTCTACGACAGCACTCAAGCTTTGACCCTAAGACTACCGAATCGTATTGATCCCCATAAATATCAGCAAGACTGCAATCAGCGGCTGCACCCAGCCATTATGCTTAGACTGAGAAATCCGCTTTACCAGCAGCGGTGCCATAGTTGCACCAACGATTGCGCCTAACATCAATGGCAAACCGGCAGCCCAGTCGACGCTGCCGTTGGTTAAATGCAGAATGGCGCCTAAAAAGCACATGCCAACTAAGACGTACGAAGACGTTGCGGTCGCGTGAAAAGTGTCCAGACCAAGGATCAAAGCACCAGCCATGATCGGACCGCCACCGCTCAAGCCAGCGACCCCAACCATTAGGCCGCTCATTATACCGTATAAAATAGCGAGCATTTTACCGTGCTGCGGCTTGCGGCTGGAACCCCGCTGCAAAAAGATTCGAACACCTAAAAGTACTAGGATAATCCCGATGATCCAACGGTAAATCGTTTCTGGTATATAAGGCGAGATCAAGGCCCCGACAATCACCGCTGGAACCGCCGAAATCAACATTAAGTTGCCGATTCGAAAATTAATCAAATGTTGTCGATAATACCCCCAGGAGCCAATGATAATTGATGGTAATGCGGTGATAATCGAAGTTGCGGCTGCCGTGGCGGGGGCGAGCTTGAACACCCCAGTTAAAATGCCGAGGTAAAAGGCCGCCCCTCCGCCACCGGTAGAAATCACGAACAAGCCAATCACCACACCAGCAACGGCTAAAATTATCGTATTCACGAAAAGGACTTCTTTCATCTCACAAAAGTTATTTACACCTTGTAATTATAAATGATAAATTGTAAAATACAAGTCTGGAAGGTGATTTTTTGACAAGTCGAACTTTAAACCCTGAAAAAATTGTGCGGACTGCCATGCAACTAATAAACGAGCAGATCCCACTTTCATTCACTAATATCAGCAAGCAGTTAGGCACCCGTTCACAAGCGCTGTACAATTATTTTACAGATGTCAAATCTTTAAACGTCGCTATTGCCAAGTTGTATAGTACCGATCTCTTTAATTTCTTACAGAGTGCCCTTATCGGTATCTCGGGTAAGGCAGCTGTTATCCGATATGCGATCTCAGTCAGAAACTATTCACTAGAACACTTTCGAATTGCACAATTTGTGATTTCCACCCCTCGTGAACAGTTACAAGCTAACCAAGCGGATGCCAGCGACTGGTCGATTCGCAACCTATTGAATCAGTTGCTGGATACCATGTCACTTACACCAACACAGCATCTAAACGCTTCGCGAATGATTCGTAATCTGGTGATTGGCGAAATCCTGAATGTTGGCAGCGGTTGGTTTAAAAATGAGACAGTGGCTGAAACGGCTAGTTTTGAACGGATGCTGACAGTTGGTCTGAAGCATTTAGATGAACTATAGCCTTCAAAAGTAATCAATTCTCATTCCAGACGTAAAAACGCAGCCTTTTCCTTTTGGAGAAAGCCGCGTTTGACTGGATCTTAAATAACTGGTCGTTTTAACTTTAATTACTCATACAACAACTGTATTTTACTAGTCGTTGTTCCGCCATAAACAATCTTTTGGACGTTTTTAGTAATGGTTGCGATGCGAGGAAATCCACTAAAACCGTGCTGACCATGGCCGTGAGTCATTACAACGAGCACGTAACGTTGACCATTTGGTAAAGTTACGATTGCAGCATCGTTGTTGTACGACCACAGCCACCCCACCTTATCTGCTGCTCGAGCCCCCTGCATTGCTTGTGCTGCACCTTTAGGAATTCCCGAGCGATACACTTGCCGTTGCATGAGCGACAAAACCCGCTGACGATTGCTGGCGTTATCAAAGGGATACTTTCCCTGGTCCAGCCGCCGCATGATCGAAGAAAGCGATGCAGCGGTAGTCCGTGCTGCTCGATTGGAGGCAAACACGTAGGAATAGAGACCTAGTTTTCGTAAAAACAAGTTAACTTTAGCTGCCCCGTAAGTCTTCAGGTAATTTTCTGCAAATTCATTTCGACTGTGCAAAATCATTTGTTCAAAGCCTGAACTCCTTAGTACCTTCTTATTCAAAGTCCCAGCATCAATACGAGCACAAATATTAGCAATGATAAACAATTTATAAGTACTAGCACTGGTGTAAGTTTTGTGCGCATTTGGACTATAAACAGCTAAGGCTCCAGACTTGTAAAACGGAGCCGAAGCGGTTTGACCAGCGACTGTATCTGACTGCGCACCAAGATTATAGAACGCCACGCTTGCCGTTTTATCCTGACTAACTTTGTTTAGATACGATTGAAGTTGCTTTTTAACCACTTGTTGCTGCGCTTTAACCTGCTGTGAAGTTGGCGCCGCTAATGCACCGATACCAAAGGATCCCACACCCACAAAGAAAATCAAAACTGTCATGACCGACATCAATAACCGTTTTACACGTCGCTTTAACATCGCTATCATTCCCCTCAGTTAATTGACACTTTTATTATATACCGAAGGGTACTTAACAATGGAATTTAAGGCACTGGTTAACACAATTTTGACGCATAAAAAGGAGGCTGGGCAAAAAGTTAACATTGGTAAGTATTGAACTAATCTCTTGAAGCTGAGGTAGTTAAACACGTTCCTTAGCCTCCAAGACTGGACGTGGTCTAAACGGGCGTCAAAACTCAGATCCCGGCTATCAAGCAAAGAGCGCTGCAGATTCCAAACCAGGAATCCGCAGCGCTCTTTGCTCACATTCTTGGATCAAACCAGGTTTTGCCCCACTCTCACTTAAACGGCAATATAACTAATCCAAAATGGCTAAGAATACTTAATCGCGAATTTGCAATATATCATCGATGGAATTACGAGTTGTCTGCATTGTATTCATCTTTTTGGCCGTTGGGTACCCAAGCCCAATTCCCATAAAGATGGCTTCATTTTCAGGTATTTCAAATTCCTGACGCACTTCACTGGGATAACGAACAAATTCATAGGCCGGAATACCACTGATACCGCGTTCTTCAGCTGCCAATAAGATACCGTAGCCCAAAGCGCCAATATCATACGCAGAATAACTCGTCGATTCTTTAGGCATTGTCATGTAAACCAACGCCGGGGCATTGAAAAGCTGAGGGCCGGCTGACGAGAATTCTTTTACCTCGCTGCCCATGAAAGCAGACATACTTTTGACCCACTGATCAATATTAGCCTTGGGCTTTTGCGCCCAATCTTGCGGTGGCATAACTTCTGTCCAACTTTTTTGCTGCTGCTTGGTTGCCTCGGCGTGGTGCTGACGTAAGCGTTTAGCGGTCTCACCAACTGCTAAGTAGATCTGCCATGGTTGACTGTTTTCCCAAGAGGGCGCATGAGTTGCCTCAGAAATGATTTGTTTAAGTACTTCAAGGTCCACTGGTTTATCACTAAAATTACGTGCTGAACGACGCTTTAATTGTACGCTATTATCTATCATAACCATTCTCCTTAATGAGTCCACTTTCTAACCTAGCACTGTTACTAACTACGCGTAAGTGTTTACACTTCTTGAGTGATTGCGCCCTTGGAAGTTTGCTGGCAGTCCTGAACTCGAATCAAAAAGGCCAAGCCTAATCAGCTTAGCCCAGTTTCGTTGACCAATTTAACATCCAAGCCATTGGACGTGGGTCACAAAGAAAAAATCGTTAACTTGTTAGTTCAACCCTACTCATGCACGGTTAAAATTTGGTCAAGCGGCAACCGTGGTGTTTTCCCCGTGGCCGCATCGGCTGCAGGATAACCCAAACCAAGGCCCATCGCCAGTTCTTCATTTGCGGGAAGATCGAATTCCTTAATAACTTCTTCGGGGAAGCGAACGAACTGATACGCTGGAATACTGCTTAGTCCGTGGTCCACAGCCGCTAATAACACACTGTATCCAAAGGCTCCAGCATCGTAGTATGTCAGGCTTGCCGAACCTTTTGGCACCGTAATATAAACTAGCACCGGCGCGTTAAACAAGACGGTTCCACCCTGATCAGACGCCTTAGCATGGGCTTGCCTAATTCGTTTTGTCGCCTCACCGGTAGCCACATATACACGCCAAGGCTGCTTATTCATTGCCGATGGTGCGCGTTGTGCTTCAGCAAAAACTGCTTTCAACAAATCAGAATCAACCTGCCGATCACTAAAATCACGAATTGAATGCCGCTGCATGATGATACTTTCATTTGCCATTATTACACCTTCCTTTATTGTTAAGATTAGCACGATTACTGACGAACGCTAAGAATTAAATCACTGCTTAGAATCACAATAATGCTCCGGAATCATTGATTATCAGCAGTTTCTTTTTGACTGATCTCGACTAAGTTCTGGTCAGGATCCCGTACATAAACTGAGCGTAAAAGTCCGGTCGCGCCGTGCCGAATGACCGGCCCTTCTTCTATTACCACGTGCTGCGCCTTAAGTTCGTTGATGACCGTTGTCAGCGGCGTCTCTGTAAGCAGGCAAAAATCTTCTGAACCAGGGGTGGGAAAATCGGCTTTAGGTTCAAACTCATGTCCTACTTGATGCAAATTCAGTTTCAGTTTCCCAAAAGTTAGTGCTGTCCGGCCATTTTCAAAGTGAATGACGGTCATGCCTAATATATCGTGGTAAAAATGAACAGTATCGGCAATATTTTGGATGGTTAAAAACTAGGTGATCTAGGGATTGAATTTTCATTAGGATACCTCCTTTGCTAACTGCTTATCGTTTGCATATTTCTTTGAGATACTTTCAGTTCCCAGTATAAAGCCAGATGCAAATACATGAACGCAATTTTTATTTGGTTCACGTTTTAACTTTACTGAAACTTTTGTTTCACCATTAAACAATCAGCAAAGCAGAAACCTATTTATAAGCAGACACGAACCGTATTCACGGTAAAAACAACCGTAAATAAGGTTCGTGTCCATTCGTTCCTGTCTCCTAGCCGAAACGTGTTCAACAAGGCAAAGACCTATGTATAAGGAGACCCGGACAGCATTCACGGTAAAACCCACCGTGAATGCTGTCCGGGTCTCCTTATACGCCAGTCTTTAAGCGCCTTGTTTCACACTCTATTGATCCAAATACTCCTTCGTCGACGCAATGATCTCCTGCAGACCCTTCTTCGCATCCGAGAAGAACATGCTCGTCTTATCATTTGAGAACAATGGGTTTTGAATACCTGCATACCCAGTACTCATTGAACGCTTAATGACAACAATCGACTTCGACTTATCAACATCCAAAATCGGCATTCCTGAAATTGCCGTATTTGGTTCACGCGCCTCCGGATTAGTAACATCGTTGGCACCAATAACCAACGAAACATCCGTCGTTTCAAACATCGAGTTAGCTTCTTCCAACTGCTTCATTTGATCATATGGCACATTGACTTCCGCCAACAGCACGTTCATATGACCAGGCATACGACCCGCAACCGGGTGAATCGCATAGTTGACATTAATACCATTATCCGTCAACAATTTTGCCAACTCAGCAACTTCATGTTGAGCTTGTGCAGCAGCCAGCCCATACCCAGGAACAATCATAACGTTCTTAGCATAAGCCAGTTGAACACCAACGTCATCAGCACTGGTTTCCTTAACGTTAACCGGTACTTCATCCGTCGACGTACCACCACTATCACCAGTACCAAAACCACCGGCAATAATGTTGGCAACAGAACGGTTCATAGCTGCGGCCATTTGCAGCGTCAAAATTGTACCAGCGGCACCAACTAAGGCACCAGCAATGATCAAGACTTGGTTGTCAATAACGAACCCGGCCATGGCAACCGCTAAACCAGTGAAGGCGTTCAGTAGCGATACCACAACAGGCATATCAGCACCACCAATTGGGATGGTCATTAAGATACCAAAGATCAAACTAGCAACGATCGCAACTACCAAGGTCCAAACATTAACTGGGAACCAGATCGTCATAACGAAGGCAGCTAAAATTACCAGCACTACCAGGGCATTTAACAACTTCGCACCAGGAAATGTAATTGGCTTACCAGAAACTTTACCAGCCAGCTTCCCAGTGGCAATCAGTGAACCTGAGAAGGTAACACTACCAATGATCAGGTCCAAGATGACTGGGAATGAAAATGCAAACGCTAAGCTTGCACCACTAGGCCGGCTCAGGTAGTCAAACGTACCAATGGCAGCAGCGGCGCCACCACCCACAGCGTTGAAGAGACTAACCAGTTGAGGCATGTCAGTCATCTGAACGGTTCGCGCTCTCCAAACCCCGTAGCCAACACCAATTACCAGTCCAATGACTAACAGGATCCACGCCGTAGTCGAGGCTTTATGGTTAACTAAGGCAACAATGAACGTCATGATCACAGCTAAGAACATCCCGACTGAAGAAAGTCGGTTACCATTTCTGGCGGTCTTTGGCGTCCGCATCATATGCAGTCCCATAACGTAGCAGACGGCACTGACCAGATATGACAGTGAAACAGTTGTCATTAATCCTGACATTATTGTTCGCCTCCTTTGTTATTATTATCCTTTTTTGGCTTTGAGAACATTTCGAGCATCCGGTCGGTAACAACGTAACCACCGGCAACGTTGATAGCTCCTAAGACCGCCGCAATAAAGGCAATCGTATAGAAGAGCGGCGAATTGGCCTCCAGAGCAACTAGGATACTCCCAACAACAACGACACCGTGAATGGCATTCGCACCAGACATCATCGGTGTGTGCAAAGTTGAAGGAATTTTACTGATAACTTCAAAGCCTACCAGCAGACTTAAAACAAAGATTGCAAGGTTCGTAAATAATTCCTGACTCATCCTACTTCGCCCCTTTCTCTCCAGCCGGTTGTGCCGCCTGATCACTAGCTGCGCTATCAGGTGCGTCACTTGCCGGTTGATCTTCAGGTAGCGGTTCTAGTTTCAAAGCTTCTCGTAGACGGGCGTTGATGATCTCTCCGCCTGTCGTTGCTGTCAAACCGCTAAAGACGTCATCTTTAGGATCAATGGACAGATTACCATCCTTGTCGACCATGGCGTTAATAACCGCTTGAACGTTCTTAGCAAAAAGTTGAGAAGCTGAATTCGAAAGCTCACTGGCAAGATTGTTTCCACCGACGACCATGACTTGATTATCAGTGGTGACGGTCTCGTCAGGCTTACTGCCAGCCACGTTGCCACCAAGGTCACTAGCTGCCAAATCAATGAAAACCGTGCCTGGTTTAGCGTTATCAACACTACTTTGCGGCACCATCAAAGGTGGCTTATGACCAGGCACTTGTGCCGTGGTAATAATGACATCGTTGTCAGCAATGAACCCAGCTAACTCTTCTTGTTGGGCCTTTGTTTCTTCTGGTGTTAAGGCTCGGGCATAACCACCGGAACCAGCACCATTGGATACTGAACTGGTCATAAAGGTTGCCCCTAATGATTCAACTTCACCTTTAGAAGCAGGACGAACATCATAGCCCGAAACGATGGCGCCTAAACGCTTAGCAGTCCCAATGGCTTGCAGTCCGGCAACCCCAGTCCCTAAGACAAGCACCTTGGCTGGTTTAACAGTCCCAGCAGCAGTGATCATCATTGGAAAGTACTTTGGATAGATATCACTGGCAACCAAAGCGGCTTTGTAGCCCGCGATACTTGCTTGTGAACTCAAAACATCCATCGTTTGTGCCCGACTAATTGTCCGTGGCAGCAACTCAAACGACAGCGCGCTGACTTTCTTATCAGCTAATTGCTGCATCTTGTCTGGCTTGATCAATGAGCTCAGTAAGCCCATTAACACCTGACCAGATTGCAAAGCATTCAACGTGTCATCACTTGGTAAATTGATCACAGCAATAATATTACCCTGCGCTAAGGCTGTCTGACGGTCAACAACTTCTGCGCCTGCTTTAGTATAGCTATCGTCGTTATAGTAAGATGCCTCGCCAGCCCCCTTTTCAATCAGCACTTTCATGCCTGCTTTGACTAATCGCTTAGTCACCTCAGGGTCGATGGCAACGCGTTTTTCGTGCGGCTGCTCTTCCTTTAAGGCAGAAACCACAATACTCATAACACATTCCTCCACTCCATTATCAATTTGAACAATTTCGATAATGCCGTTCAAACTGCATTTTACAGCCTTCTCCCACTTCAGTGCCTTCACCCTTGTGAAGAATAGCCTTGAAAATACAGTTTGTGAAAACGGTTCCACCCGTATCTTAACAGAAAAGGCACCTAGAGACAATCATCTCTACGCGCCTTTTCACAGGTGAAAGCTAATTAAAGATTAACCTTTAGCTTTTTCTGGGTGTCCTTGTAAGTAAATTACGTGGGTGTTCAAGAATTCATCGATACCATGACGACCATCATCGCCACCGATACCTGATTCCTTCCAGCCGGAGTGAGAACCGTTCATTGCTTCGAAGTTGAACCGGTTGATGTAAGTTTCACCATCTTCCAATTCGTTAGCGGCACGTTGTGCGTTATCGATATTGTTAGTGAAGATTGAACTTGTCAAACCGAAGTCACTGTCGTTAGCCATGTCAATGGCTTCATCCAATGTCTTGAAGGTAACGATTGGCAGAACTGGTCCGAAGATTTCGTCCTGAACAATCTCAGAATCTTGTTTAACGTTGGTAATAACAGTTGGTTCGTAGTAGTAGCCATTCTCGATCTGAACTTTGTGACCACCAGCAGTAACCTTGCCGCCTGCTTTAACAGCCCGGTCAACCATGCCAGCAACCTTGTCCAAAGCGCCTTGGTTGATCAGCGGGCCGATACCTGAATCCTTGTCAGCGATTGGGTTAGCAACTTTGATGGCTGACATCTTATCACTGAGTTTCTTGATGAATTCATCGGCAACATCTTCTTGAACGTAAACACGCTCACAGTTGTTGCACAACTGACCATTGTTATCAACACGTGAATCGATGATTGATTGAACAGCCAAGTCAATGTCTGCATCGCTGCATACAATGGCAGGTGCTTTACCACCTAATTCCAGTGAAACCTTAGCCATGTGAGTTGATGCAGATGCCATGACACGCTTACCAGAATCAACGGAACCGGTCAAACTAATAATGCCGATCTTCTTGTTCTTGGAAAGTTCGTCACCAACAACCGAACCTGGTCCAGTAATGATGTTAACAACACCATTTGGAATACCAACTTTGTCAACGATCTTAGCGAATTCCAAAGCAAGGTTTGGTGTGTCTGAACTTGGCTTCATAACGATGGTGTTACCAGTTACCAAAGCCGGGCCCATCTTACGAGCAATCAGGAAGAATGGGAAGTTCCATGGGAGAATCCCAGCTGCAACACCGATTGGTTGCTTCGTAATCATAATGTTTTCATTAGCGTTGTCGGATTGAAGAATTTCACCTTCATAAGTCCGTGCAGCGGCTGCCATGTAATCGAAGTAGTCTGCTGAGAACAAAATTTCGGTTTGTGCTAATGAACGAATCTTACCTTGTTCTTCTTGCAGCATGTCGATCAGGTGCTCTGAATCGGCACGAACAGCTTCGGCAACTTCATGTAAGTACTGGCCACGAGTTGCGGCTGGAACGAACTTCCATGATTTTTCTGCTTCATAAGCGGCATCGATAGCTTCCTGTGTCTCTTCACGGGTTGCACTAGGAACAGTTGAAATTTCTGCACCAGTCGATGGGTTAATGACCGTTAATAATTTACCTGATTTTGAATCCTTAAACTCACCGTTAACATACATTTGATAATGCTTTAACTTGTTCACTGTTTGTGACATGAGATTTACTTCCTTTCAAAATGCAAGTTTATTTTTAAAATTAAATCAACCAACTAAGCAATTATTTGCCTGGAACGTAGTCCTTGTCGATGATCAAAACTGGTTTGATGGTCTTACCACTACCAGAATCTGCGTTAGCTTCATTGATTTGATCGAAGTCGTAGAACTTTTCGGTCTTGTCGAAGTCGAACATGCCGGCCTTGTAGAACTTAATCAAACGAGGAATGTCAATTTGTGGAATTGAATCGCCCATGTTAACACCGATTACTGAACGGTCGCTGACACAAAGGTCGTTCCAAGTATCCAAATCAACGTGGTTAGGAGTAACGGCGATGCAAGCTGAAGTCCCACCTTGTGCTAAGGCTTGGATGGAATCTTCCATGACCTTGGTAACACCAGTTGTGTCAACAGCGAAGTTAACACCATAGCCACCAGTCAATGACTTGATAACTTCAACGGCGTCTTCTTTGCTGCTGTTGATAACGTCAGTGGCACCTAATTCCTTAGCCAACTCCAACCGTGAATCAACAACATCAACAGCGATAACAGTGGTGCAGCCAGAGATCTTGCCGGCCATCATGGCTGCTAAACCAACGGCACCAGTACCAAAGACGGCGATTGTTTGACCTGGCTTTGGCTTCAAGGTGTTCAAAACAGTACCACTACCAGTTACGTAGCCACAGCCCAGAGGTCCAAGCTTACGAAGATCAAGATCTTTGTCAACTTTAACGGCGTTGCTTTCACGAACAATGGTGGTAGTTGTGAATGATGATTGATCAAACATATCATCAACCTGCTTGCCGCCTTCAGTAAAGTGAGCACTGCCGTCTGGACGAACACCAGACAGGTTGTTTGCAGCGTAGTTCAAGCATTGGGTTGGAATACCTTGCAGACAATTGTCACAGGCACCACAGCTATAAAATGATAGAACAACGTGATCACCAGGCTTGAAGTTCTTAACTTCAGGACCAACCTTTTCAACGATCCCAGAACCTTCGTGCCCTAAAATAATTGGATAGCCAATTACGGCATCACCTTTACGTAAAGCTTCATCTGAGTGACAAATCCCACTGGCAACCATGTGGACTTGTAAATCATCAGCCCCCATGTCTGCTAATTCAATGTCATCTCTGATATCGAAATTACTTCCTTGCTTATCAACAACTGCTGCTTTGATCCGCATAACATGTCATCTCCATAAAATTAATTAACCAATTAACATCTGTTGAAAATCAACCTGAAAACTAATTGGCAAGTAATTATGGGCTTAACCTCCATTAGTTGGCGATTATGAGAACACCGAAACAATCTGATTACTTGTGAATTACTTCTCATTCATTCAACAACTCTGTTATAGACCATTTTGACGCAGAAATAAAGCGGTTTCAGTAAAATAAATAATTAAATTTTGGTTAGATTCTTAGTGATTGTTATTTTTCTCACATAGTAAACAGACCGCAATTTCCGTCTCATCCTATGAAATATAGCATGAAAATCGCTTCATGATAGGCATACAACTGAGCAGATATTGCGATTCTTTTCTAATCATTTAGCTCATTCATGCACAATTTACAAAATTAATTTTTAAAATTTACCTTAAATGGTATTTTTAACTTTAGACGTTTTTTTACAAGTGTCCTCTATGATCTTCAGGCCAGAATTATAAGCCTGCATTTGTGTGGTTAATAACTTCTATTTAATGTTGCCACAATCAAATACTTATTTAGTCTAATTAATACATGACGAAAAATTGGAAAAACTTCTTTTATGGAATACAATGACAGAAACTGCTGTTAATGCACTTGAGATACCACAGAGCCTTAGAGATGTAGCACACATGTCATGGGCTTGGGAGGATTATAATGAAAACTATTGCTGAATTTGGAGTGCTTTGGTTGAAATATTTTTGGATAAATCGATCACCTTGGGATATATTCAAAAAGTTTCTAAGCGTGCCGATATTTCTGCTACTCACTGCTCAGTTTTGGGTTAATACTTACCATTGGATCAGTTGGCACGTGATTTTGATTCCGTACAATCCGTTGGTGGCCACAATTTTTGTATTGTATCTGATCATTGGTCTCATACTGTACCCTAACTGTTTCTACTATTGGTGGTTCATTTGGCTGGATAAGCGTGTCATTGGTAACACGTTTAGCTTAGCAAATGGTAACCTTTTTACACCACAGCAACAATATTTTGGAATATTTGCTTGGCTTTTCCGTCCAGTTTGGCATTTTCAGCCAGCTCAAATTTTACTCGTTCTATGGCCTTTATGGTTCTCTCTTTCCTTCACCACTAGAGAAAAAACATCAACTCCGGCTCAAAAACGGGAGGAATTGAATTGACACTTTCAAAGTCAAATTTTAGATTTCTCATTGAAACAGTGGTGGTACTGGCGATTGTCATCTGTATAACGCTTTGGCCACAAGTTCATACCCACAGTGTGATTTTAGGCGTCGATTCTATATTTCATTTCAATCGATTCTACGACACGATGGCTCAAATTAAGACCGGTCATTACAATTACTTTTTGATGAACTTTGGCTTCGATGAAACGGGGCGAATTGTTAATGCACTCTATGGTGCGGTTATGGCTTACCTTCAGGGCGCACTGTTGCTAATGGCTGGATCATGGTTTCACTATGAAGTCCTGTCGAGCGCCATGCTCATGGTTGTCGCGTTTTTTGGCATGATGGTGATTGGCCGACAACTAAAGTTCAATAGGCTTCTACAACTCGTAGCCGCTACACTGTACGCAACCAGTCCTGCCGTCATTGTTTGGATTACAGCGCAACAATTTA
Organism: Secundilactobacillus folii; assembly: GCF_009720675.1. GTDB lineage: Bacteria > Bacillota > Bacilli > Lactobacillales > Lactobacillaceae > Secundilactobacillus > Secundilactobacillus folii. The sequence goes on along the minus strand of NZ_WNJO01000004.1, from coordinate 14,330 downwards.
CTGGTTGGGGAGCGGCACTCATGCCGTACGTCTTCGCAGGTGCCTTCACGTTCTTCAACCAAAAAATCAACTGGAAAAACAGCTTAGCATTAGCGATACCCATGGCCATTTTAATTCAAACGCATATCCTTAGTGCAATCATCACAACAATTGCCCTCGTGCCCATCATCATAGGGGTCCTATTTCAAAAGAAAAACACCAAGAAAAGCCTAAGTTATGGCCTTTTAGCAGTCATTGAAACTATTCTGCTAACCGGTAATGTTTGGGGTGTTATGTTGGAAATTATGCCTGCCAATACCCTTTTAACCCCGTGGCCATACGCCAACATGGCAGACTATACCTCAACTTTCAACCTTTCATTACCTAATACCATTAATTTTGCGTTCACTCACGGTATCGTTTTTTGGGTACTTATTACCACTCAATTAATAATCAGCATACTGAACTGGAAGCAAACTTCCATATTAGCGAAATCCGTTGTAGTAACAATTGTCGTTTTTATCGTAGTTGCCTCGCCAATTTTTCCTTGGACTTGGGTTAGTCATCATCTACCCGCACTACAGGTCTTACTTCAATTTCCAAGGAGACTAAACGTGCTTCCTGAGCTGTTAACCCCAATCTTGGTTGGCTTAAATTACAACCATGTTCATTTCAAAAAGTCCTTTTATTCGATCGCACTGGCCATCAGTTTTGCTAACCTTGGCGTTGCCGCTTACCTTGTAAATACACAAAGCATGGCATGGAATGAGCATACTGTGCTGTCCTACTCACACAATGTAACGAAATTTGCTAATAACGCCGCGATCAAGAAAGCTTTCAATAGTCAAAACCTCCAAGCAGGATTAACTACTATTAAGAAGAATTCCGTAGATTATCTTCCCACAACTAACTCGCTAACTCCGTCTCACCCAGGAAAGAGTCTTCGATTTGCTTATCCTTTGTATTGGGACCTAGTCAAGGTGGACAATAGCCACTTCACTAAAAGGGTCACATCCAAGGGAAATCTCTTAGTCAAATTCAAAATGAAGAAGGCAAAATATCAAATTCTGCCACTGGTCATGTACCGACGTTCTAGCCTATTTTTGAATAACCACCAAGTACCGAAGACTAAGATTAAATTTAACCCCTTGAAGCAACCTATCATTCACCTAAATAAAGGGGTTAACGTCTTTCGATTAACGTACCGCCCGACGTTTTTCACCGCTGCATTAAGCTTCTCGACCGGTATCTTTTGGGGCTTGTTATTGTTCTTCTTGTTAATAAAACAATTTGGCAATCGTCGCATTTTAAAATTCTCAAAATGAGGCCGTGACAAAAGTCTCTTTAATTAACTAACGACTTTTTCTCAATAGACTTTCTAATAAAAGACAAAAAACGTTAAAGAAGCCGTACCCACTCGTGAGGTACGCTTCTTTAACGCAACTTAAATGATTAACCATTAAACGACCAACAAACGGACGAATTAAACCAGTTCATCAGCCCGTTCCTACTATAATGATGACATATAATTCTGATTTCCGCTAAGCTTTAGTGATATAGTCAAACATCTGGTAGATCATCTCACGGTTTTCCTTTGGCACTGGTAAATTTCTAATTTCTTCTGGGGTTTGGTGCAACGCATTGTTAGTCAACGCATAAGCCCCATCGTTAATGGTCATTGTGCGGACATTTAATAACTTCGGCTCCAAGTGAAATTGTAGACCGATCACGTTATTGCCCAGCAAAAAGCCTTGATTATGAACTAAGTCACTGGTAAACAGCAACTGAGCTTGCTTGGGAACTTCGAACATTTCTTCATGCCAGTGTAACGCTGTTAATTGCTCCGGTAAGTTAGGAATCACATCGCTTTGACGGTAAACTGGCGCCCAGCCAACTTCTTTATGCGGGGCTTTCCCGACTTGATACCCTAGCGTTTTAGCGATTTGTTGTGCACCGTAGCAGGCCCCAAAAATCGGTTTATGTGCTTTAAGTAGTTGTGCAATCAATTCTCGTTCTGCTTTGATCCAGTCAAGATCGTCATTCGGACTAATTGGTCCGCCCAGTACAACCAGCAGATCAGTTTCATCCGCAGTTGGCAAGATACCGTTAAATTGGTAGGGATGGTAGATGTAAAGATCATGACCGCGCTCTGCAGCCCAGTCTGCAATGCTACCAGGACCTTCGCTCGGTGTATGTTGAAGTACGTTAATTCTCATGATTATTCCTTTCCATTTCAACGGCAATGTTGGTTCAGGTATCGCCTGCAATTACCCGGATTATTTTCAGAATAGCACAAAATTGTTAGAAATGACGAGCCCTACTGCTTACTGTCAATTTAATTAGTATGTGCCGCAGTTTAGTCAGTCTTAAAAACCACTCCTTTAAGTGCTTGTCCAAACTCCCTCAGAAAACCTGCAATTGGCAACCCCACCCCACAAGTCAATAATATCTGAATCCGACTACTAAAAAAAAAGCAAACTGAGCCTAATTACCAAATTCCGTGTCTATTTTACGAAAATACCATGCCCTATTTTTTAAATAAATGAAACTTCTCTTTAGTATACCCTCGGTCTAGCGCTTGATACATATACCGGGCTGCAATTGAAGCATAGGGCGACCATTTTTTGCACCTTTTGCTGACTGACTGTTTTCTATAATCGTCAGTATTCCACATCCAACCGTAGCCCTGAAGAAACGCCAAGTCTTCATATGGCAAAACATTGGGACGATTTAGCACAAAGATGAGGTACATTTTAGCCGACCAGTTGCCAATACCTTTGACAGACGTTAAGGTAGCCAAAATTTCCTGATCAGTTTTATTTTCAAAGTTCGTCGCTAAAATCTCACCATCGTTAAAAGCCTTCGTCACGTTGCGAATATAGCTAACTTTTGAATTGGAAATGCCAATGTCACGCAGCTCTTTGTCTGATAGCGTTTCAATTCGTTCAGGTGTAATGCTTTGATCACACTTAGCCTTTAGCCGTTGGACGAAGATAGCGGCGACTTTATTTGACACCATTTGACCCATGATCTCGCCAACCAAAAAGCCATAGCCGTTTTGCTGGATCTCGTACTCAATTGGCCCGATCATGTGAATCACTTTTGCAAGGTGCTTGTCTTGACGACAAAGATACTGGATCTCTGGAGACTGAAAAGTTAGTTTAACTTTTTGGGACACTATCATTCTCCCTTCTGACAACCTAAAATTAGAGGATTAGTCTTTTGCGTAATGACGCTTTCAAAGCCCTAAAGGTTTCAACCAATGACACTTTACTACGCCAATGATTGAGATTTCTGGGAATTCAAACCGTCACTTTGGCATCCAAATGCACCAGGGCTCGCTGCAAATACGCTGCCGTGTCGATCACGTTGGCACTTGCATTTTGACGATAGTTAATGCTCGTTTCCAAGCTGATAAAACTAGCTGGCAGTGGGATCAAATTAAAGTCCAGTTCAGGAAATACTTGCTTAGCAGTCGTTAACGTTGTGATCGTCGTTGCTTTCGGTAACCGGTCAACCGTCCGCAAAGCATCTGCAGCGGTTGGAACGGTGATGGCTCGAATTAAATCAATGTTTTCTTTTCTAAAACTCAAATCAACATAGCACTCGAATGCGTTACACCCTGCCAGGCCCACATAAGTCGACAGGTCCAAATTTGCCATCATATCAGGACTGAATTTCTGATAGAGCTGTTCGGGTTGATACCCACGGCAATGGTTAGTAACAAACAGACTAAGTTGTCGGTTTGGAACGTCCAATTTTTCAAATTGGCTACCAGTCAATCGCCTGCCAATTAAAATATCCGTGTTGTTCATGGTTTCCTGATGGTCATTGAGATCCGTCAGCATTCGGATACTGAACCGCTGTTCATCGTGGCTAACGTAATAATCCGTCATCGCTTCGCTGATTGTCCCACTGATAAAGGGGTCGGTCACCCCAATTTTAATGGGTTGCTTCACAGGATTGGCAACTGCAGTCAGATTTTCATTCAGCCGGTCTTCTTCATCAACGATTGACTGTAACCCGTGAATCATGGTTCGTCCTGCTTCCGTCAATTCAATTGGCTTACTGCGTTTCACCATCACCACATGGTGGCGACTTTCAGTCTCCTTTAAAAGCTTGCTGATGTAGGGCTGGCTTAAATAAAGTCGATTAGCGATATCCGAGATAGTTTGTGAATAATCCACCGTTTTTAAAATGTGCAGTAGCGTCCGATTAGTACTCATGTTTGGCTCCTTTAAAAATTATATCTAAATAGTAATAATTCACATTGTATTTGTTATTGGAGATAATGTACACATGACAATATAATAGCACATGAATCAATTTAAATGTAACTAAACTATAACTGGAGTGAATAATTATGACTAATCGAGTTGCCGAAATTTTGAAAGTTGAAAAGCCAATCATTCAGGCGCCACTATTCTGGTTGACCGATGATAAGCTAGTCGCCGCAGCAAGTAATGCTGGTGGACTGGGAACTTTAGGCTTTAATGCTGGTCAAACCGAAATGACCCGTTCGATTGACGTTACCATGGATCGCACACGGGCTGAAATTCAAAAGGTAAAGGCACTGACCAACAAACCATTTGGCCTCAACATTCTAGCAATTGACGACGACTTCTTTGAACCAACCCTGCAAGTCATGATCGACGAAAAAGTGCCTGTTGCAGTCGCTGCAGGTGACTTCACGCAAGCCGCATTTGATAAGCTCAAGGCCGCTGGCATCACGATCGTCTACCGACCACTCAATCCATCGGTAGAAATCACTAAGCGTGCTGTGGCTGCTGGTGCTGATATCATTGTTGCCACCGGCTTTGACGAGGGTGGGACCGTACCTGATAAAGTTATTGGTACCTTATCTGTCACCCCAATGATCGTCGATGCAGCTGGAGACGTCCCAGTGATGGCAGCAGGTGGCATTGTGGATGCTCGAACCGCAAAGGCGGTCTTTGATTTGGGTGCAGAAGGCCTCTACGTTGGTACAGCCTTTATGATGTCTGAAGAGAGTCGAATGGCTGATAATATTAAGCAGCAAGCATTAGATGAAGACGCAGATGATCTGGTGATGTACCGCACTGAACCTGCTTATTACCGTTCCCTTCCAGGTGAATTGCCAAATAAGCTGGTTCAGATGGATAATGACAGTGCCAGCCGCGAGGAGATCTATAAAGCCAGCAACGCTTTTGATGGGATGCGCTTAGGCATGCTGGTCGGAGATCTAACACAGGGATATGCTTCGTTTGGCTTGGGAATCTCACAGATCAATAAGATTGAATCCGTAGCAACAATTATGGATCGGCTGTACGCTGGGGTACCAGTCGAAAATTAATTAACAAATTCTGACATAGTAACGGGTTAAAGCCTTTAACCTGTTGGCCTTATTGACAGACAACACTGGATGAGACAATTTAAAGAGCTTGGTTCGAAATGAGCCAAGCTCTTTATCTGTCTACAACTGAATTTTAAAAAATATAGATCCCTCTCTAGCGCAACTGCATATCCGCATTATAAAACCGTGGATAAGCAAGGTAGCACGCAATCACGCTGCCAATACTAGTGGCCGCTAACAGCATAAACGTGACCATGATCTGGTACATGATGGCCTTGGTTGGATCAACGCCAGCAAAAATTAGACCAGACATCATTCCAGGTAAACTCACAATACCGACCGTTTTGGCCGAGTCGATTGTTGGCGCCATCCCGGTTCGAACCGCCATTTGCACGATGTGGGCTGAGCTTTGCTTTAGAGTCGCCCCGAGTGCCAATCGTTCTAAAACCCCTTGGCGTTGATCATGAAAACTAGTATTCATACTGCGGTAGGATAACCCAATCGCTACCATGGCATTGCTAGCGATCATCCCAGATACCGGCACGATTTGACTGGGCACAAATTTGACCGCCCCAGCAAAAATCAGCAGGGCAATCGTGACTAGTGTCGACGTGGCGATCGCCAGTAAACTAATCAAGAAGGCGTGTGGGATACCATCCGCGCGCCCCTTTGCGTTCTGAGCGGCATTAAAGATAATGATGGCCACCATGAGTGCCGTTAGCCAAACCCGATTAAATTTGATGATGTAAGTCAGCACATAGCCAACAATGGTAAGCTGAATAATGGCTCTGACAACGCCAATGATCATGTCACGCTCGAGGCCGATCTTTTCCTTTAAATTAATGGCTAAGGCAATCACGACCAGCACCACCGCAAAGGCCAGCGCCGTTGGACTGACAATCAGATTGTTATTCATGGCTCGGCACCCCCAATTGACCATTACGAATCTCAATCAGGTCATCTGCTGCGGCAATTTCAGTTTCATCATGGGTCACTGAGATCACGGTGACCCCACTAGCACGATAGGATTGGATCAGTCGGTGAACCACGCCCTTTGTATCCGCATCTAAGCCAGCTGAAATCTCGTCGAGTAACAACACTTTAGGCGTAAAAAGGAGGTTGCGAACGAGGGCCACGCGCTGCTTTTCCCCGCCAGATAACTTCGTGATCTGCTGGTCGATCATGTCTGCACTCAGTTCAACAGATTCTAGTGATGTTAAAACCTTTTGTTCGTCAAATGCAGCATTGCGAATCTCGAACGGAAACTTTAAATTGTCCCGAACAGTTTCTCCAAAAAGGGTTGGCTGTTGAAAGCAGTAGGAAACCTGCTGACGATACTTGATTTTCGGGTATTCCAACTGGTTTCGACCCTCGAAGAGAATCGTCCCAGACGTGGGTGTTAATAACGTTGCCAATAGTCTTAAAAAGGTACTCTTCCCTGAACCAGATGGTCCCTCAATGGTCAGGTTAGCCCCCTTTTCAATTTGAGTGGTCATACTGTGCAGAATCTGGTGATCTCCAACCACATAATTTAGTTCTTGAATATCAAAAATAAGTTCAGCCATGCTACCCGCCCCCGGTAAATATTATTATTTGTTTTAGTTTATCGTAGAATTCGGTTGGTGGGTACTAAATAGCCTTGGACGATTTGTTTCAACTTAGCTCGCGGGCTGATCAGGCATGAGAATTACCCGCCTGAAGCACGATCAACTTATCCCAAGACTGATCATGGACTTTAACATCGGTTAACTTATGCTGCAAATGGATCAACTCCAAGTTCGTGTAAAACAACGTCGGGGCATTCGAATCTTCCTTCATAACATTAACAATCATGTCATATTCAGCATCAGAAATGGGCTTTAACTGTTTCGCGTGAGTTAGTAAATGGCGCACCTTTTTTCGACTAATCAATAAATTACCACTCCAGACGATTTGTTTGATAATTGCATCGCCATTTTGCTGTGCTTCCAGGCGTAAAAAATCAGCCGTACCACCTGCAGTAACAAAATTACTCAGCCAAAAAGCGTACCGGTTTCGCAGGTAAATGTTATGGAGAGTCAGCTGTCGCTGTTGCTGGGTATAAGCAGGTAAGTCGACCGGGGAACGTTTTAGCTGCTGTGAAATGAATTCAAGAGTGCTCAGTATTCGGGTATATATTTCTAGATCAGCGCTCGCCTTGTAAAAAGTCATTTCCCTTTCTGGTGATATATGTTCCATGGCTAGCACTGCCCGGTTAGTCAGTGATAACCGAGCTTGCACACTTTGTATTTTAGCTAATAAGGCTCTTTTTTGACGCCTTAAGTTGTCTGATTGCTTCTGAACTGCCATGCTTTCACCTTCCCTCAAAAATAGAATCGTGTTGGCTTCTAACCTCGTTCTTCCGGTGGGTAACGATTTGAGAATCCGACTGCTCTCAACTATAATAATCATTATTATTCTATCAAATATCTTAAAGGGGAAGTTGAAGTCTTGTCATTATTTGTCATGGTCCTAATTTTATTTGTTGCTGGAATTGCTGCTGGGCTGCTGGCTTCCATTGCGGGTCTAGCTTCATTAGTTTCTTATCCCACCCTGCTAGCCTTAGGGGTGCCCGCAGTCAGCGCCAATACCACCAACACCGCCGCACTTATTTTTACGGGAATCGGTTCATTAATGTCATCAACCAAGGAGCTTAAAGGTAACGGTAAGGTTACTCTTCAAGTTGCCTCAACGGCACTCATTGGAAGTGTTTTTGGCGCCCTGATCCTAGCGTTCGCCCCCGCAAAAACGTTTGAAAGGGTCGTGCCATTCCTAATTTTTGGCGCCGGCGCACTGATGCTGTGGACTCAGTTTAAAAAGAAAAAGGTGATCACAGCCACTGTGCCTCATCATCCGGTTCAAAACGTTTTTCGTTACATCGCAATTTTCCTGGTAGGAATCTACATTGGCTACTTTGGAGCCTCTGCTGGGATGATCCTATTAGCGATTCTACTGGCAATGTTGCAGAAAAACTTTGCCGTCACTAACGCAATCAAAAATTTCACTTCCTTTTCAGCCAACGTTTTGTCACTAGTCATCTACGCCTTCACTACTAAAATCTACTGGTGGATGGTCATTCCATTAGGCTTAGGGATGTTTATTGGCGGCTATTCCGGTCCCGTAGTCATCAGACACGTTCCGGTCCAACCAGTTCGAACGGTGATTGCTTTTGCTGCCTTTGGCTTAGCCGGCTACTTATTTTGGCAGAGTTATCGGTAAACATCATTCCCGTTTGAATAGTATTGATAAGTCCTCTTAGAAATGGCAAAAAGGAGTCTCATTTTAAAGTGAGGCTCTTTTGGGCGTTGTATCCGCAAATTAATCTAGTTTTTCTAATTTTCTAACTATTTTTTAATATTACTATTGAATACTCGCTAATGCCTACCTTATAATAAACAGTATGCATTTAAATACATAAATCATCCACTGAAGGAAGGCAGTAACTTGTCATTATGGCTCATTATTCTCATTTTAATTATCGCGGGTATTATTGCCGGACTACTTTCAACGATTGCCGGCTTAGCCTCCTTAGTTTCCTACCCAACCCTACTGGCATTGGGACTTCCAGCGGTCAGTGCTAATACGACCAATACCGCTGCTTTAATATTCACCGGGATCGGTTCCCTTTTATCCTCTTCAAAGGAACTGCACGGTAACGGTCGAATTACGACCAGGGTTTCCTTGGTCGCCTTGTGTGGTGGCATCGTGGGTGCCTTGATCCTCGCTTTTGCGCCGGAGTCGACCTTTGAACGAGTCGTTCCGTTTTTGATTTTTGGTGCTGGCATCTTAATGCTCTGGTCTCAATTCCGAAAGAAGCCACTGAAACGAACCACGTCAAAACCGCACCCCGTGAAAAATTTTCTACGCTACCTGGCCATTTTTCTGGTTGGAGTCTACATTGGTTATTTCGGGGCTTCTGCTGGCATGATCCTGCTGGCAATTTTAATCTTCACACTACAGAAAAACTTTGCCGTGACCAATGCCATCAAAAACTTCACGACCTTTGTCACGAATATCATGTCGATTTTCATCTACGCTTTCACCACTAAAGTTTACTGGTGGATGGTGGTGCCATTAGGCTTGGGGATGTTTATTGGTGGCTATCTAGGACCGGTTGTTGTACGCCACGTTCCCGTTCAACCGATTCGAACACTGATTGCATTTGCCGCCTTTGGATTAGCAGGCTTTCTATTTTGGCAAAGTTATTTCTAGTGAACAAGCTACATATCAAAAGCGCTTCAGCAATAAGCTGAGGCGTTTTTTGAGTCATAAAAATTTGATTATTTTAGAGCTGTGTAATAACCATTGCAATCATAATGGCTGATGGCAACCGACAACCTGAATGACTCATTTTAATTTTTAAAGTGCTCATCATTTTTAATCCCTAGATAGCAAAGACGCACTCAACAAGCAAGTGCGTCCTTCAACTCCCTATTAAGGGATTAAATCAGTCAGTGATTCACCCTTTTCGTATCTGGTATTCAAAGCCGCAGCCTTGACCTGAATCACCTGACTGTCATTAATTCTGGCAAAGGCCAACACTTCATTGATCAAGCGCTCAACAACGGCCTTATCCTGTTTTTCTTCAATCGCATTTTTAGCCGCTAAAAATTTCAGTCGCGGTAAGTAGTAGGTGACGTGGTGTTGCGCGCAGATTTTCACACCGGTGTTGACCAGTTGCTCACTCTGTTTGAATTTCCGTGTTTCGTTGTAATAGCTTGCGGAGAAAAACACCAGCGTTAACAATCGGAGGTAGTTGTCACCGACCCGATTAAAATACATTTTCTCATCCTTCAGCACGTTTCGAATGAAGGCATGAACCTTTTTGAAATAGAAATTCGCGCGGTCAGCTTGATTCATCCGGCTATACATCACGCCTGAGCCCACGTAGACCAACTGGGTAAAAATCGTTTCATGAGATTCGTCCAGTTCGTTTAAGATTTGCGAAAAATCGTAGAGGACTTCTTCTGGTGGCTGATTGATCATGGCGCCCAGAAAGCCTCGGAGATAGTAAAACTGCATCTTTAAGAGGATTGAATCCATCTGCTGGTCATCAATTTCTTTGAGACCGGCCAAAACGCCCCGGTAGTCTTCCATGACTAACCGCTGCTCTAAATCATCTAACTCGCTTTGTAACTGATTAGCATTTACCGAGTTGCTGTCGTTTAAATCATCAATCGTGAGGCCGATCCGCGCACAAAGTTTACTTAGAATCGCCAGCGACGGTACGTGACCGCCGCTTTCAAACTTACTAAGTGTTGATTGTGTGCAAATACCTTCACACATTTTAACCTGTGAGATGCGTAACGATTTGCGTCGCGCCACAAATTTTGCGATGTCCATTTGAAATCAATCCCATCTTAAAGCTTGTTTAACCATGAATACCCAAAGCAACCTTCGCGAACCGACTCATCCGATCCATGTCCCAGGCAGGTTCCCAGACAAGGTTAATATCACAGGTCTTAACCCCGTCTACCGAAGTCACCGCTTCGGTGATCGAATCCGCCAGCAGGTTCCCCAGTGGGCAACCCATTGTCGTCAGCGTCATCGTCACCACGCAATTACCATCATCATCAACGTTAATGTCATAGATCAAACCTAGGTTGACCATGTCGATACCCAGTTCTGGGTCGATCACATCTTCCAGTGCAGTCATGACTTTATTTTCAATGGGAGAAAATTTTTCGCCAACTTCTTCTGCCATAATTTTTGCCTCCTAATTATTGTGCCAGTACGCCATGGACGACCATTACTTCACCGTCTTCATCCGGTGCCTCTAACCAGTGAAACTCACCGGGACGCATTACCACCGCCTTACCCGGCGTCAAAGTGGTGACGTCGTCATCGGTGTGAAACTGAATCGAACCCTTAATGGCGACAACGGTAACTGTCATCATTGAGCGGTGACGTTTAATTGTTTTCCCCTTAGGTAAGACCAAGCGAACAATTGATAAATGACGCTCGGAAAGCATCCGATCTGGACCTTCTGAAACGGTTGTATCTGGTGATAAGACTTCCATAACTATGTGCCTCCAAAATATATTCAGAATTATTGAACAATGTGCACGTCACCCTTGATAAAGCGGCGGCGTAACACGTACCAGCAGATTAATGCGGTGATGATCAGCAGTGCAATCCCAATTTCATAACTGCCAGTCCAGCCTTTGATCCAGCCAACGACCAACGGCGGGAAGAACCCACCTAAACCGCCAACTGCGCCAACGAAGCCCGTAACCGCTCCGGTATTACCCTTTGAAACGTAGGGTACCATTTTAAAGATAACGCCATTGCCCCAACCGGCTGCTAAGCCAGTGCCAACAATTCCAATAATAAAGATGGCTTGTGACTTAAATGATAACATAATTACGGCTGAAAAAATCGCAATTAATATGAACACCCACTGTAACATCGACATCGGCCGCAAATGGTCAGCTGCTGAGCCGCCGACCGGTCGAATCAAGGTACATAAAGCGGCAAATAAGGCTGAATAAAGACCCGCCGTAACTGCATTTACCCCAAAAATATCACCCAAAAAGACCGGTGTTAAGTTGGTAAACGACACGAACAGCCCGAAAGTTAAGAAGTAAAACAGTGATAAGTACCAGGTACTGCTCTCCTTAGCCACTGACAGGGCGCCAGAGATCGTTTTTTCCTTATTCGTCGGCATCTCCTTACAGAAAATGGCGAAGAGGATAATCAAGATCACTGTGAGTACCATCAGAAAATGGTAAACGGCTGTGAAGCCATACGATGCTGAGATCTTCGGTAAAGTCAACGCGGCTACAGCGTTACCCATGTTCCCCATGGCCACGATTCCTAACGCGAATCCTTGCTGTTCTGGCGGGAACCAAACGGACGCGTACGAAACACCAACCGCAAATGACGTCCCTGCCATTCCGACTAACAATGCTGCGACCAGTAACATGCCAAACGTGTGGACTTTGGTGATCATGAATAGCGGAATCAAGATAAAGACCATCAGAATAATATAAACTTTTTTGCCACCGTATTTGTCACTTAAAATCCCTACTGGAATCCGCATAATCGAACCTAATAACACTGGTGTTGCCAGCAGTAACGTCTTCTGGCCGACTGACAAGTGGAACATGGTTGCCACCTGTGCTGATAATGGTGCAAAGTTTGACCAGGACATAAAACAAACGATCATTGCTACCGTCGCCATGAACAACGCCATGTACGCGTTGTAACGACTGCCGTGTGCCACATCTTGTTGAGTTGCCATAATTTATCCTCCTATTTGACTCATATGACGCCAAGTGGGTGCTTTGTCAATAATTCGATCCGTTTCAGACATCGCCATCTCGTGATTTAGCGGCTTGTTATCCAACGCTTTTTGAATCAGCTTACGAAATGCTTTTTTATCCGGAATTGCTGAGCGGATATCAATCTCTTCGTTCCAGTATAGGCAGGCCTTCACGTAACCATCCGCCGTAATTCGAAGGCGGTTACAATTTTCGCAAAACTTTGAACTGATGGGGTGAATCAAGCCAAAGCTACCCTCGTACCCTTCGATCTGGTAATTATCCGAGGGCCCGTTGCCCCTTAACTCGATGGGGTGATAGACCATTCCGTTCTCATCCGCCACGTCAAACACGTTCTTTAGACCAACGTACTCCTTCTTCCAGGTTTTTAAGGAGTTCCCAATTGGCATGAATTCGATGAAACGCACGTTGACGTCGTGGTCTTTAGTGTAACGCAGAAAATCTAAGACCTCGTCATCATTTTGACCCTTAATGAGCACAATGTTAAGCTTGATTTTTTTAAAATGCAGTTTGCTGGCTGCTTCAATACCTTCCAATACCTGATTAATGTTGCCACCACGAGTAATCTCCTTATACCGATCAGCTTTGAAAGTATCCAGACTAATGTTGAGGCGGTCTAAGCCCGCTTCTTTAAGTGCTTTAGCCTGTTTGGCAAGAAATAACCCGTTCGTGGTAATCGACAAATCATTGATACCAGGTACCGCTTTAATTCGTCGCACAATATCGACGACATCGGTTCGCAACAGCGGTTCACCACCCGTGATTCGAACCTTGGATACGCCCATTTCAGCAAAGTTTTGAATCAGTTGAACAATTTCGTCTTGTGATAAGACCTTATCCGTCGGGAAAAATGGTAGTCCTTCTTTGGGCATGCAGTAGACACACCGTAAGTTACAACGGTCCGTGATTGAAAGTCGAACGTAATCGTGCAAACGATCATACTTATCATAAAGTTTTTCCATATTATTCCTCCTAACCGCCGCTTACCGGTGGAATCAGCGCCACTTCATCAGCCGCACTGAGCTTTAATTGCCCGTTACCGGCAAATTCTTGGTTGACAGCTAACCGCGCCGTACTGACCATTTGCCGAACGTTTGGCGCCAATTGACCAACGGCACCCTTGATCTGGTCTGCGGTTGGCTGCGCTGGCACTTCGACAGCCACTGAATCCCCAAGCTGTTCTTGTAACATTGCAAACAGTTTCACTTGAATCTCCATCACTAATCACCCCACCTTACTGCGTCGGTGTCCGTTTCTTTTTTCCAGATCGGGACGTCTTTTTTAAGCGTGTCAATCAGATACTCGCACCAGCGGAAGGCATCTTTACGGTGGGCAGCTGCTACACCGACAAAGACCGCTTCATCCGTGAGCTCTAGGTGACCGGTTCGATGCGCAATGACCACTCGAGCGCCCTGTGCTTCAATTGGGTCAGCGAGTTTTTCCAACTGTTTTTCAGCCATTGGATGGTATGCAGAATAGTCGATATACTTCGTCTCGATCTCACCCGTCCACTGACGGACAGTCCCAACGAAGGTGACAATGCCACCATACTTTGGATCTTTCAGTTTTTCGTATAACGCTGCCACCTCAATGGGAGCGTCAGAAATGCGGAGATAATGCATATTGACCACCTGTATTTCCTATTCATCATTACACCCCTTATTATTTCAAAAGAATATTCCAGTTGAAATTAGTCAATTCCCTAATAATTCTAGAAA
>NZ_WNJO01000039.1 GCF_009720675.1 Secundilactobacillus folii | reverse complement strand
GGATGGTAAACCAGTAGGTACCGCGACTTCAGATGAGAATGGTGACTTCACAGTTCCAGTTCAGGGTACCGATGTCAAGCCAGGCGATACGCTGACGGTAACCCCAACCGGTGGTACCGGTGTTGAAACGACAGTTCCAACAGCTGCGATCACAGATGTGACAACGACACCAAACGATAAGAATACTGGCTACAATGTCACTGGTAATACGACGCCAAATACTACGGTTACGGTCACTGATAACGGTAAACCAGTAGGTACCGCGACCTCAGGTGAGAATGGTGACTTCACAGTTCCAGTAGATGGCACCGATGTAACACCAGGTGATACATTGACCGTGACACCAACCGGTGGCAAGGGCGTTACGACAACGGTACCAACAGATACGGCTACTGATGTGAAGACCACACCAAATAGTGATAATACTGGTTACGACGTCACTGGTAAGACGACACCAAATACGACAGTTACAGTCACCGATGGTGGCAAGACAGTCGGCACCGGTACCTCTGATGGGAAAGGTAACTTCACGGTACCAGTTAAGGGTACTGATGTAACGCCTGGTGATACGCTGACTGTGACACCAAA
>NZ_WNJO01000038.1 GCF_009720675.1 Secundilactobacillus folii | reverse complement strand
CAATTGAAGGCGAAAGTGATTCAATGTTGAATCGGACGGAAGTCGCTAATGCGATCCAAGCGGTACTGAACAAGAACTATAATTTGGTTTCCGATCCTACGGCCACTAACAAACTCGACCATAACGATAACGTCGACCAAGACTTCACTGTGATGTTTAGTAAACTGCCAGATGCGAGCTACACTAGTGTACCGGTGGATGAAGCTGGAAATCCAATTCCGGGCACCACACCAACCGCTGAAACCGGCGAGCCTGGTACTCCAGTGAAAACGCCAACTGTTCTTGGATATACGCCAAGTAAGACACTGCCTGAAGTGCCGACTGATAATGGTGATGTCAAAGTGGTTTACTCGCCAGATGTACAAAAGGGGACTGTTCACTTCGTTGATGAGGCGGGGGGAACTTTAGCTCCTGATATTGAGGTCACTGGTGTTACGAATGGTTTGATTGACCACACGAAACTGAGCAATCAGATTCAACAAATTATCAATCACAACTACAACTTAGTTTCTGATGACACTGCCGTGGTTGTCTTTAACAACGACGATAATGATAACCAGAACTTCACGATTTCGTTCAGTAAATTACCGGATGCAGGTTACACTAGTGTACCGGTTGACGAAGCTGGGAATCCAATTCCGGGCACCACACCAACC
>NZ_WNJO01000037.1 GCF_009720675.1 Secundilactobacillus folii | reverse complement strand
ACGCCGGTCAATCCGGATAATCCGAACGGACCGAAGCTAGGTGACTACCAGAGTGAAACGCACCATACTGTAACAGAAACTATCACTTACACAATGCCAGATGGCAGTCAGGCAGCAAATAAATACACCAAATCGCTTAACTTTACGCGTACAATAACGGTTGATTCCGTGTCTGGTGATGTGCTTACACGTGGTGACTGGACCGGTACAGATGGCAGTAGTTTTGCTGCTGTTACCTCCCCAACAGTGACTGGTTACACACCAAGTGAATCAGCTGAAGCTGCACACACGGTTTCAGGGGATGATAAAGGCATCCAAGTTACCGTCACGTACACAGCAGCTGAGCACGATTTCACTGTAACGCCGAAGACTTCAAATGGGTCTCCAGTTCCGGATACTACGCCAACGACTGAAAAAGGGACTACAGGTGAACCAATTACCAAAACAAATGTGCCGGATGTGCTAGGCTATACGCCGACCTTCAACAATGAAAAGGTTCCAGATGGAGATTCTAGTGTTGATATTGTTTACACGCCTGATGCACAAAAGGGGACTGTTCACTTCGTTGATAAAGCGGGTGAAACCTTAGCTCCTGATATTGATGTCACTGGTGTTACGAATGGTGCTGTAGATCGAACGGCAGTTAGAAACCAGATTCAGCAAATCATCAATCAACAGTACA
This sequence comes from Secundilactobacillus folii, assembly GCF_009720675.1. Lineage (GTDB taxonomy): Bacteria > Bacillota > Bacilli > Lactobacillales > Lactobacillaceae > Secundilactobacillus > Secundilactobacillus folii. Next base: position 76 of record NZ_WNJO01000037.1, on the reverse strand, counting down.
ACCTGGTTTCAGATGGAACTGGGATAGTATTTAACAACGTTGATGACGATAACCAAGACTTTGAAGTGGTCTTTGC
>NZ_WNJO01000036.1 GCF_009720675.1 Secundilactobacillus folii | reverse complement strand
GGCAGCCGTTTGAGCAGTGGCAGCAGCGGAACTAGCTAAACTAGCCGATGAGGATGCGGCAGTGGCAGCACTTTGTGCGGCACTGTTTGCAGTCGTGATCGTAGCGTTGTTTGGATAGTTGGCAGCTGCGGAGCTGGCTTCACTAGCAGCAGTCGAAGCAGCGTTCGCTGAATTCCCGGCTTCCGAAGCAGAAGCAGCGGCAGCGTTCGCTGAACTGGTGGCAGCGGAACTAGCAGCACTCAAAGCTAATGAGTTGGCAACACTTGATGCAAGTGTGGCAGCTGATTGAGCCGTATTGGCAGCGTTCGAAGCATCGGTAGCAGCACTGGCAGCCGTAGCGGCAGCACTGGATGCCAAGCTTTGATCACCCGAAGCGGCAGCCGTTTGGGCAGTTGCAGCAGCGGAACTAGCTAAGCTAGCCGATGAAGAAGCAGCAGTGGCAGCACTTTGTGCGGCACTGTTTGCAGTCGTGATCGTGGCGTTGTTTGGATAGTTGGCAGCTGCGGAGCTGGCTTCACTAGCAGCAGTCGAAGCAGCGTTTGCTGAATTCCCGGCTTCAGAAGCAGAAGCAGCGGCAGCGTTCGCTGAACTGGTGGCAGCGGAACTAGCAGCACTCAAAGCTAATGAGTTGGCAACACTAGATGCCAATGTGGCAGCGGATTGAGCTGTATCTGCAGCGTTCGAAGCATCGGTTGCAGCACTGGCAGCAGTTGCAGCAGCACTGGATGCCAAGCTTTGATCACCCGAAGCGGCAGCCGTTTGGGCAGTTGCAGCAGCGGAACTAGCTAGGCTTGCTGATGAGGATGCGGCAGTGGCAGCACTTTGTGCGGCACTGTTTGCAGTCGTGATCGTGGCGTTGTTTGGATAGTTGGCAGCTGCGGAGCTGGCTTCACTGGCAGCAGTCGAAGCAGCGTTCGCTGAATTCCCGGCTTCTGATGCAGAAGCGGCGGCAGCGTTTGCTGAACTGGTGGCTGCGGAACTAGCAGCACTCAAAGCT
>NZ_WNJO01000035.1 GCF_009720675.1 Secundilactobacillus folii | reverse complement strand
TGAAGTGCCTCATAATAGTTAGACATAATCTAACTATTATGAGGTATTTTTGTATGAAAACTTTCTATAGTGTAAAATTCAAAACGCAGATACTCCAAGAGTATTTAAATGGACCACTGAATTCTAATGAGGTTGCCGAGAAGTATGATGTGCCAGCTCCTACTGTCCAGGCATGGGGGCGTTGGGTGAAAGTGCACGGCTTTGAGAATCTCCAACCTAGCGTTAAGAAACGTTTTTATAGTATTGAACTAGCTTCAAAAGTGTTAGAATACTTAGAAACTGGTGCTATTACGGTCAAAGAGATTGCCGACGCTGTTGATGTCCCCCAGGATATGATTTATAAATGGGATCGCCAGTTTAAACAGGGCGGCATTAAAGAAGTGCGCCGTCACCTAAAGGGAGAATCTCAGATGAAAAACGCCAAGAAAAACAACTCTTCAAAGCGTAAAAAATCAGCGTCTGAACGACGAATAGCAGAGCTAGAGGCTGAACTAAGTGACGCTAAGATGGATATTGCAATTCTAAAAAAATTGCCACCCCGATTGGAGAACTCTCAAACCGAGAAAAGACCCAAGTAGTTGATTCAGTCCGGGAAGATAACCACCACAACTATTCAGTGACTAGCTTATTAAAACATGTTGAGCTTAAGCGACCTACTTACTATGATGAAAAGAAGCGAATAGCTTCTGAAGTTGATAAATATTTGGAAATTAAGCAAGCAATTCTTCAAATTTATCAAGACAGCTTTAAAACCTATGGTTACCGGCGTATTTCATTAGTTCTTTGGGACCAATTTAAGCTGCATGTTTCAGACACTAAACTCCGTGAATTAATGGCAGAGGTTGGTATTAACAACACCCTCTACACTACGCACACAACAAAGAAATATAGCTCTTACGAGGGCGACAAAAAGACCACTCCAAATATTTTGAAGGGTCGTTTTATCGCCACTATTCCGTATACGGTTTTACACACAGATATTACACAAGTAAAACTTAAAAACGGT
>NZ_WNJO01000034.1 GCF_009720675.1 Secundilactobacillus folii | reverse complement strand
TAATTGAAGGCGAAAGTGATTCAATGTTGGATCGGACGGAAGTCGCTAATGCGATCCAAGCGGTACTGAACAAGAACTATAATTTGGTTTCCGATCCTACGGCTACGAATAATTTTGACCATAACGATGAGGTTGACCAGAACTTCACTGTCGTATTCAGCAAACTGCCAGATGCGAGCTACACTAGTGTACCGGTGGATGAAGCTGGAACTCCAATTCCGGGCACGGCGCCAACATCTGAGACTGGACAACCGGGTTCACCAGTAGTGATACCAACGGTTCCGGGGTATACCCCTGATACGGATCAACCCGTTGTACCAACGGATAATGGTGAAGTTAAGGTCAAATACAAACCTAATTCTCAATTCGGGAAGGTTAGCTTTGTGGACGTTAGTGGCAACGCATTAGCGCCTGAGTTGAACGTCACTGGCTTCACAGATGGGCACTTTGATCGCACGGCTGTTATTCAGCAAATTCAACAGGTCATCAATGAAAACTACAACCTAGTTCAGGATCAGACTGAGATGGTATTTAATAACATCGACGGCGATAATCAGGAATTCAAAGTAGTTTTCAGTAAGCTGAATCACGCGCAGTTTACGCTTATCCCAACTTTGCCGGACGGCAGTTCAGTTCCAAACTATCCTGAAAGTGTGTCAGTGACTGGTTTACCAGGTGAGAAGATTTCGGCACCTGATATTCCGGGGTACACGGCTAAGACGCCATCGGTTGACGTGCCAACGACTAACCCGAACGTGGTCATCACCTACACACCGAATACGCAAAAGGCGACGATTCACTTTGTGGATGACAAGGGCAATTCTGTGGCTAACGATCTTCATATTGAAGGCGACAGTAACTCAACACTTGCTCGTTCAGATGTCAATGGTGCCATTCAAGCGGTACTGAACGATAACTACAATTTGGTTTCCAACCCAACAGCTACCAATAGGTTTGATCAAAACGATGATGCTGATCAAGAATTCACGATTTCGTTCAGTAAATTACCGGATGCAGGTTACACTAGTGTGCCGGTTGATGAAGCTGGAAATCCAATTCCGGGCACCACACCAACT
>NZ_WNJO01000033.1 GCF_009720675.1 Secundilactobacillus folii | reverse complement strand
CCCGCGTTTTAGAATCAAGTTAGCCACTATCGTCGTCGAGCGGAAAAAATAAAAACACCAAGTCGATACGACCTGTTATCATTGAAGTTCCTACACAAACAATGAAAGAGGTATCGTCTTGATGCAAGAACAGCTTACCATGTCTCGCCCAAAGGGTCACCATCTTACTGCCGTAGAACGCGGTCAAATTGCCGCTTTACATGCTGAGAAGAAGTCTAATCGCGACATCGCAAAGGTGATCGGCGTTTGCCGTCAAACGGTGGCTAATGAGCTTGCTCGCGGCGAGATCGATCAGGTCAAGAAGGTCAATGGGCAACGCCAGTACTCACGTATATATAGCCCTGAGGCCGCACAGGCGCGATACGTTGAGAACCGGCGCCGCTGTCACCGACCACTCAAGCTGACGCAGGCAGCTGACTTCATTGCTTACTTCACCGCACGTTTCAAGGAGGACGGGTGGTCTCCCGATGCGGTGGTTGGGCGAGCGAAGCACGACAAGCTCTACCAACCGGCCGAAATGGTCTGCACGGCTACGCTTTACAGCTATATCGAGGCGCAGCTACTGGAGATCAAGAACATTGATCTGCTCGAGCAAACCAGCCGGCGTACGAAACGAAATGCCAATACGACTCACAAGCGCATGCTTCAAGGCAGAAGTATTGATGAGCGGCCTAAGCGAGTCGAGAGCCGACGTGAGTTTGGTCACTTTGAACTCGACACGATCGTAGGCAAGCGCAACGGCCAAGAGAGTGTCATCATGACCCTGATTGAGCGTAAATCACGCTTCCAATTCATGCGCTTGATCGACGGGCGTGATGCTGATTCGGTGAATTACGCGATGCGCGGTATCATCGGTGAATACGGGGACATCATCAAGACCATCACGGCAGACAACGGCTCCGAGTTTGCCGAGCTTGAATCAGTACTGAATGGCGTGGCGACGGTCTACTACGCACATCCATACCGATCCAGTGAACGGGGTACCAACGAGGTTCACAACAAGATGGTACGCAGAGACTTTCCTAAGGGCCAGTCACTAGATACTGTGAGTCCCGCCGCTGTGGCCAAAGTCGAAGCTAAGATCAACCAACTGCCACGACGCAACCAAGACTATCGGACCACCGAGGAAGTCTTCAGTGCCGAATGCAAGCGAGTCCGGCGCCACGCCGCCAAGGCGGCAGTGGCTAGCTAACCAATACTATAAGATAACAGGACATCTCGACCCGGCCCAATCTAGGTGGCTAACTTGTTCTTGCAATTTACG
>NZ_WNJO01000032.1 GCF_009720675.1 Secundilactobacillus folii | reverse complement strand
TATCAAATGTAATTTGCGAAGTCAATTCGCTAGTAATATTAATGAGTCACAAACAATCATAAAATGAGAGTTTGATCCTGGCTCAGGACGAACGCTGGCGGCGTGCCTAATACATGCAAGTCGAACGCATCCCGTTGAATTGAAGTGCTTGCACTGATTTTCAACATTGGATGAGTGGCGAACTGGTGAGTAACACGTGGGTAACCTGCCCAGAAGCAGGGGATAACACTTGGAAACAGGTGCTAATACCGTATAACAACAAAAACCGCATGGTTTTTGTTTAAAAGGTGGTTTCGGCTATCACTTCTGGATGGACCCGCGGCGTATTAGCTAGTTGGTGGAGTAATGGTTCACCAAGGCAATGATACGTAGCCGACCTGAGAGGGTAATCGGCCACATTGGGACTGAGACACGGCCCAAACTCCTACGGGAGGCAGCAGTAGGGAATCTTCCACAATGGACGAAAGTCTGATGGAGCAACGCCGCGTGAGTGAAGAAGGGTTTCGGCTCGTAAAACTCTGTTGTTGAAGAAGAACACATCTGAGAGTAACTGTTCAGGTGTTGACGGTATTTAACCAGAAAGCCACGGCTAACTACGTGCCAGCAGCCGCGGTAATACGTAGGTGGCAAGCGTTGTCCGGATTTATTGGGCGTAAAGCGAGCGCAGGCGGTTTCTTAAGTCTGATGTGAAAGCCTTCGGCTTAACCGGAGAAGTGCATCGGAAACTGGGAGACTTGAGTGCAGAAGAGGACAGTGGAACTCCATGTGTAGCGGTGAAATGCGTAGATATATGGAAGAACACCAGTGGCGAAGGCGGCTGTCTGGTCTGTAACTGACGCTGAGGCTCGAAAGCATGGGTAGCGAACAGGATTAGATACCCTGGTAGTCCATGCCGTAAACGATGAATGCTAGGTGTTGGAGGGTTTCCGCCCTTCAGTGCCGCAGCTAACGCATTAAGCATTCCGCCTGGGGAGTACGACCGCAAGGTTGAAACTCAAAGGAATTGACGGGGGCCCGCACAAGCGGTGGAGCATGTGGTTTAATTCGAAGCTACGCGAAGAACCTTACCAGGTCTTGACATACTGTGCTAACCTAAGAGATTAGGCGTTCCCTTCGGGGACGCAGATACAGGTGGTGCATGGCTGTCGTCAGCTCGTGTCGTGAGATGTTGGGTTAAGTCCCGCAACGAGCGCAACCCTTATTGTCAGTTGCCAGCATTTAGTTGGGCACTCTGGCGAGACTGCCGGTGACAAACCGGAGGAAGGTGGGGATGACGTCAAGTCATCATGCCCCTTATGACCTGGGCTACACACGTGCTACAATGGATGGTACAACGAGTTGCGAACTCGCGAGGGCAAGCTAATCTCTTAAAGCCATTCTCAGTTCGGACTGTAGGCTGCAACTCGCCTACACGAAGTCGGAATCGCTAGTAATCGCGGATCAGCATGCCGCGGTGAATACGTTCCCGGGCCTTGTACACACCGCCCGTCACACCATGAGAGTTTGCAACACCCAAAGTCGGTTCGGTAACCTTCGGGAGCCAACCGCCTAAGGTGGGGCAGATGATTAGGGTGAAGTCGTAACAAGGTAGCCGTAGGAGAACCTGCGGCTGGATCACCTCCTTTCTAAGGAATAATACGGAAACCTGCACAGGAATGAAACTTTGTTTAGTTTTGAGAGGTCTACTCTCA
>NZ_WNJO01000031.1 GCF_009720675.1 Secundilactobacillus folii | reverse complement strand
GCGTGGCAACGTCCTACCCTTGCAGGGGGCGATCCCCCAACTACTCTCGGCGTGCTGAAGCTTAACTGCTGTGTTCGGCATGGGAACAGGTGTATCCTTCAGGCTATCGCCACCACACTATTGAGAACTGGTGCTCTCAAAACTAGCTAATATCAATTTCCTTGACCGTGAACACCACTTCCGTGGTTAAGTCCTCGACCGATTAGTACTAGTCCGCTCCGTACATCGCTGCACTTCCACTTCTAGCCTATCTACCTGATCATCTCTCAGGGGTCTTACTTCCATATAGGAATGGGAAATCTCATCTTGAGGTGAGTTTCACACTTAGATGCTTTCAGCGTTTATCTCATCCACACATAGCTACTCAGCAATGCGCCTGGCGGCACAACTGATACACCAGCGGTGTGTCCATTCCGGTCCTCTCGTACTAGGAACAGATCCTCGCAAATTTCCTACGCCCGCGACGGATAGGGACCGAACTGTCTCACGACGTTCTGAACCCAGCTCGCGTACCGCTTTAATGGGCGAACAGCCCAACCCTTGGGACCGACTACAGCCCCAGGATGCGATGAGCCGACATCGAGGTGCCAAACCTCCCCGTCGATGTGGACTCTTGGGGGAGATAAGCCTGTTATCCCCAGGGTAGCTTTTATCCGTTGAGCGACGGCCCTTCCATACGGTACCGCCGGATCACTAAGCCCGACTTTCGTCCCTGCTCGACCTGTGTGTCTCGCAGTCAAGCTCCCTTCTGCCTTTACACTCTATGAATGATTTCCAACCATTCTGAGGGAACCTTTGGGCGCCTCCGTTACTTTTTAGGAGGCGACCGCCCCAGTCAAACTACCTACCTGACACTGTCTCCCGCCACGCTGAGTGGCGCGGGTTAGAGTGTTCACACAACAAGGGTCGTATCCCACCAGCGCCTCCACCGAAACTAGCGTTCCGGTTTCTACGGCTCCGACCTATCCTGTACAAGTTGTGTCAACACCCAATATCAAGCTATAGTAAAGCTCCATGGGGTCTTTCCGTCCTGTCGCGGGTAACCTGCATCTTCACAGGTACTATAATTTCACCGAGTCTCTCGTTGAGACAGTGCCCAGATCGTTACGCCTTTCGTGCGGGTCGGAACTTACCCGACAAGGAATTTCGCTACCTTAGGACCGTTATAGTTACGGCCGCCGTTTACTGGGGCTTCATTTCTGGGCTTCGCCGAAGCTAACTCATCCACTTAACCTTCCAGCACCGGGCAGGCGTCAGCCCCTATACGTCATCTTACGATTTTGCAGAAACCTGTGTTTTTGATAAACAGTCGCCTGGGCCTATTCACTGCGGCTGCACTGACGTGCAGCACCCCTTCTCCCGAAGTTACGGGGTCATTTTGCCGAGTTCCTTAACGAGAGTTCACTCGCTCACCTTAGGATCCTCTCCTCGACTACCTGTGTCGGTTTGCGGTACGGGTAGTAAGATACTCACTAGAAGCTTTTCTCGGCAGTGTGACGTCAGCCGCTTCCCTACTTAATTCGGTCCTCATCACAGCTTGTCTACCCGGTTGAAAGCATTTAACTGACAACCAGACTTGCTGCTTGAACGCACCTATCCAACAGTGCGCACGGCTTAGCCTCCTGCGTCCCTCCATCGCTCAAACATATCTTACTAGTACAGGAATATCAACCTGTTGGCCATCGTCTACGCCTCTCGGCCTCGACTTAGGTCCCGACTAACCCTGGGAGGACGAGCCTTCCCCAGGAAACCTTAGTCATTCGGTGGATCAGATTCTCACTGATCTTTCGCTACTCATACCGGCATTCTCACTTCTAAGCGCTCCACTAGTCCTTACGATCTAGCTTCACCGCCCTTAGAACGCTCTCCTATCACGCGACCAATTGGTCGCATCCACAATTTCGGTGGTATCCTTAGCCCCGGTACATTTTCGGCGCAAAATCACTCGGCTAGTGAGCTATTACGCACTCTTTAAATGGTGGCTGCTTCTGAGCCAACATCCTAGCTGTCTATGCAACTTCACCGCCTTTTCCACTTAGGATACACTTAGGGACCTTAATTGGTGGTCTGGGCTGTTTCCCTTTCGACGATGGATCTTATCACTCACCGTCTGACTCCCGGACATAAATCTGTGGCATTCGGAGTTTATCTGAATTCAGTAACCCATGACGGGCCCCTAGTCCAAACAGTGCTCTACCTCCACGATTCTTATTCCGAGGCTAGCCCTAAAGCTATTTCGGAGAGAACCAGCTATCTCCAAGTTCGTTTGGAATTTCACCGCTACCCACACCTCATCCCAGCACTTTTCAACGTACACGGGTTCGGGCCTCCAGTGCGCTTTACCGCACCTTCACCCTGGACATGGGTAGGTCACCTGGTTTCGGGTCTACATCAACATACTGAAACGCCCGTTTCAGACTCGCTTTCGCTACGGCTCCGACTCTTCATCTTAACCTTGCATGTTAACGTAACTCGCCGGTTCATTCTACAAAAGGCACGCTGTCACCCTTTAACGGGCTCCAACTAATTGTAGGCACATGGTTTCAGGAACTATTTCACTCCCCTTCCGGGGTGCTTTTCACCTTTCCCTCACGGTACTGGTTCACTATCGGTCACTAGGGAGTATTTAGCCTTGGGAGATGGTCCTCCCGGATTCCGACCAGGTTTCACGTGTCTGGCCGTACTCAGGATCCTGAACTGAGGGTGGTGGATTTCGTCTACGGGGCTATCACCCGCTCTGGCCGGTCTTCCCAAACCGTTCGACTATCAACCACTTTGGTAACTCAAATGTTCAGTCCTACAACCCCAGGAAGCAAGCTTCCTGGTTTGGGCTGTTCCCACTTCGCTCGCCGCTACTATGGGAATCGCAATTGCTTTCTCTTCCTGTGGGTACTTAGATGTTTCAGTTCCCCACGTCTGCCTATGAACAGCTATGAATTCACTGTCCATTGATCATCGACAAAGATGATCGGGTTGCCCCATTCGGAAATCTCCGGATCAAAGCTTACGTACAGCTCCCCGAAGCATATCGGTGTTAGTCCCGTCCTTCATCAGCTCCTAGTGCCAAGGCATTCACCATGCGCCCTTGATAACTTAACCTCATCACTAACGTGATGGATTAATTGAGTATTACGCGAAGTAAATAAACTTTACTAATAAAAAACTCAAAATACGCGGTGTTCTCGGCTTAATTAATGAAATTAATTAATAAAAAGAAAATTGATATTATCTAGTTTTCAAAGAACCAAT
>NZ_WNJO01000030.1 GCF_009720675.1 Secundilactobacillus folii | reverse complement strand
ATTTTAACTCCCTTTTGAGCTAACACATGTAGCCAGACTAATGTAGCCAAAGAGCCAATTGGGGTAATCTTAGGTCCCAAATCTGAGCCGATTATGTTTGCGTACACTAACGTATGATGGATGAGCCCTGAAACGTCAGCGCCTTTGATTGATAGTGCATTAATCATGACGGTCGGCATGTTATTCATTAATGACGATAAAAGTGCTGCTAAGTAGCCCATGCCCATTGTGGCAGCAAACCGACCACCTTTTGCGATTTCGGTAATGACACCTGATAATAATGTTGTTAGACCAACGTTCTGAAGGCCGTAGACTACGACATACATACCGATTGAGAAAAAGACAATGTTCCAAGGAGCTCCTTTAATCGCTGCCATCGCATTAACATGAGAACTTCTTTGACCAACTATCAGAAAAATAGCCGCAATACTCAGTGCGATAAAGGAGACGGGGATTCCTAAGAAACCGCTACTAAAGTAACCAATCAATAGGAGGATTAAGACGACCCATGAAAACTTGAAAAGTCGCTGATCTTTTAGTGCAGAACTGGGTTCCGCAACCTGAGTGGCATCAAATTTTCGTGGCAATGCTTTTCGAAAGTAAAGATACAGGATACCAATACTACCTAACAGCGAAAATAGATCAGGAATCCACATTCTTAACGCATACGCTGAAAAGGAAATTCCAAAAAAGTCTGCAGAGACAATATTTACCAAGTTACTAACAATCATTGGTAAAGAAGTGGTATCGGCAATAAAGCCACTGGCAATAATAAAAGGGAAAACTTGCTTTTCATCAAAGTGTAAGGCACGAACCATTGCTAAAACAATGGGGGTAAGAATCAGAGCAGCCCCATCATTAGCAAAAAGGGCAGCAACGACGGCGCCTAAGGTGGTCACCAAAATAAACATGCGAATACCGTGACCGTTTGCCCAGCGAGCCATGTGTAAGGCGGCCCATTCAAAAAATCCGATTTGATCTAAAATGAGTGAAATCAGAATAATAGCCACGAAAGATAAGGTGGCATTCCAGACAATTCCGGTAACTGTTCCAACATCTTTAAAACTCACCACGCCAAACAATAATGCTAAAATTGCACCACCAACGGCTGTCCATCCAATTGATAATCCTCTAGGTTGCCAGATAACGAATAATAATGTGAGTAAGAAAATTCCAACGGCAAAAAAGACTTGCATGATACCTCCTAAACTGATTAATTATTTTTTTTCCTTTAATTAATTAAACCGTTAAAAGCGTTTTTTCGTAATTTGGTTGCCATTGCATAACAGCAAAATGATTATTCGAAAGCTCTTTTACCTGATCAATCCATTTAACTTCGCTTTGCACTCGAGCCAGCAAACATGGATCAGTGGTTTGAGTTGCCAACATACTTTGGTTGACCACCCACCAAGTATGAGCTAGACTGGCTCGCTTCAAATCGTCATCTAACCGCATTGATTCATAAACCGGCGTGGCTTCTGGTAGCGTTACCATAACAATTTCAGTTTGCTTAGGATCTTGTAGTCTTGGTAACAGATTAACGACTGCTTGTGGGACGCTGCCGGAGGTATGGGCAACTTCTTGAGCATAGCTTTGGGTCGAGTTTAACAGTAAGAGTGTATGACCAGTCGGAGCCGTATCAACCACAACGACGTCACTATCATTTTGGGCGACTAACTCAGCAAAAGCTCGGAAGACAGCAATTTCTTGAGTACATGGTGAACGCAAATCTTCAGCGACATAATCAACATCATTAGACTTCATGGTCTTTTTAGCAGTAGTGAGAACTTCGTTTTGATATTCTTTTAAAGACTTTTTCTCATCAATATGGCTCACCTTGATCAGCGGACTTGTGATTTTGAAGTATTTCAAATGATCAGCTGGGTCAGTGGTAGCCAAGTGCACGGTTTTGTGTTGAGCAGCTATCTTTTGGGCAATTTGAACGGCAACGGTTGTTTTACCAACGCCACCTTTGCCCATGGTGAAGATAATTTTTTTATTTGACTGCACTAAATTCTTCACGACAACATCCAGATCAGGAAAGTGACTAGCAGTAACCGGTTCCTCAGTGATTTGCGGCTGCTGGTCTTTCAATAGTAGTCGTAAATTAGCTAATCCCAATACGTTGTATGCTCGCAATGGGATTGCTAACTTGGGTAGCTGGTCTAAAGTGACTGGCATATTCTGCAAATCAGCTTGCTGTTGTTTAAAAATAGTCTGAGAAACTGCGTCGGTTGGCTGATTTAAGATACCGTTAATGATTAGTTGCTGGTTATTAATGTTTAAGGCTGCCAACTCATGTGAAGCGCGTTGTGCCTCCAGAAGGGCGCCTTTTTGTGGTCGGGTAACTAAAAACAAAGTCGTCGCTTGAGGATTGCCTAAAGTTTCAACCGCTTTTTGATACATAGCTTTCTTATCATTTAAGCCAGCTAGTTGGCCGAGACAGGATGCACCACGATCATTCTTATCCAGGTAATTACTCCAAGCAGAAGGCAATTGCAGCATTCTTAAGGTATGGCCGGTCGGCGCGGTATCAAAAATAATATAGTCAAATTGCTGATTAATCTTGGAACTAGTTAGAAAGTTGGCAAATTCATCAAATGCAGCAATTTCAACCGTACACGAGCCTGATAATTGTTCAGCCATATTCTGAATGGCTTCTTTGGGCAACACGCCTCGATAAGGTTGAATAACCTGCTCGCGATACTCGTTCGCAGCAATGACCGGATCAAAGTTGGCAGCAAACAAACCGGAAATGTTTGGAATCGGCTTTGGCTGATTGGTTAAACTAACTTTAAAAACGTCCTGCAAGTTACTAGCTGGATCAGTGGAAACGATCATAACTCGGTGACCAGCATCAGCTAAGCTAATTGCAGTGGCACTGGCAACCGTGGTTTTGCCAACCCCACCCTTGCCGGTAAAAAATAGGTACTTGGTTAAATTAATCTCTTGTGGCGAATACTTTTCCATCATTTTTCAGCTCCTTACATAGACACGCGTCTATGTATTACTTAAAAAACTTAATTGGCAACATCTTTTTCACGATCAGACCGTTGGCAAAGGCAGTGCTCATCAGCGGCTAACAGTTGGTCGGTATTCTGTTTAAACTCTTGGACAAACCTTTTTTGTAGGGAATAGTGTTGCCATTTCCCATCCTTTACCGCAAACACAATACCTGCATTTTGCAAAACCTTCATATGATGAGACAAAGTGGGTTGAGAAAAATCAAAATGCTGGAGGATATCACAAGCACAAAGTGATCCACATGAAAGCAGATCAATGATTTTTAGGCGGTTCGGGTCAGCCATTGCTTTTAGCATTTGAACGTAATTTTGATAATCCATTTTTTCTCCTTCCATTACATAGACGATAATCTATGTATAGTATAAGAGCTACTCCAATGGCTTGTCAACTTTGTTAAAAC
>NZ_WNJO01000003.1 GCF_009720675.1 Secundilactobacillus folii | reverse complement strand
AAAATTGGTATTCCAAGCAATCATTTGGTTCACCCGAATCCCCGCTTCGGGACGAATTTTGTCGACTACGTTCAAATCAATTACGTGGAAGGAATTCGGCAGGCCGGTGGAGTACCCATCATTTTACCGATGGGGGACCCCAACGATGCGGAGACCTACCTTGATAGCGTGGACGGACTTCTTTTGACTGGTGGTCAAGACGTCCCACCGCAGCTCTATGGGGACGAACCGATTCGTGAGTTAGGCGAGACTGATATCTATCGGGATCAGTTTGAAATTGCGCTGATCAAGGCAGCTCAGGCAGCACATAAACCGGTGCTGGGGATTTGTCGGGGTCAGCAAATCATCAATGTTGCTCTGGGTGGCACGCTGTATCAAGATATTTATGTTCAGCAAGGAACTAAATTGCAACACGGTCAGTATCCGACGGCTGGTGAAATACCAACGCATAGCGTGACCGCTACTGATGGTTCATGGTTGCAACAAAACTTTGGCAAGCGCTTCTTGACCAATTCATTTCATCATCAAGCCGTTAACAAGCTGGGGCAGGGATTAAAGAATACTGGCGTGGCGGATGATGGCATCAGCGAAGCCATCGAATCCGGTGATGGGTTACTATTTGCGGTTCAATTCCATCCGGAAATGATGTTTAAAGTTCATCCTGAATTTGTCAAAATTTTCCAGTGGGTCGTTGATCGCACTTAATTTTTCAAAATCCACTGGTCAACATGCCACAAAATAACGATTTATGATATACTCAATTCAAATCAATAATTAACTAGGGGCGCAATTGCTGAGACGGTCATTTGATCGAACCCTTTGAACCTGTGAGCCAACCCTCGCGTAGGAAAGTTAACGTGCTTATTTGCCAATCAACTGCCGACCTTGGGAAACTAGGGCCGGCTTTTTAGTCGAAAGAGTGGCTTTGGGTGGCAACCTGGCGTGTTAATCGATCGACAGTGTTTTTGCGCTTCTCAAACTAGGAGGCTCTACCTTGACAATTTTCACCGATCACATTCATCAGGCTGCCGAACCACTGTGGCAGCAGAGTTTTGACCATCCATTTATTCACGAGATCCAATCTGGCCAGCTACCAACTGACATTTTTCGTTATTATTTGATTCAGGATCGCTACTATCTCAGCGAATTCGGTAAACTGCATGAGTTAATTGCTGAACAGGTTGACGATGCGCATGGGAAACAATTTTTACTGGCAGGTGCTCAAGGCTTGAAAGACGGCGAGATCGCGGTTCGTAAAGGATTTTTTGAACAGTTGAAGATTACCCCTGAAGAAGTAAAGCAAACACCGATCGCACCGACTGCCTATAACTACGTGAATCACATGTATGCCGAGCTATATCGCGGCAACCCGCAGCAGGCGATTGCTGGCCTACTGCCCTGCTACTGGCTCTATAATCAAATTGGCCAGCACCTGATTGCGAAGGGGTCTCCGGATGAGCTTTACCAGCGCTGGATTGAAACCTACGATAGTGATGACTACACCGATAGTGTTGACCAGATGATTGTCTTGACTAATCAAGCGGCGGATCAGGCTGATGACGATGTGCGCACTAAGATGAAGACCGCTTTTTTGCGTAGCAGTGCTTACGAACTGGCTTTTTGGCAAATGGCCATGGATAAACAAAACTGGCGCGTATCAGCCTAAAAGGTTTTCTCATCTTCCTTTAATTTGTTATAATTGTGCAAACATATAAGGAAGATGATATACATATGGAAATTCGTGAAATTGAGGCTGCCGATGACCGGAAGATGGCGACTATTTTAAGGTCTAGCCTCGAGCAAATGCATCTCAATTTACCTGGAACAGCTTACTTTGACCCCTTTGTAGACCGTTTGAGTGAATGGTATCAGCAGACTCCGCATTCAAAGTACTTTGTGGCGGTTGCAAACGGTGAGGTCGTTGGTGGCTGTGGAGTGGGACCAATTGATCCTGAGCACGGTATAGCTGAGCTGCAGAAACTGTACGTGGATCCTAATTATCGCAAGCATGGTGCTGCCAAGCAACTATTAGCAGTTAACTTTGCGTTTGCGAAAACGGCGTATCAAAAACTCTACTTAGAGACGTTTGCCACCATGAAAGCTGCCAACCATCTTTATCAAGAAAACGGTTTTCGGCAACTAGCACACCCGCTATCCCAATCGGAACATAGTGCTTGTGATACGTGGTATATGAAAACGTTATGAGGGGTAGCTTCGAATGGCGTGCCCTGGCAATTCTATCAAGTGGCGTGTTAATAGTAATGTTGACGTGAATTTAATCTTTAAAAAGATGAGATAGTTTTAATGACCATTCTGGCAGCCTTTATAGGCTAATTTGAGGACTGGGTCGGTCAACCAAACTGCATTTCAACCTTGACACCCAACCAAAAGACGATTATATTTATCATTAAATTTTAATTTCGTTAGTTAATCGCTGTGAAGAGAAGAGCGTCAGGGGCACGATTACAGAGAACTCCGGTAGCTGAAAGGGAGAATTCGGTATCCTGACAAAGATGAACTCTAAGTAGCTGACAGCTGGTCAATGGCTGACTGTCCGGTAACCGCCGTTATTGGGCCAGCTTCTATTGGAGCTGGAAGGTGCTGTGATGCAGCACGAACTTGGGTGGTACCGCGACTAGTCGCCCCTTGTCTGAACGGACAGGGGGCGACTTTTTTGACGCCTTTAGCTAACATTCTAGGAGGAAATTCAATGACACAATCAACATTAACGCAATATCCATATCGGTACGATGTCGTTGGCAGCTTATTGCGGCCAGCAGATTTGAAACAGGCGCATAAAGACTTAGCAGCAGGAAAGATTGATCAGGCTGAACTGACTCGCATTCAACGCCAAGAAACAAAGCGGGTTGTCGACAAGCAAGTTGAGCTGGGTTTTAAAGCGGTTACCGATGGGGAATTCAACCGTAGCTGGTGGCACTTGGACTTTCTGTGGAATTTAACCGGCGTTGATAAGTACGATTATCATAAGAGTTATAAATTCAAAGGTGGCACCACTAGAACCGATAACGTGGAGTTGACCGGCAAGGTATCAGCTAATCCAAACCATTCGTTTTATGACAGTTTTAAATACCTGCAGAGCATTGTTCCAGACGGCGTGCTCGTTAAGCAGACCATTCCATCACCAACCATGCTGTTCCGTGATAACCGCAGTGATCGTTGGCACGAATTCTACGAAACTTGGGACGGCTATTTGGACGACGTTGCCAAAGCATATCATGAAACTGCGCGCCACTTTTACGATTTAGGCTGTCGTTACTTACAAATTGACGACACCACCTGGGCATTTTTGATCAGTAAGTTGAATGAAACTAAAGATCAGCCGGAAGAACACGCCAAGTATGAACAATTAGCGGCTGATGGTGTTCGTGTGATCAACGCTTTCTTGGAAGGCTTACCGGATGATTTGACCGTTACCACCCATATTTGTCGCGGTAACTTTAAGTCAACGTACCTATTTTCAGGCGGTTACGATGACGTTGCTGATCAATTGGGTTCACTGAACTATGACGGGTTATTTCTTGAATATGACAGTGAACGCGCCGGTAGTTTCGCCCCACTGGCTCGCATCTGGAACAATGATTCCCATAAGCGGCTGATTCTTGGCCTGATCACTTCAAAGTTTCCTGAACTTGAGGATCAAGACGCCGTGATTGACCGAATCCACCATGCTGCCACGCACGTCCCTTTAGCAAACCTGGGGTTGTCAACTCAGTGTGGCTTCGCATCCACGGAGGAAGGCAATCAGTTGACTGAAGACCAGCAGTGGGCGAAATTGAAATTGGTTAAAGCGATTGCCCAAAAAGTTTGGCCAGAAGCGTAATTTTCATGTGCAGCCAACTGTATTTTCAGTTATCATAGATGTTATGGAAAATACACGAAGCGAGGTAATGGCATGATTAAAATGGTCGCAGTTGACATGGACGGCACGTTTTTGAACGACGAGCGTAAGTATGATAAACAAGCGTTTTTAACCCTGTTTAAGCGGATGAAACAGCAGCACATTCATTTTGTAGCCGCCAGTGGTTCGCAATATCAGCGACTGCGCCATGAATTCGCCGAGGTTGCCGATGAGATGGATTACATCTCGCAAAACGGCGCAATTGTGCACCGTGGCAATCAGCTGCAACATATTGAAGCAATCAGTGACGATCAGGTTCACGCGGTTTTAGACCTGCTGAATGCGACCTTTAAACCGGGTGTCGTTAATCAGGAAGTGGTAGCCGGTCTGCACGGGACTTATGTCAACCAGGATATGGATCCCGAAGTGTTGAAAATCGTGAAGTACTACTATCGGCCAGTGATCGGCGTTGCCAGTTTGTCAGGAATTGCTGCTCGAAAAGTCAAGGATCAGTTCACAAAGCTAGCCATCAGTTTTACTCCTGGAGTTGATTTCGATGCAGCGTCGGCTAAACTGTCCAAGTTATTACCAGACCGTCTCACCAGTGAAACGTCGGGCTTTAATACGGACTTAGTGGGTTCTGACAAAGCCAATAAGCGCTCTGGCTTGCGGGCATTACAAGACTACTACCAGGTTGCCGATGATGAATTAATGACCTTCGGTGATAATGAAAATGATTTGAGCATGTTAAAGATGACACCCAATAGTTTTGCAATGAAAAACGCTGCGGTGAAGATCCGTCGTTCGGCGGCACATGTGACGGCTTATGATAACAACCATAACGGTGTGCTTGAAACCTTGAAGATGGCACTGTAAGTCATTAAAGATAGCGAGATACCATTGGTGTTTTAATGCCGAAATAAGAGCGATATCGGGTGACTTTCGAATGAGAAAGTTATTTGATATCGCTTTGTGCTACCTATTATGATGCCTAGATTGTGCAGAATCAGCTGAACGTGACGAATTTGGTTTTTTAATGGCAGAAATCGTGACTGAAAGCCAACCCTTAGAAATTATCTTTTCCTATAATTAGTCCAGATCCTGCCCGTGACAGCTATCACGGGCAGGATTATCGCCGGCAATAAAAATTGGTATACTTAAGGAAGACAACCAATGAGGAGGTGCGCAGTGCCGGTTAGTGTTTTTAACGCGGCACATAATTTGAAATGAACTTAGACGAAAAGTTCGCCTATATGGCGACTGGGAAACCGTACGCTGATTTAGATCCAAAACTGGTTCAAGCCAGAATCAGGTCAACTCAAATGACACAAAAGTTAAATCGGACGGCTGATCCTGAAGAAAAGTCGATGATCTTCACGCAGTTAGTGGGATCGGTGGGTAAGACGCCTGTGGTCGAGCCTAATTTTAGGTGCGAATTCGGGCGTAACATCCACCTCGGAGATTCGTTTTACGCCAATTATGACTGTGTCATGCTGGATGGCGCACCAATCACAGTCGGGGATAACGTTTTATTCGGCCCCAAAGTGGGCTTGTATACCAGCAATCACCTTTTTGATCCGGATGAGCGTAAAGCGGGTGGCTGTGTTGCTAAACCAATTACAATTGGCAACCGAGTTTGGCTGGCTGCCAACGTCACAGTTCTGCCTGGTGTAACAATTGGTGATGACGTCATCGTGGGTGCTGGTAGCGTTGTCACTCAAGATGTTCCAAGCCATGTCATTGCTGTTGGCAACCCTTGCCATGTGCTTCGGGAAATAACTGCCGCGGACCGAACTGGATTTAACGGTCATGATTTAAGCATCCAGTGAGCAAAATGATTGCCTTAAGGTAACACGAAGGGCATATACTTATTTTTGTTAGCGATAAAAAGGAGGAACTTTAATTGGCAATTATTACGGATACATTTGAATTAAATAATGGCATTAAGATGCCAAAAGTTGGTTTTGGAACTTGGCAGACTCGTCCCGGTCAAGAGACCTACGACGCCGTTACTAACGCTTTAAAAGCCGGCTATCGCTTTATCGATACCGCTAAGGCTTACCGGAATGAAAAAAGTGTCGGTGAAGCCATCGCTGCCAGTGACGTGGCTCGCGAAGATATTTTTGTGCAGACCAAGTTGCCAGGCGAATCAAAGAGCTATGACCAGGCAATGGCTGACTTTGAGAGCAGTCTCAAGGCGCTTAATTTAGACTACGTTGATTCCTACATCATTCACGCCCCATGGCCATGGATGCAAATGGGCGCTAACTACGACGATGCTAACCGCGAAGTTTGGCGCGCAATGCAGGAAATTTATAACAGCGGACGTGCAAAATCAATTGGCGTTTCTAATTTTAACGTTCATGATTTAGATAATTTATTGACCTGGGATGGTCTGACAGTGACCCCAGCAGTTGATCAGATTCGGTACTTTGTCAGCCATACAGAAGATGACGTTGTGAAGGCTGCTAAGGCACACAAGATTGTCGTTCAAGCATACTCACCACTTGAGACGGGTGGTTTGATCAATGATGCTAACCTGCAAAAGATTGCGGATAAATACAGTGTGACGGTCCCACAATTAGCTCTGCGATACGTGCTTCAAAACGATATTGCACCGCTTCCAAAAGCTCGTTCAATGGCTCACGTTGAGGCTAACACTAAGCTTGATTTTGAAATCAGTGATGCTGACATGGATTATCTAAACGGACTGGACGACGGCGACCACGGTCTGCGCTAATTCATTAGACCGCGTTTTTAAAGCTGTTTGATAGCAGTTTAAGCCTCTAAATAAAGCGATACCGACAAATCCTCAAATTGGGAATTTATCGGTATCGCTTTTTGAATCGAGTTAATTCACGTGAATCTACGTTGAATACAGAAAATAGCTGTGATCCAAGTTGAAGAGTCACGTTCGAAATGGTGATTAACTTTTAAAATGATGATCTCTTTCCTACTAATTGTAATTGGATTAAACAAATGTAATATCCATTGGAATCGCACCCACGAGGGATTCGTGCACCGTGCATTGACGTACAACTTCATTCAAAAAGAATTTGTGCTCATCGGGTGGCAGATTGGTTTCTGCAGTCACTTTAATATCAATATGGGTGACTTTCGAAGAGCCATCAGAGTAAGAAGTCGTCTCTCCGGAAACGTCAACTTGGAACTTCTTAATCGTGAGCTTGTCTTCTGAATGTTCCAACTCGCGAGCGGTGACGCTCATGCAACTGCCAACTGCACCAAGCAGGTACTGAACCGGATTTGGTCCCGCGTCAGTTCCCTTAGCCACTAACGGCTCGTCCGCTAGAAACGTGTGGCCACCAGTTCGATTCATTACCTGGGTGCCGGCAGGGCGAAGGGTCGAATGTACAATATATTTTCCCATTTTTGAAAACCTCCACAAGATTGATTTAAAGCTATTGTAGCATGATGTCACTAAAAAAAGCTCGAGCAAAACTCGAGCTTTCTGGATTTTAAAAAATTTAATTAGCCGATAACGCGTACTTGAACTGATTGACGGCCAAACTGCATTGCCTGGGAATTAGTCATCGAAATATCTAGCTGGTTAGGGTTGCTGTAAGCAAAAGTACCAGTATCATTCACAACTCGAGTTTCAGTGTGGCCGTCTTGGAACTTGATCTCAAGTTGAGTGCCCTTTGGATAGCGGCTTAATGATGCGGCAACGCCAGTGCCAGTTGGAATTGAAGTCCCCTGACCACCAGAAGCAACCTGTGGGTCGTAAGCCGTGGCAACCATGGTTGTCCAGCCGGTAGTGGAAGTTTTACTGCTGGTCGATTTAGTTGCAACCTTGTTACTAGTCGTTTTAACTGTCGTTGACTTGGTGCTAGTTTTTTCAGATAGTGGTTTGACTGTTGTGGTGGCCTTATCAGCTTTGATAGTCCCACTAGGAACATTTAATTTTTGATTTGGTAGGATCACAGCATGAACTGAACTTAATGAGTTGGCCTTAGCGATTGCTTGAGGAGTTGTTCCATTGGCCTTAGCGATGCTCCACAGGCTGTCACCTGATTTGATCGTATACGTTTTTGCGGAAGCAGAGATAGTAGCGAAACCGAAGCCGAAAATTGCACTGAACAGGACTAAACTACGTGAAACAATTGTTTTTGGTAACATAAAATGATAACCAACCTTTCGATGTTTATGCCTCTTAGACATAGGAATAGTATTAATGATGCTATTAGGAAAACGTTATTTCCCCACATCACGTGTTATACTATAACATGCTGAATCGGCTTTTCAGTGACAGATTCGCTACATTAATTTTGAAAGTAGTCATAATATTGAAATGTTGTCATATTCATGTTACAAAATGAAATATGAAAGCGCCACGTGGCAAAAATGTTACATAAACATTAGAATTAGATTGGATAATGAGAAAAATGGTTCCATCAAATTTAGAGATCAGCGTTATAAAAGTGGAAAAAATAGCCAAAAATACCGGTACATTCATGTTTTACGAAGTACCGGTATTTTTGGCTATATCGTGCAAGAAATGTTAAGAGAACGTTACAAAAGTGCTAAAGCTGCTGTTTCATCAATCGATAGACCATTGTACATGAAGGGATTTCGTGTGAAAAGTTGGTAGTTAGAAGAATGAGTGTTTGACCATTCCAGTAATTGTTGATGCGAAATCGGTAACGTAATTGTTGTATGATCATGATTTAAGTTGAGAACAAAGTAGAGCTGATGACTAGTGTAAGTTAGATTAGCCGTAATCAAACTTGTGTAGGCGTTCGCCAACTTGCCTGGTAAGCCTGTCAACTGCTGGCTGTTTAAATCAGTTAATTGTTGTCTGAAAGCTGTCGTTTGCTTACTGGACAGCGGTTGATCGATGATTGCATTTCGAGTTGTTGTGTACAGGTCGCGTAGTTTTGTCACGGTATTGTCCATTTGATTCCTCCTGTATAAACAAAAAATATTCGAAAATGAATAGTAAAATTGTTTTACTTTTGGGTTTAAGTGAATTACAATGTATTTTGTAATTAAGAATTATTCTAATGTAGAAAAGAGGTCTGCAACATGAGGAAGAAGCTTACACTCGCACAGCGGGTGAATATTCTGCGGGCCGCAGTCATGGGCGCCAATGATGGTATCGTTTCAGTCGCTGGGATCGTTATCGGTGTTGCCGGCGCCGGAACGAGTAACTTTGCTATCTTCATTTCTGGCATTTCAGGAATGCTGGCCGGTACGGTATCCATGGCAATGGGTGAATACGTTTCAGTTAACACGCAAAAGGATGCGCAGCGGCGAGCAATCATGAACCAGAAGGAAGCCCTGGCAAATAATTACGATGACGAGTTCGATTACGTTAAGCAAAAGTACGTGGACGATGGTATCGATCCCGAATTGGCCGGCCAAGCGACCAGTGAAATGATGCAACGCGATTCATTAGTGACAACGGTTCGTGAACGTTATGGTTTTGACGTAGGCGAATTCACTAGTCCATATGCCGCTGCACTTGCTTCGATGATTTCATTTCCAATTGGCTCTATTTTACCACTTTTGGCCATTACGATGTTACCAGTAGCCAATCGAATCGTCGGGACATTTGTGGCGGTGGTGATCGCACTGGCAATTACTGGTTTTAGTGCGGCGACGCTAGGAAACGCAAAACGGGGGAATGGCATGCTACGAAACATCGTGTCAGGCTCGTTAACGATGATTGTTACCTATCTGACTGGGTTGCTGATCGGTAGTCTATAATGGGAGAACGAGAATATGAGTGAAGAAATTATTAAGCGTCCTAAAAAGTCCTCTCAAACAATGGAGGAAAAGCTCAACACGTTGCGAGCTGGTGTACTGGGTTCTAACGACGGCATTTTAACCGTGGTTGGTGTGCTGTTTTCAGTGGCCGTTGCCACAACCAATCAGTTCACGATTTTTATCGCCGGGCTGTCAGATCTATTAGCCTGTGCGTTCTCAATGGCGTCTGGTGAATATGCCTCTGTCAGTACGCAACGTGATACTGAAGAGTCGGTCGTACGGACAGAAAAGCGACTATTAAAAACCAATTACGCTGAGGAGATCAAAGCGGTCATCAACCACTATACTGATTTGGGTGTGAAGGAAGCCACGGCTACTAAGATTGCCAATGAATTAATGGCCAAAAAGCCACTGGAAACAATCATTAGCGTTAAGTATGATTTGACACTAAACCACTACATGAATCCGTGGAATGCAGCCTTTTCGTCATTATTCTCAGCTGCGGCAGGTGGGATTTTCCCATTGGCAGCGATGACCTTATCACCGGTTGCGTTCAAATGGCCAGCCACCATTTTGGCGGTTTGTTTATCCGTTGCGGTGACCGGTTTTCTAAGTGCCAAACTAGGGAAGGGCTTAGTTAAGACGGCGATGATTCGAAACGTCATCGTCGGTATTGTTACCATGATTATTCACTATAGTATTGGGTTATTGCTATAATCAAGGGTCTTAATTCTAAGGGTGTTGCTTGAACGGCTTGAAAAGTTCATGCGACACTTTTTTTATTAGTCTTAAAAGCCAAGCCTAAATAGAGCAGAATTGATAGACTGATTATTTTGTAAACGCATTATTTGTTAGTTTACCAAGGATTGATTTTTATGGCAAAATCGCCATAAATGATACATGTTCTTCTCTTTAGAATATTAGCCAATTTTTATTGTACCCGAACGCATTTTCGTTTAATATAAACTGGTCTATACAACCTATGTTATTAAATGAGTGAAGTTAGGGGGGAACCAAGTGAGACGATACCTTCAGATAAGTCCGGTTGCGGCGGTAGTCATTGCCTGTGCCATTATTGTTGGCATACCAATGTTTATCACGCCGATTCACGGCTATTCCGATAACGGTGATTTCCAGATGCTGCTGGCTAGTAACGACCTTTTCCAATTACCACACACTAAAATTGGTTATACGATTCAAAAGTATGGCCTGATGAGACACTACAACCAACTGCATTTAGAACACTTAACGACCCAGTCAGTTGTGATTCAGATCGCAGTTGCCTTAAATCGTTGGTTTTACAGTCGTTCGATATTTGATCTCCGCTTCTTGGGAGCTATTCACTACCTCCTTTACCTCGGCGGTGTCGCCACGTTTGCCAACGGTTTGATCGGCCGAAAGAAGCGGCGACGAAATTACTTGTTGGCCATCGTGCTTACCTTGATTCTTGCCGATTCAGCCTTCACACTCTACTTGAATTCGTTCTACCCCCAAGCACTAACATTGATTCTGATGTTGTACTTGGCAGGGCTTTTTTTATCGCTTATGTGCTATAAGCAGGAGAATGTTTGGCAAACTTTTAGCTTCTTTGCGGTGGCATTTCTGCTATTAATGGTTCATGAATCAAACAGTTTGTTATGTATTGGTCTGATCATCGCTGGCATCGGTGTACTAAGCCGACCGCACCATCATTTGATTCATGGAATGATGCTTTGTTTCACAGCGCTGTTACTACTAGTTGGTTGGATCTCGGCCAATAATTTATCGCCCGAGGCCAGTCAAATGAATAAGTATCAAGCAATGACCCAGGGCAAGCTACTGACAACCTCTCATCCAGAAAGTATTTCCCAAACGACGAACATCGATCCTCAGTTCACCCTGATGCGGGCTCAAAGCTATTATCCAAACGGGTATGCAGCTTTAAAGGCGGAGGATGCTGAGACTAAACGGCAATTCACTCAGCGGTACGATCTACCGTGGTTAATTTCAGCCTATGCAACTGATCTGCCGCAAATGGGCCGGTTACTAGATGTGACGGCTAAAAATACAATGTTACTGCGGCCTAAATTTGCAGGCACTCAAGCAGCAAAACCGGGATCCAAGCCACAATTTAAGACCAAATACTTTACGCTCTTCAGTCAAATGTTAGCCACTTTTTATCCACGCAAGTACGCCTTCAATTGCCTACTTGCAGCGGCTATCGCAATTGTTTACGGCTTTGCATTTGTCCGCCATTTAAAACGTGGCGAGCGCTGGCTGGCTAGTCGTTTTTGGCTAGTGATCGGGTTACTAGCAATTGTGATTGCATCACCACCAGCGGTCGTTGTCCTATACGGTACAGCGGATTTATCCATTCACATTTTCCCAGTGGCGTTCAGTCTCTGTTTGGTCGGCATGGTGTTACTAAGCGATGTCGTTCAGCACAGGCTATGGAGGAACACAAATGAGAGACAAACTTAATTTTGGCCTTTTCACATTATTACTAACGCTAGCGGCCATTTTGGGGTTGCGTGCAATGACCATGTCGACAAATGCAGCTGAAACGCGACCCGTTTTGTTAGTTTATGATTCAAAAAACATTGCCACTCATGCTGATCTGGAGATCGATTGCTGTCAGCGGCTGATGACGAGTCTGGGGCTGCCAGTTAAGTCAATCAAGCTAGCCGACTATCAAAAAGATGAACTCACCAGTGGCCGGTACCAAGGGGTGGTCACAATGAAAAACTGGGACCAGCAACGGCTTACGAACTCATCATTTGAAAGGGATCGCAAAATCTTTAAAGGCGTCAAATTACACGTTGGACCAGAGTTACAAAGTGATGAACGACAACAATTGTGCTGCCGGTTTAAAGAGCTGACTCATCAGCAGCTTTGTTTGCATCAAGAGCGTTCGTCACAGTTATTAAGTGCGAGTCACCAACTGACAGTGATCAATAAACATCCTGATAATGCAGAAAAGTTTGGCTGGTTGTCGGGTCAAAGTGATGCCAGTCAAACGTATGCGTATGGTGTTAAGATTGGTCGTTCGGGCTTTTTGCCCAGTTTGGGTGATGATGGGCTTTCAATCGAGGCTGCCAGTCAACTAATGGGCGCCCTTTTCAAACGCCCAACCAAACCACATCAACCACTGCTAACGATTACTGGAATATCACCATATACTAATATGAAACGCCTTAGAACGTTGATCAAACAGTTTTCCGCGCGTGGTTATCCATTTGCCTTAAGTATCACCAGCGTTGCCACCAATACTAATTTAGAGGCGTTTCATCGTTATACAAGTACGTTGCGATTTGCAGAGCAAAACGGCGGTTTGATTTTCTTAAGCCCCTCCAGTGAAACCGGGACACATCTGCTCAACGGCGACGAACTACGGGCCATTTTTCAAACCGAGCTGGCCAGTTTAGGCGCCGACCACGTTTTTCCGGTTGGTGTTAGTGCACCAGGTTACTGGAATCAGTCAAAATATCGTCGCGATGCAGTGTTGCAAAATGCCAGTCACGTTCTGCTGTTACCAAATCAGCCAACCACTTTAGGTGCCCAAACAATCAACTCCACCGCTAAAGTCACAGCGAGTCAGCCGTTTAAAGCGGGTGTTATTGGGCTGCCATTTTCAAAATTTGAAACGGTCACCCACAAAGATAAACTGCGCTTTAACTCGCCAACGTCTTTATTGATCCCCATGCCGCAAAATAATGCGGAAATCGGGACAATTCTAAGCCGTCTTGAAAGTGCACAGGTCCCGTGGTTTGATCCCATCCGTGACCATCTTAACACCGCTCTAGAGACGGGTTCGGCGTTACTTGGATATCGTTCTGGCCAGTATTGGCTAAACGGTGAACCATTGTCGGACTTGAATCTGACCGCAGACCAACGACAGTCTGAATTACCAACTCAAGCCACTAAAGCATCTTGGATGAACCGGGTGATTCAGTGGCAATCGACCGCGTTAATTTGGATCTTTAGCGCTATTGGATTGTTTTTGGCTGGTTTATTATCAATCGGCTGGCGTCTTTATCGGGGTAAATTTATTCGTCCAGGCATTCATAAAGATAGGTGATGAGAATGTTAAACAGTATCTTATTTATGGCTATTATCGCAATTTGGAGCATTTTGATCGTTAATCTTGTGCTCACAATTGCTGGCTATCTCTACTATATAAAGTGGGTGCAGACGCCACCTGCCAAATTACCCACCGAACCGCCATTTGTATCGATCCTTGTCCCGGCGCATAACGAAGGTGTCGTGCTGGTTAGAACGGTAGAAGCCTTGCTGGGATTCGATTACCCGCAAGACCGGTATGAATTGATCGTGATTAACGACAATTCTAGTGACAATTCCGCAATTTTGCTGGCCAAATTTCAAGCAAAGTATTCAAATCGGAATTTTCAAGTGATCAATACCAATGCAGAAACTGGTGGTAAAGGAAAATCTAACGCGCTAAACGTTGGCTTACAGCAAGCTAAGGGCTCCGTGATCTCAGTTTATGACGCGGACAATACGCCGGAAGAAGAGGCGTTACGGCACTTGGTGGCGACGTTAATGGCCAACCCAAAGCTTGGGGCGGTCATTGGAAAATTTCGAACTCGTAATCGACATGCTACTTTGCTGACGCGTTTCATTAACATTGAAACATTAGCCTTTCAATGGATGGCCCAGGCAGGCCGTCAAAAATTATTTAAACTCTGCACGATTCCTGGTACTAACTATGTGATTCGTCGCGCCGTTTTGGATAAAATCGGCGGCTGGGATGTCAAAGCCTTGGCGGAAGACACGGAGATCAGTTTCCGCGTTTATTTAATGGGTCAGCAAATTGCCTTTCAGCCACTGGCGGTGACTTGGGAACAGGAACCGCAGACTTTTGACGTTTGGTTTCAGCAACGGACGCGGTGGGTAAAGGGGAATATCTACGTGATCGTCAAGAATTTTCGGTTGCTATTTCATCCCCAAGCTCACCGAATCTGGTTCGATTTACTTTATTTTATGAGTACCTACTTTCTTTTAATGGCTGCCCTAGTCTTATCTGACGTCGTCTTTGTGATGTCAGTGGCTGACGTGGTCCACGTGTCGATTCAAGGCTTTAGTAATGCCGTTTGGGTCTTCGCAATTCTGTTGTTTGTCCTCAGCACTTTTGTCACGATCACGACCGAAAAAGGTGAGATGACCGTGACTAATCTGGGTGTGATCTGTCTGATGTATGTCGTTTATAGTCAAATGTGGTTAGTAGTTGCAATATACGGAATGGTGGGGTACACACGTGAACAAATTTTTCATCAACAAGCAAAATGGTATAAAACAAAGCGTTATCAGTAGTATGCTGGCCGCTTTACTCGTCATCGTGACGGTCGTACTGACGGCGCAAACTGCTTCAGCTAAGCAGTATACGCAGCCGTTTCAAAATCCAACAACGTCGCTAGCCGGTAAATCGGTGCAGGCAAATATGTATTTTGTCAAAATGGGGTACTGGGATGTCAAAAAAGCGACCCTCAACCTCAAATTTCAAATTTCTCAGTTGGATGATCGGCAGAATTCAGACATCACCGTGTCAGTTAACGGGGTGACGTTTGACTCATTTCGGCCATCTTCAGCCGCGGGTGAGCAATCTAAGCAAATTACAATTCCTAAGAAATTGATTCAGTCCCAAAATAACCTTCAAATCGAAGGCCAGTTATTGAACCAAACAAATGATAAGCAGGTAGTTGCTACCCAGACACCTGCCAATTGGCTGACACTGGACTCTGCCAGTAACGTTAATTTCGATTATGATCTCACTTCGCCACGGAACCAGATCAACGATTTTTACGACCGTCTGACCGGTGCCGACACGATTGCTGAAAGTCAGTCGTTAGTCGAAACACCAAAGGCGGCCACCGATACCGAGTTATCTGCTGGGTTACGAGCTTTGACCGGCCTGTCCAGATTTGTCACCAGCGATGATCAGGCACTGCCGATTTCGCCTTTAGAGGAGAATAAACAGGCGGATTATCAAGTTATAATCGCTAAATTTCAGCATTTACCAAAATCAATTCAGTCTCAATTATCGGCCAAGAAGTTAAACGACCAAGCAGTGATCAAACTGTTGAAACAGGGTCGAAAGCACCTGTTAGTGGTGACTTCTAACTCCGATTCACTGTTATTAAAAGCAGCCAGCTTCGTTGCAAATCAGGAGTTGATGAAGGAGACTACCAAACCCGAGAAATGGATCAATGAACAAACGGCAACGTTCAGTTCGGTACTGGAATTTCAGGGCCGGCATCAACTAACGGATGTCGACACACCTGTCCAGGGGGCTGGACACAATGTCCGTACCTTTTTTGTTCAGCTGCCAAATGATCAACTGAATGCGGCGGGATCGACGATTAATCTACGTCTTCGTTACGGCAAGAACCTTGATTTCAAGCGTTCCTTAATGACCGTTCGTATCAATCAGCAAGCGATTGGCAGCCAACGCCTGAGTGCGGCACACGCTGACGGTGACGAGATCAGTCTGAAATTACCCGCCAAGATGCCGTTAAATAGCACCTTTACTATTTCAGTGGACTTCGACCTAACTCCAGCTGGAAGTGGTTCAGCACCTACTGACCAAGACATGTGGGCGACGGTACTGCCGACTTCAAATGCGGTGATTCGTTCCAAGTCCAATCATGATCTGCTGTTTGACAATTATCCTAGTGTCTTCATGAAAAATCAGGCAGTGAAACAGATGGCCATCGTCCGGCCGGCGCATTTGACCACCAATGATTTTGCGACAATGTCAAACTTGCTTGGACTGGTTGGTAATTACGCGAAGCAAAATACCGGGGAATTGAAAGTCTACCACCAAACGCCAAAGACAGCCGTTTTAAACCGGTCGAACGTGATCGCATTTGGCACCCCCTCACAAACACCCTTGATCAAGCAGCTGAATTCCAAACTTTATTTCCAGTTTAATTCTAATTTCTCAGGCTTTAAGAGTAACGAGAAACTTAGTCTGGAAGATGACTATGCCCAAACAATCGGTACGGCCCAGCTACTCCGATCGCCTTACAATCAATACCGGGGCTTGCTAGTTGTGACCGGTGCTCATGATGATGCCGTTTACCGGGCTTCAACCCAGCTTGACCGGCAGTCAAAGCTGGCTCAATATCGCCAGGCAGATACCATCGTCGTGGATGACAATAATCAGCATTACAGTTACCGGTTCAAGAAGCAAAAAATGATTCAACCATCGTCGATCACTTCAGTGGTTCATAAACATAGTCATTTTTGGCTGTTCTTAGGAATCGCATTAGTTGTCTTTTTCTTCTTTGGTTTCGTGATCGTGTCAATTCTATGGCGAAACGGACTGATCACTCGAAAGGGGTTTATTCATGAACATTGATGATCATGGTAAAGCAAGTTTATTGGCGGATATTGGTTTAGTGGGATTCTTGACTTTGATTGGTTTAACGACCGTGCTTGTTGACCTATCACAGCACCCCATTTGGAGTACCGTTTATCTGGCTATCACAATGATGCTCATGCTGGTGACTTATTTTTATGGCTTGATCCCGGGACTTTTAAGTAATTTGCTGTTTGTCTTTGGTCAAATTGTCTCAGCGGCCTACGTCAGTTTGCAGCTTCATCAGGAAGTGCCACTTAGAATGACAATTTGGCTGGTCTTGCCAGGGCTACTATGCTTAACGCTAGCCGTTATGATGCGTCACCAGCAAGAACTACAATTGAGAAATCATCAGCTGCGAAATCGTTTAGTCGAACAGGGTGCTTTTGATGCGCAAACTAACCTGCGCACCATGGTGGCCTTTCAAAAGGATGCGCGGATGTATCTCGAAAATCATCGCCAGTTTAATTTACCCGTGACGATGCTTGTCATTCGGATTCGTTATTTCCAAGAATTAGAAAAAATGCTGAGTCAAGAACAGTCTCAAAGGTTACTCAAATTAATTTCCAGTGTCCTGTCCCAAGAAAGTCGCGATAATAATCTAACGTACTTTTTGAATCGGCAAACACCAACTTGGGGGATGATCCTTCACACTGAAGAACGAGTGGCTCAAGAGATTACGGAACGACTTAAGCAGCATTTTAATGAACAGTTAGCGCGTGACCCCCAGCTTAAGATGCTCGATACTTCCCTAATTGCTGGGATTGCTTGCTGGAATTCGGAAGATATGGAGAATCCATACGATTTGATGCACCGTTCAATTCGGGAAACTGAGTATGATGTCTAGCATAAATTGATCATGTGACGCAAATCGGCGGCAGATTCCCGTACTGGAAATCTGTCGCCGACTGTATTTTAAAAACGAATCTTGGGTTTCACTGATCAGAATTAGCATTTCCTAAAGCTGTAAAGCGCGGTTTACCGTTACCGGCAGCCTGCTCCTGATCAATTGCCAATTGGGCAACTTGATTCAGGTAGTTAAAGGGAAAGTCAAAGTTGGGCTGGAACAGCATATCAACAAAGGCTAGATCGTCAATGGTGTTGTTATTTTGAATCGCGAGTGAAACGGCGTTCGCAGACTGAGTAATATCGTGTCGGCTCAATAGTTGTGCCCCCAAAACTCGACGATTATCACGATTATACACGAGGTAAATGGTCAACGGATCCGTTGATGGCATGTACTCTGGCCGCCAAGTGGTTTCCAAAGTCACGCTAGCAGCGTTGATCCCACGCTCTTTAGCGTGTATCAATGTTAGACCGGTAGTTGCCAGGGCATTGCCGTAAAGCTTTAATGCGGAACTCGCCTGCGTACCGATGTAGGGATGAGTATGACCAAAAATGTTGTGCGCAACTAGCATCCCTTGACGAATAGCGACACTTGCTAACGGCGTATAAGCAGGTGCACCGGTTGGGTTAAAGGTCACCATGCAACAGTCGCCCGCCGCGTAAATATCGGGATCTGAAGTCTGAAGGTAGCGATTGGTACTAAATGAGCCATGACGTTCAATGTCGACTTGACCGGTTAACAGGCTAGTATTCGGTGTGAAACCGGTGCTGACGATCACCACATCAGCTTTAAAATCGCCCTGATTGGTCTCAATCGTAATTTTACTATCGTCTTCGTTGCCGCTAAAGGCCGTGACCTCATGCTCCAGATGTACATCGACTTTATGGTCTTGTAACAGTTTAACTGCCCAATCAGACAAAGGTTTATCAACGTAATTATTCAGTACCTGTGAGCGTGATTGAAAAAGGGTGATGTGATGACCATTTTCGGAGAGGGCTTCGGCAAATTCAATGCCGGCGTACCCAGCGCCCACAATTGCAATATCATGGTATTTTTCAGATGCTTTATAGATCTCTTGAGCCTGCTGATAGTTTTTACACAGCAGGACGCGGGTGTTATCAATGCCAAAAAGCGGTGGTACCATGACTGAAGAGCCCGTTGTCATGATCAGTTTGTCGTAAGTATCCTCAAAAACATCGCCACTGACCATGTTAGCGACTTGAATGGTGTGCTTGGCAGCGTCTACTTTTAAAACGTCATGGTTATCGTGGACAGTTGCGCCCATTTCCTGTAACTCTTCTGGCGAAGAATAAAACATATCTTCAAGATGTTTGACTTCCCCTTGTAAATACAAGGAAATACCACAGGAAAGAAACGAAAAATTATCGGTCCGTTCATAAATTGTTAAATCGGTTTCAGGATGATTTTTCAGAATTTCCGTGGCTGCAACTGTTCCAGCATGTGTGCATCCAATAATAATAACCTTCATGTTATCAAACCCTCGTTTCGTACAGATGGCTAAATCTTTGAAATTTCATTGAATCAGGTAAATATTGATTTTATAAATGCTATAATCAAAGTGGAATCATTAGGGTAGTGAGTCTTTAAAAAAAGGGGGGACATCGTCGTGTACAGGTACTTCATCCAACCACAACTGAATAGATTTACCAATTCTTTGATTGGTTATGAAATGCTGATTCGTAAATACGACGATGAGCACTGGAAATTACCGCAAAACTTCGCGGCGATTCCAGTTGATGAACAAGTGAACCTCCTAAAGTTGACAGCAAAACGAATCGGCCTGAAAGTTGGTTCAATCTCATTTAACTTAAACCGCAGTCAATTTATTGACCAGCACATGGCGGAAGCTTTAATCGACGCTCAACATGATATCTACCCTGTGAAACTGATTATTGAAGTGACTGAGGAATCCTGTGATAAGGACGTAGCTCGTGAGGCACTAGTTAAGAGCGCCAAGCACTATACCGAAAATGGTGTCCAGATCAGCCTTGACGACGTTGGGACAGGCTTCAACACTTATAATAACATTAAAGCGTTGCTACCATATGCCAATGAGATTAAGTTTGCGATGCAAAACTTCCGGCGCGAAACCCGTGAAGGCGAAATTGTCGATCAATTACAATTCTGGAAGGAAGTTGCCAGCAAATATCACATTCGGTTGGTGGTTGAAGGTACGGAAAACGCTGAAGAAGATGAGTTGCTCAATCAGCTAGACCTCCCTTACCGTCAAGGTTACTTTTATGGTAAACCACATTTAGTAAAATTGGAATAGCTAAGGTTGAAGCATCGCCTAGTTCATGCGCTTGACTGCTGAACTAAAATTTAAAACTTAGCTTTACAATGACAGAAAAGCAATAACAGATAGAGTTCCCCAAGACTGGGTGAGTTCATCTATTATTGCTTTTTAGCACCTCTAAAAGCGGGCTGGTTCACCCGTTTTGAACTTGTCTAATCGACCTTAACTTTGCCATGGAATTTAACGAAGTAGAGGATCGTCATGAAGACTAAGAAGACGACACCCACGAGAATCGAAATTCTGGTTTCCGGGTTGAAGAACATGAAAATCAAGGTAATGAGTAAGAAAGCCAATGTGAGGTAATTTGACCATGGTGAAAGTGGCATTTTAAACGGATGCTTGGCCATGATGTCCTTATGTTCCCGTCTGAATTCAAGCTGACTGATCAAAATAACAAACCACGGAATCATACCTGGTAGTACACTTGAGCTGTAGACCATCACGAAAATGTTAGTCGCACCCTTAAAGAAGATCGGCGTGACAAAGTCCAATACGACCCCGAGAAAAATGCCCAAAGAAATGGCGATGACTGAGTAGAAAGGCACCCCGTGACGGTTTAACAATAGGAAACGTCGCGGCAGTTGGCCATTATTTGCTAAGGTGTAAGACATTCGACTGGCACTGTAAATACCCGAGTTCGAACCTGACAGTGCAGCAGTAATCACAACGAAGTTAATGATTGAAGCGGCTGAAGTGATACCAATTTTGGCGAAGGTCTCAACGAATGGCGAGCCAACGTTACTTAACTGATTCCAAGGATAGATACTTAAAATAACAAAAATAGCACCGATATAGAAGATCAGAATTCGGAAAACAGTTGAGCGAATCGCTTTAACCAGAGTATGTTGAGGATTCTCAGCTTCGCCCGCAGTAACACCGATCAGCTCAATTCCTTGATAGGAAGCAAGCACAATGGACAGTGCAAAGAAGAAACCTTTAAAGCCACCGGTGAAGAAACCGTGAGTCCAGATGTTTGAAATGCCGATCGGGTGGAAATGGTTACCGATCCCAAAAACGATTAGTAACAAACCAACGATGATCATCAGGACGATGGTGACGACCTTGATCAGGGCGAACCAGAATTCAAGTTCACCGAACATGGCAACGGAGATCAGGTTTGCTAGACACAGAAAAGTAATGGCAATGATCCCTGGTATCCATGCTGGCAAGCCCGGCCACCAGAATTTGAAGTATCCGCCGATGGCAATCATTTCACTCATCCCAACGACGACAAATTGGAAAATATTACTCCAAGCGGTCAGGTAGCCGGCTAGTGGATGGATATACTCCGTTGCAAACTTGGAAAACGAACCTGTATCAGGATCAACGTAAAGCATTTCCCCTAGCGCCCGCATAATCAGATACAAGAAAACCCCTGCAATCGCGTACGCAATCAGAACGGACGGCCCGGTCCACTTAATGGTTGAGGTGGACCCCATGAACAGCCCGACCCCAATCGTTCCGCCGAGCGCTATCATCTGCATCTGGCGCGCACTTAATTTTCGTTTCATAAGTTCTAATCCCTTTCACATAATAATGATGGCTTCCCCTTAACCAACTGCTGATCACTCGACCGTTGGTTCCTGTAAAGTTTTGCGGTGTTTTCGAGCCACGTGCAATAACTAGACCCCCATCACTGTTTATTAGTTTTGTATGAGAATAATCTTACACGAATTTTCTTTCAAGTGCAAATTAAAATCCGCTTTAAGACTGGATACATTGGGGAAATCAGAGATTTTTTAAAGCCGAATAAAGCCTGTATAACACCATTTAGGTTGAAAATTCAGTCATTTTGCAGTGTAATTATCCAATTCCGCAAGGGGACTTAAAAGTTGTAAAATATACCTATTAGAAATCAAACGGTTAGGAAGGACAGCAATGCTAGAAGAACATCAGCTTTGGCATGATTTAACCTGGGTCGCGGTTGATTCACCCGATGATCATGACATGGAAACGCTACGTAAAACATATGATATTACCAAGAAGTATCTCAGTTACATGCTGGATATCCGTGAGCGGGCACGCTTTGATTACGACCCCGAAACAAAGTGCAGCTTGCTGGTCTTTCGTTCGGTCAATCATGGCGAAGAGGGGCAAGACATTTCAGAATATTTGGAAACGGTGCCGTTTTGTTTAATGATGAAGGGCAACGTCTTGATCTCAGTGACCCATCCGCGTAATGCTTACGTGACCGAAAAGATGCAGCAGGTGATCGATGAATTTCGCAGTCACACGCAAGAGCCGCAAGATTCTTTACTGTCCATCGCCTTTGCATTGATCTTCCAATTAAATGAAGATTATCTCGACAGGATCGATGACATGAATAAGACTCGAGAAAAACTGGAAGCCATCCATGGTCGGCCCAGTAATAAGCAGATCCGGCAACTTTCCAATCTCGACAAACGGCTGGTATATTTGAAAACGGCCGCTAACAATAACGTGATTGCTATTCGGCAGCTGCAAGTTTTATCAGATTCTGATGATGATCCGTTAACGCTAAGTACAACGGAAATGCAGCACTTGAAAGACCTTCGAGTCGAAGTCGAACAAAGCCGAGAAATGGCTAATATTGCGGCCGAAATCGTTGAGCAGGTTGTCGGCAGTTACAGTAACATCCTTGATAATAGCATTAATAATACGATGCGATTACTGACGGTCTGGTCATTGGCACTAGCGATTCCACCCATTGTGTCGGGATTTTGGGGGATGAATATGCCATTGCCACTTGCCAAGGAGCCGTGGAGCTGGGTCTTTTCAATTGTAGTTTCTGTTGTCCCGATAATTGCCTTGATGTGGTACTTAAAGAAGCATCATGATATATGACGCGGTGATTATTTTGAAGGGGAATTTAACAGCTTAAGGGTTATGAAATTCAAATGCCTGTCCTGCACTCTTTAAAAAAAGTCACAAAAAAGGCTTGACGGATCTGTAAACCGGGTTTATATTAAAACCACATTAACAAATGATGAGAAAAGCAAATGCAACGACAAGGAGAGTAGCCGTTGGCGGATCCCAAGTGAGCCCTGTTGAGTGTGAAAGGGTGGCTAGGCCAGCAGTGAAAGTAACCTTCGAGCAGTGAATGCGATTGTTGAGTGTTCACGGTGTGTCCGCCTTACTGGACTAGCGTATCGTCCCGGGACCGTACGCGAAAGGCAACGTCTGTGAAGGCGATTGCGAATTAAGGTGGTACAGCGCATCAAGCGCCCTTGATCAAGTGATGAACTTGTTCAGGGGCGCTTTTTCTCATCAAATAATAATATTATGGAGTGTGATTTTAATGAAATTTGCAATGATTGGTGCAGGAGCAATGGGTCTACGATATGGGATTCTTCTTCAGGAAGCTGGTAATGACGTTACGTTTATCGATACTTGGCAGCCACACATTGACAAGATCCGCGAACAGGGCGGGGTCTACGTATCACGTGACCATCAAGATCGACATTTAACACCGATCAAGCTTGAGACGCCAGAATCCTATAAGGGTGACCCGGATATTTTGATCTTCTTCACAAAGCAAATGCAGTTGGCTGGTTTTCTTAAACGCTGCGAACACTTTTTCAATGACCGTCAATATGCATTTACCTGTATGAACGGGATGGGCCACATTGAGAAGCTGCAGCAATACTTTGCCGATGATAAAATCATTGCTGGTACCGCGTTGATTGCCACCGTTTTGAACGGCCCTGGCGACGTTGATTTCATGGGTAAAGCAGGTGCTGGTAAAATGAACATGGCAAACCTCACTGAAAAGCCCGATGAAATGACTCACCAGCTTTTCGATGAACTTAAGAAGGCCAACATGAACCCAACGTTGACCACGAACTTCCGCGGTACCCTCATGACAAAGGTAATCTTTAATTCAGTTATTAATACCCTGTGTACACTATTTGAAATTCAAATGGGCGAATTCGGTAACTTTCCAAAGGCCTACGACCTCGGTCGTCAACTGATCGATGAAGCCTATGATATTTGCGAGCGTGCTGGGATCACCTTAGTTTCAACGCGTGACGAAGAGATGCACGCCTTGGATATTAATACCCGAATCGATATGCCGCTTCACTATCCTTCAATGTATCAGGATATGATCCATGACCGCCCGACTGAAGTTGATTACATTAACGGCTACATAGCTCAGCTTGGCCGTGAGCACAACTACGAAGCGAAGACACATATCTTCTTGACTAACCTTGTTCATTTGGCCGAATATCACCGCGCTAACCAGAAGAAGGCACGTGAAGCTGAAAAGGCTAAAATTGCAAATCAATCAAAAGCTAAGACCACTACGACAACTAATGCTCAAACGGCATAGAAGCCTAGCGGATGCAAGGTATAGACTTGCGCCATCTGGTTCAGCGTTTCAAACAGTACCTGACGTTGCGCAAAAGTGCCAGAGATTTCAATGTAAAACGAGTAAATGCCGATTTTCTGGCGCGTCGGCAATGACATAATGGTCACCAGATTCAGGTGTGCATCCGTGGGATAGGTCAGGATCTGGTGCAGCACGCCTGGTTCCTCAGTTGGTGGCGTGACGAACAACGGAAACTTAAACATAGCAGTAGCATCTTCAACCGGTCGGGCTGGCATCGTCAGCGTGGCCGGTTGTTTTTTGAAGACAATAAACCGGGTGGCGTTATTGTCTTGATCAGCGACGTTGTCGAGCTTAAAGGGAAACGCTTGGACTGCCAGCTGTGATTGAGGGATGATGGCGGCATCGCCATCAACACCGTGCCGTAACTTTGAGACCGAAATCATGTTGCTGGAAGTCGTGATGATCTGAGCGTCTGGCAACTGAGAAAGCAGTTTTTGACATTGTCCTTCAGTCTTAAACTGCACAAAAATACGTTTGATATCAGCTAATCGGTTGACCCTACCAGCTAGGCCGAAGTTAACGGGAACGGTAACTTCGCCAATTTCAGTCACGTCCGCGACTTGGAGTCGTTGCAGGGTTGCCAAAACGAAACCGTCCAGTTGATTCTCTAATGGCAGCAGACCGATGCCATCAGGTTCAACGGCCTGGTAAACTTGGTCAAAGGTCGCGTGATAATCAATTTCAACGTTGTTAATGGGATGGGCTAAGAGATAAGCGTGAGCGGCGGCATCGGCAAACGTACCAGCCGGGCCCAGAACAGAAAATTTCAATGTGATGCCTCCCGAAAGTCTTTTCTTTGATTATAGCGTAGTTGAAGCGTTTAAATCTAAAAAGATTGTGTGCAATCTATTTGTGTATTTAACAAATTAGTGGCACAATGTGACTTGTAAATGAAATTGGAGGTAATTAAAATGACCACACTTAAAATGAGCAATGAAGTCATCGAACGGCTTAAGAAGCATATGACTACAGACAGTGATCAGTTGATCTTAGATTTCGATGATGGTGTTGGTGCATACTCCAAGGTAGGGGTTTGCTCACTGGACGTCAGTTTCCGGTTCTTAGTTGTTGATCAGGAAAGCGTCGACGACTCGATTTTTGATGAAGCACTTGATAGCCCAATGGGTAAGGTGCTAATCAAGAGTTACGCCGATAATTACTTCATCGATGAGGCACCCAAGCTCGATTTAAGCAAGTTGGGGTTGATCACTCTCAAGACGAATACTGGTGTAATCGACACTAATGTTGAAATTTTAGACCATCCTGAAACTGTTGCGGCATCGAAATAAGTGCCATAGTGAAAACCACGTTAAAAAGCCTAGTAGCACATCCCAATGGTTGTGCTGCTAGGTTTTTTTAGATCAACTGCTGTGGTTGTTCGGGTCACTTAAAAATGCATTTGCGGCCTGTTCGTAAAGGTGGATGAAGTCAAAATAAGAACTCATTTCTAGGTATTCATCAGCTTGATGTGCACTGGTATTTCCCGGACCTAAGATAATCATATCCGCTGTGGGATTGAAACGCCGAAATTCCGAAGCGTCGGTCCCAAGTGAAACACCGATAATGGGGAGTGTACAAGGTTCAGAAAGGTTTTTGGCTGCGGCCAACTGGAGCTCTGTCACAATGTTGGTTCGCCCGGGATTAATAACCGGTGGCTCACTTTGGTTAACTGTTAGGGTAAGGTCAACGCCGGAATTCAGGTTCAGTTCGTCAATCAGCTGTTGCAGACGCATAATCAGATCATCATTTGGCAGTTCCGGAATTGTACGGACTTTTACCTGCTCGAAAGCAGTGTCTGGCACGCTATTAACCTGGTGGCCACCCTGAATAATATCTGGTGAATAGACGGTGGCTCCCAGCTGAGAATCGATTTCATGTAGGTTATCATAAAGTTCCTGTTCAGCAACGTAGTAGCTCACTAAGGCATCGATCGCGTTAACTCCCATTTTCGGCATTGAACTGTGGGCAGACTTACCTTGGGCGGAAACCGTATAAGTCATCCACCCTTTGTGAGCGGTGACGAGAAAATGCT
Source organism: Secundilactobacillus folii (assembly GCF_009720675.1). Taxonomy (GTDB): domain Bacteria; phylum Bacillota; class Bacilli; order Lactobacillales; family Lactobacillaceae; genus Secundilactobacillus; species Secundilactobacillus folii. The sequence goes on along the minus strand of NZ_WNJO01000003.1, from coordinate 184,364 downwards.
GTTCAGGAGCCTGACTGTCTAAGATCCGATTTTGAACGTCAACCAGTTGTTGTGGGTCAATCTTAGCGCCGCCACTGTTAAAGTAGGCATCAATGTCGTTGAGAGCAACACCAGTCGGTTCCCCAAAAATAAAGGCGTCTAAATCATCACCGTAACCGTGTTCCGCCAGAAAGTGAGCACCGGATTCCGTTAATTCTTCCGAGACAGTGGCCATTAACCGGAGAGTACCGTGGACCGGTAGCTGCTGTTCAGACAGTTCAATCATCGTGATCACCATTGCAGCTAGGCCACCCTTCATGTCGGCAGCGCCACGACCGAAAATTCTGCGGTTACGAATGGTGGCTTCAAACGGGGGTGACGTCCAGCTGTCGAGCTTACCAGGCGCGACGGTATCCAGATGACCACTTAACCCTAATTTAGGGTGCTGACCATCACCAATTTCAGCGACAAAACCAAAGCGACCCGGAAATTCTTCGATTCGTTGTGCTTTGATACCATGATTGCCTAATAGCCGAATTAAATAATCGGCAACTGGTGTTTCGCTGCCATTAACTGATTGTATATTGATCAACGACTGGACGACTTGTAACTTTTCGGTCTCTTTCATGGCAGTAGCCTCCGTTGGTTGGTTTGTAAATTAAGTTTAGCGGAATAAAAGCGCTTAAAATTTTCTTTAGTATAGCCGGATTCGGCTGGGACAACAAGCATTCGGCATGTTGGAAACGGAAAACTAGCGGGTAGATTTGTTGACGAATCTACCCGCTAGTTGGTTATCTTAAATCTCTGTAGCTGAAATGCGCTGCACAAGGCCGAGACCTATGTGTAAGGGGACTCTGGCAAAATTGCCGGCATAGACCACCGTCAATTCTGCCAGAGTCCCCTTACACGCCGGCCTCAAACCCGCCTTGTTTCGCGCTCTAGACATTTAGCACCTTATCCAGAAAATCCTGCAGCCTCGGATTCTTCGGATGATTGAACATCTCATCCGGCGTTCCCTGTTCCTGGATATTGCCGTCATCCACAAACACCACGCGATCCGCCACTTCCTTTGCAAAGCCCATTTCATGGGTCACAACGATCATCGTCATTCCCTGCTTTGCCAAGTTCTTCATAACCGCCAGCACATCACCAACCATCTCTGGATCTAGCGCCGACGTTGGCTCATCAAATAACATCACATCCGGATCCATTGCTAACGCTCTGGCAATAGCTACCCGTTGTTGTTGCCCCCCTGACAGGGACTGCACAGTCGCGTCAAATTTCGATTCGAGCCCAACCGTTTTTAACAGACGTTTTGCATGCTCCGCGGCCGCCTGCTTATCCTCTTTTTTCAGTTCCACCGGCGCCAGCATAATGTTTTCACTCACCGATAGGTTATTAAATAAGTTGAAATGCTGAAACACCATCCCAATATTTTCGCGAACTTTGTTAATATCGGTTTTTGGATCGGCAATATTCATCCCATCAATGATAATATCACCACTAGTTGGTGCTTCCAACTTGTTCAGCGTCCGCAGCAGGGTACTTTTGCCGGAACCAGAAGGCCCAATCACCACGACCACTTCATTATTTTGAACCTCCAGATTAATGCCTTTCAGCACCTCATTATTGCCAAACGTTTTCACTAAATTGGTTACTTTAACTTTTGCTGTCACAGCCGAACCCTCCTTTGAACCCAATTAGACAACCATGTCAGCAACGTAATGACCACGAGGTAAATGACGGCAATGATCGTCCAGACTTTGAACCCTTCCAGATTTCTGGCGATGATGATCTTCCCGGTTTGGGTCAGTTCAAGAATGCCGATGATCGACAGAATCGACGTATCTTTAAGGGTGATGATGAATTGATTAATAAACGATGGAATCATAATTCGAATCCCCTGTGGTAGGATGACCCGTCGCATGGCTTTCCCAAATGGCAGCCCTAGACTTCGAGCAGCTTCCATTTGACCGATGTTCACCGCGTTGATGCCGCCCTTAACAAACGCGGCAATGTACGCTCCTTCATTAAACATCAAAGTGATGGTGCCCGCAACAAAGGCAGGGATTTTTTGGTTCGTTAAACTTGGAATACCAGTGTAGATGAACAGGGCCAAGACCAGCAGAGGCAGGCCACGGAAGATGTAAATTAACGTGGTTGAAAGGCCGTTGAAAAACTTATTTGGTACCACACCCAGTAAACCAACGATCACGCCAAATACAGTGGCGAAGAAGATCGCAACAATTGTCAGCCAAACGGTTTCTTCAAACCCACCAAGCAAGGCTGAGCGGTTTTGTTTGATCAGTCCCCAAAATGTCCGGTCGGAAGAAGTATCTGAACTGCCTTTCGCGCCGAGGTATTTTCTCGTAATGCGAGCGTATTCACCGTTTGCTTTCATATCAGCTAGTCCCTTATTGAACATCCGCAGAAGTTTTTGGTTGTGCCCTTTTTTGACGGCAAAGCCATAGGGGCCATTTTCCACCGGCTTGGTCACGATCTTTAGTTTGGTTCCTTGTCTGACCGCGTACCGCATCACAGGAGAATCTTCGAAACAAGCGGCCGAATTCCCAGTGATAACATCTTGGTACATATCATTGGATTCATCAAAGGTGACGATGTGGAAGCCATACTTTTTCTGAATCGACTTTGCGTAGTCGGCTCCTGATGTCCCGGTTTTTACAGCCACTTTTTTGCCCCTTAAATCCTTAAGACTCGTGGTTTTTGAATTGGGTGTGACTGCCATAACGACTCCGGACGTGAAGTAGGGTTTAGAGAAATCAAAAGTTGCTTCCCGTTCCTTAGTAATTGACATGCCGGCAATCATCCCGTCCAACTGGCCAGACTGAACGGCTTGGACAGCACCGTTAAAACTGGTTGGCTTAATATTGACCTTGAAGCCCTGATCCTTAGCAATCGCCTTCAAAAGTTCAATATCAATGCCGACATATTTATCATGTTTGTTGGCAAATTCAAATGGCGGGAACGTGACGTCCGTTCCAATTTGGTAAGTCGTTTCAGCCTTGGCTGGCGTGATACCAGCGCTCAGGGCAAAAACCATAGCTGCCAGCATGACAAAACCGGCAAACAATGAAGCAAACTTGCGTTTCATATAACTGATCCCCCTCATGTGTCATGTTACGAAATCTAACATGTGATTATGAGAATATGATAACAGTATTATCAGCGAATGTATAGTCTTAATTTTAAATCCAGTTCAAAAATAGCATTGACTATTCATTCACGAGTGAATGATACAGTGTATTTTATAAATACCGTTTCTATGGTAAATAATTGCATTTTAAAGGTTATTGTTGATTTGATTAATATTCAGGTTATCAATAAATATTATCACTATCTGACACTTGGACAACTATGTAATGGTCTAGTTAAGGCCTCAGTTTGAATTGCCGTTCAAATTGTGTTTTAATTGAATTCTAATAAGACTTACATATTAATGTGGCGAAGTTGCTTAGGCAACTATTTCTGACACATCGATGTTCAAGGAGGAAGACAGCTTGAAGTTTGACGAATCGAATGTTTTACAGCACTTACCAAAACAGTTTTTTGCAACCTTGGTTGCCAAGGTGAACGCTAAGATTGCTAGCGGCGCGGATGTTATCAACTTGGGGCAGGGTAACCCTGATCAGCCAACACCCGACTACATTGTTCAGGCAATGCAAAAAGCGACGGCTGATCCAGAGAATCATAAGTATTCTCAATTTAGGGGGATGCCACGTCTAAAGCAGGCCGTTGCTGATTTTTACGCGCGTGAATACGGCGTTAAATTGGATCCTGAAAAAGAAGTCGCAATCTTAGGCGGCTCGAAAATTGGGTTGGTGGAGTTACCCTTTGCGTTACTGAACCCAGGTGACACCATGCTGTTACCTGATCCCGGGTATCCCGATTATTTATCGGGTGTCGCACTGGCTCAGGTTAAATTACGATTAATGTCGTTGAAAGCTGAAAACCACTTTTTACCTGACTATGACGACTTAGATCCGCAAGTGGTCGACCAGGCGAAGCTCATGTATCTGAACTACCCAAACAATCCAACTGGAGCAGTTGCAACGCCGGAATTTTACGAACAAACCGTTAAGTTTGCAAACGAACATCAGATTGGTGTTGTGCAGGACTTTGCCTATGGCGCAATTGGTTTTGATGGCAAGCGCCCGGTCAGCTTCTTACAAACTCCTGGCGCCAAGGACGTCGGAATTGAATTTTACACGATGTCAAAATCCTACAACATGGCTGGCTGGCGCATTGGTTTCGCAGTTGGTAATGCTGATATGATTGAAGCAATCAACTTGATTCAAGACCACCTGTTTGTTTCGGTCTTCCCAGCTATCCAGGAGGCCTCAATCACTGCTTTGGAGAGTGACCAGTCAACAGTCAGATCACTGGTAGCACTGTATCAAAAGCGACGTGATCAATTTTACGCTGCCGCCCGAAAGATCGGTTGGGAACCTTATCCATCTGGTGGGGCGTTCTATGCCTGGATGCCGGTACCAAAGGGGTATACCAGTGAGCAGTTTGCAGATTTGTTGCTGGATAAGGCTGCCGTTGCGGTAGCACCTGGAGTTGGTTTTGGCAAGAGCGGTGAAGGATACGTTCGCGTCGGCTTACTGATTGATGAACCGCGGTTCACCGAAGCTTGTGAGCGAATTGCCAAGCTCAATTTATTTTAAATGAGCATAACAATTAAACAATTGACAGCAGTCTGGTGACCCGATTTGGGCCCGGCTGCTGTTTTTTGGTTTCAAGTCGTTCAATAACGGACCGTTTTGACAATCAAGTCGTTTCTATCAACAGACCCAGTCATTAGTCCTTTAAAACGCCGTAATAGGGGGGACTTCAAGGGCCATTGACTAGGCATTTTAAGCCTGAACTGGTATGATAATAAGGCCAAAACAGGAAGGGACGAAAGTGTGATGACTTCAAAGTATCCTTTAAAAATCGACCTAGTCAAATCAGTGGTGGCGATACTGCTGCTGCCAATTGAGATGGGACTGATAGCGATATTGATCCATTCCGGTCAGACAAAATGGACCCAGTCACTGATCTATGTTGGCCTGGGGCTGATTGTTTTCTTGATGACCATGTATCTTTATCGCGATGTCTTAAGGCGTGATTGGCCAGCGTATCGAAAACATTGGCTGCGAAATACCCTACTGAATCTCTGCGGCGTACTGGTCTTATTCAGCGTCATTGCGCTGGTTCGCCTAGTGATGGCTAACGTCCTCCACATTGCTGCAATGACAAAACCAAGCGCCCTGTTGAGTGTTCAAGCAGCGGGGGCCGTCGCGTTTAACAGTATCGTCGTGTTGCTATCGCCGTTTACTGAAGAAATCGTCTTTCGTCACGTTTTGTTCTATCAGTTCAAGGGTCGACACGCAGCGTTGACCTTAGCAATGTTACTGATTTCGTCAGTTGCCTTTGGCCTCATGCACTGGAACAACTTCCATGGCCAGGTGATTCAAATGGTGCCATACATGTTTGCCGGTGGGGTGCTGGCCTTGATTTACTACTATACCAATAATATTTGGCAAAATATCATGACCCATTTCTGGCTTGATTTCGTGCAGTTTGCGGCCGCCATCGCACTTCTCGTGATTGCCTTTTTCCAGTGATATCGATCGATTCAAGTGTAAGGTTTATGAGATACAAAAACAGCAGCCCTGAAAATCAGGCTGCTGTTTTGGCATGTGTGGATCGTATGATTAGTGAGTAGATGAAATGATTGACTATGAATCAACAGGAGGGTTATAAGGTTACCGGTTAACGTGCAAGAGAACTGCTCCCATGCCCTTGTCAAAGGTGGCCTTCCAATCACCCTTAGTGAGTGATTCTGGTAGGAGGAAGGTTCCTGCTGAAACGCGTTGTCCCTTGCGGAGTGGCATTCCTTGACTATCTAGTTTCTTAACTAGCCATTGTAGCGAGTTTAGCGGGTTTCCTAGTACTTCAGTTGCCGCGCCATCCTTTAGTTTCTTACCATCGTGGAAGAGCTCACATTTAACAGTTGCCAGGTCCTCAGGTGATTCGAATAGCTTATCGGCATCTAGTCCTTCGCCGTAAACGACGTAGCCACCAACGGCTGCATCGGCCATCACCATGTATTTGGATAGGCTTGGGAACCAGTCACTGAACCTTGAGTCGGGTACTTCAACGGCCGGCGCAACGGTTGTTTTATGCCATAGATCTTCTAGCGAGTCGTTGGCCGATAGATCCTCTTTGGCACAAAACATCATTTCAACTTCGGCCAGCGGATCCATAACGTCGCTGGCTTCCACCGTATGTGGTGATGTCACGAAATGACTCTTAACTTGAGCACCATATAGCGGGCTGTCAGAATCGAACATGTCTTGCGTCTGCTTGCTAGTTAGAGAAACCTTATAGCCACCAACTGTTTCTTTCTTATCCGCCGTTAGTTGCCGTTGAACACGATAAGCCGCATCTTCGGTATCTACGTAACCCTTGAAATCGTCTTCTTTTAGCGGTTTGTGACTGGTGTAGGCATCAAATAGTGCCTGGGCTAATTTTGCTTCTTTGTCTGATAACGCTTGTTTACTTAATACTTGTTCACTCATGGGCGAAGCCTCCAAAATTATGTTTGATATGTGATTGGTGTTGCTATGTGATGAAACAATATGTGTTGTAACTATGTGTTGACACGGTATGTGAAAAACTATGTGAGAAAACTATGTGTAAATTCAGTTGGAACAATATGTGTTAAGAATCTGAAACTAGCTATGTGTGACCCGCCCGTTATTGGTGGGTTCAATGAGAAATTGCACTTCATTTACGCTTGAAAAGACTGTTATGTGTGAAATCTTAATCTGACCGTCATCTGAGTCCTTAATGTTAACTTCCAATTGCCCTCACCACCTTAAATGTCTAATTTTTTAAATTCAGAAAACGAAAAAGCGTCCTTAATCGCAAACTGCTTGCGATTTAAGGACGCTTTCACGTGGTACCACCTTAGTTTATAATTTCAAAATTGAAATTACCTCTCACGTACGGCATTGCTGCGATACGCTTGGCACGATAATGGGTGCACCCAATGTGTTCTACTTCGGCTTAGCCGTTTTGACACACAGCTCAGAGATGATCATCGCGCCCGTTCATCATTGCCTTTCACCACCCGGCAACTCTCTATATCTGAATCGAGGTTGATGTTTCTCGTCAACGCTTTTCATCTGAATTTAATGATTGACACTAATCTACACCCTGTATTTCACTCTGTCAACACTTAAATGTGAAAAAGATTAGAAAAATTTACTGGCTTGTGATTTGACTGATTAGTGGCGGCACCGCTGAGTTGGTATTTTTACTTTTGCTGGTTACTATAATCGACCACTAATTCGGGTAAAACGGTCCAAGTCTCATGTTTAGGTGTTTGACCCTTAGTCAGCATTGCATAGAAATCCGACCTGTTTTTGGTGCTTTGCGGATCACTCTTTGCGGCATTAACTAGTGATTCAAGATAATCTTCTCTATTTGAATATTGATCAATAAACATCCAGACATTATCGTCAGGATAATCTGTCGAGTCTGTGACATAAACTTGTGTATGATCATAGGCATATAGTTCATGGTGTTCCTGCTGATATTCTAAAATTTCACCAGCCAGTTTTCTAGCCTTCTTGAAGTCCTTTTTTGGAATGCGAACACGCATCATATCAACGTGAGCATCCCGCTTATCAAGTTTCTTTTCACTTTGAAGGCCTTCGTTTAACTCCTCTGAAAATTTTTTATCCATTGGTGATCTCTCCTTAAGAAATAGTACTTTATAAAGACTTAGCTGGGAAATTCATCTCGTACAGCATTGACCCATTAACCGTTTCAGTGTGTCCTGGCTTAATGATTTTAAGTTCAGTTGAGGCTAGATAACGGGTATAGGTCGGCTGCATTTTCAATTTATCAAATTGTTCTTGGGCTGCTTTAGGAGCCAGTCCATAAATATCAATGATATTGATCTCTTTAGGGGCGCTAATCGTATATACCACTTTAATATCGTCCTGGTTAAATGTATAACGGATTTCCTTAGGAACCTGTTTATTTGTGCTTTCCTGTAAATACGTTTCTAAAAACTCAACTTGGGTATTGGCGGCACTGGTATTTTCGAAGACTCTTTGGCCGTTATTATCGTCAATGGTCATTAACGGAATTTCCGGCTTACCAAATCGATCAGCACCTACCATGTCGTAAATTAAAACATTGTATTTGCCAATATTCTGCCGTCCCCAGATCCAGTGATGAAAAGCATTAACTGGGCTAATGTTGAACCACTGATGATTATAGTAAGCCGAGCCGGAAACTTTTTTCTCCTCGCCATAGACAGTGATTTTTCCAGATACCGTTAATTTGGTGATGCAGATAAAATTATAGTAAAATTTGTCATTTTCACCAAAAGTGATATAGCCAGTACCAGGTCGAAATGGTTTGACTTGGGCATCAAAATGCAGATCAACAGCCGTTTTATGTTTAACTGATTTTTTACCTTCCATAACAATTTCCTGATCTGCTTCGGGTTCGATGTGAACATCGTATTCTTGCCAGTCTTTGCCGACTAATGTGCTGGGTCCCCACTTCAAGTTAGCATCTTTTATACTGGTGTAAGTCTCCGCGGCATCGTACAGCCGGTAATCGTAAAGTGGAGTGCCATCTGGAGCAGTGTAATTAATGGCCACGTTAGGATTCTCTTCAGTGGTGTCTACATGATCAACAGATTTTGGCCTAAAACCTAACACCAGCGTTGATTGATCATCAAAACTACAGTCTAGGTACCAGATTTCAGCATGACCAGGTTGATTATTGTCTCTTCGACCGTCTTCCCAGGTTTCGATTTTATCTGGGTTAATACCTAATTTTTTGTAATCTGCGGGTTGGTCCATAATTCGTCCTTGTTTCATTTTATTTCCTCCTCGAGTTTTATGCTAATTGTCGTCAAGTAACGCCCAGCATTCTGACTTTTTTAGTTGGAATACTAACACCCATGTTTTCAAGTGTGTCTGTTTCTCGGTGATTTTTGTTCGTTTTGAGACCCTTTTTATTTGAATCTCTGAGAACCGTGCACTATTACGTTAGTTTGCTAATGTATTACTTTCATTACAAGCCAATCATATGTAGTATTAAGCTAGACATCAATAAGTAATCACCACATAATAGTTACTTATGTAACATATTATGCTTAAGATTTACTTTTCTTGGAGGGAGATATTCATGGATTTAAGAACTCAACGCACATTAAGTTCAATTGAAAATGCGTTTATTGATCTCACTTTGACGGAAGGCTTTTCCAAAGTAACAGTCCGTCAAATTGCCGCTGAAGCGCGAATTAACCCGAAGACTTTTTATGATCATTTTCATAATAAAACAGCCTTGGCTGCGTATCTAACCCAGAAATTTTTAAATCAATATGCGCAACTCATACAGACCCGCCTAGAAAATAATCAAGACATTCTGGCGGGCCACCTCGATTTGCACTTACAAGGATTGCTAAGTTCGATAATTGATAATCAAAAACTAAAAAAGACTATCCTAGCGTTAGAAAGCATTCATTCAAATAGTCTCGATTTTGAAGCCCAATTTCTGCAGGTGGTATCTGAAAATTTAAATAAATACCATATTTCCAAAGACCCACTCACCATTGATATTATTGCAACGATTACCCTTAAAATTATCAACTATTATATCCGTACCAATGAGCCATTTTCTCTAAGCAGACAGGAAAACATCGTGAAAACACTAGAGAGAATAATTAATCCTAGTCGTTGAGGCAATGGGCAGGGGGACATTTTTCATCAGCTCCAAACGAACTTTTCAGGGTAAATGTGTTTCAAGCAAAGAGTACTTCTCAGGATTCTTTTTAACTTTTATGATGATGTTAAGGAGATAAAACTATACTGATCAGTTCATTTATAAAAGAATTTCTATGAAAAAATGGTCTGATTCCGTGTGTATAGGAATCAGGCCATAGCCGTTCAAAATTAAATATGAAATAGTCTAAATTTTCTATGGCTTTTCATCGGTGCATGCACTTTCTATGAGTCTTTAATGTTGTTAGCTATACCTCGAAAAACGCCTAAGGCCAAACCAATTAAGAAACAGACAGTGTTGTTAAAGAGAAAGAATTCAACTAGCATTATTAAACAAAATAACGGCCAAAATTTTCGGCTTGGTAAGAAGAATATGTGTCCCAACCAAGGATATCTTTTTCCCTTATCTTCAATCGCGTCTTCTTTGTAAAGATCAGCATTCCGGGTCATTCTAGTGTTTCCATTTTGCCAGTCTGAGGCATTTTGACTATTACTGGTGTAATTTCTGAAATTGGCTATAGCTATCTTTTGGCCACAAGCGGGACAGAATTTCGAGTCTTAGGGGAATGTCATGCCACAATAGGGGCAAATATGTTTGTTATCATTCATTTTTAGCGCCTTACTATTCTGACTTAGAGATAATTAATATCTATATAACCATGCCTGACCCTTAAAAGATCGGAAAAATGTGAACTTAATTTTTGCCCCTTTCTTGTAAACCTTCATTGTCTGATTAACCGTATTACTTTTATCCATACCATTAATTTTGTACAAATGGGGGCTTAATTTCTCATAGCTTGCATACATGGCTATGCCCTGCATTGAAGATCCTAATCCATTTTGAAACCCGTAAAAGGGTGCCGAATACTTCCGAATATATAAACGCACGTAGTTTTTATGTACGCCCTTTGGACGACTCTTGTATTTGCTACGTAATGCTGCAGGCGTGCCTCTATGCCAGCTGGCGGCGTTGGCGTAAACCGAACTTCCTCCCATTAGAGTTAGACCAACTGCAAGTGCCAAGCTTCCTCTAAATAACTTGTTCATCATTATGATTTCTCCCAAATAGATTATTTGAAAATTCAATCAAAGTTCTGTTAACCAAACATTTTCAGGTTATAAAGTTGAAAAGGGACGCCAATATATGCTGGGAGTCCCATAAAAATCATTAGTACCATGGTAAATATGAAATGGTGCTCTTAATCGAGTAGTTTTTCATAGACTTGTAGCGAGCAAATCCTTCCACATGATAGGGTGCTTTATCAGGAATTCTAAGCATAAAATGATCTAAAACCACCCTGTTATGGCCATGAACCTTCTGTGTTGTCCGTTTCAGATAGCTTGCAGCGTCTGTGTGATTGATTCCGACAACCCACCAACCATGGTGTACCCGAGAAGCTGCAAAATGTGGGAAAGCACTATAATTTCCATACTTTGATATAGTATAGCCCTTCTTGCCAACCTTAACTATTTTGTGATTGCCATACCAAGTGCCACGAAAACCTCTAGGCATTGAATAATAATTTTTAGCGCTGGCAACCGTTGGCACAATAGCGAATACGGCTAACGCTAACGCTAATGTAATTAGTGTCCTGATCCATTTTTTCAATGTTTATTTACCTCCGAGTTTTACTACCATATAGCTGTAATAATATTAAATTATGATCTGTAAAGATATTCTATTAGGCGGTTACCAGTAACTTTTAGTTTGTTGTGGTTATACCATTTAATTACATCTAAAGAATGCCATATTGGAAGAGCTGTTTTTAAGGGTAAGGATAGTAAACGTGTTTAGAAATTTTACCACTAAATTTATACAACGCAGTGCCTAGAGTTGGTCCAGTCTTAGACCAAAGTGTCATATGTTTAGAAGATATACGTTGAAAATCATAGCTAAATTTACCTTCCATGCCTTTTACCCTACCACGTATCGTATAGTATCGAGGAAAATCCTTTGCTTTTCTGTATTTAAGATATGTAACTGGGTAGGAATCCGATTGAATATAGGTATCTGTGATCCTATATTTTGTGATATGAAAATATTCATAGTAATAATGATATTTTGAACCATAATCGTGCGATTTCTTAGCTTTAGTATGCCACCAGCCACGAACATCTGTGGGTGTTCCTTTATGCCAGCTGGCAGCATTAGCAGGAACAGCACTTCCGCCTAGCATAGTTAAACCGACTGCAACAGCTAAAGTTCCCCTAAATAACTTGTTGTTCAATGTGATGCCTCCCAAATAGATTATTTGATAATTCAATCATAGTTCTGTTAACCAAATATTTCCAGGTTATGAGGCAAAAAAAGATTGCTTATGAAGACGATTACACAGAAACAGAATTTTACAACTGCTGAGCTATTCTTGATAGATGAGCTGCAGATGCAAAAGCCTGATACCAATGATGCTGAATCAACGTGGTAACTATGACGACTGCTGAAAGGGGTGAGGTTCTAAGCTATGCAAAGAAATATTTTTAAGGATACCCGCCTAATTTCATAAAGGTCACATCGTGGTTACGTAACATTGTTCTCGTTTTGGAACTTTAATTGATGAGTAAACATAGTCAGTAAAGCCATCAAACAGCAAAATGAAAACGTTGATGACAAATAAAGATCCTAAGAGTTAAGAATTTGTAATTTTTTCCCCAATAGCCATCATTCACATGCAACGAGAGCCGGCAAAAATTATTATGGTTATGGTGTGCCACATAGGGGCTACCAAATACTAATTGACTCCCCGAATAGTTAAGTGCGTTAAATAGTGGCCACCGTTAGCAGACAATATGTTATACTTTGTACAAATTCTTTTCTAAAACAGTAAATAATGAGTAAACTTTAAATTCAAAGTGGGGACAAAACAGTGAAACGATCTAAATTTCTTTTAGGGACAATGATTGGTTTAGCTGCTGGGTTAGCAGCACTTTACTACCAACGCAATACCCATGCGCTAGCACCAAGAGTAAAACCAAACACAAAGGTCTTCGACGATTTCTCAGCCATCGATCTGGGCGAGTTTACCGATCACCTAACCGTAGCCGCAGCTGATTCAACAGCCCTGGTTCTGAAGCAGCATGGCGATGCTTACGTGTCCGAAGGCAGTCTGACCACGCCAGCGTTTGATCTGCCGCAGTTTCATTCACTTGTGGCATCGTGGAACGCCCTGACACCAATTGGGACATCAGTGGAAGTCGAAGCTCGGGTCAATGTTGATGGCTACTGGTCAAACTGGCATAGTTGGGGTCTGTGGTCAACCACTGCCCTGAGCTCCAGCGTGACTCAAGACGTCGATGATACCTTAGCAGCAATCAATACGGATACGCTGCAGGTTAAAAAGGGGAATGCAACTAAAGCACAGCTGCGGGTTCATTTACACACCAGCGATCCACGGCAGACGCCCGTTTTGAAATTGGTGGCCGCCAGTGTGAAGCCGCTCAAGCGTGATCTCATGGTCGACCGGCATAGCACTGACGTTGACCGAGTAATTGCCACGCCAGCTTATTCGCAGGAAATTCGTGATCCTAAATTAGCACCTGGAATTTGCAGTCCCACCACGGTTTCGATGGCTGTTAACCGACAAAATGCCGATATCTTACCGGAAGAAGCCGCGTTGCGAAACTTAGATGAGGCCTATGGCGGGTTTGGTAACTGGTCATTCAGTACGGCTTTAGCAGGTAGCTTAGGCTACCATGCCTATACGGCGTACACTGATTTGGACGGCCTTCGGCAACAAATCAGCGATGGCTATCCGGTTGGCGTGAGTGTGCAATATACTAAAAATCCGGAAAATGGTGATTTACCGTACGTGGAAAATGCACCTGGTGACACCCAGGGACATCTCTTACTTGTGACAGGGTTCACAAAACTGGATGGTGTCGATTATGTGGCCGTGAATGATTCATACGCAGCCACCGATGACAGCGCAAAACGGCTGTACCGATTAGAACAGTTCAGTGAAGCTTGGCATTCACGGCTGGCTTACATCATTGGGGCCAATTATGCTGGGTACGAACGTTTGATGCAGCCGCACCGTGTGGCAGTGGAATTAATTCCAAACGACACGCACACTGCATTTCAAATTCGAATGCGTGATCGCAACTATGCGGTGACACCTGATATGATTCATCAAGATGACCCGTTTGGCGCGCATACTACCACCATCGCCTACACTCTAGATGAAGGGAAGACAACTGAAACGACGGCTCAGCAGCATTTTGACTATGCCGATGTGGATGACCAGGGTCGCATCAAGCTGGATGTTGAGCAGATTCAAAAAGCCCACCCTAACGCCACCATGATCACCGTTTATGTCGCTCGATTGGCGGCTTCAACGCTGGTCGGTAAAATTTCGCTGGATCCAAAATGATTAATCAGATCTCAGCAATGAAGGGGAACTATACGCCTGCTAAGAGGCCAGCCGATGTAAACATACATTACATCGTTATCCACGCGACTGAACTCAGTTACGGCGAGACCATCGCTCGCTTTCAAGAACCTCATCAGGTGAGTGCTCACGTAGTCCTGCGCCAGTCGGATGGTTTACGAACGCAGATGGTGGCGCCACACGATGTTGCTTGGCACGCCGGTAATTGGGATTTGAATTGTCGCTCCTTAGGCATTGAACAGGAAGCCTTTGTCGCGCAACCTGAGAGTTTCACACCAGCAATGATGAGTGCTTTGGTGGCTCAAATTCAAGCATGGGCCACGTGCTATCACATTCCGCTAGACCGGGCTCACATTCTTGGCCATGATAACGTGCCGGCGCCAACTCGAGCGGCGTCCTTACAAATGCACCAAGATCCCGGCTGGTATTTTGACTGGGCGGATTTATTTAGTCGGTTAGGGGTCTTGCCACCTGCTGAAGAACCCATTGAAGTCGGGCGTGCCGTTCAAATTACGGCGGGCTATGCCGATTTGCATACTCAACCTGAGGTCACTAGTCACTTGATTGACAGTGATTCTGCGGTTGCGTTGCCGAGTCTTTACCACCGGGTCAGCTTTGGTCAGCAATTTGTGTGTGTGCAGGTGCGTGGTGACTGGGTTGGCATTGATTTTAATGGGCAGTTGGCGTGGTTAAATAATCTCCAACAGAAAGCTGCAATCGGGGTGCTCGCTGAGATTTATACTGTCAAACAGGACACTACGCTGCTGGGATCCACGCAACCACATGCAGAACCGATTGCCACGTTGCATCAAGGCGAGCAGTACGTCATCATTGACCAGCTGACAGGGATTGAGACTGATGAAGTAAATGACCAGTTGCAGGTTCAACAGACGAATCAGCATTTCAATCAAATTTGGTATAATCATCGAATTGGGTATATTAAAGTGAATTAATTGTAGTTTTGGAAAGTGGGAGACTCCTTAAATAGTCTTCAATGAGCGCTACCAGACAACTTTGAAAAACGGGTTCTAGGTTATAATTCAAGTGAATTTTAAACTTTAAGGAAGAACCACTATGAAAAAATGGTTAAAAATTTGTCTTGCAGTATTTGCATTGATGTTGGGCTCTACAACAATTTCAACTGTTAATGCTCATGCTAGTTCATTTAGCTACTTTGGAAGTAATGGGACAAAAACCTATCGTCATAAAGTGATTAGCTATCAGAAATATACATTAAATAAAACCTTCTATAACAGTAATCTTGACGTAGGAGACACTTCTACTGGCGGAGTAAAAAATGGGAAAATTCAGCTGTATCACTTATATGTTTTCCATGTATCTCCAAAAGTTTCACGCTATCAAACATGGATTAAAATAACTGGACATGTCTACAACTACGATAATGCTCCGACTAACAACGTTTGGGGCGCAACTAACATGAATGTGATTACTAAAAAGTATGTCCTGCGAATCCAGGATTCAACTTCAGCTGGTTATACATTCTCAGAGAGTACGAGTAAGAGTCCAATATTATTTAGCAAAGCAGGCTTAGCACCTGGCGAGGACGAAGGGTTCCAATTGCTTGCGCACTCTAAGACCGCCACGAATCGGCTTGGTCAAACAACTATCACGCTCTTTATGGTGGGCCATTATAAGAATTTAAAATTAAACTTAAAGTAAAAACTTAAAAAGAGCTCTGACCATTTGTGTCAGAGCTCTTTTTTGGGGCTGTACACTTTTGAGTGTTGATAGATTTTGTCTATCAACACTCAAAAGTGTACAGTCATATTAATTATTGAATATTTAACTCTGTGGAACCAAAACGATTGTCGTCATTCCACCATAAGCACCCTCATCGGCCCAACTATCGGGTTCAATACTACCACCGATGTACCAACCACTAAACTTGGCTCGAGCATTCGCGTCATATCCAGCTTTTGTTAAAGCCGCTTCAATATTAGCTTTCGTGAAGGGTTCTGGTTCACTAACAGATGCATAAATGTAAACCGGCTTGGCCGTGCTTTGAACGCCTAGTTTACTCTTCATTGTATTACTCCAACTCGTATCGAAGTAATTAGGACGATCCACACCATCGTCCATGTTGTTATATCCTTGTACAGCAGAGTAAAGATACTTACTAAATGTTGTGTTAGGGAACATTTGCATTAAAGTAGAATCGGCGGCAAAAACTCCGGTAGCCCCGATCTTATTCCAGTTGGCATTGGCTACAGGTACCAAATCTGTCCCGCTATTTGTGCTGGTACCAGTCGTTCCAGTAGTTGGAGCTGTTGTACCCGAGGTAAAAGGCTTCAAATAGCCATGCCATACCCAACCCGTTTTTTTACCAATACGGAACTTGTAGTAAACGTATGCTTTGCCATTACTCTTACGAATATGCGCTGCATAATACTGCTCGACTTGCGTGCCATAATTTCTCATGGTTCCCGCACGATGCTTTAATGAAGCCGTAGTCCATACGGGCGCATTAGTGTTAGTCACAGTTGCATTGGCATTTTTAATGTTTTGGTACGAACGAACATACGCACTTGCGTGTGCCGTCGTTTAAATCACCTCCGTGAACCATTAAATCAACACCATAGTTGGTGGAATAATAGCTCATTAGCTGTAAACTTCGCAAAACTAGAACAGTTGATAGCGTTTTCCAACTATCAAAATGAGTATCTGCAAAGTTTGCAATGGGAACACTATCTGGATCTGTGGTTGCTTCTATTTGTTCCGCAAGATTTTTCATTTGGGTTATTTCATCAGTAGTCGGACTTGGCAAAACTTGCGGATCAACGTCCTCGATGGTGAAAGCTTTTCCCAATCCTTAACATCGGTTCGAGCGTCGTCAACGCAATCGTAGTTATATGGTGACAGTTCATGAATAGGTAAATGTTTACCGGTATCATCAACAGGTACAACAGGCTCGGTGCTGTTAGTATCTGTACCGAAAAATTCCCCGGTAGTGGTGTTGGCGTAGTCAACATAGCGACGAACGTCAGAAGCTGAAATATAAGGAGCCCAAAAATGGCCATCATTATAAACTTTTGAATTATAGTTGACGATTTGACCAGCAGTATAGTCGGCTACGGTTGCAGTAGCCATATTTGGATCGTTACGAACACCGCAGGTACGGTCAAAGGTAAAACTACCTGATACTGTAATGGTGTACATACTTGGTGTGTTTGATACATCAATTTGCATGTTTAAAACCTCACTTTAATTTTTTATTTTAGGTAATCGCGATTACAAGGCAAAGCCTACACGGGAAAAATCGCAGTGCGTTTCAACTTTGTTGCAACTTGTGTGAAGTCAAAGAACAGTCAGAGCTGGCACAAGCGCGAGCACAATTAGAGTCAGTAAAATTTGCATTGCGCAGCTGGCTGTTTTTTAAAGTTCGCCAAACCGTTGCTCACTTTATCGGCATTGTCCCTTTTGGTCATAATGACTGTATACATAATGAATAATACACGGTCACACAGTTATAAATATTAACTTAAAAATAATAGAAAAGTTTTCACATTTCCCTCGAAGTTTGTTAACCTTTATTAGTTACACTGAAAGAAAAGAAAAAGGGCGGTTGTATAGGTATGCATGTGCTTTCCGTCCATGAAATGAGGGAAATTCGATGACAACTCAATCGCGTAAAATCAACGGTTTTTCATTGGTTGCACTCGTTGTCACCACCGCTATTGGCTCAGGAATCTTCGCTATGAGCAGTGATTTGGCGATTGCTGCTTCACCTGGAGCTGCCATCATCTCCTGGCTCATTGTTGGCATTGGCATTTTAATGCTTGCCGCCTGCTTCAATAATTTACTGACCAAACGATCTGACCTCGAGGGTATTTTTGCCTATGGAAAGGCCGGATTTGGTTCATTTGTGGGCTTTATCAGCGGCTGGGGGTACTGGATGTCGGCTTGGTTGGGTAACGTGGCGTTTGCTACGGTTTGCATGAGTACACTTGGCTACTTCTTCCCCATTTTTAAGCGCGGGAATAGTCCGGTTTCAATTTTGGTGGCCAGCATGATTGCCTGGTCATTAACGATGTTAGTTAATCACGGCATGGAATCCGCGGCGTTGATGAATACGGTTATTACAATCTGTAAGTTGATTCCGATTTTTACCTTCATTGTGATTGGGATCGTTTTATTCAAGGGCAATGTATTTACCGCTCAATTTTGGGGCAACATGCGCCATTCAGTCACTGTCGGTGGGGTTTGGCCGCAGGTGCGAAACAGTTTGATGATCATGATGTGGGTCTTCGTTGGTATTGAAGGCGCAACGGTGCTCTCAGCCCGGGCGAAGACGCGTAAAACTGCTGGGCGCGCGACACTGATTGGGGTGGCTTGTTTACTGCTGGTTTACGTCCTAGCATCGATCTTGCCATACGGCTATTTGACGCGTGTCCAGCTAGCCGAGATGCCTCACCCAGCAATGGTCTACATCTTTGAGCAGATGGTGGGTAGTTGGGGCGGAGCCTTTATTAGTATTGGCCTATTTATTTCAATTCTGGGTGCCTGGCTGTCGTGGACGATGCTGCCGGCGGAAACCATGGGCTTAATGGCTGAGCAGGGGTTGCTGCCCAAACAGTTTGCTAAAAAGAATAAGCATGGGGTACCAACGCTGGCGCTGATGACGACTGCCTGCATGGTTCAGGCGTTCATGGTGATTTTAATTTTCGCGCAGAAAGCTTATGAATTCGCCTACAGCCTCTGTACCGCTTCGATTGTGGTGTGTTATATCATTGTGGCTGCTTATCAGGTCAAATACTCCTGGCAACACCGTGATGTTAAGGGTAACCGGCTGCAGCTTTGGATCGGGATCGGCGCCTTGCTGTTCCAAGTTTTTGCCATCTCCTTAGCTGGCTTGCAGTACCTGTTCATTTGCCTAGTGGTTTACGTACCGGGTATTATTCTCTACGCAGTGACGCTCAAGCGTGACACTGGCCGTTACCTGAACCGGTTGGAGTGGTCCGCCACCGCCTTAATATTTAGTGGTGCCGCCATTACGGTTGTTTTAATGGTGCTGTGTCAAATCACCATTTAAGGTGAATGGCCGTTATTGATGTGGGTTCCTGAGGCTTGTGTCTGGCGCGTTTTATCCCGGATTTTGCAGTCAATTGTCGTAAAATACAGTTGCTTCAAGGTCTCAAAATCCACTCAGAATTTTTCATCATCCCCAAATTTGCTGTTGACAATACAAAAAACAATGTCTACACTAATAAACATTAACAGTTGATTAGAAAATTAGAAAATGCGTTGAGGAAGTTAGTACCGTTTGTGGAACCGTCAGCGAGTCCGGATTAGTGAGAGCGGATCGGAGAGACATGCGGGAAGATCCCTTCTGAGCAGTGGGCTGAAAATAGTAAGTCTCACCGGTGGCATCCGTTAGCATTGCAATGAATCGTGATTCGAACGCTTACCCAGGATCCTAGCCTGAGAACAACGTTTTCTAGGAGGATCACCGTTCATATAAGGCTGCAATTGCAGCAAAATAAAGGTGGTACCGTGCAGATAAAGCGCCCTTTAGAGAATTTCTCTAAGGGGCGCTTTTTAATTTCTAATTAACTGATGACTAGGAGGATATTGTTCATGAGGAGACGATTATTAGTAACAAGTTTAGGTGTCGTTTTAGCAGGATTAGCATTGGCAGGTTGTTCAAGCTCAAAAGCTTCTTCAACTGATAAAACGCTGAATGTGACGTTACCAAGTGAGCCGGCAACGGCTGATCCTAATAAGGCTACTGACACAAACAGTGGAAGTTTGATTTATCAAACCATGCAGGGTTTATATACATATAGCAAGGATAACAAAGTTGTACCAGGCGTAGCTACAAAAGTTGTTGCGCCTACCAATAACGGCAAAACATATACGTTTAATTTACGGCACAATGCCAAGTGGGCCAATGGTGATCCTGTCACTGCCCAGGACTTTGTTTATTCTTTCCAGAGACAGGTTGACCCGAAGACGAAAGCACAATATGCTAATATTTTTGATTCACTGGTCAACTACGACAAGATTCAAGCCGGTAAAATGTCACCCGATAAGTTAGGCGTTAAGGCACTTGGCAAGTATAAATTACAAGTGAATTTGAGCAAAACAGTCCCGTATTTTAATAGTCTGTTAGCTGATAAATACATGCCGCTGGATCAAAAATTTGTTGAAAAGTACGGACAGCAATATGGGACTAGTGCTGAGAAGACCATGACTAATGGTCCCTACAAACTGGTTGGGTGGACCGGTAGCAATTCTACCTGGTCGTACGACAAGAATCCGCATTACTGGAATGCAAAAGCCGTCAAAATTAATAAGGTCGATGTCACCGTGACGAAGGATCAAAATACGGCTGCTGACCTCTTTAAGAGCAATAAGGTTCAAGAAACCACGATTACCGGACAATATGTTCGTGCAAATGCTAATAACAAGGATTTGCAGACCCACTTAACTGGTCGTCTACAGTACCTGTATTTTAATAATAAAAAGTCAGCTACTAACTCGGAAAATCTACGTCAAGCAGTTTCGTACGTGGTAGACCGTGGTACATTAACGAAGCAAGTGTTACAGGATGGCTCTAAACCTGCCATGAGCATGGTGCCAAAAGGGGATCAAAAAGATCCAAGCAACGGCAAAGATATGGCAACCGAAACTGGCAACCTCTTGCCATACGATTTAGCAAAGGCCAAGGACTACTGGAACAAGTATTTGAAGGAAACGGGTAAGTCGAGTGCAACCTTGAATTTACTGACGGATGATACGGATGAAGACAAGCACGTGGGCACCTATATCCAGTCCAATATGCAAAAGTACTTTAAGGGTGCGAAGGTCACCGTGACATCCATCCCACATGCACAACACGTTGCACGTGATTTTGCTGGTAACTTTGAAATCAACTTAACCGGGTGGAGCACAAACTGGCCCGACGCTTCGGATTTCTTAAGCTTAGCCGCTAAGGGCAACACCGTTAACTTTACCGGTTGGAACGATAATCAATTCAACAAATTGCTGAACGATGCTAATGCTAAATCTGGTCAGGCTCGTTATGACGGACTAGTGGCAGCCAATAAGCGACTAATGGCTGTTAAGGGCTTAGTACCATTGTATCAGCCGTCTGAAGCTAAATTGGTCAGTGATAAAGTCGGCGGACTTAGCTACTCACTCTTAAATGAAGCTCAGTATCAGTACGCATACTGGAAATAGGAGCTAAACGGCAATCTTGCTTAGCTTTGGATCGCGCACTGACTGCGCGCGAAAAATAGCAATCATACACAAAATAATGGAGGCATTTGAAACATGACTGAAAAAACATTCTACAATTTTTCACTTTTTGATGGTACGGGAGATACTAACGACGCCAACGCATGGTTCACGGTTGATACTGAGACTGGTGCGCTAACGGCCAGAGGAACTGGCAAACATCCAGATAGCAAGGAGACTGTTGATTTAAACGGACAGTACGTGATGCCAGGGTTTCTCAACGTCCACACTCACGTGACAATCGATCCTGATTCGTTTGATGGTAGTTTTGGTGATTCAGAGGCAGAATCAGCAGTCTGGGCATACCAAAATTTGCAAAAATTATTGAAATCTGGCGTCACATTCGCCCGTCAGTTGGGAACTGATTACGATGTTGACGTGAAGCTAAAGCGGATGCAAAAGAAGGGTTTACTGCCACGGACACCGCACTTCCAAGCATCTGGTCGGGCATTTTCAATGACTGGGGGTCACGGGGATTCCCCTCATGGCGGCTGGGCTGTGGATTCACCGGATGAAATGCGTAAAGGTGTTCGGACAGCACTAAAAAATGGCGTTGATGTTGTTAAGATGATGGCAACTGGTGGCGTCATGACGCCCGGCGACTTCATGGCCGATCCACAGCTATCTGTTGAAGAGATGCATACCGGTGTCGTCGAAGCGCATCATAAGGGATTGAAAGTGGCTTCTCATGCGGAAGGCAATCCAGGAATCCAAAATGCTTTGGATGCTGGTGTGGATTCTATTGAGCACGGCTTTTATGTCACGGAACAAGAAGCGCGGCAGATGCTTGATCAGGGTACTTATCTAACGCCAACCCTGATTGCTGAGTGGACGATTCCGGCTTATGGGAAGGGTGTGCTACCTGATTGGGAAGTCAAAAAATGTGAGGATGCACTCGAAGATACCTATCGAAACTTTAAGCGGGCCTTTAAGATGGGAGTTAAATTCACGTGTGGCACCGACGCTGGTACGCCATTCAACGGTTTTGATATGACGCCACGCGAATTCGAGCTTCTGACGACTAAGGTAGGCATGACACCAGCACAGGCTTATCAATGTTCAAGTCTTAACTCTGCTGCCTTGTGTAATGTTGCGGACAAATATGGGACCTTGGAGGTTGGTAAACAAGCTGACTTTCAGGTCTTAAGCAAGGATCCGCTTGCCGATGTTAAAAATGTTCAGCAAGAAGACAAACAAGTTTACCTTGGAGGTGAACGAGAATTCTAAAGAACGGCGCAATATAGTCGTTTCGGGAGTGAATCAAGAGTCTAGACTTTTTGGATTGTGAATAGGGAAGTTAAATACAAGCATTCTAATTTCAAATGAAAAACGCCCAGTGCCTATTCAACTAACGGTCAGTTTTTTCCGTTAGTCGAATAGGCACATTTTGTTGTTTAATGAACCGAATCCATTAGCTTTAAAATACCTGAGCACATCGTGTCATTGCAGAATTAATTCAATCACTTCTTCACAATCAGCACAACAGAAATAGTTAATTGTTAAATTAAATCCCGTTAAATCACTGATTTAACGGGATTTATACGGTATTTAAATAACAGGAATGTTGCACAAATGTTTCGTGAAAACTTTTGTTAACTATTATGATAGTCGAATGTAACCGTTACGTTATATTGTCACCATAAACTGGATAGTGAAATCAGATAAGGAAGTGTTGATATGGTTCATCGAGGAAGGATCAGTAAATGGTTATTGATGACATTGGGGTTTGCAATTTGCCTATTATTTACTACTAGTATTCAGGCACAAGCGGCGGATTCAACCTTGGTCAGTCAAAGCAATATGACAGCGAAGACCTACGTTCGGAAGTCAACAAAAGGGGCGACATATAATCTCAGCGTGAGTGGCAGCTCAGTAGTCTTCAGCAAGAAGACGCATTCGTTGACGAACTACCCGAATACCACGTGGGAAGCCACTAAGAAGATGTCTCTTAAGCGGTCTGGCGTTACATATCTTTACTACTATGTTACTAACAAGGGCAACACGGCGCATGGCTGGATCTGGCATGGGTACCTGAAAGCCGGTGCGACTGCTGCAACGGTGATCGGCACGGCTAAGAAAGAACTTGGGAAGCCCTATTCATGGGGTGGTAACGGTCCGAGTTCATTTGACTGTTCAGGACTCACAACGTACGTTTATAAGAATGCGGCCGATAAGACGCTGCCGCGAACGGCGCAAGCTCAGTATAACCAGTATGCGCACGTCAGCAGCAGTAAGATCAAGGATGGCGATCTGGCGTTCTTTGGTTCCAGCAAGTCTAACGTGTCGCACGTCGGCATCGTGGTGAGCAATGGCAAAATGATCGATGCGCAGAATTACGGCGTGATCACGGAAGCAATTTCGGCACCGTGGTGGCACTTGGAAGGCTACGCGCGTCCAATGACGTTGTCGTAGGAAGGAGCAGCTAAAATGAATTTGAAAAAAATGGGTGTGAAATGCCTGGTGGCTGCGTTCGCCTGTTTCGGTCTTGTCGGCGTCACCCACACAGTGGCACACGCCGCGGTCGGAACATCAATTCCTGACTTATCGGAGTGGCAAGGTGCATTTACAGCGACCCAGGTTAAGAACTTAAAGAAAACGGTGCCGTTTGTTATTCTACGGGTTCAGTACGGCAGTGACTATAAGGATAAGGACTTCGCCCATAACGTGGCACTGTGCAAGGAGTATGGGTTAAAATACGGGGTTTATTCCTTTAGTCAGTACAGTAGTACCTCGGATGCTAAGACTGAAGCTAATGATCTGTACACTAGAGCGCCTTCAGCCAGCTTTTACGTTAACGATTATGAGGACCAAACTGTAACTAGTGGCACCACTAACAGCGCCACCGCTGCTTGGTACAGTGAGCTACGTGCAAAAGCACCGCACCGTCGCATTCTGTTCTACTCGTATCAGAGTTTTGCTAATGAATACGCAGCGACTGCAATGAAGAAATATGACGGTTACTGGCTGGCTGCTTATCAGTCGACTGAACCTAGTATGAGCCACGTTCTCTGGCAGTACACGGATGACTGGTACGCATCAGCGATTGCTGAAAATGTGGACGCAAGTAAGAAGCACAGTAAGGATACCAGTTGGTTCTTATCCTCACGGGCAATTTCGTATAATAAAACGGTCACAGCTTCAAAAGCTGGCTATACCATCTGGGGCAGCTTAGGATTTTCAAATCAAAAGGGCACCACCAAAAAGGGAACGGATTATACGGCTAAATACTACTATGACCACTATAACGGCCGGACTTATTACTCACTTTATAACAAGTCTGGCAAGTGGGTCGGTTACGTCAATAAAAATGCCATGAAGACGATGACGGCTAAGGCGGATGGCGCAACAGTCACCCTGAAAAAGGGTGGTTATAACATTTGGAACAGCTTGATGTTTACCAAAGCCAATCGCACCACCACTGCTTTGAAGGGCAGATCCTATACTGCAAAGTACTACTATACCGCTGGTAACGGCACCGTTTATTACTCATTATATGATGGTAATACCTGGATCGGTTACGTGAACGCGAATGCGACGAAGTAAAGGAGAGCAACACATGAAGAAGAAAAGATTATGGCTCACGAGTGGTGCCATTGCTGGACTATTACTAGTGACCTTGGCAGGTGGCAGGCTGGTCAGTGTTCATGGTGATTCAACGCCCACTGCATCAGCACTTTCAGTCCCGACCAAGGTAAAAACGTCAGCTCAAACGGCCACGGTTGACAAGCTCAGTGGAACGGTCAAAAACGCCAAAGTAACGTATCGTCAAGCAGGACAAACTGGCAACACGGCAACGTTTAATAAGACGACCAGCAGTACAGACGCAAAAGCAGCGGCTAAAATTGGCGCACAGGATCACAGTGGTGAAACGGTTAAACTAAAAGATGGCACTCAGGCAAAGGAACAGGGTGTCATGGGGCACATCTATGTGACCTGGAAAAAGGGTAACTGGTCAGTGACGACGGTGACGGATACCACGCAAACGTTGAGAACGGCGCCAACAACGCTGGCTTCCCAGGTTGATAATCAGTTGAAACAGCAACAGATTACTAATCAAAAGGTTGATAAGGGTGCGGTAACCGTGTATTCGACTGCCCAAGAAGTACCAGCAAACCAAATCACGTGGCAGAATAATAAGCAGGTCTCAAGTGTGAAGACGCAGCAGGCCAATACAGCGTACGCGATTGCCAAGTCGGTATTGAACTAAACAAAATAGTTGGAATTTTAAAAATAAATTATTTGGTTAACCTAAAATATCTTCCTGTTCTACTACTTCCATGGTATAGTTGTCTGTGGGAAAGAAAATTTGAGTGATAGACTAGGAGGCAAAGGATGTTAACCGAAGATGATTTTGAAGTTGAAGAAATGAGTTATAAGAAACTGTTGTTGGCGGTGGATGATGACGATGATGAGTCATCGCGAAAGGCGTTTAACTATGCATGTACGTTGGCAAGAACGTTCAATTTACCGTTGGGCATTGTGTCGGTACTGGAGACGGGTGATATGAATATCTTCCAGTCGTTGTCACCGGATGTTGTGAAGCAGCGGCGAGATGACATTTATCATGATTTGAACACGTATGTCAGCAAGGCAAGGGCGTTCGGGGTTAAGGATGTGCAGCCGCTGATTGGTGAAGGAAAACCGGAGCGAGTGATTTTGGAAGAAATAATTCCGGATTTCCAACCGGATCTCATTCTGTTGGGGTCGCATAGACGATTTGGAAATTTGAGAATCGGGCACGTTGCAGGCACGATTATGAGAGAAGCAAAGGTGTCGGCGATTATAGTAAAGTAATGAGTGCGGAGCAAGGCGTTTAAAGACCGGCGTGTAAGGGGGCTTCGATATTATTTACGGTGGGCTTTACCGTGAATGATATCGAAGCCCCCTTACACATAGGTCTTTGCCTTGCGCAGCACGTTACGGCAATATAAAAGTCAAGACCACGAACCTCTGACAGAATTTGCGGCGGGCTTTGCCGTGAATTATGTCAGAGTGGGCTTAGGTGCAAGTCCCTGTTTTTCGCAGCACGTTACGGCAATATAAAAGTCAAGACCACGGACCTCTGATATTATTTACGGTGGGCTTTACCGTGAATGATATCGAAGCCCCCTTATACATAGGTCTTTGCCTTGCGCAGCACGTTACGGCAATATAAAAGTCAAGACCACGAACCTCTGACAGAATTTACGGCGGGCTTTGCCGTGAATTATGTCAGAGTGGGCTTAGGTGCAAGTCCCTGTTTTTCGCAGCACGTTACGGCAATATAAAAGTAAAGACCACGGACCTCTGATATTATTTACGGTGGGCTTTACCGTGAATGATATCGAAGCCCCCTTATAGATAGGTCTTTGCCTTGCGCAGCACGTTACGGCAATCTAGACTCCTCTTTACAAGCCAGTCTTTGCCCAGCACAACAAGTTAAATCACCCTAAAACTCAAATGCAATCCAGATCCAGAATGATTTCCAATCAAATTAGCACGTATGAAACAGTATATTTCGAACCAAAAGGGCAACCACTTCAATGAAAGAGAAGTGGTTGCCCTTTGTGTATTTTTACTATTGGAGCGTAGTTTGTTCAATTCGCTTCAATAGTATCTGGTTATTATTGATGCGGGCAAAGGCCTTGGCATCGTCCAGTAATTCCGTCACCTCGTCGTGAGTCTTGCTCTCTGCAATGGCGTTTTGTGCCATACGGAAGCAGATCCTGGCAGAATAAAACGTGACGTGATTATTGGCGCAAATCTCGTAGCCGTACTGTAGCAATGAATCGCTAGTCTTATAGTCCTCCACGTGAGCGAAATACTCGGCGGTATAAAACACCATGTTCAAAGCGCGCCAAATCGCTTTATTATCGGTTAATGGCAAGGTATGCAGGCCGTCAAATACCTTTTGGAAGAAGAATTCACTCTTCTGGTTTTCATGGTTATGGCTGTAAGCAATACCACTGCCAGTGTAGGCCAATTGAGTAAAAATGGTACTGTGCGTATCATCTAAATCGTTTAAGATCAAGTTGAAGTAGTACAGTGAATCAGCAATTGGCTTTTCCAGCAAAGCTGATAAATAACCCTTAACAAAGTAGTACTGCATCTGCCCAGTGTTAGACAAGTCATCGAAATTGACTTGGTCCAGATCATTCGAAGCACTTTCATATTCGCTGGTAATCAGTTTGAATTCCGCCTGATCTAACAGTTGATTGGCCTGTGATTGTGCGGGAGGATTGACTGGGAAGACGTCATCTAGCGTCAAGTTTAAACGGGCACAAAGCTGTGTCAGAATGCGAATCGCAGGTGCCTTACCGGAATTTTCAAATTTACTCAAGGTCGCCTGGGTACAGATGCCGTCGCAGAGTTCAGCCTGAGACAGTCCCATGGCCTTGCGCGCCTTGATAAAACGTTCAATATTCATATCCAATCATCCCGTATTTAGTATTTAAATACAGTATAACAGAATTTCTATATCATGTGTCATTCTTCACCAGTTGTCGCACGGCTTTTATTCCGCTTTTAACGATTTGATGGGCTTTGCAGGGACACCTGCGACCACGGTATTATCCGCTATATCCTTGGTGACTACCGCACCAGCTCCAATGACCACGTTGTTACCGATCGTCACGCCGGGCAAAATAGTGACACTGCCGCCGATCCATACGTCGTTGCCAATATTGACGGGACTTGCCTTTGCGAGGTACTGTCGTCTACCAGCTGCTGTCATGGGGTGGTTGACCGTATAGATGCCCACATTTGGACCGATCATGACATGATTACCAATGTTAACTGGAGCAATATCTAAAATAATCAGGTTATAATTACTTAAGAAGTCGTGTCCCACATGAATGTTCTTGCCGTAATCACAGTTAAAGTTGGCTTGAACGGAGAGGTTGTCGCCATATGAGCCCAGGATTTCTTCCATTTTAGCAGTTTGTTTTTCGGGTTCCGTTGCTGAAATGGCGTTAAATTCCTGACATAATTTGGCTGCTCTAGCTTTCCGTGCGGCGACTTCTTCGTTGGTGAAGCAGTACCAGTCACCGGCCTTTAGTTTTTCTAGTTCTGTTGCCATGTTATTCACTCCTTCAGGTTCAGTTTAGAACTTTAACTAGGGTTTAAGTCAAGCTCGTGTCTAAAAAATGAATATTGCAAAAAGGTGACAGTGTTAAATTCATTTATCACATGATAAATTAAACATGCTTTTCCCTTCAAATAATGATACTATAATCACATTCAGTAACAAAGTGAGAAAGAGGGCGGCACGATGTTTTTAGCAGTGAAAGAGATGCAACACGAAAAGTTCCGTTACGGACTGATTATTGCGATGATCGTTCTGATCGGCTACTTGATCTACGTTTTAACCAGTTTGGCCATTGGGTTGGCCCGCCAAAATACCTTGGCGATTGATTCGTGGGAGCCAAAAACGGTGTTAATGAACCGGGATGCCAATATCAGCTTGGATCAGTCCATCCTGCAAAAGGATGATGTTGGTCATTTAAATAAAAGTCAGGCTTTGATTGGTCAGATGGCGGTGATTGCTAAGGAGTCAAACCGTCAAAACGAGTCAGCGCGGTTCATTGGGCTATCTAAATCGCAGTTTATTTACCAGGAATTGAAAACGACCAGTGGGCATTTGCCAACCAAGACCAACCAGATTGTAGTGGATGATAAATTTAAGGATGACGGGTATCGGCTCAAGGATCGGGTCGTCCTTAACTCGGACAATACCAAGTTTCAAATTGTTGGTTTTCTGCATGATCAGCGGTTAAACGTGGCACCGGTGATCTATGGGAGTTTATCGACCTGGAAGGCTTTGAAGGGCTACCGAGGAAATCAAATTATCGGCAGTGCTGTCATGAATAAGGCTGGTTCGCCAACCTATAAGCATAAGGCGGTTAAAAAATACACTAAGAGCCAGCTCGTCAACAAACTACCGGGCTACTCGGCGCAAAACATGACTTTTGGGTTTATGATCGGTTTTCTGATGGCGATTTCGTTAGTTGTGATCGCAGTCTTCCTATATATTCTGACGATGCAGAAATTGCCGAACTACGCGGTACTGCGAGCTCAGGGTATCCCATCGTCAATGCTGGTGAAGGCCACCGTCTATCAATCGTTACTGATCGTGGTCATTGGCTTAGTCATTAGTGGCGTGATCACTTGGGGCACTGGTAAATTATTACCGCTTGGCGTACCAATTTACTTTGATATACCGGTCTTACTGGCAGTCAGCGCGGGGTTAATTATCATCTCCGTCTTGGCGGCACTAATTCCGGTTCGCAGAATTATTACAATTGATCCGGTGACGGTGATAGGAGGGTAGACTATGGAAGCAATTACGTTAAATGGCGTCAGCAAGGATTTCGGTAGTGGTACAAGCTATGTCAAAGTGCTTCACGACATTAATTTTAAAGCGCAAACTGGCGAGGTCGACCTGGTCATTGGACCCTCGGGATCCGGGAAAAGTACCTTTTTGACCATTGCGGGGGGCTTGCAATCACCAAGTTCTGGCGAAGTTCTGATCAATGGCAGTCCTTTCACCTCTGAAACTAGACGACAGCAGGAGGCGATTCGGCTGTCCAAGATTGGCTTTGTGCTGCAAACCTACAGTTTGGTACCCTACCTGACCGTGCAGGATCAGTTTAAGTTAGTTGATATTTTCGTCAAGAAAAATCACATTGAAAAAGAACGCTTCAATCAAATCTTGAAGGATCTGCAAATTGATAATTTGATGACCAAATACCCCAGTCAGCTCTCGGGCGGCCAAAATCAACGGGTCGCAATTGCGCGTGCTATCTATCCTGATCCAGAGATTATCTTAGCGGATGAACCCACGGCCGCACTGGATACGGCTCGGGTGAAAGAAGTCGGCAAAATTATGGCCAACTTCGCCCATGAAAAGGGGAAAGCGATTGTGATCGTGACCCATGATCAACGGTTGTCGGAGTTTGCCGATCACCAATATGAGATCTTGGACGGACGGATGCGACCGGTCTAATTTAGTGGTTTGGCGTGGCTGCTGCATAGCTGGCTAGTAGAAATTAATTTTCTGCTAGTCAGCTTTTTTGATTCCACAGCGGAAAGCCCAGCACCCGCCCTCATTCAGTCTGCTATTAGTTCTCCTCATTTTTTAATACCCTGTGTTAATATTATTCAAAAATAAATGTATATATGGCGTATAAATGGATTTATTATACATAAAAACAAGCTAATTTGATAAATTCACTAAAAAATATTGCATTTTATTGAATATGAGATTATAGTAAGACGCATACGAAAAAGATAACTAATTTATTTTGTGAGGTGAAACCAATGGACGTTGCGATTGTAGGTGTGACCGGATATAGCGGCACAGTGCTCTATACACTGCTTGCCAACCACCCGGAAATTGATCAAATCAACTTGTATGGACATGTAAATGAAGGGGAAGACGGTACAGTCCGCTATCTCGACGAACTAGTTCCTGGGTTTCACGGTCAGCACGTGCCAATTCAAAAATTCGATTCGGCACAGATCATGATGGATAACGCGGCGGTGTTTTTTGCGACATCGGCTGGGGTCAGCAGTCAGCTGGCTGGCGATTTCATCGATGCCGACTTTCCGGTGATCGACTTATCCGGCGATTATCGGCTAACCGATCCGGCCGAGTACGAAAAGTGGTACCACAAGCCGTCAGCACCAGCTGAGCATTTACAAAAGGCCAGCTACAGTTTGGCGGACTTTCCGCAAGAGACCAGTAACTACATTGCTAACCCTGGTTGTTACGCTACGGCCACTTTATTGGGATTAGCGCCGATGGTTCAAGCCGACCTGATCGATCCCGATTCCATCGTGGTCGATGCCAAGTCTGGGACTTCAGGAGCTGGCAAAAAGCTCACTGAGATCACCCACTTTACGGAAGCCAGCGATAACTTACAGTTGTACGGCATTAACACTCACAAACATATTCCAGAGATCGTGGCGCAGCTGCAAAAATGGAATGACGAGGTACAGGCGATTCAGTTTAGCACCACGCTTTTACCGTTGACCACCGGGCTCATGGCTAGTATTTACGCGAAGGTCAAGCCTGGAGTCACCCAGACTAAATTAATGAAGGCGTTCAATGATGATTACGCGGATGCGCCGTTTGTTAACGTGTTGGATGGTCAAACCCCAGATCTAAAAGAAGTCGTCGGCACCAACAATTGCGACATTGGCGTGGTGTTTAACCCGGTTACGCAAACCGTCATGGTAATCAGCGTGATCGACAACCTGATGAAGGGGGCTGCCGGACAGGCGGTTCAAAACTTCAATCATTTATTTAACATCGACGAAAAAGTGGGTCTGCCCACACTACCTGCATTTGTATAGAGGAAGGACAATGCTTATGATCAAAAATCAAATTAAAAAAGTGGCCTTTACGTGGCCCAATGGATATTACAATGATGGTATTAAACTAGGAATCGGCGTCAGCGATAAATTAGACTTTGGTTACCTAGTCTCTGAGGTGCCGGCAAATGCAGCTGGGACGTACACGACGAATCAGTTTCAAGCTGCACCAACTAAGCTGACTAAAACGATGATCAATCAGGACCATCAACTGCAAGCGGTCGTCATGAACAGTGCGATTGCTAACTCCTGCACTGGCGCACAAGGTGAAGCGGATGCCCACGAGGAACAGCAATTGGTTACTGATAAGCTGCAGCTTGACCCATCACTAGTCGGGGTTGCATCAACGGGCTTAATTGGCGCTTTTCTGCCAATGGATAAGATCAAACAGGGCATTGCACAGCTCAGCCCCCACCACGGCGATAACGTGACCCGGGCGGTAATGACGACTGATAAGCAACCGAAACACGCCTGCGTCCAATTAGAAATGGCTGGTAAAAAGGTAACCATTACGGGGTTCGCAAAGGGTTCTGGTATGATTCATCCCAAGATGGCGACCATGCTGGGCTTTGTGACCACCGATGCAGCCGTGGATGGTGATTTTCTGCAGCAGATGCTGAGTCAAAACGTTGACACCACGTTCAACCAAATTACGGTGGATGGGGATACCTCTACCAATGACATGGTCGTTGTGATGGCAAATGGTAAAGCGGATACGCCGGAACTAACCAGCGTTGACGATGCTGATTACGAGGCCTTTAACACCGGATTACATACCGTTTTAGGTGAGCTTGCTAAGCAGATTGCAGCTGACGGTGAAGGGGCTACAAAGCTGGTCGAGTGCAACGTTAGTGGTGCGCTTAATGAAATGGAAGGC
This sequence comes from Secundilactobacillus folii, assembly GCF_009720675.1. Classification (GTDB taxonomy): domain Bacteria; phylum Bacillota; class Bacilli; order Lactobacillales; family Lactobacillaceae; genus Secundilactobacillus; species Secundilactobacillus folii. The sequence goes on along the minus strand of NZ_WNJO01000003.1, from coordinate 151,695 downwards.
CAAGAGGTTGCCAAGGCAATCGTGGGGTCGAACCTCGTCAAAGCCGCAGTCTTTGGCCAAGACCCTAACTGGGGTCGAATCATTGCCACCGTTGGCAACACGACTGCTCACGTTGATACTGAACACGTGGCAATCATGGTCAACGATGTGCCGATGGTTGCCGATAGCGTAGCAGTGCCATTTGATGAACAGGCGGCATCGCAAAAGATGGGTGCCGATAAAGTCGTCATTGACGTTGACCTCCACGCTGGTGATGCCACCGGCCAAGCCTGGGGTTGCGATCTCACCTATAACTACGTCAAGATTAACGCGAGTTATCACACATAAAATATGAAGGGAGCGGTCATCATGAATCTCATCATCGTCAAAATTGGCGGCAACGCCATTTCACAACTGAATCACGAATTCTTTGAGCAACTACGACAATGGCGTCAGGCCGGCAAAAAGGTGCTGCTGATCCATGGTGGCGGCCCGCAAATTTCTAAGCTCGCTACGCAACTGGGAATTCCGACTAATAAGCAGCACGGGATTCGAGTTACGGACGCTGCTACACTGGCACTGACGAAAATGGTCCTGCTGGGAGACGCCCAGCCGGCGTTATTGAAGCGGCTGGCGGATGCAGGATTACCAGCCATTGGACTGAATGCCGCTGACCAGCAGTTGCTGACCGGTAATTATATTGACCAAGAAAAATACGGCTATGTCGGCAATATCATCGGGGTCAACGAACTGATTCTGTCGAAGATCCTGGCTGATCAGATCGGTGTACTATCACCGTTAGCGCTGACCAAAGCCGGCGAGTGGCTGAACGTGAACGCTGATACGGCTGCCGCTGATGTGGCTCGGTTGCTGAAAGCTAGCCAACTGTACTTACTCACCGACGTTCCCGGCGTTTTAAAGGGTGGCGAAGTCATTTCTGCCCTGATTCCGCAAGACGTTTCGCAGTTGATTGCTGACAACGTTATTTCAGCGGGGATGCAGCCCAAGTTGTCAGCCGCCGTAAAAGCGGTGCACGCCGGCGTTCAAGCGGTGCGCATCACCGATCAGCTGACGCATCCAGGAACAATTTTAAAAATGGGGGTCAATGACTAATATGAGCATGACGCATGTATTTCCAACCTACGAACGCTTTCCTTTCGAGCCAATTTCGGGCAACGGGGTCGTGATTACTGACAATAACGGGCAGGATTACCTTGATTTTACGTCTGGTATCGGCGTTTGCAGCCTGGGTTATCAGAATACGAAGGTTCAAAATGCCGTTCAGGTGCAGCTTACCAAGCTGTGGCACATTTCTAACCTGTATGAGAACCATTTACAAGAATCAGTCGCCTCACTGTTAGTGGGGGATGAAGACAAGATGGTCTTTTTTGCTAATTCAGGGACTGAAGCCAACGAGGCCGCGTTGAAGCTGGCGCGTAAAGCGACTGGCAAGACGCAAGTCCTTTCGTTTCACCATTCCTTTCACGGCCGGACTTACGGCTCGATGTCCATGACCGGCAATCCAGGCGTGCAAGCGGGGTACGCACCGTTAGTACCGGATATTAGTTTTGCCGATTATAACGATGACGCGTCGTTAGCTGCCATTACCGATGACTTGGCAGCCGTCATTTTGGAAGTGATCCAAGGTGAAGGTGGCGTGATTGTTGGTGACCAAGATTGGCTGCATAAAGTCCAAGATAAGTGTCAGGCCACGCACACGCTGCTAATTATTGATGAGGTGCAAACGGGCATTGGCCGAACCGGTTATAAGTTTGCCTACCAAGGTTTTGGGCTTGATCCAGACATTGTGACCTCTGCAAAGGCGCTTGCAAACGGCTTACCGGTGGGTGCGATGATTGGTAAGTCCAAATTGGGTGCCGCATTCGGTCCCGGTTCCCACGGCTCGACTTTTGCTGGGAATCCGCTGACGATGGCGGCTGCGGAGGCCGTTTTAACCCAGCTGACGCCGTCCTTCCTAGAGCAGGTTCAGACAAAGTCAGCAGTAATTTGGGATACTTTGAATAAATTCGACAGCCTGGATGCCGTCAAATCTGTCAGTGGCAAGGGCTTCATGGTGGGTATCCATCTAGCAGAAGCCGTACCAGTGAACAGTGTGATCCAGGAGCTACAAAAAAAGGGCTTACTGACACTATCTGCAGTGGGTAACACGTTGCGGTTGCTGCCACCGTTAGTGATGAGTGAAGATGACCTAAGTAGCGGTTTACAGACGATTTACGAAACGTTAAGTGAGAAGTAAAAAATAGGTATCTGCGGTTTGCAGATACCTATTTTTAGGTTCAGTAATTGATTTAGAAATGCAGATGTTCCGTCCCATCCGAGAACACTTCAGCTTCAGAATAGGTCAGGGCATAAGCGTTCATATCGTCACGAGCAACTTGATCTAAATGTTTAAAACTATCACATTTTTTATCCAGTGCGGCAAAGATTTCCGGCTTTTTGTCGTTCACACGTTTAGCTTTGGCACCGGTCACGCGGACGGTACCGGCTTCAATCGGTGCGGTCGTAAAGGATACGTTAGCGTTTGCGGTGATTTCCTTAACTTTGTTAGTTTCGCGAGCTGTCGTGAAGTAAATGGTGTTTTCCGATTCTTCAGGAAAGTAAACAAAGAACACGGTTCGCACGTTGGGCGTGTGACCAGCAAGTGTTTCGGTCGCAAGTTCCAGTCCAGCAGCATGTTCAAGGACATATTCATAGGTTTCTTTAGTGGTCATTATTAGGCGCCTCCAATTGTTGACAACTCAATTATAGCGCTTTCATTTTAGAATGGCAGGGTCGTTTTTCACAGATTTGCGATAGTATCTTCACTTTGAGTTGCCCATGGACCCTTTTCTGTTTTTGTGCAAATGCAGCACAGCTTAGGAAATCTAAGCAAATAATCATAGATACATAACGAAATTATTTGTTCAACAATATATAAACTATGATATTATAAAAGTGGATACACAGAGATTCAGGAGTTGTTCATTATCTTGGGATGAAGACCATATTGGAGGAATAGTTATGGACGAGGAGAAGCTTCACTATAAGATGTATAAGGCAGGTAGTAAGTGGATGTTTGCTGTCATTACGGTGGTCACTTTAGGAATCGGTATTGGTCAATTGGGGACTGAAGCAAAAGCGGATACGTCGACAACCACGGAAACTACACAGCAGCTGGCACCAGCCGCCAACACGCAAAGCGGGGCGCCACAAGCAACGTCAGCGGCAGCAACCAACGTCAACACGACGTCGACTACGACCCAGACGAGCGATGCTGCTACTAATGATACGACTGCGAATAGTTCAACTGCTAGTCAAGCACCACAGGAAGCGACCAGCGCCGCAACCGATACTACAACGGCAACGCCAGCTAATGCAGCGACTGCAGAGGCGACAGATCAGACTGACTCTAACACTACGGCAACTACTGCTCAGAATTCGGTCAATGCAGCCAATGCGGCAACCACGAATAAAACAGCGGTTCAGACTAAGACTCAAGTCGATCCAGAATCGGTTGTTAATCCGACAACCACAGCCACGGTTTCAACGGTTCCAAAGGGTTCAACGGATTCAGTCACGATTGCGACAGCAGATAATAACGGTCAAGTAACCGGGACTAGACAGATTCTTGACACTACTGAATTTAACGGCCTCAACTATACGCTCACGGTTTCAAATAATGACCAGAAGAATTCGGCTTGGGAAAATACTGCTTTTGTCTTACCTTATGACGTCACGACTGATCAGCGGTACATTGTTCTGGACTCAAGCAAAACGAGTTTCCAAGATATTATTAATGCGCTACCAAGCGGTATCTCGGTGGGCTTCGCAACTGTTGATGGCCAATACCTGCCATATGATAGCAATAGTTCAGTCACTTTGGAGCAGGTTAAAGGACTCCAATTCACGGGCAATTTAGCTGCTGGGACAACGTTTACAGTTAGTCTGCCATTCAAATTGAATGCTGACTATCCGCTCAATTCTGATCCTCAAGCACTTAACGCATTGAACGTTGGAATCTTTGCTTACACTCAAGCTGGTGGCGATTTAGGTACTGCCGTTAACATTCCATCACTTTATATTGCGACGCCGATCTCGTTTGATCTGACTAATGATGTCAAGGCCGTAATGAGTGACGGTTCTTTGGCACCGGAAGCGATTCAGACGTTGGTTCACAGTATTGATCCTTCCCAGATATTAGTTAAGAATACCGTTGATTCAAACTACAGTAATTTCGACTTTAATTCAAATGAGAATGCAAGCAATACTAAGATATACACAAATGCCCTCATAGCGGTTCCGGTTAAAGCAGTCCAAGCCGCTTTAGTTAATAGCGGATACGCAGCGCTTGACGATCAATTGGGTACGGTTGATGGTCAGTCAGCTGGCATGTACATCTTCTTAATCAATGATGTTCCTGGTCAAGTGACGGTTGCGTCAGCAATTCGAACTGAGGATCAAAACATTACCGGTTCGGTGGACGAACAGTTTGATCCATTAGCTGCCCTGGACTTTGCACCTTCTGATGCCACTGCAACGGTTAACGACCCGAACGGTGTGCTGAACCAATTGCAAAATGGCACCTATGTATTCAAAAAAGCCGGTGACTTCTCAGTTACTTACTCGATTCCATATGATGGCAGTACAATTGCGAAGACGGTTACCTTCCACCTTCACTCATCATTTACTAAGAACACCGTTCATGCGACCCGAACGATCAGCTTTGTTAATACGGATGGGACGATCAACAGCAATGCTCCAATCGTTCAAACGGTCAGTTATGATATTGTTACAGATGGTTTAACTGGTGCCAGTGTTTACGTACCGTTGAACGGTTACGATGCCGTGGCAGTTCCCGCTGAAGCTGGCTATACTGCTGAAATCACACAGGTTCCAGCTGCGAGTGCTTCACTGACCGGCCAGAATTTGACCTACACGGTTCTTTACACAAAGAACGCAACGCCAAATAACGGTGGTTCAACTGGCAGTTCGACCGATAATAATACAACTACCGGCGGGACTACTAACAATGGCGGCAGTACGAATACTAACACCAACACGAGCGGCGGTACGACTACTGATAACAGTGGTGATGCGACGACTACGAATGGTGGTCAAAGCACTGGGTCGACGAACGCCAATAATGGTGGCGGGACAACAACGACTACTAATGGCGGTTCAGCGATTAATGTGACAAATGGTCAAAACGGTGTGACGACTTCGACCAGCAATGCCACGGCAAATGTCAAAGCCGTTAGTGAGGCCAGCAACAATGGCACTGCTGTCAACGGACAAAAGAGTACCTCCCAGGCGACTAAGTTACCGCAAACTAGTGATACTCAAACTGCAACTTCTTCAGTGATCGGATTGGCACTTCTAAGTGCTTTGAGCGTCTTTGGACTTGCGCGCAAATCTCGTAAAGAAGACTAACAGACTGTAATTGAATTTAGTTCTAATTTGAAGAAGCAATCGGTTTCCCATTTGGTGGGAAGCTGGTTGCTTCTTTTAATTTACACACCATCCCGCCTTTGACTTCTGGAATGGAAGGGCAAAATATGCGACAGTCTGATGCCCAGATTGTGTGCCTATTCTAGAATTAAAAAAGAGCTGACAGGCAATTGCCCATCAACTCTAACTACATAGCAGCGAAATTGATCATTCGGTGCCATGATTAAACTGAAGTGATCATACTCAGTTTGTGTGATTCAAATTAAAACTCTACTTTGCCACCATCAGCGCCGATAACTTCAGCTTCTGTGAAGGTCAGTCCATATGCCTGCATGCCGTCGCGAGCTTTTTGATCGTCCATTTGGAAATCAGAGTAGCGCTTCGTCATTTCGGTGAAGATCTCATCTTTCTTGTCATTGGCATCCGTAGCTGTTGCGCCGGTAACGCGAACAGTGCCGGCTTCCGATGGTGAAGTGGTAAAGGAAACTTGGTTGTTAGCGGTAATTTCTTTGACCTTATTAGCATCTTTTGACGTGATAAAGTAAATGGTGTTAGCAGATTCATTTGGGAAATAAACGTAGTTCACTGTCCGAACGTTCGGCACGTGACCAGAAACAGTTTCGGTAGCAACTTCCAAGTTTGCTGCCTTTTCAAGAACATTGTTGTAAGTATCTTTTGTTGACATAGCGATAGCCTCCAATTATTTAGTACCTCAATTATAGCGCTTTCATTTTAAAATGAAATGGCACTGGGAACGAATATGGGAAACTTTAATTTTAACGCATGAGGAAAATAAAAAAAGCCAATCACTTGTTTTGGTTGTTTATTAATCGACTTCGTAGGTATCTTAGTTATGATTTTCAAGGGAAATTAAAATATTTAGCTAGTTGGGAAATCCAACCAGTTTCGAAGCGAATTCATTACCATTTAATTTTATTTGATTTTCCCTATATACCAGTGGCAAAGTTAACTAAGCTCTGGCAAAACGGTTATCTTTTTATTGAAAAAATTGATAAAGTTGATGTGGGGCGTCGGGGTAGCTATATTGCTAAATATTTAACGAAAGATATTGAAAAGTATGCTGTTCAACTACATAAAATTAAGCGTTTTTTTAAGTCTCAGAACTTAAAAGGAATTAATGAAAAATACTATTTAATTAATCGAGAAGCCTTTGAAAAAATAGCGCCGCTGGTTTAGTCTTTGAAAGTCAATAAACTCAAAAAAGATATGACCGGAGTAAACAGGAGTGGTATTCCGACCAGGTTCATTATTATATTTATCGTGATAGGTTTAATAGAACTAAATAAATAAAAAAGGTAGGACTCCATTGGGTTCTACCTTTTTTCAAGTCAGTTGTAAATGATATTTCTCTGCTGATAGCTTAGCGTCGAAATTTTTGCTATGTATTGATGGTCATACAACGATGAAGCTTTGACATTGGCTTCGACCGAAATCTTTTGGTCACTGATCTTGGGCCGTTTGAAACGCGCCGAAGAACTAGAGGCTATACTACTAGTAGCAATTGATTTACCCGTAGTTTGATCATAAATGGTTACGGTGGTGGCTTTTAAACCCTTTGGCAACGTATCATTAAAGGTAAATGAACTAATATCAGTCGGTTGCTTGCCGCCAGCAACGGTCTGCGGTGGTACCGAGAATAAAATATCGTAATGGTAAGCTTGGCTTAATTTCGTTAAGGTGTTTTGATAGCCAGTTTTCCCCGTAGACGTTTTGATATTAGGTTGTTTCGAGTCGAGTTTCTTCTTATCATAGTTGTCATTTTTATTCTGGGCTTCAATGCCGGCTTTGGAACCATTAGCAACCCACTTGGCAGGGGCATTTTGCTCAACGGTAAACGGTAGGTAATGCGCAAAGTCGAATAATTCATTACCGTTTAAATTACTCGGCCAGGTCGTGCCAACCCCGGCATTAGGCGTATTCTTTCCTGCTTCGCTCCAAACTTGGGCATAATTACGACCAAAGACCACTTCGATCCCATTACTACTTAGGGCACTGCTGTTAGTCACAAAGGTTACCCAGTTACGAGTCTTATTAGGAAACGAATCCGAAGCTTGGACATCGTCAGGGTCCATGACCTTAAAGCCACCATCTTCACGGTCGGCCCGTAAATTGGAATTAGACCAAGTTGAAATGTTAGCAATTTTACCATATTCCGATGATGGTAAATAAGCTGATTGTAATTCATCCAAATCTTGAATGGTAAAGTAAAACCCAGACATTGGTTTGGCGGACGACGCGCTTAACGCCTTGAACTTGCCACTATTAATATAGCCGACAATATAGCGGACTGGTACTTGGGTAAACCCAGATTCTAGGAAGCCAATTTTATCATACCGGAATGAAATGGCAACCGATTTAGTTGTATATGGCTTATAGTGCGAGCCAGAAGCATCAACTTCTAGTTTGATAGCCATTTTTTTACCGTTAGGCATTAAGGTTTTTGTTTGATAAACCGCGTAAGGTTTTTTACCTTTTAGCTTTGAAGGGTTACCAGACCAAGTCATAGCCACAATTCCTGCGTCATTTCCAGTACTCATCGATAGGTTTTGAAGATGATGCCCTGGCTGGTGGGTAGTAACTTTAAAGTCTAAGCCAGCTTTACTACCATATTTAAAAATAGCTGAGGCACTCTTACCACTATAGGAAAAATCCCAGATTGAATTCGGATTGACCGTTGAAGTCCCAGCCACCGTTCCAGGTTTAACGTATTTCTTACCAGCGGCAGTCGAGACACTAGTCAACTTAGAGGTATCCGCGTGGACAACTTTACTACTGTCCACTAAGGCCGTACCGCCACCGATTAAACCACCAAAGGCTAATAAAGCACTGGCAAAGAGCCGGCGACTTATAGTTTCTTTTTTCAAGTATCACACCTCACTTTTTGTTTAGTTGACGATAATATCAAAATATTATCCATAAACAACACTTTTTAGCACCTCCAAAAATGGTTAAGGTAGGTGAATTAGTCATTTGCGGGCGCGACTAATTACTGGTTATAGTATAGAAGAACGGCGAAACGGCTTCAAGTTGGTTAAGCCGATAAAAAAAGAACACCTTGAAAGGTGTTCTTAAAACTAGATAATTTACTTTTGGTCCCGAAAATTAAGGTTCCAATTTGGTTCATTTTGTACTGAAATAGCTGGGAAATTAATCATAATCTTATGCTTCTTACTAACTAAGGTAGCGTCACTAGATGAACCGGATACACCCTTAATATGAGTAACCGAATACATTGCAGGGTCAGCCCCTAAACTGTCCAAATGTGTATAACCCTTCTTAGCGTTAGCAACTGGAATTGGATTCCCTTTGTCATCTTCATAGTACAAGGAAGAATTCTCCTTAGGGAAGTAACCATTACCCGAAACAAAGTAGAGCTTCCAATGCTTAGTATTATTCGTAAAGTTATCATTTAAGGACCGGATACCTGGAATAACTTCAACACTGCCTTTAGCAGTACCGCCTGTATAAATCCGATGGCCGTTAGTCATATAATTCCAAGTATTACCATGACGGTCAATGTGCCAGTAAGACGTTACCTTGACCCCAATCTTTCTTAAAGCAGCAGTCATACCAGCTGAAATCTTAGAATGAACTGAATATTCAGCTAAGTTATACTTGTTGTCCACAATGTACTTCTTTTCCCAAAGCTGATTGAAGGTCTTGGGGTTGGCCAGCTTAGCTTTGCTGCTGGTCTTTTGAACAGCCGGAGTAGCTGTCTTAGCTGGAGCATTTCCGTTTTTAACGTAGCTGTGCCAAATCCAGCCGTGAACGGACCCCGCCTTGATGTACTGATAGACCGCGACTTTGCCATTGGCATTCTTTACTTTGGCTTGATTAGTGGTAGTAAACGTAGTATGCGAGTAGTTTTTGGCATAATGAGCAACCCGGGTCAGCTTGGCACTAGAATAGATCGCGCCTTTGCTAACGTGAACGTGAACGTGCTTAATACTCTGATAGTTTAAGACTTTCGCGGCTTTAGTTTTGGCAGCAGCCGTAACCGAATAATTGGGATTAGCTACGAGACCACTAGCACCAAATAAACCAGTGCTAAGGGTAATTAAAGCCAGTTTTTTAATCGTCTGTTTGAGCATTTCGATATTCCCCCTAAATAAATCTTCCTTTTGACCCTTTTAAACCCTTAAATATACCAATATTATATAACCATTAAATAAGGATTACAATGGGTAAACAAGCGTCAAAATTGAGCCGTTACAAGCGAAATCACATATTTGAATGGGAACTTAAAAGACGCACGGGCCTAACACGATACAGCCAACGTCACCATCAACCGTGGAACGGATTCAAAGTGTGAATAAAGTCCTAAATGCGTGACAGGAACCGATGACATTTTAAAAAATCAATCTCTACTTAATTTAAAGGTCAAATTGATTACAGATATGTTTGTTAAAGCTTTATCAATAGGTGATATTTTGAACAAATCGAGAGCTGTTCGTTCCTTTTCAAGCGAACGAACAGCTTTTTATTATATCGATTTTTGAACTTCTATTTGACAATTAATCACAAATCGAATACACTACATCTGTAATCATATTATACGATATATAATATTATAGGGAGGTAAGCTAGGTGGCGATTCAAGTCAGTTCTGAATTACTGGATGGCAGTGTGCTCGCAATCTTATCACAGCAGGATTATTACGGTTATGCACTGACCCAGCGTGTTCAGCAAGTGATTTCAGTTTCCGAGTCGACGATGTATCCGGTGCTGCGACGCTTAAAGAAAAACGGTTGGTTAACGACTTACGATGAGCCATATCAAGGCCGGAACCGCCGTTACTATCAAATTACACCGGATGGTCGAACGCGATTAAAAACGATTCAAGAAGAATGGCAAACTTTCAGGCAGGGGATCGATTCAATGTTAGGGGATGGCAAGCAAAATGGATAAATATATCTCAGAGTTCAAGGCTTATCTGGGGCAACTAAGTGCTGAAGAGCGCGAGGAAGTCGTGAACTTTTACAGTGAATATTTGCAGGATGGTGGGTTTGAAACCTATGATTCTGCAGTCAATGAGTTGGGTTCGCCAAAGCACTTGGCTCGTAAAGTACTCGCAGATTATTCGATTCGTTTATTAGATTCACCAATCAGAAATAGCAGTTCATCCCATCACAAACCAGGCTCGGTTAGAACAATTTGGCTGATCATTCTGGGTATCCTTTCGACACCAGTCACGATCCCACTAGCAATTGGTGCAGTGGCCTTACTTTTTGGTGTGTTAATCGGGGTGTTTAGTCTCATTTTGGCCATTGTAGCAACCGTTATTGGTGTATTGATTGGCGGCCTCGTGGCTTTATTTGCGGGCATTGGTGTGATCGGTCAATCTTTGAGTACCGGATTAGTTTATTTCGGCGGCGGCTTAGCAGTTGTGGGTATCTTTATTGCTATGATTCCCTTCTTTAACTGGCTCATTCGAGGCCTAGTCCACGTTGTTCTAAGCTTCAGCCGTTGGTTATACGGTAAATTATCGCGGCGAAACCGAGCAGAAGAAAGGCGGGATCGAAAATGAAAAAGACCTTTTTTGCGGGCCTCATTATCTTTGTCATTGGCGGTGTCATGCTGGCAATTGGCTTGGGTAAGGGAGGTTTAAGGCCAATTTATTGGCACGATGGTTTGAAAATTGATGACCCGGTCAGTCAGAGCCAATCAATCAGCAAAGTGGATACTGTGAATATCAAGGGACAAGCATTCCGAGACTTTGGCGCCGTTACGATTCGCCGGGGTTCAACTGCTAGGGTGGTCGTCCACGCTAGTCAAAGTGCTGGGATCCATACTCAGGTCTCGGGTCACCAGCTAACGGTGACAAATCACCCCTACGATCATGATTTTCTTGGTCAGTTCAGCACGGCTCACCACTCTGATGCAGTCGTTATTACCGTACCTAAGTCGACGCAAATCAAACGTCTGAATCTTTCTGGTGCCGCTAATGTTGTTGCCGACCATTTAAAGTTCCAACGGGTGACTAATAGTGGTGATGGTAATCTGCGGTTGGTGGACGCCTCCATTGCTAAAAAGCTAGTCGTGGCTGCACATTCATACGGTGACCTGACTTTGGAACACGCCAATTTGGGGCAAGGTCTCAACGTAGATACGGAAGGTAATTTGACGGTTCGAAATAGTCAAATCAACCGGGCAAACAGCCACATTCAATCAGGCAGCGGTGACGTGATCCTTGATCATAATCGTTGGCGGGACGTTAAAATTACCAACTCGGAAGGTGATGTTTCCTTCAAAGATCAATTAGTTCGCCGATTTTTCAAAGTCAAAACTGATGAGGGCGATATTGATGCTAAAATTCCGAAGAAACAGTCGAATACCATTTCAACTTATTCTTCAGATGGGGACGTCAACGTTTATGGTATTTCTCGCTACCACTATGGTCGGCAAGCACCAGCTAGGTATCAATTAACAAGTTCCGATGGTGACATTACCGTCACAAGATAATCAAAAAAGCCCAACCACCAGCGTTCTGGACTAGTGGTTGGGCTTTTTTAAGACTCACGTTACTTTGAAGTTGGTACCAGTTTAATATCGGTGCCGTCTTCTTTGAGAACCAGGTATAGTCGTTCAGTCTGGTGTTGATTCACATAACCCATGTCGATTGCCTTGCAACCATCGATTTCGTCGATCCCTTGGAAACGGTCGATCATGGCTTTCTTCAACAAGTTCATGGTTTCTTTATGTTGGTTCGCCCGTTTAGCAGCAGCAGCGAGTGTAAAACCCTCCTGCATAGCGTTTCGAATCATAAAGACTCGAACCAGCATAGCATACGTGTATTTGCGGTTTTGGCCGTGTTCTTTCTCACTACTAATGTAACCCTTTTGTTCCCAGTACCTCAGTTGGCTCTGTGAGACGCCAGTCGCCGCAGAAACGTCCCCGATCCCTAAGTGCCATTCCATACCCTGTGTGAACTCAGAGAGCTGTTCATGTTCTTCAGTGTTCAAAACGTTGCCTCTTCTCTCATTAAAAATTAATTGTAACGGTTTTCTTTTGCCTATCTAATAGGTTTCGAGTTGTTATATTTAATTACAGCCTTAGCCGATTTCATAAGGACCAGTATATATTATGAAATAAATTTGTCAAGATAGTTGACAAATAACTTAAACGTTATTATAGTTGTCTTCAGTCGTTTAAAAAAGAAATCTAAAAAAAGAGGGTTTTAATTCGTGAACAAAGCGGTTGATATGAACGGAAAGCACTACAGCAGGACGATGATGATCATCATCTTGCTTGTTGGGACTTTCTGTACAGTGCTTAATCAAACGATTCTTGCCACTGCATTTCCAACCATCATGAACGCGTTCAACATATCAACGGCGACCGTTCAATGGTTAACTACCGGCTTCATGCTGGTTAATGGGATCATGATCCCTGTTAGTGCATGGTTGAGTACTCGTTTTAATACGAAGTGGTTATACATTTCAGCAATGGCGATTTTCTTCATCGGGACTGTCGTTGCCTATATTGCACCGAATTTTAGTGTCTTACTTACTGGTCGTTTGATTCAAGGTGTTGGTGTTGGGATTACCCAGCCACTGCTGCAAACGATCATGCTTTCAATTTTCCCGCCGGAACGTCGTGGGACTGCCATGGGGGTTGCCGGAATCGTTATTGGTCTGGCACCTGCCATTGGCCCAACACTTTCTGGGTGGGTCATTGATAACTTTAGTTGGCGTGATTTGTTCGGGATGATCATTCCTATCATGGCACTCGTTTTGGTTGCCAGCTTTATCTGGATGCATCCAGTTCTTCCTACTAATAAGAAGGGTATCGATGTTCTCTCCGTCATCCTTTCTACGATTGGCTTTGGTAGTGTTCTTTATGGCTTCTCCAGTGTGGGTAACGACGGCTGGGGCAGTGCCACAGTTATCGGCTTCCTAATCGTTGGTGTCATTTTTGTTGCGCTATTCGTATGGCGTCAATTAAAGATGAAACACCCATTCTTGGAAATGCGCGTTTACCGTTCAATTCCGTTCACGATCTCAGCTATTTTGAGTTCCGTGTCAATGATGGCCATGGTTGGTGTTGAAATGGTTATTCCACTCTACCTGCAAATCGTTAAGGGGATGTCGGCCTTCGATTCCGGACTTACGTTACTGTTCGGGGCGTTAATGATGGGGGTTATGAGCCCGATCACCGGTCGTGCTGTCGACCGCTTCGGTGCTAAACGGCTGTCCATCATGGGGATGTTATTACTGACCCTTGGTTCAATTCCATTTATCTTCATTACTAAGGATACGCCAACTGCTTATATCGTTGTGCTGTATGCCGTACGGATGTTTGGGATCGCGATGGCTATGATGCCTTCAACCACTGTTGGTATGAACGCCTTGCCAGTTAACCTGATTGGTCATGGGACCGCCGTCAATAACACGCAGCGGCAAATTGCCAGTTCCGTTGGGACCGCCGTTTTGATCAGTATCTTGACCAACGTCACAAACAACAATATGCCAGGCAAGAGTCTGTTGAAGACCAATCCACTGTCATATAAGGATCAAGCAATCAATGCAACGTTGAGTGGTTATCATGCTGCCTTCATTATTGCTACCATCTTCTGTGTTCTGGCATTGATCACCGCCTTCTTCATGAAGAATCGAGGAAGTGCTAGTGACTACCCAGTTGCTGATGGAGGTGAAGAGAAATGATTTTAATTGCCATCGGAGTTTTCACAGTACTATCGTTTGCTTGCTTCATCTATATCAGCAATAATGGCTGGTCGCTCGCGTTGACCGCTTTATCGGTTATTGGTCTGATCGTTTCCAGCTACTACGCAGTCGACAACTGGAAGAACCATTTTGGTTTGGAACAATACACGACAACAACTACAAAGAATATCTATTCAGTTAGCCCAAATAAGTCGATGTCGATGCTGATTTATCAACCAATTGGGACTCAAAACAAGCACCAAGTTTACGTCTATAAAAATTCAGCTAATGCTAAGAAGACCACGCATACGCAAACTAGTAGCACCACGCATAACAAAGTGGTCAAAACTAGTGGCACGACGCGGATGACAACCACGGTCACTCGTTGGCGGTATAAGAGTAATGCGGCTAAGATTTGGTTTGGCTTCACTGGTGAGAACCACAAGTACGTCAAGCGGACTAATAAGCTGTACGTCAATAAAAACTGGCTGGTATTGAGTGTGGCTCAGTCGAAAGCCCTCCAGAAGCAAATGAAGAGTAAGACTTACCAGGCTCAGTTAAAGCAACAGGCTAAGGCCTTTATCACTAAGGGTATGACTGCTGCAATGACTAAGGATCCGACGATGTCGAAAGCCGACCAAGCGAAGTTGCAAAAGCAGCTGCAAGCACAGTTCCAGACTCAGGCAGTCAAGAAATTGATCAGTTCGGTTCAAAAGTAAGTTTTGTTTTAAAATACACGTGAAGATTAAATAACCCAGAAATGACCATTAAGGCCGTTTCTGGGTTATTTTTGTATCTAAATTTGGAAGAAATTGCTATTTTGGTGGAATTACCCCAAACTTTCTGAAAAATCAGGAACCGACCAGAATAATTCCTGAATTTTTAAAAAGCGCTTTCAATATTCTGTAATATTTCGCGGAAAATGGGGCTATTTTTGAGGGCAATTTTGATACTGTAAGGGTGTGCATAGCACAGGTACATTGATGCTTGTATTTTTTTATGGATTTTCAAATTTAGGGAGGCATATTTTTATGGGACGAGGTTCTAAAAATCTTTCCAAACAGAACCGGAAGTTAGCTTTAGAGAATGAATCATCTAAGCTACACTACCGGATGTATAAGGCAGGACGTTTTTGGCTCTTTGCCGGGATCGCGACTTTCTCAATTGGTGCTGCGCTGATTAGTACACCAGCTTCTGCATCAGCTAAGGAAACTAACAACGAACCGACAACGACTGCTGTGCAGGGAGCAGCAGCCAAGTCACAAACAACCGCTGCGCCAGTTGCTACGACGCCAACTACTGCTTCGACAACTAAGGCTGCTACGCCAGCTGCAACTACTGACACATCAGCTAAGGCTGCTACGCCAGCTCAAGCTGCACCGACTGCTGCGCCTACTGATGGTAATTCAGGTACACCTAATTCTGGTAGCACTAATGATCAGGCAAAGGCTCAGCCAGGTGATATCACCAAGGCCACTACGACAACTACTCAGACCAGCGTACCGACTATTAGTGATACGACGACTACTCAACCAATCAACACACCAGATGGAGCTAATGCATCGACAGATACTTCGAATGCTCTTGTGAATGGTCAGTTATTTGGTGGTGGAAATAAAGCTCAAGCTAACAATAGTGCCACTGCACAATTAGGTGACTCTAAGAGTGCTGACGGTTTAATCAACACCGCTAATGCTTCGCAGAAGCGTGGGGATGCCGCCAACCCTGACACAAGTTATGCTACTGTTTACGATGGTGCAAAGACAGCGCCAGATACGAATAATGCGCCTAAGACCGATGGTACCGATAGTACAAACTTCTCATCACCAAATACAAATGGTAATGATGCGAAGAACGACAACATGGACATGAACTTTGATAGTGTTTATCCAAACACTAAGGCGAAGGCTGGGACCGCTGATCAACTTAATGACCAGGATGCCATCAGTTCAGATCAATTGGACGTCGTCGCTGCTAAGACTGACCCAACTAAAGCGACTACACGTTATGCAGTTATTTACGCCAATGGTTCAGCTCCTGCAGTTGTTCAAGCTTCACTTGTTGGGAACAGTACAAACGGTGCTTCATTCTCTGTGCCATCTGATTTAGCTTCCTCACTTAAAGTGGGTACGTGGCGCGTCATTGAACAGACGCCGGTTGGTATTACGATTGAAGACGTTGATACTGACAATGGCGACAAAGGGACCCATGAACAATTCCGAATTGTGGATTCTGATTACGGTACCATTGGCAGTGATAAAGATAAATACACGGTTGGTACACAGCTTAATAACATGGCCGTTGAAACGGTTTCGTTGAATGCTAATGCAACCGTTGGTGGCGTTGTTAAAACGGTTACCGATGCTATTAATCAATTGAGCACCTGGGCCGGTGGTGCTGGTAATTCCTTGGTTGGCGATGCAGGTTCAGTTATATCAGCTGTAACAAGCGCTGCTGGTTTAGTAGGCATGCATCATGACAACTTTGATAATGTCTATAAAGCATCTCTGCAAAACGTTCAGGATGAAATTACTGAATTAAATAATTTCGGTAAAACTTTGATGGCTGGTGGTGTTGCAGCGACAGTACTTGTTCCGGTTACAAGCACCTCACAACAAACCACTATTCCAGCACCAACATCTGATAACCCAACTGCTACTAAGACTGTTACACAAACCGTTTATCAAGCCGTTACTAATGCGAATGTCGCCACAACTATTGGTAACATGCTTAAGGATTACATTAACGGTTGGATCACTGGTATTCAAGATGGTATCGAAGGTGTATTTGCCGGGACCAACACGTTCCATTATATTCAAGGTGTAGATTCTCCAGATACGCAACAATATGATGGTAAGGCACCGATTGATGTCTTAACTGCTGAGAACTCAAGTGGACTTGGTAGTTTAACTACAGGAGCACTTAAAACTGCTTTAAATGTTGCAGCTAAAGGCGTTGCTGATCCAATCGTGAAGGCTCTGACTGATGCCGTTTCTGGCGTTACTAACGTCGGTGGCAGTGCAATTGGTGAAGCTATTTCAGGTACTCTTGGTGGTTCGACAATTAATGCGGCCTTCCCAATTACTTGGACTGACCCAGACTTGAAGGCGGATGGTGCCGCTGCAGGTCAATTTGTTGGTGAAAACATTGCAACTAACACGGTTCTTTTCAAGCAAAGCATGGACTCATCAACAACGATTGCTTATCAAAATGTTGATAAATCGCAATTACAAGACCTTGTGAATGGTACTAATAAAGGTACCGCTGACCAAGTAACCCGTGCTAAGAACCTGCTGGCTAATCCTAATGCATCACAGTATGATGTTGATCAATCAATTATCCAGCTAGGTGGAGCGATTACTAATACTCCAGGTACAACCACTACCACAAATACCGTGATTGGTACTGCCACGCTGAAAGATTTGACGGGGACAGCCACTGAAAAAACTGCCCAAGACGTTCTTAATGATTATCTTACAGCCAATCCTGGCGGTTCAGGTCTTTTAACTATTACTCCTAGTTCAACTGATTCTGATGCTGATAAGACCGGTGTTTCTGGTATTGCTATGCCGACATTTACTTCCGATGACTTTACGGTCAACGCAGATAATACGTATGCCTTGAGTTCTACTGGTGAAACTCTGCTAGCAAACGCTGTTAAAGATGCTGCAGCGAAAGCTAATGCTACCTATAATGTTGTTGCACCAAAAGCAGCCAAAATTACGCTTGCTGGTCAAACGACTCCTACTGGTATTACTTATTCTGTAGAAGCTGTTGATTCAGCTGGAAACGTTTTGGGAACTGTTAGTGGGAAGACTGGTAATCCAGGATCCGCTTTGGATACAACTGGTTTAAACGACCAATACACTACCACTGTTAACAATCCTGATGGGACTGTAACGACCACTACCTGGAACAAACCTGATGTTTCGACTAGGAAGGTTCCAAATCAAAAGACTTTGGATGCATTGGGTGGTATTGTTAAGGTTGTTTATGCTAACGGTGGCAGTCAGACAACCAACCCTTCAACAAGTGCTAACAACGTCACTTACACCATCGATGCCGTAGACGACAGCGGTAATGTACTGGCTGGTTCAACAAGTTCTAACTTAACTGGTAAGCCAGGTGACGATGTTGACGCAAGTGGTTTAGCAGCAACTTATAAGGATGCGGCCGGCAACACTTGGTACAAGCCGAATGCCAACCAACTGAAGAGCTACAACATTCCTTCTGGTGGCGGTAACATTGACGTAATGTACTATACGCAGTCACAGACTAAGAACCCAGCTGTTCAAGTCACACTGGTAGACAACGGCGATGGGACATACACCATTACCTATCCAGATGGGCACACTGAGACGTTGACTAAGGGTAATCCGTCAACTAATTCAAACGGTTCATTTGTGATCAATCCAGATGGCACGATCACCTTTACTGATAAAGATGGTCACACACAGACCATTGATCCTAAAGAGATTGGTAAGAATGCTGGTCAACCAATCACCATTAACGTGACGAACACTAACACGAACACCAATGGTAACACTAATCCTGGTGGTTCAACCTCGACTGACAAGGGTGGCACTAGTGATAGCAACAAACCGATCACTATCGTCTTACCAGGTCAGAGTGGCAAGGATTCAGGGATTACGGTTGACCGTGGTGCTGATGGCAGCTTGACCTTCCACTTCCCAGATGGCTCAACTCAAACGATCAAGCCAGGTGACAACACCGACCACACAACCTCAGATGGCACCCACTTCAAGGTCAACCCAGATGGCACGATCACCTTTACTGACAGTGATGGTAACAGTTACACCATCGACCCGAACAACAAGTCGACTGGTACAACGCAACCAAACAGTTTGGTTACCTACATCACGATTCCTGGTAAAGATGGTGCTAACGGGACTAACGGTGCTGATCAGACCTTATTGATTGAAAAGACACCAAGTGGCGATATCATCTTGCACATGCCAGACGGCACAACCAAGACGGTTAAACCAGGTGATACTGGCAGCTTACCTGATGGGACGAAGTACGTGGTTAACCCAGATGGGACCATTACCTTCACCACACCAGATGGCAAGACCTTTACTACTGATCCAAGCAAGGGTGCTTCAACCACGATTACAGTTAACAATGGCGGCACCACTGGTACCACAGCAACACCAGTTGATACTGATGGTGATGGGATTCCAGATAGCTTTGAAATTAAGATCGGTACGAACCCTGACTCCGTTGATACGGATGGTGACGGTGACACTGACCTGCAAGAAATTCTGAACGGTACTAACCCTCGGGATCCTAATTCAAATCACAAGACGATGAATAACGGTTCTGATGGCAAGGGCAACACAATTATCATTAATGTCGATGGCAATGGTGCAACTACTGGTACGAACGGGACAACTGGTACCGAGAGTCAACCGATCATCGTTAACTTGCCAGGTTCAGACCAAGACGGTGTCACCATTACCAAGGGTGATGACGGATCATTCATCCTGCATTTCCCAGATGGCACTTCTGAAACTGTTAAACCTGGTGATAACTCGAGTCATCCTACCTCTGATGGCGGTTCATTCGTCATTAACCCAGATGGCACGATCACCTTTATTGACAAGAACGGTAAGACTTACACCGTTGATCCATCAAAGGAAACCGGTCAAGCCACTAACCCAGAGAGCAAGACAACTGTACTTGTAATTCCTGGGCAAAATGGTACTGATGGCAAGGATGCACCTGATCAAATCATCACGGTTGAAAAGACTCCTGATGGTAGCATCATTATCCACATGCCAGACGGCACAACCAAGACGGTTAAGCCTGGTGATAAAGGAACCTTACCAAATGGTGGCGGATCATACGTCGTCAACCCTGATGGTACGATTACCTTTACGGATCCAAATGGTAAGACTTACACGATTGATCCAGATGCTGGGACAACCCACGAAATTACGATCAACAACAACGGCAACGGCAGCACGAGTACTGGTAACAGCGCCAAGGATACTGATGGTGATGGCATTCCTGATTATCTAGAAGAAATCCTTGGTACTAACCCAGATAGCAAAGATACCGATGGTGATGGCGATTCAGACCTCCAAGAATTATTGAATGGTACTAACCCTCGGGACCCTAACTCAAACTTGAAGTCATTGGAAAATGGCGGCAAGGGGACTACCAATAATGGCGGTTCAACGACCACGACTGTTCAACCAATTATCATTAACATCCCTGGTCAAAACGGTGGCATCACGGTCACTAAGAACAACGATGGTTCATTAACCTTCCACTTCCCAGATGGCACGACTGAAACCGTTAAACCAGGCGACACTTCAAGTCACACGAACCCAGCTGGTGGTAGCTTCGTTGTTAACCCAGATGGTACGATCACCTTTACCGATGCTAAGGGCAACAGTTACACCGTTGACCCTAACAAGGATTCTGGTCAACCAACTGCTAGTGACAGCAAGACCACAGTGATTGTTCTCCCTGGTCAAAAGGGTGCTGATGGCAAGGACGGTGCTACGTCAATTATCACCGTTGAAAAGACTGGTGACGGCAGCGTCATCCTCCACATGCCAGATGGCACAACTAAGGAAGTTAAACCAGGTGACAAGGGTACCTTGCCAAATGGCACCACTTACGTTGTTAACCCAGATGGCACGATCACCTTCACCAATCCTGATGGTTCAACCTTCACTGTTGATCCAAAGGATGGGACTAACCACGAGATCAACATCAACAACAATGGCGGTTCAGGCAACACGAACCCTGCAACTGGTGAAACAACCGTTGTCTTTGTTACTAACAAGGACGGTAACGGTGGTATCCTAGTCAAGGTTACGAAGAACCCAGATGGCACGATTACTTTGACCATGCCAGATGGCTCAACTCAAACCGTTAAACCAGGTGATACTGGTTCGTTACCAAATGGTGCAACCTACGTTGTTAACCCAGATGGCACGATCACGATCACCACGCCAACCGGTGCACACTTCACCATTGACCCAAGCAAGGGTGCTTCAAGCACAACGAACAATGGTGGCGGCAATAATAACAATACGAACAGTGGTAACACGACCATCAACAACTACTATGGGACTGATGGTTCGAAGACGACCACGATTGTATTGCCTGCTGGCAGCGATGGTAAGAGCGCAACGATTACCTACACCCAGAATCCTGACGGCACTTACACACTTGTCCTCCCTGATGGCGCAAAGACTGTCAAGCCGGGTGATACGGGAACCTTGCCGAATGGCGGTAAATACACGGTTAACCCTGATGGCACTTTGACCATCACTAATCCTGATGGCTCAACCACCACGATTGATCCTTCCAAGGGTTCAACTACTGGCAACAATGTTTACATTACTAACAACTACTATGGTAATGGCAGTCAAGAAGGTAATGGTGGACAAAGCACAGTTGTTGTTATCCCTGGTAAAGATGGTAAGAACACCACTGTCACGGTTGTTAAGAACCCAGATGGTACGATTACCTTTACTACGCCAGGTGGTACCCAAACAGGTAAGCCAGGTGACAAGGGTACTTTGCCAGATGGTACGAAGTACGTGATCAACCCAGATGGCACAGTTACCTTTACTACGCCAGATGGCACGACCTTCACAATGGATCCATCGAAGGGTTCAACCAACAGTAACAGTGTGACTGTTAACGTGAATGTTAACGTCAACGGTGACAAGGGTGGTACAAGCACCACGACTCAAACACCAACTGGGAACTACACGGTTACTCAAAACGGTGACGGTACAGTTACCTTAACCTTGCCAGATGGCACACAAGTGAAGAACTTGAAGCCGGGTGCTACAGGAACCGCTTCTGATGGCACTAAGTACACCGTTAATGCTGATGGCAACACGGTTACCTTCACACTTCCTGGTGGTGGCAGTGTCACTGTAAATTACAGCGATAAGACCAATGGTGGTAACACTAACCCAGGCGGCAATACCAACCCAGGTGGTAACACTAACCCAGGTGGCAACACCAACCCAGGTGGCAACACCAACCCAGGTGGTAACACTAACCCAGGTGGTAACACTAACCCAGGCGGCAATACCAATCCTGGTGGTAACACCAACCCAGGTGGTAACACTAACCCAGGCGGCAATACCAATCCTGGTGGTAACACCAACCCAGGTGGCAGCACTACTAACAACACCACTACCAATCCTGGTGGCGGCATCTCCACGACCAATACGAACACGAACACCAACACCAATACTAATGGTGGCGGCGGCAACGATACCTCAACTAGTACCACTGGTACTACGACTGGCTCCACGACCACTGGTGCGACTGCTAATAGTGGTAAAGGAGGTGAAGTAGCAGCACAAGCTACGTCAAACGGTGGCAACACTGCTAGTGACAAGAGTGCCGCAAATGGTACCAAGGTTATGACTTCGTCGAAGAGTGAAGCAGCCAAGAAAGCTGATTTGCCACAAACGAACGAACAATCTGCTGATGGCGTCGCAACACTTGGCTTGTTAGGCGGTGTTCTAGGACTGCTTGGCTTAGCTGGTGCAGAAAAGCGTCGTAAGCAACTGTAAAATTTAGTTACAGTTATCTCCCGTTTAAAAACTCTCCCTCAGTGTTTAAACGAAAGAGGCTCCCCACTACTCAGATTCTGTCTGGGTGGTGGGGGGCTTTTTTATTATCTAGAGATGACCGACTTGACGTCTAACTTAAACTGGCCTTCACTATGAGGTCATTTTTTTGGTGATTTTTGGAGGAGAAACTTTCTTGATTACTCATAGAAGGAACTTTGATCTTGTTTTTAGTGATCAAAAATAAATGAACGGCTTAGAATTTGTTAGTTTGGCGTTTGATTATTCGCATTACGGTCAATCGTAGTTCATTCTGACGGTGATGCATTTCCAGAAAATGTCAAGGTACTTTACGAGGCAGTTCAAGGACCTAAAGAATTGGTTTGGGCAAATGCAATCACTTTGATTATTACGATTCTGAGTTCCAGATGAACAATGCAGTGAAGAATATTACGCTTTTTTTCAAGGTGAATATTGATTAATTGGTGTTTCAAAAAGCTGGCTGACAGAAAATCAAAAGATTTCTGTCAGCCAGCTTTCTGGAAACTCATATTACAGTATCTTGATCCTATCAACACAGCCTAATCTTTAGCTGATAAACACATGCTTCTCAACGTACCAACACTGGTCGTGATTACTTGAATCAAATCTTCCATCCTAGCATTAGGCTTGTTGACTAGCCAATCAACGATTACACCGATCATGCCATAGGCCGCAAACTGGATGATTGCCATCTGTTTCATATTAGCTGGATCATCGTGTTCAATATTAATAATGTGACGAATTAACAAGTCACAAATCTGATTTAAGACTTTGATATCGCTTCCATGATTGGTCATAACTTCAAAGACCGGCTTGTTTTCAACGATGTAATGCACAAAATGCTCTGCAAGTGGTGCAAAGTTATTATCTTGATCGTGAGGATAATACTGATTAAAAATTGCCGTGAGATTCTCAATGTTATCACTCACAATTGAATCATACAGATCGTAGACATCCTTATAGTGGATGTAAAAAGTTCCTCGCCCAATATCGCAAGCTCTAGTGAGTTCCGCGACGGTCACTTTATCAATTGATTTTTCTCCTAAAATCTTAATAAAGGTTTCCTTTAATTGGTGCTGGGTTCTAATAGTTCTTCGGTCTGGTCGATTACTCTTTTTAGCTCCCATACTTAACCCCCCTGGGTAGTGGAGTTATCGCCCATTTACTCTCCCTTAAAAACTGGACAATGTTGGTTTATCTGTTGATTAATGAATAGGTTTACTTCAATTGCACATTGTGGAGTTTCCATAGTTCCATTATATTGTATTTGGGATTAAAAACAACAAGAATATCGTTGTTGGAGTTATTTTTA
The DNA here is from genome assembly GCF_009720675.1 of Secundilactobacillus folii. GTDB lineage: Bacteria > Bacillota > Bacilli > Lactobacillales > Lactobacillaceae > Secundilactobacillus > Secundilactobacillus folii. The sequence continues at coordinate 127,657 of NZ_WNJO01000003.1, read as the reverse complement.
CTAGCTTTTTGGGAGAAGCTACGCAGAGAAAAATATAAATGCCGAATGTTGGGATTCCGGCGTTTTGTTTTACAGTGAAATAGGGGGAGCCACAATGGAATATTTTACGTTTTTGGAGAAGGACGATCGGGTGAAAATGCAGATATTGCTGAAGTTAGATCATAGTCGAGCTAGGAGAGTTAGTATAAAACGGCTATTAGATGACTTGGGGTTAACGCGATATCGCTTGAATAAGTTGCTAAATAGTTTAATTGAAGACCTAAATCAATTTAAAGAAACCAGTTGTCGACTGGTTTTTGAAGACAATGAGTTAGTCGGTGACAACCTTAGTTTTAGTCTGTTGCAAGCCATTCAGCTGAAATACCTGAAACGCTCGCTTCGATTCCAGATTTTTCAATATGAATACGTCGATCGACAGGGTGAGACCCGTCAGCAGTTTCTTAAAGAACACTACTTGAGTCAGTCAAGATACTATGCAATTCGAGCTGAAATGGATCCAATTTTGAATGACAATCAACAGCCTACTAAGTCACCAGTTCTAAATGTTCATCCTGAACTGCGTAAGCGAGTTCAGCTGACCAATATTTACGCTCATTTCTTTAATGGCATTGAGAATCCATTTCCAGATATTAATACTGAAACTGCTAAATTCTGTAATTTTATCACCATGACTTTTAAACTTTCACTCACACCGGGTCAACAGTTAAAGTTGCGGATGTTCTTTCAGATTCAGTACAAACGATTACAAGGCCGCCATTTTGTTAATATTCGTCATTTAGCCAAATTACAGCCTGATAGCAGACTACCATTCTTAAAGAACTACTACCTTAAAAATGTACCACATGCGGAATCAGCCGATATTGATTCTGAAGTTGGTTTTCTACTTTTATTCATGGCCAGTGAAGAGATCGTCCAGCACGCGCCGGTGAAAGTCGCCAACACTTTTGAAAAACAGTTTGTTAACGCTACGCAGCAATTTGAACGCGTACTGGCGAACACACCAGTCTTAAGTCAGGATCAATTTTCAGAGCAATTGCGGCATCAAATTGCCTTGCATTTGGCAAAGATGAGCAACTCATTTCTAGTTTTTGACTTTAATCAGATGTATAAAGTCAAAAGCAGAGATGGTCAGCATCTGACCCGCAACTTTCCGGGACTGACACTACTGGCTAAAGACCTAGTCCGAACAGCAACGGCGATTTTTAAACTCAATTTGGCAAATGGTTGTCAAACTGACTTAACCAATTTTTATCTGCGGGTGCTGATCGACAGTATTCCTAGCCGTTTAATGCAAGATAAAGTGACGATCTGTGTGGACTTTGTTCAAAATGAAATTCCAAAGGACTATTTTTCACAGATGATTCGCGTTAACCTTGGTGGTGGCATCGTTTTTGCTGATCATCTGAGCAGTAACGTTGATATTTATCTGTCGGATATCTTCGTGGCTGGTATTCGAGATATTCCGCAAGTGACCTGGTCGGATCCACTACAAATGTCAAACTGGGATAATTTAAGAAAGAAAATTGTTCAGGTGAAGTTGGAAAAGGTCGCTAAGGTTGTGGCAGTTAGTTAATGCTGTTAATGATCGGTAAACTGATTTTTTCAGTGAATGAGCTCTCGATTCGCCACGGATTCATGAGTGGTGCTTGACATCATCTACCAAATTGTATTTAATAATAGACAATAAAACATTGTGGTCTGGGGTGCTAGCGATAGCTGAGAGATACCCAAATAACCTGATGCAGTTCGTACTGCCGTAGGGAGCGCCATTAGTCGAGAGACTACCAGTCCATTTGAGTTATTCAGATGGACTTTTTATTTGCGCAATTTCCAGCCCCCAATGTGTCTGGAGGAAATCAAATGCAAGTAGCGACCGTTATTAAAAATGCTGCAATTGTCACCCCGACAAGCGTCGTTAAAGGTGAGCTGGCAATTGAGAATGGCAGAATTGCTGCCATCGGGAACCTGTTAAATCACGGCTTAACTGCGGTAACAACGATTGATGCCAAGGGGCAACTGGTACTGCCTGGTATGGTGGATGCCCACGTCCACATCAACGAGCCGGGGCGCAGCGACTGGGAAGATTACCAAACTGGCAGCCAAGCACTGGCGGCCGGTGGCACCACAAGTATGGTGGTGATGCCGTTAAATGCCCTGCCAGCGCGCACGACAGCTGCTGAATTCAACCGTCATCGCCAAATTGCCTCGGGTAAATCGTATGTTGATTTCGCACTGTATGGTGGCTTGGTACCGGGGAATCAGGCTGAAATAGAAGCGATGGCAGCTACTGGGGCAGCGGGATTTAAAGCTTTTATGGCAACGGCTGGGACGGACACGCCTGGTGATTTTCATAACGTGGACGATTATGATCTCTACTGGGGGATGCAAGCCACTGCTAAGACTGGGCTGCGACTATCCTTGCATGCAGAGAATGCGGTGTTAACGGATCGACTAGCCGAAGCAGAAATTGCACAGGGTCATACTGACATTCAAGCCTACATTGATTCTCGACCGCCAATGGTGGAGGTCGAAGCAGTAAGAAGAGCTCTGTATATTGCTAAACAGACCGGCTGCAAACTGCACTTTGTTCACCTATCAACTGGGGCAGCAGTCCGAGAGGTTCAAAGAGCGCGCCAGGCAGGACAGGACGTGACCTGTGAAACCTGTGTCCACTATTTGACCCTGACGACAGCTGATTTTAAGCGCATTGGGCCGCTAGCTAAGTGTGCGCCTGTACTGAGGTCACCTGAGATCCAGGCCGACCTCTGGCACGAAGTCCAAGCTGGTCACGTGGATATTGTGACCTCTGACCACTCACCTGCACCAGCAGCAATGAAGGCTGACCCTCACAATAATATTTTCGAAGTCTGGGGTGGTATCAGTGGGGCACAGAATAACGTGGACTTGTTTTACGATGTGGGGGTAAAATCCGGCAAGTTATCCGTCACCCAGTTTGTGCATTTGACAGCCCAACGTCCTGCGGAACTATTCGGCCTGACACAGAAGGGGCAACTCACGGTTGGTAAAGATGCGGACTTTGTTTTGCTGGACCCTAACGCTAGTTATACGTTACGTAATGAGGATCTATTCTATAAAAATAAACTGTCTGCTTACGTTGGCCGGACGATTCACAGTCGAGTAACGCGAACCCTCTTACGTGGCCAAACGATTTTTGAACTGGGACGACCGTTCAGTAAAGAGCCAACTGGTAAATTCTTAACGAACGACCTGCGAACGGAGGCAACGTTATGACACCATCCATCAGCAATGATAGGTGGGATAACGTTGCCGCTGATTTACGGCCGTTGACCACTGACACACGGCATGTTGGTACGCTTGCTTACGCGGCGATGTGGCTGGGTGATGGCTTCAACATTGGCAACATTACCTTAGGCTCTTCGATTGTCGTGGCTGGTGCTGCAACGTTGAACCTGATGCAGACGATGACTGCTGCAATAATTGCCATTTCGTTGATTTCGTTGATTTTTACCTTCAATGATCGTTTCGGTTATCAAACGGGAGCACCGTACGTGATTCAACTGAGATTATCGTTCGGGCAGCAAGGTGCCAAGCTTGCCAGTCTTCTGCGCGGGGTGCCAGCCATCGTTTGGTTTGGTTTTCAAAGCTGGACGGGTGCGCTGGCACTGAATCAGATTAGACGGATTCTTTTTGGTTATCGACAGGATTACACTTTTCAGGCCTTTTTGATTTTTCAACTGATGCAAGTGCTACTTGCGCTAGGTGGATTTAAATCCATCAAGGTTGTGAATAGTCTCATTGCAACGCTGGTGATGCTTGCCATGGTGGGTGTTTTCATTCTTTTGATTACTCAGCACCAGTTGGCGATTCAACAACGATTTGTGCACGCTAAAGGCACGTGGGGACTGCCATTTTGGAGTTTAATCGTAGCCTTTCTTGGTAATTACACCGCCATCTTTGAGTCGGCCGCCGATTATTCACGGGAGCTGAAAACGGGCGTTAGCAGCGGACGACGAGCACTATTGTATTTATTACCCATTGGCATAGCGTATGGGTTAACGATCCTAACTGGCGCCATGATTGCGGTAGTTACGGGGATCGCCAGCCCGGTCAATGCCATGGCCGTACTCTTTCACAATCAAGCCGTGACTGTTATCGTTTCAGTTTTCATTGTGCTGGGAACGATCACGACCAATACCGTTGCCAACATCATGCCGCCGACTTACATGCTAACGGGGATCTTGAAGATGCCGCAAAAAGGCGCCACCGCAATTATTGGCGTCTTGGCAGTACTAACGTGTCCGTGGTTGCTCGTGCAAAATAGTTCAGCTACTGGTTTAGCCCTGTTTATTCATATTTACGCCATCTTTTTGGGTCCAATGACGGCAATTATTTTGATTGAGTATTACGTGCATCGACGTCAAAAAGTTTCCATGGCCGATCTCTATGCACCGCAAGTGCCACTCTATACTTGGCGGGCACCCTTGGCACTAATATTGGGAGCAGTTGCAGCAGCCTTCACCGTGAATGTGTCATGGTTCGTTGGTTTTTTCGTGGGTGGGTTAGTTTATTGGTTATTGGGGTCACCGAAAAATCACGAAAAAAGCCTTTGAAAGCTGCTATCTGCAAGGTTGTTAAACGATTCAATTTCACAAGCATCATAAACTGGTTTTAAGACATTCTATGATATTATCTCATTGGGGTACATCCAACTTTATCCGTTGATTTATTTGACAGTTTTAACCAATGATAAAGGAGGCAGTACTATGTTCATTAGTGCAGGTAAGCTATTATTATGTCTGTTTGTTGGGTTGGTTGGTTTAGCCTGTGGCGCCGCGATCACTGCGCAGGCCGAGATCACGCCGGTTAAGCCTTACCGTTTTGCCACTGATGAAGCCACCGTTCGCATGACTGTCACGAGTCCCTATTATCAGCAGATCTGGCGTCAAGCGCTGACTAACTGGAATCACGAACACGTCTTTCAGTTCAGATTGACCACGGCTGCCCAAGCGCAGATCACGATTGCTCCGATGCCACTAAACGAAAGAAAGGCCAGTATCGCGGGTTTGACGTATGTCACCTACAACAATGACGACTTGATCACCAAAGTCGACACTTATCTTAACAGTACAACACTGAAGACTTACAAGTACACCCATCAGCAACGGATCGATGTGGCAGAACACGAGCTAGGTCATACCATGGGTCTGGCACACAATCCGCAGATGAAAAGTGTCATGTACTTTGCTAACCGGTACTATTCGATTCAAAAGGTAGATGAAGAGGCGGTCAACCTGGATTATCGGGCTCAATTTCCTCGCTCGGTGACTGACACTAAAAGTGCCGAGACGTACGCTCAGGACGGCGTGCAGCAACGACCGCTGTTTAACCAGTTGAATAAGTTAGTTAAACGAGATCGGGAAACTACAGCCATCAGTTGGCGAAAAAATTGATCAAAGGGCTTCAAAAGAGAGCTGTTATTCGGGGAAACGGCTCTTTTATTGGCAGTACATTTGTGGTGTAAATAACGATTATTCCTGCTTTAATTCCACAGAGAAAAACGGCTTATCGCAAAATCTGATTTTTGGACTTTAGCGATAAGTCGTTTTTTAGTGACCGTGTTATCGAATCTTTGCCACAGTCGTTTCGGGATGTTAAATTCAGTTGAACTTAGGTGGACCTTCCCACCAAAAATTCAGCGGTTCTGAATCAGCTTTCAAACAATGTACTAACGTTTTACTGAGCCGTTAACCCGCCATCAACCACGAATTCTGAACCAGTGGAATAACTGGCGTCATCTGAAGCTAGAAACAGCACCATCTTGGATACCTCTTCAGGCTCTGCGATGCGTTGTAATGGAATCGCCTTAGCAAACTGTTTCACGGCGTCATCTGTATCTCCTTGGTGAATCATTGGCGTTGAAATGACGCCTGGATGAACGGAGTTGACCCGGATTCCATAGTGAGACAGCTCTAAGGAGGCGGCCTTAGTCATTCCGCGCACAGCAAACTTAGTATCAGTGTACCCGATTGCACCACCCACCAGACCATTCATTGATGAAATATTGACGATGCTACCGTGACCGGTCTTTTTCATTTCGGCTGCCGCGTATTTCATACCTAAAAAGACACTTAATTGATTAATTTTGACAATCTTTAAGTAATCGTCAGTTGAAACGTCAAATAGCGACTTTGCATAGGTGATTCCAGCGTTATTAACAAGAATATCCAATTGACCAAAGTGAGCGATCGTCGTTTCAATCACGTGTTGCCAATCCTCTTCATTGCTAACATCCTGTTTCACGAATAAAGCGTTATCACCCAGTGAGTCAGCTAATTTCTCACCAGCCTCCGCGTTAATATCGGTGAAAACCACTTTAGCACCTTCAGCAACAAACAGTTTTACGTGTGACGCGCCCATTCCTTGTGAACCACCAGTTATAATTGCTACTTTACCCGTTAATCTAGCCATTTTTAAAACTTCCTTTACTGGTTATTTGCCATTATTAGTATAATAGAATATGAAAACGCTTAATTAATAAAAATCGGTTAATTGTTCAAAAGGAGAATGACAATGAGTGATACGATGCCCTACGTTAGTGCCAATTATTTGTCCGGGGAGTATCAACCACAGGCACTGACTATTGTGAGTCAAAAAATTAGCTCTTCTCAACCAGCTTATTTCTCGGATGAAGCGGAATTTCTCATCATTACTGCTGGGAGTGCGAGACTTGAAATTAATCGTCAGTCAATTTCATTAGTCGCGGGTGAAATTATTGAACTAATGCCTTACCAGATGCAGCAGCTAACATTGCAAACCAATCAAACGGTTGACTTATTTCGCGTTCGAATGGGCATGGGGCTGCCATTGTTATCATCAACAGACGAAAATAACTATGCGGAAGCTTTAAAAAGGACAGAGCAATACTATCCAATCATCAGAGTTACCGCAAGTGAACTGAACTTTCTCGCGCAGTTCTGCCAGGAAGTTATTCGGCAGAAGCAATTATCTAATAATGGAACGCCAAGCTTGAATCTGGCAGTAGCTTCTTATCTGTTGCATCTATTCCAAACAGGGGTCAAACTCCCTTCACCTCACGAAGACGTTGACCCAGCATGGCAGTGGCTCAAGTATCTCACTTTTCATCACCAATCGAATATCTCTTTGAGTAAACTGGCAGCACTTTTTGGTGCCAGTGAGGAACAAATTCAACGAGGGCTTAAAGCAATTAGCGGCTTCACTTTTGACCAATTACTTAATCAAGTTCGAATCCGTAACGCCACAGCGTTATTGCAATTCTCTGAATTAACAGTTCGACAAATTGCCAACGTTTGTGGTTTTCATAGCATTGGTACTTTTTACTATCAGTTTCAGCGAACTCATCGGTTGCTGCCAGGTGCGTACCGAGCTCAGTTAAAGGTCAATCATCAGTTGATTGGTGTTAGTGATGGCTGGGTGATTGGCGTGTATCTACTGGAACATTGTTCTGAGCCACTGACCGTAGCTCAAATTGCTGAGCATTTTAACTTCTCCATTGATACCGTTAGTGATCGTCTACAAAAACAATTTGGTCTGACCTTTAACCCGTTGCTTAATCTATTTCGTTGCAAGTTAGCCCGGCCGTTGGTTTTAGCCTCCTCATTAACGATTGAGCAAATCGCCGTGAAGGCTGGTTATCATGATGCTGCTAGCTTCGTTCGAAACTATCAAAAGGTTTGGCTGCTCACGCCAACCGCTGATAGACAAAAATACACAAAAAGGGCGTGATTACTGTTGCTCAGTAAATCACGCCTGGATTATTAGTTGCATCCTCAGTTGGCCAAATGCTGTTTGCCTGTATACTGTTCCACGTCTACTCGAATCACGCCCACGTGCTCCAAGTCATGCTGGCTAATTTCACCAGGCACTTCATGGCCGACTTCATGTTTAAGCACTAAGCGCAAAGCATGCTCCTTTTCTGTTAAATCGTCCACCAGCGTCGCCACACCAGATCCCAGCAGACTGCGATAAAAATAACTGTAGTGGCTGACGGGTTCACCGTCAGCTGGCGTATACAGCCCAGTCTGGTCAATAATGCTGAATGAAACGTTGGGGTTGGCAGCAATCAGCCCCCGTTTACGGCCCTCGGATGCCCCATGAATGTAAAGCCGCAGTTTGCCAGCCACCATTTCGTAGCCGTAATTGGTAGGGACAACGTAGGGTGCTGGAAAATCTAGTATACCTAAGTTGATGACTTTAGCGTTTGCCAAAATGGCTTGTTTAGTCGCCTCGTCGGTAATTTCTCGATCAGTTCTTCTCATTGATTAGACCTCATTTCAAATCAGTTAATGTTGATTATAAGACACTTTACTCAGAAAGTTCAATTTAGACTGTATTTTTTAATCATTGTCTCTTCATTGATAATCCAGCAAGAACCGAAACGCAGCTTAATATTTAAGTGGAGAAGGAATTTAAACCGAATTAAAGTCGAAGGTTGACATTTTTCTCTAATCAGTTTATCATCAGAACCACGATATGAAAAAGAGATTAGAAGATGAGTAGCACTTTTAACTTTTGTTAGAGAGCCGTGATCGATGGGAAGCGGTAAAGGGCGAGTGTGAAGATGGTCTTCAACTAAGTGGGGTATTCGAGCGTGAGTTAGAATACCATGGGAGTGCCCATTATCGCACAAGGGTATCATCAGGTACCCATCGAGGAAGTCAGTGTGAACTGGCTTTGAACTAAGGTGGTAACGCGAGTAATCGTCCTTACTTTCGCAGCAGTGCGAGGGTGAGGACGTTTTTTTATTAAGAGGTCTAAGCGGATGAGATTTGATGGGTTCAAACCACTAATCATTTTTGCCACCTTTAAACCACAATCGTCTCAAACATCAATGAAGAACGAAGGGAGAAACTACAGTGACCAAAATTAGTTATTTACATCGTAATAAGATCGCAACTGCCAGTTTCCTACTTGGTGACGGCATTGATGGTCAAGTCATGTGACTGTCGATCAGTACGTTTAATTGTTGAACACAATCATGAATCAGATAAAGGGGACACAGATTATGACAACTACTATCATTGGTTATCCACGGATTGGAACACATCGGGAATTAAAATTCGCCGTGCAAAAATACTTTAAGCATGAGATTACTGCTGACGAATTAGGACAAACTGCAGCGGAGCTCCGCCATCAAAATTGGCAAACGATTAGTGATGCTGGTATTGACCAGTTGGTTTCAAATGACTTTTCGTATTATGACACGACTCTAGACGCCGCAACGCTTTTCAATATCGTTCCTAAACGTTATAAAGCGCTTCACTTATCACCGCTTGACGAATACTTTGCTCAAGCACGTGGTTATCAAGGTGAAAAGGGCGATACCACTGCGCTCAGTATGAAGAAGTGGTTCAACACTAATTATCACTACTTAGTCCCAGAATTTGAGGACGATACGGATGTTAAGCTGGTTGGAACCAAAATTTTTGACGAGTATCAAGAAGCAAAGGATCAAGGTTACCAGACCCGTCCGGTTTTGCTTGGACCCTACACACTGCTGCAACTAGGCGCGTATGAGGACAATAAAAAAGCGCCAGACTTTACGCAGGCCGTTGTCAGTGCCTATGAGGAAGTCTTTTCAAAACTGGCTGGTTTAGGTGCTGAATGGATCCAGCTTGACGAACCGTCATTAGTGAAGGATCAATCCGAAGCTGATTTGGAATTGTTTACCGACCTCTATAAACCACTGCTTAGTAATAAGCACGGGTTGAAAGTCCTGGCACAGACCTACTTTGGCGATGTTCGCGACAGCTATGACCTGTTGACCTCATTAGATTTTGACGGTCTTGGACTGGATTTCCATGAAGGCGATGAAAGCCTTGACCTGATTCAAAAGCAGGGCTTCCCCGATGATGAGGTGCTGTATGCCGGCGTTATCAATGGTAAAAACGTCTGGAAGGCAAACTATGACGAGAAACTTAATTTGATTCACAAGTTGCCTAAGACCAATATTGTACTGTCAACATCCTGTTCACTATTACACGTACCGTATACGCTGGAAAATGAGCCGCAGCTAGATGAAAAATACAAGAAGTACCTGGCATTTGCGAAGGAAAAATTGACTGAACTGACTGATTTGGATCACATCTTGGGAGGTAGCGGCGAGGATGCTTTAAAGGCTAACGAAGCCCTATTTGCTAAGCCACGTTACCAGGAAAATCAAGCCATCATTGATAAAGTGGCTTCGTTAAAGGAAAGTGACTTTCACCGCGAACCATCCTTCAAGGAACGGGCTGAGATTCAAAAAAAGGAGTTCGATTTACCAGAATTGCCAACTACGACGATTGGCTCGTTCCCGCAAACTCGTGAGGTAAGGCGCAACCGTGCTAAATACAAGCGTGGTGAGATCACCAAGAAACAGTACGATCAATTTAATCGTGATATGATCAAACAATGCGTTGAATTTCAAGAGAAAATTGGCCTTGATGTCCTCGTTCACGGTGAATACGAACGTAATGACATGGTGGAATACTTTGGCGAGAAACTGGATGGGTTTCTGTTTACCAGCAATGCTTGGGTTCAATCATATGGTACCCGTTGCGTGAAACCACCAATTATCTGGGGTGACGTCAGCCGAAACCAGCCGATCACCGTGGCTGAATCAGTTTACGCTCAAAGCCTGACTGATAAGCCGATGAAGGGGATGCTGACCGGCCCAGTGACCATTCTAAACTGGTCGTTTCCGCGTGAAGATATCTCCAAAAAAGAAACCACACTCCAGATTGCTTTAGCCATTCAGGCTGAAGCTCTGGATCTTGAAAAGCACGGTATCAAGATCATTCAAATCGACGAAGCAGCCTTACGGGAAAAACTGCCATTACGCAAGTCGGACTGGTACAGCCGTTATCTTGACTGGGCGATTCCAGCTTTCCGGTTAGTCGGCAGTAAGGTTAAGCCAACGACGCAGATTCATACGCATATGTGCTACAGTGAATTTGGCGATATTATTGATGCGATTGATGATATGGATGCGGACGTTATTTCGTTTGAAGCTTCACGGGCCGATCTGACTTTACTTGATACCTTACAAGAGGATCATTTTAAGACCCACGTTGGACCTGGGGTATACGATATTCACTCTCCACGGATCCCAAGTGAAAGCGAAGTTGCCGGCACGATCCATAAGATTTTGAAGAAAGTGCCGTTGAACAATGTTTGGATCAACCCAGATTGTGGTTTGAAGACACGGGGCACGAAGGAAACCACAGCTAGTCTGGAAAACGTTGTCGCAGCAACTAAACAGGTACGTAAGGAATTAGCTCATGAAAGTCGTTGATTGTTTCGAAGAACGACCCGTGCTCTCGTTCGAAATCTTTCCACCAAGGGCGAATGCCTCGGAAAAGGCTTTGGATCGGTTTTACAACTGTCTAGAAACGCTGGCAAAATTGCAGCCGGCCTATATCAGTGTCACCTATGGCGCTGGTGGTGGTGACAACAAGTCTGGCACGCTTGACTTGTGCAGATATATTAAGGAAAAATACGATATTGAAGCAGTTGCACACATTCCGGGTATTAATTTCACCCATGAATCAGTTAAGCAGTACTTGGATCAACTTCAAGCGGCTCATGTCGATAACATCTTGGCGTTAAGAGGGGACTTACCAAAAGATGGCGTAATTAAGGGTGATTTTAAGTACGCGAGTGATCTGGTGACCGAGATCAAGCAGTTGGGCGACTTCAATATTATCGGGGCGTGTTATCCAGATGTACATCCGGAGGCCAAAGATAGTCTAACGGATATTCAAAATTTGAAGATTAAGGTGGATGCAGGCGTTTCGCAACTTATTACGCAGTTATTCTTCGAAAATGAACATTTTTATCAGTTCTTAGACCGTTGTGATCTGGCAAATATTAAGATTCCTATTCAAGCGGGTATTATGCCGGTGATTAATGAACGGCAGATCAAGCGGATGGCCACGATGAATGGGGTCGGTTTACCGCAGAAGTTCTTAAAGATGATGGCGCATTATCAGGATAATCCGGTAGCGATGAGGGATGCAGGCACAGCGTACGCGGTGGATCAGATTGTGGATCTGCTGTCGGAGGGTGTTGATGGGGTGCATCTGTATACGATGGATAATCCGGTAGTGACGCAGAGAATTTGTAGTGCGATTGAGACGTTGATTTAAGTCAAGGTGCGGAGCAACGCGGTTAGCGACCGGCGTGTAAGGGCACTTCAGCAGAATTTGCGGCGCACTTGGCCGTGAATTGTGCTGAAGTGCCTTTACACATAGGTCGCTGCGTTGGGGAGCCCGATTCAGCTAAGGTGCGGAGCAACGCGGTTAGCGACCGGCGTGTAAGGGGACTTCGGCAGAATTTGCGGCGCACTTGGCCGTGAATTGTGCCGAAGTGCCTTTACACATAGGTCGTTGCGTTGAGCAGCCCAGTTCAGCACAGTCCAAAACTCCCACTGGCCTTCAAATCAGAAATACCAAAGAAAACCGACAATTCGCCAACGGGCGCAATTGTCGGTTTTACTGATTGATAATATTCAGTAGAATGATATTTAGAAAACCTCAGCCATAAAATATATGAAGGTTTGGTTAGTTCAAAATCGTTGTTATCTGATCGTTTAAATTGCGCTTGCCGTTCATATTGCAAATGATGTGAATGGACGAATTGTTTAATTTTGAAATGTTGTTGCCGCTAATTGGCAGTAATGGTAATGCATAATGGTCGCGAACGCTTTGAATATCGACGTCTTGAATCGGGACGTAGCGGTTTTGAAAGTACATCACACTGTGAGGCGACGGGTTGTGTTCAAGACCGATCACATGGCCTAATTCATGTTCAGCCACGATGACCCGGGAGGCTTCACTATAGTGGTAGTACTTAAAGACGCCGGAATTCAGCTGGGTAATGGCTGACGTGATCTCATCGCCGCTATTAAAAAGCTGCGTCTGGCCAGCCACGCTCAGCTGAGTTGTCGTGTTACTCCAAGTCTTAGCCTGGACTTTTGGTTGGGTTGCAATCTTAAACGTGAACGCTCCAGTCCGATTCCAAGCGGTGATGGCTTTCCGCCAGACAGTCTGGTAATAAGTGGTGCCGGTGATATGGACAGTTGCCGTGGGTGTCGGGAAACGGTAAGGGCCAAAGGGCGTCTCTTGAACAGCCTTGGCAGTGGTGAAACCAAATGGCAAGCAGAAAATTATTGCATTTAATGTGGCCAAAAACAAATGTAGCAACAGGTTTCGAATCATGATGACACCTTCTTTTAGTTGTTATATTCGGCAACATTATTTCATCTATGTAAAGTGAAGTCCACTACTTTAACTTCAAATTGTCAAGTTTTATGTGGGTCGGGTAAAATAGCTTAATTTTAGTAGAAGTGTTAATTCTTTCTTATGATTATGAGAACCCAAGCTGAATTTATCGTTAAATTAGCTGTTTGGTGTTATAACTGGTTAACGAAATGAGGTGATAGGATGATGCCAAGTTTAGGTTTGAAAGCAAGTACGTCGCTGGAACAGATCAACGACCGGCTGCAGTATCAACCAAACGTTTTTGAATTTTACACAGACGCCCATGACATGACGAAAAATGGGCTGGCTCATTTAGAAGAGATGATCAAGTACGTCCGAGGTGCTGGTGTGCATAATATTGTGATTCATCACCCGATGGCTTATGATCACCATCATAATGAGGTTGGGGTTTCAGCGTTGAAGGATCCCGATGGCTATCAGTTCATGATGGGCACCGCTGATGCTTTGATTGAATTAGCGATTAAGCTGGACGTTCAGGTTCTGATTCACGGCGCCTATTCCGATGCCCGCGAAGTAGTTGCTGCCTTTGGCAATTTGGAGACCGCACGCCAAGTCGTCCTTGACCGGTTGGATTACTTCCAAAAACGTGGCGGTGATCACGTGATGATTGAAAATTCAACCTCACCCATCTTCGACTTTGGTAATCCCGAGGTTGAACAAGCGGTCATGGCACATCACTACCGTCTATGCTATGATATTAGCCACGGCTTCATTGTCCTGCACGGTAATAACGACAAATTAGTCGATAGCGTTAAGCGGTTAGCACTACAGACTGTCCATTACCACCTGGTTGATTCGATGGGTGATCACCACGACAGTTTGCAACTTGGTAAGGGTCGTGTCGACTGGTATCGAGTCATGCAGGTCGTGAACCGAAAGGCAACTAACATTTATGAAATTGATCTGGCTAACCAAAATGACTGTGCCGAAATGCTGGCCAGCCATGAGTATTTGAACCAACTTTTACGGACTAAACAAGTTTCATAAACTAACAGGAGATGGAGAAATGCGGTGTGATTGGGCTACGGATGCCGACGAGTTGATGCAGCATTACCACGATTACGAGTGGGGGACCCCCACTTATGATGAACGCGAAACGTTTGAACTGATGACACTGGAAATGATGCAGGCTGGGCTAAGCTGGCAAACCGTGCTACGTAAACGTCAGAACTTTAAGCAGGCTTTTGATAACTTTGATGTTGAAAGGGTGGCACACTATGATGCCGCTGATGTGGCTCGTTTGTTACACGACCAGGGTATCATTCGAAACCGGCTCAAAATCGCTGATACGATTCATAACGCGCAGGTGTTAAATGAGTGGCACGCTAAGGGTCAAACACTGAATGACTTCTTGTGGGCTTTCGTCGATGGTCAACCAATTGTTAATCGTTATGAGCACCAAACAGATCTACCAGCCCAGACGCCGCTGTCTCAAAAAGTTAGTAAAGCCCTCAAAAAAGCAGGGTTCAAGTTTGTTGGCCCAACGATTATCCAATCACTACTTGAAGCAGTTGGAATTTTAAACGACCATTTGGCTAAATGCACAGTGAATCAGTTACGGGACTAATGCTATTTGGCTTTAATTGGCGCTAAAATATTAATGATTTATACACAACAAAGAATCGAGAAGCCATCCCCTAAAGGATTACTTCTCGATTCTTTTGCGTATGAAGAAGTCGATTCGTTAATCGCTACTTCGCTATATCTCAAGCGTCGTCAACTAAAAGTTTGGTATTGCCGATTATGACTGTTCACGCGACTGAACGTGATTTGTTTGGAATCTAACAATTGAGCGTCGTTCAGGATTTGAAAAGCCGTGGGTACTCGCCACGATGTAAAGTGGTCGATGTTTAGTAGCGTTAAGAACTCGGAATAAATAACTGCCAATGATGCCAAGGCTAACCAGTACGGCGCTAACTAGAAAATACAAGCTAAAAACAAGTACCTTTAAAGTTGTTAGGCCAATGAAGGCTTCGATACCCAGATAAACCAAACCAAAAATCATTGCTAGGCTACCTATCCAAGTAGCAATTTTTAACGGCACTGCTGAAAAAGCTGTGATGCCATCCATTGCTAAATGCAACAGATGTCCACGACGGTTTGAATTTTTCGCGGTTCTCGCCTGGCGCTCATATCGGACACTAGTTTGTTTGAAGCCAACCCAGCTAACCATGCCGCGTAAAAACGGATCAGGTTCATTCATTTGTCTGAGAATTCTCACGACTCGTTGATCCAGCAACCGAAAATCACCTGCATCCAGCGGCACGTGAATGTGGGTGATCGCCCGAAAAACGCGGTAGAAAAGAGCCGAAAAGAAGCGGTGAAATAGGTTTTCGCCGTCCCGTGAAACGCGCTGCCCATAAACCACCTGGTTGCCAGCGTGCCATTTTTCAATCATGTCGGGGATCACAGCAGGAGGATCTTGAAGGTCTGCTGCCATGATCACGACTGCATCACCGGATGCGTACCGCAGTCCTGCTGTAATCGCAACTTGGTGACCGAAGTTGCGGGAGAGTTCAATGAGCTTAATGTTTTCGTTTCGATCCATTGCCTGTTGAATCAATCGGACGCTGTTATCCGTTGAGCCGTCATCTACAAAAAGGATCTCATAGTCTTCTAAACGATTAGCAATGTAATTTTCTAGGACGTCAATGGTTTCAGTGATCCCGGCTGCTTCATTGTAAACCGGCACCACGATCGACAAATAGTCAGTGGTTTTATCCATCATGGTTCGTCTTCCTCTACTCGTAATTTGAGCCCACTATATCGGATAAAACTTAGATTGACCTTAAAGTGGTAAGCTGACGACAAATACAGCTCCGTGAGGATGATGATCACGAACGAGAATTTTACCGTGGTGTTGGCTGACGATCCATTGGGCAATGGCAAGTCCTAGACCGTTACCGCCAGTCTTTGAATTGCGTGATTTGTCGGTACGATAAAAACGGTCGAAAATCTTGCCCTTTTCATCATCGGGGACGCCCGCCCCCGTATCTGCCACTTCAAGCTGCAGATTATCACGGACCTTCGTTGCTTTCACACTGACGGTTCCGTGTTCCGGCGTGTATTTGATCGCATTATCCAACAAAATTGTCAGCACTTGATGAATTAAATCGGGGTCTAGCGTGCCATGGCCCTTTAAGTCGATGGTGGACTGGAAAGATTTGTGCTGGCTCATAGCAATATCAGAATAGGGTTTTAAGATGTTTGTTAGCCAAGGAGCTAGGTCAACGTCAGTTTTGTTCAGTTGGATCACGTTTGAATCCGAACGCGCTAGCATTAAGAGACGGTTAGTCAACGTCTGCATATGACGAACTTCATCTAGCGCAGTTGAAACCTCGTCGATTTCGTCCATGACCCGGGCTTTTGGCTTAGTCAGCAGATATTCTAATTGGTTTTGAATGACGGTTAACGGGGTGCGCAGTTCATGAGCCGCATTGGCTGAGAAGTCCCGTTGTTTACGCCACGAATTGATGATTGGTTTCATACTCGACTTGGACAAGAGGTAAGCAATCGCAATTGCCAGCGCCCAGAAGATGATCAGAGTTGTAATCAGAGCTCTCCTGAAGCTTGACAGTGCTAATAAGTCGGCGTCAACGTTTTCCATGATCAAAACGTAGCGGCCAGAGTACATCGGGTTTGGATTCGTCGCTGGGACCTTGATCAGCAAGGTTTTGAAATGGCTGGTAACACCGTCCACTGTGAGTGTGGTTTCTGTGATCCGGTTTAAGTGGCTTTTGACCAGTTTGGTTTTCTTTAATAGATTAAAGTTATCCTCACCCAACATAGCATCGTTAACGACTTTGCCCTTTTTATTAAAGACGACAATGTTAGTGCGGAAGGGGCCGCCTCTGGAGGGATTTTTATTTTTAGCATCCTGTGCTGCGCGACCAGTTAGATGATTGATTTGCGGTTGGGGGGCATTTTGAAGAATCCGAATTTTCTGACCCTCAAAGCCTTCGTTAATATCGCGGTAAACGGATTTAGCAAAAAGGAAGTAAACGACTAGACCAAGGGCGGCAAACAACAGCGCAAAGGTGACCAGTTCCTTCCAAAAAAGC
The DNA here is from genome assembly GCF_009720675.1 of Secundilactobacillus folii. Classification (GTDB taxonomy): domain Bacteria; phylum Bacillota; class Bacilli; order Lactobacillales; family Lactobacillaceae; genus Secundilactobacillus; species Secundilactobacillus folii. The sequence goes on along the minus strand of NZ_WNJO01000003.1, from coordinate 110,313 downwards.
TGTCGTTGCTGCCGTTTCTCAGGAGTTTTAGGTTTCACATTAAGCCTCCGTTTCGAGCATATAACCAACGTTTCTTAACGTTCGAATTGGCTGCTGAGCGTCAGCCGTTTTAATTTTTTTACGCAAATTACTCATGTAGACTTCAACCACTGAAAGGGCGGTATCAGAATCAAAGCCCCATAGACGGTCGAAAATTTGGTCCTTAGTAATAATCGTGTCAGGATTTTGCAGAAAGTAGATCAAAAGGTCGTATTCCTTCCCATTCAATGACAGATTTTTATCGTTTAAAGAAACGGTTCGGTTGTTGAGATTGGCGGTAAAACCAGCCACGGTCAACTGGTTATCGGAACCGAGACTGCCAGCACGACGCAGCAAGGCCTTCACCCGCATCAATAATTCCTCACGGTGGAACGGCTTGGTTAGGTAATCGTCTGCGCCCAGTTCGAAGCCGCGAACCTTATCATCTAGGGTATCTTTGGCGGTTAAAATCAGTACAGGCATGTCTAACTTACACTCGGTTCGCCAGTATTTTAAGATGTCATAACCACCGACCTGTGGCAGCATGAGATCGAGAACAGTAAGGTCAAAGATGCCCTCTTTACCCAGCATTTGACCTTCCAAACCATCGTTACTGACAGTTGTTTCAGCAATTTCTGATAAGAACCGCTCGAGGCTTTGAGCAAGTGCCTCGTCATCTTCAACAATTAATATTTTTAAATCTTTACTCATTATAATTTATAGCCTCCGTAGCAGGGTGACGTTGTTTAAGTGTAGGTGATTTGAAATTAGAATTCAGGTCATTTCCCCGTCTTTTATGTTTTTTTAATTAGTCCTGTCAATTATATTCTCAGTAAACTCTATAATAATCGTTCATGTAAACAATGGTCAATCATTTTAGGTATTCTGTAACCAAAGAAACTTCTTTTGGTAAAATTTGATATCTTTAGTTCTTGTCTCACAAATAAAAGGTCAAAAGTTGCGCTCGAGTGATAATTCGTCACATAAAAAAACGTCCACATCAGTATGCCATCTGGTGTGAACGCTATTTATTACGAGGAGGGAATCAAATGTTAAACAAGTTTCCGACAACCAATAGTGGGCCGCAAGCTACCCAGTTTTGGGAGGCAGGCAATGGGTGAAGCTACGGCCCAATCGAAGTAGTGGAACATTTGCCTTCCCTTATTAAGTAGCCGTAGTCTACCCAGTTTTACATTGTTTTACAAGTGGTTTGACTCGGAAATTTTAGGATTGAATTTGGGATTGACTGAGGTGGTCTTGACTGTTATGTAGCATAATCAGGCTCCGCAACGTATAAGGCCACTTCGGCATAATTCACGTTACGGCCCACCGTAAATTCCGCCGAAGTAGCCTTATACGCCGGCCTTTAACCGCGTTTTTCCACACCTTTTTTAAATTTTTCTATCATCACAACCTTAACAATTGACCTTTCCCATCAAACTCATTAATCTATGTTTAATGATTATCTTTGAATGGGAGGTGTACTTTTGCGATTTCGTGGTTTAATTGGTTGGGGGACCCTTGCCCTTGCCATTATTTTTATTCCCATGTCAGTTGACAACAAGCCGTCGCCGGTTGATTTGCGTGCCGCTGTTTCTAACGTTGTTAAGACGGTCGATCCAATGTTAAAAACGACTACCCACCGGACAGTTAAAAGCGAAACCTCTGCTGATGAGACGCCCATTGAATCAATCGTTCAGGGACAGAATCTATCACGCACGTACTATTACCATTTTGATAGTAATGTCCCTGCCAGTGCACAAGCTGTATTTGAAAACGCCGTTAACGTTTACAATCAGACTGGCCTGGTGAAGCTGATTGCAGGTGAGGGCACTTCCAAACAAAATTCAGTTACATTTTTCGTTTACTCAAAAAAGACTTCTGGAAGTAATAATTCATCCGTGATGATCGAATCCGGGCACGGGGGACCGCAAATTACGCAGCAGACCGGTTGGGGAGCGTACACTGCCAACCATGCCCGCGCCGGACTTAACGTTTACTATCCGCGTCTGGCAATCAAACAATCCGTAGCCATTCATGAACTAGGGCATGCGCTTGGACTGGACCACAGTACATCACGCCAGTCTGTCATGTATCCGGTTGATCAAGGGGTCACCAAATTGTCTCAGGGCGATATTGAAGCGTTGAAAGCAATTTACGGTTCTGGGGAAAAGAGTAATTCATGATGCAAATGACGAAGACACAGCAGGCAAAATGGCTGGTTATTTACCATATCATTGTGGCTATACTGGCAGTTGCCTCCGCTACACTAGCTATCTTATTAATGCTGAACGTCAATATCGGTTCAGTTGGCAACTTCATATTTCAAGCTCTCTGGATCATTTTTTTGTTAGACTATCTAGTGCGCTTTGCGACCGCGAAGAACCGAAAGTGGTTTTTGATTGAAAATGCCTTTGATCTCATCGGTATTTTGCCCATGCACCCGGCATTTTCGCTGTTTCGGCTGAGTCGACTTGTAACAATGGTCCGGGTTCACCACATTTTCTGGCGGTTAGGTATCTCGGGTAAATGGACCCGGGACTTTCATCGTTTTACTTACGATACCGGCTTCATTTATTTGTTTACAATCAGTGTGGTTATCATTTGTTTTAGTGCCCTATTTTTTTCAATCGTAGAACATCAGTCGCTATCGGAATCAATGTGGTGGGCCATTACGACCGCAACGACAGTCGGTTATGGTGATGATTCCCCGCATACCGCGTGGGGGAAAGTAATTGCAACTGTTTTAATGCTTGGTGGTGTTGGTTTTATTGGTTTGTTAACCAGTACGATCACCGACTTCTTCACCGATCGGACAGGTCAGGAGTCACTTCAAGCCCAGCAAAACGAAGCCTTAACAAAACAAATCAAGCAGCTTTCCAGAGAGGTTTCCAAGTTATCAAAAAAAGTTGATAAACTTAATAAGACCAAATAAAAAAGCCCAGGCCAACCGCCTGAGCTTTTACTAATTATAGACTGTTATTTTAGTACCAGTGGTGATTCTGCCAGAACTTCTTAGCTTTAGTCCAAGTACCATAACGACCACTGACGTACTTGTTAGCAGTCTTTTCTTGGTTAACCGGACTAAGATCACCGTGTAAATATGATTTCAATAATTGATAACGACCATAACAGTTTCCGTTGCGAGCCGTGTAACTGTAACCCGATTCATGTTTAGCGATCCACTTTTTAGCAGCCTTCTGATTCTTTGAAAGGTTGGCGTTGATCTTAGCAATTTTCTTTGCTTGGCTGGCAGAAACTTTTGAAGAAGCTTGAGCAGTCGTTACTTGAGATTGAGCGCTAAAATTGGCAGTGACATCGGTCGCCATTCCAAAGGCAAAACCAAAGATTAACAAAAATGAAGCTATTTTAATTTTTATTTTTCCTTTTGACATTTAATTTATAATCCCCTTGTTTGTTACTAACTGGTGAATAGAATACACGCCGAATGTTTCAGTTATGTTAAGCGGTAATTACTATGCCATTAAATAAATCTGCTGCATGTAATATTTTGAAACGTAGCATAGAAGCTATTAGCCTTGTGAAATAAGGGTTTAGGGCCATTGTTTATAGAATTTATTTAGTAGTTAACTGAGAAATGTTGGGAAATAAAAGGCAGCGAACATTGTAATTGGTGCCCTTTATTGTCAATGATTGCTGATTTGCTAGATAGTGGGTGAATGTGATTGACCCCGACCTTGTGCGATTTGAAGTTACTTTGCGCTCAAGCTAAACTTAGTATCATCGATTTTGGTAATTTTCGCTTTAATCAATACCAACCATTTAAAATACAGATTCCACTTGCTTGCCCTTGTTGACATTGCTTGAGTGGACACCTAAATCAAAACAAACAGTGTGGGTTTGTCAATTAAGTTGCCAAAACAAACGTGTTACAATGAAAATATAACTTGATAGACACTTGTTCAAGATAGATATAGAGAGGATGGGATGAAGATCGCTTTTTTATCAATGGAACATCTCAACAAGACATATAGCGGCGGTAAAGTAGCCGTTGATGATTTTAGCCTTGAAATCGAAAAGGGGGAGTTTGTGTGCCTTATCGGGACGTCTGGTTCAGGTAAGACGACGACCATGCGGATGATCAACCGTATGCTGCAACAAACCTCCGGAACAATTAAATTAAATGGTAAAGATATTTCAGAATTGGATCCCGTTAAACTGCGCCGAAAAATCGGCTACGTGATTCAAAACATTGGCTTGATGCCACACATGACGATCCGTCAAAATATCACGATCGTGCCAAAATTACTTAAATGGCCGCAAAAGAAAATGGATGAACGAGCAAAGGAAATGATTAAGCTTGTTGAACTGCCAGAAGAATTTCTTGACCGTTACCCATCAGAGCTTTCCGGTGGGCAGCAACAACGGATTGGTGTGGTGCGTGCCCTAGCCGCTGATCAAGACCTGATTTTAATGGATGAACCTTATGGCGCGCTTGACCCAATCACCCGTGAATCCCTGCAAGATCTTATCAAGGATCTTCAGACCAGGTTAGGTAAAACGGTGGTTTTCGTGACCCATGATATGGATGAGGCGCTGAGCCTGGCCACTAAAATTGTCGTGATGGACGATGGTAAGATCATGCAGGTTGCTTCGCCTGATGAGATTTTACGCCACCCCGCCAATGAATTCGTAGAAAACTTAATTGGGAAAGATCGTCTGATTCAGGCTCGGCCAAGTATCACCACCGTTGGTCAAGTGATGCTGACAAATGCAGCATCGATCACCCCAGACAAGCTGCTTAAGGAAGCTTTGAAAACGATGCATGATCGGCGAGTCGATTCACTGCTGGTCACCGATGATGCTAATTATTTGAAGGGTTACATCGACATTGAAGATATCGACTATAACTTCCAGACAGCGACTAGTGTTGGCGACGTCATGCACGACGATGTTTTTTACGTGCAGTCTGATTCACTGGTTCGAGATACCGTCGAACGGATTTTGAAACGGGGCTTTAAGAACGTGCCAGTTGTTGATTCTGAACACCGGCTGGTGGGTATCGTTACCCGTGCTGCCCTAGTTGACATTGTCTATGATGCGTTATGGGGCGATGATGATAAGAGTGAGAGTAAGGCCGATAGCTCGCAACAAGGAGGTGCTGCCCAATGATGCACTTTTTGGCCGTTTATGGCTGGTCATTACTGGGTAAGACCTGGCAACATATTTACATCTCAGGAATCTCGTTAGGGTTGGGGGTTCTGGTTGCCGTCCCGGTTGGCGTGTTACTAACGCGAGTCAAGAACAGAGTGGCCAGCGTGGTGGTTTCTATCGCCAGTATGCTACAGACCATTCCGGCATTAGCGCTCCTAGCGTTCATGATTCCGATATTTGGTATTGGAGTGAAGCCAGCGATTGTTGCCTTGTTCATTTATTCGCTGCTGCCGATATTGCGGAATACCTACATTGGAATGAACGATGTTGATCCATCCTTAAAAGATGCCGCTAAGGGAATGGGTATGACCAATTGGCAGTCGATCATTAAAGTTGAAGTGCCGCTGGCTGGCCCGGTGATTATGTCCGGCATTCGTTTGTCAGCGACCTACGTCATTGCATGGGCCGCGCTGGCATCGTACATTGGTGCTGGAGGCCTGGGTGACTTTATCTTTAATGGACTGAATTTGTATCGAACCGATTTGATTCTCGGTGGGTCGATTCCGGTTATTATACTAGCGCTGATCGTTGACTGGCTGCTTGGCAAACTGGAAGTTGCCATCACGCCGAAAACGTCACAGGGATAGGGGGAGAGGACGTGAAAAACATCAAAAGATGGCTGATCATGTTGGGCTTCTCCTTATTGTGCGTCATTGGATTAGCCGGCTGTGGATTTCCAGGTCTAGCAGGATCTGGCAGCGATACGATTAGGATCGCGTCGCAAAATACAACTGAGCAGCAGATTATGTCTTATATGCTTCAAGATATGATTGAACATGATACCAAGTTACACACGACGATTATTAATAATTTAGGTTCTGGTACCGTTTCATTTAACGCCCTCAAAAATGATCAAGCTGATATTTCAGCGATTCGTTACGTTGGAACGGATTTAACCACGATTTTGGGTAAAACCGCGGATCGAAATTCAGCTCGGGCGACTCGAACAGTTAAAACAGCCTTTGCTAAGAAATACCATATGACCTATTTCCCAAGTTATGGATTCTCCGACACCTACGTGTGGATGGTGACCCAAAAAACGGCTAAGAAAGATCATCTTAATACTGTCAGTGATATGAAGCCAATTGCCAAGAATATGAATGTTGGGATTGATCAAATTTGGCTAAACCGAAAAGGTGATGGCTACGATGGCTTTCAAAAGGTTTACGGGTATAAGTTTGGACAAGTTCATCCAATGCAAATTGGGCTGGTATACGACGCTGTTGCAGCCGATAAAATGGATGCCATTCTTGGTTATTCAACTGACGGCCGGGTCAACAGTTATCATTTAAAGATGCTAAAGGACAATAAGCATTTCTTCCCACCGTATGATGCCAGTGCTGTCGCGACGGACAAAGTACTTAAAAAACATCCGGAATTGAGACCGGTTATTAATAAGTTGAACGGCAAGATCAGTTTGAAGACGATGCAACAACTGAATTACAAAGTCGATAATGATCTAATGGAACCGGAAGTCGTTGCCAAACAATTTCTTGAACAGCACCATTATTTTGAAGGGAGTGACGATTAATGGCCCACATGAATCTTTGGGAACAATTGATTTATTACTATGCTCATAATGGTAGTTATGTGCTGGCACAATTTAACCGTCATTTCTTGATCTCTGTGTATGGCGTGCTCATTGCCGCTATTGTGGGGATCCCAATTGGCATCTACATCGCTCATCATAGTAAGCTGAGCGGCGTGGTTATCGGCATTGCCAACGTGATCCAAACGATTCCCTCACTAGCGATGCTGTCGATCATTATGATTGGCCTCGGACTTGGCGTGAACACGGTGATCGTAACGGTGTTCTTATATTCGCTGTTACCCATCATTAAAAATACGGATACTGGGATGCGGAATGTGGATCCAAGTTTGTTGGACGCTGGTACCGGTATGGGAATGACCAAGACGCAGTTACTGCGGCTGGTAGAAATTCCGTTATCCCTGTCCGTGATTATGGCAGGTTTACGAAATGCCGTCGTCTTAGCGATTGGAATTACAGCCATTGGTACCTTCGTGGGCGCGGGTGGCCTTGGGGATATCATTATCCGAGGAACAAACGCAACCAATGGGAGTGCCATCATCTTAGCCGGTGCCCTGCCGACAGCTTTAATGGCGATTATTCTCGATGCCGTATTGGGTTGGGTTGAGAAAAAGGTCGATCCAACGGCGTGAATATTTAAGCCAGGTTACTTGGAAAAATTGGCTGACTTAATTTTAAAAAGGTGTTAAATACAAAGGCGAGACCTACGTGATGACAGTTAAGTGGGTCTCGTTTTTTTGATATAAAACTTGATTGCAAGCTGTACAACTCAATAAGAATGAACTAACATTTTAAGTTAAACAATTAACTAAATCGAGATGATTAAAGTGTCGAAGGAAGACCAGTTTATTGATGAACACTTAATTGAATTCCAGAATCACCTAAGAAAAATGGTTGCGTTTAAGTCAATCAGTGCAACGAACGAAGGAATTCCTGAGACGGTCAGTTATTTAACTGAGCTACTCAAAACTTTGTTGGATGCGAAGGTCGAAGTTCATACCACAAAGGGATCGCCCATTATTGTGGCAACGATGGGATTTCAAACGGCGCAATCAGTACTGCTCTATGGCCATTATGATGCGATGATGCCAGGCGATCGAAAGCTGTGGCACACTGATCCCTATGTGCTGACGGAAAGAGACGGCCGTTTGTTCGGCCGTGGTACGGGTGACAATAAGGGTCAATTACTGGCACAGATCTTTGGCCTTTACACTTATAAGCAGTTGCATGGTCGTTTCCCGTTTACGATTAAACTGCTGATTGATGGCGAAGAAGAGCAGGGCAGTCAGAACTTACCAGTGATCGTTAAACAATTGGCAAATACTGACCTGGCGGATGTTTGCTGTGCGATTATTGTCGATGGTTCGATCAACCAGTCTGGAGATCACGTGTTGCGGCTTGGTAACCGCGGTGCATTAGGATTTGAAATCACTGTCCAGACTGGCTCGAAGGATAATCATTCTGGGAATTTAGGAAATATTATGGAAAATCCTGTGTTAAAGTTAATGGCGGTACTGAATCGACTGTATGATGCCAACACCAACAGGGTTAAAATACCGCATTTCTACGATGGCATTCTCGAGCCAACGGCACAAGAAGTTCAGTGGATCGATCAGTTACCCTATGATCCAATGGCATTTCAGCAGCAAACCGGGACTTTTACATTGCCAAAAGAAAAACGGGTCTTTTATCGTAAACTGATGTTTGAACCAACGTTCAACATTTCGGGAATTGAAAGTGGTTATACTGGTGATGGTCTTAAGACCATTATTCCCCATACCGTGACCATTAAGGGTGACTGTCGCTTGGTTGCTGATCAGGATCCTCAAACGATAATCAGAGAGATCAATCAGCTACTGGCACCTGAGATCGCTGAAAAGTCGTTATCCATCAGTTATCCGGTGGTCACCCCGCCATCTAAGACGGCTAGCTCTGATTCGAAGATTCCCGCCATAGCTGCCGCGATTAAAGCAGCCACTGGTTCAGCTTTAATTGAACCTTCAATGCCCGGAACCGTCCCGAATTATATCTGGTCAGATATTTTAAAAGTCCCAGCTTTTACAATTCCATACGCCAATTTTGATCAGAATAATCATGCCCCCAATGAGAACATAACGGTTTCGGCTTTCAAGGATGGCATGAAGATTTCTTATGAACTATTAAAACATTTGCAGATCAAGTAATTTTGTTTGGTAGCTGCAAACATTAAAATAGTGGTTGACAGATGCCGTTTAACGGAATATATTAAAAGACAATTAGAAAACGAAATTCGGATGGGAATAGTAGCTGTTGAAGTCTTACAAAGCGACCTGTACTTGGTGAGAGACAGGAAGGACCAGAGACGGTGAATGAGCCCAGATTGAAGGTTAGCTGTTCACGCAACTGACTCGCAAGGATGCGTTACGATCCCAGACATCAATCGGTGTCGTTGAGGCAGTGAGTGAGAATTCGCTGTGAAAATGGGTGGTAACACGAAGCGTTCGTCCCATACTAGCTAGTAAGCTGGTGTGGGGCGAACTCTTTTTTTGGATTTCGGAGACTATAACTCACTAATTGGATGAAGGAGATCTTGAATGATGACGGAAAATAATCAGTTGCATTTTGAAACGAAACAGGTTCACGCAGGACAAGTCGTTGATGAAACGGGTGCACGAGCAGTCCCAATTTACCAAACGACTTCGTACGTGTTTAAGGATGCTGCTCAAGCTGCCGGTCGGTTTGCCTTGACCGATCCTGGCAATATTTACACTCGACTGACTAATCCCACAACGGCAGTGGTTGAAAAACGGGTGGCTGCCCTAGAAAACGGGACGGCTGGTGTTGCCTTGGCCACCGGTGCAGCAGCGGTGACGGCAGCCGTTCAAAACGTCGCCAGTGTTGGCGACAACATTGTGTCAGCCAGCACCTTGTACGGTGGTACCTATGATCTATTTAGCGTGACGCTGCCCAAATTGGGAATCACAACGACCTTTGTTGACCCAGATGACCCGCAGAATTTTGCCGATGCGATTGATGAGCATACGAAGGCGCTATACATCGAAACGATCGGTAACCCAGGCATTAACATTATCGATATTGAAGCGGTCGCTAAAATTGCCCACGACAATGGGATTATTCTGATTGCCGACAACACTTTTGGGACACCGTACTTGATCCAGCCCTTAGATTTTGGGGTTGACGTTGTTGTTCATTCCGCAACTAAATTCATTGGCGGTCACGGCACAACTATGGGTGGTGTGATCGTTGAAAACGGTCAATTCGATTATGCAGCCAGTGGGAAATACCCTGATTTCACAAAGCCTGACCCAACTTATAACGGTATCGTCTGGAATGATTTAAAACCAGCTGCATTTACAACTAAGGTTCGTGCCCAGACGTTACGGGACACAGGTGCGGCCATCAGTCCGTTTAATTCGTTCCTGCTCATTCAAGGCTTGGAATCACTTTCGCTGCGGGTAGAGCGACACGTAGCAAATACCGAAAAAATTGTGGACTACCTCGTGAAAAATCCCAAAGTTGCCTGGGTCAACTATCCTAGTCTTCCAGACAGTCCCTATCATGAACTGGCTCAAAAGTACTTTCCAAAGGGCACCGGTTCAATCTTCACACTTGGTTTGAAAGGTGGTGAGGCAGCGGGTAAGCAGTTGATTGAAAACCTTGATCTTTTCTCATTATTAGCAAACGTTGGCGACGCGCATTCCTTAATCATTCATCCAGCCTCAACCACACACGCCCAGTTAAACGAGGAGCAGTTGAAGCAAACGGGGATCACGCCAGATTTGATTCGGATATCCGTTGGTATTGAAAATGCTGATGACTTGATTGCGGATTTAGCCCAGGCCTTAGCAAAGATTTAAGCGTTGATGAAGACGATTTCTCAATTATAGAGTGGTCGGAAGTGCAACTCGACCAATCTTGGTGGACACAAAAAGCAGCGATAAGTTGAAGAAACTTGTCGCTGCTTTTTAAGTCGGATGAAACTACTGATCCGATTTTTTGACGTTCATAATTTTAACCTGATAACTACCGTTTGGCGATTGGATGGTGACCGTATCACCAGCAGTGTGGTCAATTAAAGCTTTGCCGATCGGTGACGATAACGAGATTTTATTGGTACCAATATCGGCTTCCGGATTACCCACTAACTCAAAGGTCTCCTCGGATCGATCATCGAGAAACTGCAGGGACACAAACTTTCCAATTTCAATGATACCGTTGTCGCTGGGCTCGTAAACTTTGGCGTAACGAAGTTGTTTGTCGAGGTAGCGTAAGCGACTTTCCAGATGGCGTAAATCGCGTTTAGCTGAAGAATATTCAGCATTTTCGGATAGATCACCAAGTGCGCGAGCAGCGGATAAAGCCTCGATTTTCGCCGGTCGATCCTTCTTCAACGCCTCAATTTCAGCTACGATACGGTCGTAACCAGCCTGTGTGACTTTGTTAAAATACGGTTGCATATCACCGACTCTTTTCTAAACAACTTGGTCGCCCAAAACGTGTTCAAAATGGTCTAGTGCCCAAGTTTGACCGGCAGGCGTTAAGGCCGCAACGCCATCTTTATGGACGATCACGTTATAGTTTAAATTATACGCATCGACTGCGGTATGCAGCACGCAAATGTCGGTGCAGACCCCCACCAAGTGCAGAGTGTCGACGTGGCGTTCGCGTAAACGAAGGTCAAGGTCAGTCCCGGCAAATGCACTGTAGCGGGTCTTGTCATACATATATACTTTATCATCTTTTTGGTGGGCTTCAAACCAAGGCTTCAGTTCACCGTAGAACTCACGTCCCCAAGTGCCACGCACATTATGCGGCGGAAACAGCTTGGTTTCGGGGTGGTAGGGATCATTTGGTGTGTGAACGTCGGTCGGTAAAATGACCCAGCTACCGTTTGCAACAAACTGGTTGGCAAGGTCAATAATGGTTGACTCCAACGCCTGTCCAGGTCCGCCACAGGTCAGGGCACCCTTATCATGAACAAAATCATTTGTATAATCAATAATCAATAGCGCTTCATTTGCTGCCATTTTCTTAGCCTCCGTGTTATTAATCGAATTGACGTAAAAATGCAGATAATTTCTTGAGTCCAGTTTTTAAAGTTGTTTCATCTGTACAATACCCTAAGCGGGCGTATCCTGGCAAGTCAAAACGTTCGCCAGGGACGAGTAAAACACCGGTCTCTTTTAGTAAGCGTAAGCAAAAGCTTTCAGTGCTTTCCGGAATGTCCAATTTGATACAAGAGGTTGAAACTGCTTGGGGCAAAATGACACTGACCCGTGGCTCTTGGTCGACCCAGTTTTTAAAGATTTCCAGATCATGGAGCACCAGTTTTTGGTTGTGTGCGAGGACTTGATCTTGATGCTGAAGAATGTAGACGGCTAGGATATCGTTCCAGACACCACCACAGATCATGGTGTAATCGCGGTATTTACGAAAGATGTCAGTTACTTCATCGTTGGCGATTACCCAGCCAATGCGGACGCCGGGGAAGGAGAAACTTTTGGACAGAGAATTGGTAACGATGCCGCGGTCGTACATGTCGATGATGGAAGTGAAGGCCTCAGGATGATCCAGAGGTAGGTAAACTTCATCGACGAGCACGTAAGCACCAACTGAGGCAGCGATATCAACGACCTGTTGCATGAACTCGTAGTCCAGTAAAGTACCAGTCGGATTGTTCGCGTTATTCAGGCAGATCATTTTGGTGTTTGGCCGAATCAATTTTTTAAGCTCGTCAATGTCAGGTCGCCAGTGGTCACTCTCGTGGATCCGCCAAAGGTCAACGTCAGCCCCCAGAGATCGGGGAATGTCGTAAAGCTGCTGATAACTTGGGTATTCACTGATCACGTGGTCGCCGGGTTCAATCATTGAGTAGAGCGCTAAGTAGTTCGCACCCGTGGCGCCGTTGGTCTGTAAGACTTGATTCGGTTTGACGTGGTGATACATCTGACTAACAAGCTGTTTGAATTCGGGCGAACCCTCAATCCAGCCGTAGTTCATTTGTGTGTTCAGCAGTTGTTCCGTTAACGCCTGTTCATTATCACCGTTAACTTTCAGTAACTCCGCCACACTCATTGATTTAATGGTGCTTTGTGAAATATCATATTTTGCTGACTTCTCCCACTGGTTAAGCCAGTTTTCGATCCCAAATTCTGCGATTTTCATGCTTGTGAAACTCCTTATTTTCTAAACTGTTAAAACTGAATTGGTTTGTTTCTCTTCAGCATACCCGAAAGCACGTGTGTCGTGCAATAGCTAGCGTAAAAGAGTGGGCGAATCTGCCACAAAATAAAAAGTTTTAGAGGAATCGCCCAAAATCTTATGTGAGTTATTAAATTCTGTCGTGGTAAGAAACCTGATTGTTCGGGTAATTCCTTATTCTTGAACGGTATCTAGTCGCTTAAAATGAACTTGGCTTTTCCTATCGGATGTCCACCTCAGACTGGTTTTTCGCAGCTTAATGATGTCAGGGCTGAAAGCGAACAATTATCAGAATTATACTTGGTAGCTTGTGGAGGATTAGTGTACAATGATTTTATGAATAATATTGGAACGGAGGGGCGTTAAGTTGGCAAATGCAATACGGAATCGAATGCAGCTACACCAACAAAATATTCAATCTGTGCTGGCACAGGTCTTTAATCATCAGCCAATCTCACGGATCGAAATTTCACGTAACCTGGCCCTCAATAAATCGACGGTTTCATCTCTTTACAAGGATTTAAAGGAATTAGGCTACGTCGAGGAATTAGGGGAAGGGGAGGCTTCAAACGTTGGTGGCCGTAAGCCGGTTCTGTTGGCAATCAATCGCCGTTACGGTTACACCTTAAACTTTGATTTTGGTTATCGCCATTTGCACATTATGCAAAATAATTTGTCGGGTGATATTCTTTCGTATAGTCAGGTCAACGTTAAAAACCTCACCTTAAACCAGATCTTGCCCTTGATTGATGAACAGATCGAAAAAGCAGCTAAAATGGGGAACACCAGTCACGGCCTACTAGGCATTAGTTTTGCGATTCACGGGACTGTTGATCGCAATCAGGTCACTTATTCACCGTTTTTGATTATGGACGATGTTGACTTGGCAAAACGATTTACCGAAAAGTATCAAGTGCCGGTATTGCTGGAAAATGAAGCTAATGCGGCCGTGGTTTATGAACGTGATTTCAACGCCAGCAATGAACACCTCAACAATATATTGACCATCAGTGTTCACCGTGGGATCGGTGCTGGACTGATTATTAATCAGAGTCTCTATCGCGGGACCCACGGCGAAGCTGGAGAAATTGGCCGTTCTCTGCAAGTTGGCGCGGGTGCGGACAATAATACAAAGAAAGTTGAGGACTACTGTTCCGAAGATGCCATAATCAATCAGATCAGTGAAGCTAAGGACAACATTCCGTTGAATCGACAAGACGTCGTGGAACTCTATCAGCAAGGTGATGAAGTGACTTCGCGAGCGATAGCAACCTTCGTAGAAAACATGGCCAAAATCATTGTTAATACCACTAATAGTTTTGATCCAGATGCGGTCTTCCTAAATTCGCCCCTGATTGAATCCTTGCCAGAATTAACTAGCAGAATTGAAACCGCTTATCAGGCAATGGTGCCGTCGATTTCGATTCCCATTAAATTGACCAAGAATTCGCACTATGCGACTCTACTAGGTGGCTGTGCTCTAGTCACGCGTCAGGTTCTTGATATGGAGGACTTTAAGCTGAATTTTGCGGCTCAGGCTAACGTTTAATGACTTTAGGAAAAAATGAGCGTGTCCAAATTTCGTTTAAATCACATAGTCTAGCAACTTAAAAGTGGGTTCTCTGAATTTCAGGGAGCTCATTTTTAGTATCACTATGTAGCAGCCATAGCCTGATATTTTATTTTAAAAGACGCGATTGTTATGCTAACTGTTCGCTGATACAGCATACGAAACAGGGTTGCTATCATGATAGTTTCACAAAGTGTTGATTTTTAAGCAAACTCTAAAAGTTCTCGCTTTCCGGTGAAATTATTTCAGCTTCTTTAGGACCTGATATAACAGTGATTTAGGAAAATCCTGCGAAGTATTTACTATCAACCACTTGAATTTTAAAATGTAAGCGCTATACTATATTTTGTGAGTTGGTTGTTTGAACAAACTAATTAAAACCAATTAAATAAATTTTAGGAGGCTGTTTTAATGGCTGAAGATTTATGGAACATGAAAAATATTGAATATGCTGGGAATAAAGATTTAGGTTCAGGTGCGCAATTCCACTACTATAACCCAGACGAAGTGATTGGCGGCAAAAAGATGCGCGACTGGCTTCGTTTCTCAGTTGCTTACTGGCACACCTTTGACCAACGTTTGGTTGACCCATTCGGTGACGGGACTGCCATGCGTCCATATGACAAGTACACCGATCCAATGGATAATGCGTTAGCCAAGGTTGACTACGCCTTTGAATTCTATCGTAAGCTTGGTGTTGACTTCTTAGCCTTTCATGATCGTGACTTAGCTCCTGAAGGTGACACCCTTCGTGAAACCAACAAGAACTTGGACAAGGTCGTTGACAAGATTGTTGAATACCAAAAGACTTCTGGAATGAAAGTTCTTTGGAACACTTCGAATCTGTTTACGAACCCTCGTTTCGTTGCCGGTGCTGGGACTTCTCCATACGCTGATATCTTTGCTTACTCAGCTGCCCAATTAAAGCACAGTCTTGAAATTGGTAAGCGGGTCGGCTCAGAGAACTACGTCTTCTGGGGTGGCCGTGAAGGTTACGAATCACTCTGGAACACCAACATGAAGCTGGAACAAGAACACGCTGCAAAACTGTTCCACATGGCTAAGGATTACGCGAACGAAATTGGTTTCGATGCTCAAATGTTACTCGAGCCAAAGCCTAAGGAACCAACAACTCATCAATATGACTTTGATGCAGCTACAACCATTGCCTTCATGAAGACGTATGGTTTGGATAAAGACTTCAAGCTGAACCTGGAAGGCAACCACGCTAACTTAGCTGGCCACACTTATCAACATGAGATCCGTGTAGCTCGTGAAGCTGGTCTGTTAGGTTCATTGGATGCTAACCAAGGTGACAAGCTGATTGGCTGGGATATTGATGAATATCCTTCAAACTTGTACGAAACCACTGCTGCAATGTATGAAGTGGTTCAAGAAGGCGGCATTGGCCCTCGTGGTGGCTTAAACTTCGATGCTAAGCCTCGTCGTTCATCATTTGAAGCTAACGATTTATTCTATGGCCACATCGTTGGAATGGATAGCTTTGCTGCAGGCCTGCGCGTTGCCTTGAAGATGAAGGAAGACGGCGTTTTGGACAAGATCGTTGCCGACCGTTACAGTTCATACAAGTCAGGTATCGGAGCCGACATAGAGTCTGGCAAAGCAACCTTCAAGACGCTTGAAGATTACACATTAGACAAGACCCAAGCAGATCTGCGTGCTGCAACATCCTCAGATCACTTGGAGCAAATCAAAGATATTATCAACCACTACATCGTAAACGTTTTAGGTAAATAATGTCGTTTAAAGAAGCAGCCAGTGGACCGTTTGTCTGCTGACTGCTTTTTTGCTGATATAATAGGCAAAAAGGAGATAAAGTTATGAGTGAATACGTACTAGGCGTGGACTTAGGTACCAGTGCTGTTAAGGTCTCCGCAATGGATCGCAGTGGCGAGATCGTCGCTCAGCAAAGCTTTGATTACCCACTGATCCAGTCACGTCCGGAATACAGTGAACAAAATCCCGAAGACTGGATCTCTGGCACAACGGTTGCCATTGTGCGGCTGATTTTGGATGATCATATCAAGCCCGCTGAAATTTCAGGGATCAGTTTTTCCGGGCAAATGCATGGGCTGGTTCTGCTCGACGAAAACAACCAAGTTTTACGCCCTGCTATCTTGTGGAATGACACGCGGACGACCAAGCAGCGTAAAGAAATTGAAGCTAAACTCGGTAATAAGTTTATCGACATCACAAAAAACCGGCCACTAGAGGGCTTTACCCTGCCCAAGATGCTCTGGGTCAAAGAAAATGAGCCAAATATCTGGTCAAAGGCCAAGACCTTTTTATTGCCAAAAGATTATGTCCGTTATCGCATGACTGGTCAGCTCGCGATGGATTACTCGGATGCAACTGGGACCGTTTTACTCGACGTGAAAAATGGGCAGTGGAGTCAAGAAATCTGTAATGCATTTGATATTCCGATTTCCATGTGCCCACCACTCATGCAGTCAGTGGATTCTGCCGGGCACATTTCTGATAGTTATGCGATCTTTTCTGGCCTAGACACCCACACTGAAGTCTTTGGTGGTGCTGCGGATAACGCGGCTGGAGCTGTTGGTGCCGGCATTCTTTCGCCTAACATGGTGTTGTCAAGTATCGGCACGTCGGGGGTCGTTTTGAAATACGAGGAAGATCCTAACGTGGACTACCACGGCGTGTTGCAATTCGAAGATCACGCGATTCCAGCTTCCTATTATTCAATGGGCGTGACGCTGGCTGCTGGTTATTCTTTAAACTGGTTCAAACGAACATTTGCTCAGGAGCAATCGTTTGACGAGATGGTTGCCAGTGCCGGTGATTCACCAGTTGGCGCTAACGGGTTACTTTATACGCCCTACATCGTTGGCGAACGGGCGCCGTATGCTGATGCGGACATTCGCGGGAGCTTTACTGGCGTTGACGGCACCCACAAGAAGCATGATTTTGTCCGTGCCGTCATGGAAGGCATTATCTTTTCGTTTAGAGATATCATGGATATCTATGATCAAAACCACAAGGAATTTGATACCGTCGTTGCGATCGGGGGCGGGGCTAAGAGCCCGCTATGGTTGCAAATTCAGGCTGATATTTTCAATAAAAAAGTGGTCAGCCTAACTAACGAACAGGGGCCTGGAATGGGTGCCGCGATGATTGCTGCTGTCGGTCTCGGCTGGTTTAAAGATTTCCAAGAGTGTGCGGAGAAGTTTGTTCACTTTGGTAAATCATACGTTCCAAATCCAGAGAACGCGGAAAAGTACGCGCAGCTTCATCAAATTTACAGTCAAGTTTATGAACAAACAAAGTCGATCAGTCAGCAGCTCTTGGCCTATCGCCGTGCGAACGATTAACCGGTGGCGAAAATGTAAATAGCACTCAAAGGGGAAGGCGATTTCAGCACCTTCCCCTTTAAATTTAAGGCGTTTTTCAAGCCAAGATTTGTCACGACCACTTAAATTTAGAATTTATAAATTCATTTATTTTACAGTCAAATTAATTTTAAGTTAAAGATGTGTATTTTCTACTGATAAGGTTGAATTTTACTAAAATACTGAAGTATACTGTCAACCAATGTGAGTTTTTAGAAAGTAGGGGAATCTTATCGCAACAACACTTATCTTTCAGCTGCCAGTCTACATTGATTGGCTCGACCGTCATAATCAGCGTCATACCACATCTGGCCATCAGCTGGAGTCTGCAATCAACGAACTGTTGCTTTCACAGAGTCCTTGGACGGATGAGTGGCTAACTGACGTACCCTATACTTCAAGTCGACAGAAAGGTGTGGCGAAGTTGGCTGCCGTTCGTGCGGACCACCAACATCACCGTGCCATTTTAACGATTCGTTATCGACAACCGGTGATGAGTGGTCGTGACAAGGGACAGTTGGCCGAAATCGTCGCTGTATTTCTCAAAACGGTCATGAATCGCTTCTGTCAGCGGACGGTTTTTGGAATTGAGGATGCTCGGCTTGCGGTTCGGATTGCGTAAATGAGATTCTGTGAGACTCAACATTAACTATCAATTTAATCTGATCAGAGGAAGTGATCGTTACATGTCTCTACCTGAACTGGAATCTGACGAAATTATCGACAAGTATGATTTGCCGAGTTTCGACCAAGTACTTGACGCATTGGCATTTCCTCCAGCCACTTTGGAGCGGGACGTCGCGAGTCAAAAGGATTTCCACAAAAAAGGCAATAATCCGCCAAGTTACTCCAATGTGCGCAGTGTCAGAGAAGTCATTGAAGATGCTTATGATGATTTTGTTCAAAATTTGTATCAAAGCGGCCAAAAGGAGCGGTCAAACGCTGATATAATGAGTCAATTTAGACAGAAATTAAATCAGGATCTAGCAACTTTAGTGGTTGTGAAAAATACCGGTCGTGCTTACTTAGCCGATCCCAATGCTGATCCAATTAAGGTGTAAAAAGAACCTAAGGCACTTACCTGAGCCTAGTCAGGCAGGTCCCAAAGGTCCTTTTTTTATACGGTAATTGCGCGGTTACCAAGGCGTTGACGAATCCTCGCAAAGCGCTCATTACTTAATCTTTCCATTTTTTCTGTCCAGCAGTCATTCACCAGAACGTGAGTCTCATCGTAGCCAATCAACGTCAGTGCGTGGGTGTGAAAGCCATCGAATTCTCCCACCCAGATGACCACGGGGTGACCCTGATCGATTTGTCGTTTCAACGTGACCAAGTCAGCGCCAGTTAAATCAGTAGCGCTACCAGCATACTTAGTGATTAGACCAACCAGTGCAGGTGGATAAACGGTGTTGCCGTCATCAGTGAAAGGATCACCCACGAAGCCTGCTTCTGGGTCTTGATCACTGTGGGGCATTTCACGTGCTAATTGGACTTTCGACACTCTAGCGCCCAGGTACTGCAGCATCATGGTCACCGCTGTAATTTCGCAGCCAGTGGGTAACTCCGGTCGTTGAGCAATGAGTGGCACATTTAGTTTTGGCATTTGGAAACTCCTCAAATAAATATTAGAATGGTTCAGCTTCAAAGTCTTTCTTCTAACTTAAGTGTTACATGCCAGCTGCCAGCTGTCCAGAGTCATCGGTTACGAGAAGATCCATTCGCTGGCATCGTTGTATAATTTTTCAACAGTTTCTGGTTTGTCGTCACCAGCCTCGTCATTACTACCTTCCATTCCAGTTCGCGCAAGTACGTAGCACAGTCCTTGATAGCTCTCACGATAGGAAGCCAGTTCTTTGGTGTCAATGTTGATTGGCAGGCCAGGAACGACCGGTACCAGTTCGTCGCGTTCGTAGATGCAGTCACCGCTCAGAATCTTCCACACGCCGTTTTGTTTTTCCAAGCGGGTGAAGATTCGGGCGTATGAATGCAAATCCAGTTTCTGTCCGTCCACTTCGATTCGTGGGGAAAGCATCATGACCGACATTTCAGCAATTGCTTTGTCGCCATTGAGCCAGACAGTTGTGTAGAAAATCTTGTGCTTGGCACCGCCACCATTAGCTTTTGCAACAGATTCGAAATAACCTTTAGCAGGCCCGTCATACCAGGAGACATGAATTATAGCATCATCACTGTAGCAGGCAGCTTCAAGGTCATAGTGGTTGTTGTCACGTGCCCAGCGTTCGTATTCCAGTAGTTCACGAATTTCGGCGCGGTCAGCAATTGCTTGTTTATCGCTTTGATCTAAAGCGATGTCGTAAAATTTTTTATCAGTCATTTTCATTTTCTCCTTAAAGGGTGATTACCTGATTGCCCGATTCATTGGTAATCCTATAAAAGA
Source organism: Secundilactobacillus folii (assembly GCF_009720675.1). Lineage (GTDB taxonomy): Bacteria > Bacillota > Bacilli > Lactobacillales > Lactobacillaceae > Secundilactobacillus > Secundilactobacillus folii. The sequence goes on along the minus strand of NZ_WNJO01000003.1, from coordinate 90,034 downwards.
TTTTCATACCAGATACGTCTTATTTGCTGGTGAGCAGTTCATTTCAAATCTGGGTATCTGTATGAATTGATTCTTATTCTAGGTGTTGAGCAAACAAAATAACACCCTAGTTTGTTGTCAAAATAGGGTGCTTTGTCACAAATCATTTACTTTTGTTTCAGCTTCGTCTTTGATCTAAGTACGTCTTGCCGGTCAGATTTCAATTTAAGGTGTTTTGTCCTGCCACAAGAACCTTAAGATCCATTGGCGGACTGCTTTGTTATCTTGATGTAGCGCAAAATGAGATGCATTCTGGCCGGTTATTTCTTCTTCCTGATAGGATTTTGCCCGCCCAGTCACCAAGTATCTTAACGACCGAGCAGATGCTGTTGAAACCGTCCCATCAGAGTTATGGCCGCTGCCAACGTTGCCAAATAAGTTAAGAACGGCTACCTGCTGCGGAAACTGGTTACGCTTCTGAAGTAGCGTTCGATATTCAGGATGAATAATGGCAGGTTTGCCATTGGTGCCGACATGGTTCAAATTTTCCGAGTCATCCCAAAGTTTCAGTTCCCACCTGGGCACCCGGTGTTCCCAATGATAACGTCGCCGAGCTAGGATACCATCGAACGGTCCAGCAATTGTGATCAGTTTGTTCATTTGGGGCTGATTGCCTGCTTGGCTGAAATACTCCGCGTAGTAAACGGCCGCGTAGGCACCCATTGAGTGACCAACTAGATTATAGTTTTCAACCTCATACTTAGTTTTGAGCTCAGCCAAAACCGCCTTGAGCCACTTAGCATCCTGTTCTTCTCCGGCAACGTTATTGTTAAATTGAACTAGAATAATTGGATTGTTTTTATTTTTTAGAGTGCCATGAATATTAATTTGGCCGTTAGCACGGACGTAGACCGTTAATCCCCAACTGGCTTTTTTAGCTTTCACGGCTTCCGCCACCATGGGTCGTTCAGAAATTAATTTACCGCCAACTCCGTGAATAAAGATGGTGGGAATGTTTTGTTTTTGATTGGTTGAATGAATCTGTGTGCTGGAACTAGATGACATCGTTTTCATGGCCACGGCTTTATCATCACTCGATTTTACGTTGAGTTGATGGACCCCAAAGCCCATTAAAAATACCGCAGCCAGCATAACTATGCCAACCAGCAGCTGAATATGACGTTTTCGCATGCGTATTCCTCCAAGAAAGTCTGGAAATCAAGTATGCCAACTTTTCATCCTAATTTCAACCCCCCCAAACCCTGTAAAAACAGAAAAGTCCGCCAGAAAACGGCGAACAGTTCTTTTAGGTTATTGGTTTAAATTTTTCTAATTTATCCGTTAAAGTACATTGTGATGCTGGGTTAAACGCTGGACATCACGCGCAATCATTAATTCTTCGTTTGTTGGTACCACCATGACGGTGACGGGGGCGTCATCAGGACTGATAATGCGTTCCTTACCCCGAACGTTATTGCGGTCTTGATCGATCCTAACGCCAAAGTAGCTGAGCTGATCAGCAATTCGCTGCCGCATCCCAATTCCGTTCTCACCGGAACCAGCTGTGAATACCAAGGCGTCTAGGCCGTTCAGTTCCGCGACGTAGGTACCAATGTAGCGGACAACTCGGTTCGCAAACATGTCCAGGGCTAATTTAGCCTGCGGATTTTTAGCTTCAGCTTCTTCCAAATCGCGTTGGTCTGGGGAGAGTTGAGAAACCCCCAGCAAACCAGATTTATTGTTTAAAATGGTGATCATTTCGTCCATATTGACACTCATTTTTTCAGCTAAGAAGGCTACTAGCGACGGGTCGATGTCGCCAGACCGGGTGCCCATCATCACGCCCGCTAACGGGGTAAAGCCCATTGAAGTATCGATGACCTTGCCGTGGTTAAAGGCGGAAACGGATGAACCCGAGCCTAGATGCAGGGTGATCATCTTTAATTCAGACAGCGGTTTGCCTAAGATTTCTGCAGCCCGATTAGCAACGTAACGGTGACTGGTACCATGTGCCCCATACTTACGAGCACCGTATTGTTGATAGTATTCGTAAGGAATTGGGTAGAGAGCGTTGATCTTTGGCATCTTGGTGTAAAGCGACGTATCAAAGACCGCGACCTGATGCGCATCAGGTAATAATTCCTGGAAAATGTGAATGTATTCAGCTTCAATCGGATTATGCAACGGTGCATACTGCGCCAAATCGCGAATTTGTTGCAATACCTGATCAGTCACCACTGTTGAATCCGTGAACGTTTCGCCACCAGCCACGATTCGGTGACCAATCCCCGTAATTTCGTGCAGGTGATGGACGATGCCGGCTTCTTTTAGATGTGAAAGAACCATGGCAGCCGCCAAGTGATAATCAATATTATCCTTTGTCTCCTGAAATTCCTCAGCGCCTGGCTGTTTGACCGTAAAAATCGACCCAGGTAGATTTAAGCGATCGACCAAGCCTGATGCGATAACGGTCTCATCAGGCATTGAAAATAGTTTCCACTTAAGAGTTGAACTTCCTGCGTTGATTGCTAAAATTTTTGTCATGGCTTTTTCCCCACCTCATTATTTTCTGGAACGCTATGTATAGTCTAACGAAGAGTGTAACCGTTTACAAGTGAAAGGGAAAAGAATCCTGTCATCGTGACAGAATCCGTTAAATGTTCATAAAAATGCTATTGGTTATAGGCTTCAAACGTGACCTGATCAGCTTCAACGTTGAGCTCACTCACGCCACCGTTGGCAGGATAATTATTGGTCGTATCAACGCCCAAATAGTCGGCTAACGTCCGAATCAAGGTGCCATGGCTCACTACCAGCACCTTTTCGCCTGGTTGACAGTCCTCACGCAGCGCTTGGAACCCCTCCCTCAGGCGCACTAAGACCTCTTCGTAACTTTCAGCAGTGTGGGAGGGGTCGCTTTCCTTCATTGCATCACGAACCGTTTGCATGCCATTGATGGCCAGCAGGTCTCCTTGACTGTGTTTTCCATACGGTGCTGCGATCCCAGCCCAGATGTCATCAGAGTTTAAGCCCTCAAAGAAGCCAAAGTTAACTTCTCGAAATTCGGGGAACGAACCGAGCTCCATGGGGTTTTGGTGGAGCTCCTCCAAGATAATATTTCGCGTCTTGACGGCTCGGCCTAAATCGGATGAAAAAGCGCGGTCAAAGTTGATACCCTGAAGCTTTTCGGCAGCGGTTTTAGCTTGCTTAATGCCCTCATCAGACAGATCTGAATCGATCCATCCCTGCATGCGATTAAACGCATTGAGCATGGTACTGCCATGACGGACTAGGTAGACGGTGAACGAATTCATATTGAATTAACCTCTTTCGTTTTTAATAATGGTTATATTGTGGCTGAATTCGAGTTATTTCGCAAGCTTATCGACTAATTCTGTGCATTTATAGACGGGTGTCACATCACTAAGATTCACCTGTTGGTTGGCAAATGCACGCTGCTGGCTGACTGTGCCAGTTTAAGATAGTTGTTCACATTCCTTTCAAGATCCGAAAATAAATATCCTTTACATTCTAAAAACCAGAAATTATACTTGTGCATAAACGGAGGGGACTCTATGAAACTAACGATTTCGCTTGCACAAATGAACGTTGCCTTTGGTCAGCCTGCAGAGAATTTCTCACGTCTTGAACCGTTTGTGGCCCAAGCTGCGGATGAGCACGCTGATATTGTTGTCTTTCCAGAAATGTGGAACACCGGCTACGACTTGACACGACTGGCAGATATTGCTGATGTCAATGGTGCTCAGACTCAACACGTCCTGTCGAGCTTGGCTGAAAAGTACCACCTGATGATCCATGGCGGTTCGGTAGCTACTGAACGACATGGGCACTTTTATAACACGACCTATGTGGCTAACGCTGACGGTCAGATTATTGCTAGTTACGATAAAGTGCACCTGTTTGGCTTGATGCACGAGGATGATTACTTAACTTCGGGGAACGCCAAGGACCGCTTTGAAGTCAAATCAGTTCCTGCCACCAGTGTTATTTGCTATGACATTCGCTTCCCAGAATGGCTGCGGACTTTGAGCTTGACGGACAGCCGGGTGATTTTTGTCCCAGCAGAGTGGCCGACTCCGCGGATCGCGCAGTGGCGAAAACTATTAGCTGCGCGAGCGATTGAGAACCAGAGCTATGTTGTGGCGGTCAACCGGGTTGGCTCCGACCCTGATAATCATTTTGGCGGTAACTCAGTTGTGATTGATCCACTTGGAAATGAAGTTTTGCGTCTCGATGATCAGGAGGGGTTGCAGACCACAACGATTGATATTGCTGCCACCGATAAGGCCCGCGGTTTCATGCCAGTGTTTGCTGACCGCCGTCCAGAATTATATCAATGACGTCTCAGATGATTTTGAGTTATAATAACCGATGTACTAACTGATTACAAGGAGGATTTTCATGGCTAAAGTAGAAAGTTTTCAACTTGATCATACTAAAGTTAAAGCACCATACGTTCGTTTAATTACCGTTGAAAAGGGCGGTAAGGGTGATGAAATTTCCAATTTCGACCTTCGTTTGGTTCAACCAAATGAAAATGCCATCCCAACTGCAGGGCTGCACACGATTGAACACCTATTAGCAGGTTTACTGCGTGACCGCCTTGATGGCGTCATCGACTGCTCACCATTTGGATGCCGGACTGGCTTCCATTTGATCACCTGGGGCACGCCAACGACCACTGAAGTCGCTAAGGCGCTCAAGAGTTCACTGGATGAAATTGCCAACGACATTGAGTGGAAAGACGTTCCAGGAACGGACATTACCAGTTGCGGTAACTACCGCGACCACTCATTATTCTCGGCAAAGCAATGGTCACGTGATATCTTGGCAAAGGGTATCAGTGATGATCCATTTGAACGCAACGTGATTTAGTTTAATCATGGTTAACGGATGCAGGGCGATGGCTCTTCATTTTTTATTATCCAGCCACTCAAGATTTTACCAGGTGAATCAATGCGAAATACACAGAGATTTCTCAGTTCTTCGAAGAACAGCTGAAAAGATTAAAATTTAATTTATTGCATTGTGCAGCTGATAAAAGGTTATTTTTTGTTAAACAGTAAAAGGTCATAGCAACTGTTCTGAGGCGATTCGTTTGGAGTCGTCTTTAACCCCACAGAAAATGGAAAGCCTCCTGCTAACTTATCTAATTTTGAAATCCTCGGTTGACAAACATTTTCAGACAGTGTAATTTAGAACCATAAATTAAAAAGCAATGATTAGATTAAGTAGGCTCTCATAAATAAGAGAACATTCGCACGGCTGAAAGAATGTAAACGAGTCGAACCACACCTATGAGCTGGAATTTGTCGCACAGGGCAGATTCCCCGGGGCTTCCCGTTATCAGGTCAGTTTGTTACAAACTGACTGAGGCAATGATCGTGAGATTATTGCGAATCAGAGGTGGAACAGCGATACTTAGTCGCCCTCTCAAAGATGAAATTCTTTGAGAGGGCTTTTTAATTTTGAGGAGGGATTCACGATGATGCAGAGTTTTCAAGGTAATCAACAACGTACAACACTAACTGTATTTAACCAAACCGTCATTGCACAAGAGACAGTCAGCACACCCCATCAGGTCCATAGTCTGCATCATCGGTTCTAAACGACGACTGACACTTGGACTTAGAAGGGGAAATTAAAAATGAAAAAATTAAGCGTGTACGTGACTGGCGTTGTCGGATTATCATTGGCACTGGTCTTAACGGGGTGCGGGTCAAAGAATACCGCAGTTAAGCAGGACGTTAACCTCATGGAGCCCGCCGATATTGAGTCACTTAACTCCACCATGATTACGGATGTGGGGGCACTGGAAACTGTTAATAACACTCAGGAAGGTTTGTATCGACTGAAGAACAGCACGGTCGTGGAACCCGGAATTGCAAAAAAGCTAGTCAAGCCAACGAATAACGGCAAGCGGTACACATTCAAGCTGCGCCAAAATCTCAAGTGGAGTAATGGTGATCCGATCACTGCGCAAGATTTTGTCTTCGCCTGGCGTCAGGCAGTCAACCCGGCCACTAAAGCTGCGAATGCTTACCAGTTTCTACCAATTAAGAATGCTTCCCAGATTGAAAAGGGCAAGTTAGCAGTGAACCAGCTGGGAGTTAAAGCCATCAATAAGACTACCTTCCAAGTTGATCTAGCACAGGCAACGCCGTACTTTAAATACCTTTGTGCCGGCATTCCCTTTTTACCTCAGGATCAAAAAATCGTTCAAAAGTATGGCAAAGCCTATGGAACCTCGTCCACAAGAGTTGTTTATGACGGACCGTTCGTCGTTAAAAACTGGACCACAAGTTCTGGTTCGTGGACGTTGAAAAAGAATCCTAATTATTGGGACAGCAAGAACGTTAAATTAAAGACGATTAATTTTCAGGTGACTAAGTCGCCCCAAACAGCTTTGTCACTTTATCAATCGGGTAAGTTAGATAACATTACACTTTCGGGGCAACAAGCGTCACAGGAAAAGGACAATAAAGGTTATCAGAGTTACCCAAGTGGTGAGACCGATTATCTAGCGTTTAACTACCAAACTAGGGTACTACGTAATCCAAATATCCGTAAGGCCATTTCGCTCAGCATCAACCGTCAGCAACTGGTTAACAACGTGTTGAAGAATGGTGCAAAGGCGCCTTATGGAATGGCGCCACAGGGCATCACAAAAAATCCTAGGACTGGTGTTGATTTCGCCAAGGATTCCAGCGTGAAACAGTCAGTAGCCTATAACCCGAAATTAGCGGCCAAATACTGGCAAAAAGGCATGCGACAATTGAAAATATCGAAAATGACCTTAAATCTAGTTTGTTACGATGTTGATACGTTTAAGAATTCAGCGGAATTCATTCAGGCTTCGACCCAGAAGTACCTAAAGGGATTAAAGGTTAATATTGAAGCTCAGCCAAAGGTACAAGCGATTACGACCATGCAAAAGAAGAAGGGCTATGACCTCGGCTTTACTAACTGGATTGCTAGTTACCCTGACCTGAGTGAATTTTATCAGCTTTCGACCACCAACAACGTTAACAATGCGGGTAACTATTCGAGTTCACAGTATGATACGGATTATAAACTCGCCAACGGACGTGATTCAAACGCCGCGATGGCGCGCTACAACGATTTTAAGCAAGCCAACCAGACGTTAATGAATGACCAGGCGGTGGCACCACTTAATCAAGGCCAAACGGTGCGGTTAAACAATCCGCAGCTGAAGGGCGTTAATTATGCGGCCTCACAAGGGATCTCGCTTAAAAATGCGTACATGTCAAATAAATGAAGGGAAGAGTAGCTGATGCAAGAGACAATTGAGTTAAATACCGAAGAAATTTATCAAGATTACAATTACCTTCATGCTCACGGTGAAACGGCATTTAAAGAAACTGTCACCACCAATTACCTAGCTAAACGGCTTGATGAAATGGGAGTTTCGTACGAACGTTTCGATGATTTTCCGGGACTGATTGCAACGATTGGCGATGGTTCACGGCCGTTGATCGGCGTTCGCAGTGATATTGACGCCTTGAAGCAGGAGTATCAGGGCAAGGTTGGTGTTCACCACTCTTGCGGCCACGATTCGCACATGTCAATCGTGCTCCAGGTTGCGAAATACTTTGCGGCCAATCCGGATGCTTTCAGGGGAACGCTGAAGATTATCTTCCAGCCGGCGGAAGAAACGGTGACTGGCGCTGAAGCTGTTATCAAGACCGGTAAGCTGCCGAAGTTGGACTACCTGTATGGGTTGCACGTCTGCGCTAAGGACGAACTCAGCATGGATCAGGCTGAGGCCATTATTCCAGATATTGCAACACGAACGTACTTCATGACTATTACCGGGAAAACTGCTCACGCTGGTCGGCCTTGGTTAGGTGCTAACGTCATCGACGCTTTCACCGATCTCAACGAGCGCTTTAAGCAAATCAAGCTGGATACCGACACGCCATACTCGATCATCACGACCATGTTTCAAGCCGGTGAATCATCTAACATCGTGCCGGATAAGGGGACCTTGGCGGTTGATTTACGCACGAAGACGAACGACTTAATGGACCAGATGCAAGCTAAAGCCTTTGCCGCTATTGATGCGGTTCAAGGTGGTGATATTAAGATCACAATGGACGAAAACGACTTATCACCAGCAGCCATTCCAAGTAAAGTAGCGATGAAAAACATGAGCCAGGCGATCACGAATGTCCTAGGCACGGATGGGTTAGTTGATCCCGTTCCTACTCAGGGCGGCGATGATTTTCACTTTTACACTTACGATGGTGTCGCTAAAGAAACCACCATGCTGGGTCTCGGTTGTGATTTGACACCAGGGCTGCACGTTCCAGGCATGACGTTTGATAAACGAGCAATGCTGAATGGTGCTCGGATCATGATTGATGCAATTCGGTTAACTTAAGTTGAAATGGCAGCACAAAAAAGCTCACCAACAAAAGTTGGTGAGCTTTTTAAATTGCTTAGAGTTAATTAAGCAACAGTAACGTTGGCTGCTTGTGGGCCGCGGTCGCCTTGTTCAACGTCTAAGGTTACGTGTTGGCCTTCTTCAAGGGTCTTGTAACCATCAGCATTGATAGCTGAGAAGTGTACGAAAACGTCTGAGCCGTTTTCAAGAGTAATAAAACCGTAACCTTTGTCGCCGTTGAACCATTTAACAGTACCTTGTTCCATAAGAATGAAACCTCCGAGCGCATAGCGCAATATATTTGTGTATCTGAAACTTTTGAAATCGGGGAAGTCATTCTCACGAACGTCGTACCAAAATTTCGAAGTATTAAATACATTAGTTGATACTATACAGGGTAATCCTTCAAATAGCAAGGACTTTATTGAAATACTTTTTAAATTCCAGCGTTGATTAACCTGAATCATGCATGGTTGCAAAGATTGTTCACTAATAAATTAAACTTTAAGATTTAGCTTTCACCCGGATGTAACCGTCCCTGATTTAATTCAACAATCTCACCAGTTTGGTTATAGACCATTTCTTCGACTAGATTGACGATTCGATCGCCAATCCTTTCCAGCAGTTTTGTCACCATTAAGTAACTGGTACCAGCTTCAGCGACGTTGGGATCCTCCTGAATCGTGGCGGTGATTGTCTGACGAATCTCGTCAAACTTAGCATCAACTTGTTGATCTTGTTCCGAAACGCTCTGTGCTTTTGACATATCGATATTATGGAAAGCCTTCAACGCCTCCGCCAACATTTGCCGAATAACAACGGTTAAGTCAGCAATCTTAGCCTCAACGTCTTGATTACGGTGGGATCCCTTAACCCGAATTGTCTCTAGCGCGATACCGGTAGCATGATCAGCAATGCGTTCCAGATCAGAACTGGCTTTTAAAATCGTGATCACATTGCGGAATTCGTCGGCCACAGGTTGCTGTAAAGTCATGAGAGTCAGGGCTTGTTTTTCTAGGTTAACTTCGTTGCTGTTGATCGTATTATCGCGGTCGATCAACGATTGAGCCGCCGCCTTATCATGGTCGATGTAAGACTGGGTAGCCCGTTCAATTTGTTCACTGACTTCGGTTCCCATCTGGGTAAATGTTTCGTAGAGTTTTTTAAGTTCAGCAGTAAAGATATTTTTCATGAGGGTATCGCTCCTAACCAAATTTGCCATTGAGATAATCGCTGGTGTCTTGCTGCTCGGGCTGGGTAAACATTTTGCTGGTCAGGTCAAATTCAACGAGATTACCATTCAGCATAAAGGCTGTTTTATCAGCAATCCGAGAGGCCTGCTGTAAATTATGTGTGACGATGATGATGGTATATTCATTTTTCAATGCTAATAGCGTGGTTTCAATTTGGGCACTTGAAATTGGATCTAAGGCGCTAGTTGGTTCATCTAGTAGAATAATATCTGGCTGAACCGCCAGTAAACGAGCGATGCAGATTCGTTGTTGCTGGCCACCGGAAAATGATAGGGCGCTCTTATTAAGATCATCTTTGACCTCATCCCACACGGCAGCCTGCTTTAATGATCGCTCAACTTGTTCATCAAGAAATTGACGATCTTTATGGCCGGTCAAACGAAGACCATAAGTGACGTTTTCATAAACGGAGAACGGGAAGGGGTTGGGTTGCTGAAAGACCATTCCGATTTGTTTTCGTAATTCAACTAGGTTGGTCGTCGGTGCGTAGATGTCTTGCCCCTTAAAGTTAAAGGTGCCAGTCACCGTTGTTCGTGGGATTAAATCGTTCATGCGGTTCAGGCAGCGTAAAAAGGTTGATTTGCCGCAGCCGGATGGTCCGATTAACGCGGTAATGCCATGTTCATCAAAATCAAGATCAATGCCGTGAAGGGCTTCTTTCTTACCGTATGACAAATGAACGTTTTTCGTTAGTAGAATTGCGGTCATGATTTCACTTCCTTTTAGCCAAAGTGTCCAGTGACGTAATCTCGGGTTGCCTGCATGGTTGGTGTTTGGAAAATAGCGGTCGTTTTATCATACTCAATCACGTGACCTAAGTGGAAAAAGGCCGTGTAAGTGCTAATTCGAGATGCCTGTTGCATGTTGTGCGTGACGATAATAATCGTGTAGTTTTTGACGAGTTCTTTCAACGTCATTTCTAATTTTGCAGTTGAAATGGGGTCCAAGGCGCTGGCGGGTTCATCCAACAATAAAATATCTGGCTTCATTGCGATTGCTCTTGCAATGCACAAACGTTGCTGTTGACCGCCTGATAGAGACAGCGCACTGGTATTGAGATCGTCTTTGACCTCATCCCAAAGGGCGGCCTCCTTAAGACTCGTCTCGACCCGTTCGCGAAGTTCCTTTTTATCTGTGATGCCTGCTGCCTTTAAAGCAAACGTGATATTATCAGTTATTGATTTAGCGAAAGGATTAGGCTTTTGGAAGACCATGCCGATGTGCTTGCGGACTTCGTAGACGTTCACTTGACGACTATTGATGTTGGTGTTGCGGTACATAATTTCGCCTTCGACCCTGGCGATGCGATCGTTCATTCGATTCAAAGAGCGCAGGTAAGTGGATTTGCCCGATCCAGAAGCACCAATTAGAGCCGTAATTTGAAAGCGGGGGAAACTAAGGCTTGCGTCAGTCATCGATTGGGTTTGATTACTGCCGTAAAAAACTTGGAGTTGATTGGTCGACAGCGCAATTTCCTCTGGTGGCATAACAATGTGGTTTTGACTTAAATCGTAAGCTTGCATGCGGATCACTTTCCTCCCGTCATTTTTTTAAACATGTGGTTACCAATCGCACGGGCGCCAAAGTTAAAGATGAGAATCACGATAATGAGCACTGCGGAGGCACCAGCGGAAATGCTGACGGCATCGGGGGTGACCCCCTCCGTATTGACCTTCCAAATGTGAACGGCAAGCGTTTCAGCTGGGCGCATTGGGTTTAAGAAACTGTCGGTAGCCATTGGATTCCAATTTGTATAATCTAAGATTGGAGCGCTTTGGCCCGCGGTGTAAATTAAAGCCGCTGCTTCACCAAATACCCGACCAGCGCTCAGGATGATCCCGGTCAAAATACCGGGAAGGGCGGCGGGTAAGATCACGCCACGTATTGTGCGCCAATTAGAGAGTCCAAGTGCGATGCCTGCTTCTCGCTGACTGTCCGGTACAGCGTGAAGTGAACCTTCAATACTTCGAACCAGCAGGGGTAGATTAAAAAAAGTCAGGGCAATCGCACCGGATAGAATCGAAAAGCCTAAGTGAAATTCAATCACGAATAATAGGTAACCGAAGAGTCCAACAACCACTGAGGGCAGCGAACTTAAGACTTCGATGGCGGTCCGAATCAAACCAGTGAACCAATTGTCGCCGGCGTATTCGGAAAGATAAATTGCCGAACCAAGGGCTAATGGAAATGAAATAATCAGGGTGAGAATCAACAGGTAGAGGGAATTGAACAGCTGGTCGCGAATACCGCCACCGGCGCTAAAGGAGCTGGATGGTGAGGTTAAGAAATGCCAGCTGATGTGTGGGAAGCCACTAAGGATGATATCACCCAGTAAAAATAGGAGGATCAAGACGACAACCGCAACCAAAAAGTTGATCAGTTGGGTTGCCAATTTATCGGTTTGATTGGGGGTCATGATTTAATTGCACCTCGCTTTCCGATGTAGCGAATCAAGAGGTTAAAGACTAGGGACATTAACAGCAAGATCAGTGCTAATGACCAGAGTGCATTATTTGGTAACGTGCCCATGATCGTATTGCCAATATTAGTGGTTAATTGACTGGTTAAGGTTGAGGTGGGGGTAATGAGGTTGTGAGGCATTAAAACGGCGTTACCAATGACCATTTGAACGGCTAAAGCTTCGCCGAACGCCCGTGCCATTCCAAAGATGACGGCCGTTAGTAACCGGGGCATCGCCGCCCTTAATAGGACTTTATAAATGGTTTGAAACCGCGTGGCACCCAGTGCTAATGACGCTGAACGGAAATAAGATGGGATTGAACGGAGGGCATCTACTGACAGGGAGGTAATCGTCGGTAGCACCATGACAAACAAGACGATCGTTCCCGCCAAGATTCCTGAGCCAGTGCCACCGAAGATTTGACGGATGATTGGTACAACAACGGTTAGACCGATAAAACCATAGACCACAGAAGGAATACCGACCAGTAACTCGATAACGGGCTGGAGAAACTTAGCACCGTTCTTAGGCGCAATATCAGTCATAAACAGGGCGACAGCGATTGCAAACGGCGTCGCAACTAGCGCCGACAAAACCGTCACACTAAATGAAGTAACGATCATTGGTAGTGCTCCAACTTGCGGGTGTCCATGAGCGTCAAGAGCACCAGGATTCCATTCTTGACCCGTTAAAAAGCTGATGAGGTTAACGTGGTTACTGGTAAAAGTGGCTAAGCCACGTGAAGCAATGAAGTATAAGATGCTAACGACCAGAAGGATAATGGCCGCGATGCAGGTGTAACTAATGACGCGACCAAAGATATCTTCCCGTGAAGCTTTGGATGGTGACTTGAGCTTAGATTGAATATCGTCCATGAGAGATTCTGCTACTGGTAACTTTAAAAAGTTGCAGATTGTATCGCTTCTGACTATCGATGATGTTATTCGCCCTTGGTTCGAGCTATTTGGATTGGTCAGAAGCCTTAATTTCCGGCTAGCCACCGGTTCTTTTTGGCATCTTAGCCAGGTCCTAATTCAAAAGTTCAGTATCCATTTGAAATTCAAATTCTCGGTTGTCGTCTAGTGTGACATGGATGGATACTAGGCTTAATGATTAGGACTTGTCGTGAATGTTAACGTTGCACTGTCAGCTCTGTTTTGGCTAGTTTTAGACCAGTAGAAGATCGGCCTTCTTTCGGTTTACGAGCTTTCAGGGCAAGTTGGTGACGTGCAGTTTTTGGTTGCGATGGTCGGGGCTGAGCCCGATTCAAATTGATCAGTTTTCTAAAAAGCTTCATCTTCAAAGGTTAATGTTCAGCCAACTCCTTATTTGGTTAATTAAATATTTCAATGCCAACAAGAATGTTGAAGTCCTTGCTGGTGGCCGCATAGATAAACGGAAAACCAGATGACCATTAAGATGACCTGATTTTCCGCTTATCTGCTGGGGTAGTTGTAACTTTGATTTAGTTCGTTAAATGCATTATTTGGAAACGACGTTCTTAGCGTTCTTGGTTACCTTCATATCGTGAATACTGATGTAGCCAAGCTTGTTAACTAAGCTGCCTTGAACCTTATTAGAATTCATGTACTTTAAGAAACCTTGGGTTGCCTTGTTTGGTTGACCTTTGGTATACATATGTTCGTATGACCAGATCGTCCATTTGTTGTCAGTAACGTTGCTATCAGTTGGTTTAACGTTGTTGATCGATAAGGCCTTGACCTTATTGTTGACGTATGAAAAGGCAAGGTAACTGATTGCACCCGGTGTGCTGGAAACTAGCTTTTGTACCGTCCCGTTTGAATCTTGTTCCTGTGAAGTAACGGCCTTCTTGCCTTCCAGTACAGCGGCTTCGAAAGTTGCACGGGTTCCTGAACCCTGAGCCCGGTTGATAACTGAGATCTTTTGGTCTTTACCACCAACTTGCTTCCAGTTGGTGATCTTTCCCGTAAAGATGTCTCGTAATTGCGCCATCGAAACGTTCGTTACACCAGTTTGAGGATTAACAACTGGTGTCATTCCAACAACGGCCACTTTATGGTCGACTAATTGACTAGCCTTGATACCAGATGATTGTTCAGCAAAAATATCAGAATTTCCAATTTGAACGGCGCCCTGTTGAACTTGGCTCAGGCCAGTACCAGAACCGCCACCTTGAACTGTCAGGTTAACGTTCTTGTTTGAAGCTTGGTAATCTTGAGCGGCTTGCTCAACTAAAGGTTGCAGAGCGGTGGAACCAACGGCTGTGATCTTGGTGACTTTAGCGGCCTTAGGTTCGCTCGAACTGCTTGACTTCTTACTTGAGTTGGAGCTGCAGCCCCCTAAAAGTAAACCCGCAAGACTAAAGGCAACTAATGTGGAAAGTAATGTTTTTTTGTGCATGAGCATATTTCCCCTTTAAAAGTTTTATGACTCAGAAAGTCTGATTTCTAAGTACAAGGTCAGTATAAATCGCTCGAGTAAAGTTAATGTATAGGTCGTGTAAAGTTTATGTAAAATGGGTTTTGCTGGCTAAACAAACGTGGGATAACTATTGTAACAACCAAAATGAAAAGAGGAAGCCCCATGGAAAGAAGCATCTTGTTGATCAGTGATAATGCTAATCTATTGAAGCGACTCAAGCAGATCATGGTGGACTGGCAAGTCATCAGCAGTCCGACCTACCTGCCAGACTTCTTATTAAACCGCGACGGCCAGACACTGATCATTTTAGATTTAGATCATTTCAATGGCCTTGGTAATCGGCCTGACACACTGATCTTAATGCGCCAGCAATTCACTGGGCCGTTGCTAGCGATTCATCACCAGAAACTAACGTCGGCAATGGTCTACGACATCTTCGACCGTTTCCACTTCGATGAACTACTGTCATTAGAAATGCCTAACCGCGAACTGTTTGCCAGGATTCAGCAAAAAATTTGGCGGTATTATCAACCCCAAGCTGAGCGTCAGGGAATCTTAAATCTCGGTCAACTTAAAGTCGATTTCAAACATTACATGGTGACGGTGGCTGGGCGCCAACTCACGATGGGACCGGTCGATTTTCGGTTACTCGTCTTTTTTATGCAACACGAAAACGTGGTCCTTACCCGGGTGCAAATTGCCGAAGGGGTCTGGCGGAATAGAAGGGATTCTACTTTGCGGGCCATTGACTCCCACATCAGCAAGTTACGAAAACTGATTGAAGCAGATGCCAAACGACCGCAGTACCTTCAAACAGTTCGCGGGTTTGGATATATTTTTACAACGGTCATTGAAGGGGAAAAACAAGGGGTATAATAGAACCAAATTTCAGAGCTGAAAGGATGGTTCAAATGGCAGATTATATTCACGAAATGAGAGCACTAGTCGGTCACCGGCCGATGATTTTAAATACGGCTGCGGGGGCGTTACTAGATGATGATAACCGCCTGTTGTTACAGGAGCGTGCTGACACTGGTGACTGGAGTTTTCCCGGTGGTTACATGGAATTTGGCGCTTCGTTTGAAGAAACTTGTAAGCGAGAGTACCTGGAGGACGCGGGCATTGAAGTTGAACCCCTGAAATTGCTTCAGTTGTTTGATAAGGATTTTTATACCTATCCAAACGGCGACCAGACGCAGTTGATCACGGCTTTGTACTTGGTTAAGCAGACGGGAGGACAACCGCTGGATCACCAAACGGATGAAACGGTTCGCGTCCAGTATTTCGATCTCGATCATTTGCCTAAGTTATTTAATGACCAGTCCAAAAAAATGGCGCAAGCAGTGGTGGATGAGGTCAATTCATGGCAGGAAGGATAACGACAACAGTAGCGCTTGATCAACCCCAATCAGCTAACGGAATGGTCATTCAAAATAACGCAGAGTTGGTTGATTCAAATGGGAATCAGCTGCAGCAAAAATCAAAAATGGCGTTGGTGACGGTTCAGCACGAATTTGTTGATGAGCACGGAGAACACTATTTTCAGGTCGGAAATGACACCTTTATTCTTAAGAATAGCGTCACGCTGGATCCACTGCTTTGGCAAGACGCTATGAAAAATGGCGATGAGCCGTTCAGCTTAAACGCTGAAAATATTAATCAAATTTGGTGGGGGATGCCCAATGGCTGTGAGCCGGCAGCATTACTGACCGGCCTGCATTTACAAGGTCACGCACTTGACCTAGACTACTTGACGTTTCTCAAACAAATGCCACGGGCCAGCGACTACAATCCTTACCACGGTTTTGGCGGCGAACCAGATCAAGACGTTCCGGGTCACTTTGAAGCGATCTTTCCAGCTCCCCTAGTTAAGTGGGCCAGTCAATACGCTGTTGTACGGGACTTATCAGGCACAAAAGCTGAGGCACTGCAGCAGTCTTTGCAACAAAAAAAGCCCGTGCTGGCATACGTCACAGTGGGCTTTGAGACCCCCAAATGGGGCCAATATTCATTTGGTACCGCTCTAAGTAATAACCATGCAGTGCTTGTTGATGGCTATTTTGGTCAATTGCTGCACGTTTCAGATCCCATCGACGGCCGCTACTGGCTTAGTCTGGCAAGGTTTAAGCAGGCCTATGATGCCCGTCGTTGGGCGGTTGAGATCAATTAAAGACCGAGCTGCGCTTTAAGCTTTTTAAGGTCGCTATCATCATGAACTGCCAGGTAAGCTGTCAGCGCGTCAGCGAGGCTTTGACGCGGTTTTCCTTTGCGGTCAGTGACAGTGGTAGCGTGGGTTAGCACACTGAGTACCGCTTCTTCGACCACGGCCACCGTCATTCTGAAATAACGATCGATCTGGTCATCGCTGATGGCTGCTTGCATCGTCAGCTCCGACTTTGGGTAATGCGAAATGCGATTGCCAGTCGAAAACGCCAGGACAATTTCGCCACTGCCATTGCCAATGAAGGCGCCGGTTCGAGTAATGCCAACGCTTGCTCGCTTAGCTATCCGGGTCAGTTGTCGTGAATTAAAGGGAATATCAGTTGCTAAGATCGTAATGATGCTACCGTGTTCTTGATCCTTTTTTTCGGCGTTAAATGCAGCTAGTTTTTTGCCGACTGGGATGTTATAAATGTTGAGGTCGCGCATGAAACCGTAGTTTGAGAGGACTAAAGCGCCCATGGTAAAAGGTTTGCCATCAATAGTGATCACTCGGCTAGCAGAACCGATACCACCCTTCAAATCATAGCAGCTCATGCCGACGCCGGCCCCCACTGTCCCCTCTTGAAAGTCAGTGTGAGTGTCGTTTAAAGTTTGACGGAAATCGTTTTCAGTGAGGAACACGTCGCGGATGTCATTGATATCACCATCGTTACATTCCATGACCACCGGATTAACCGTGCCAGTGGTATCACCAATGTCAGAATTTTGTGCCATCATTTCTTTTACCAGGGCGGTTTCAGCGATTCCTACCGCAAAGGTATTGGTCAGGACGACCGGTGTTTCCAGCGTACCTAACTCATTGATCTGAACGAGACCGGTACTTTTACCGAAACCATTGATTACGTGAGCGGCTGCTGGTAACTTACTGCGAAAAAGGTTGTCTTGAGTCGGTTGGATCACAGTGATTCCCGTGTGGTGAGACCCGCTATTGACCGTTTTTTGTCCCACGGTGACACCAGGAACATCTGTGATCAGGTTACGAGGGCCACGGGTGGTTTCGTCACTGATAGGATCTAAGAAAGGCTGTTTTAATCCCAAAATAATACCTCCTAAAAATAACGTTCTGTATTTGTAAGCTACTCAACGATAGTTATTTGGATCAACTGAGCGGAGCTATACTGGTCAGCGTTGTTGTCCATGAATGTTTTGGGCAGTAAAGCTGTCAGTTGTGGCGTATCTTAGATCCACAATAATCCTGTCAGCAACTTTTGTCTGGTTAATGATGCCACCATTGGCTGGAATCGAGTTAGCAACTGTCATGCTTGTATTTTCTGGCATGCCGTCGGTCCTTCCAAGAATGATAAGATAATGAGATAATCAGCTTTATTATAGCAATGATGTTCAGAGGTGTCACTGGTCAGTAAAGGGCAATTTAGTCCCTCAGGAGGTAGTCATGTTAAAAAAAGATGGGCATTCACATACGGAGTTTTGTCCCCATGGTAGTGGTGAGGACGTGGAGTTGATGATTCAAAAAGCAATTCGGATGGGCTTTCAAGCCTACAGCATTACGGAACACGCACCTTTACCACCCGATTTTAAACGGGAATACGCGGGACTGGAAACGGGACTTACCACCGCTTCCATGTCGATGACAGACTTACCAGCCTACTTCAAGAAATGTCGGCAAATGCAGCAGAAATACAGTTCACAAATTCAAATCAACGTTGGCTTTGAGCTCGATTTTTTGCCCCATCACGTCGCATGGACACGAGAATTTATGAACGAATACGGGCCGCAAACGACTGATAATGTCCTCTCCGTTCATTTTATGCAGGGACGAGATAACCATTTTTGGTGCGTGGATGATACTTTACAGGACTTTAAGAAGGGCTTGCTGACACACGCTCAAGGCGGACAGCAACTCTATCAGCAGTATTTTGAGGCCTTAATCACAGCGGCAAAGGCTGATCTTGGGGATTATACACCAAAGCGAATCGGGCATATCACACTGATCAAGAAGTTTCAGGATTACTTTGGACTGCCTCATGACTATAGCGCCACTACCCAAAGTGTGATTTCAACGTTGCTAAAGACGATTCAGACTCAGGGAAAGGAATTGGACTATAACGCGGCCGGACTTTACAAAGAATTTTGTAACGAAACCTATCCAGATTTTAATATTTTGCAGCAGGCCAAGGCGCTTGGAATTCCACTGGTTTATGGCAGCGACGCCCATAGCATCAAGGAAGTTGGTCATGGCTACCACACTTTAATGGCTCAGATTTATTGAGGAAAAGTTAGTAAAACTATTGACACCTCAACTATTCTAATTATAATTTAATGTGTATTTACAGTTAGTTGACGAAGACAAGATGAGTAGGCACAAATTGCTGCAAAGAGAGCCAGGTTAGGTGAAAGCTGGACTGCAAGCTGTGCTGAAGATGGTCTTGGAGTCATTCACTGGTGAACGATTAGCCAGCGACGGGTTCGCCCGTTATAGCGCAGGGGTATTTTAATGATAATTGAAGTACTCTCTGAGGAGTAAATCGTGAGGTTTACTCGATTTAAAGGTGGTAACGCGACTAGGTCGTCCTTGTATTTTTATACGGGACGGTCTTTTATATTGAGGGAGGTTTTGGGTTATGAAGTTTAGAAGGTTATTTTTTAGTTTGGTCGGCGTCTTCGCCTTAGTTGGTGTTTTAGCGGGCTGTGGCAGTAATTCGGCAAATAAGGGGACCAGCACTTATAAATACGGTTCGATCACCGTACCTGCCAAAGATGGCTCCGTATGTAATGCACCAAACTACATCGCGTACGAAAAGGGCTTTTTTAAGCAAAACGGTATCAAGGCTAAGTTGGTAGCTAACCCACGTGATATCAGTGATCTGGAGGCCGGATTTGCCAGTGGTAAGTACGACGCCCAAAACGGTGATTTCCAATATCTGCCAGCAATTCAAAATGGTGCTCAAATCAAAGCGGCCGGTGGTATTCACCAAGGCTGCATTAAGTTACTCGTACCGAAGAATTCAAAGATCAATAACGTTAAGGATCTAAGGGGTAAGACCATCGGCATTCCAGCTCAAGGCTCAACCCCGCAGTACGTGACTTCAATTGCTTTGCAGCATGCTGGTATCGACCCCAAAAAGGACGTGACTTGGAAGGTTTACAGTACTGATCTGTTAGCTAAAGCTGCTCAAAAGGGTGAGGTTGACGCCATTGGGACCGTTGATCCATACGCGTACCAGGCTCAAAAGCAAAATGGCTTTAAGACCATTATTGATAATAACAATGCTTCAGGAAATGCTAAACAGGCTGCCATGGGCATGAAGAAACAGGGCTCATGCTGCTATCTGTACATTTCAAACAAGTTGATCAATAACGACACACCGAAGGCTAAGGCCATTGTTAAGTCCTATCAAGAAGCGGCTGAATGGATCAACAAGCACCCAGAACAAACGGCTAAGATCGAACTGAGCAAAGGCTACGTTTCTAAGACGAAGTTCATCAATGTTAAAAACGTTTCAGAAATTTTACGCACTGAACGCTTCCATTTGAATCTGAAGAAGGGTAAGTCGGACTTGAGTTACTACATTCAACAGCTTAAAGAAGCTGGTTATCTGAAGAAGAATACCAACAACAAGCAACTTTTGAAGCAGGCTTATTGGAATCCGAAGATGAATTAGGAGCTGGCGTTAGATGATTGAAAATCCCGGTTGGAGGTTACGGCTGTTGATTTGGGATCTGTAAAATTGTCGTCGTTTAGACTGGTTAGACTGTTGTACCAGCAATGGGCGCCACACTTTGCATTAGGTACTCACTGTCTATGCTGGTGGGAATTTGACCCAAGTGATCGGGCAGTTAGCCTCGCCACTAATCAGAACGGTCTAACCAGTTTTACGCAGTAAGGTCCAGTCTGCGAGACAGCCGGATGAGTGAATGATCAAGGCGTTAGAAGACGCTTGAATTAAATTTAAAAGAAAAAGGGGAACGCGTATGCAAGCGTCAGGTAAACAGGAACGAAAATTGCTCCAGCAACATGAGCGTGAGCGGAAGTATTGGAAGAAATGGTCGGTCGGCTGGAACGTCTTCAGTGTGGTAACGCTCGTTGTGGCCTACCTTGAAAACGCACTGTTAGCTACTCGAGAAACCGTGGATAATACGTATTACCACTGGTTTTTGATCGCCTATATTGCCTACCTAGTCATTGTGTACGTGGTTGGTCAGGTGACGCATGGTGGCGTCCGAAGTTACAGCGGTCACTTTGCGCAACTGAATAGCTCGATTGGGATTCTGCTGATCGTGCAGGATCTGATCACCGAAAAATTTGCCATTATGGAACTGCCATTTTTCGTCAGTTTTGCGCAGATTCTTCAGCAGATCCACGAAGATGCCAAGTTACTCTGGGAGTCGACCTTGTCCTCATTAGGGCTATGGGCGATCAGCTTTGTTGTTGGGACGTTGATCGGTGTTGTTTTAGGTCTCTTGATGGGTCGCTACCGGCAGTTTAATTACTGGGCTTTCCCGTATTTGAAGGTCATTGGTATTATTCCAGCTGCTGCGTGGATGCCATTGACAATGGTGATCTTTCCAACTAGTTACTTGGCGGAGATCTTCCTAATTGCCTTTTCCGTTTGGTTTCCCGTCGCCTTCATGACAATTGGCGGTGTTCAAGGCATTTCCAAGGATTACTTTGAATCAGCGAAGACCCTTGGGTTTAGTGAGGCTCAAATTGTTCGAAAAATTGTGATTCCTGGTGCTTTACCAAGTATTTTTATCGGAATCTTCACTGCGATGGGTCTCTCGTTTACAATGCTGGTGATTTCGGAAATGATTGGCGCCAAAGTCGGGCTTGGTTGGTATATCAACTGGGCCAAAGGGGTCGGCAACTACACGCAGGTTTACGCTGCCATCGTGATCATGGCGTTGCTGTTCTCAATTATCTTTGCCATTTTCAGCAAGGTTCAAGCACGGCTGTTGCGCTGGCGCGAGAATGGCAATTAGGAGGTAGATTATGAGTTTACTTGAAGTCAATAACGTCAACCGAGTGCTGACCGATAATAATGGTGCCCAGGTCAACGTTTTACAAAACATTAATTTTGATGTTCAACAGAGTGAATTTGTTTCACTGATTGGACCTTCTGGTTGCGGCAAAACGACGCTGCTACGGCTGATTTCTGGTTTGGATCGTCCGGAAGGCGGCACCGTTAAAGTCAAGGATGAGCTCGTCACAAAACCAGACGCATCACGCGGCTACGTTTTTCAACACGGCAGTCTATTTCCGTGGGAGACGATTCGCGACAATATTGCGGCTGGTCTACGGGTGACGCAAGGCCGGCATTTTGACAAACAATTGGTTGATCGCTACATTGCGCTCATGGGTCTGCAAGGCTTTGAATCGGCATTTCCGCACCAGGTTTCCGGTGGGATGGCACAACGAGCGGCCCTAGCACGGTCGATCATCATGCACCCAGAACTCTTGTTGCTGGATGAACCAATGGGTGCCTTAGATGCCTTTACCCGTGCAGACATTCAAAATGTGATCTACCGGGTTTGGCAACAAACCAAGACGACGATGATTTTAGTCACCCATGATATCGATGAAGCCGTCTATTTGTCGCAACGGATCATTGTGATGACGCCGCGACCAGGTCAGATTAAGCAAATTGTCACTAATCCGCTGCCTTATCCACGTCAGCGAACTTCAGATGATTTTTTAAAGTTTCGGCAAACGATTCAAGACCTGCTGGACTTTGGGTCTCACGACCAATTAGTAACTGATAGTAAAGAAAAGGCCAAATAAAGTATTGACAAATTAAAATTTGGTGGTAACTTATAAGCATACATTAAAACTTAATGACAAAAAGTTGTGATTAGAATAAGTAACTGGGATCTAACGTGAAGCGAGCTCGGGATGATGGAAACCGGGTGGTTGGACCAGTGAAACACCTCTATGAACTGATCGGCTGAACTAAGTAGGCCGCTCCGCATGTTTAGCGTTATCAGGGTTACCGTAACTGTTCTCAGTGTGGACTGACGACTAGTTATTGGCAACGTAAGGTCGGCATCGTGAGGTGTCGATGCATTTGAGGTGGAACCGCGATCATATCGCCCTCGCAAACTATCAAGTTAGTTTGCGAGGGCTTTTTTTGTTAGAAAGGAGCAGCTAATGATCAAAAATCGAAATTTGCCAAGTGGCACCCGGGATGAATTTGGCCCCCGTGCCGCCGTCAAGGAGACCATTTCCGCACAGCTGATGGCGATCTTTAAACGGCGCGGTTTTGCGAAATTAACAACGCCAATTCTTGAATACGCGGACGTGTTTAAGCCGCTGAATCTTGATAATTATCGACCCTACCAATTATTAGACGAACAGGGGGAGGCACTGGTGCTGCGACCAGACCTAACGTTGCCCGTTGCGCGGATGATGAGTACCACTGGCGTTGAGTTACCGGCGAAATGGTATTACAGCGGCGATGTATTTAGAGTTAAGAAGCAGCTTTCCGGCAGTTACAATCAACTGACGCAAGCGGGCATCGAGTTGGTGGGCTACGGTAGTTTGAAGGGCGAGTGGGAGTGCTTAACGATTGCGCTTGCTGGCTGTTCAGCGACCGGCGTTGATGAAATGACGTTGGAGTTGAGTGACGCTCGGTTTGTGAACACTGTGCTAGCAGCGTTGCCAGTCTCTGAGACTACCGACAGTGCTTTGAAACAAGCGCTGTTTGATAAGGACCTCACCACTTATAACCACATTGCCCAGTTGATGGCTGATACAGACTTCGGCAGTTTCTTAGAGGAATGGCCATGGCTGTTTGGTGATTTTGACACCGTGATGGCAGTGGTTCAGCGGTTGCCAAAGATTCCTAAATTGCAGCCAGTGATTGATGATCTGATCGCCACAAATGCATTTATCAATCGTTTAGCTCCCAACCAAAAAGTCGTTCTCGACTTGAGCATTCCTTCACCCCAGCAGTACTACACGGGGATGGCCTTTCGGGGATATACCCAAAACGCTTCGGACTACTTGTTTAGTGGCGGTCGCTACGATGATCTGCTGACGAGTTTCCAGCAGGTGAAGGAACCGGCAGTTGGTTTAGCATTCGATGTTGACGCGTTAGCTGACCGGGCACCGACGCCAAGTTCGCCGCCGCAGACGCTGATCTATTTTCAGCCCAGTCAGTGGCAGGCTGCGGAAGCCAAACTAGCTGCCACGCCAAACAGTACGCTGTGTCTGGCTGATAGTTTGGGAGAGGCCCAACGGATTGCGGTCAGTACTAATAAACAGTTATTAGATTTAACGAAAGCGGGTGCTTAAATGGCCATTAAAATTGCGTTGACAAAGGGACGTGTGGAAGAGCAGGTGGTGCCGTTGCTGGAAGCTAGCGGCATCGACTGCAGCGGTATTCGTAACAAGGGACGCCGGTTGATTTTCGATGAGGATCCGGTTTACGAAACGATTCTCGTGAAGGGGCCGGACGTTTTGACCTACCTCAACAACGGTTCAGTCCATCTGGGGATCGTTGGTAGTGACATCCTGGAAGAACAGAACAATACCCAGTATGCGATGCTCGACTTAGGGGTTGGCAGATGCCGTTTCGTCCTAGCTTCCACCAGTCAGTTCGATCCGCAGCAAGTTCGCCGAAAGATCATTGCGACTAAGTACCCGAACATCACCAAGCGTTATTTTCAAAGTATCGGTGAAGACGTTGAAATTATCCGCATTGAAGGATCCGTTGAACTGGCACCGTTAATTGGCCTGGCTGATGCAATTGTGGATATTACTGAGACCGGCACGACGCTTCGTGAAAATAACCTGCACGTATATGCCGAACTGCAACCAGTCAGTACCAAGCTGGTCGTTAACCGGCTAGCGGTAAAACAGTACCAAACTGAAATTCGAACCTTGATCAGTAACTTGAAGAACGCACAAACCAAATTAGGAGTGAATGCATAATGAAAATTTTAAAAAACCAGACTTTAGACCAATTACTTGAACAAGTTGACCGTCAAACTGACCAGCAGGCTAACCAGCCAGATGTTGAAGCTACCGTTTCTGACATTATTAGTAACGTCATTAAAAACGGTGACGAAGCTTTGAAGGCCTACAGCCGTAAATTTGATAAGGTGGAGCAGGATAACCTACGCGTGCCACAAGCTGATATTGATGCCGCTTTTGAAGCTGCGGATGATGATCTGATCGATGCGTTGAACCTAGCGAAAGCTAACATCATTAGTTACCACCAAAAGGAAATTCAAAACGGCTTTGTCGACGCCGAACAGCCCGGTGTTGTCAGGGGTGAAAAGATTATGCCGTTAGCAGCGGTTGGTCTGTACGTTCCGGGTGGGACTGCTGCTTACCCATCATCCATTTTAATGAACGTGATTCCGGCAAAACTAGCGGGAGTTGGCAAAATCGTAATGGTGACACCACCGCAAAAGGACGGCATTGGCCAAGCCGTTTTAGCCACTGCTAAGATTGCTGGTATCGATGAAGTCTACCAAGTCGGTGGGGCACAAGCCATTGCCGCCCTAGCATACGGCACTGAAAGCATCCCACGGGTCGATAAGATCACCGGTCCTGGAAACATCTTCGTGGCGATTGCCAAGAAACAGGTCTTTGGTCAGGTCGATATTGATATGATTGCTGGTCCTTCAGAAATCGGCGTGATTGCTGATGATAGTGCGGATGCTAAGAATGTCGCTGCCGACCTGTTGTCACAGGCGGAACACGATAAGCTGGCTCGGCCGATGATGGTTACACCAAGTGAGCAGTTTGCGCAGGCCGTCAGTGATGAGATCGACCGTCAGGTAAAAACTTTGCCGCGGCGTGAAATTGCCAGTGCTTCAGTTGCCAATAAGGGCTTCATCGCTGTCGTGGACAACCTTGATGACGCCTTTACCGTGATGAACGCAATTTCTCCAGAACACTTGGAGATCGAACTGGCGGATGCTGTTCAGTACCTCAATCAAATTAAAAATGCCGGCTCGGTATTTCTCGGCTACAACGCTTCTGAACCAGTGGGTGACTACGTTGCTGGTCCTAACCACATCTTGCCAACTGGCGGTACCGCTCGGTTCTTCTCGCCACTAGGTGTTTCCGACTTCGTTAAACGAATTCAATTTGTTTCGTATTCTAAGTCAGCACTCAAGAAGGAAGAAAAAGCGATCACGACACTGGCTCGTGTTGAAGGCTTGGAAGCACACGCCCGTGCCGTTGAAGCACGGTTCAACTAAGGGGGCAATGGCATGAGAGAAGCAACGATTACGCGCAATACCAATGAAACCCAGATCAAGTTGAGCCTGAACTTAGATAATTACGAAACGATCGACATTGATACTGGTATCGGTTTTTTCGACCACATGCTGAATGCCTTTGCCCGTCACGGTCGCTTTGGCCTAGTCGTCAGAGCAAAGGGTGACTTGAACGTTGATCCGCACCACACCACTGAAGATGTGGGAATTGCTTTAGGGATGGCGTTAAAGCAGGCTTTGGGTGATAAAGTTGGGATCGAACGTTTCGGGTCAGCATTGATCCCTTTGGACGAAACGTTGAGCCGGGTCGTGATTGATTTATCAGGACGCAGCTACTTGGTTTTTAACGCTGAACTCACTAATCCAAAGCTGGGCGATTACGACACGGAAGTAACTGAAGATTTTTTTCAGGCGTTCGCTTTTAACGCCGAAATGAACTTACACGCGGAAGTTTTGTACGGCCGCAATACCCACCACAAGGTCGAAACCCTGTTCAAGGCGCTGGGTCGTGCGCTCCGGGCTGCCGTGACACTGAATCCAGAAATTAAAGGGGTGCCTTCCACCAAGGGAGTGATTTAATGATCGTCATTGTTGATTATGATACCGGGAATACCCGGAACGTGAAAAAGGCGATGGATTACCTGCAGATTCAAAACACCTTATCGGCAGATCCTAGTGCGATCTTGCACGCGGATGGCGTTGTACTGCCTGGTGTCGGTGCGTTCAAAAAAGCCGTTGATGCTTTGAATGAACGCCAGTTGGTGCCGGTACTCAAGCAAGTTGCTCAGCAGCAAACGCCGATATTAGGGATTTGTTTGGGCATGCAGCTACTGTTTGACCGCAGCTTTGAGTTCGGTGAAACGCCTGGTCTTGGCCTGATTCCAGGTGAAGTGGTGGCGATTCCAGATAACTTGGGTGTGAAAGTACCGCATATGGGATGGAATCAAAATCAGGTTACGCAGACTGACCCGATGACCAAGGATTTTGATCAGCAGTCCACCTATTTTGTTCATTCGTTTTACGTGAAAACGGCGGCAAAATACATTTTGGCTCAGGCCGATTACCAAGTGAAAATTCCGAGCATTGTCCGTGACCGCAACGTGATCGGCATGCAGTTCCACCCGGAAAAGAGCGGTCGCGTTGGGCTCAGCCGTCTAGCGGCATTTAAGGAGTTGGTAGAAAATGGAAATTATTCCCGCAATCGATCTTAAAGATCAACAAAGCGTCCGGCTATATCAGGGCGATTTTCAGCAAACAACGCTGATTTCTGCTGATCCGGTGGCACAGGCAGAAGCCATTGAAGCGGCTGGATTGAAACGGATGCACTTAGTTGATCTAGACGGCGCTAAAAGTGGCCGCCCAGTCAACCGAAAACTGATTCAGCAAATTTGTGCCGCCACTAATCTAAAAGTGGAAGTTGGCGGCGGTATTCGAACCTTAGCACAGATCAACAGTTATCTCACCAGTGGCGTTAACCGGGTGATTCTGGGTTCGGTGGCGTTGACTGACCCAAAGCTGGTCCAAGCGGCCATCAAGCAGTTTGGTAATGATCAGATCGTCGTTGGCATTGATGGTAAGGAGGGGAAGGTTGCCATTGCTGGCTGGCTAAAGGAGAGTAACGTCGACATGCAGACTTTGATGGCCTCCATGGTGGCCATTGGTGTGGTGAACTTTATCGTCACTGACATCAGCAAAGATGGCACGTTAAGCGGTCCAAATATCCAGTTACTGAGCGATTTACAAGCGGCCTTTCCCGAAACGGAAGTGATTGCTTCTGGTGGTGTAACCACGGTAGCTGATTTGAAAGGCCTGGCAAATGCAGGTTTGAAGGCTGCCATCGTTGGCCGGGCAATGGCGACTGGCGATTTACCATTAAGAACATTAGCGGAGGTGGCCGAAAATGTTAGCTAAGCGGATTATTCCCTGTCTAGATGTGGATCACGGCCGCGTTAAAAAAGGCGTTAATTTTGTTAATTTAACTGACGTAGGCGACCCTGTGGAAATCGCTGCTGCCTACGAACAGCAAGGTGCTGACGAGCTGGTGTTCCTAGACATCACAGCAACCAATGAAAAACGCCGTGCAATCGTGGACACCATCGAGCAGGTCGCAAGTCAAGTCTTCATGCCACTGACAGTTGGTGGCGGCATCCATAGCGTAGATGATATGCAACGGTTATTAAAGGCTGGTGCGGATAAAGTGGCGGTCAATTCCGCTGCCGTTCAAGACCCTAAGCTGATCACGGCAGGGGCGGAAAAGTTTGGCGCTCAGTGCATCGTTTTAGCCATCGATAGCAAATGGGATTCAGCCTCGCAACGCTACGTGGTTTACGTGAATGGCGGCCGTCAGGCAACTGACCTAGACGTGATTCAGTGGGCTAAGGACGGCGTTGCTGCTGGTGCCGGCGAACTGCTGGTGACTAGCATGGATAAGGATGGTACGAAGAGCGGCTTTGATATTCCGCTGTATCAAGCACTGACAGCAGCGGTTAACGTACCAATCATTGCTTCTGGTGGTTGTGGCAAAGTGGCTGATTTCACCACCGTATTTGACCAAACAGACGTTGATGCTGCGCTGGCCGCTTCGGTATTTCACTTTGGCGAGCTTACCATACCTGACGTTAAACAGACTTTGAAGAAGGCGGGGGTGACCGTGCGATGACGTTAAAACCAGATTTTGCTAAATACCCAAATGGACTTGTGCCAACGATTGTCGTCGATGATCAAACCAATCAGGTGTTGATGATGGCGTACGTCAATGAAGAGAGTTATGCTCGCAGCTTGGCCAGTAAACAGACCTGGTTTTGGTCGCGAAGTCGACAGGAGCTGTGGCATAAGGGTGCCACTAGCGGCAACACGCAAGATATCGTCGCTGTGCAGATCGACTGTGACGAAGATACGTTACTCTTTCGCGTGAATCCCGCTGGACCAGCCTGCCACACTGGGCACACCAGCTGTTTCTATCGCAGTATTGAACTTGACTGAATTATGGAGGCTAAAACATGCAAGATCTCGATGAACTTTACCAATTAATTTTAGACCGTAAAAATAACCCTAAAGAGGGGTCGTACACTGATTATTTATTTACCAAAGGCTTGGATAAAATTCTGAAAAAGGTGGGCGAGGAATCCACGGAAGTCGTTGTTGCTGCCAAAAACGACAGCGATGATGAATTCGTTTATGAAGTCGCTGACCTGGCTTATCACGTCTTAGTGCTGATGGTTGACCGCGGTATTAGCGTTGATCAAGTCAAGCGCGAATTGGCAGAACGTGAAGGCTTGATGAGTAAAACTAAAGAGCGTCGCGATATCAAAGATTTGTAGGGGGCGTGCGAATGGTCAAGCAAACAGTTAAAAGCCTAAAGCCTTACGTGCCTGAAAAAACGTTGAGTGCTCTGAAAAAGGAACGCGGACTGATGAAACTAGTCAGGCTCTCAGCTAATGAGAATGCTTGGGGGACGTCTCCCAAAGTGGCGCAAGCAATTATGGACTGGGGCGTATCGGGTGCTAACCGCTATCCGGACAGTGATGTTTCCAGCTTAAGAACAGCCGTAGCAAAAGGGTTAGGAGTCCTACCAGAAAGCTTAGTTTTTGGTGATGGTCTTGATGAAATTATTGAGCTTTTATCACGGACACTGCTTTCTGCTGGTGATGAAGTCATTTTGACCAAGCCGACCTTTTCTGAATATGCCCTGCACGCAGAAATTGAAGGGGCTAAACTGGTGGATGTCCCAGTCGATGAGCAGGGCGCGACAGACTTAAAGCAAATGGCTGCAGCAGTCACGCCGAAAACCGCGATGATCTGGCTGTGCAATCCCAATAATCCCACCGGCGCTTACCTGACGTCGCAAGCGATTGAAGCGCTGTTGGCAAAGATTCCGACCAGCGTCTACCTGGTTGTTGACGAAGCCTACATTGATTTTGTGACGGAAGAGGCATCACCATCAGTAGTTGATTTGGTAGCAAAATACAGTAACTTGGTTGTGCTGCGAACCTTTTCAAAGGTTTACGGGCTAGCTAACTTCCGAGTTGGTTTCGCCGTTGTTTCAACAGAGTTGGCAAGTATCTTACAGACAGTTCGTCTACCGTATAATCTCAGCACGTTTGCCGAAATTGCGGCGACGGCGGCCTATAGTGATCAGGCCTTTGTGAAGGATATTGTCAAAAAAGTAGCGGTGGAACGCAACAAGTGGCAGGAATTCCTAACCGAAATGAAGATTCGTTTTTATCCCTCGCAGGCTAACTTTTTGTTTATTAATATAAATAATGCGTCTGAATTAAGCGATTATTTATTAAATCAAGGCTACTTAATTCGGACCGGGTTAGGCCAAAATTGGTTGCGAATTACCATCGGTAAGCCAAGTGATAACAAGGCTGTACAAGACTTTATTAGGAAATTTATAAAACAAGACTAAACTGAAAAAGTGTTATTAATCCCATTATTTATTGGAGTTAATAACACTTTTTGTTGTTATAACGCATGTGATATTGTTAAAATAGAATTAGGAATAGAAATATGACATGATAGGCTATCGGCATCTTTGTGATATGATTAAGCTGGATTATATAAATGATAGCGAATGTTGTTAGGAGGAACGACCATGGCACAAACTGCATATCTTTCGCTATCTTGCCTGCCACTACCGACTTTTATTGAAGGTCGCCGGGTTGAACTTGAACCTGATGGCAGTAAGATGAACCAAGTTCATTTAGAATACTTCGTGTTTGTATTTGTCCGTAAAGGGCAGCTCACGATGGTTCAGGACGGTGACGAACAAACCGTTAACGAAAACGATCTTTACATTATGACCCCGGGGCATCACAAATACATGTGGTGGGCAAAAAAGGAGTCGGTTGAACTAGACTGGATCTACGGTTACGTGGCAGGAGACTGGCACGTTCAGTCGTCGTTGACGCCAGCTAAGAACGCAATGAAGACGATCATGCTGCACCCGCCAGTACCCATTCAGACGTTGTTTTTGATGCAGCACAGACCAATCAATAACACTGGTTTAGTGTATCCCTTGGTGGATCAATTGGTATCAAAGGAGCTAAACTGTGATTCTAAGCAGTTCTTTGAGGCTCAGCAAACGTATATTAAGCTGTTGGCTTGCTTACAGGCTCAGGATAATGCAAAGAATGAATTAACGCAGTTGTCATTGGCAATCCAGCAGTATTTAAAGAAAAACTTCAACAAGAAAATTACTGCCTCTACGCTCAGTGAACACTTCAACCAACGACCGAACTATCTGGTTCGGGTCCTGCGGCAAACGATTGGCTTGTCACCAGCAGAATTCCTGATGCAATACCGGATGGAAGAAGCAGCTAGATGGTTGCTAAACACCGACTCGTCAGTGGAAGATATCGCGCTGAACGTTGGTTTTCAAAACATTTATTATTTCTCAACTTCGTTTAAGAAGTACACCGGAGTTGCGCCGACAAAGTATCGGGCGAGTGTTAAGCGGGATGGAGAATGACAATTTTAGGCAGAATTTATAAATAAAACGCCGATAGGTTTTCAGCTTATCGGTGTTTTGTTATTGTATGAGATAGTAAGACGGTTTTGTTTGCTTGATGAATACCCTTAATAATTTTTTGGGTATAAAAGACGTGCGAAACGCAGAAACGGTGGACTTTACTGAAGCCACCAATATTATAGTATATAAAAAGTAATTGGTTTTAAGACAAAGCCAGCTTTGAACTCCTAATAATTTAGATCTTAACTGTTTTGATTGAATTTCACTAAAACAGGCGGTAGCATAAGCGTGAAAGATCATAGGTGCACTTAATTCTAGATACCGCATAGTGCTAGGTTTTCATGAAGGTTGAATCCAGTAGGATATTGATTGTTTAAATCAATAATAATTGGGGGAATTCAAATGAGTCGATTAAATCAAAGGGTCATGGAAAATCAAAACAGAGAAATTCATTATAAGCTCTATAAGTCGGGCAAACAGTGGCTGGTGGCTGGGATTATTACTGCGACATTAGGTCTCAGCGGTTTTTCAATTTCAGCATCCGCAGACACAACTACTACCAATGGTAATAATGATACGACCGATGAACCACAAAATGAAAGTTCAACGTTGCAGACTGCAAAACAGACCCAAACCGCCACTTTAAGGTCTTCAACATCAAAACAAACAAGTGTATCAGAACCGACTTCGACCAGTGGAACTAGCTCCCAAACTACAGTTTCATCGAGTAGTATGGGTACAGGCACAGCTAGCGAAAAGGATTCGTCTGCTGTGGGTGTTAAGGTCGCTTCAAACGTATCCACACAGGGTACAGTCACAGCGAAGAGTAGTGCTTCACTAGTAGCCACTGCCGAGACTAAGTCTGTAAAGAATGATTCGATCAATAATGCTGATGAAACAGCTTTAAGCACTCAGAATAAGTCGGTTGACACTACAAATCTTGGAGATGCGGCTGCTTCGAAGATTAACGCGACTCAAGAGGCGTTAGCAAAGCAATATCAGACGACGAAACAAGCACAAAAGTTGACGGCTGTGTCGCCCATAGCTCAACCGCTCACATTAACTGGATCAACGATCACTTCGAATGATGTCGAACAGACTGATGGCTTAATTCCAGCAGGCAGCACTGTAGATGGTGTTGCAGTTACCGCAGATACGTGGTTGAAAGGCACTATTTCTGTTCGGTATTCCTTCTATCTGATGAATTCTGAGGGTCAGGTGGTATCGGATTCAAGCGTGCCAAATATGTCGATGACTAATGGCCTGCCGACTTATTATTTGACCACTCCAGATGCTTCAGAGACTTTTTATCGTACTGCTACGATACAAAATGGTCAGCTGATTTTGTCAGATTGGGAAACGAGTGGTGGGATAAAGGCTTCCGATTATGTCTATCCAGATGTCACGAGTTTTCCTGATGTCCCTGGTTATACACTCACGGCCAGTAATACAATTCCATATCCATATGATGTTACTGGTGCATCGATTCAACCGAGTACAGTAGACGAACTTGGTGACCAATATACTCAAAATAATGATTTGTTTGAGGACACGTTTGAATACGTACCTAGCCAAGAAAATTTAATTGTTAATTATATTGATCGAACAACTGGGCAGATGATTCATTCTGATACAATCACTGATAAGGGCGGTACTGCTGTGACCTGGTTCACACCAGAACAAGAGATTCAGCAACTTGAAAACGCCGGCTATCAATTAGTCAGCAACAATTATCCAGCTCAAACGGTTGTTCTAGATATGGACCCAAGTGTCGATCAAGTTTACACGGTCTATCTCAAACCGACTATGACGCGGTCGCAATCGGCAACAACTCGAACAATAACCTTTGTGAGTGATGATTCGACCGCTCCACTGCCAGCAACTGTGGTTCAAGTTGTTAAGTATAATGTATTTACGAATGCTGTTACTGGACAGTCTATTTATGTTCCTGCAGCTGGAACCAATCTTTACAATGCATATACCACTCCAACATTAGCGGGATATTCAGCTTCCCCAACTTCTGTACCATCTGAAACCTTTGGCTTGAGTACCACTGCACCGATGAGCGAAACATTTATTGTTCGCTATGAGAAGAATACACCCGCAAATAATGTTAGATCTAATACTGGTAATTCACCGACTGGAAATACTACAGATGGAACGAGTACGAATAATAATGTGGAGGGAACCACGGTTGATGGTAATAACACGAATTCATCGGGAGGTGGTACGTCGACAACGACCAATGGTGGTTTAACTATTAATAACCCTGGTGGCGTTACCAATGGTGGGACGACAGTTGGTAAAGGTTCTAATATTTCTAATGCCGGAAATATTAACGGACAAACGACTCATACGTCTAAAGGAAGCGTGGTTTCAAGTCCTATCCAAGGCTCCGTTAATAATTCAAATGGCGCCTCGATTGACGAACAGTCGAAGAATTTAAGCTCTATTGACAATAATCGAGTCGTAAATTCCGAGCGACAGCTTAGAGCCTCTAGCCTACCGCAAACGAACGAATCTAATTCTTCATTTGTGGCTGTTGTTGGATTAAGCCTTCTCGCTAGCCTACTTAGCTTGTTTAGTGCGAAGAGAAAACGGCGCGAATAATAGTCACCATTGATTGTCTGCTTGTTAAGGTATTTTCTGATAATGATCAAAATAATAAGCACCACTGTATTCCAGACCAATGGTTAGAATATGGCAGTGCTTTTTTGGTGCAACTTTATTATTGAGACAACAAAGTTATTTTATTTCTTTTATATAATTATTATGACGTGAAGTGACAATCTTAGTGGAACACTAATTAAATAAAATAGGACCAAAACGAGTACAGTCTTTTATGTCTAAAAAAGATAAAGAGGTACACGTGAAGAAGAGAAGGTGCAGTCTTTTTATGGCTGACAGATAATATTATAGTTCAACTATATAAGCGTGAAGAATTTTCTATGTGTAAAATAAAATGATAAAGTTCAAAGAAGGCGGATTGTATTATACGTAATTATTTGTTCAAGTTAGCTTAGAAAAGACATTCTAAGTATCATAGGAAAATTTATAGAATAAATTTTTAGCTTATTTAAAAGACTGTAATATCAGCATTTAAGTCTCTAATAGTTTTAAATATTAGTAGGTAACCGCTTGCATTTCACGGGGAATGATGCATAATGGAATAAATTATCCGGAACAATCACCGGATTCAAACTAATTTAATACACATTCAGAGCTTTAGGGAAGGTATCGACTATGGCAAATAAACAACTAAAATTTAATCGCAACTTTTTCAAGGATATTCAATTTTGGATTGGACTAGCTGTCCTTGTGATGGGCTTTTATAGTCTTATTGGTGAGCAAATCACAAATATCTATTTTTGGATGAATATTCTAATGGGGATCCTTGGTCTTGTAACGGTTATTGATGACTTAATTTTGCATCGTCGACCGGCAAATAATTAAGTTGAAAAGTATATGTGGATAGACAAAAAAGAGGTATCGATAGATTCCGTTAGTGATATGCTTAGAAAAATCTTTATTAGTTTTTCTAAACATAGGTTACTAGCCGAATTTAAGGACACCCTTTTATTTTACGTAGATCGGACTCATAAAAATATTATTACACAACTTAACTATAAAATAACTTCATCTCTATATCTTGATTGTAATTTCCAAATCCCTTTCCAAATATTGTGCAACCGCCATTGTTCTTGGCGGTTTTTTTAATGCCATAACGAACTGAGAAAGTTTCTTTATCCGTAGTAATATCGCTTAACGTAACATCCGTAAATGGTTGACCATCTAAGAAACTGCCTTCATGTGTTAGACGCAGAGTTTTTAAAATGCCATATTGGTTAACATTATCTGGCACCCATTCAGGTGTGTACTTACCACGGGTGTCTGAAAAATCACCAGGTGCTGTCCAGGTACCAATCTCAGTTCCATTAATATAAAAAGTGATGTCTGAAGGCCAAACATTATTCGAAAAGGGGAATTCGGAGCCAAGTTCCATTGTCAGGTCAAGCATTTCAATATTGTTTTTCTTTGTTAAATAATTTGGAAATTGATACTCAACAAAACCATTGCACCACCAGATCATACCCGCAGAGATGCGATCAGGATCCATAAAATAGGCAGGATTATCGACCTTGCCAATATAATCAGTTTTACCTGCTAGTCCACAGGAAGGCTTAACTGAAAAATTGGTGAAGTGGCCAACTGGCACGTCAGTCGTGTAGGACTCAAACTCTGGATAAATCTGTTGTGGAAATTGCACGTTGATCTGATCGACAGTTAAACGGGCTACTTTGTTATGTCCACTACGTTCAAATTTAACAATACCAGCTGCTTCTAATTTGTTAAGATGCTGCAAGATAATGGTACTGCTCAATTCAAGAGCGATAGATAGCGCGTAAACACTCATCTTGTGAGATGAAAGCTTTTGAATAATTTTCAGTCGCACTGGACTGGCCAGTGCTTTATAAACGGGGAGAGAACTTTCAGAAATATCTGCTTCCATAACTTGCCTCCAATAAAATCATTGATTGTTCATAGAGTAACAATGATTTAGTTAGCTAATTTCATTTATTTGTTGATATATATGTATTTTACCAATGATTTCATTGCTTTTAAATAGTAATGCGTTAATCGCTGAAAAAATCGGTAAAAATTCATATGATATATTGAGCTGCAAGTAAAATATGTACTTTAATGAAAAGGAGAACGATCGGAGCATTAACTAAACAGCATTATAACTGGAATAATACGATTCAAAAATAAATAGAGTTGTAAATAGAGAGGTCTCTTGATAAAGCATTGGAATTCTTAATTTATTCAATAAATATTTTTTTGAAATACGGTATTTATCAGTATAAAAAGTAAAATTACTTTTTATTTGTAAGAAAATAGATAAAATAACGTTTACTGGCAATATAAAGGTTGCTCATAATTCAAAAAAAGCACAAAAACATTGAAAGCCCTATTGTAATCGTTTTCGGACAATTTTATGATAATCACGTGCACAAGGGAACAAACTACGTAGTGATAAAAAATTAAGGAGATCGTAAACATGGCGAACACAAATCAGTATACGAGTCCTCTCATTATTCAGCGGGCAGACCCCTATATCTATAGGCACACTGATGGATACTACTACTTCACAGCTTCAGTACCGGCATATAATTTAATTGAAATACGTCGTGCTAGAACTTTAGAGGGTTTAGCACATGCTGCACCAAGAACAATTTGGCGTAAGCATGAAAGCGGTCCCATGAGCCAGTTGGTTTGGGCGCCGGAGATTCACTATATTGATGGTAAATGGTTCATCTATTTTGCAGCTGCTGAAACCACAGCTCTAGATGAAAACGGGATGTTCCAACACCGGATGTTCTGCATTGAATGTGATGCTGAAGATCCGATGGAAGGAGAAGATGTTTGGCAAGAACGCGGTCAAGTTGTCACCGATAAAGATACGTTTTCTTTGGACGCTACTTGCTTTGAAGCTAACGGCAAACTTTATTATGTTTGGGCACAAAAAGATAAAGCTATTCGCGGTAATTCCAACTTATACATTGCTGAAATGGAAAATCCTTGGACACTTAAGACGAAGCCTGTCATGTTGTCAAAGCCAGAATTCAACTGGGAAACCAAAGGATTCTGGGTAAATGAAGGACCAGCTATTATTCACCGCAACGGCCGTTATTTCTTAACATATTCTGCTAGTGCAACCGACGAAAATTACGCTATGGGTATGTTAACTGTCAATGATGATGTCGATTTACTTGATGCAAGTAATTGGTCAAAGTCAAAGAAACCCGTTTTTCAAAGTGATTTATCAACTCACCAATATGGTCCGGGTCATAATTCGTTTACGGTCGCTGAAGATGGCAAAACTGATATTATGGTATACCACTGCCGTGACTACACTGAAATAAAGGGTGATCCGTTGTATGATCCAAACCGTCATACGAAGGTTCAGGCATTTACGTGGAACGATGATGGCACACCTAACTTTGGCAAGCCGGTTCCCTACAACTACGACTAAGTATTAAACAATTTATGTATACTGTGTGACAGGTATAGAAATGGAGTGAATAATTTTGGATACTGCTCAAACGAGTAAAAAGAAGGATTTCTGGGGTTTCCCGGTTACCCACTTTACTTACTTCTTCCAGTGGCAAATTATTAACGGGTATTTAACCCTCTGGCTGGAACAAGTAGGACATCTTAACGGAACCACTGCTGGTTTTGTCTTTTCAATGATGGCTTTCATGTCATTAATTTTCCAACCAATTTTTGGTATTATTTCGGATAAACTGGTCTTTAGAAAGAACCTTTTGGCAACAATTTCAATTGCTTCAATTTTAATTGGGCCGTACTTCCAGTGGCTGTTTATGCCGTTGGTACATGTTAACTCGGCATTAGTTGCTGTCATTACAGGTGTATTCTTGAGCTTTGTCTTCAATGGTGGTGTTTCCGTCATTGAACAATATGTTCAACGTGCAAGTTTAGCTAACGGTTTTGAATATGCCCACTCACGAATGGGTGGTTCATTAGCCGGTGCCTGTGCCTCCTTTGCAGGTGGGAAGTTGTTCCTATGGACTCCAAACTCAATTTTCTGGGCATGTTCTGTAATGGGTGTTATCTTGGTATGTACTGTATTGTTCAGTGATAAGATTCATATGGAAAATGCTGCTGCAGCCGGTGGCGATTCTGATTCACTTGATTGGAGCTTGATTGGTCAAATCTTCAAGATCCGTAACTTCTGGATTCTTTCAATTTTCTACATTGGTACTTCAGCTCTGTATGATGTTTTTGACCAACAATTTATTATCTTCTTCAAGAGCTATTTCCACAGCGCCGCAGCTGGTACAAGTGCCTACAGCTACATGACCACTGCTCAAATTGCTTTGGAATTCTTACTGATGTTCCCAATGCCATGGTTGATCAACAAGATTGGTTCACGTAATGGTTTGATTGCTTATGGTGTCATCCTTTGCATCCGTATCGTTGGTAGTGCCCTTTCTCCTAGTGTTGTTTGGGTTATTATCCTTCGTTTGCTGGCCGGTTTCGAAATGCCTTTGGTATTGACTTCTATTATGAAGTATATTGCCGGTGCCTTCGATGTCCGTGTTTATGCGACTGTTTACGCGTTAGCGTCGAACTTTGCTAAGCAAATATCGGTCTTCATCTTCTCAACTGTTGCTGGTAACTTATACGATTCAATTGGTTTCCAACACACATACTTCGTTTTAGGTGCAATTGTTGCGGTAGCTACTATTATCGCTGCATTGTTCCTGACCAAGGAAAATCGTGTTCAAGCTGGTGAAGTTAAAGGTACGAGTTCAGGTAACTAGACACATCAATTGAATAGAATGAATGAATAAAAACGATCCATATTCAACAGTTTTGACTGTTGGGTCTGGATCGTTTTTGCTCATATTTTATGAAACTAAATAAATTTTCTAACTTATATTTATGTGCCTTTAATTGTCATAGGATCGTTTTCTCTCAAGAAATGATTTGAATCTGAATCATATTCCAAGAGAGGGGCTGTAAAGTAACAGAAATTTCTGATGCATTGATCTTTATGTCAGTCAATTGTTTTAATCTCATTTCTCCGTTACGATTGTCCTGTTTAGGGTTGTAACCAAAAAATTGAGTGGCTTGAACTATTCTTTTAAAGTTGAAATCATCCACCTGAATGTCGAAGTCCATTATATCGTTTTGATTTTTGTTCTCAGCGAAAATAGTGATTATTCTTGAATTTTTGTCAAAAGTAGCGATGGTATCTAAGTAGGGTACTGAGTCAAATTCTCTGGACTTGTAAGATTCAACTTTTACGTGTGGGGTTAAAGCAATTCCTTGGCCATAATTTGAAACTTGCATAAATGGATAGAAAATGGATTGTAACCATACATCTCCATTTTCTTTAGTCATAATTGGAGCGATGACATTCACTAATTGTGCTAGACAAGCAATCTTAACTCGGTTGCTGTTTTTTAGTAATGTAATTAGAAGACTACCAATTAATAAAGCATCTTCAAAATTATATATATCTTCGAGTAGGTGTGATCCAACCTGCCAGGGTGTTATTTTTGCGTCAGCGTCATTTGAATGATACCAAACATTCCATTCATCAAATGATAAATTAATACTCTTTGAGGATCGTTTACGTGCTTTGACTGCATCACACATTGCTACAACACCATTAATGAATTGATCTAAGTCCACATTTTTTCCTAAGAAATTATCTAATTCTTTTGGGCTGTCATCATTGTAGTAACCATAATAGCGATGAAGTGAAAGGTAATCAATATTGTCATAACATTCTTCTAAAACTGTTTCTTCCCAATTTCCAAAAGTTGGATTATCCATTGAGGAACTTCCACAAGCAACAAGTTCAATTGAATCATCGACTCTCTTCATTGCTTTTGCTGTTTCATTAGCTAGGTGCGCATATTCATTAGCATTTTTTGTCCCAATTTCCCATGGACCATCCATTTCATTGCCCAGACACCAGGTCTTAATATTGAAAGGGGCCTCTGCGCCATATGTTCGGCGAAGATCGCTTAGATAGGTACCTTTTGGGAAATTACAGTATTCTACTAAGTCTGCCGCCTCCTGAATACCCCGAGTTCCTAAATTAACTGCCAAATTTGGTACTGCATGAACCTTTTTTGACCA
This sequence comes from Secundilactobacillus folii, assembly GCF_009720675.1. Lineage (GTDB taxonomy): Bacteria > Bacillota > Bacilli > Lactobacillales > Lactobacillaceae > Secundilactobacillus > Secundilactobacillus folii. The sequence continues at coordinate 49,949 of NZ_WNJO01000003.1, read as the reverse complement.
CGCCATAAATTCATGAAGGCCAAATTGGTTGGTTTCAAGTTCTCGCCATGCAATATCTAAGCGGGTAGGCCTTTGATTTTTCGGTCCAATGCCATCTTCCCAACGATACTGCGAGAGAAAATTTCCTCCCGGATAGCGGATTATTGGAACGTTCAGTTTGTTAATAGCATCGATAACATCGGTTCGAAATCCATCTTTATCAGCACTAAAGTGATTTGGCTGATAGATGCCAGTGTATACAGCACGTCCAAGCTGTTCAATGAATGAACCATAGATTCGGTTGTCAATAGTAGAAATTTGGTCATTTAAATCAATTTTTAGTGAACTTTTCACAATTCTTACCTCTTTAATCTTTTGACAAAATATCAGCATATAGTTTAGATAGCTATATACTGACATTATGCGTAAATCGTACTATTCATCACTCACTTCGCCACGCCTAGTGATTAAGTCGGCTTTAATAATGTCTTCTTTTTTCTCGTATTTCAAGTATAGAACCATAATAATAGCTCCAATTACGAAGAAAATAGCTGGTAAATAGCTAAAGCTAAATTTAATTGCTGAAAGTGAAGCAGTAGTTTGAGATACTCCAGCTTTATAACCAGCATGGTTTAGAACCATAGAAGGTGCCCAACCGCCAAGACCGGAACCTATTTTGATGGCAAATGAACTACCAATAGCTGTTAAGAAACCACTTGCACGGATACCATTCTTCCATTCGCCATAATCTACGGTGTCAGATAACATTGCAAAGGGCATTGAAACAGAGATACCTGTTCCTACAGATGCTAAACTCCAGGCTGTACTAAGAGCAATTAAAGATGATCCAGTAAATGAAATCAGTAGTTGACCAAATGCTGCTAAGCACATACCAAAGATTAAAACATGTGTCTTCCGGAACTTTTTAACCAAGAATGGAATTAGTAACATACCAATAATTTGGAACATGACCAATGCATTTAGAATAGACGCAAATTCTTTATGACCTAGATTATATTGGGTATAGTAAACTAAAACTGAGGTTCGTGAAGAGTTTCCTAGCCAATAGAAAATAAAAACTATTACTAAGATGAACCATGGCCAGTTACTTTTGGCAGCTTTAATAGATGAAATGATTGGTAAAGGTTTTTGAGATTGGGTATTAATTTCTCGAGTATCAGAAAAAGCAAACATTAAGAGGGCAAAGCCGATTATAGCTAATACGATTGCTGTGGTTCTCCAACCACCAATATCGTTTCCATGCCCGAAAAAAGATACGAAACTTAACGTAAAAGTAGCTGTAATGAAGAATCCAATATTTCCACCAATCATCCGGGTACTGTTTAATTTGATTCGTTCTTCAGAGTTATTAGATAAATTTGGCAGAATTGAGCTAATCGGTGTACCAACTCCGGTGTAGGAAATACCAAATAACAAATAAGTAATCATAGCCCACCAGAATTTAGCAGTATGACTTAAATTTGGTGACCAGAACATTAGTATAAAAAAGATAGCAAATGGGAATGCCATCCAGAGAAAATAAGGCCGACTTTGTCCCCACTTAGTATGAGTATGATCGATGATAAATCCCCATACAGGTGCATCAAAAGCATCAAGAACCCGTGCAGCGAGCAATATGGTGCCTGCTGCAGCAACGGTTAAACCAAATACATCTGTATAATAGTAAAGAATAAATGTAGTGACTGTGGTATAAAGTAAATTTCCCGCAGTATCGGTGCTGGCATATGCTAACATACGATGAAAGGGGACAGCTTTTTTTGATTTGATCGCTTCGCCCATCTGACTTTTCACGATAAACCCTCCATTCTTACTAGTAATCGAACTATAGAATATTAAAAAGCGCGCTCAAACTAGACTTTAACATTCGATTTCGATTTTATTTCTTGAAAGTGCATCAGTAATAATACGCTTTCATTGGGTTTAATTTAAAACATTACAAACTTATTTTGAATCCATTGATTAACAGAAAGTTTATAAAAACACACACAGACATTGGAGAAATAGCACCAAAAAGTATACGCTTACATAGAAGAGATTTTTTCTAGGGGGCTTTACTAATGAAGTCATATATATCAATATCATGTCTTCCGGCACCAACATTTATCGAAGGTAATTTTGTGACTTTCAAACCTGGCGATCGCCATCCCAATCGAGATGATTTACCATATTTTGTTTTGATGTTGATGACGCAAGGTGAATTATTTATCGCTGAGGATGGGGAAAACTATACAGTTAAAGCAGGCGAAATGTTTATTCTGAGGCCTAGACACCACCATTATTCTTGGCAACCAGTTCAGCAGATAACGAGCTATTATTGGTTACACTTTTACGTTTCAGGGCAATGGGGACAAGGATCTTCCCCGATTTCATTGAAACCAGCAGTTCAAGTACCAACCTTGCATTATTACACGCCAATCCAGACTCTACACCTTCTGAAGCATACCAAGTTACCTGAATCAAAGCGACTTATTCAGATTGTAAAACAGTTATTCAGGGAAAGTACTAGTTCACAAGGATTTGGATTTTGGCGTTCACAGCAACTTTTTATCGACATTTTGCAGGAAATTCAATTACATCCCAAAGAAGAAAGTAAACTTGAAACACTTTCCGCACTAATTCAGAGATATCTGAGGGATAATTTTACAGAAAAAATTACAAACGAAACCCTGGCACATGAACTGCACTTTCATCCAAATTATGTTGTACGAGCTTTGAAACAGACAATAGGACTGACACCAGCCGAATTTTTAAGTAAGTATCGCATGGAAGAAGCAGAGAAAAGACTGTTAGATTCTGACTTGAGTGTGTCAGCGATAGCTGAAAATGTGGGCTTTCAAAATGTGTACTATTTTTCAACATCTTTTAAAAAATTCAGTGGGTTATCTCCACAAGCATATAGGAAAGCAAAAAAATTCATTGAATGATATGTGAACTTTTATAAATTAATGGTGAGGTATTGCATTTTATCAAAAATGGAAGCGATTATAATTGAGATTATATTAATTTTCAGGAGGGTCAATTCAATGAAATCTCAATCGTTTGATTTGAAGCAAAATAATCGTGGCAACGTTGTCAGTCTTAAAATGATGCAAGATAATAGCCAGATGAACTGGGTGATTGATCCAGACTATTTGAAACAAGTAGGTTATGAGGATAACGATAAGCTATTTGGTGAATTCACTATCACAGTGGATGGTAAGGTATTCCAAAGTATTGACTTCGAGCCGACTGTGACCTTTGGAATTTTTAAAAGCATAGTTACATATCACGTAGCTAATATTGCTTTTAAATTTATTTATCAGTTAATGGATAATCATATTAAATGGCAAATTAATATTTCTAATAAGCAAAATTCAACAGTTGAAATTTCTAATTTAGGAGTTTGGACTAGTTTTTCTTATATAATGTTTCGGGATAAGAATGTTCATCGTAATGCGAATAAGTCAGCAGCTGCCTTCCCGTCAATTTCCAAAAACTTCACGAAACTTGCACTGGTTAGACGTGATAATACTGCACCAAATTTAGGCTTATATCAAACTGATGGGGATATGCGTTCTATTGGCACCTATGCAGAATATAGCAACCGTTTTTTTGATAATGTTTCACCATCTTTAGATGGAATGTTATTTCATCAATTAATTTTAGCTGGTGGGTACTCTGATGACCAAGCTCCCCAAAAAGACTGGATTTACTCCCAAGAAGGAATAACGTTGGATGGTGGTGACTCAAAAAAATGGGAATTTGTTCTGGCTCCTTTTAAGAATCAATTAGACTTTTATCATGTTGGCCAGAGGTTTGGTCATCCAACTATTCAATTTTATCCTTTGGTTAATGATGGACAAAAGCAGAGGATTACTGTGGGAGGATTGGAAGATTTTGTTGTGATCGATAAAGTTGAAGACATTTTCGAATCAAATGATAGATTGCAGGCAATTGATATAACTCATTTTTATGAGAAGGGTTCACTCATCTATAATGTTCGTGGGGTGGGAGAGCATAAGGTTCTTTTCACATTTGCCGATGGAAAGCAGGATATGTTGATTTTTAATGTGATGACAGCCGTGAAACGACTTTTGCGTGATCGTGCTACTTATATTTCAAATCATTCATATTCTGGGCCAAACGGTAAAGTGCCTTTCAGTTTTAGCCCTGTTTCTAACCAAGGAGAGTCAATTGGTAAAATGAACTTTGTTGTACAAGAATGCTTATTAGATAGGAACATTTCAAACCGTCAACAAAAAATTCAACGTGTTGAGGAGAGTGCTGTGAAATATGTTATTCCAAAATGGTTCACGAATGGTGATTTTACACAGCCTTCAAAACTTTATGGGGATTTTTATAGGGTAATGGATTTAGAATATATTGCACATCTATTTTTCTTACTATCAAAATGTAAAGATGAAGATTTAAAGATAAACAGAGCGCAGACTTATTTAAAATGGGCAGCACAAATTTTTGATGTCAGGGTTAATCCTGATCTACATGACAATGAACGTGGTAAGGAAGAGTCTCAAATGATGGGTCAGTACTTTCTTTATATTGAGGATCTTTTAAAGGCTCTTAAAGATAATGGCTTAGTTCAAGAATATAAGGAAATCTCCGCATCATGGTCCAAAGTTACGGAAAGAATTGCTCAAGGAAGTCGATCCCTTAAGGCTGCTATGACTGAGCACTTCTTTGATAATGCGGGCTTTGGACCAGCTGCCGGAGCATTAGCGCTCTCTGGCTACAAAGAAGAGGCAAAGAGATATGGTGAATTATTGAAAGCAAACATTGGATTTAGTAATGACTTTAGATCACAAAGTCCTGATCGTTGGTGGGAAGCACTATCATATATGATGCATTCACTTTGGGGTGGGGTTACAGCAGCTTCTGCGTTACTAACAGGCAAAAAATTACAGGATCCAGAACTAATTCAGGCGGCATACCGTAGTACTGTGGCGATGTTATATCTTTATGATTCTAACGCAACCGCAACTGATAGGACTTTAAAAGTGGGTGAAGCTGCATCCACATACAGTATTGCAGGTCCGAATTTAAATCGTCCTGATTTATCTAGAAACAGATTTGGCCAGTCTATATTTGCATCAAATGGAGGTATTTTTACTAAATTATTTCCTGATGGTTATACTGGTGAAGATGACTGGGATATGGGAGAAGAGTTAGTTGCTTACCTTAATGGATTTGGACAAGAAACATATGTGTATGAAGATCAACTCGGGGTTCATGTTATTAATGGTCGACTCGAAGCGACATCTGAAGGTAGATTTAAAATTATTAGTTCTGCCCCCTATCCAAATTGTTATATAGACTTAACGCATAAGAATAGTCTAAGTAGTGTGAGTGTTATTGTTGATTATAAGACAGGTTCAGGGCTTACAGAACATATTAAAGATTGATAGAATATTTAATGTTTAAAGATTTACTTGTTTATTTTATCTTCGAATTGTCAAATCAAGTGCAACGTTTTTGACCTATTCTCATAATTGGTCGATCGTTAAGTGCGTCCTGAACAGTTTGAATCTCTGTGATGTCATAGTTATGCAGCGAATGGCCTTTGGAAATGAACTCCCGGATAAGCCCATTGTGGTTCTCATTGGTTCCACGTTCCCAAGGCGAATAAGGATGCGCAAAGTAGACCTGAGTCCCTTGAATTTTAGATAACCCTGCAAACTCACTACCATTGTCAAACGTGACGGATTTAAAGTATTCAGCACCAGAGTCGCTGAGCACAGTCTGCAGTCCTATACGGCAGGTTGTCGCGTGATAGGCAGGTAACTTGAAGATGATCTGAAACTGGGTAACCCGTTCAGTGAGCGTCATTAGGGCGGGCTCATCTTCGGTCCGTTTACCTTTCACGAGGTCGCCTCCTAGTAACCAATCTCAATCCGTTGATCGACCACCATTGGACGTTATTCAATGGAAGTTTCCTAATACCCGCTGATTCATGCGAATATGAGGTTTACCACTGCCTTTAACTCGAAGGCGTAACTTCATTGGTCAGTCGCTGTTACGCAGTGCTAAAACGTTGGCATTAATGTCTCGATAGACTGTCGTGGTTGATGGACAAGGGCGCATTTGGTAAGCCTACTGGTAGAAGTGTACGAAAGTATCTACACTGTGAATCCGTGGGCGTCGTCGCAGTTTAATAGCTAATTGACCGCAGAAGTGAGCACACCGTACCCACTTAAAGTTAGGGCGACAGTTCTGCCGGTGACACTCAAAAATGGCCTGACCAGTATCGGCTAGATACAGGCTGACATGTTTATGATTGGCTTTAATTTGGGTCGTCGTTCCCCGCTTAATTTCGCGGCTAATAGTGGACTTATTACGCTGTAAAAGGCGGGCACACTGATTGATAGTGGCTTTTTAATGATCTGAGCGCTTCTATTTGACCGCGTTCGACCATTGTGAGTTGAGTATAGTGTTGCGACATGGTAATCCGACTTGGGGTCATGAAGAATTCCGACTTTCTTCCTTGCTTGGACGCTTATAAGAATAGGTCATCATGGCCTTTTGGTCTACCTGAAAGTGTTGCACTTAGAGTTTAAACTCGGGCAGAAAAAAGACTTATCGAGAAATCAAATTTTGATTTCTTCGATAAGCCTTTTTTAAGACTATGATTTAAGACTTATAAGTCACCGCCTCCCTCAGGTTCATCTATATGATTTAATGGTGATCTTGAATTTTTAAAATGTTCATTTAGTTATTGTCGGCGCATAGCTAAGTCTCGCATTATTTTTGGATATTTTTTATCCAAGTCGTACATGCGTAACATAATAATTTGTAGGATATAGATGATTATAGGGATGTAAATAAATAACTGATAGATTGAATTAATGGCACTTACAGATTGATTTGCAAGAGCACCATTATAATGGCCCCAAGCCAGTACCCAACCTGTTAGGGCTGTTCCCAAACCCACTCCAATTTTTTGGCCTAAACTACCACCACTATATAAAAGTCCTTCTATTCTAACATGGGTTTTCCACTCGCCGTATTCGATTGTGTCAGGAAACATTGCCCACACACCACCAAGCAATGGGCCTTGTCCAAAGCCTTTAATAATTTGTGCTATCATGACAATCTCAAAATTGCTTGGTGCAATAAGGGTAATTAAATAACCCGCAATGCTGACTAATGATCCATATAGCATAATTCTAGTTTTACCATATTTAGAAAATAGTTTTGAAATAACTACGAAACCGATCAGGACTGGAATAAGATAACCCATTGTTAGAATTCCAACTAACCCATCGTTATGAAGTATATATTTTGCATAATAAATAGTAGACCCTTGGTTAAGCGCATAGCCGATGCTGTAAATGATAAAAAAGATTGTTGCAATCCACCAATACTTATTTTTTCCGATTGCCTTTAAACTTGTTTTTAAAGGAATCTTTGCAGTGGCTGAAACTTGTACACGTTCTTTTTGAGATTTAAAAACAATCATAAGCAATACTACTGAAATAGCGGAAAGTATTGTATACGTTATTACCCAGCTTACCTGTTTATTACCGAAGAAATTTACCATTGGCATTGTGGCATTGGTAACAATTAGGACACCAATTTGAGCCATAAACATTCTAAATAAATTGAATGTTTCACGTTGATGTTGATCTCGGGTGACAAGTGAGTTTAAAGTCCCGTAAGGAATAGCAATGGATGAGAATGCAATCATTAAAATATTATACGATAAAAATATATAGATAACTTTGGCAGTTTCGGACCAATTCGCTGGTACCGCAAAAATAGAAATTGTCAAAAGCGCAAATGGTATAGCACCAAACAGAAGCCATGGACGAGTTTTCCCCCAACGGCTATGTGTTTTATCCACTAGTCCACCAATAACAAGATCGATAATGCCATCGAAGGATCTTGAAAAAAGCATTAAAGTACCAATAATACCAGCTGATATTCCGACGACATCAGTATAGAAAAATACGACAAACATTCCTAGAGATGCGAATGTAAAATTAACAGCCATATCTCCAAATCCAAAGCCAACATAATCGGTGAATCCGAGTTTTTCTTTGAAGGAAGTTGAATTTGTATTTATTTCCATAATTTTCCCCATCCTATTTAATTGAATTAACATCACAGATAATTACGCTCCATGAATTCTTAGGTAAAGATAATTTATCAATGGTTGTATTCAGATTGATTTCTGTTGGTACAACTTTATTAGGTTCTTTGAAAGTATTTCTAGCTTTTAAATTATCATCTGTGAGAATAATTTGTTTTTTAGGCGTAACTCCATCAAATGCGTTAAAGTTTAATCTAAGATTTGCGGTGTTACTAGTATCCATGTTTAATGCGAAAATTTTTAATTGAGATTTCTCTTTATCATAGACTGTTGCAGCGGCTATAACCGGTAAATCACCATAATCAGTTGATAAAGTATCTCCTGATACACGCGGCTCAAGTACTGTACCGCGTCCATATTTTGAAAGTAATTCAAAAGGATAATAAATTGTTTGTTTAAGTAGATGGCCAGACTCATCGGTCGTGATTGGGGCGATAACATTTAATAATTGAGCTAGGCATGCAATTTCAATGTAATTAGCGTTGTTTAAAATGGTAATGCCTAGTCCCCCAACAGTTAGGGCATCAAGCAATGAGTATTTTTCTTGGAGAATAGCAGGATGTTCTTCCCATTTTTTAGCACTTGTCAATTCAAATGTCGTCATTCCTGCTAAGTCGTTTAAATTATCTAGTTTAATATCTTGAAAATTCCAGACGTTCCACTCATCAAGACAGATTTTTATGTCTTTTTTATCGTCTTTTTTACCAAGGCGTAAAGATTTGACAAAATCTAGTGCGTTTTCTGTATTCTTTAAGTGATTATCCAACTGTTTCCATGAAGAAAGAAAGTTAAGTGTCCCTTGGCCAGAATTCATATTGTAATTATGAGTAGAAATATAGTCAACATATGGATAAAGTTCTTTCATAATTGTCTTATCCCACTCTAAGTAAGTGGGCAACATTTCATAGCTACTTCCACAAGCAACTAGTTTGATACTTTTATCAACCCACTTCATCATCTTTGCAGCTTCACGTGCTTTATCAGCATACTGTTGTGCAGACATGTGCCCGGCTTGCCAATCGCCTTCCATCTCATTACCGAGGCACCAGTATTTAACATTATATGGTTGCCGATGACCATTTTTGATTCGTAGATCACTCCAGTAGGTACCATGATCATGATTACAGTATTCAACTAATTCTGCTGCAGAACGAATGCTGCCAGTTCCTAAATTTACAGCTATCATTGGTTCAACGCCAACCTCTTCGGCCCAACGGCAAAAGTCGTCAATGCCAAATTGATTGGTTTCAATGCTTGACCATGCAAACTCCATTGTCTTCTTTCTGTTTTCTTTTGGTCCGATGCCGTCCTTCCAGTTGTAATTAGATACAAAATTACCTCCTGGATAACGAATGACTCCCAAATTTAAATCCTTGACAGCTTTTTTGACATCTTTTCGGAAACCATTATTGTCGGAAAAAGACTTATTGGGATCATAAATACCACCATAGATCGAACGACCCAAATGTTCAGTGAATGAGCTCCAAACTTTATTGTCAATATTGCCTAATTGAAAGTTTTTATCATACGTATATGTGGAATTCATAAAACATGCTCCTTAAAAAAATTTACTATTCGAATAGCAAGTGTTTTCTTGTATACGACTATATGTTACGGACTGATAATTATTATCACAATACTTTTTAGATATTTAGTATAATAAAATAGGTGTATACATAGCTTTTTCATTACTTGAAAGGGTTTACAAAATTGATTATCATGTATTTATTAACTCAAGTAATATTTAAATCAGTGTCAAAGAACAAAAAGGATAATTGAGAGAGTGATAATATGTTCGTAGATTTAAGTAAAAAATCTCTGATAGTTTATAAGGCGTTAGCTAGTCCAGTTAGACTTAGAATAATTGAATTACTCGGTCGTCAATCATACAGCGTAAAAGAATTGGCAGATCTGTTAAATCTTAGTCAACCAATCACATTAAAACACGTTAATCTTTTACAAAAAGCAGGTGTCATCAGATTTAAACGGGTAGGTAAAAATAAGATTTCATATCTTTGTATCACAGAAGTTGTTCTTAAATTACCCGATGCTGAAAACAATTCAATGTTGTCAAAACAGACAGATATTCCCGTGGGATCCTTCGTTGATTACTCAGTTGAGCCTACGTGTGGTCTTGCTACTTCAATGGGATTTATTGGTAAAACAGACGATCCACAGTATTTTTTGGATCCTGCGCGCATGAGTGCAAAAATTCTTTGGTTCTCCAAAGGATTTGTTGAGTATGACGTTGGTAATTTTCTTAAGCCAAAAGATAAAGTTAAAATGTTAACTTTAAGTGGGGAGTTTGGATCTGAAGTTCCGTTATCGAATAATGATTATCCTTCTGACATTACATTTTCTTTAAATGGACATAGACTTGTAACATGGACAAGCCCAGGTGATTTTGCTGATACTCGAGGAAAATATACTCCTAATTGGACCCCAGCGGAGTTTAATCAATATGGGACACAATTAACGATTTTAGTTTCTAATGAGGGTACATGGATTGGGGGCAATAGGGTAAGCAATCTAACGATCAATGAATTATTACCTTTACCAAGACGTATGAAGTTAAGAATCTCTGTGGAAGAAAATGCCGAACATGTCGGTGGTTGTACGATTTTTGGAAAACATTTTGGAAATGTAGATAGGGAAATGGCTTTAACGTATTATTATATTTGAAGTAAAATCATTTACTAAGATTGTTAGCATAAGATTCAGGATCAACATAAAAAATCAAGGATCCGCTGAGGTGTTCTAAAAATTTTAGTTCATTTTGGAATGTTTTAAGAAAGTAAGCATTTAGATAAGCACATCTTAGATTAGAATTATTTTGCAATTCGTTCCATAATTAAGTCAGCTGGCTACGATGACGTTGTCGTCATCTTCTTTACAGAACCAGAGCGTGTTCTATCTTCCGTTTAAATTGAAAATAGAAGTGTAAAACATAGTGAAAATTAAGATAAAGGAATAAATACGCGAGTTTTAGAATCAAGTTAGCCACTTTTTAAAATTAAAAAACACCAAAACGTAAAGTCCTGTTATCATTGAAGTTCCTACACAAACAATGAAAGAGGTTTCGCCTTGATTCAAGAACAGCTTACCATGTCACATGTCAAAGGTTACCATTTATCTGATATTGAACGCGGTTCAATTGCTCAGCTTCATCGACAGGCTTTCTCCAATCGTCAGATTGCCGCTCGAATTGGTGTTTGTCCGCAAACTGTCAAAAATGAACAACATCGTGGCGAAATTGATCAGGTAAAAAAGGTTAATGGTCACCGTCAATACTATCGTATGTACGATCCTTACGCATCGAGTGCACGTTATCAGCACAATCGAATCAACTGTCATCGACAGGGTAAAATCACTCAGGCAGCAGATTTTTTGCTAACTTTGTCGAGCGGTTTAAGTGCGATCATTGGTCTCCTGATGCCGTTGTTGGGCGTGCCAGACGCGAACATTTTTACCAACCTAATGAGAAGGTTTGTATGGCCACCTTGTTCATCTATATTGATGCGCAGCTACTGGAGATTCGAAATATTAATCTGCTGGAAAAGACGAAACGACGGACAGGCCATAGACATCTCGCCAAGCAAAAACGCCTGATTGGTAGAAGTATCTAAGATCGGCCGAAGCGAGCCGATTCGCGTCGCAAGTTTGGTCACTTTGAAATCGACACGGTTGTAAGTAAACGTAATGGCCGTGAAAGTGTCATTCTAACGATGAATGAGCGTAAATCTCGGTGTAATTCATGCGTTTAATCGACGGCAAGGATTCCGATTCAGTTAACCATGTTCTCTAAGAAATCACAGCTGAATATGGTGACATTATCAAAACAGTCACAGCAGATAACGGCATCGATTTCAGCAGCTTAGAAAATGTACTTGCAAATGTCTATTATGTCCATCCATATCAATCATGCGATCGAACAACTAATGAAGCGCAAAACCGAATGATTCGACGTGATGTTCCGAAAGGAAAGTCCCTTGATGAACTATCTCCAGCCGATATTAATCGGGTTGAGGAACGTCTTAATCATCTGCCTCGGCGTATTTTGGACTACAAAACTCCTGAAGAAGGATTTCATTCCGGGTTGAAACGAGTTCTTCGCTAACTATCACGCCAAACAACCACTATTTAAAATAGTTCCTCAATATATGATCAGGCTGTATAGGTTTTAATTTTTGGAAGTGGCTAACTTGTTATTGCAATTTACGTAATATAAAATAGTCAGCCATCTCAAATGTTTTAAAAGTGGGATGGTTGGCTATTTTATTTTGTGCAATAAATGAATCTGAGACTTCAAAAGTTCAAAATTTAATGGTCAAATAGTGAAATAATATTTATCGAAAATGCATCATTAAAATTTCAATTCATACCTAATCTCATAGCTCTTAGAAACACCTGGCATCAGAGTTGTATCACCCAAACCCTCAAAACGAGTAGCATCGGACAGATTTTGTGCTTCTAGTGCAATGCCCATATATGGTGCGCCGGCGCCCAGTGTCAGATTCATATCAGGCGTAAATGAGTTTGCTGTGAAAACTACCAAACCATTTCGTTTTGAATGAATGGTTACAGATCGTTTTGACGCACCATCCTGTAACTTTGCTATCGTGTCATCTTTGGCACTTGGCTCAACTTGGAAGATATCATCGAAGCCCTTTTCAGTTGTGTTTTGCATCTTATCAATTGCTTCACCCAGTTTAACGCCATTCGTAAAGTCAAACGGCGTGTGTAAATTGTCCAGCAATTTACCGGTTGGAATCTTTTCACTATCAACATCCATATGGCGGGAACTGTTAAGCATTAAAGTTTGTCCCTCAATGTTCTTGCTGTCACTGAGGTTAAAGTATACGTGATAAGTTGGATTAAAAATCGTTGGTTCATCTGCCTCACCAGTAAATCTAACAGTCAACGTATTATCGTTTTTCAGTGTGTATGTTGTGGTTACTTTAATCCCTGGGAAATCATTTGGACGTGTTTGAAAATGATGCGTGAATTTTAAAACAGCTTCATCATTTGTGCTTGAAAGTTCACCATTCCAATTGACCGAGTTAAAGCCATGAGGGCCACCGTGCAGTGTATTGTTTCCTTCGTTTGCGGGTACTTTTAAAGTTTTGCCATCAACAGTAAATTGGCCATTTTTCAATCGACCAGCTGCTGAACCGATCATCATATTCACGTAAAATGGATTAGCATAATAGTCAGCTGTGTGAGGATATTCTAGCAATAAGTTCTTCTGCCCGCCGTTTTTTGTCGGAACACTAATCGCTTTAATAATTCCGCCCTGGCTAAGAACTGTCACTTTTACACCATTATCATTTTCAAGGTGATAAGCTGTGACTTCATGTTCTTCGTAATGGTCAAATGCTGTTTGTGATGCGTTCATCATATCACTCCTAATAAATTTATTTATTTCCACAAGAACCGCTATTGGTGTGTTAATATAAAATATATATGGTTTAAACAACCATAATTATACAGATAAATATTACTATTTGTATAGTAGTTCGGATGAATTTATATCAAAATGTTAAACTATTAAAAATAGACGAGGTTCACTATGCAAGCCAAATATGAAAAAGTAGAAGAAGAGTTAAAGAATAGCATCCTTTCAGGGGAATATAAAATTGGCGAAAAATTGCCAACAGAAACCGAGTTAATGAACCGCTTTGGCGTCAGCCGGTACACAGTTCGCAGATCTGTAGGGGATCTGGAAAATGAGCATCTAATTTACCGGATTCAAGGCGGCGGCATGTATGTGAATGATTGGCAATCGGCAAAGGTGAACAACGCTTCGAGTAACCGCATGATTGGCCTAATTGCGACCCATATTGCAGACTATATCTTTCCGAGTATTATCAATGGCGCAGATCAAATCATTTCAGACAACGGGTTTGCCATGCTGCTTGCAAACACACATAATGACCCACAACGCGAACGAAAATCTCTGATTACTATGCTAGAGAGTAACGTTGCTGGACTCATTATTGAACCAACTCAAAGTACTTTAAAGTCTCCCAATATGGATTTGTACGATAAAATTAAGGAATTGAAGTTGCCAACGGTATTCATTAATGCTAAGTACGAAGGCATTGAGGGAACTTCAGTCACCACTAACGATGAAGACGCAATGAAGCGGATGACTGAATATCTAATGGATCAGGGTCATGAACGGATTCTTGGTGTTTTCCAAATTGATGATCTTCAAGGTATAAATCGGATGAATGGGTTCATCAAGGCTTATCAAAGTCATTCCGATGTGATGTTACAGAGTAATGTCATCATGTACCGTTCCTCTGACCCGATAAAGAAGGCTCTAGATCAAGTTGAACAGGCATTGAAAGCTGAACGGCGGCCAACCGCAATTATGTGCTACAACGACCAGTTGGCGATTCAAATTATTGACCTTGTAAAGTCAATGGATCTCAACGTTCCTGAAGATATCTCAATTACCGGTTTTGATGATTACAGTCTAGGTCGCTACATGGAACCTTCATTAACCACGATGGTGCATGAAAAAGAAAAGATGGGTCATGATGCAGCTGGACTACTAATGAATATGATCGAGAAGAAGCCAGTTGAATCGATTATTTATAACCCAGACTTGATTGTGAGAAATTCAGTCCGTCAATTAAAATAGATTTGTATCAAGGTGTGACGTCCATTTTCATGGGCGTCCTTTTTATTTCTAGAGATTTTCCATTGTGAAAATATATAATTTACGTAGTTTAGTGGCCTCGACTAAAAGTTCGTTAATTAATTATACGTATAAATGCAATTCACATTGATTTATACGAACCAATGGCTTACAATTGTTTTTGTAAGCGATTCATAAAACAGAAAAATTGTGTTTTTAATATTCTGGAGGGCTTGAAAATGGATGCAAAGCAAGTCAAAGATAAAATCTCGACTGAGCAAACTGCTCTGGGAATCGAACTTGGATCTACCCGGATTAAAGCAGTTCTGATTACTGACGATTTCCAAACGATCGCCTCTGGTGATTTCACTTGGGAAAACGAATTAGTGAATAATATTTGGACCTACCCGATTGAAAAAATTTGGAACGGAATCCAAACGAGTTATGCCAACATGGCACAACAAATTAAGGCTAACTATGGCGTCAGATTGACTAAAATTGGGTCAATCGGTGTTAGTGCAATGATGCATGGCTATATGCCATTTGATAAGGAAGGAAATTTACTGGTTCCTTTCAGGACTTGGCGCAATAACATTACTGAACAGGCCGCCGATGACCTGACGGAGCTGTTTCACTTTAATATTCCGCAACGTTGGAGTGTTGCCCATCTTTACCAAGCAATTCTCAATCAAGAAGACCACGTTAAAGATATTGATTTCATCACAACACTTGCGGGCTACGTTCACTGGCAGTTATCCGGTGAGAAACTGCTAGGGATTGGGGACGCTTCAGGCGTTTTTCCAATTGATAGTTCAACTAAGCAATATAACCAGCATATGATCGATCAATTTAACCAGCTACGGGGTGTTCGCCAGTATATTTGGAGTTTAAAGGATGTCCTGCCCGGCATTAAATTAGCCGGTGAATCAGCTGGGACGTTAAATGCAGCTGGTGCGAAACTACTTGATCCATCAGGTCAACTTCAAGCTGGTGCTGTCATGGCACCGCCTGAAGGTGACGCGGGTACTGGAATGGTTTCAACTAACGCAGTTCGTACCCGAACCGGTAACATTTCTGCTGGTACATCCGCGTTTTCGATGGTCGTCCTTGATAAGAAGTTAAAGGATGTTCACCGTGATATTGATTTGGTCACTACGCCAAGCGGTGAACCAGTTGCCATGGTGCATACCAATAACTGCTCATCAGACATTAATGCCTGGGTCAAGTTATTCGGTGATTTTGCGAAAGAACTTGGCGTGAATCTTAAACCCGACGAACTTTACGGGAGCTTATTTAAGAGTTCACAACAGGGTGATGCGGATGCGGGTGGCGTACTCAGTTACGCTTATCTATCCGGTGAAAATATCACTAAGATGCCTGAGGGTCGCCCAATGGTAGTGCGGACTCCAAACAGTAAATTCAATCTGCCAAACTTTATTAAGGCTAACCTTTACTCAGCTTTTGCTCCGCTTAAAATTGGTAACGATATTTTAACAAACGAAGAACACATCAAAGCAGACAGTTTTGTTGCTCAGGGTGGGATCTTCCGAACGCCAGTTGTCGGTCAGCAGATTCTTGCCGATGCTTTGGACACGCCAATCACTGTGATGAGTAATGCCAGTGAAGGTGGGCCTTGGGGAATGGCAATTCTAGCTCTTTATACCAAACAGAATGGCAATGAGAATCTAGCAGACTTTCTGGACAATGAGGTCTTTAAAGAGTCAGAAAGTACGACGATTGAACCCGATGCAGAAGGTGTGGCCGGCTGCAATGCATTTATCGAAACCTATAAGCAAGGCTTGAGTATCGAACACGAAGCTGTAAATAAAATCAAACAGTAAGGAGCAATTAAACATTATGCTTGAATCATTAAAACAAGAAGTCTACGACGCCAATATGTCGTTGCCGAAACTTGGCCTAGTGACCTTTACCTGGGGCAACGTCTCAGGTATCGATCGTGAAAAGGGGCTGTTTGTCATCAAACCATCCGGTGTTGATTATGACAAGATGAAGCCTTCTGACATGGTTGTGGTTAATTTGAAGGGTGAAGTTGTTGAAGGCGACTTGAACCCCTCCAGTGATACGCCAACTCATACGTACCTGTACAATCACTTCCCCAAGATCGGCGGTATCGTGCATACCCATTCACCTTGGGCCGTCTCGTTTGCTGCAGCTAAGCTAGATATTCCTGCTATGAACACCACCCACGCGGATACTTTTTACGGTGATGTGCCGGCAGCGGATGCGCTGACAAAGGAAGAAATCGAAGAAGATTACGAGGGTAACACTGGTAAAACCATCGTTAAGACCTTTAACGAGCGGGGCATTGACTACGAAGCCATTCCCGCTGCACTGGTCAGTCAGCACGGACCATTTGCATGGGGCGAAACACCTGCCAAGGCCGTTTACAATGCTAAGGTGCTCGAAGTTGTGGCCGAAGAAGATTACCACACCATGCAAATGACCATGAGCAATTCACGGCTGCCGCAGTACCTGTTGGACAAACATTATTACCGCAAACATGGTGCCAATGCCTACTACGGGCAAAATAATGCGAAGTCTAAGACGCATGCCAAGCACGAATAGTTATCGTTATTTAAGTTGAGTATCAATTTTTAAAATTTAATTTGAAGGAGAGTACTACTAATGATTAAGATTCCTGATTATAAATTCTGGTTTGTTACTGGTTCACAATTTCTATATGGTGATGAACAACTGAAGTCCGTTGAAAAGGACGCTCGTGACATCGTCGACAAGTTGAACGCTTCTGGAAAGCTGCCATACCCAATTGAATTCAAGTTGGTTGCAACCACTGCTGAAAACATCACTAAGTTAATGAAGGACGCTAACTACGATGATAGCGTGGCTGGTGTGATCACCTGGATGCATACCTTCAGTCCTGCAAAGAACTGGATCCGTGGTACCCAATTACTGCAAAAGCCACTGCTGCACTTAGCCACTCAATACCTCAATAAGATTCCGTATGCTGACATTGACTTCGACTACATGAACCTGAACCAGAGTGCGCATGGTGACCGTGAATATGGTTTCATTAACGCTCGTCTGCGTGAACACAACAAGGTTGTTTACGGCTGGTGGGGCGATGCTGAGACCCAAAAGGAAATTGCTGACTGGCAAGACGTCGCCGTTGCCTACAACGAAAGTTTCAAGATTAAAGTCGCTGCATTTGGCGGTAAGATGCGTAATGTTGCCGTTACTGACGGTGACAAGATCGAAGCTCAGATCAAGTTTGGCTGGACGGTTGACTACTTTGCCGTTGGTGATTTAGTTGCCGAAATGGACAAGGTTTCAGATGCTGATATTGATGCTAAATACAAGGATCTCCAAAAGGATTACACCTTTGTAACTGGCGACAACAGCGATGAAAAGTTTGAAGAAGCTACTAAGTATCAGTTACGTGAGTACTTTGGTATCAAGCGGTTCTTGGACGACCGTGGTTACACAGCCTTTACCGATAACTTCGAAGACCTTTATGGTATGAAGCAGTTACCTGGTTTAGCTACTCAATTATTAATTGCTGATGGCTATGGCTTCGGTGCTGAAGGTGACTGGAAGTCTGCTGCCCTTGGCCGCTTGCTGAAGGTCATGTCACACAACAAGATGACCGTCTTCATGGAAGACTACACCCTTGATCTTCGTAAGGGCCATGAAGCTATCTTGGGTTCTCACATGCTTGAAGTTGATCCATCGATTGCTTCTGACAAGCCTCGTGTGGAAGTTCACCCATTGGATATCGGTGGCAAGGACGACCCTGCACGACTAGTATTTACCGGTTCAGAAGGCGATGCAATTGACGTTACCTTAGCTGATTTTGGTGATGAATTCCGGATGATTATGTATGAAGTTAACGCCCACAAGCCAGAAGCCGAAACGCCTAAATTGCCCGTTGCTAAGCAGTTATGGACGCCTAAGGCTGGCTTAAAAGCCGGTGCCACTCAATGGATCCGTAATGGTGGTGGTCACCACACGATCCTGTCATTTGCTTTAACTGCTGACCAAATTGAGACTATGAGTGATATGTTTGGTTTGCACCTGATCAACATTAAATAACGATAGATAGTTTTTAGTGAAAGAATCCCTGACATTTGTTTGCCAAGGATTTTTTGTTGCTATTGTTACTAAATCCACAAATTCTCTTGCATGTCTCACATGAGAATATCATAATGAAATGGTACATATTTTTTTCGAATTCTCATTTATCGAATATGGAGGTTTTATTATGTCAAAGCGTTATGATAGTGACAAAGTTAGAGATTTGGTACATAGGATTTATCGAGCTTACGGGTTTACGGAGGAGCAAAGCGCTGAAGTTGCTAAAACATTAGTCTATACGGACTTGCATGGCATTGCTTCTCATGGTGTGCAGCGGATGGTGATGTACGACCACTTCATTCAAAACGGTAAGATACGGGTGAACAGCCGGCCTGAGATCGTTAAGGAAACCGATGTAAGTGCTGTGGTTGACGCTAACTTTGGCCTTGGTCAGCTTAATGGCATCTATAGTATGAATTTGGCCATCAAGAAGGCCAAGGCACACGGTGTGGGCATCGTGACCACCAAGCGTTCCGGCCACTACGGCATCGCTGGTTATTATGCTAATATGGCAGCGGACCAAGGCTTGATTGGGATGTCATCAACTAACTCTCGCCCAGCAATGCTGCCAACTCATGCCACGCAAGCCTTCGTAGGAACTAACCCAATTGCATTTGCCATGCCTGCTGAGCCGCATAACTTTATCTATGACGCCGCAACTTCGACCGTCCCACAGGGGAAGATTGAGGTTTACCGCAAGCTTGAAAAGGATCTACCGGCTTTTTGGGTGGCCAAGGATGGTGACCAGGAGATCAACGACCACAACGACACCGAAGATTTGGACGCTTTGCGGGATCCTTTGTCAAATGTCGGTCTTACGCCTCTTGGCGGTGTGCGTGAAGAAACTGGTAGCCACAAAGGTTTTGGCTTAGCCGTTATCGTTGAAGTCTTCACGTCGATTCTGTCGTTGGGAAATACCTCCACGGAGATCACGCCAGAAGATTTGCAAGTGGGACCTTGCCAAAGCTTTATCGCCATTGATCCGGCTATTTTCGGTGATGTTGACCAAATTATCAAGCGCTTCTCCGAATATCTGCAGCAGATTCGTGATTTGCCGGCGATTCCTGGCAAGAAGATCTACGTTGCCGGGGATAAAGAGGCAATTGCCTATGAGGATCGGAAGCAAAATGGTCTGGAAATTGATGATAAAACGTTGGCTGAAGTCAAAGCGATTGCAGATCGCCTGGGCGTTAGCTATGGTGCACTTGATATGGCCTAAATTAGTCCTTTAAGATTTAATTTTACAAGGTATGAAAAAGATCCACTAACAGTATTTTCTGTCGGTGGATCTTTTGTGTGATGCAGGATTTAAATTGAACGGCGTTTGCGTAAATAGTAAAGTAGACCGCCGACTGCAGCCAATAGCAGCATAGTGAGCAGAATAATCCAAGTCCATTCTTCGAACCAGATCGTCACTGTTTGCCAGTGAGTGCCAGCTAAGCAGCCGGCATTAATAAGCACGGTGTTCCAAATCAATGTGCCGAGCGTTGAGAGACCGATAAACGGCCAAAAAGGGAATTTTGCCATCCCAGCTGGAATCGAGATCAGACTGCGAACGACTGGAATAAAGCGGCCGGAAAAAATGGCCACCCCACCATGCTGGTTGAAAAACTTTGCGGCTCGGTCAATATCAGTTGGTTTTAGGCGCAAAAGCCGTCCTAAACGGGTGTTTAAAAAGCGTCGTAACCGGTTGAGAGAGGCCAATTGTCCCACACCATAAAGCAGGATTGCTCCAATGATCGAGCCAAATGTGGCTGCAAGAGTAGCGCCCCAGATGGTGAGGTGAGTGGTTAGCGTTAAAAATCCCGTGAAGGTCAGGATCACCTCGGACGGAATAGGTGGAAATACATTTTCGACGGCAATCAGCAAAATAATTGCCAGATAACCATACTGGTCAATAAGTGTCGTGATGGTCTGTGTGCTCATTAGGCCTCCTGCAGTGAAATTGATGGCAAATACCGTTAAGAAGATTTTATCTGAGATGGTGATGGTCGGTCAAGAAATAGTCTCTTTGGGGTGGTGAATTTACCTTATTTTTAAGGTCTCTGTTCACTTTTGTGTCGGCTAGGTGAATTAGTTTCCAGTCATAACATTTGAAATCGTATGTAGCTAAAGCGAGGTGTACCAGCCGCATCTTTGAATATATGAGGGTTTAATTTAATTACCCAGTCTCCAAGGACGAACATTGGCGGTGGAAAATGAATCTATCGACCTAATTTTGTTGCTAAAAATGTAATTTAACATTGCAACCAACGGTTTTAGGGCATACGCTAGTAATTAAAAAATGTTTGCGAAGGGGGACTAATCATGAGCGAGGGCGATGAGCAACAAGTAGCAATGCAACTGATTCTGACGGCTGGTGACGTTAAGAAAATTGCTTTTAATGGCATTCATTTGGCAAAAAAAGGTCAAATAAAGGCTGCTCAGCAAAGCTTTAAGGCTGCTGCCAAGCGGCTTGGGGAGGGACATCAGCAGCAGGCTCAATATCTCAGTGACCATGCGGCGGATAGCGCCGGCCCGTCATTACTGATGGTCCACGCTCAAGATCACCTCAGTATGGCGATGACCACCATTGAATTAGGGCAGGAAATCGTGGCACTGTATGAACAGTTACAATTGAACCAGTTGTTGAAGGCTAAGCATTAAAACGTTTTCATAAAATACGAACTATCATTTGGAAAAAGATATTAATGTTCTGATTTAATTTGAATCGGCTAAAATTTAATGATATTATAGGAAGTATGCTTTTACAAAACCGAATAAGGGGTCGTGGAACTTGGAAACTGCAAAAAATGAGCGTTCAGTAGTAAGAAATTTGATTTTAGGCTTTCAGCATTTATTAGCCATGTATTCTGGAGACATCTTAGTGCCATTGCTCATTGGTGGTGCACTGCATTTTAACACGGCGCAAATGACTTACTTAGTTTCAATGGATATTTTAATGTGTGGGGTGGCGACGCTGCTCCAATTAAAGCGCACGCCGCTGACTGGGATTGGCTTACCCGTCGTTTTGGGATGTGCCGTTGAGTACGTGGCGCCACTGCAAAATATTGGTAATCACTTTGGCTGGACTTATATGTATGGTGGTATTATTTCAGCTGGGATCTTCATCATCTTGATTGCCGGTGTTTTCGCTAATCTGAGACGCTTCTTTCCACCAGTTGTGACTGGATCACTCATCACGTTAATTGGTTTTACCCTGATTCCGGTGGCCTTTCAAAATCTCGGTGGCGGTGATGCAACCGCCAAGAGCTTCGGTACACCGATCAACTTGATCTTGGGCTTTACCACCGCATTCGTCATTATTGTCATTAACATCTGGGGTCGCGGATTCTTCAAGCAAATTGCGATTCTGATTGGGATCTTAGTCGGGACGCTTTTAGCAATTGCCTTGGGTAAAGTCGGCTTTGCGCCAGTCACCGCCGCTCACTGGCTACAGCTTCCCCGACCATTCTACTTTGGTGTTCCAAGATTTGAATGGTCTTCCATTGCCACGATGATTTTAGCTGCCATTACCTGTATGATCGAATCGACTGGCGTATACTTTGCGCTAGCTGACATCACGGGACGTAAACTGGAAACCAAGGATTTGAAACACGGTTACCGTTCGGAAGGCTTAGCTGCTATTTTGGGTGGCTTGTTTAATACTTTTCCATACTCGACTTTCTCCCAAAACGTGGGGATCGTGCAGTTATCAGGGATTAAAAAATTACGTCCGGTTTACTATTCAGCATTCTTACTGATTATTTTGGGATTGATTCCAAAGTTTGGTGCCATTGCGACGCTAATTCCATCATCAGTTCTGGGTGGTGCAATGCTAGTCATGTTTGGTATGGTGGGTGCGCAAGGGATTAAAATGCTGCTGAAAGTTGATTTGAACAACAAGAACCTGTTGATCATTGCCGTTTCAGTTGGACTAGGTCTTGGCGTCACAACGCAACCGGCCCTATTCCAGTTCCTGCCGGCAGAAGTTCAAACGATTTTAAGTAATGGTATGGTTGTTGGTAGTTTTGTAGCTGTCATTTTAAACGCTTTGCTGAATAACACCTCTTTGAAAAATAAAGTTGAAGAAGAGTAATAGTAGTTAGCAGTCCAATTTAGGGCTGCTTTTTTTGCCGGTGGGAGTGAGCGTGGAAAGTTGCCCTAGACCATTTGACTTTGTGACACCCCTGTATTTTGTTCCCTGATAACTTCTGAAAGGGTGAGTGAAATAAAAGATGTAAACGCTTCCAGGAGGCCTCAAATCATGCTATGATAATGACGTTGCGAAGATCTTAATAATTGGAGGCGCATATTTTATGGCAGAAGAAAATGGTAAGGTTGCATTCGTTACAGGTGGCGGACAAGGTATCGGCAAGGCAATTTCAGAACGCTTGGCTGACGATGGCTTTATGGTTGCCGTAGCAGACCTCAACATTGATACAGCCGATGAAGTCGCTAAGGGCATCAATGATGCTGGCGGAAAAGCCATTGGCATCCAAGTTGATGTTTCTGACCGTGACAGTTTCTTTAAGGCGGTTGGTGAAGCAGCAGAAACGTTAGGTGGCTTTGACGTATTAGTGAACAACGCTGGACTCGGCCCGACTACGCCGATCGATACGATTACGCCGGAACAATTTGATAAAGTTTATCACGTTAACGTTGCGGGTGATATTTGGGGCATTCAAGCAGCCCATGAGCAGTTCAAAAAGAACGGTCCAAAGGGTGGCAAGATCATCAATGCGACCTCACAGGCCGGTGTTGTTGGTAATGCCAACTTAGCCTTATACAGCGGGACTAAATTCGCCGTTCGTGGGATCACTCAAGTAGCAGCCCGTGATTTAGCTGAAGAAAATATTACTGTTAATGCCTATGCACCAGGGATCGTCAAGACCCCAATGATGTTTGATATTGCCCATCAGGTTGGTCAGAATGCGGGTAAGGATGACGACTGGGGCATGCAGACGTTTGCCAAAGACATTGCGTTGAAGCGCCTATCTGAACCAGAAGACGTGGCTGCAGCAGTTTCCTTCTTGGCGGGTCCTGATTCGGATTATATTACCGGTCAAACCATTGAAGTTGATGGTGGGATGCAGTTCCATTAAAAACAGCCCAGCACTCAAACGGATATTCTAATAAAATCAAATCACATTAAGCACTAACCCCAACACAAATTAACACCAAAAACCACCAGCACGATCTGTACTGGTGGTATTTGGTATCTATTCTCAGCAACCAAAAAAGGAGAGCCACTCCCCAACCGAGTTGGTGGCTCTCCCAAAGGATCAAACAGAATAAATTTGTACTTTAACGAAACTTCGTTGTCGGTTACGTTATTAAACGATTTCCAAATGCAGTTGTTCGCTCTTAACCCAGTGGAAGGCAAGCAAAACGCGGTGGAGAACCAGTGAAATAACGGCTGGTGCCAAGATGCCCATTACCAGATAGGCGACGAATAGGTGCATGTTACTTGAAGCCAAGTTAATTGGTGCAATCAGCGAATTCAAACCAAGGCCGCCCAGGGTATATGGCACCTTGAAGTTGAAAAATAGGGTTGCAATCGGTGCACAAACTACGGCAGAAACCATGGATGGAATTGCTAATCTCGGGTTCTTCAACAGGTTCGGGAATTGAACCTTCGGCGTAATGATCCCTTGAGCGATATTAGCGCCGAGTTCATTTTGTCGCCATGAGATAGCTGTGAAGCCAACGAATTGTGCAGTAGTGCCAATCAAAGCGGCGCCAGAAGCCAAGGGCGATAGCATGACCGCCACGGCTAACGCGGCTGATGAAGCAGGCGTCATCAAGAACAGTGCCCAGGCGAAGGAAACGGCCATCGAACCAATCAGTGGGTTGACCTGCATCGACTGTGCAATGAAGGCACTTAGCCAGTTCAATGCTGGTGTGGTGACGCTAGCAAGCCCGAGTCCAGCAATCGAACCCACCAGAGTCGCAGCTAACGGCACCAGCATCATGTCGAGGGGCGTTTTGCCGGTTAAATACTTACCAACTAATGCGGCTACTAGTCCGGCAGCAACGGCACTAATTGGTTGACCAGTTGTGAAGATACCTGATTGAGCAGCTTCAACCATTTGATTACCGGTGGCCGTTGCAGCGTGCATCGTTGCACTTGTGAAGTAAACCGCGTTAGCGCCAACTGTTGAAGCAATCATGGCACTGAATAATACCAACGTATTCGTCTTTAACTGCGAAGCAACTGCGGCACCAAATGCTGGTGCTAGTAACCATTGTGCAATGGAGCCGACCTGATATAAGGCTGTCCAATGAACGAAGTTAGCAAGTGATTGGGTTAATAGCCCGATCCCAAGCATGACCAAAACGGCGTTAGAAACACCGGCTGAAACTTTGTAAACATAGTCCATGACTGACATTTTTGTTGAAGTGTCAGTCTTTGCTGCTGCATTTCCCATATGTATAACCTCGCTTTGTGTGAATTATGTGATTAAAATTAGAAAATAATTAGAAAATGAGTATGTTTTCATTTAACCATTCCATTTCGGGGTTGTCAATAGATTTTCACAAATGAAATGCCTTAAGTATTGATGTAAGGGTTTTCTTGTGAAATCCAGTTTGTTGGGAAGCCACCGCTATAACGCGGGGTAAGTAATTCTAATGGAATTCTAATGCACGGCTGATAAATTTCCGCTAAGATGAAGTTGCTAAAGACTTGTTGGCATACGACTTTGCCGGTCGTGTGCGAAATAGAAGGCGTTGACCGTGAGAACATGATCAACGCCTTCTTGCTATTTAATCAGCTAGTTTTCATCGAGCTTGTGAAGCGAGGCGTTATCATTGCATTTACCACACAGATTCCCTATATTGGTGAAAAATATGTGGGCAGCCACAAAATGAGGTGAACATCATGCTAGCAGAAGACTATCAAAAACGGCCTTTACCCGACGAATTGGCGGGTATTAAAATCAATTCCCAATTGGCTGACCGACTGAATCACAGTTACGCTTGGGTGGAGGTTAAGAACGAACGCCCGTTTACCAGTTTGATATCCCCAGTTGGTACTGACGAAGCGGCTCTTTACCGCTTCATTGATAACGCCACGATTAATCACCATGACTTGAATCGGTTCTTGAATCACCCGGTTACTGCAGATGACGTGCAAGCTGTTTTTCAGACTCCAGAACCTCAACCCGTGGCTGAACAGTATCTGGGCAGCTTTTTGTTGCAGCAGAGTCAGCAAAATGATTTATTCTTACCCCTCATGAACGTGTTGTCCCTGGCCAATTATGACGTGATTGGCGTGTTTGCAGCCATGCTGTCGCCGAATTCAGATTCGATTGTTGAGACATTGATCGAAATGAGCGCTCGCTTACTGAGCCGGTTGGCACCAAAAATGATCACGTTGGACCATCTGCCGGAAGAGACCGACTACATCTTACCAGCCCATTTGCTGATCGCAATTGAGGACAGTGATGGCGAACCTGCGGATATTCCTGTAGCGCTGCTGGATTGGCTACCAAATCATTTGTCAGCCATCAAGGACCTCGCTGATAATGATCAGATTGGGCTGTTGAACTATCTCAACAGTCAAGATGATGACGACAGTCAGGTTGTTCGGGAATGGCTGATGCGTAACGAAGAAAACCAAAACGACTTTTCCAACTGGATCTTTCAGCACCGTCACCAGGTAAAATAAGTCGCTTAAAGCACCGAATTGTATGGTATGCTAGTTGGTAATCAAATAAAGGAGTTTCCTGCCATGAACAATATTTATTTAGCGGCCCCATTTTTTAGTGACGGTCAAAATAAACGGGTCAATGAAGTTGCCGACCTGTTGCGAGCCAACGAAACGGTTGCCGATAACGGCATTTTTATTCCATCTGAACATCAGCATGAGGACCTTGAATTCGGTAGCTTCAAGTGGCAAGTGGCAACGTTTAACAGTGATATTCGCCAGGTTAGAAAGGCGGATGCGGTGGTTGCCATTTTAGATTTTCAATATGAAGAGACTAAGGAAAATGAACCCGATTCGGGCACGATTTTTGAAATTGGTGCTGCATGGCAAGCGGGGATTCCAGTGGTGATCGTTCAGTTTGATGAGAGTAAGAAGCTGAACTTAATGCTGGCGCAATCCTACACCGCTTTCTTCAATGGTGAGGACGCGATTCAAGCGTTGAAGTCGTATGATTTTGATTCGCTGCCTCAGCACTATACGGATAAAGAAGTTTTTTAGCTGATTGGTGGGGTTTTTGAAACTTTTTTGAAATACAGGTAGGGTTGTCTGCAAAGTCTCAGAACCGCTGTGCAATAGCATTTATAAGGTGAAATTAGAACCTGCTAGCCACTAAAAATCAAATAATATAACAATTTCACAACAGTTTTAGTGATTTGAAACCGATTTACAAGACATTTGGTACAATAGTACCAGATGTCATTTTGTTTATTTGGAGAGGATGGAATGTTATATGGGTAAACCAAGCAAATTGATGCTTGGCTTGCTGGTTTTGGGGACTGTCGTTGGTGTGGGATTGACGCAGTTTGGAACCGGCACAAGTCAAGTTAATCAGACTGTTGTGGCCCACGCCGCAACGACTGTAAACGCAAAGAATCAAGGAATGGTCGGCGATGGCAAGACTGATAATGCACCGTTGCTTCAACGAATCATTAATGCTTATAGCGCTGACGACAACGTGACGATTCACGTACCGAAGGGAAATTATTTATTTACGAACGCGGAATTAAAAGCCATCGTTTTGCATTCCAACATCACGTTTAACTTTGACAAGGACGCTGTATTTCAAATTCAAAATGGCGACCGGATCCCGTTTGTCTATCCGAGTCCCGAAGCCGGTTATGACGGCGGAATTAGTAACGTCACATGGAATAATGCAACGTTTCGCGGCGACTATAATAAAGCCGATGGTCAAAGTGTCTTCGTTCAGTCGATCAACCACGCAAGCAACGTGAACTTTAATGACTGTACGTTTGATAACGCTGAATCGCCGACGGGTCACTATATCGATATCGATGGTAGCCACGATGTTAACGTGAAGGGATCAACGTTTACCGGCTTTAATGCCAGTTCCAATTTTGATTATAAAGAAGCTATCCAAGTCGATTATTCAAACACTAAGGCAATGTCGTACCACGAGTCTGGCGATAAATATGATAACCTGCCTTCGTACGATGTGACTGTTGATCACAATAACTTTATCCCACTATCGAACACATCGGGTTCTGTGAAATCATTTGCGCCGAATCCAATTGGTGAGCACGTGGTTTATGGTAAGGGTGCCGGTGGGATTATTCATGACATCCATTTCACCAATAACTACGTTCAGGATGCTAAACCACTGTTAAGTGATGATGGTGCCAACATTCATTTCGTCTGTGTCTCCAATCTGTACATCAGTAATAACACGTTTGAAAACAAGAACGCGTTAGGCTCAGGGAATTACATTCGAATTTTCAACACCTCACCAATTGTTAAAATGTCCAACATTCAAATTACCAATAACAACTTCGTTAATTTGGATCCTAATAACCGCTATATCTACTTTGATAACTCAAAGGGCGGCGGCATTACTGGTGTTGTGGTTACTGGTAACAAGATCACGAGCGCCAAGAGCAACATTCCGTTCGTGTTGAGCAATGGGATGAGTTCTAGTGATATGCAGATCAGTAAGAACACTAATAACAAGCAGGCTAAAATTAAGGCCACAGACATTAACAATACGGCGAAGCTAAAGAAGTTGACTGGTAAATACAAGGGTAATAAAGCCACTAACAAGAAGGAATCATACGTCAGCGGATATGCTTCGCAGTACGCGAAATTAGCGGCAAACGTGGCTAAAAAGTACGGCCTGTACAGTCATATTAAGGGGCATGCGGGCTGGTACATTTACAACAAGAAAGACGGCTTTGCCAACATGAAGAAGTCCAGAATGGTTTATGTAGATATGCGTGCAACGGCGGATAGTGGCAAGTGGTATCGAATTCGGTTCAGTTCTAGTGCGAATGCGCGGAAGTATTGGATTAGAGCCAGTGCTTTAAAATTTGATAAGATTACGTATGAATCGTATGAAAGAACGCTAACGCCGCTGAAGAAGTATACAATGTATACCAAGGTGTTTGATGATCCGCAGCTGGCAAAATTGGCTGGAACAACGGCTGATTTGGGCTCAAAGCCGGTGCAGATAACGCAAAGGGCACGGCGGGTATCAGTGCTGAATGGTAAGACGTCAACGTATTATTTGTTAAATGGTAAGTACTGGACAAGGGCGGTGGCGTTTTATTAAACAAGGTGCGGACCAAGACGGTTAAGGACTGGAGTGTACGGTAATTTCGGCAAAATTTGCGGCGGGTTATGCCGTGAATTAGGCCGGAGTTGCCTTACATGCAAGTCCTTGTCTTGGGTAGCCCAGTTAAACAAGGTGCGGACCAAAGCGGTTATAGACCGGCGTAGAAGTCGGCTCTGGCGGAAATCCCGGGCTTGGATTTGAGCCAGAGTTGGCTTCTACATAGGTCTATGCTTTGGGTAGCCCAGTTCGGCTATAAAGACTAAAAGCGCTAACTCCATGGAAAAGCGCTAAAGATCAAAAAAGGTGCAAACATGATCCACGCTCCCCAAAAAATTCCACCGAAAGGAAACCAGAAATCGCAATGACACGAAGTGAAGTACAAAGTAATCCTAAATGGGTGCAATTGGTGCGGGCACTAGCCATTTTGGCTATTGTGTTCGATCACGCTATTTACCCCAGTACTAATGCGCATCAGCTTGCGTCAACGCTTTACACGGTGACTAACTGGTGGGATATTCCACTGCTGTTTATACTCGGTGGTTTTGCGATTGAACCGGTGGAACGCAGTTGGCAAGCAACGAAACAATTTATCGGGAAGCGGTTAGTTCCGATTCTGGGCACTTATTTTGGTGCAGGGGTCTTGTTGATTATTATTGGACACTTTGTTTACCAAGATAGTTGGCGCTATACGGGTACGTTTTTGCTCAGATTGATCTATGGTGGCCAAACTTTAGATGGCCCACTCAGTCTGTTTTGGCTGTTCACGGTTTACTTGTTGACCATGGTTGTTGTTGCTGGGTTACTCAGCTGGATAAATTCACCAGCAATCCAATTCTTGATCGCTATTTCGATGTTTGCACTTGGCATTAGCTACAACAACATTGGTTTTTTAAACTTTCAACATACACCGTGGGGGGTCGACCTTGTATTAATGACGACTCTTTGGATGTTGAGTGGTTACTATGCTAAGAAATACTGGTTGCGACTGACATACGGACGTTTTTATGCCACCGCTGGTATTTTGATCTACTTTATTTTGGTTTATTGTCGTTACCAATGGAACCTGAACTTCGAGCTGGTTCTTAAAAACCATCTGATCAAAACGCCATTTATGGCAGCTTGGGTGCCGTTATTTGTTGCAGTAGCTTTGTTGATTATCTGTCAGCAGCTGGCAAACACGAAGTGGCTGAACTGGCTGCTGCCGGTCAATCGCTTCACCGTGCCAATCATCTGTATGGCTCAAATCACGATTGATATTTTCAGTCGTGTAAGTTTCTTGAACCATACACTTATCCTTTGGTTGCTGGGCGTGGTGGTTCCAATTGTAATTGCGGCGTGCTATCGTGGCATTGTTAACGTTGTTCGACGTAGCTAAGTGGACTAACATTTGAATGAGACAATAAATAAACGGCGGCTGGTTTCGAATTAAGAAATCAGTTGCCGTTTTGGGTATCAATTAGCGAGCAGCAAATTAAAAAAGCCACCTGCAAGATGCAGGTGGCATTGAATAATGGCTCTATGTGCATTCACCAAAGTGAATAGGTAAAAAGTGGTGATATGTACGTTTGATTTGTCATATTTATAATACCATGTGCTCTCAAATCATTTCAACTCAAACATAGCCCACTTAGCGTTTGTAACGAAATTGAAATAATCACTCTGAAGCACTTTTACTGGTCATAATCGGCATGACTGACTATTAAGCTCACAATTGTTCTGTAAGGCTAACTGCATTTCCCCGCCTAAACAGGATTTATTACTTCATTTGAGTGTAAATGACTGCTTTTTACTCAGGATTCTTTTAATTACCCACAGTGACCGCATCATACCTACCCAATAGTTTTGCGCAATCATTGAAGAGTGCTTGAAGTTTGTGTGAAATTGCTTCCAAGGCCTAGTCGAATCCTGTAAAATAGGGGTAAACGGAGGTGCGTCCCATGACTAAAATTCTGTTGATCAACGCTGGCAGTTCCTCGCTGAAATGGCAGCTAGTTGAGATGCCAGCGGAACGTGTGATTGCTGGTGGCCAAGTGGAGCGTTTGAACTTACCCGGTACCATCGTGAAAGTTGAGGTTGGTGACAAGAAGACTAAGGAAACCGTTGAGACGTTGGATGAAGTGACAGCTGTTAACCGCGTCTTGAAAAGGATGGTGACAGTTGGTGCCGTGAAATCGCTGGACGAAATTGAAGCTGTGGGCCACCGAGTCGTCGCGGGTGGAACGGTATTTAAACAACCTATCAAGCTCACTCCAAGTGGAATTTCCCAACTTAAAGAACTTAGTGAACTTGCGCCGCTGCATAATCCGTTAGAGGTCAAATGCATTGAACTGCTGGCTCAGAGATTAGCTGGGGTACCGCAGTACGCGGTGTTTGACAGCTCTTATTTTCATGCACTTCCTGAAAAGACGGCAATCTACGGGATCCCGTACGAGTGGACGACCAATTATCAGATTCGACGCTATGGTGAACATGGAATTTCTCACGCTTACCTTGCGCAACAAGCTGCGCATCAATTAGGACGTCCGTTAGGTGAACTGAATCTGATTACGTTACACCTCGGCAGCGGGGCTTCGATTACTGCTGTTAAGGACGGCAAGCCGTTTGATACTTCAATGGGGCTCACACCGGTGACCGGCCTCATCATGGGTACCCGAAGTGGCGACGTGGATCCCAGTTTAGTTCCTTATTTGATGAAACGGCTGGAGCTCGAAACACCGGACGTGGTCTTACACGAGTTAAATGCTTCTTCAGGTTTGCTGGGCGTTTCTGGCGTCTCCTCCGATATGCGCGACCTTCACGAAGCGGCGAAGGAGAACCCAAGGGCACAGCTGGCACTGGACATGTTTGTGAACCAAGTTGTTAAGCTGGTTGGTGCTTATTACACCGAAATTGGGGGAGCAGATGCGTTGGTATTTGCCGGCGGAATTGGTGAGAAGGACCCGGAAATCCGGCAGGCAGTTATCGCACGGCTGGGCGTGTTAGGCATTCAGATCGATCCACAGCTTAACAAAGCTGGTCAACCCGGGGCACTGCAGACAAAGGATAGTGCGTGCCAGGTGCTACTGATCCCGACTAACGAAGAGTTAGCAATGGCACGAGATGTCCAGCATTTGATGGCAGTTGCTCAAAACTAGTAGAAGCTAAACTTAATATAAAGGTTGTGTCAAAATTCAGATCGCAGCCAAATAAACAAATAGAGTCGTGGATTCCAAACCAGAAATCCACGACGCTATTTGCTTTAATTCTGAGGCCAAAACGAATCTTAGCACGCTTTTTAGGTTGGCCAACATTAGTTAGAGCTTTTTCACCCAAGTTTGAGCGGCTAACAGTTCCGTTTGTGTCAGCCGATGAGACTGTTGGTTTTTAAAAATCTCAACCTGAGCATTGGCTGTTTGCAGATGCTGAGTTAACGAATCAAAGTTAGACTCAGACACGATCGTATCAAGCGTGCCATAGGTTGCGAATGCTTGAACCCCAGTCAGATCGACCGGTTTGGTTGGTGGTGTGATCATCATTGGGTGAAGCAGTACTGCTGTTTTAAAGGGTGCTTGTTTGTGCAACCAAGCATAGGCTGCCACGTTAGCGCCATTTGAGAAGCCAACGACGATCAACTGATTCACATCTAGACCATGGGTATTGGCTTCAGTCTGAATAGCTTTCAGCAGCCAATCGGTTTCCTGGCTCAGATTATCAAGGTCAAAAGTCCCATCACTGTGACGGATGAAGTAGCGATTACTACCATTTTCACTGATCCGGCCACGAATCCCTAACTTGGGATTCTCCGGAAACAAAAACTGCGCAATTGGCAACAAGTCGCTTTCATCGCCACCCGTGCCGTGGAGCATCAAAACGGGTGGCAAATTTATCTTGCCAGGGTAATATGCTGAATGGATCTCAGTCATCGGCAATCTCCTCTCCAGAGTTAAACGCCACTAGGTTAGCTTCAATAGCTGCTCGCTGATCTTCTAAAAATGGCGGTAGTTCAAGGTGCACCCCAGCTTCTTCATAGGTTTCATCCTGTAGGAAGCCTGGCCCATCAGTCGCAATTTCAAATAGGACGCCGGGGGCTGCCCGGAAATACTCGGATTGGAAGTAAAACCGTTCCACAAAACCGGAATCGTGCAGACCAGCTTTTTGAATCCGTTCGATCCAGTAATTTAGAGTGTCGGTGTCAGGTGTTCGAAAGGCCATGTGATGAACCGTACCATAGCCTTGGATCCCATCGGGTAAAATCAAGCTTCGTTCCACGATCACTTGTGCACCGTGACCGCCATCATGCAGTTCATACAGCGTTTGTGAATTTTCGTGGCTCTTTTCCGTAAAGCCCATCACATCGGTTAGCAGGCCGCCTAACCTATCAGCCTGGGCAACGGTGATGATCGTCGGGCCAAGACCAGAGATCGCCATTTCGCTTGGTACAGGGCTGTGACGATAGGGTGTTCCACCAGGCAAGCCCTGATTATGTTCATCAGAGACCAGTTGATAACGCTGGTGGTCAAAGTCATAAAACGGCAGAACCTTAGCGCCAAAGTGCGTCTGAATATCGTCAGATTGTACACCAGCTTGGTCGAAGCGGTGGGACCAATAGCCTAAAGCTGCGTCACTTGGGACCCGAAAACCTATCCGTGAGATACTGTTTTTACCAAATGTGCCATTACCAATGCCAGGAAAATCAAAGAAGGTCAGATCCGTTCCAGCCGTTCCCATATCGTCCGTAAAGTATAGGTGGTAAGTCGAGACGTCATCTTGATTGACCGTCTTTTTGATCAAATGCAGGCCGAGGATCTCGGTCATAAAGTGAAACATTTTTGGTGAACTTGATGTAATGGCGGTAATGTGGTGTAAACCAATTAAGTCAGTTTTTTCCATGATGTTGTCCTCCACTGATGTTACTTGAATTTTGTCAGTATTATGACAGATATTTTTATTGTGCACAACGAATATGACCTGGTCATTGTTACATCGGGCGTTTAGGAAAAAATGGCTGATTAATTAAATAATGACAAATAGGCTATTAAAGTTGATGGACAGCCAGACAATCAGGCCCATGCCACGAGGTTATCTCCAGTTAATGTCTATGCTTGTAACTTAACGGTAAATAAACCGTAACTCCCATGTTGTCCCGCTGTTTCATTCATGCGTTAAACTAATTGCATTAAACAATTTAGATTAAGGGGAATTACATGAAAAGAAATAAGTTGTTTCGGATGATTTTTGCGGGTTCATTGGCCTTAGTTAGCGCGCTGACAGTGGGCACAACTGCATTTGCAGCTAAAACTAAGATTGCTGATGTTTCTCAGTATCAGGGCAACATTAACTGGTCTAAGGCATCCAAAAGCCTAAAGTTTGCCATTATTCGTGTTAAGCACGGTAACCCAGGAGACTCAGATTATCGGATCGACACGAAGCGCGATACCAATGCCAATGGTGCGCATAAATATGGTGTGCCGTTTGGTCAGTACGACTACGCCGAATTTGACAGTAAGACTGACGCGGTTAATGACGCGCGCCAATTTTATGCCCTTTCCAACAAGAATGCGCGCTTTTACGCTTTGGATAATGAAAAGCGTAAGTCCGGCGTGAAGGGGAAGGAACAGACCTATGTGAACACGTGGTTGAGCACGATGCGAACGCTGACAAATAAGCCGGTGATCTACTATTCATACCAGAACTTCGTGAACGTGAATAAGACCAGTTCATCTAAGTTTGATGGTTCATGGATCGCCAACTATTCAAAGAAGCCGAGCGTACCCACTGATCTCTGGCAATATACAAGTACTGGTTCACTATCAGGTATCAGTGGCCACGTGGACCTGAGCAGGCTCGTCGATAGTTCGACCGTTTCGAAGTGGTACAAGACTACTAAGGCAACCTACTTTACTAGCGTCAAAAATGGGCAAAAACTGCGAGCAACTCGGAATATCAACCGGTACTCGACTGCAAACCTGAAGGGTAAAAAGGGTAGCTTAAAATACAATGCAACTGTCACGGCAAAAGCAATCGTTAAGTCCAGTGGTGGCACTGCACGGATTCAGTTGAGTGATGGTTCTTATATCACAGCAAACAAGGCTTATGTTCAGGTTAAATAATTAGCCTTTGAATTTGAATGTGGAAGTGGCTGCTTTGGTGGCCGCTTTTTTGTTTGGGGTTGGATAGGCAACTTAGCTGAAACGTGTTCGGAAAGGCAAAGACCTGCATGTAACGAATTCTGGTCATAAACCCAGGAAAACCACCTGGCTTTCTGCCCAGACTCCGTTACACTGGTTGATTTTGCGCTTTCCTGTTCTATAGCCGAAACGTGTTCGGAAAGGCAAAGACCTGCATGTAACGAATTCTGGTCATAAACCCAGGGAGACCACCTGGCTTTCTGCCCAGACTCCGTTACACTCCGGTCCTTAACCGCCTTTCCTCGCACTCTGGCGTCGAAACGTGTTCGGAAAGGCAAAGACCTGCATGTAACGAATTCTGGTCATAAACCCAGGGGAACCACCTGGCTTTCTGCCCAGACTCCGTTACACTGGTTGATTTTGCGCTTTCCTGTTCTATAGCCGAAACGCGTTCGGAAAGGCAAAGACCTGCATGTAACGAATTCTGGTCATAAACCCAGGAAAACCACCTGGCTTTCTGCCCAGACTCCGTTACACTCCGGTCTTTAACCGCCTTTCCTCGCACTCTGGCGTCGAAACGTGCTACACAAGGCAAGGACTTACATGTAAGGCTACTTCGGCATAATTTACGGCCAAGACCGCCGCCAATTCTGCCAAAGTAGCCTTACACTCCAGTCCTTAACCGCCTTGCTTCGCACTCTGGTCTTGCTTCCCCCACATTAAAATGCTATGATAAAACTAATCTATTCAAAGAGGTAGTCCATTATGTTGAAAATCGCACTCTCTCAACCGAATAGTTCTTATTACTTTTGGTTTTTCCAGAATTGATCTGTGAGAAGCCAGAAGCATTTTGTGATTAAATGCTAAAGACCACGCAGATCAGCCATTGACTGCGTGGGTTAAAACCCTTGGACCCGTGCAGTCATAGACTGTACGGGCCTTTTATCTTTTAGGAGGAATTACAATGAGTCGATTATCAGATAGCATGAAACACGAGCTGAAACAGATTCAACCCTCATCCATTTTGAAGTTTAACCAGGAGATCTCCGCGATTCCCGACATGGTTAAGCTCACCCTTGGTGAACCCGACTTTAATACGCCTGAACACGTTAAACAAGCCGCTATTCGCAGCATCGAAAACAATGAAAGCCACTACACCAATTCCCGCGGGACGGAAGGTCTTCGTCAAGCAGCCTCAAAATTTTTGCATGATAAATACAATGTGAACTATGATCCCGACACTCAAATGTTAGTGACTACAGGAGCCACTGAAGGAATTTTTTCATCGCTGACAGCTATGTTAAACGCCGGTGATTCGGTCATCATTCCAACGCCAATCTTTCCAGCCTACATCCCCGTCGCCATTCTAAATGGTGCTAAACCAATCTTTTTGGACACCTCTGATAATGGCTTTATTCTGTCACCCGAAAAATTGAAGGCCACTATTGAGGCTAACAAGGATACCGTTAAAGCAGTTGTCTTAAACTTCCCATCTAACCCAACTGGCGTGACTTACAGTCGAGAAGATCTGCAAAAGATTGCTGACGTTTTGAAACAGTACAACATTTTTGTGCTCAGTGATGAAATTTACTCGGAATTAACTTATGGTGAGAAACACGTTTCCATGGGTGAAATTTTACCTGAACAGACTGTACTGCTAAATGGGGTTTCTAAGTCCCACGCCATGACCGGCTGGAGGATTGGACTGGTCTGTGGTCCAGTTGACGTTATCAACGAGATCGGCAAAGTTCACCAGTTTGCGATTACTTCAGCGACTGCTAACGCTCAGGCTGCGGCAGAAGAAGCCTTTAAGAATGGTCCGGATGATGGGATTGCCATGCGTCAGATTTACCAGAAGCGCCGTGACTTATTATTGAAAGGCCTTCAAGAAGCTGGTTTCGAGTGTGCAAGTCCAAAGGGTGCTTTCTACTTATTTGCTAAGATTCCGGCTAATTTGAATCAGGATAGCGTGGCATTTTGCTACGAGTTGGCTAAGGAAGCCAAGGTTGCCGTGATCCCAGGGGCTTCATTTGGCCCCGGCGGTGAAGGCTATGTTCGTATCAGTTACGCTGCCAGCACGGAAGACCTGAAGAAGGCCATTGAACGGATTCAAGAATTTGCCAAAGTTAAGTAGGAAGAAGGAAACGATTTTGAAATTTTTATTTTACCACGCACGTCAGGACGAATTAGTTGCCGTTAAAGAATGGATGACCCAGCATTCAGACGTTCAAGTCGATACCAATGAGGTGCCGTTAAATGAAGAGACGGTTGAGTTGGCTAAGGGTTATGATGGGATCGTGATTCAGCAGCACGGGGCGATTTCGTCACCCAAAATTTATCAGCGACTACATGAATTTGGCATCAAGCAAATCACATTGCGGATTACCGGCTACGAGATCATTGATTTCAAACTAGCCGCTGAAAATCAGTTGGTGGTGACCAATGTTCCTGCGTATTCACCACGTTCGGTCAGTGAATTGGTATTAGCTGACGTGATGTATCTGATCCGTCATCTGGGAATTACCCACGAACGTGAAAATCGGCATGATTTTACCTGGAATGGGTTGGAAGCTAACGAGATTCATAATCTAACGGTCGGCATTATCGGCGCTGGTAAAATTGGTAGTGCCGTGGCCCGGATTTTTAAAGCGCTGGGGTCAACGGTCATTGCTGCTGATCCGATCCACCGTCCGGAACTTGGTGACACACTCACCTATACCGATCACGAAACGGTCTATCGGACGGCCGATATTGTCACGATGCACACACCGCTCACGGATGAAACGAACCACATGATCGATGCTAAAGTGTTTAAAATGATGAAGCCCACGGCATTCCTGATCAATGCTTCCCGGGGTCCGGTGGTCGTGGCTCAGGACCTTGTGGACGCCCTAAAGAATCACGAAATTGCAGGTGCTGGAATTGATACTATTGAAGGTGATAACCAGTTGGTCAGTCAAGATTGGTCTAGCCGAGATGACTTCAATAATCCCCAGTTGGATGAACTGCTGAAGATGCCAAACGTCAGTGTCAGCCCACACATTGGCTTTTACACGGATGACGCGGTTTCTAACATGGTTTCGATCGCCTTAAATGATGTGCTGACGATCGTTAATGGTGGCGTTAGTCGCCATCAGGTCACTGAATAAAGATTGACAAAAAATCGTACTCCTACTTCTAAAGTGGAAGTGCGATTTTTTGCGTGGAATAGTGTAAAATGAGTCTAACGAGCAATTCACAAGTATTTTTAGGCGGTGAAAAAATGGATCTTCCAAAGGCATTTTACTTTCAGGGTGGCCCCCAGGCGGTTATCTTGCTGCACACTTTTTCTGGCACGCCAAATGACGTTCGTGTTTTAGGACGTAGCCTGCAGAAACTAGGTTACACAGTACTTGGACCCATGTTTACGGGTCACGGTACAGCGGATCCTAAACAGATTTTCATGCAGGGGAAACCAGAGATTTGGTGGCAGGACACTATCAAAGCGCTTCATCAATTAGAAGTCGATGGGCACCAGCAAATTGCAATTTTCGGTGAATCACTTGGCGGCTTGTTTGCCATGAAAGCACTCGCGGAATTTGATGAGGTTATCACTGGCGGCACGATTGACACGCCACTGTTTGAGGTGGATAAATCCCGGGTTTCTCAGCGGTTCCTCAAAGAATGTCAAAATTGGTATACTAAGTTGCAGTTGCCGGAAGCTGAGATTAATGATAAGATGCGGTTCTTATCGCACCACATAAATGAGATGCTAGCGGCCATTTCAGAATATACGGTACCCGTCCACGATTCCTTAGCAGGATTGACCAAGCCGGTGTTTATTGCTCAGGCTGAAGCCGATGAATTACTTGACCGAAGTATTGGACAGCAATTGGCGGATTACTTGGCGCCCACCGCTCCGGTAACCCTGAAACGTTATCCTGGGGCACCTCATGTGATGACGTACAGTGAACAGGGACGGCAACTGGCAAAAGATATTGGCGCTTTTTTAACGCAAATTATGCCTATTAAGGCATGATTTTTTTGGAAACGGAGGAATCGTCATGCGTCACTGGATGATTTTAATGCTGACAACGATTATCGGTGTCATTGGTTTTAGTACGATTGATGCGGCGCAAACAACCGTTCAGCCCTCAGCAAGCGTATTATCGCGTTCCAGACATTACTATCTTGCCCATGAAGATGCGCTTCTAAACCTGTACGACATCGATCAGGGCTTTCAAACGGCATTTGACAGCCACAACAAGGTTTGGGTGTATGATCAGACGCGGCAACCGCCACTTGCTAAGTCAATTCGGGTGGCTGAAAACAACTGGAACCACGCTTTGGGGAAGAAAGTTTTCGTCAAGGGTTCCAAACGGCATCACACTTTGGTTGTCAAGCTAACAACCAATCATCAAAATCAACAGTCTGCAGAAGTCGCGTGGTGGCAACCTCTGAGTCAGACGGTTTTGATCGATCAAAATGCTTATCTGGGTGAGAAACAAACGATTAGTAAATACATGAAGGCTAATGTTGCACGTTCCGGCGCAGATGATACAACAGCAGTCGACAGCTTGATTGATGCATCGGTGGCGAATACGGCCCGTCAGGTTGAGTACGCGAGGATCATCACTCATGAATTTGGCCACGTTCTTGGATTACTGCATTCTAAAAAAGCGACGGACCTGATGTATGCCGGCTTAAGTTTCACAGATATTTATCAGTATGCAAAAGTTGTTCAGCCTCAAATCTGGCAGAATCCGCTGAGCAAGATGGATATCAATCGTGGTAAATTAGCGCTAAAACTGATTACTTAAAAATGAATCAACAGACCAATTTTTCCATTTGGAATAATTGGCCTGTTTTTTATCTTTAAGTAACATTCTCTCTGGATTCCACTGATATTAATGATGCTAGCGGGTCGTCACCATTTTTTTCAATTTTTTCTAAAAAAGTGGGAGACAAGGTATCCCCAAACCCGTTGAAATTAAGGGCTTTCAGCGTAGTATGAGAAGTGAAATACAACTTTATTTAGAGGGGGTCGAGCACTATGAATCGTTTACAGCATACATCCAAGTTTGGTTATCTCGGGAGTGCTTTTCTAATAGCGTTTTCCTTTGGTCTAAGCTATTTGCCAGTAGTGGCCAATGCCGCCACGGCACATATGACTCAGCAACATCGAGATGCAGTGACCGAAGCCGTTTTTGTTGGCATCGGTT
This sequence comes from Secundilactobacillus folii, assembly GCF_009720675.1. Classification (GTDB taxonomy): domain Bacteria; phylum Bacillota; class Bacilli; order Lactobacillales; family Lactobacillaceae; genus Secundilactobacillus; species Secundilactobacillus folii. The sequence continues at coordinate 9,540 of NZ_WNJO01000003.1, read as the reverse complement.
TGCTGTTATGCCTATTTGGCTTATTTGAAATGGATCTCTATCGTGCTCGGCACCCTCGTCAAATTAAGCACACCGAAGTTTCTGATTCTGACCTGACACCGTCAGCGTCTACACAGCATTAAATTGGGGGATTGATGACTATGAAACGAATCGATTTGACGAACCATCGCTTTGGCCGGTTAACCGTGACTGCATTTGCCGGGAGTGGTAAAAACGGTAATGCACAATGGAAATGCCGCTGTGACTGCGGAAAAGAAGTGGTGGTTGATAGTTACCTGCTGAGGAAGGGTTATACGAAGTCGTGTGGCTGTCTGCGACGCGAACGTGGTCGTGAGGTGATGCAGACTAACGACCGGCTAATTAAAAACCGGGCTAAAGTGGCGAACTTACTGCAGGTGGATGGGACAAGTGTCGTGTCAATTATGAAACGGCGACGGACAAATAAATCGGGAGTCACAGGTGTTTCCTATGATACCCGTTCAAAACGTTGGGTGGCCCGTTTAATGATTCGTGGGCAGTACGTTTTGAATCATAGTTATCTGACTTTTGCGGATGCGGTCAAGGCTCGCGAAACAGCAGTCAAGGTCAACTTAGGTGACATTTTAGCTGAACGAGATGATTTGGCAGCCTATGAAGGATAATAATTAAGAGTTAAAAATGAATAATGAGCTTTAAAAAAGGCGACGCTAATTTTGAATTTAGCGTCGCCTCTTATACATACTTCTAAATTTTAATTCACCACAAAAACACTTGACGAATATCAAGTGTTTTTAATAATCTTATTTTATCAGCTTATTTTGACCTTTTGTAATTGTGCTATGCTCGAGCGCCAAGGTTGATCTTACCAGAAATGCTAATGAAATAAGCCGCTAAACCAGAGTTGTTTGAACCTCCGCCACCACCATTTGCAGCGGCATGGCTGCCAAAGGTTTGACCATTATTGACAACGTTTTGTCGATGAGTCTGAGAACTTCGTTGAGCATCGTTCACGTTGGTTGTCATAATGGCACTGTTTGACGCGATCGTCTGGTGTTGAGCGTTTCGGTTTTGACTGTTAGCACGATTGGCGTTATTTTGGTTTTCATTTTGCCGAGCACTTGAAGAGTTGGCAGCGTTAGTGTTTGAACCATTGTCTTGATTAGCCGTTTGAGAAGCGGCACCTAGTTGAGCCACGATTGGCATTGTATTGTGCTTAAAAGGATTAGTTGCCTGACTTATTTGCGTAACTTTAACGGTGAAGGCCATATTAGTCCCATCAAAACGGGTATTCCCTTTGACACCATTACTCAAAATAACATAGCCAGAATCACGTAAATGGTTCAAGTCAGACTGCATTTCAGACCGAACCAACTCGCCAGTTTGACCAGTATAAGTGGTTTGGCTGACAGGTTGACCGCTGTTATTGATGACTGTCACCGTTGCAGTTGGGGTAGCGGTTGGGTTACTTGGCTGTTCTCTGAAGTTAGGTGTCACTATCGTTGAGCTTTCAGTCGGTCCGAGAGTAGAGTTACCTTCTGTTGGCACAGTAGTCGATGCTCCACCAGTTTGATTGGTATTATTGCGATTAGGCGTACTGGAAGTACTTGGTGCGTGCCCGTTAACTGTATCCGTGCTGGTGTCGGTAGTTGTTGCACTATTGTGCTGATCAACTGTCGTAGTAATCAAATGATTCTGACTTGTTGAACCAGCATATTGAGCAATTAGCTGAGCAGGCAATTCATCCCTAGTGAGGTAGTAGCTATAAACCACATCGTTGGTATTTTGAATCGGCGTGGTTTGCGCTGTGGTCGTCCAGTTTGACGTATCAATATCTACCGCAGTTGTGCCAGCTTCTGGCTGATAGTAATAGTTAACCACGATGGGGTTCAAGTCCGTACCTGATTTAACCGTTTGCTCAATCGTACCAATCGAGTTATCGCTGACATGGTTAAATTTATACCCGGCAAACGGGATGACAAACGAATTAGTCTGATATGATTGGCCAACGTTTGCCTTTGAGGTGTCCATTGAATACCCCCAAAGCCTTTTGTTGTTTGACATATCAATGTAGTTCACGTCAATCGGAGACAGTGGCATGTAATTCAAATTCAGTGTGGCATCGTTAGTCGTGAAACTAGCCGGTACATCAGTATTAACGTTGCCGACATATCCGTAACCAGGCACCTCTGGAATGTAGAGGTTCTTGTCAGTAATCGATGTCCCAATTGCATATGGATATTCGCTGGTGTTTAGCAGTGAATGAGTGAGACCATCGAAGGTATTGATCGTGAGCTTGCCAAAAGTTGAGGCAGTTTGGGTATTACCGTTCGTTTGAGTTGTTGATGAACTGTTCTGACCATTATTTTGAGTGGCGTTTGGTTGCGTTGCTGAACTTGATGTGTTTGAACCAGAGTTTGTTGAAGTTGAGGAACTGTTCGAGCTGGCGTTAGCTGTTGAACTACTGGTATTAGTTGAACTTGAAGTACTAGATGATGAATGAGAAGCATCACTCGAACTAGCTGGATCCGTTGATTTAGGATTGCCAGCTGAGGTTGAATCACTTGTGGCGCTCGATGAACCTCTACCAAGCGGGTTCGAACCATTGCCAGAGTTTGTTGAACTTGTAGACGATGACGAGTTATTCGAAGTGGTCGTGTGAGGATCGTTACCAAAGGAACCATTCACAACACCAGACAGTGAGCCATTATTGGGACTAGTGGCCGTTGTTACCGAAGTTGTACCCTGCTGATTGTTTGGTGTAACAACAACTGTGGTAGGAGTACCATCTTGGGCGTGAACCTGCTGTTGTTGCAGTTGAAAACCAGCTAGCACAGTGGCCGAGAATAGGCAAGCTGCTAACCATTTACTTTTGGCGGTTTTGCTGAGGCTCATTCGTGTCACTTCCTTTCGTACTAACGTCTTGATCTGGAAATAATTGCGGCAGTTTGCTGCGCTTGGTGTCAAGAATTAAATCAGCTAGGTTTGACCAATCTACCGGAGTTGGCGGGTCTTGCCAGATCACTTGAGTCTGTTTAACTTTTGGTGAATGAAAATCTGAAATGTAAATATCTGTATCAGGGGTTAAATGCCTGTCAATGATGAGGTGGGCGTGATTGAATGCGTCAAGCGAACCAATCACGTAGTTGGTATATAACACGCCCTGAGAAAAGTCCACGCAAATGTGTACTTGGTCACGCATCAGTGCAGGCGGAATAGAATTGATCAGTGCAAACATGTAGCTAAAATAGAGGTTAATCGCCATTTTCTGAGTTAGACGCACATCTTTTCGCTGCTGAATCTTAGTGATATTATGCGATACAGCAACGTCGAAAGCAGGGTACAAGTCGGCAAAAAAGTCAACTTGACCTGGATCGATAAAGGTCGTCGGTTCAATATAAAACGTCGTGAACTGAAAATGAATGCTAAGTAAACTTTCTTTAAGTGAACTGTCATTAATGAAGTGAGTTGTCAGTAGCACATTACTATTCTTGATCTCAGCCATAAACTGTTCAGTCAGTTCATTAACGGCTGGGATATTTCTCGCCATCTCGCGCATCTTGTCAAATCCCAAAAAGCCTTGCGCAACTAAAAAACTGTACAAATAATCGAATTCCGTTTGATCCAGTTTGAGCTGGTCTGCTAAAAGGTCTTGAAGCTGAGCCATCATTGATTGACTGGCCGCCGTTGGTTTGATCTGCAGTTGGCCCTTTTCCACTGGATGTTTGTTAAGCATTCGTAACAGCCAGACACGTAGGAACGTTGACAGCTTGGTTTCTTGAGTAGGGTTTAAATGATCAGGCAACTGGGATTGAATAGCACTGATCATATCAGCAACCAAGGGGTTTAGTGGTTCAAAGGGATCTGACACGCTGTTATACATGGTGTAGTACAGTTGAAACAAGTGCAAGCGGATAGTAAATTCGCGGCTTGCATAAAGGCTACTAGCTTGATAGAAATGATGGTCTTTCAAGATATCTTCCAGCGCATCCAGTGAACGGTAGAACACCGAACTGCTCATGAAATTAGCAGCCACATACTCTTTTTTGGTATATAGGTTGGCGTAGAAAAATTGGTATTCAAGTGCGGTAAATAATGGTGAACGATTTAAATATAGGAGTGCAACTTTTTGTAATTTAAAAGAATTTAACCCGAATGCTTGCCATTGACCCCTGTTTGGTTCGTCTAAATAACATGGCTCCCCCTTTGAAATAAGTGCAAGGTCTGCGTTCATGCTCTCAAAATATTTATTGATTTGATACGTCGTTAGAGACAATGATTGCGTAAGCTCTTCTTTATTCAACGTTTGGTCAGGCTGCTGGGTAAAACGGGTCAAAATGTTGTAACAAATGTTGTCATTTTTCGACAGTAAAAACGTGTAGTCCATGGGCTCCCATTCCAATCATTTTCCTTTTTACCCTTCCACAATAAATTATACCTTATTATAGATTTTTTTCTAGCGAAGTACACAAGTTCACGAAGATGTGTTACTCCATTTTTTTAAAAAAATTCAAAAAAAGTGGAATATGAAACCCATTGTATTTACTGCAACCACGGGCGATAATTAAATCGTATTAAAGGTGCTCTTGCTTAAATATTCTATGCAGCAACTTTCTGGCTAGAGTTTTAATACGGGGGTCCCACTTTAAAATCTGAAATGCGTCTAAGCTTTGATTTGTTTAAGTAACAATTAATTGGCGGACACAGGATGCTGGAGAGAGCATCGAGACACTGTTGGTCACACCTGAACGGTAGGGGTTAGTCGCATTTCAAATTTTACTTAGCTGTACTTGCCATATTGCGGGGGCAATGTGGCAAGCTGCAACACATATATACAACGCTCCGGTGATGACGAATCATTGCAGCGTCGTGAAGGCGAACGTTACTGCTATTTTATTGCAATGGGTCTCCAACCTTTGCACCTTTCCAAAATCGCCTTCACACCAACATAAACTTTGCACTGCGTTCCCCAACAATTTGCAAAGTTGTCATATTAGGCAAATCGGTTTGCACTGGGTAGGGACAGCGCAAACCGGTTTTTTTCTTGATCTGTTATGCAAGAAGTGTGTCAAAATACCTTTCTTGACCATAAAAGCCAATAGCGTTGCGGATTCCAAGCTGGATATCCGCGACGCTATTGGTTTTCATTCTGGAACTTAACCGAGTCTTGACGGACTATCGCGTAATTTCATTTAGATCTGCAAAAAAACAAACTTGAATTAATGCCGATACGGCTGAACTGCCTACTTTCGTAACAACCTTGCCCGATACACCGCGTCGATATGGCTAAGACAATCGATAATCTCACCATCGTGTTTTTGAAGGTGTTGAACGTCGATGATCGTATAGGCTACTTTGTCTTTGGCAGCGTTGCTCATGTTTTCAATGTTGATGTTGGCGTCAGCCAGTGCGGTGGCAATTTGGCCAACCATGTTGGGAATGTTTTGGTGCATGACAGTGATTCGGTAAGGGGTATTAAACGGTGCAGAAAGATTCGGCAGGTTGACACTGTTGAGGACGTTGCCGGTTTCCAGAAAGTCCATGATTGTTTCAGCCCCTTGAACCGCACCATTAGTTTCGGCTTCACCAGTTGAACCGCCGATATGGGGAGTGATCACGACGTCTTGACGGTTTAAAATTTCGTCACTGCCAAAATCAGTGAAATAGCCCTTTGCGTGTCCGCTGTCCAAAGCTTTTAACATCTCAGTGTTATTGACGATTCCGCCACGGGCAAAGTTAAAGACGGTGACGCCATCCTTCATGGCACTCAAGGCTTTGGCACCAATCATACCAGTGGTTTCTTCATTCTTGGGTACGTGAACCGTGACGTAATCGGCATTTTTCAGGGCTGCGTTTAACGTTTTGGCCCGCTTGATTTTGGTTGAAATGCGCCATGCAGCATCTGATGACAAATAGGGGTCGTAACCGATCACTTGCATACCTAATTGGCTAGCAGCATTGGCGACTAACGATCCGACGTGGCCGACACCGATCACTGCCAACTGTTTGCCCAGTAGTTCAGTGCCATTGAACTTTGTCTTGTCCCGCTCAGTCCGCTTGGAAATATCGGCACCGCTATTATGGGCGGCATAGTCTGCTGCAGCAAATAAATTTCGTGATGCCGCGACCAGCATTGCCATCATCAGTTCCTTGACCGCGTTGGCGTTACTGCCGGGTGTCGTGAACACCGCAGTTCCATTGGCGGTTGCTTTATCCAACGGGACGTTGTTAAAGCCCGCACCAGCCCGCACAATGACCTTTAAGTTCTTGGGAAAGACCTGCTGGTGGAGATCAACGGACCGGATCAAATAAGCATCGGCATCATCGGTTTGGTTGATTTGATACTGGTCTGTAAAGCGGTCAAAGCCGGCTTGTACAATTGCATTATAAGTTTTCACTTGATACATTATTTTTGCCCCCTAAATGAATTAAAATTACATTTCTTTTTCAAAGCGGTAAAGTTCATTGACGAGTGCCTGAACACCTTCAAACGGCATGGCGTTATATAGGCTAGCTCGTAAGCCACCAACGCTTCTGTGACCCTTTAAATTCATTAAACCGTGAGCGGCCAAATCATCAACCACTGCTAAGTCTAACTTGGCGTCCCCAGTCATGAATGGGATGTTCGTCAAGGAACGGTCTTGGTGCTTGACCGGATTATTGAACAGTGTGGACTGGTCTAAAAAGTCATAAAGCAGGCTGGCCTTTTTTTGATTGCGGGCCTGCATCTCATCGATTCCACCGACTTTCTTCAACCATTTAAGGGTCAAGCCAGTGGCGTAAATGTTGAAGACGGGCGGCGTGTTTGGCATCGAATTCTTCTTGGCAAATAATTGATAGTTAAATACACTGGGGATTCCGTCCACTTCTTTGATCAGTGATTTCTTAACGATCACGATTGTCACACCGGCGGGGCCAAGGTTCTTTTGGACGCCAGCAAAGATTAAATCGAAATCCGCCACGTCGTATTTTTGTGCCATAATGTTTGATGACATGTCTGCTACCAGCGGCACGTGGTTAGTTTTTGGTAGCTCATGATAGGCGGTACCCTCAATCGTGTTGTTGGTGCAGATGTGCAGATAATCGTAGGTGTCGTCTGGCATAGTCATGGTCAGTGCGGGTAGCCGGTCATAGTGCGTTGCCTTTGTGGTGGCTAGCGTATCAACTTTGTAGCCCAACTGTTTTGCCTCTTCACCAGCTTTTGCCGCCCAGTGCCCGCTGTCTAATAGTGCGATTCGGTGGTGATCAGTCGCCAGATTCATAGGGACAGCGGCAAATTGACCAGTGCCGCCACCCTGAAAGAACAGTACCTCATAATCGTCTGGGATCTTCATCAGATCACGCAGATCTGCTTGTACAGCGTTGATGATGTCATCAAACATCGATGAACGGTGGGAAATTTCCAAAATACTCATGCCACTTCCCTGCAGTGAAGGAAGTTCGTCTTGAATCTGGGTGATTACTTCATTGGGTAACGTTGCCGGTCCAGCAGCAAAATTATAAACAGTCATGGCACTAGCCTCCAAAAATAAATAGAAATTAAAAGCCCTCACAGCAGACACTGTGAGGGCGCTTAGTCCGAAATATTGACGGCCTCACAGTTGAAATTAATTCAAGTCTGCAAGACCTTTTATGTAAGCAAAAACGGGTCTACACAGATATGGCTGTAGACCAGGAGGATGATACTGTTTGCATGTTGTTGATTTTAATCACGTTAGCATTCCTCCCTTTCTTTAATTAAAATCTAACAGAAGCGGATAAACTTGTCAACGTTATTTTTCTATTGTTGCTGGAATAAAAACGGTTATTGAACTAAAAAGTTGAGATTACCAAGCATTATCCTCTATTAATTCATTAGGATATCATTAAAAATAGATCGATATTTTTTTAAGCATTTCCGCTGCTAAAACCAGAGCTATTCTTCCTGAAAAAATAGGCAATTCAGCCAAAGTTATCTCATTTAAAATATATAATTTTTTTAGCTTTACAGGCTAACCTTTCAAACTTAGTCAAGGTGATTGCCACGGGAATTTAATGAAAGCGATTGCAATATTGTGCTACACTTATAACGTCGGGGGTTGTGGAGTCAAGTTTAAGAAAGGCGTGTTTATAATGACAAAAGTTTTAGCTGTCTTGTATCCGGACCCTGTTGATGGGTTCCCGCCAAAGTACGTTCGTGATGATGTCCCGAAGATCACCAAATACCCTGATGGTTCAACCGTCCCAACCCCTGAGAGTATTGATTTCAAGCCCGGAGAGCTCCTTGGAAGTGTTTCTGGTGCCCTTGGGCTGAAGAAGTATTTGGAATCTAAAGGTGTGGAGTATGTCGTAACTTCTGACAAGGAAGGTCCCGATTCGGTTTTTGAAAAGGAGCTTCCCACTGCTGACGTAGTGATTTCCCAGCCATTCTGGCCAGCTTATTTGACTGCTGAGCGAATCGAAAAAGCTAAGAATCTTAAGTTAGCTATTACCGCTGGAATTGGTTCTGATCACGTCGATTTAAATGCTGCTAATGAACATAATATTACCGTTGCTGAAGTGACGTATTCAAATAGTGTTAGTGTGGCCGAAGCTGAAGTTATGCAATTATTAGCTCTGGTTCGGAATTTCATTCCGGCGCATGATATCATCAGAAACGGCGGTTGGAACATTGCTGACGCCGTTGCTCAAGCCTATGACATCGAGGGCATGACAGTGGGAATCATCGGTGCTGGTCGAATTGGTCGGGCCGTTATCGAACGCTTAAAGCCATTTGACGTTAAGTTGGTTTATAACCAACGCCATCAATTGCCTGCGGACGTTGAGAAGAAATTTGGTTTGACCTACTATCCAGATGTCCACGAAATGGTTAAAGTTGTTGACGCAGTGGTACTTAATGCGCCACTGTACGCCAACACTTACCACATGTTTGACGATGACCTGATTGCAACGATGAAGCGTGGTGCTTATATCGTTAATAACGGTCGTGGTGAAGAAGTCGATCGGGATGCAATTGTCCGGGCACTTAACTCTGGCCAGTTAGGTGGGTACTCAGGTGATGTTTGGTATCCACAGCCGGCACCAGAGGATCACCCATGGCGAACGATGCCACACGAAGCGATGACTCCACATATGTCAGGGACTACGTTATCTGCTCAAGCACGTTATGCTGCCGGTGCTCGAGAAATTCTGGAAGACTTCTTGGAGAATAAGCCGATCCGTCCAGAATATCTGATTGCCGAAGGTGGTAGCTTAGCCGGAACCGGCGCTAAATCCTACGAAGTTAAAAAGGGTCAGAAATCACCTGGTAGTGGGAACGAGGATAACTAGTTTCGAAGTTAAATGACTGGTATTTTTTAATTGTTGATATTATGCTGTCAAAGCATTTCTGATGTTAATTTCTAAAAGTGAACAACCGGTTGGTAGAGGCCTTTGTGCTTTTTATCAGCCGGTTTTTTAATACGAGTGGGATTTGGTGGAGGTAGGTTTCGAATTTTGACAGCCTGTGGAATACGTTAACTTAGCTTTAACTCAACGTAAAAGTAGCTGTTTAAAAGTACTGCTGAGTGGATACACAAATTTTTT
>NZ_WNJO01000029.1 GCF_009720675.1 Secundilactobacillus folii | reverse complement strand
ACTAGAATTTATATTCTGTTTTGCACATCTAGTCGTACAGAAAACTTTTACACGTTAATTACAAATATTGCTTCTAAAAAGTCTTCCAGTCCTAAGTCCATAGTCTTCTGTCTTCTTGAAAGATGCCTTTCCCACAGTATTCAAAAACTCTAATTTAGAAAAATCTATAAAAATCTGTAATGTATTTTTAAAATTTAGACATCAGTTAAATTATTATAGTTATTGGTATCATAGGACACTAATCCATTTGTCATTTCACTCAAAATGCGTTTTTCTGACCCCTATATTGAACTTCCTACCAACAAAAAAGAAAATTTTTCTAAATGTGTGTTTACCACCTAATTGAATCCAAGGAGTTTCCGTGTACTTAATATGATTTTTCTCAACCCAAACATCCATCAATAATTCGGAAATATACCCAAAAGCTCTGGCCTCTTGGGAAGAATATTGCGAAACATCAATTCTAGCCTCTAATTTATTAAGTATGCCAAACATCCATTCACAATAATTATCAAATATATTTTTCTTCATCACAAACATGTTAAACATATGTGCACTACGCATTTTCATAACATGGTCAAAAGACTTTAAATAACCTGGATATTGTTCTTTCACTATTTCTCTAGTCTGATCTAGTGGCTCACTGTGATGAGCATGCACATAATGGGTATAGTTAGTCTCTATATAATACCTTCGCTTTTTTGGAAGTATCAGGTCATAATTTGTAAGCATTTTTTCAATCTGACTTTGCCTTAAAACGTTGGCAGAACCGACGCTTCTCTTAGGTGCTAGATATCGGCGATATTGAACTAACCCAATTGCGTCAACATCATTCAAATTTTTCCAAGCCCAGTATGCAGCTGTTAATTCATTGTAATTTGGATTTTTATCAGATATGTTGTCCCCCATATCATCACGTTGAAAATTAATATTCTCATGCCAATTTCTGGATGCTCCAACTAAGATCGGCAAGTAAAGATCTAAATCTTTTGGCATATTTGCCAATTTATGAGTTGCAACTAAAATCTTTATTTTAATTAATAACCCCCCCTTCCCTTAAAGATTCTGAAAAGTTGTTTCCTTCAAAATTTAAAACCAACCTAACAGTCCTCTACGTTTTGCTTTTATCTGTTGAAGCTGATGAGGTATTACTAATTCGCCATTAATAACTGCTTTGGCATTTTCATCAAATTCTTTCGCAATCTTTTTACCGAATTCCCCTTGTAGTTTTTCAAATGCCTGCTTCATCTCAAACCTTCGTCCTGGTAAATCATGAGCATCAGAAGAAAAAATATACGCTTGGCCGGTTTCAATAAGTTGACCACTGAATCTTTCAACTTTAGTACCAAATGTTCCAACGTAACTACTTGCTGTTATTTGAGATAAACATCCCTTTTGTAAAAGGTTATAAATTAAATCTGGATACTTCATAATTCTAGTGTTACGTTCTGGATGGACTATCACTGGTATAATTCCCCGTTGCTGTAATTGATAGACCATATCGTCCGTGTAGGCTGGCACGTCATCATCGGGAAACTCAAGCATTAAATAACGGTTTCCTTCATCAGCAAACAAAATGTCATCCTGATCTAGCGCAGTAAGTAAGTCACCGTTGATTCGAACTTCTTGTCCCGGGAAAACAGTCAAATTAATATGATGTGCATTCAATTGTTTCTGAAATTCTTTTGTCTCCCTAATTACATCTACTTTATGATTGATATACACACCATTCATATGATGAGGCGTCAGTAGCGCGAAACTAATTCCATCTTTAACTGCCTCAGATGCTAGCCTAAGCGATGTCTCCATATCCTTTGACCCATCATCTACACCTGGCAACAAATGGCAATGAAGGTCTATCATCATAATCATCCCTTCAAATTATTTTTCGTACCCATAACCATACCCATAGCCATATCCGTAACCATTCTTAGAAACAACATCATTAAGTACATAACCTAGTAAATTGGCCTTCACCATTGTCAACAATTCTTTGGCACGCTTAACGGCTGCTCTTTGAGCCACTCCTTGCCGAACCACCAATACAACACCATCAACGTTGGCAGATATAATTTGAGTATCCGTCACTGATAATAACGGTGGTACATCAAGAATCACTAAGTCATACTCTGCTTCAACTGACTGAAGAAAATTCTTCATCCGATTCGAATTTAACAGTTCTGCCGGATTCGGCGGGATGGGTCCGCTGGTAATTATGGATAAATTATCGATAACGTTACTGGAAATCACACTATGATAATCTTCATTATTAACCAGAATAGTTGATAATCCTTGCGTATTAGGAAGACCAAACGTTGTATGCAATGTTGGACGACGTAGATCGGCATCTATAAATAGGACCTTCTTACCTTGTTGTGCCCAAGTTACAGCAACATTCGAAGATACAGTCGACTTCCCTTCACTCACATCGGAGGAAGTAAAAAGAATCGTCTTTAACTGTCTATCAACACTCGAGAAATCAATATTAGTCCGAATCGTTCTGAACTGTTCAGACACTATGTTCTTTGGTTCAACTGCTGTAACCAGCTTGACCCCATTTTCTATAGTGTCATTTGATAAACGCTTTTTATGATGAAACAATGGCATCTCAGTTCCTCCTATACCCGAACTCGTCTGCTACGGTTTGAATCTTCACGACTATTCGTTTTTGTCACCATTCTAGTATTGTTGATCTTAATGTTTGCCACGTGTCCTAAATTGGTGAGTCCCAACTCCTCAGTTAAGAAGTCATCTTCTTTAACCGTTGTATCGGTTAATTCTTTAATGAGCGCATAGCCCATTCCAATTAGCAAACCGAAAACCAATCCTATTAATACAATTAACTTCGTCCGTGGGGAAGTTTTAGTGTAATTTGGTGTGGCCTTAGAAATAACTGTCACATTATTCACACTCATCATTTTCTGAATGTTGGTTTTAAAAACTTGAGCGACTTCATTGGCAACCGCTGCAGACTTTCCAGGATTATCGGTCTTAACGGTTAAAGAGAATACCTGGGAATTTTGCTGATTAGAAATAGAAATTGCTTTTTGCATTTCTCCAATACCCACATCGTACGCAGTACCCGATGCTTTATACACGGCTGGCTTGGCCGCTTGAACTAAAGTTCTCTTTCCAGTGACTCCATTCGTCCGATAAACGGCTTTTGTAGCTTTACGAACCAACTTAGCCGGGTGTGCTAGATTAGACTTAACTTGCCTCAATATTGACTGATTAGTAACAATATCTTTATAGGTGCTAATCATTTGAACGTCAGCTTGCTGATTCTGAGCTGCTAATGCCGGATTGTTATCATCCTTTTGATTAGCTAAAAGCTGTGTAGTTGAAGAATACTTCGGTGTCATCGCAAACTCCGCGACACCAAAGGCAATCAAGCCGAAACCAATTGTTGCGATAATAATAAATAATATATGTTTGCGTAAGATCCCAAACATTTGCCGTAAATCTAAGGTGCTATCCATGCTTTCCCTCCGAGATGGTCGTTTTCTAACAATACTAGTAACAATTATTTAACAGAACCGATAAAAAAACAAGATTTTCTTAAGACATTTAACTAAATTGATACATATGACATTATTCAGGTCTGTACAATAATACCATGTTTGTTTATTAATGCGCACTCAGCTTTCAAATTCATAATTCACTAGGAATACCAAAAAAGCAACCATCATCACTGATGATTGCAGAAAGGCTATTGATTGCTTGAATTCAAACCAAGACTCTGGTGTAACTCATTAGATACACGAGTTCGTTCGGCGGAAGAAACAACCTCGAACGATTGACCACCAATCATTTCAGTAGTTCCTTGAGCGTGATCAGATGTGCTGTTCTTACCTGCATTTCTGTAATGCAAGGCTAAACCTAACATATCATTCCTAGTTAGATCGGTTTGCATCTCATCCGCAATAGCCATTAGGAAATCATCATTCAAAACTGTTTTGTAAGAAATCGACTTCTTTAACAGTGCTGCGATAATGAGTCGTTGACGTTCCTGGCGCCCATAGTCACCTCGTGGATCATCATAACGCATTCGTGAGAACTTAAGGGCTTTACTACCATTCAAGTGATAGGTCTGACCCTTTTTAAAGGTGGCACCCTCATAATTGAACGACAGTGGTGAAGTTACGTCCACACCGCCGACTTTATCAATCGCTTTTTCAAGACCACCCATATTAATTAACAGATAATAGTCAATTGGCACATGTAAGTAGTCCTGAACAGTGGTAATAGTTTCCTTTACACCGCCATAAGTATATGCAGCATTGATTTTAGCAGGTGAGTATTTGGCATAACCCGGTAAGTTTACCTTCATATCACGTGGCAAACTAACCATGGTTGTTTTATTAGTCTTAGGATTGATTGTCATGATCATGATTGTATCCGTCCGACCCTTATAACTCCGGCCAAGCGCGCCAGTATCTGTCCCCAATAAAAGAATTGATACTGGCTTTTGCTTAGAGATCACCTTGCTGGCAGATCGTAATTTAGGTGCTCCAGCGCTCTTGTAAATCACCTTAGAAGTCTGCGAGAGCTTGTGCCAAGCGTATGCAACGTACATACCACTGCCGACTACCAGAATGGCCAAGATGGCAATGATTGTATTCCTCACCCGATGATGACGATGATGGTGGTGATGGTGATGTTGCTGCTGCGGTCGCTGTAAATTTAAGTCTTTGTTATCTTCACTCATTTGTCTCAAATCCCCTAATTCCAATTAAATATGATATTCGACTCTCAATCTCACTATACATCTTTCCATTTTATTAAGAACCCGTCAAGCTTTTCTGTAGATTAGAATACATTAAAAGCCAGTTTTTTTAAAATCCAAAACAAAATCTTAGTTAATTTTGAAGTT
>NZ_WNJO01000028.1 GCF_009720675.1 Secundilactobacillus folii | reverse complement strand
GAACAGCTAAATAAAGGTGAAGCTCGGCACGCGCTTTGTCGAAACATCTTTTATGGTCGGAAAGGGAAGCTTTATCAAACGTATTTTGATGGTATGGAAGAACAACTAAACGCTCTCAGTTTAGTCACGAATGCCATTATTTATTGGAATACCGTTTACCTGGAAAAGATTGTGACGCAGATGCAATCAGAAGGGTTTGATTGTTCTGACGACATGATCGGCAAATTATCGCCACTGATGTTTGAACACATTAACTTTGTCGGTAAGTACACGTTCCAATATAATGAAGCGTTAGAAAATGGTCATTTAAGACCATTGGATGAAGCAGACGAAAAATAAGATTGTTCGGTTTTTAAAGTCTACCGCTACTTTTCGTACGAATGTTCCAGAGCTCTTTTTAAATAAAGCCAATATAAAAAATCAGAAACGCTGTTAAATCAACGTTTCTGATTTTTTGTTCGGGATCCTACCGCTACTTTTCGTATGGATGTTCCATTGACCCCTAATTCTACGGGCTATAAATAACTTAATTTGCCAGTGTATAACGTTTCAGATTAAGCTACCACTAAGTTATAATAACCATATCGAAAGGAGATCAATCTAATGAAATATACGAAAACCAAAGCAGTATTAAATCAACTCGTTGCCGATTTGAGCCAGATGTCAATGATTATCCATCAGACGCATTGGTACATGCGTGGACCCAACTTTTTGAAGTTGCACCCCTTGATGGATGAGTTCATGGAAGAAATTGACAGCCAACTCGATGTCATTTCTGAACGGCTGATTGCGCTTGATGGCAGTCCTTACTCGACCTTAAAAGAAATGGCCGAAAACACTAAGATTCAAGACTGGCCTGGTGAATGGGACAAAACAACCCCAGAACGCCTCGCACACTTAGTTGATGGCTATCGTTACTTGGAAGACCTTTACCAACACGGCATTGAAGTATCCGATGTTGAAAAAGACTTCAGTACCCAAGATATTTTCATTGGTCTCAAAACCGCAATTGAGAAGAAAATCTGGATGATTCAGGCAGAGCTTGGGTCGGCGCCGGAAATTGATGAATAAAATAATATTAAAAAATCGGTAGGCTTATGGTAGATTGTAAAATTAATCCGAACGCCCATTTGGATATTGGACAGCCCTAGTTCACAAAAGGTTTCGATTTTAATTCGTTCGGAATAGGTTATACTAGACAAAAGATCAGCTCCTAAAAGATGGGTTTGTGGTAAACACCATTTTAAAGGAAGCTGATCTTTTTTGTCCGAACAGCGTTCGGATTAATTTTACAATCTACCATTGATTGTCACCAAAAATGCCACCAACTATTATTGGTGTTGTTCTTAAATGTTTTCTTTTGTCTATTACCATATTCAGCAACTTTATTTTCATTTTGATTGTCGTTTTTATCCTTGATGTGACTGGTATTAGAACTATTCGTCAAGGTATCGCCCTTGTCGTTTAATTGTTGCTGATGAGTAGCACTAGAAGATTCAAACAAGCCACTCAGTTTCTGAACGTGTTCTTTTAATCGATGGTTCTCTGCAACCGTTGCTATCTGTAATTTTTGCTGCTGATCTAAGGCTTGTTGTAAATTTGCAATTTGTTGATCTTTAACATCAAGTTGCTTCAGCAAGATTTGATCAATATTTTTGTCCTTGTCGTTTTCAGCTTGCCGATTTGGTTGTCGTTCTTGTCGTTTTTGCTTGTCAAAATTAGCAAGCATTTTAACGCCTTGGTTGTCTATTTCTAGATGGTTTTTAACTTTGTAAGTGTGTTTGCTTCGAAAGCCATTAATGCTATTAATACGTTGATTAATAGCTTGTTTTGACAATTTAAATTCTTCTGAAAGTTGCCGAATAGTCTTGCCCAATAGTTTCACCGCCTAATTAATCCGCCTTAAATTATAAGTTAAAAACGACAAGAAAACCAATCGACAACCAAGTTTAAGTTTTGCTTGTCGATTGGTTTTCTTTAGGTATCAATCTTCAAGCTAAACTATAATTGATTTGGTTCTGGTTGTTGCCACCAATGAATGTTGCTTTAACAGCAAATATCCCGAATTAACAACAACTAAAGTTTGCATCTAGTTTTTTCCCTAATGGCTTGTTTTGATACGCCAAACTCATCAGCAAGCTCCTTAATAGTTTTAGGCATGATTTCCAAACCCCTTTTGGAGTTCAGCAAGTGCTTCTTGTCTTGCTTGATCTCTGATTTTTTGATCATGTTCAGCTTGTTTTTCAGCCAGTACCTGTTTTTCAGTTGTTCCTAAAGGCAAGCATTTAACTTTGTCAATTGCACGCCACTTTTCTTTATCTGATAATTCATCATTGTGCTGAATGTTAAAGAGTTTTTGACGCTCATCTTGAAATTTGCCTTGAGAAAAATCATTTGCGTCCTTTCTTTCAGGTTTCCAAGTAAAAGAATAACCGATAACTGGTTTTCCTCTGCCTTTACCATATTTTTTTCTAATCGTTAGCCCTCTAAAAAGCGGGGTTAATTCTTCTCTAATTGGCTTAATAACCTTTTTGTCAACATTTGAAGGACTATTCCAATAACTTTTAGGTATATCAAGCAATTCAAAAAAATCTTCTTTAGAGAAATAAGAATAGCCAGTAGTTCGAAATTGCTTAATTAGACGAAACATTGTTTTAGCGTAACTGCTTTTTAAATTTCTAAATTCTGTTAGGGCATAACGAACCCAACTTTCTAAATCGTTTAGCAAGTGCAATGCTTTGGGATAAATCTGAATATCAACATAAGGTTCTTCAGCTTCACCTTTAATTTCAAATTCAGTAAACATGACAAAAAATTCACGATTTAATCCACTCTTACTTCTACGGCCAAACCTAAGGCTGAGGATCTTTTGGTATGTATTTTCAATATCATCAATAAAACGTTTATTTGCGGTTGGTTTATAGTTACTAAGCTCTTTTAACTGGTCAAAAGAGAAACGAACAGTTTTATTCCCTTGATCCCGCATGCGGGAAACAATTGAAAAAAATAAATTCATCTCAATTGGGGTAAATTTTCTCAAGGGAATAGTATTCAACTCAGGATCATACTTAACTAACTCATTAGACATGATTATCACCTCAAACACATATTAAAATAAAAGTACCTTTTTATCAAGTACAGAACTTATAAAGGTACTTGATAAACAGACAAAAGGTACTTGATAAACAGACAAAAGGTACTTGATAAACAGACAAAAGGTACTTGATAAACAGACAAAAGGTACTTGATAACCTTCTGTGAGCCTTGGGAGAGTAAGGCGCAATAGGGGTCTAAAAGAGGTTTAAAAGAGGTTTATAAAAGAGGTATATAAGAGGCACCACTGTACGAGATACAAACCTAAAACAAAAAAACACAAAGGAGTGAGCCAAAAAACGGCTCACATTAAACTCCAGTCGCACAGCTCCTTGCGCCTCACGCTGTTCGTTGCTTAAAAGGTGTGGCAAGCCACATTTAATCGGGCGCTAACGCCCCGAACCCCGTCCAAGCTGAGCCAGCTTAACCGCTTTTTCACTCGCCGTTAGGCAGGAAAGCAAAGTTTTGTAGAAACTTTGGCTTTCGCCAATTCAGTGTTAAGACTGGTTTAGAGCTGTCAATTCCTTATGCTCCCACGCTTTGCTCGTCCGCTACCATTGACAGCAAACAGTTATTTTTTGGAATCTTAACAAGAACTTAGCTGCTATGTTCGTTTTTTAGGGCCTTATTTTTCGCTTCTAGCAATTTTAAGAATATTCATATACATTTATACCAAAGCAAAACAAAAAGCCCTCAGCAGGCTCTTAGAGGGCTAAATAACGAAGCCAGGACGATTAATAATATCTTCTTGTCTTTTTTGCAAAACATAAGTGTATAAGGAATCATACAGATTCCTCTTGATCTCATCAGGTTCATTGACAGAAGCTTCAAACAATTCTTGAATATCAACTTGCCAAGGATCAGCAAGCATTTCATCAATTGGTTTTAATACTTTCTTTTCGTCCATCTTAATGACTCCTAACATCAAAATAATGCTTTCAGTTTAAATTCACAGATCTTACAGAACCGTTATTCAAAATTTGTTACCAAGCTTATAAAAATTCTCTGCACAAAGCAATTAAAAAATTTTGGCTTAAAACAGCGTAATCTGCAACACTTTTTAAGTATTTAAAGCATAACAATCTTAGTTAGGTGCAAACATAAATTGAATTAAAAATACAGTCGATTCAACAACGGCAAAAACTGATTTCATGGTTATCAGCAGGCCGAGTGAAACGAGGTCAATGCGCACTTACACCCTTGACACTTGTCAAGGGTAGATTTAAGCCCCATTTTGATGGGGCTTATTTGTATTAGAAGGCTAACGCCAACTATCAAAAACCTAGAGTTAAATCTTAAGATTAATCAATCACATTACGAAGGATCCAATGACTATAAGCAAGACGAGCACCGGGAGTTATTACCCAAGGGTGATTAATTTCGAAAATTTGAATTTCAGTTGCTAAGTAAAGTGGGGTCTTGCCATGATTAAAAGCAAAAACGGGTTGCGGAAAATCAGGCTTACTAGCAACTTGATGAACACTTTGACGAGAGTTCATCTGCCAACGAATTTTTAAATCTTCACGCGACAATAATTGCGGTAATTGTGTTTTTTCAATTTGAGCTTGTTGCTGCAACTTTTGTGTAAAGGCTTGTTTAGTCTTGTTTTGATGCCAATCATCAAACAGATCATACTTGTTTGATTTAAAATCTAAATCCATAAAGACAGCCTCCTAACCAAAATCAATTTGATCCAGCATCGTTTCGGTACTGGCCTGGTCTAAGCCTAAATAAGCTAAAGTCATCGCCTCACTGGAATGATTGAGCAGATTCATGACTAAGCCAATATTATAATTTGATTGCGTGTAGACGCGATAAGCCCCGGTTTTGCGCATCGTATGAGTACCCAGATAATTAATTCCTAACAGATCGCCAACCTTACTCATGATTTTGTAAAATTGTTTTTCTGTAATATGGCGCTCGGGGTGTTGAATGGAAGGAAAGAGCCATTCAGAGGCTAGTCTATGATCAAGTAGCCATTGACGGTACAATAAGAGCTCTGTTTGAACTGGTTTAAGATACAAGGTATTAGGCTTACCCGTTTTTCGGTCGTGAATGAACGCATTTTGTTTAATAGAACCGTCCGGATTGAAAATATCGGTTTGTTTTAAGCGCATGACATCACTGACTCGCAACAGTGTCGCTTTGCCAACTTGAAAAACTGTATAGTTACGCCGGCCAGCTTTAAAGTTGTTGAGTAAGGTATCTTGCACCTCTTTGAGAACGTTTGAATCTTTGATGGGTAAGACAACTTGTTGCATAGTTTTAGCTCCTTAAAAAATTGATTTTTAGTACAAGTTAAAGTACAATATTGAGTACAAAGAAAGGGTGGTAAATATGACATTAGCACTAACACAGAGCGATTTTCGCGCTAACCTAAAAAAATATTTAGATCAAGTTAATGACGAAGACGAAACCGTTTATATTGCTCGTTCAAATAGTCGAGCAGTGGCCATCGTTTCACAAGAAAAAATGGACTGGCTAGAAAGAGCATTAAAAGCTAAAGAAGGTTCGTTAGAATATGCGATTGCGCGTGATCAGTTAATTAAACGACATGTTTTACCTGATGATGAAATTGTTGAATCAAATGATGATTATTGGGGTCAGTTTAAATAATGAAAAAACTAAGATTTAAACCACGTGCAACCTTTAATGCTGATCTAAAACGGTTAGCCAGTTTAGACAAATCTATTATTGGTGAAGTTCGAGCAGCCATTGACCTGTTGCTTGAGCAGCAACAATTACCACCAGAATTTGAAGATCATGAGCTTAATCGGCGAATGAGCGGTTATAATGAATTTCATTTACGAGACACCCCGAAAAACAAAACACCAAGCGAAACTAACGATGTTCTGGTTGTTTATACGATTGATACAGATGAACTAGTCTTAATTGGCATTCGAGTAGGATCGCATGATCGTTTATTTCCTGGTCAAAATCGTTCCAAAAGGTATCGAAAAAATGACGAATAAATGAAGTCATTTATACCATATAAAAACAAATAGCCCCCAACATCTACATTATAGATATTGGGGGTTATTCTTTCAATGTTTTCGAGGGGCAATTTGTATATTATAGCCCCTATATATTCATAGCCCCTTTCTGTTTGGTGTTAAAGTATTAGTCATCGATGTCATGCACTATCTTGTTTAGCTCCGTTTTGATGGAACTGGAAATATTTTCTAAATTGAAATGATTATATATTTCTTTATCCTTAAGCATCCTTTTTTGTGCCTTATTTAATTTACACTCATTGTTACCCACTACCCATTCATCCTTTTTACGTATAAAGGGGTTTTGCGCCCTTTCCTTTAACGCGTTTTGAACATCTTCATAAGGTAAATAAAATTCAATTGTAGATTAATTTTACAATCTACCATATAACGTCTCCATCTTTTCAAAACGACTTAATTGGGGTTAATGGAACATCCATACGAAAAGTAGCGGTAGGAAGCCGAACACTCAGAATGTTTGTTATCTGAATATACGGTTTTCTACCGCTATTTTAAAATTCGTATTGGTTACGGACCTACTGATTCCTCAGAGGTTACCGACTTTTGCTAAGTCAATAATCTGCTGCTCAATTTGATCTCTGACCTTCCGAAAAACTACTATTCTATCCTGTTCGGATCCAGCTGCTAAAGCCGGGTCTGGAAGTGGCCAATGCTTTTTCTTGACCGTTGGTGGGGTGACTGGACAGCGATCACGAGCGTCTCCACATAAGGTGACAACTAGGTCACTGTGAAGCAAATAATCGGGATCAATTAACTTTGATGTTTGCTGGGAAATATCTATTCCTTTTTCAGCCATAACTTTAACAGCCAATGGATTCAAGCCATGCACCTCGACTCCCGCACTGGCAACGCGCCAATCATTGCCTAAAATTTTTTTAGCGAATCCTTCAGCCATTTGACTTCGACAAGCATTTCCAGTACATAGAAAATAAATTTGTGTCATCATTAATCCTCCATCTAAACTATTAGTGAACCAAAGCAGCTACTAAATCCATGTCTAAGTAACTGCTAAACTCGTTAATGGTTGGGTATTCACCGGTTTTTACCAACTGACCATCCACTAACGTAATTGGTAAAGCATTTATGCCCTGACGTTTTAGTTCTTGGGCAACAATCGGATTTCGAACAAAGGCATCGGGGTTCTGGGCTAAATTACGACGAATGAACATGGCCTGCCCCTGTGCATTCACACTGACATACCGCTGAATGGCCGTTGTTTGAATCAATTCCTTATCAACGCTGGGACCACAAACACCGGTTGAACAACACATTGCTGGTT
>NZ_WNJO01000027.1 GCF_009720675.1 Secundilactobacillus folii | reverse complement strand
ATCAAGTTAATAAGATTGGCAGCCGTCCCACTTAAAGTCAAGGTAGGATTGCCCGTTGTTGGATTGGTTACCACGCCATAACCAACATACGTATACCCACTAACCGGGTAAGCATTTGGATCAATTGTAAATTGCTGTCCCACTGCTAAATGGTTATCTTTAGCATTAATTATTTGGGCACTCTTTATAACTGCTCCAGAATCTTTATCAATGAAATTAACACTGACATCCTGCGCACTTTGCGTGAAGGTAATGTTTCGTGTTATATCAAAGATCTCTTCAGGTGTCTGCCCTAGATATTCATTATCATTACCGCTTGAATTCTTTACCGCGTTAGTAACACGACCATTGCCAAGTGCTGCACCAGTAATGTCAACATTCCCAGAAAGTGTATTTAAAACACCATTCGGATATGTTGTCTGATCCTGCTGCGAACTCTTAGTAGTGATGGTCGTAGAAACAACCGGAACAGAATTTGCGCCGCCCAACGCCTGCAGTTGAGCATCATCCAGCTTAGCGGCAATAATACTTTGACCGTTAGCAGTCTGCCAAGTAGAATAAACGACCTGCTTTGAAGCCGGATCAACATGGGCTGTACGAGTAATCGCAACTGCCGTTGGCCCGTCATTTTCCACAACTTTGCCAGTTGCATCCGTTGCTTTAGTTGTCACATTTGCGGT
Organism: Secundilactobacillus folii; assembly: GCF_009720675.1. GTDB lineage: Bacteria > Bacillota > Bacilli > Lactobacillales > Lactobacillaceae > Secundilactobacillus > Secundilactobacillus folii. The sequence goes on along the minus strand of NZ_WNJO01000027.1, from coordinate 9,676 downwards.
ACCTGACAAATATTCGATTGAGGTCCCTGGCAGAGTTCCAGGATTAGATGAAGTATAAATAATTGGTGTCACTGCCACTGTGGTTTCATTTGCTATTTTAGCATTCAACGTAGTAGTCCAAGTTTTCACCGAAGAATTAACCAAGGAATAACCAGCTGGTGGCGTCAGAGTGACTGTCACATTGGTACCATCCACACCAACACCATAAGCATCGCCAACGTTATACGCCTGGCTAGTCTGCGGGTCAGTGTAAACGTAATGAACCGTAGCAACTACTGTCGCGGGAGTAACGGTCTTTTGACTATCAAGGTAGTTCCACATGTTGTTGTAGTCTGCAACAATAATATCGTATGAAGCATATTTGTTAGCATTCGTTCCAGATTGACCATCCGTGTATGATGTTGCACTGCCAATGACGCCCTTGTACCAACCCTTAGTATCATCTACTGAGGCAGGATTTGTCCAAGTGAACGTTCCATCACTGCCGGCAACTTGATTCCAAACATATGAATATGAGCCATCGGCATAGGTCGTATAAGTGACCTTATAGTTATGCTTAACCCCCGCTTGATAGTCGACGATAGCTTGCTTAACGGCTTGATATTCAGCATCATAAGTTGCTTGAATCATCGCATTGGTATCGCCGAGATTTTTTGAATAATCTTGATAAATATTGCCATTCTTGTCTTTAACAATTGTCTGTCCATTGGTATTACTGCTATTCAAAAGAAATTGACTGGCATCGTCTCCTTGACCGGAAATAGCCGCGTTAAATGCAGCTTGTTTGATCTTACCCAAATAAGTATCTGCGGTTTGATAGAAGCCGTCGTGAGAGAGCAGGGTGCTGTTACCTGCCGCTTGATCTTTATCAAAATTAATTTTATTCGACGTGTTGACACTGTCACTAGTAACAAGTTGATTACCTTGTCGACTGATAGCATTATTTTTGTTCAAATAGTCATTGAAAAAGTCGTTTTCGCCATCAATAGCCGCCTCATAATCCACGTGTTCAATCACGTTTCGGATAGCCGGGTAAATTTGAGTAACAAATTCCGAAAAGATTTCTTGAGGGAACTTAACATTACTACCAACACCAATGGTTGCTCCACCGTAACTAAATCCAGCCATAATTTTAAAAGTAATATCAGCAAAAGTCGTGCCATCATTTAAAAATTGGACATCAAACCCATTTTGACCAGATAATGAAACTGGGTTACTCATAATAGCCTTTTCTAGATAAGACTGAATAAGTGGCTGAAATAGTGGAATGTAGAAATTCCAAACGTGAACCAGATCGTTTAAATTCTGTTGAATCGCATTTAAAGCGGAGCTGTCCGTAACCTGGCTCTTAATACTGTTAAGGGCAGAGGTTGCTGCATTATTGTATAAATCTAAAATATGACCGCCACCAGCAAGTGAAATTTTATCAAGAGTATGGCCGGTAATATTATAGCCCTGTAAGGGTTCCCAAATCTTTAATGGAATCGTTTTCCCTGGATTAACGCCAGATTGGTAAGGAATCGCGTTAGCATACGCATCACCATTCGTTTTCAATGAGGCTCCTAAATCCGTATAAAAATCATCTAACGCCTGAGCCCACTGCTTGATAAACGCCTGATAGCCGGCTTGAAATTGCGTATCTTTCTGTAAATTAGTTGTGGTGCCACCTATGCCCCAAAAACTCCCAGACGTAGATATACCATCATTCTTAGAATCTATCCACCAAGAATCTGGATTGCTAATGTCGATATTATACGGCGTGTTGGTAGTCGTTGTCGGGATGTTCGTATTCGTATCATTTTGATTCAAATTATCAACAGTATAGTGAATATCTTTGCTGGTATCAGCACCATTCGCAATCCTGCCAGCTTCGTAAACTTTACCGAGTCCATAAAGATTATTGAGAAGCGTATAGTCCACACCAAGAACAGGGATACCCCCAATTACATTGCCCACACCTTTAGTACTGGCCAAACCCTTGTGGTTCTTAATATCATTATAAGCAGCCTGATATCCGGCCTGATAATTAGCGTTTGTTGGATCACCAACGGGTAGACTTGTCCCTGCACCAATCGCATCGACCTCAACTGGCGTCCCATTTTTCAGGTAAAGAGACGCCACGGCTGCCTTAGCAAGGTTTAATTCATCCAAGGTTGGATCAACTAATTGTTGTGAGTAAACTGCAATCTTACCATTCGTGTTCAAAGCTGCGGTTGGCAACGCTGCTGAAGGCAGTGCTGCACTAGCAGCTGAACTGGCATTTCCTTGATTAGCAGCTGAAGAACTACTGGTTGCACCTGAAGCCAAGCCACTCGTTACCGCGGCTGAAGAGGTAGAACCATTAGTAGTTGAAGGCACACTAATATCATCGCCAGCCTTGACTGCCGATGTACTTGGTGAATCGCTAATTTTCGTGCTTGCGGTGGATGCCTGGGACTGATCACTGCTTGACGCAACTGAACCAGTGGCTGTTGAAGATGCTGCAGAAGGAGCCTGACTGGTTGCCTTGCTAGTGGCAGTTGTCGCCGTGGCGTTACTTGCAGCAGAAGATGGTGCAGTACTATCCTCGCTTGTAGAGGACTTTAAAGCCACTTTTGAAGACGACAATGCACTGTCTGTAGAAGTTGTAGATGAACTAGATTGTTCAGCAGGTGACTGGACATTTGCAGACGTTGTGTCAGCTTTAGCTGAAGTACCCACACCCAAAGAAGCTAATAAAAACATGCCGGCAAATAGCCAGAGCTTTTTAGCCTTATACATCCGAAAATGTAAATTTTCGCGCTCCTTTTCCCCAAGATGGTTATTCTTAGAGATTTTTCGATAATCTTTAAACTATTCCCCCATTGCTTTTTCATTTTATGGACATGCACGATTTTCCCATAATCGCCTGCACACTATGAAATCCTCGCTGAGAAAAATGGTCTAGTAAATTACTTGACTAATCAAATCATTTTTCAGTAATCCACCTGTTTCAGGTTTTATATTATCACAAACATAATCAAGAGGGAAGATTTATATTTTTACATTTTCCATGAGACAATTAAAAAATGAGAAGAAGTATTCTTAGCCTTAGAGGCTGTAGTGAAATCCCAATATAAAATCATTAGAAAGATACATTATTTAAATTTTGTATAATTTTTATAATTATTGATGTTTCCATTGCAATACGTTTTTATATAATGACTTCTATGAATTAGAGCGATAGACAACTTGCTATATTCTTCTAATTTTTAGAATAAAAGCCTGACAAGATAAAATTGGTACTAACGCTTAACGTACGCAGAGAAATCTAAGCTCAAATTAGCGAGATATATTATCCTGCAGTAAGACCACAGACTGTATCGAGAATTATTGCCCACTTAAATATCATTTAAAAGAACAAGTAATGGTTTTTATTTGGGGACTGAAGATCAAATTCGTTAGTATAATTGAATTTAAATCGAAGCTTCGTTCCTGCATTTCTTACCTTATTCAACAAAAAAGCAGCCAAGCCAAAACTGACCTTGCTGCTTAACCTATCTTGAAATTTTGTGAATTACCGATTAGCCATTACGACGTCTATCAAGTCCAAATAAACCAAACAGTGACGTTAATCCTAACAACAGTGCGCCGATGACAGTGGTCTTACCAGACTGCTCTGCCGTTTGTGGTAATTGTTGGTCAACCGTCTGACCGTTATTTTGTTTACCACCCGTTGCGGAACCACTTTGCAGCTTCGCCGGCTCGACTTGAGCGGCGCTGCTAGTGGTGCGAGCAGTATCTGCTGCAGTATTGGTTTGCACCGCGGTTGCGCCTGACCCAACCGTTTTATTTTCACCTGTTGATTGACCCTGATTATTCCCTTCGGAAGTAGCGTCAGCGGTCTGATCAGTCGTAGTGGAATTACCCGCAGAGGTATTTGAAACACCGTTTTCTGCGCCAGTATTTCCAGAATTAGTAGGGTTATTATCAGTTTGCGTATCAGTTGTCGTGTTACCATCACCAGGCTGATTTTGACCTTGCATGACACGGTCAATCGCCAAACCCATATGGTAATTTTGCAAAGCTTCATCATAGGACTTCTGGGCGTTGGTATACTCAGATAACGCATCCGTCAGTAAAGCATTCGCCTTGTTAGCCCCGTCTTGCGCCGCGGTTAAATCATCAGCCAACTGCTGTAACGTTGCCAACTGCTGTTGCAAGGTTGTTAAAACTTGTTGGGCAGTTGAAGCTGTCTGACCATTAGCCAATAACTGTTGTTGAGCCTGTTGAAGTGCCATTTGTGCATCTGATAACGCCGTGGCTTTTTGGGCCGCAACGCCCTGCAGTTCATTCAATGACGCTTGAGCAGTTGCTAACTTATTTTGATCGTTGGTTAGTTGGACCTGCGCAGCTTGCAAGGCTGCCGCAGCGGTTTGGGCACTGACCAAAGCAGCCTGTGCAGCTTGAACCTGCTGTTGAGCAGTGGCTAGGCTCGTTTGTGCCTGGGTAAACGCCATTTGTGCAGCAGTTAAATTATTTTGTGCTGTTTGGGCTTTTTCTGCTGCGCCTGTAGAGGCCGTCAGGGCATTGACTGCGCTTTCTGTAAAATTAGTGACCTGATTTTCGGCATTGATGGCAGCCTGCATTTTAACCATGTAATTGAATTGGAGCTGAACTGATGAGGGGTCAGCATCCCGGGCTGCTTTAGCCTTAGCTTCTTCGTCTAACGCGTCATTGTAAGCTGCCTGTGCAGCAGTTAATTGTATCTCGATAGTTTCGTATGTTGCGTTGGTCGTTTTAGCCACCGATTGCGCGGTGCTGTTAGCGACGGAAGCGCTGTTAGCCGCAGTACTTGCGGTATCAGCTGCCTGTGACGCTTGGACTTCATTTGCATCGGCAGTTGTCGCTGCCGTTTGCGCCGTCGTTAAATTCTGATCAACTTGTGTCGGATTCATTGCATCAATGGCGCTCTGATCCGCACTAACCGTTTTTTGACCTTGATCAACCACCGCTGCTTGATTCGTTACCGCCGTATCGGCAGTGCTTTTAGCTGTTTGAGCAACTCCCACTGCAGCTGATGCGCTGGATACGCTATTTTGGTCAGTTGCAACTTGATTATTAGCCGCACTTGTCACATTTGCCTGGCTATTCACTTCATTTTGAACTTGACTAATGTGCGATGAGGTTGCATTAGCAGCCGAGGCCGTACTGGAGGCTGTCGCCAAGGAGGCGTTGGCGCTGCTTGCTGCCGAACTAGCCTGTTGATAGTTAGTTGCCGCACTGCCTAAATTAGTATTCGCCGCCGAAACCGCGCTCTGGACATCGGCAGCCGAGCTCACACTTGACGCTGTGCTCTGGACATCGGCTGGAGACGTATCAGCCTTTACTGCTAGGGTATCACCAAACACAATGTAGCCGCCAAGAACTAATGATGCAATCATAATTGAACTTTTGACAGTTTTTCTTTTCTCAGTTAATAGTTTATTCATTTTACCTACCCCATTTTTTAATTAACTGACCTACTGTTAGACATTTCAAACCTTTTATAGCCATCAAAATGCTGCAAATTTGTTATGACACTCATTGCCACAGATGCACAATGTTGACCCCCTTAACAAATCTCTTTGACACCACCATTGTACATTTTGATTATAGGATAAATACAGTGGCACTTCAATCTGACTTAAGTTGTGACTGATAAAGGTATACAGATAAATTGATATATGCCAATCATCGATCAAGCGACCCAGTTACAAACACAAAATGGTCAAATAAAAAAATCGCCACCGTATCCGAAGATACCAATGACGACTCTATAAGGCGTAACAATTGGGCTAGCTGGGTTCGAACCAGCGCATCACGGGATCAAAACCCGTTGCCTTACCTCTTGGCTATAGCCCATTAATAGAATGGACGGGAGTGGATTCGAACCACCGAACCCGAAGGAGCGGATTTACAGTCCGCCGCGTTTAGCCAGACTTCGCTACCCGTCCAAAGGTGTTACCTAAATTTACTTTATAATTATACAATAGCTTGTATATCCAGTCAACTGAATCTTAACGTCCAATTGAATTGGGCTAGCTGGGTTCGAACCAGCGCATCACGGGATCAAAACCCGTTGCCTTACCTCTTGGCTATAGCCCAATAAATAAATGGATGGGAGTGGATTCGAACCACCGAACCCGAAGGAGCGGATTTACAGTCCGCCGCGTTTAGCCAGACTTCGCTACCCATCCATAATTGATTCGCTATAAATCAACTTCACTATGATACCAAATTCCAGCTAGGATAGTCAAGCTGGATTTAGTGAATTTGCCACAAAAATGTTGGTTTCATGCATTTAAATGCTGACTGTTTGACAGGTTGATCACTCGCACACGCGTCAGCCATTCGCTCTCAAAAGTATCCGTTAGCCACTCATGCCGACGGGCGGTGCCATACCCGACCGCCTGATCATAATATATGGCAGAACTGATTTGACGCGGCTCCGGGTGGATGTGCATGTGACCAAATAAGACTCGACGAACGTGGTAACGTGACAGTAGTTCGCCAGTTCGAACACTGCCCAACATTGCGTTGGCCATATTCCAAAACCGATTGTCATGAGTCACTCGAACATATTCGATTCGAGGCACAAAGTGGGTCATGAATAAGACCTGTTTATGAACTGCTTGAGCAACCTTTAATTGTATTTCAATTTGCTGAAGCTCTAACGTTAATCTCTCCGGATCAGTCATTGGCTGTTTAATAGCGCCATCGATCCAGTAAGCCTTTTTCCAGTGCCAAAAGTCTGAATCAGGCCGATGTAATCCTGCTGAAAAGGAGTAATCATACCAACCGTTATTCCCAATCACTCGCCAGTCAGTTCCAGGTACGTCATAGTAGCCATGATGGATATAGGTTGCTGATATTGGCTCCTGAAGCTCATCGTAAGTGATGTCATTGACCATGTCATGATTACCGGCCACAAAACGAATCGCGGTGTTAGGCGTTATTTTTTGAAGTTGCTCGGCAAATGACAATGATTTTTCAAAATGATTAAACAGGTCACCTGCAATCAAGTAGACGCTAATTTCGTGAGCTGCTAACCAGTCGCTTTCTTGAGCCAGCACTTCGTCAACGTTGACTTTATTAATATCTAAATGCAGATCGCTGACCATCGCTACTTTAACCATTATTTTTCCCCAATCAAAAAAGTTGTGCTACGACAATATCGTAACACAACTTTAGAGCATTTTGCTTAACGAACACCGCCCATTAGGCGCTTAATTGGCTTGATCATGAAGAACAAGACAACTGCAGCGACGATGGAAACAATCCCAATGATAGTAAAGTAAGGAATTTCGTTCGCAGGTGTATAGAACTTAACAATTTGTGAGTTAACGGCCTGACCAGCTGAATCAGCTAAGAACCACATACTCATCATTGACGACTGGAATGCCCGTGGTGCTAATTTGGTGGTAACTGATAACCCAATTGGAGAGATCAGTAATTCAGCAATTTCAACAATTGCCCAGCTACCAACTAACCAAAGTGGACTAACAGCAGCATGTGCACCGAACATGGACACAGGGATCACCATGAACAGGTATGACAGTCCCGCAATCAGCATCCCCATCGAAAACTTGGATGGCGATGATGGCTGGCGTTTACCGAGTTTAGTCCACAGCGTAGCAAAGATCGGCGTATAAATTAAAATAAACAGCGGATTCAATGATTGATAGTTGGCTGGGTTAATATGGATGACCCAGTTAAAGATATGCAAGGTGTTATTCGTTTGTTCTTGCGCAAAGAGTGCTAAAACAACGGATCCTTGCTCTTCAATTGCCCAAAATATAGCTGCGGCAATAAAAAGAGGTACGTAAGCCCAAACACGCGAACGTTCTTTCTTCTCGACTTTTTTACTTGTCAGCATGACCGTAAAGTATGCAACAGGTGTTAAAACGGCAATGACACTCAGCAACGTGATAAACGAACTGATGTCTAAGGCATTAAAGACCTTCATAATCAGTAGAATAAGAGCAAACGCAATCGCACCAAGAAGTACCCGGAATGACAACTTACGAGCGTCTCCTGGTTCCAGCGGATCATCAGGATAAAGCGAATCTGGACTCAGGTATCTCTTTCCACCATACTGATAGAAAACTAACCCAAAGAACATCCCAATAGCAGCCAGAGAGAAACCAGCGTGGAAATTAAATGCGGTCCACATGCCACTGACAGCAAATGGTGCAATCAAAGAGCCGACGTTAATACCAAACACGAAAATGGTAAACCCAGAATCACGACGAGTATCCGTCTCACCGTACAGAGTCCCAACCATTTCAGAAACGTTTGGCTTTAACAGCCCAGTACCAATAGTAATCAGACAAATTGAAATAAATAACGCAATCTTACCAGCTGGTAAAGCCAAGCAAATGTGCCCAAACATAATTAAGACCCCGCCGTAAAATACCGTCTTACGGCTGCCCCAAATTCGGTCACTTAAAAAGCCACCAAGCACTGAGGATAAGTAAACTAACGACCCATAAATCGACATGATAGAGGCGGCAAGCCCCTTATCCATGCCCAGACCACCCTTAGCAATTGAGAAGTACATATAGTAGATCAAAATTGCCTTCATACCATAATAACTGAACCGTTCCCACATTTCAGTGAAGAACAGCGTCGACAACCCACGCGGTTGCCCGAAGAAGGAACGATCCAGTTCTTTCTTTCCTTGGTTATCCAAAAATAATACCTCCAAACATCTCTCACTCGCAGCAAAACCATTTATTTACCTAGAGTGACAACTAAAGGAGCGGCTCCCCGCTCCTCATAATTTTCTAATTGAATCAATATAGGGTATTATACGCCGTAAAACGTCGTAGCGCAACGGTGATTTAGTCAGAAAATGCCCGTTGTAGCTCATTTTCTGGGATTTCAGTCCAAGAAAAGTTTTTGGATGGTTTATTCACTTAAGGTTAATTTTTATTAACCGGCGATTTTATTCTTTTCTAATTCATTCATAGCGAATTTAACCAAGCTTTCACCATTCAACCAACCATAGATATCATCTGGGATAGTTTCTAAACGCGGATTTTCAGCTTTTAAGATGCTGTAGTCATAGCTAACTTGCGGTGCCACTAAAACCAAATCGTAGCCGTCGATGTTCTCTGATTCTGCGGCTGAAAAACTTGTCGAATCAAATGTGATCGGTGCGTGATAGGCTTCTGTAGAACGCTGGGCTGTTTCCTTCAAAAATTGACTTGAAATGCCACTACCACATACAATTAAGACTTCTGCCATAATAATTGCCTCCAAAATTTTTACATTAATTTATTAACCCTTCGATGCTTCCAGACTACCACTATTTTTTCTATACCACAAGTAAAATTATTGAAATAAATGTAAGTATATAGGCATTCTCCTATCTATACCATTTTTAAAAAAGCAGTCTGTATCCTTTTTTGAGACTATTTTTAAGCGCCTGTATGATCCGTTGTAATAAAAAAGACTGTGAACGTTTAATCGTTCACAGTCTCATAAATGAGTCAGTCGAATAGATGCCGGCTGAGGAATTCGAATCCCCGACCCTCGGTTTACGATACCGATGCTCTACCAACTGAGCTAAGCCGGCATAACTAAAATTTTGACTCCGGCAGGCGGGCTCGAACCGTCGACACCCTGATTAACAGTCAGGTGCTCTACCAACTGAGCTATGCCGGAATAATAC
>NZ_WNJO01000026.1 GCF_009720675.1 Secundilactobacillus folii | reverse complement strand
GTTTTTTCTCCTTAATAACGTGTTTGTATTTATTTTAACGCAATTGGTTGGGGATGGGGGTGTGTTGGGAGACTTTTGTTTTTAAGGGTGAAGATTCCTTGCTGAACTGGATCTTGCAGGGTAGAGGTTGTTTTGGCCTCATTGCTGAACTGGGCTGCACAAGGCAAGGACTTGCTCCGCACCTTGGCTGAATCGGGCTGCACAAGGCAAGGACTTGCGTGTAAGCAATCCTAGCCATAAACCCAGGAACATCACCTGGCTTTTTGTCTAGGCTCGCTTATACTCCAGTCCTTAAGCGCCCTGTTCCGCACCTTGGCTGAATCGGGCTGTGCATGGTAGGGCTTGTTTTGGCCTCATAGCTGAATCGGGCTGCACAAGGCAAGGACTTGCGTGTAAGCAATCCTAGCCATAAACCCAGGAAGATCACCTGGCTTTTTGTCTAGGCTCGCTTACACTCCAGTCCTTAACCGCCTTGCTCCGCACCTTGGCTTATACTCCAGTCCTTAACCGCCTTGTTCCACACCTTGGCTGAATCGGGCTACACAAGGCAAGGACTTGCATATAAGCCAACTCTGCCATAAATCCCAAGTTCGGGGATTTCTACCAGAGTCAGCTTATACTCCAGTCCTTAAGCGCCTTGTTCCGCACCTTAAAATACCTTGCACTTTATTAAAATTATTGTTAAAATATACTCATTTATTTCTAATGTTGATAAACATTACTAATAAAGTAGGAATACATAGGACGGTACACACCGTCACAGGAGGAATTATATGAGTTTTAAGAGTACGTTTTTACGCAAGGAAGATCCAGCCGTGTACCAAGACAAGGACTCACATCTTGCCCGAGTACTGGAGGTCAAGGACTTCTTAGCCTTAGGTGTTGGTACCATCGTTTCGACATCGATCTTTACTTTGCCAGGGATCGTTGCCGCCCAACATGCCGGTCCAGCCGTTGCACTTTCATTTTTAGCTGCCGCCGTTGTTGCTGGTCTGGTTGCCTTTGCATACGCCGAAATGGCCAGTGCGATGCCATTTGCTGGTTCCGCCTATTCCTGGATCAACGTTGTTTTTGGTGAAGGATTCGGTTGGATCGCCGGCTGGGCTTTGCTCGCCGAGTATTTCATCGCCGTTGCCTTCGTAGGTTCCGGGCTTTCCGCTAACTTTCGTGGCTTAATTGAACCACTGGGAATCCATTTTCCGAATGCGTTAGCTAATCCGCTTGGAACTGATGGTGGCATTATCGATATCACTTCGGTGGTGGTTGTTTTACTAGTTGCATTTCTATTGTCTCGAGGAGCTTCGACAGCTGCCCGTGTTCAAAATATCTTGGTTACTTTAAAAGTTTTAGCTATTTTACTGTTCATCGTTGTTGGTTCTACAGCACTGCATTTTCAAAATTATGTGCCATTTATTCCGGCTCATAAAGTTGTCGATGGTAATCAATTTGGGGGCTGGCAAGGAATTTACGCCGGCGTTTCCATGATTTTCCTGTCATACATTGGGTTTGATTCCATTGCTGCCAACTCTGCTGAAGCCAAGAATCCGCAAAAGACCATGCCACGAGGTATTCTAGGTTCACTGGTCATTGCCGTGGTACTGTTCATAGCTGTTTCCTTGGTACTTGTTGGGATGTTCCATTACAGTGATTATGCGAATAACGCTGAACCCGTTGGCTGGGCACTGCGGCACAGTGGTCATGCGGTTGTTGCTACCGTTGTTCAGGCGATTGCGGTCGTCGGCATGTTTACCGCTTTGATCGGGATGATGCTGGCCGGTTCACGGCTAGTCTACTCATTCGGTCGTGATGGCTTACTGCCAAAGTGGTTGGGCGTCTTGAACAAGCATGATTTGCCAAACCATGCTCTGGCTACAATTACCATCGTTGGTGTCGTCATTGGCGCGATGTTCCCATTTGCCTTCTTGTCCCAGCTGATTTCCGCAGGGACACTGATTGCGTTCATGTTCGTTTCACTGGGAATCTACCGTTTGCGACCTCGTGAGGGTAAGGATATTCCGAACCCATCGTTTAAGATGCCATGGTACCCAGTTTTGCCATTCATCGCGTTCTTAGGTGCTCTAGCGGTCTTTTGGGGCTTGGATAAGGACGCTAAGATATACGCGCTGGTATGGTTCGTTATCGGTCTGATTGTCTACCTGGCATACGGTGCTCGGCATTCTTATTTGAATAAAAATGATTAACAAAACGAACCCCAAACTGCAATAGTTCTGGGGTTTTCGTTTAAATGCAGGATTAGAAATAGTCAATATGGAGGTTATATTATGAGTGAAAATGAGCGGTTATTGTCCGATGAAGCACCTGCGTTCTCTAAGGCTGCCCGGGTCAAATACTACAATATCGTTATCGAATCCGGACATGGTGCCATCATCACGGATGCTGATGGCAAGGACTACATTGATCTGCTTGCCAGTGCTTCAGCGACTAATACAGGACATTCACATCCCCACGTTGTTAAAGCCGTGCAGGATCAAGCGGCTAAGCTGCTGCAGTATACGCCAGCCTACTTCGCTAATGAGAGTGCTGCTAAATTAGCACCACGATTGGCAGCGTTAGCGCCGATCAGCGGGCCGACAGCACTTGGTTGGGGGAATTCCGGTTCTGATGCCAATGACGCGATTATTAAATTTGCCCGAGCTTACACCGGGCGGCCATACATCGTCAGCTTTACCGGTGCGTACCATGGTTCAACGTACGGTTCCATTAGCGTTTCATCAGTTAGCCTCAATATGTCCCGTAAAATTGGGCCACTATTGCCAGACGTGGTTAAAGTGCCTTATCCAGACCCCTGGAAACGTCTAAAAGGTGAGTCCGATGACGATTTTGTTGACCGAATGTTTGCCGCTTTCAAGCTGCCGTTTGAAACTTATTTGCCGGCTGAAGAGGTGGCTGCTGTGCTGATCGAACCGATTCAAGGCGATGGTGGAATTGTGAAGGCTCCGGATGCATTTATGCACAAGGTCTACGACTTTGCCCATGACCACGGGATTTTATTTGCGATTGACGAGGTTAATCAAGGCATGGGCCGAACGGGTAAATGGTGGTCAATCGAACACTTTGGCCTTGAACCGGACTTAATGTCGGTGGGCAAGTCGCTGGCCTCCGGGCTGCCACTTAGTGCTGTGATTGGCCGACGAGAAATTATGAACTCGCTAGGCTCACCAGCTAACGTTTATACCACGGCTGGCAACCCTGTTACCGCTGCCGCCGCTATGGCAACGATCGACGTGATCGAGGATGAACACCTGTTGGATCGGAGTGTCCGTCTCGGGAAAAAGGCCGCCGATTTCTTTAACGCGGAGAAGCAAAAGTTTAACTTTATCGGTGACGTCCGGATGTATGGTCTGGATGGGGGAGTCGATATTGTCGATCCCGATACCGGCGAACCAGACGCTGATGCGACTACCAAATTGATTTACCGCGTCTTCGAACTTGGTGCCATCATTATTAGCTTGAAAACTAACGTACTGCGGTTCCAGCCACCACTGGTCATAACGGATAAACAGCTTCAGCAGGCGTTTGATATTTTAGACCAAGCCTTCAGCGAATTAGCAGCAGGCAAGCTCTCTTTGCCTGATAATGCTGATGAAATTGGCTGGTAAAATAGATAGTTCACTTCTAAATGAGTGAGCGAAGCACTTTCAAAAGGTCTTTTGAAAGTGCTTTTTCGTGGTACGATATTAGTGAGGTTGTTTTTTAAATGAGCATTAGTTGAAATTTTATTGCTTGGGTTTGACGCCACTTATTCAGTATTCAAAAATTAAGGAGGTGACAGCCAAAGGATCCCCATTATGGCACTGATCAAGTAATGGTGAGGATTTGCAGACGTAAATAGCGACGGTTTTGTGTGACGTTTAACTAAAATTCAGGTAAAGTTTTATTGAAATTTTAGTAAGCGTTTACATTTTCTAGGGAGTTGTGTTAGAATGAGTTCTGAGCTTACCAATGAAGTTGGTTAGGCGTTTATAATGATTTCGGTGTGAGCTTTTGTAAGGGCATACATTAGCAAGTTTGATATTATTTTTAGTAAAACTTTGCCTGTGCAAAAGCAACATCTAATCAATGATGAAGAGAAATTAGGAGGTGCAACACATGGCTAATAAGAATGACAAGATTACGTTAACTCCCGAAGCATTTGCGGAAGCGGTACTGGGTGGTAATCCGAAGCATGATGATGAGGATGATAAGTCCTATATCAAGCGCCAGTTAACATTGTATCTGGAAGCGTTACTGCTGGCACAAGACTTTAATGACCTTGAGGAGACGCGGTTTGACGTTGCTAAATCAGATCAGCGTAACAGCATCCTCACCAAGATTATTGAACACCGTTACGAAGGCTCAGGAAGGGACGAGTAAAAGATGAGCGAAAAGCATGAAAGTCATGTTAAACAGTATACGTCTTACGCGTTAGGTGCCTTCGGTCATGACGCGTTCTACGCTACTCTCAGTACTTATTTAATGTTGTTTATTACTAGTCAGCTGTTTGATACGGCTAACAAAGGGTTTAACTCCCACATGATTTTGATGATCACCAACATGATGATGATTATCCGGATCATTGAAATTGTTTTCGACCCAATGATTGGTGGTTTAATTGATAACACCGATACTAAATGGGGTAAATTTAAACCATGGTTGATGACTGGTGCGACAATCAGTGCCATTATGTTAGTTGTGATCTTCACCAACCTGGGTGGCTTGACAACTTCGAACCCGACCATGTACCTAGTAGCCTTCGGAATTGCCTATGTCATTTTGGATGTCTTCTATTCATTTAAAGATATTTCCTTCTGGTCAATGTTACCTGCCTTGAGTGTGGACGAAAAAGTTCGTGCCCGTTTCGGTACTGTTGGCCGTTTAGGTTCAACAATTGGTGCCCAAGCCGTTCCAATCGTGATCTTTCCGTTGATTGTCTTCTTCTCACACGTCTTTTCAGGGACTAGTGGTTCAACGAAGACCCGCGCCGGCTGGCTTGGCTTCGCCGTTGTTATCGGCTTAGTTTCCTTCTTGGGTGCTTTAGCAACTACCTTGGGAACTAAGGAAAAGAAGAGTTTGATTCGTCAAAACACCGAAAAAGTTGGTGTGATTGACATCTTCAAAGCACTTGGTAAGAATGACCAGTTAATGTGGCTGGCACTTTCATACTTCCTGTTTGCGTTAGGTTATGTTGTGACTAACTCACTGTTGGCTTACTACTTCACCTATGTTTTAGGTCAATCTGGTAAATTCACGTTTGCCGGTTGGATCATGGCAATCTTGGGTGTGATTTCTGTTTCGCTGTTCCCAACGATCGTGGCCAAGGTTCACCGGAAAGCAATTTACACCGGTGGTATTCTCATGATGGTTATCGGTTACATTTTGTTCCTGTTCGCCGGTCATAATCTTTTAGCTGTTATGGTTGCCGTTGCCGTCTTCTTCTTCCCATACCCAATGATTTTCTTGGCTGCTTTGATGACCATCACCGACAGTGTGGAATATGGTCAATGGAAGAACGGTACTCGGAACGAATCCGTTACTTTGTCAGTCCGTCCTTTGATTGATAAACTGGCCGGTGCCGTGGCCAATGGTGTCGTTGGTTTAGCTGCCGTTCATTCAGGGATGATCGGTAATGCTTCACCAAGCAGTATTTCAGCTCATCAGTTAATGAACTTCAAGACCTACATGTTCTACGGTCCAGTTGTTTTGATTATCGTTGCCGCTTTGGTTTACTACTTCAAAGTTAAGTTGACTGAAGACAAGCATAAAGAGATCGTTGATGAACTAGAAACGAAGCTGAAAGCGGAACAAGCTGAAAAGAACGATGATTAATTGGTGTGATTTGTCACTACTGAGAGAGTGACGAAATCAATTAAATTTAATAATAAAATTTAAAGCAGATGGGTCCAATAGAGAGGACTCATCTGCTTTTTATATTCTGAAAGATATTAGTCAATCCGGATGTTATGTCTATTAAACAGTACAAATGTTCGCTTTTCCTTGGTATACTAGGAAGGTAAAATAGTGCTACAGCCTTGAATTTTGACCAGTTCGGTGTTGTAATATGGTAAAATGATTAAAATTTATTGAGAAAAGAGAGTAGATAGAATGGTAAATAAACGACGAATGTCCACACGTGAAGTGGTTTCTTTGGCAATGTTGATCGCCGTAACGGTAGTTATTTCTAGATTTTTCTTGATTCCGATTCCAATGACTCACGGGAATGTTAACCTCTGTGACTGCGGGATCTTTATTGCAGCGCTATTATTCGGCAGACGTGAAGGTGCAATTGTTGGTGCGTTTAGTGGGTTACTATTGGACTTGATCTCCGGTTACACACAGTACATGTTTTTCTCATTTATTGTTCATGGTTTGGAAGGCTTTATTGCCGGCTGGATCGGCGGCAATAATAAGAAGATGTCTGCTAAACTGATTGCCGTGCCGGTTGGCATCGTGATCATGGTAGCTGGGTACTGGTTAACTGACACGTTACTTTATGGGTTTAAGGTTGGATTGATTGGTGTACCGATGAACTTCATTCAAGGTATCGTTGGTGGCGTGGTGGCCTTCATTGTCGCTATCCCACTGCAAAACCGGATTCCACGTCTGATGGGTGAATAATGACTAATCAGGTGACGCAAGGCGAGCCGTTCTTAGTGGCGGAGGATTTATCGGCTATTGGCACAATGTCTCTGGGTGCTGTCATTCCAATTTTTGCAACGATGGGTATTCCAACTGCCATTTTACCGACTCAGGTGCTTTCAACGCAGACTGAGGGCTTTGGCACACCAGCTAAGTTAGCTTCTCAAGATTGGCTATCTGACACGTTTTCTCATTGGCAAGCACAGCAAGTTCAGCTGTCCGGTGGCTTGATTGGCTACGTTGGTCAGATTAGCTTACTGCAGCAGATTACACGGGCGGTCAGCCAACTGCATTTACCCCTATTAATCGTTGACCCCGTCATGGGCGATGGTCGTTCACTTTACCCTGGGCTTGGCGAGTCGTATGTAAATGCGATGAGGCCTCTAGTCCAATTGGCAGATGTGATCACGCCAAACTGGTCAGAAGCCCAGTTTTTAACGGGTACTGAGCCAATGACAACGGAACCTAGTGAGGCTCAAGTTAACCACCAACTAGTGACTTTGAAGCAGAGTATGGCTTCTGATGGTCAAGTCGTGATCACTGGTATCCCAATCAAGGGTAAAGTAGTGACTGCCTACCTAGATGGCAGTCATAGTGAGCTGGTAGCCTCCCCGAAGTGCCCTGGCCATTTTTACGGTGCTGGTGATGTGTTTTCAGCACTGCTAAGTGGGGCTTTAATCCAGCAAGTGTCGTTGTCAGCCGCCGTTCATTTAGCTGTGAAGGGGACTTTGATTGCTCTGCGGCAAACCTCTGCAGCTGGTCATGAGCGTCGTTTTGGTATGCAACTGAGTCAGTTATTGCAATGGTTGACAAAACAAGCGGATAACCAACTTGATTCGAAGCAGTGAGTGGTTCAAACTGAGACTATTAAAGAGTCTTAGAAAAGAGGAATCCACTTGATTGATACCAATGTGAACCGAACCAATCCAAATGATGTGAAGTGGGGCGTCACAAAGGACGACCCGGACCTGCTGCCGATGACCGTAGCGGATATGGATATCGCAACACCAGCATTTATCCGCGATGCGATGCAAAACTTAATCAATCAAAAGGTGTTGGGATACGTGATTCCTAGCACCACACTATATGATGCCTTTATTCACTGGCAAAAAGTGTACCACGGCGTTAGTCTGACGCGGGAACAGTTAATACTGATTCCAAGCGTTGCCGTTGGACTTTCGTTTGTGCTGCGCTATTTGACCGACGTGGGTGATGGCGTCATTGTCATGTCCCCGTATTACCCGCCGTATCAAACGTTGATCAAGAGTAATCAACGCCAATTCATTGATTTTCCGCTGATTCAACGTGACGGCCAGTACGTGATCGATTTTAAGCGGCTTGAACAGCGCATGGACACCTCAAAAGCAAAGGCCATTTTAGTCTGCAACCCGCATAATCCTGGCGGCCGGGTTTGGACCAACACTGAGCTGCAACGAATCCACGAACTGGCAAATGAACGGGGAATGCTGGTGATTGCAGATGAGATCCATGATGACACTGTCTATTCCGATAATCAGCCAGTCTCAATGCTGTCTGATCTGATGGGTGAAGATGCTGCCAGTCAGACGGTCTTACTCAAATCTGCAACTAAGGCGTTCAATTTAGCCGGCGTCAAAACAGCTTTTCTGGCCACTAAAAATACTCAAATACTGGGCAAATTAAAGCAGGCGGCCACTGCAGAAGCCATTGAAGAGGTCAATACTTTTGGACTAGTTGCAACTCGTACGGCCTACGAACAGGGAGAAAGCTGGTTGAAAGAGGTTAACGCTTATCTGGAAGGTAACCGTGATTTCGCCTATCAATATCTTCGGGAACATATTCCAATGATTCGACCGATGTATCCTGAGGGCACTTATTTGATGTGGCTTGATTTTATGGCTTATGGTTTTTCCGACCAGGAATTGGACGCCAAGTTACGTTCCCTTGGACATATCGCTCTCAACCCAGGTATTGATTACGGTAAAGCGGGAAGTGGTTTCATGCGGCTGAACTTTGCGGTTGATAGAAACGTTTTAAAGGATGCCCTGCATCGGCTGGAGTCGTTTGACAAAGCTGTTAAGGCAAACTAACGAGAATGTTACGTTTTAGTAACTTTACCTTCTATCAATAACTCATACGTTATAATGACTACTATGAGTTAAGAGGAGGATTCTTCGATTGAAATATCAAAATCTTTTAAAGGTTGCAGCTGTGGGATTTGTATTTGCGCTTGGTATCACAGGGGTTACCACGCAAGTCAAGGCTGCAACTGTTAATCCGGATTCAACGGTTCAAAAGACCAGTTCGGTAACTGAATTTATGAAAGTAAAGACCACTGCGAAATCCTATAAAACAGCGGCTTTTTGGAATTACCCATATGGCTCCAATACTAAGGCAAAGAAGACTCACTGGGTGCGTAACTATGCCAATAAAGCGTTGACCGTAACTAAGATGGCAACGCTGAAAAATGGTTTAAAGTACTATTACGTAAAGGTTAACAGCAAGCCTAAGGTAAGGGGCTGGATCTATTCAGGCAATTTACGGGAAATGTCTTACGTTGCGCTTGGTGATTCGATCACTAAGGGCTGGACGGGAACTGATTATGCTATGACGCCTTACCCGACTGAGGTTGGTAAAGCGCTAGGCATGACGGTGACTAACCTGGGTGAAAATAACGGGCAAGTGGTCGGTGATTCTAAATTAGATCTCACTTACAACATTGATCACCATAACTTTAAAAATGATGATGTGGTGACGATTGCTTACGGGGTAAATGATTACTTCCATACCCAAACGGTAGCGGAAGTTCAGTCCACGCTAAACAAGGAGATCAAAGTTTTGAGGGCTAAGTATCCTCATCTGCAGATCTTTGGTATCCTACCGATGGACTGCTACGTTAAGGACCAGGCCAGTGGCAAATACGTTTCAGCATCCATCACGGATTATTCAAGTCATGCTTATAATTTAAATGACCTGCGTGACGGTGAACAAAGCGTCTACACGAAGGATAAGATTCAAACGTTAGACTGGCGTAATTATGATGGCCAGTTGCTGCCTAGATACGACTCAAGAGATACTGCATTTGGCGATACTAGGTTGCACCCAACGCAAGCTACGTACACCCAGATGAGTAATATTATTGAATATTTCTTGGGTGAAAATGTTGAATAGGGTAGCTGCTAGCACTTTGTAATGCTAAATAAGCGGATGAAAAAAGGTGATTTCCTTAAACTTAGGAAATCACCTTTTTTAAACCGATTTAAGCATTGTTTTTCGTGGAAAAGAGGAATTTAGCGGGATACCAACGTGAAAATATTCTTTAAGTTATTGGGAGGGTTTTCGGTCAAAAACAGTTCAAATTAATTCCGAAACCTTGATTTGATTAATTAAAAACAGACTTTCAAGAAAACTTCATAATTTAGTCTCACCATTTTCTTATTGATTTGATAATTTATAAACATAAGAAAAAGGAGGCGGCGGTTATGAGTGAAGCGCTGAAGTTTCAGCCGGGTCGACTGGTCCGGTGTCAGCATCCGGCAATGCGTGAGTCGTTTATCGGTCGCGTGTGCCAGGTTTATGGAAATCGCCTGGTAGTGGAAGTTATGAATTATAACTTTCGCGACCGACGAGTTGTTGAAGCTAACCGTTATCAATTAGTTGTTGATGCGGTTGATGCGAAGACCATGACAATTATCCGCTGCCACACACGGAAAGGATGATTAAAATGATCAAACTAAACGATGTTGTTAAATGTCAGCCAAACGGAAATTTAACCTGCCCATTTGTAGGGACAGTGGAACGAATTTATGAACGAACAGTTATGGTGACCGTCACGGAGCATCACCCTAATGATCACTGGAAGCTTATGGAGTTGATGGGTCGGGTAATTGTTGGTCTGGATAAGGTCGAGTTGCATGATCTTCAGCTAGAACCCGTGCGGTCACAGGCACAGTGAGATGATCAAGCCAAAATTTATTTTTAAATGCGACAAAATAAGGTGATAACAGTTGACTAACAATTTTGGCATTCAGCTGTTATCACCTTATTTTTGACATTCGAATGAGCTACACTCAATATTTTTTATTTAGCGACAAAGTCGATTTTGTTAAAGAAGTCCACCTTAATGTCATCATCGGTGATTTCGAGCTTCGTAATGCTGCCGTTGATCGTGGCCACACCTTCGTCAAGGTCCGGCGCGTAACGGTCAATAATGGAACGGATGGTCATCCCGTGTGAAACGACCAGTACTTGGTCGCCATCGCTGGAATTGGCCCGTAACTTATCGAACCCGCGGTCTAGGCGTTTCCAGAACATGTCATTACTTTCGGCATCGCCGTAAAGGTCAGCTTTGTGGATCAAATCGCGGGCCTTTTCCAAACCGTACGTGCCCAACACGGCTGATTCAGAAGTCAGCTTGACCTGTTCACCGACGAACTGCCACATTTGCTCAAGGTTTTCACCCTCAAAGTAGCCGTGACTCTGCTCCCGGAATTCAGGGTATTGGTAACTGATGATATTGATGTTGTCCGGATTAGCTTTCAAGATTTGGTTGGCAGTTTGAATGGCACGTCCGGAGTCGCTACTGTAGGCAGCGTTAAAATCGATTGCTTTTAGCTGTTGACCAGCGCGTTTGGCATCAGCAATCCCTTTTTCGGTTAGTGGGGAATCGATCCAGCCCTGAACTTTGTTATAGTGGTTCAGCATGGTTTGACCGTGCCGAACGAAATAGGCAGTAATTGTTTTCAAAATGGAACCTCCTATGATGTAAATGCATTGTGATTAAGTCCCATTATAGCATGGTTGATAGGGTTTTCACCAAGTGGTGTGACCCGCTAGGCGATCACCATAAACTGAACCTGCGACGTTGCACAACCGAATAAGTATTAGAGTGCTGATTGCGCAGCCAATTGCAATGACATTGAGGCATTTCTTAAAAAGGCTTTAAAGCGTCCTACTAACCGTTAATGATTTTAACGCTTTGGGCCTTTAAACGTCGATATCTCAGCAGTTGCCAGCCTCCCGCACACGCAGCTAAAATAATGCCTGCAATCGTCAACCAGAGGCCGGTCTGCAGTCCAGGTGTTCGGTATTTCAACACGATTTGGTGTCTACCAGCTGGCAGCACTGCGCCAACAAAACCGGAATTGACAACTTGGGTGGCTGTTTTTTTACCGTCGACGGTTAACTGCCAACCACTACTGTATGGAATACTGGTGGTTAAGATTCGCTTCGATGTTCCAGTTGAGCGCCCACTGACTCGATTATTAGTGACTTGCTGGTTACTGAGGCCCGTCTTCTGCAGCTTAGTGGTTGCCTGACGATAATTGGCACCATAGGGGACTGCAATGACTTTGACATGTTTGAAGTTGATTCGTTCTGCGCCAGTAAAGGAGAGATTGATCGTTTTGCGCAACTGGTTGGAGTAGCCTAGATTGATCAGTAAATGATGTTTAGGCTCGTAATCTGACAAGTTATTGATGCCGAGCTGATTAAAGGTGGTTTTGCCACGGTTTGTCCCGACAGTGAGCGTGTAGGCATTAAATAGTGGTGTGTTGATAATCGTCCGCCAATTATTCCGCTGCTGTCCGCTGGGTAAGGGTGTCCCAGCCATTTTAGCTTGAGTTGCAAAGTAGTTCAGCCGTTTAGCGGTGTCTGGAAAGCTGGATGAGATACCTGACAGGTCCAGATACAGTTCGGTTCCCTGGTATTGCTTTGGCTGCTTGAGCTTTAAACTGTAGCTTTGTGGTTGGCCCAGTATGTCACTGGTCATTTCGTGCAGGCCGTTGACGTTAGTTTCAGCATTATTGTCAATGATGGTTTGGTTATCAGATAGCAATTTATTGTCTGATTCAGAAGGCTGGTCCAGCCCAGTTGCAGCCGCATACGTCATCGCTTCTTTTGGTGACAGCGGCCCTTTTGTGACGGCAGCTGACAACGACTGCTTCGTATTGTGCTGCAGGCGATAATTGATCATATCCGTAATTTTCAAAATTGGTAGGCTGGTCAGTTGAACGGTGTAAGCGGCATGTTTAGTTGGTATTTTCAATTGGGTCGCCTTAATGCCTGAAATCGAGTGCTCAACTTTCGCGCCTTCCAGCAACGCTTCTTGGCGTTGAAGGGAGGTTAGTTTGTTAAATACATTGGCACTGATTTGGGTATTTTGCGTATAAACTAACGGTAAGGCATAGCGATTTTTCAAAATCACCGTTCCAGTCCCGTTGCCGACGGAATAAACCGGGTGGTCATTAATGACAACGGGCTGTCCTGATTTCGTTTTTAACGGTGAAAAGCCATACGGTACTGCCCTTTTATTCAAAATGTCATCTTGACGGGCAAAGAGGTATTTGACGTTTAGTAACGATAACATCGAGCCGCGCGTGTCAACGCCGCTGGTCGGATTATTCATGCTATTTTGGAAGTTAGCCAACTGTTGATTAAACTGATTGACGTTACCGTTTTGAACCGAGTAGTATGAGCTAATGGTATGGGTGTTGAGCAGCATCGGAATGTTATTGCCCACCGTCATCATGGTGTAATAGTCGTTGGTAGTGGAAGTCCGGTAAAAAGAGTTATCGGTTCGGTGCAAATACTGATCTGCGCCATCAAAGTACCATTTCGACCATTCTGACGCCGTTTTAACCGGTAGTTCATTGGCAGGAGCACCGCTGTAATTATCACTGTAAAAACTGAGACCGGTCGTAACTGCATTTAACATAACTAAGCCCAGCAAGCCTAACTTTAATGGTCGTACTAGCTGAGGCCGGAGTAAAAAGAGACTGATCAGCCATACGAACAGCATGAAAACAAAGTAGGTCAATAGCTGAATTTGCCGGAATTTAAAGAGGTCACCGTTGGCAAACCAAATGGCGATGATCAGCAACCCTACGATACCAGACAGCAACGCGAAATCACGTGCTGTATAGCTATCCAGGTGATCAATGAGGGTTGCAGCCACTAAGGCAAACGCCAGTTGGGCGAGCATTAGCCAGCGGTTAGAAGGTGTGCTCATAACGTTTAGAGTGGCAGCCACTGCCGGGAATATTAGACCAATGCCAATTAGGATCATGGTGATATTGAGTGCCAAATAACGTTTAAAGCGGCGGAACATCCAGACCATGGCAATCAGTGTCAAGCCACTGGTGGCAATCAAGCCCCAGTAGTAGATGGTGCCGTTTGAAGTCAGCAGGCTGTCAGGGAGTGTGCGGTAGTAAACTTCCGGGTATACCAGTAGATTATTTGCGAAGATGGAGCCACCCATCCGGGAACTGTGCATCATCGCTAAGACGTTTGGCAGTAGAATCACTGCGGCAATGAGAATTGATAACACGATGGCCACCAGCAGTCGACTGAAAATTTGCCAAAGCTTGGGCATGGAAACTGATTTGTGCTTTAAATCAGCGTAACGGATGATTAGGAACAGTACTGCACCGAATGCCAGCAGATACGCAAAATAGACGTTACAGATCAAAATGGCAGCCGTCACGATCGCAAACCACCACCAGGATTTACCTTGGAGAACGCGGTCGATCGTGAGGCATAGTAGTGGAAAGAAAATCATTGGTAATAAGAAAAACGGGTGGTGATAACTGACGTAGAAGGCAAAGCCATTAAAGGTGTAGATCAACGCGCCAAAAACCATTCCACCGCGCTTAAAATGAAAGCGCTTTGCCAGCACGAGAAAGGACAGGCCCACGCAGTAAAGGCGTAAAATTGTCAGCAGCGTATAACCAAGTTCAATTTGATCAGCCGGGAATAAGCCGATCAGATAACTGAACGGATCGCCGACGACGTAATAGGCAAAGGTCGTCATTTGATTGGCGCCGAGGCCAAGGTTCCAGGACCAGCTGAAAAGCGATTGGTGGGCGGTACCATGAAGAATCCGGTAAAATTCCTTTAAAATTGGGTAATGCTGGGCGATACCATCTAAGCTCCAAATGGTCGTCCTGCCAGTGGCGTGAAGTGCACCAAAAGTGAGCATCACGATTATGAGAAAGGCCAGTGTGTAGGTTAACCACACCGGTAAGCGATATGTATCCCGTTTCAAAATAATCTCTCCAGTATTAAGTGATACCTCATTATCGCATATTTGGGGGTTGTTTGCTGGAATTGACTGAAATTGGATGCTAGCTAATGAGGTGTGATTAAACTTTACTCGTTGTTGACAAAATGAAATTCAATTGGGGTAGTTTCAACACCATAATGGGAACCAAAAAACAACTTGAAGTAGCTTCAAGGTGTTTAAATTTTGGAAAACCTTTCTCTTTTCTAAAGGCTACATTAAGTTTCTGTAACACTCGTGTTTTTCCTATAAAAATCTGTAAAATGGTTAACAGATACATTTTTGAAAGGAAGACAAAAAATGGGTAAACGTATCGAGTGGGTCGACATGGCGAAAGCCATTGGCATGATCGCCGTTGTGACTGGCCATGCCATCCACCCACTGGTTAATCAGCACCCCATGATGAGTACAGCCTTTTCCGCCATCTATTGGTGGCACATGCCGCTGTTCTTCATCATCAGCGGGTTCTTTTTAAAACCAATTCAACAGGGCTGGCAAGGGTTTAAAGCCTTTCTTGGAAAACGGATCTTTCCGAATGTCCGTACCTACCTTGTTGCCGGTGGTATTTTAATTTTAATCAGCCACTTCCTGCGCGCTCAAACTTGGAAGTACACAGCGCTTTACTTTGTGCGGCTGCTCTATGGTGGTGCCACCCTTAATCACGAACTGTCCATTTTTTGGTACATGACCGTCTACATCCTGACTCTGGTCGTGGTCGTTGCTATTATTTCTTGGGTCGATTCAATTCCCGCTCAGTTTTTCATCGTTTTGATGATGTACATGAGTGGTATGACCTATGTTCATATGCACTTCTTCCAGTTTAAATACGTCCCGTGGGATGCCGACATCGTTTTGATTGCATCACTTTACATGCTTTGCGGTTATTACGGTTTTCGTTACTACTCCCGGTTGCCGCACAAACCAGCTATTGCCCTATCAATTTTACTGGTTTACGCGATTTTGATCGTGCGTAAGTATCAGGGTGTGCTGCGATTTAGCTTCTACTTGAAGTCCCACACAATTGCCAATTCGTTCTTAGGCGCTTTTATTCCATTAACCCTTTGCTTAGGCGTCTTTATCTTAAGTGATTACATGACTAGGCTAGGGTGGTTTAAGTTTTTGCTGCCGATCGGCTGGTACTCTGGGGTAATCATGTATTCCCACAAAATGTTTTTCGACGTGATTGGTAAGTTCCCAACCATCAACTTTTGGTGGACTGAAGTTATCTTTGGTTTGATTGCACCAATCTTTGTGGCAGTTATTTGGCACTTTATAAAGCGCTGGGTCGGTAATCTCCGGCAGCCACCTGCAACTAATTAAAATTAATTTCCCGATGATACAGGTTTAGCCGAGAGTGGGACAAAACTTGGTTAGATCCCAGAATGCAAGTAAAGAGCGCCGTGGATTCCTGGTTT
>NZ_WNJO01000025.1 GCF_009720675.1 Secundilactobacillus folii | reverse complement strand
ATTTAAAGTAGCTGCCTTACGACAACTTCTAAATCATATCATGTTGACATGTTTTATGTCAACGCTTTTTTATAACTTATTTGAATACTTATTCAAAATAAGCAAGCCGTCAAAAAGTCATCGCTTTGACAACGATAACTACTATACCAGCTATCTAAAATCACGTCAACATAAAATACCCACTTTCTGAAAATTTTCGCTAAAAAATCAGATAACAAAAATTCCATTGCCCATAAAGCACTTAAAAATGACGTCTACAAATTCTTAAACAACGATCTTAACACTATCAAAATTGCAAAAAAAATATCTACCTAGAAAGCTAAAATACTACCGAATACCCCCTGCATTTTAAACAAAAGGCACCAACCCAAAGGTCAGTGCTCAATCAAAAATCTATTCTTCAGGACGCATTGTTGGAAACAGCAAAACGTCACGAATTGATTCGGCATCCGTCAACAACATAACCATCCGATCAATACCGATGCCTAAGCCACCAGTTGGCGGCATACCATATTCAAGAGCTTCAATGAAATCTTCATCAATGCCTTCAGCTTCTTCATTTCCTTGCTCGCGTTCCTTAACCTGAGCTTCGAACCGCTGACGCTGATCAATCGGATCATTTAACTCAGTAAAGGCATTAGCATACTCATTACCCAAAATATAGAGCTCAAAACGGTCCGTAAAGCGAGGATCATCCGGGTTCTTTTTAGCCAACGGCGAGATTTCAACTGGGTGCCCGTACACAAACGTCGGTTGATCCAGTTTAGGCTGAACTAAGTCTTCAAAGAAGGCATTAATAATGTGACCAACTGCCCAGTAGTCTTCATAGTGTACGCCATGCTCGTCTGCTAACTTACGGGCGTCATCAACACTCATTTTGGGCCAGAAATCAACCCCAGTATACTTCTTAACGGCATCAACCATGTGAATACGATCAAAGTCTTTATTCAGATCAATTTCATGACCCTGATAAGTGACTTTACCATCATCAGTAACAGCTGCCGCCGCAGCCTTGAAAATACCTTCAGTTTCGTCCATCACATCGTGAAAATCGAAGTAGGCGACATAGCTCTCCAACATCGTGAACTCAGGATTATGACGGGTGTCCATGCCTTCATTTCGAAAGACACGGCCAATTTCGTAGACCCGTTCCATACCACCAACAATCAGTCGCTTTAAATGCAGCTCCAAAGCAATTCTTAAGTACAAATCAATGTTTAAAGCATTGTGATGAGTGATAAATGGGCGCGCATTAGCACCGCCAGCTTGATTGTGAAGAACCGGCGTTTCAACTTCGGTAAAGTCTAGACCATCTAAATAACTGCGAACAGCAGAAATAATTTTACTCCGCTTCTTGAAACGCTCAAAACTACCACGGTTAGAAATCAAGTCCAAATACCGCTTCCGGTAGATCAATTCCTTATCCTGCAAGCCGTGGTATTTTTCTGGTAACGGTCGTAAAGCCTTAGACAGAAAAGTAAACTTCGTTGCGCGAACGGTCAGCTCGCCCATATCCGTTTTAATAATGTCGCCTTCGATACCAATGTGGTCACCAATATCCGCACGTTTGAAGAAGTGATAAACATCGGAACCGATCATGTCACGTCGAACATAGATTTGAATCCGGCCAGAACGGTCTTGTAAATCTGCAAAACCGACCTTACCCTTTCCTCGTTTGGAGACAATTCGACCTGCAATGATCGCAGTCTTGTGCAAATCATTTAATTCCTCTTTGTCATCGTCGCCGAACTCCTGATGCAATTGTGCCGCCAAGTATGTTCTTTCGAATCGGTGCCCAAAAGGGTCAATTCCGGCTTCGCGCAACTCGTCCATCTTCTCGCGACGCACCCGTAGTTGGTCATTCATTTCCTTATCTTTTCCAGCCACACTAATACCTCCATCTTCTAATAAATAGTCCGCTTTTAATTTTGACAACCCTCAATAAAAAAAGCAAGCTCTTTTGCCTGCTTTTTTAAAAATTATCTGCCATTAACCGTTAAAGCTGCCAACTTCTCCAGGAAACTATCAAAAATATCATTCATTTCCTGTTCAGATTCAGCATTGTTCAAGGCAGCTTTCGTCCGAGCAGAATGAGAAATACCCTTCAAGTAGTAGGCGGCTTGACCACGAAATTCTCGGGGGCCAATGTAGTCACCCTTTAATTCAACCAGCCGATGCAAATGTTCCTTAGCCGTTTGAATCTTTTTTTCCGGAGTTGGTTCGGGCAATAATTCACCCGTGGCCAAATAGTGTTCAGTTTGCCGAAGCATCCATGGATTACCCATTGCTGCTCGACCAATCATAACGGCATCCGCACCAGTATGATCTAACATCTGTTTAGCGTCCTCCGCGGATCTAACATCACCATTTCCCATAAATGGAATCGTGAGTTGGCTGGCAACCTCTTTCAAAATATCCCAGTCTGCATGACCCTGATACATTTGTTTGCGAGTTCGCCCATGCATCGCCAAAGCAGAGGCTCCTGCACGCTCCGCAGCCAGCGCATTATCAACTGCATAAATGTGCTTGTCGTCCCAGCCGGTCCGCATTTTAACCGTAACTGGTTTTTTAACTGCGTCAGTCACGTACGAAACCATCTCATAAACCTTATTTGGATCCAGCAACCACTTCGCACCAGCGTCTGTCTTCACCACTTTATTGACCGGACACCCCATATTGATATCGATAATATCAGCAGCGGTATTTTGATCTACAAACTTAGCTGCTTGAACCAGAGTTTCCTTTGTACCTCCAAAAATTTGGATACTCATTGGATGTTCACTGGCATCAACAAACATCATGTCCAGTGTTTTTTGATTATGGTACATAATGCCACGGTCCGAAATCATTTCGCAGACCACAAGCCCGGCACCGAATTCCTTACAAATCACACGAAAAGCGGAGTTAGTTACTCCTGCCATCGGTGCAACAACGACTTGATTAGCAATCTTAACGTCGCCAATTTGCCATTCCATACGCTCACCTCAGTTAACTTTCGACTTCTATTTCTTCACTAACTTTTTCGCGTTAGCTATCATAGCACAATTTTGACGCATTTACCTAATGTTTCAGGAACTCTTTACATCGTTGCTAAAATATCACGTAGTTCGGCTTCACTAAATTCATATTTATTCTTACAGAAATTGCAAACTGTTTCAGCGTGATGATCCTGCTCAATGATCTCTTCAAGCTGATCCTTAGAAATACTTGCCAGGGCTTTAGCAAATTGAGCCTTCGAACAATTACACTTAAAACTGACTGGCATTCGATCCAAAATTTTAACGTGCTCTTTCCCAAATAACAGGTTCAGCATATCCTCGGGCTTTTGGCCATCCAGTAATAGCTCAGAAACCATTGGCACTTCCTTCAGGCGGCGTTCCAAATGGTTAATCGCCTGGTCCTTAGCTCCGGGCATAACCTGGATCAAAAAACCACCGGCAACCTGAATTGAATTATCGTCATTGACGAAAACCGAAACCCCAACGGCTGATGGAATTTGTTCGGACTGAGCTAAGTAATACGTGAAATCGTCACCAATTTCACCAGAAGCCAATGGTACTTGCCCCGTATACGGCTTATCAAGCCCTAAGTCTTTCGTCACTGACAACGACCCTTGCACGCCGACCGCAGCAGCTACATCGATCTTATGACGGTCATTGAGTGGTAAATTGACGTGTGGGTTCTGCAAATAACCTTTCACAGTGCCATTAGCATTGCCATCAACCACGATACCACCCACGGGTCCGCCACCATTGATCCGCACAGTCAAGGTGTCATCACCCTTTAACACGGATGACGACAACATTAAAGTCGCAACCAGACTGCGACCAAGTGCTGCAGAAGCTGCCGACCAAGTATCATGACGCTGTTGTGCTTCTCGAACTAACTCGGTTGCATCAACGGCATAAGCCCGAAACTGGCCGTCATCAACGACACTTTTGATTAAATAATCTGCCATATTTTTCCTCCGGATCTAAATTTCTGAAATATTATAACACAAGTTACAGGCTGACACAGCAGAACACTGATGCTAGTCTCACCATCAATATTCAACATACAAAAAGACGCAAGCAAAGCCTGCGTCTTTTAGGAACCACTAAATATCATCATCGTCATCCGAATGATCAGATGGGGTCTCGGACTTCGGTTGATCAGAATTGGTATCATCTGATGCACCCGTGTCGTCAGGCTTGAGCTGATCATCTGAATCTTCATGATGCTCATTCTTATTTTGATTCTCTGCGTGTCGTTGTGCTTCGCGCCGTTCAAGTTCTCGCTTGGATTCTTCAAAAGTAGCAGCTTTTTCACTTGGAAATTCACTTTCAGCGTTCTTATCAGGCATCTTGCCCGTATTATAGAGGCTGAGAATCTGCTTTTCATCCAAAGTTTCGTACTTCAATAGTGCTTCAGCAATGATCTTATGCTGTTCACGATGTTCGGAAATAATCTTCCGAGCCGTTTCATGAGCTTCATTAGTCAAGCGGCGAACTTCCTCGTCGATAGCCGCAGCTGTCGCTTGTGAATAAGCTGGACTTTGACCATAAGCCGCACCGGCAAATGGTTGTTGACCAGCGCTTTCAAGTGTGACCGTCCCAACCTTTTTACTCATCCCGTACTGAGTAACCATTGCGCGGGCAATTTGAGTCGCCTGCTCAAAGTCATTCGAAGCACCAGATGATTCGGAATCAAAGATCAATTCCTCGGCCGCACGACCGCCCATCAGACCAGCCATTTGCTCCTTAGCGTCCTTTTTGCTCATCAGCATTTGATCCTCACGTGGTAGCATGATGGCGTAACCGCCAGCCCGACCACGTGGCACGATGGTTACCTTATGAACAACTCGGGCATCGTTTAAGACCAGTCCGACGATCGTATGACCGGCTTCATGGTAGGCCACCGTCTCACGCTCGGTCTTACTAATTACCCGGTTACGTTTAGCTGGACCAGCGATAACTCGGTCTTCAGCTTCATCAATATCAGAAGCATCGATCTGGGTCTTATTCCTTCTGGCAGCTAGCAGCGCACCTTCATTCAGTAGGTTTTCAAGGTCAGCACCCACGAACCCAGGGGTTTGTTTGGCGATCTCTTTCAAATCGACATCATTAGCCAGTGGTTTGTTACGAGAATGGACCTTCAAAATTGCTTCACGACCATTAACATCAGGACGACCAACTAAGATCTTCCGGTCGAAACGACCCGGACGAAGCAAAGCAGGATCCAAAACATCAGAACGGTTAGTAGCGGCCATCACGATAACACCTTCGTTACCGGTAAAACCGTCCATCTCAACCAGCAATTGGTTCAGGGTTTGTTCACGTTCATCGTGACCACCACCCATACCAGCGCCACGTTGCCGACCAACCGCATCAATTTCATCAATGAAGATGATGGAAGGCGCGTTCTTCTTGGCTTGATCAAACAAGTCACGAACCCGGCTAGCACCAACACCGACGAACATTTCAACGAAGTCAGAACCAGAAATGGAGTAGAAAGGTACCCCAGCTTCACCAGCAACCGCTTTAGCTAGTAAGGTTTTACCAGTTCCAGGCGGTCCTTCAAGTAACACACCGGATGGAATCCGCGCGCCCAGTGAGACAAATTTCCTTGGATCTTTCAGGAACTCGACAACTTCGACCAGTTCCTGCTTTTCTTCTTCTTCACCAGCAACATCAGAGAACCGGACTTTGTTCTCCTTGCTATCAGTTGGCTTTGCTTTGGACTTGCCAAAGTTCATGACCTTGCCATTGCCGCCACCTTGGCCGGCTTGACCCATCATCATGTAGAAGAAGAAAATGAACGCGATCAATGGTAAGACGTAGACCAACAGGTTTACCCAAAAACCGCTCGACTGCTCAGGCTTAGTATTCATCTTAATGTTATGTGCCCGTGCATAACGCGTTACTTCGGTCACACTGGAGTTGTTTTCCAACACCGCTGTGGAGAAATTAGTAACTTTAGTACTCGTATTACCACCGAGGGTAAAGCCAGTCTGAGTCTTAGCCTTTTGAGCATTCCGGTAAACCCCAGTAACTTTGTAAACGCCACCAGAAGGTTGAACCGAAAAGCTCTTGACCTTGTTATCTTTTAATTGTTGGATGAACTCACTTGATTGAATCTCTTGGGACTGTGAGTTTGAGTTGCTCCCTTGGAAGAAGTAAATAACGCCCATGACCAACAAGAAGATCACAATGTAGAAAAGACTATTTCGAAAAAGTCCATTTCTTCGATTGTTCATTTAGTGCCTCCTTACTTCGATTCCCATTTGATCAGGACCGAAACTGGGGTTTAATTCCCCCGCTGATAGAAATCATATTATCACATTTGACCTTGTTTGACTATTATTTTATTCGGAAATTTGACCTTTTTTGACCAAAGCTCTATTTCCCATAAACTTTGGGTTTTAGAACACCTACATACGGTAAATTTCGGTAGTATTCATTGTAGTCCAATCCATAACCAACTAGAAATTCATTAGGCACGTTAAAACCGACGTAATCAGCTTTAGCTTCCACAGTTCGGCCTTCAGGCTTATCTAATAACGTACAGACCTTTAGTGATTTAGGTTGCCGCTCACCAAGCCGTTTTTGCAGGTAGGCAAGCGTGCGACCAGTATCCAAGATATCTTCAACCACGACCACGTCGCGACCCGAAATATCTGTATCAACATCGTGAACGAGAGTGATCTCGCCGCTTGAAGCCGTACCACCATGGTAACTAGACACGTCTATAAAATCTATATCCGTTAAAAAATCAAGTTCGCGCATCAGATCTGTCATGAAAAAAATAACGCCCTTCAACACGCCGATGAACAGCGGTTTCTTCCCCACGTAATCCCGCGTGATCTCAGCACCAAGTCGCTGGCAGGCAGCTTTGATGTCATCTTGGCTGTATAAAACACGCTCGATATCGTTATTCATATGATTGCTCCTCTAGTCAGTTTGTTTTAAATCTAGTTCATAATTGGGCTTGGCATAGCCTGACGGTCGTGCACTTCGCTGCACCCCGATCAGCCAAAGAATTTCATCTTGAGCAGTGACAACCACTAGCTGACTCTGCCGCTTCTCCAGACCAATTTTATGGTCGATCAAAAGCCGACGAACTGTTTTATGGCCACCTGAGGCTAATCGAAGGTGGTCATCCATTCGTGCTGAACGGACTCGAAGCGGCAGTTCCTGTGCGTGTAACTGGAGTGCCATGTGTGCCCCGCCCAAAGCGTGAAAATCAGTGACAGGACGCAAACGAATCGCTTGCCCATGAGGCAGCCGAACCCACTGGTTAGATATTACCACAATTTCTGAGCTTGGATTGCCATTTTCAGTAACTTTTAACGCGTCGCTAATTGAAAACGAATCATACGCTTTTTTCAACGCTTTACCATTAGCTAGATTGATTTGGCCAGACGGTTTCCCCCGATTGACCAGCAATTGGCTGCTTTCAACCAAATAAGACTTTCGAACTGGTAAATCAGCCCGTTGCATGATGGCGGTTAAAACCGCCTGCTGCTCAACGGCATTTAACATCCGCCACTGACTGACACTGTATCCTTTACCAGGCAGTTGAATTGCCGCCAGTAGTTCATTGGTTCTATCCTCTGCCAGCTGAAGCACCTGAGTTAGCTGCTCACTATACTGTTGAATATGCAAGAGCAGCTCCGGGTTCTCCCGTTTTAAGGCGGGAATCACGTGGTGACGAAGGCGGTTGCGAAACACCGTGTTACTAGTATTCGTCTCGTCTTCAAACCAACGAATGCGATGCTGGCACGCGTAATCGGTTAACTGTTGCTTACTAAAGTGCAACAGCGGCCTGACTAACTGCCCAGAAGCAAACGATTGACGGCGTAAAATGCCCTGCAGCTGTTCCAGCAAACCACCCCGAACTAACTTCATTAAAATGGTCTCAGCCTGATCATCGGCGTGGTGGGCAGTCATCAGTGTCTGGGCTTGATACTTAATCATCAAGCCTGAGAAAAAGTGGTACCTAAATGCTCTGGCAGCCGCCTCAATGCCGTGGGCTGGATGGTCCGCAGCCGGCCAATGTTTAACTGCCAGAGTCAAATGATAACGGGCACAATAGTTCTCCAGATACGTTTGTTCCTGCTCACTTTGCCGGCGCAATTCATGGTTCACGTGAGCCACGATCAAATGGCAATGATGATTTTTAGCCTGCTGACGCATCAAGTCCAATAAGACCATCGAATCGACACCGGTTGAAACAGCGACGATGATGGTCTGACCAGATTGTGCCCAGGAAGCATCCGCCGCTAGTTTATTAAACTGCCACTTAAGATCCATTTTTCGCCTCGTTATCGTTCCACCATATTAAAGAAGCGCCCGTTGCAAAAACGGACGCTTCAAGTTCCATTGTCATCTAATGACTAGCTGCGACGGCCGCCACGACCACCACGCTTGCCTTCAGTATTACGTTTTAAGGTTGCCAGCCGATCTTCACTTTCCTTAAGAAAGCCGGACATGAGGTCATCAAAACTTTCTTTGTGGTTGGAATTGCCGTGCCCATTATTGTGTGAACGGCCACCGCCATTGTTACTGCGATGATAATCATTGCCGCCACGGTGGTTATTATGATAGTTATTGTCATGGTGCTCACGATTATTGTGATGCTCGCGTTCGGACTGACCTTCTGGTTTATCCTGAGCTTTGCGAATCGACAGCGCAATCTTGCCGTCATCACCAATTGAAAGGACCTTGACCGTGACTTCATCACCAATCTTAAGGACGTCATGAATATCCTTCACGAACCCGTCTGAAACCTCACTAATGTGTACCAGACCAGTTTTATGGTCGCCCAAATCGATGAACGCACCAAAATTTGTAATTCCTGAAACCTTACCAGCAACTTTTGCTCCAACCTCGATTGCCATAAACAAGAATTTCCTCCTTAAATTTGTAAGAACAGTATAGCACATTTTGGGCACGTTCAGCTTGAACTTCGAATCATGGTTTAATCAAATTCTCATATTCTATATAAAAACGAAGCTTAGATTCGGTATACTCCGAAACCAGCTTCATTTTTGTCCCTTATAGGTCGTTTACTTCGCAGTTACGTCTGCAGCTTTATCATTCGGCAAACTGTAGATCGTCTCACCCGACTTAGAGAAGTAATACTTCGAACGGATCAGATTCTCCAAATACCCTTTGTCGTTCAACAGTTTCACGTGTTCGTCCAACTGTTTATGAGTATTCTTGACCTTCGTCAACTTTTGCTGTTGCCGTGCAATTTGAACGTTCGTCCGGTTCATTGCAACCTTGGCCTCAACAATTTGATAGCCCAATACCAGCATCACCAGCAAAAAAGGAAGCGCCATGAGCAGAGCACGCTTCTTGCGCCGCTTAGTCAGGACTGCTTTATTACTGTGCTGTTGCACCTGTCTCGTGTAATGATTATCAAGTTGTGTGATGTTAGACTGCTTAGCCATTTTAACGCCCCCATGCGTTTGTCCTCACAAAGAAGTATAGCAACCATTGCGGGCGTTGTCTATGACCTTTTAGAAAATCCTAACCATGTTTGAAAGCCCTTTAAACGTTGTAAGCATTGAGCTCTCAAGGTTTCTGACGTGTTAAATGCACCGTGCCCAATTTGTTCTACTGGCGATAATCTTTTTCGTAATCTTCACTAATGATTTTGAACATGTTTTCAGCATCCTGCTTCTTTGTCGTTTCCAACAGTTGCAAGACTTGAACGGTCAGGGTCTTATTACCAAACTTGATCACCAAAACATCGTTTGGCGATACATCAGTTGAAGACTTCGCGACCCGGTCATTGATCGTAATTCGACCCTGATCAGCAATTTCTTTGGCAACCGTCCGCCGTTTAATAATTCGTGATACTTTCAAAAATTTGTCTAATCGCATGTTACCCTCCAGATTTCATTTGAACCAGCGCAGCCAGTGATCGGCTTTTGGTAGTACAAGCCACTCTCGCAGCGCTAGTAAATTGAATTTTAACGCTAAATAAATAAACATCACGGCACCCACCGCAATACCAATTATTGCATTGGCTAATGCCATGACCCGCGGTGACAGTCCACCAGTAAACCAGCTGGCCACCAACATAGTGATGCGCACGCCGACCAGCATCAAAAAAGAAACGCTAGTCATTTTTAGCAAAAAGCCGTTAGTGAATGCCGTTAAGTGCTGTTTTCGCAACTGTGCCATGAGAAACGCGGCCATCACCAGCAACGACAGCACGGTCACCCAACTGGCACCCACAGCACCAAAGCTCACGACTGCGTGCTCGTTAAATAGCAGTTTAATCAGCAGACCAAGGCCGAGGCCGGCAATGGTCACGGTAAATTGGTTGAGACTTTGTAAAATACTATTATAAATCATAATCAGTGTCGCAAAAATGATACTGAGCACATAAACGGAAAGCATGCCATTTCCCTGCTGGTTGCCAAATAGTAATTGATTGACTTCCGGCATCAAAGCTACCAGTCCAATTGCTGCGGCTGTGGCGATGGTCAGGCTCATCCGGATCACCGTATTGGCCTGCCTAATAAACTGTTGACGGCGACCCTGATTTAATGCCTGAGTCAACGATGGTAAAAGCGACGATGAAAACGACGTCGCCACCACCAGACCCAGTTGCACCAAGGGTTGTCCCCGGTCATAGACTCCTTTTACTGCCTTGGCCCAGATCGGTAAATACCCGTGGAGCATCAGTCCGCGCATCACGGTAAACGAATCGACCAGTTGCAATAAAACCATCATTGAAGCAAACAAACTGATGGTCCCGCCTTCTATCAAGAGGCGCTTAGCCAGTTGGCGATAGCTTGGACCATTTGGTTCACTCAAGTGTCCCAAAAAGTTAATTCGATCCCTGAACACATAATAAAGCATGACGGCTGACGCAGCAACGGCAGCAATTGCCGCACTGCTCATCGCCCAGGAGCCCATTCGGTAAACATTCCAGTGATGATGCATCGCCCAGTAAGCGACGACCAAAATCACCGTCACTCGAATTGTTTGTTCAGCCAACTGTGACGTTGCGGTTGGCCGCATATCATATTCACCTTGAAAATAACCACGACTGACCGCTAGAAATGGTGAAAACAAAAACATCCAACTAACAGCACGAATGATCGGAGTCAGCCCGGGGTCCCCCATGCCAGCAGCAATTTGCGACGCGAAAAACTGTAAACCGGCAAATAGCAGCAATGAAGCCCCCGCCATAATGACGAAAATTCGGGCCAACAGTGTGTATTTAGCCGTTTCGTCTTCGGTTTCCGCCACCAGTTTTGAGATAAACATCGGTAGGCCGCTTAGGGCAAAAGTCATGCCGATACCATAGATCGGATAGATCTGCTGGTACACGTAAAAGCCGGTATTGCCAACCATATTTTGGAAGGGAACCCGGTAAACCGCGCTTAAAATTTTAGCGATCAGTGACGCTACCGAGAGTAATAACGCGCCCTGCATCACCGTTTTCATCGTTTTCCGTTGCATAATTCACCTATTTTGTGGCTGGCTCAACAATCATTTCACGCAGTGCGCGGACAAATTGCGTGAGCTCGTCCATCCAGTTTTGGGGTGTCATCTTCGGCTGGATCACTAGTGTCACAACCAACCGATCATTGTTCATGCCAACCGTCGCTTTTAACTTCGTGCTCGAAAGTGCTTTGAAAACGTCTTCACCACTAAACTTCTCGGAACCCTTGGCTGAGAAGCTGACCGTAATTCGATCTTTGATTCGGTGGATCTTATCGACTAACGCTTCATCCGCCATGATCTTGACCTGACTGACAGCTAACAGGTTTGTCACTTCCACCGGGTACTCGCCAAACCGGTCGATTAAATCATCTTGAACTTCTGAAATATCATCCGGACTTTCGATCTGTCGAATCCGCTTATACATTTCAATTTTTTGCTGCTGATCAGCAATGTAATTTTCTGGCAGATAAGCTTCCAAGCCAAGTTCCACGGTCGCGTCCGTCTTGGGCTTCGACTGCTTGCCCTGCTTCTTGGAAACGGCATCCGACAACATTTGTGAGTACAAGTCGTACCCAACAGAATCAATAAAGCCGCTCTGCTGCTTGCCCAGTAAATTACCAGCACCACGAATCGATAGGTCACGCATCGCAATCTTGAAACCAGAACCCAATTCGGTAAAGTCTTTAATTGCTTCCAGACGTTTCTCGCTGACCTCAGTCAAGACCTTATTGGGTTGGTACATGAAGTACGAATAGGCAACGCGATTGCTACGACCAATGCGACCTCGAAGCTGGTACAGCTGCGACAAGCCCATGTGATCAGCGTTTTCAACAAACAGCGTGTTGACGTTTGGAATGTCGATCCCAGTTTCGATAATCGTCGTGGTGACCAACACGTCATACTCTCCACGGATGAAATCGTAGAGGATCCCCTCGAGTTGAGCCTCTGTCATCTGCCCATGAATATAGGCGATAGCCGCATCCGGCACTAACGCTTTTAACTGGTTAACGGTTTCTTCAATATCATCGACGCGATTATGCAGGTAAAATACCTGGCCGCCACGCTGCATTTCACGGTGAATGCCATCCTGAATCGCACCGGCGTTTTGTTCCATCACGTAGGTTTGAATCGGGAACCGGTTCGCAGGCGGTGTTTCAATCACCGATAAGTCACGAACGCCCAACATTGACATGTGCAGTGTCCGAGGGATCGGGGTGGCTGTTAGCGTCAAAACATCCACGTTAGATTTTAACTGTTTCAATTTTTCCTTGTGCTTGACCCCAAAGCGCTGTTCTTCATCGACCAATAAGAGTCCGAGGTCTTTAAAATGCACGTCTTTGGACAACAGGCGGTGCGTGCCCACAACAATATCAACACTACCGTCTTCGAGTCCGTGGATAATCTGATGAACCTGCTTAGTAGTTTGGAATCGAGACAGGATCGCCACATTGACCGGATAACCGTCGAACCGGTTAGTCATAGTATCAAAATGCTGCTGAGCCAAAATCGTGGTCGGCACCAAAAAGGCCACCTGCTTACCAGCTTCAATCGCTTTAAATGCCGCTCGTAAGGCCACCTCAGTCTTACCATAGCCAACGTCACCGACTAATAGCCGATCCATTGGCTTGGACTTCTCCATATCATGTTTGATTTCATCAATACTCCGTAACTGGTCCGGCGTTTCTGAGTACGGAAAGGCGTCATCGAACTCGTGTTGATAACTATCATCATGCGGAAAGGCGTAACCTTTCTCAGAATCTCGCTTGGCATAAAGTTCGATCAGGTCATCCGCAATGTCTTCAATCTTAGCCGCCACTTTTTTCTTGGTCTTAGTCCAGTCAGAACCGCCAAGCTTGTTAATGTGTGGTGTTTTATCTTCAGATGACACATATTTTTGAATTAAATTCAACTGGCTGACCGGAATAAACAACTTCGCGTCATTTTGGTAATCGATCGTCATGTAGTCTTGATGCACACCGTCCACTTCAAGGGTTTGCATCCCCTCAAAGCGGCCGATCCCATGGTTGACGTGGACCACGTAGTCGCCAGGCTTCAAGTCGGTGTAACTCTTCAGCCGTTCAGCGTTTTGCATCGTTGCCCGCCGCCGATGATGCTTGGTGACCTGCTTAAACATTTCAGCTTCGGTAATGACGACCAGCTTGGCATCAGGAAGTTCAAATCCTGTTTGACTCTGAGCTGGGACAATTTGAACGACGCCGGGCTGAATATCATCGACCTTAGTCATCACCGCTTTGATGTCAAAGTCATCCAAAGTTTGAGAAACCTTATTTAACCGTTCTTCGTTAGCCATCATCATGACCACCGTCTGCTTACCAGCTTGCCAGCGTTGAATTTCTTGTTTCAGCAATGGCATCTGACCAAAAAATTGCTGCATCGCTCGGGTCTGAATTTCCATCAAGGCGTCAAAGCGCATGTTACCCATTCCCTTTTGAAATAGCGCAAAGAAGACCTCAGCGTGGTGATCGTTTTTGAGGACGTCTTGAAAGTGCAAACCAAACGTCTGGTCACTAAAGATTTGGCGAGCTGCCAGCTTATCCACCGACCAGTTTGCTTCATCCATTTCCAATTGTTTGTTGGTGTCTCTTAACCGGGGATAATCATCCACCAGCAAAAGACCATTTTGACCTAAATAGTCGAGAATGTTAGTCTTACCGAAAAACGTATCGGCAAACAGTCTCAGCTCGGCAGAAACATCCCCCTTGGTTAGTGACTCAATCAGGGGGGTAATACTATTTGCTAACAGATCACCATCGTCATCGGTCAGTTGCTGGCGTTCCTTGGCCAGTTTAGCAGTCAGCTTATCCGCTGCTACTTGCCGCTGCTCAGGAGTCATTAACAGGTCGGTTACTGGATGGATCGTGACCGACTGAATGTTTTCAACACTGCGCTGGGTGCTAGCGTCAAAATACCTCAGAGAATCGATCTCAGTGTCAAACAGATCCACTCGAACTGGGTATTCAGTATCCAGTGGATAAACATCAATAATTGATCCCCGAACAGCAAAATCACCGGGCGCATCCACCAATTTTTGGCGCGTGTACCCCATTCGTAACAGTCGTGAAACCAACTGTTCAAGATCAACGTCGCCACCAGTTTCTAGTGGGATCTGCGCCTCACTAAAAATCTTTGGGTCAGGTAATTGCCGTCGTAGCCCCGACACTGAAGTGACGATCACCGCTGGCTGCTTTTGGGTCAGCGCACTTAAAGCTTGAATTCGCTGGCTTTGGAACTCCGGCGAACTCGTTGCAATTTCAGCCGCTAACAGTTCCTCCACTGGAAATTCGTAAACCTGTTCATCGGCTAACTGACCGCTAAGTTCATCAGTGATCTGGTCAGCGTGATACATCGTGTCAGTCACAAAAATCATTGGTCGTTGCTGGTCTTGAAGCAGCGTTTGAACCAGCAAAGCGCGTGCTGATCCCGCAATCCCCGTCAGCAACTGGCGATGATGACTATCGAAGCCATTAACGAGTTGTTGATACTGCGGCATTTTTATAAGAAAATCTGCCAGTTGCACTTAGCTTCACTCCTTAGTTATAACGATTCATTAAGTCTGGGATATCTTCTCCGGCAACCCAGTCGAACAAGGCGTCTACAGCATGGTCAGCGGCCTGATTAAAGACCGGGCGCTGTTCAGCCGTGAACCGGCCTAAGACGTAGTTCACCACTGTACTTTGCTGCGGATGCTGAATGCCAACTTTGATCCGGTTAAATTCGCTGGTTCCTAGGGCTGCAATAATACTTTTAATGCCATTATGGCCACCTGCTGAGCCTTTGGGACGAATCCTGATCCGGCCAATGGGCAGATCCATATCATCGTGGACAACAATTAAATCTGCTAACTCTAACTTGTAAAAATGCATCAAAGCACCTACAGCTCGTCCGGATTCATTCATGAACGTTGTCGGCTCCACCAGCAGGACTTTTTCTCCGTTAACTTGGCCACTGGCTAACTTGGCCTCCATCTTGCGACTGGTAAAGGTTAAGCCCGCCTTTTGCGCAAACTGTTCCACAACCATAAAACCGGTGTTGTGACGGGTTTGCTTATACTGTGGACCAATATTGCCTAGACCTACGATCATTTTCATTTTAAAATTTCGCTCCGCTTCCATAATTTATATCTATTTAAACATGCAAAATAGCTGAACGATAGCCCATACCGTTCAGCGTTAACAATTCTTACAAACTCTTAAACTTGCTTATCAAAGTATAGCATATGTTCTTCTGAAATGCATGTGAGGCGTTCAGTCGGCGGTTAAATCATTCACGCAATAAGCTGTCAGTTGGAGCGATATTTGAATCCGGTTTCCAACTGGTCACCTGAAGAGGAGTATTTGAGAAAAACTAAGACGTTTGAACCAAAGACTTCCAGGATTCAACAGATGTTAATAAGAGTACCTTGCCAATACAGTTATATTGTTTAGTACACCTTTCATCTGCTATCAAAACGCTTGCAAACTCACAAGTTCAAAAAAAGATTCTTTTATCTAAAAGTCTTATTGTACCAAGCTAAGTCCTGCATGGCAGGCTTTCACAAACTCGCAAATGAAAATCAAAAATTTCGCCAAACAAAACAGTAGAAAGCGCTTACAGTTCCATGCTAAAATAAAATCAGTTCCATGAAACAAACTAAAAGGAAGAGGTGGGTACATTGTCAAAAGGCCATCAAAAAGTTGTACTAGTTGGTGATGGGGCAGTTGGTTCCGCTTATGCATTTGCCTTAATGCAACAAGGTTTAGCTGAGGAGTTAGTCGTTGTCGATGTCATCAAGGAACGAACGATCGGCGACACTTTGGATCTCGAAGACGCCCAAGCATTTACAGCGCCTAAGAGTGTTTACTCCGGCGAGTATAGTGATGCAAAGGATGCTGATTTAGTTGTCATTACTGCCGGTGCACCACAAAAACCCGGTGAAACTCGTCTAGACCTCGTGGATAAGAACTTAAAGATCTTAAGCTCAATCGTTAAACCAATCGTGGATTCTGGTTTCAATGGTATCTTCTTGGTAGCTGCTAACCCGGTCGATATTTTGACATACGCAACTTGGAAATTCTCAGGTTTCCCAAAGAGCCGCGTGATTGGTTCTGGTACTTCGCTGGACACTTCCCGTCTACGCGTTGCTATGGGAAAGAAATTAAATTTGGATCCTCGCAGTATTGACGCCTACGTTCTGGGTGAACATGGCGATACGGAATTTGCCGCTTTTGACGAAGCGACAATTGGTTCCAAGCCGTTACGACAGGTTGCCGAAGAACACGGCATCACATCGTCTGACTTAGACGAACTCGAAGATCAAGTGATGCATAAAGCCTATGAGATCATTAATCGTAAAGGGGCTACATTCTATGGTGTTGCGACTTCGTTAGCGCGCATCACTAAGGCCATTTTCCACGATGAAAATGCAATTTTACCTGTCGGTGCTTCACTGGATGGCGAATATGGTCTGGATGATATCTTCATTGGTACCCCAGGCATTATTAACGCGTCTGGTTTGGCCGGCGTGATCGAAGTCCCATTAAGTGAGCGTGAGCAGGCAAAGATGAAAGCCTCTGCAGACACTTTAAAGAAAGTGACTCAGGATGGTTTAGCTGCACTGAAATAGTCACAAAATAGTATCAATTATCCGTCTAAACGCCCTTAAATTAGGGCGTTTTTAAATTGAGTTTTATGCCATTATGCCG
The DNA here is from genome assembly GCF_009720675.1 of Secundilactobacillus folii. Lineage (GTDB taxonomy): Bacteria > Bacillota > Bacilli > Lactobacillales > Lactobacillaceae > Secundilactobacillus > Secundilactobacillus folii. The sequence goes on along the minus strand of NZ_WNJO01000025.1, from coordinate 3,240 downwards.
TATCCTTATAGATGACACATGAGGAGGATCTACCTAATGAAACATCGTTCACGTTGGGTCTCCGCTGGAATTATCGTTATCGCGATCCTGGGAATCGGATACGGCTGGCGGACGAACCACTATACTAGCCACTTCTTGAATGGCACCGAAATTGGCGGCGTTCAAGTTGGTGGCCAAACTGCTCAACAGGCAGCTGAAACATTACAAACTAAGTTGGCTAATCAGGAATATCGCGTTTCTGAAAACGGTCAGACTCTGACTACGTTTTCCTCTCGGGAAGCTGGTCTAAAGGTTTATTCGACGTCGCAGTTGAAAACGCTGATGGCTAAGCAAAACGCTTATGCTTGGCCAGTGCATACGATCAGCGCATCAGCGGATGATCAAAAGCTGAGTCCCAGTTCGTTAAATAGCACTGACTTAAATCACTTGGCAGCTCAAGTAGTCGCAAAAGCTGGAAAGAACCGGACAAAAACGCATAATGCTAAAATTGTTTACAGCAACCATGCATTTTCCATCCAAAAACCAGTTTACGGTACTGAAATCAACCAAACATCGGTCAAGAACGCTTTAGAGAATGCTGTTGAGAGTCATCAAACCACCATCAGTTTAAAGAAGGCCTACGTCAAACCGACCGTTTTAGCAAATAGTAAGTCGCTGGTGGCCGCAAAGACTAAGGCTGAGAAACTGGCGAAAAATAAGATCACGTACACAATTACTGATCATAAGGTTAAGGTGCCAAGTGATACGATAGCTAGTTTCCTGACCACCAAGAACGGCCAAATTTCAACCAATAATTCTCGCATTCAAACTTACCTCACCAAACTGAGTTACAAGTATGGCACCATCCATAAAGCGCGCCACTTTAAGACTCATTCAGGGCGGTATGTCAAGGTGCCGGCAGGTCTGTATGGCTGGAGTATTAAAGTCACTGCTGAAACACCAAAATTAGCGAAAACGGTGCTTTCTGGTAAGACCACGACTCGTACCCCAGTCATCCAGGGCAGTGGTTACCATAAGAATGGTGCTGATATTGGCAGCACTTACGTTGAAGTCTCCAAAGCGGCGCAACACATGTGGATCCATAAAAATGGCAAAATTGTCATTTCAACGGATGTGGATACGGGCAAGCCGCCGAAGGGCACTACCCCATCTGGCGTCTGGGTCGTTTGGAGTAAACAGCGAAACGCAACGTTGCGTGGTTACAACGACAATGGCACTAAGTACGCCTCGCCTGTCAGTTATTGGATGCCCGTGGATAATACCGGTGTTGGTATCCACGATTCGCCATGGCAACCACGTTATGGTGGCACATGGTATCTGACGCACGGCTCACACGGCTGCATCAACACACCACCGTCAGTAATGAAGCACGTATTCGCAACGGTACCGCTTGAAACGGCGGTTGTCATTTACTAGAGCGCGCAACAAGGAGTTTAGGGCTGGAGCCTAAGGCGACTTTGGCAGAATTGGTGGCGGGCTTGGCCAGCAATGATGACAAAGTTGACTTAGGTGCAAGTCCTAGCCTGGTGGAGCACGTTTCAATAATTTAAAGCAATCATAAAATGAGTTTCCCTGAATTTAGGGAAACTCATTTTTTAATAGCAGGTGTTAACCGAAAAATAGCAAAAGCCACCAGAATTAATCTCGATCAAGGAAATCCCCGCCTTTTCTTAATGTTTAGATTTTGAGAATACAAAAAGAAGTATCAAAATTACCGTCATAATTTTGATACTTCTCTTTTTAGAATCCTTGACAATTAACCTAAACTACTTATCGTCCTCCTTCTTCCGCCGTTTGCCCAAGAGACCAAACAGGGTCAAGAGACTCATTAGGCCAAGTCCGATTTGTGCAAATACAGTTTGTTTTTCATTCGTTTGTGGTAATTGTGATTGATGACGAGATTGAGTACCGTTTTGAGGACTATTTGCCATAGTGGCAGCCGTCTTCGATGCACTTGAATACTCAGCCGTTGTGCGTGCCGATGACGCGCTCGTTGAACCATTTTCATGCGTCAAGGTCTTGGCTTCATCGTCACCTTTGGAAGTTGTTGTCCGACCTTGGTGATTGTTCGTTTTACCAGTCACCTTAGGATTCGATGAATTCTCATCAGGCTCAGTCGGTGCTGTGATAGTCCCCGTGCCGGTATTTGATCCGGTACCTGAATTAGTGACTTCCGGCGGCAACTTAGTCATGGTAATGATGAAGGTTTGATCCGCGCCATCAATGTGGTCGAACTTAGCCGTGGCAGTCTCGTCGCTCGTCAGATTATAACCTTGATTCAGCAACGTCTGAATTTCCGCGTGGACGCCTTGGCTACGGTCAATTGAACCGTCACTGACGCCAGTTACCTGCACTATTGCTAACTGTTTGCCATCCTGATCCACAAACAGAACCGTACCATGTTGGACATCCGGTTTGTAGGTTACTACAACCGAACCGCCGTTAGTTGGAACATCGGGAACCGTACCAGTTGGCGTGTAACCTTCGACTGATGGAACACTGATTGGATCACCAGGTTGACCAGTTTCTGACACTCCTCCAGGATACCCAGGAACGTTGCTACCATCAGGCGTTTTCGGAACTACCGTGAAGTTAGCATCAGGCAGTTTACTGAAGACAACAGTGAAGTTCTGATCAACGTTATCGTCATGGTCAAAATTATTCGTCGCCGTTGGGTTAGATACCAAGTTGTAGTTCTTGTTCAGAACTGCTTGAATGGCCGCATTAACGTCTGTGCGCGCTAACGTTAAGTCACTGCTACCTTCAATGACCAGGTCAGTCGCTACTGTTTGACCACTTTGGTCCACAAAGTGAATCGTTGCTTTTTGCGGATCAGCTGTGTAAGTCACGACCACGTTAGGATCGTCTGTCGGTACATCAACATCGGTTATCGTTGTCGTGTAACCTGGAATCGGTGTTAAATGAATGGTTTCTCCGGGTAGACCCGTCTTTGACTCGCCATTTTCGTGTCCGGGAACAGGACTGCCATCAGGCAACTTCGGTACGATAGTAAACTGGGCGTTAGCTAACTTAGCAAAGACAACCTCAAAGTCTTGGTTATCGTTATCAACGTTGTTAAATACCGTCCCAGTACCATCCGAAACCAGGTTGTACTGTTGATTGATGATTTGCTGAATCTGGTTTCTAACTGCTGTTCGATCTACCGTACCATTCGTAACACCAGTGACCTCAATATCAGGAGCTAAGGTTTCACCCGCTTCATCAACGAAGTGAACCGTC
>NZ_WNJO01000024.1 GCF_009720675.1 Secundilactobacillus folii | reverse complement strand
CCGACCTTAGTCGATATGCCCTGCACATTTGTGAAACGAAACTTTGTTCAGTTTTCAAAGGTCTACCTTACTAATTCTTTTCTGAATCAGCTTGTTTAGTATATCTAATTACCAAGTAAAAGTCAACAAAAACTTTCTGTGTCGGTATCTCTTTCAAAAGATGATACCGATTAGGCAACTATATTACAATATCATTGTTCAGAATCAAAGTCAACCACAAAACTTTTAAAGACATAATTGGTACACATTGGTTAACTTCTCAACGACAACAAATAATATATTAACAATTATAGTTCCCAAGGTCAATCAAAATTTCAAAAAATCTGGTACTCAATAAATTCGTGATCTGCACCTAAATATAAAACGTCTGTAAATACGTTTCAGTTCAATAACATCTTTAAACCCCCGACGCTATAAAAAAACGGCCCCATCAAAGAGCACCGCTTGCCAAACAGAATTAAACTAGATGATTATTTCACCCGAACTAAGAAATAACGTTTTTTGCCCCGACGAACGATAACAAACTTGCCTTCAAAATGCGCATTAGGATCGATTTGAGCTTCAACATCCGTAACCTTTTCACCGTTGATCCGAATGGCACCGTTACTAATATCTTCGCGAGCTTGTCGCCGCGATGATTCAATTGAAGTCACATCAACTAGCCATTCCACAATGTTACGTTTCTCTGCGCTAACTTCTACCGAAGGCATATTCTTAAAGCCCTGCTCAATCTCACTTGCAGAGAGTGCTGAAACATCACCTGAGAACAACGCTTTTGAAATGTTTTCTGCCTCAACAACAGCCTGCTTGCCGTGAACGAACTCGGTAACTTCCTCTGCAAGCCGTTTCTGAGCTTCACGCTTTTCTGGTTCACTGGCAACTTTCTCTGCCAAATCATTGATCTCATCTTGACTCAAAAAAGTAAAGTACTTCAAATACTTAACAACGTCACGATCATCTTGATTAAACCAAAACTGGTAAAACTCGTAAGGGGTCGTTTTATTAGCATCAAGCCAAACCGCACCACCAGCAGTTTTACCAAACTTGGTACCATCTGCTTTTAACATCAGCGGAATCGTTAAGCCAAACGCCTTGGCATCAGGACCCTCAATTTTATGAATCAAATCGATACCAGCCGTAATGTTTCCCCACTGGTCAGCGCCTCCAATTTGAAGCTGAACGTCTTCTTTTTGATATAGATGAAGGAAATCAACTGATTGCAAAATTTGATAAGTGAATTCGGTAAAAGAAATACCTACTTCCAAGCGGGAAGCAACGACTTCCTTAGACAACATATTGTTAACATTAAACAACTTACCGTAATCTCTCAAAAAACTCAGCAGACTGATTTTGGAAAGCCAATCATAATTGTTGACGATTCTAAAGCTGCCATCTTGCCCGAACAAATGCTCCATCTGCGCTGTAATGGCTGCTTCATTATGGTGCACTTGATCCATCGTTTGTAAAACCCGTTCAGATTTTTTGCCACTCGGATCACCAATTGAACCAGTACCGCCTCCAATAACAATGTAAGGTCGGTGACCAGCTAATTGAAACCTCTTCAAGATCATAAATGGAATCAAATGTCCAATATGCATTGAATCCCCAGTCGGATCGATACCCACATATAAGCCAACCGATTTATCCTTAACAAGCTCACTTAAACCAGCCTCATCCGTTTGCTGATTAATCGCACCACGCCACTTTAACTCATCTAAAATTGTCAAAAGAATCCTCCTTAAACTTAAAAAAGCCCCCATTAGTCAATGACTAACAGGGACGAAATTGAAATTCCGCGTTACCACCCAAGTTACGCTACGTATATGAAAGCGTCGCTCGACATGCATATCGACATGACCCGCCAGCAATAGCTGAATCGCTCCGCACTGTAATTCGATGACTGGGTCGCTTAGCTTACAGCAGCCGCTAAGTTTCTTTAACGTTGCCCTTGATCTACTTCGGTGTTTCATAGCTGTCTATAATAGTACAAACAGTCCATCTAAAAGTCAATGTGTCAAACAGCACTGGTATCAGTATAATGGGTTTAAAGAAATTTCTGAAGGGAGTGCGCACTTTGCTACTAAGTATTCTAATCATCATCTCACTACTAGACCTAGCTTGTATCCACCCGCTAGTAAAGCATCATCAATTCCAACGCTATATGTGGCTAACAACGGCCTGCACGCTCACTCTTTTCGATGCGCTCATCGCACTGCCAATCATTTTCTGGCCGACAAAAATTATAGCTCAGCTTATAAGCACAGGTTTCGCAACCTGGTTTTTCGTGGGGACAAGTTACTTAGTGGCAACATTTTGGCTGGTTCACGACCCAAAAACACCGCCACGTGCAGATTACGTTATCGTGCTTGGCGCTAAAGTAACGAGTGCTGGTCCTTCACGAACGCTTCGACGCCGTTTAAATACTGCGCTAGCGTACGCCAATCAGCAACCATTCGGACCCCTCTTTATTCTGAGCGGCGGTCGTGGCAATGATGAGCCACAAACAGAAGCCGCAGCAATGGCTAAGTATTTGCACGCTCATCGTGTGCCGTTCGACCAAATGCTGTTAGAAGAAAATTCGACTTCAACCACTACCAATTTTAAATACAGTAAGCTTTTGATCAAAGCTAACTGGCGCGGCCCTAAACCTCCCATCATTTTGGTCGTCACCAGCAATTATCACCTTGCACGCAGTATCTTGTTGGCACGTCAACACCATCTAAGCGTCATCGGGCTAGGGTCACAAACCACTATTTCCTCGCTATTTCCCGCGATGATAAGAGAAATTGCCGCCTTGCTTCTACAGTTTAAGTGGACCCTCATTTTGATATGGTTTCTAGCAGCCATCTTTTGTCACCTTATTCTTAATTAAAAACTTGTAGGATTGTTTCATTACTGTAAATTAATATGTAAACTTTTTACATAATCTCTTGCACTTTTTGAGGACATCTTATATACTAGTTTTGTTGTAAAATATTAGTCAAATGAAGCGAGGAGTTTTTCTGATGAAATTAGGTTTAATCGGATTAGGAAAAATGGGTATTAACTTAGCCCAAAATATGATTCGTAACAATAATGAAGTTGTTGGCTTTGACTTGGATACTAAGTTAGTTGACGAAGCAGCCGGTTACGGTGCCGCTAAGGCAACCAGTCTTGAAGACATGGTCAGTCAATTACCATCTCCAAAAATTGTTTGGATCATGGTACCCGCTGGCAAACCAACCGACGCCACTGTTGACCAATTGGCATCCGCTTTAAACAAGGACGATATTGTCATTGACGGTGGTAACACTTTCTGGAAAGACTCACTTCGTCACAACCGTCTATTAGGCGAAAAGGGTGTTCACTACTTTGACTGTGGTTCATCAGGCGGTTGGCGTGGTGCCCTTAATGGCGGAAACTTCATGATCGGTGGCGACGAACCAGAAGTCTTTGAAACCATTCGCCCACTCTTCGAAGGTATCTCACAAAAAGATGGCTACCTTTACACTGGTAAGGCCGGTTCAGGTCACTACTTAAAGATGGTTCACAATGGTATCGAATACGGTATGATGGAAGCAATCGGTGAAGGTTTCGAAGTTCTAAAAGCTTCTGACTTTGACTACGACAACCGTGCTGTTGCTAAAGTCTGGAACAACGGTTCAGTTGTTCGTAGCTGGTTAATGGAACTGGCTGAAGCAGCCTTTGAAAAGGATCCTAACCTGGACAAGATCAAGGGTCGTATGCATTCCAACGGTGAAGGTCAATGGACTGTTGAGGACGCAATGGATCATGCTGTGCCAACGCCGGTTATCGCTGCTGCTGTTATGCAACGATTCCGTTCCATGCAAGATGACACCTTTAACGGTAAAGTTGTTTCGGCTTTACGTAACGGTTTTGGTGGCCACGCAATGGACAAAAACTAATTTAGATCTAATGTTTAGGGACTACGCGGTTGCGTAGTCCTTTTCTTTTACCGCTCAACTTCCCTCAAACAACCGGGAATTTGCTATACTAGACCTATCTAATAAATAAGGGGTGTCCTCTTTGAGTCAATTGAAAATGAGCTTTCGCTGGTTTGGCCCTAATGATCCAATCACGTTAGCGGACATTCGACAAGTTCCTAAAACACGTCAAATTGTTGGCATGTTGACTGACATTCCGGTCGGTGACGTTTGGCCACTGACCGAAATCAAACAGCTACGTGACCAGATCAACGCTTATGGCTTTGAACTGAAGGTCATTGAATCAGTCAATATTCATGATGCGATTAAAACCGGAGCACCTACGCGTGACAGATACATTGAAAATTATATTCAAACGATCCGTAACCTGGCCAAAGTTGGCGTAACTGTCATTTGCTATAACTTTATGCCAATTTTTGACTGGATCAGAACTGATTTAAACTATCCATTAACTGACGGTTCGCAGTCAATGCGTTTTGACCTATCTAAACTACCGCGCGATCCACAGGTTCTTTTCAATCGTATTAAGGCGTCTGATAATAATTTGATGCTTCCTGGCTGGGAACCTGAGCGTTTAGCACAATTAAAACAACTATTTAAGAGTTATGAAAACGTCTCTGAGTCAGATTTGGTGGCAAATCTCAAATACTTTTTAAAAGCCATCATCCCGGTTTGCGAAGAAGTTGGCATTCAGATGGCGATTCACCCTGATGATCCACCGATGTCTCTCTTTGGTTTACCTAGAATCTACAAGAATTTATCTGATATGAAGCGAATAGCTGCCTTAGTTGACTCGCCATACAATGGCTTTACCATTTGCACAGGCAGTTTGGGTGAAAACACCGCTAATGATGTCCCGGCCATCATTCGTGAATTTGTCCCCACCGGGCGGGTCCCATTTGTTCACTTAAGAAACATTAAACATATAGCCCCTAACGTGTTTCAAGAATCTGCTCACGAATCTAGCGAAGGTTCACTCGATATGTACGCTATCATGCAAGCCTTACATGACAGTGATTTTAACGGTTATGCCCGTTCCGACCACGGCCGCAACATTTGGGGTGAAAATGGTCGCCCTGGCTATGGCCTATATGATAGAGCAATGGGCATCAGTTATTTAAATGGTCTCTGGGAAGCCATCCAAAAAAAAGCTAATAATTGATCTTAAATTAAAACCAGTCTTGATCTCAACAATTCCGCTGAGACCAAGACTGGTTTAATTTTATCGTCAACCTTATTGCCGTTCTTGAAACTGTTCCAAGGCTTTAACATCTGGATAACCATCGTGATCACCAGGCGATTGGATAGCTAAGGCCCCAATTGCATTGCCACGTAAAATGGCATCTGGCAGCGATAAATGATCCAGTAATCCGGTGATTAATCCAGCTGCAAAACCGTCTCCTGCGCCCACTGTATCAACGATTTGATTCACATGGTACCCAGGAATAATGACGCCTGCTTGTGAGTCCCGGATCTTCATGAAAGCCCCTTTAGCGCCCAATTTCACGATAACGCTTTGCGTCGTCGAGCTATTACTCAAGAAGAAGTCAGCTATCTCTTCCGGTTGCTTTAACCCAGTTAGCTGCCGACCTTCGCTGAGGCCAGGTAAAACGATTTTAGCCCGAAATGCCAGTCGATTCACGTTTTGAATCATCTCCACCTGATTTGCCCACAATGTCGGCCGCAAATTTGGATCAAACGTGGTGACGATTTCTGGATCTTGGTCTAATTGATCAAGAAGCGCATAGGTCGTTGTCATTGCATCTTCAGAGATTGCCGGGAAAATACCGGTATAATGAAATACCTTCAAAGAATCAAATGAAAGTCGCTTCAATTGGCTCTGATCAAAGTGCGCAGCAGCCGAATCTTTTCGGAAGTAAAAAGTATCTGGGTCACCTTGACTGACCCGATTTTTGAGTTGAAATCCCGTCCAGTGGTTACCAGTCCGCTGAATCAAATCCGTTGCAACGCCCTCTTTTTGCAATTCCTTGATGATGAAAGCACCAAAGGGATCGCGACCAAGAGCAGTCAAATACGCGCTACTATGTTTCAACCTTGCAACGCCCACCGCCACGTTCAATTCAGCGCCTGCTGCAAACTTTTGAAATTGATCCGCATCGACCAATGACCGGCCTGTCTGGGTAGCAGCCATTAAAGCCAGTGGTTCACCAATGGTTAAGAATTCACTCATGAACTCACTCCTAAATCTTGATGACTATAGTCTAATCTTGATCGTCATCGTTGGCAAATTCACGCTGATAATCCGCAATACTCTTGTATTCACTAGAAAACTGGCGGCTTAATCGGAGGTAGATCGGAATCAAAGCACGATACTTCTTGTAAACTTTAGGGTTGGGTTCAAAGGTATTGGATTTCCCAATGTATTTTTTAATATCATTCAAGTTATCTTCCAAACCTAGACTCATTTTTGCTAAGAACATGGCTGCTAAACTACCACTTTCATATGATTCAGGAATGGTCAGTTCGCTTTCGTAGACATCCGCCATGATTTGGGTCCAAAGCTTTGATTTCGCAAATCCACCAGCAGCTAAAATCGCCTTTGGTTTCCCAGTCACTTCACGCAGTGCGAGTGTTACTGAGTAAAGGTTATAAACCAGGCCTTCTAGAACGGCTCTAATCATATGTGCTCGAGTGTGCTTACGGTTTAATCCAAAGAATGATCCCCGCGCATTAGCATCCCATAACGGCGCACGTTCGCCACCTAGATACGGGTGGAAAATCAAGCCGTCGGATCCGGCTGGAACCGTGGCCGCAATCTTTGACAGCATATCGAAAGAATCAATGTTCAACAGTTTCGCAGCTTCTTGTTCGCCACCAAACAATGCGTCATGCGCCCAACTGAAGACGATTCCACCATTGTTGATTGGTCCGCCAACGAGGTACTTACCCTTCATAACTGGGTAGCAGTACAAACGGGCTTTAGGATCGATCACTGGCTTATCAAAGAAACTCCGAACGGCTGCAGAAGTCCCAATATTAATGGCTAAAACACCGGTTTCAATGGCACCCACACCAATCGTGGATAAGGCACCATCAGTTGCACCCATTACAAAGTAAACGTCTTTATCCAGACCCATTACCTTAGCATATTCAGCCTGGATACCCTTGATCTTGTAAGTGGTATCAACGAGTTCCGGTAATTGGTTCTCCTTGACACCAGTTTCCTTCAATGCCTCTTCATCCCATTTAACAGTTTTCATATTTAAAAGACCCGTTGCGGCAGCCATTGAAACTTCTTCTTTGAGCTGTCCGGTGTACTTCCAAATAATATATTCCTTGATGCCGACCCAATAAGCGGCCTGCTTAAAAATATCTGGCTTTTCATTTTTAAACCACAGTAATTTATAGAACGGACCCATTGGATGAATTGGCAATCCGGTTCGCTTATACATCTCCAGGCCACGACCGTTTTCCTTGTACTGAGCCGCATACTTTTCTGCCCGGTTGTCAGCCCAGGTCATCGTTCTGGTCAATGGTTTAAAATTCTTATCTAGAGCGATCAAACTATGTTGTTGTGCCGACCAGGAAACGGCAACCACTTTGCCGTCTTGCCGATTAGCCTTAGTGATCACTTCTTGAATTGCCTGTGACGTGGCGTTAAAAATCTCATCTGGATCTTCTTCAGCCATGTCAGGCGTATCTTGATAGAGGGTGTACCCCTTATTTGCTTTGGCATAAATCTTACCATCTAAATCGTATAATAAAGCCTTGGTGCTCGTTGTTCCAACATCAATACCAATAATGTAATCCATCAGTAATCCCGTCCTCTTTTAGCGTTTCGTTCATTTTACATCTGATATATCAGTATGTCAATAGCGCTTACATCCCTATATTATTAGTCTTTTTGGCTTATAATCCGACCATTGCGTTACTGAAAATAGCGGTTACACCGTATTTTAAAGCCAGAAAAGAATGAAAAGCGCCCTAAAATAATTTTTAAGTTTAATAACTGACATACATGTTTGCTTGTCAAAATACCATTTTTACCTTATACTTCAAAGTAAACATACTTTTTAAAAACGAGGAAAAAAGACCTCAATGTTTCATTTGCAGGAGGGTTTATGAAAAACATTGATAGTATGCGCGATGATGCGTATCAACAAATTAAGTATAAAATTATCCATTTCGAATTCATGCCAGGACAAAAGATCTCAGAAAAAACGTTGTCAACGGAATTTCACCTGGGCAGAACTCCGGTCCGAGAAGCGCTGATTCGTATCGAACGTGAAGGCTTAATACAAGTTATTCCGCAAAGCGGTACCTACATCACACCAATTGATATGTCGGAAGCTGAAGAAGGTCGCTTTGTTCGCGAATGCATCGAACCTAAGATCATGATGAATGCTGCCGTGTCGATCACCCCGGCATCAGTCGCTTTTTTGCGCAATAATTTGGAGCGGCAAAGAATCACTGCTGAAAACAGTCAACCAGATGCTTTCTTTGACTTAGACCAGTCGTTTCACCACGAGTTCTACCACACGATTGGCAAGGACTTGGCGTGGGATTGGCTACAGATTAATAACACCCAGTTAAACAGGTATCGGCGGCTGCGTTTGAAGGAATTGGAACTTGATTGGAATACCCTGTTGAATCAGCATCGACAGATTTTTAAGTCATTGATGGATAAGCGGCTGGATGACTTAAATTATTTTATGGCAGAACATCTGCATCTCATGTTAGTAGAAAAGCAGAAGGTGCTAGATGCCTATCCGGATTATTTTGTGGGATATGAGAAATAAGTGTTAAGTTAAAATATCAGAGTAGCGGCTACGACACCAGAATTGGATCGTAGTCGCTATTTATTTTGAAAATGACAGTACCGACTTAGCACCTTTCAATGCAACCCCTGTCAAACTCTTAACAACTTTAACAAAGAATACAAAAAAGCGAATCCCTGGAAATAAAGGATTCGCTTCCGTTTTAAAAAAATCTAACAATTAAAGTTGTGAGGTTAATTCACGGACAAGTGGCTTGCCGTTAATTAGGTTACGAACATCTGAGACACACTTCTCACCCATGCCATGCAGGCATTCGTATGTGTAAGCGGAGGTGTGTGGCGTAATCAAGAAGTGATCATTCTTCAAGAATGGGTGATTAGCACGAACTGGTTCAACCTCCATTGTATCAGCTGCGTAGCCAGCAACTTGACCGTCCTCAACAGCCTTCAGCATTGCCTGTTCATCAATCAGTGCACCACGGGCATGGTTAACGAAGTATACGCCCTTCTTAGTTTTCTTCAATGCTTCTGCATTAATGAAATGCAGGTCAGTATCGTTCAACGAAGCATTCAGTGAGATGTAATCACACTTGCTCAATAATTCGTCGAAGGAGACACGCTTAACGTTAGGGTTCTTGTCAAACCAGCCTTCTGGAGCATGTGGTTCTGGGTCATTGATCATGACTTCACCACCGAAGAACTGGAATAGTTCAGCAACCCGACTACCAATGTTACCACAACCGATAACTCCAAAGGTCTTACCGGTGAATTCACTACCCATGAATTGGGCACGATCCTCATAATGGTCAGCTTTGATTCGTTCTGATGAAGGCACAGCTTGGCGAGTCAGCGCCATCAAATTAGCCAGGGCGTTTTCAGCGACAGAGTTACGTTCAACCAACGGTGGCACGATTGTCACCTTAGTCCCATGCTTCTTTGCGGCTTCCAGGTCGATGTTGTTGAAACCAATACCATGACGAGAAATCAGTAGCAGCTCGTCTTTGTTATCAAAGAAATCCTTCTTAAAGAATGGTGTCACACTAGAAATGATCACATTGTAGCCGTGGAGTTTTTCAGCCAGTTCCTTACCTGGAATATCTGGATCAAGCATGAAACGATCAACTTGACCAAATGATTCGACTTCTTTCCAGTGTTCTTTAAAGACTTGACCAAAACTACTTGAGTTCACGACTGCAATTTTATAATCTGCCATGTTCTTCTAATCCTCTTTCTACTTATACTTTTTTATGGAACGTGTTCAAACAATTGTATCCTATTTAACTGGGGTTGCTTTTGAAGCTAAAGTATCGTGGAGTACCTTTTCAATCTGGCCGGCACCCTTTAATTCTTCAGTAAAGTAAGCTTCAACTTTTTCACCCAAACCAACTTGGTAAAGGTCAACGCTGAAGATGTTCTTGTTGCTCAAAATATCCTTTACACTAGCATGAACATCGTTGTCACCGCCAAGCTTCAAACCATCAACCTTAGCGTGCAATTCGTCATACATTGGATCTGGACTTGGGGTAAAGGCCTCGCCCTTGTCATTAACGCCCATTAAGTAACGTAACCAAGTAGCAATGACCAATGGAATGAAGTTCAAGTTCTTTGGATCACGGTTGTCGTCATCAACATAGTGCTGAATTGTAACGCCGTAACGAACACTCAGCTTCTGTGAAGTATCGGTAGCGATCCGTTGTGGGGTATCTGGAATATATGGGTTAGGTAACCGCTTGGTAACCAACTCGTCGATAAAGCTCTTTGGATTGATAACTTTAGGATCCTTAACAACTGGTAAGCCTTCAATGTAACCAATTTGCTTGATTAAGGCGACAAGGTCATCATTTTGCATTTCAGAAGCAATCGAATCAAAACCTAAAATACTGCCGTAAATTGCCAAAGCAGTGTGCAATGGATTCAAGCAGGTCGTAACCTTCATTTCATCCGCGGCGTTAACGGTATCACGGTCAGTCATGATCACACCGGCTTCTTCAAATGCTGGGCGGCCATTAGGAAAGTCATCTTCAACAACCAAGTAATGAGCCTCTTCAGTGTTGGTGAAAGCAGCAATGTTAGTGTGTTTTGGTGTATGCAGAATTTCAGCGTCCTCGAAGCCATCCTTGGCCAGGTCAGCAGAAATTTTGTCGGAAGGGTTAGGTGTGATCCGGTCAATCATTGATAGTGGGAAACCAACCTGCTTAGGGTCAGACAGATAATCGATAAAGTCTTGGTTTACAAAACCATTATTCTTCCAAGCCTTAGCAATGGTTAATACGCTATCTTTCAGACGGTCACCGTTTTGTGAGAAGTTATCAGTGCTCATCAAGGTCAATGGCTTTTTACCAGCGTTGAAACGCGCCAGCATCAAACTGACAAGCAATGACATGTTATTTTGTGGCTTCGAAGGGCCATTCTTAATATCATTAGCGACCGGCGGGAAGAAGTCGCCGTCACCGTTTTTCAAGTGATAACCTTTTTCAGTGATTGAGAACGAAACGACTTGCAGACTATCATTTTCAAAAATCTTTTCCAGTTCTTCAAAACCGCTGGCGTCTTCATTAGCTGGACCAGCGTAAATCGCTTTAGCAACGGGCGCAAATAGTTCACGATCTTGGGAACCATCGGCTTTAGTTACAACGCGAACGATTCGGTTATTGTACTTACCATAGATACCTGAAACAACACCATCATCATAGGTTTCAGCCACAATAACGCCAGTGTCTGATTTACCTGATTCAATCAACTGGTTAGCAATTGATGCGTGGAAAGCCCGGAACAAGTTCCCACCACCAAAGTGAACCCAAGTTGGCGATTGAAGCGTCTTGTCAGCAACTTTTTTCGCGTCATAAGTTGGCACTTTAATGTTGGCTTTTGCAAAAGCGGCTTTATTATTTAAATAATCGTCCGTAATTTTAACCATTAATTCGTTCCTCCATTTCAGAATGGGTGATTAAAAATAACTGATATGTTAGTATCACCTGAATACGCTTTCAGTTTACCATAAATTACGGCTTAGTCAAATGTTTTTAAAGAAATAATTTTATTTTAAAAAAGCCTTTATTTAGCGAAACAAATCGTGTTTTTCTCATAATAATTTCAGAATTTGAAATTTAAGACTATATTTTCATTTGAAAAAAGTCCATTATACTCATAAAGGAAGCGCTTTTAAACTAATTAACTGATATACTTGTTATATTGATAACAAGGGAAAGTGAGACTTGAAAATGGCAAAGGAAATCAACTTGACAATTGGAAATCCCTTTAGACAAATTATTCGTTTTTCTTTACCCCTTGTGGGCGGAAGTATTTTTCAACAATTTTATAATTTTATTGATACCCTCATTATTGGCCGACTATTAGGAATTGATGCTTTGGCGGCTATTGGTGCTTACTATCCACTAAGTTTTTTGATTCTCGGTTTTGTACAGGGTAGTTGTATTGGCTTCAGTATCCCATTAGCCCAAAGTGTTGGTGCCAATAATACACATGCAATTAGACAAAATCTTGTTGGTGGAATTTTAATATGCACTATTTTAGCCGTTATTCTCACACCCATGATGATTGTTTATACACATACCATTATGGTGGTTCTGAGCACTCCACGAGCAATTTTAAAAATGGCAACTCTGTTCACAATTGTTTCATTTGTAGGCATTCCTGGTAATATTTTATATAATTACTCGGCAAGCGTTCTTCGTGCTTTCGGTGATTCTACCCACCCATTTTATTTCCTTGTTGCCTCACTATTTGTAAATATCGCCTTAGCATTAACCTTTATCGTTGTCTTCAAATGGGGCTTAATTAGTGTTGCAGTCGCTACTGTGATTAGTGAATTCTTCGCGGGTGTCCTGAACGTCGGTTATTATATTCATCAAAAATTCATCACTGATCAGCACCTAAGGAGTAAAGATATTAATCTGCATGCTATTTTGCATATTTGTGCAATTGGCTTTCCGATGGGTTTTGAATACTCGGTTTCAGCTATTGGTGCTGTCGTCATGCAGGACGCAATCAATTTATTGGGCACCGCAGCAGTTGCGGCACAGTCAGCGGGTGACAAAATACGTCAACTTTTCACCTTACCAATGGAAAGTGTAGGAATGGCGATAGCTACTTACATGGCACAAAATTATGGTGCTAGAAAATCTCAACGCATCAAATCAGGATTGAGGGCCGGTTCTCTAATCCAACTGACATGGTCTCTATTCGCTTTTCTGTTAGTGATGTTACTAAAAAAGACAATCATTAGTCTTGTGTTGGGAACAACTACCGGTCATGTTTTTCATTTGACCGATCAATACTTGACCACTATCAGCTTTTTTTTCATCGTTCACGGTCTATTAATGATCTTTAGAAATACTCTTCAAGGACTCGGTCATAGTATGTATGCCATCGTTTCCGGCTTTGGTGAACTGATTGGCCGATCCTTTGCGGCCTGGTTAGCCACATTATCACTAGGATACGTTGCCATCTGTTATGCTAATCAGATTGCTTGGGGAGTTTCGCTCGTGTATTGTCTGTTCATGGTATGGTGGATCTTCATACACGATTCAAAAATTCAACGGCGAAAGTAGTCCAGAAAGTTCGATAACATAACTGATATAAATTATCAAAAAATAAATTTCTTGAGCTTCAATCCTTGAATTACTAATCTATTCAACAAAAATGTTAGCCTAATCTGATTTTAAACTTAAATTATGAATGACCTTAAAAAGGTGATTCCTCCCAAAGGTTTCGGAGAAATCACCTTTTATTACTAAGTTCTTAGGTACAAGTGAATTTGAATCTCATCATACACTCTCAATGAGTTTTTAAATCAATACTATAGTGGAATCAGTAGTTTAATACAAAGTCATTTCATAACCAACCTCGTGAGATTCCCCAGCAGATAATTTAACGTTACCTTCTTTATCCAGTAATTCAACTTCATGGCCACTTACATCTGGTAATCCTTGAAAAGGCTCGATGCAAAGAAACGGTGCATTCGCGCCCTCTTTTGTCCATAAGCAGACATACCGAAATTGATCCAAGGTTAAAGAAACACTATGCTTTGTTGATGGTGAGCTTAAAGTGACCCGCTTGATACCGTCATTTTCAATGATCACTAACCCTTTTTCAAACATCTCATGATTCAGCGGAATCAGACTGCCATTGCTATTTGCTAATTTAACAACATTCCCATTCCGATAAGGATTAGGAGTCTTAACAATTTCAAACTGTTTCAGTTCTAATCCAGCAGGCTCAAATGTCAACTGATAGTCATCAAAACTACCTTCGCCATTGATTGGTAAATTAAAGGCTGGATGTGACCCGATTGAATAACTTAGGGTTTTATCATCCTTGTTATTCATTTCAAAGCTTAGCTTGATACCTGTCGTTGTTAAAGTAAACCTAATTGTGAATTGAAATTTGAATGGATAATCGGTCATTGTCTGAGCGTTATCAGTCAGTTCCAAACTTAATTGATCACCGGTATTTTGCTTGACATCAAATGTCTGATCACCAGCAAATCCATGCTGTGGCATCGGATATTCTTTTCCTTGATAGAAGTAAGAATCCTTTTCCGAACGACCAATTGCAGGAAACAGAACTGGAGCGTGCTTCGGCCATAAATCATTATTCCAGATATAATCAAAGTTCCCCTTTTTATTGATTAAGTGAGTCAACTCAGCACCATGTTCATTAATCTCTGCTTTAAAATTTTCATTTTCAATTGTTTGCATGAGTCTTGATCTCCAATCTTATTTTTATCTACAAAGAAGCCATATGATCTTATTTTGACCATGTGGCTTCTTATTTAAGGCTCGTTCAAGATGAAGTCAGTCGCCATTGGTTATTTAAAACGTTCTTGAAATGACTTCGCCGTGAGTCTAACCCCGTTTCAAAACAATTTCACTTAGAAATAAATGTTATTTTGTGAAAACAAAACTTCCTAGTCAAAAAAGCCAAAGTAATCGTGAGCATTATTGTACGAGATATCTTCAACAATTTTACCTAAATAGTCTTCATCATCAGGTAACTGTTCCCTATCAACCAAGTCACCGATAAAGTTGCATAATACTCGACGGAAATATTCGTGACGTGGATAGGATAAGAAACTCCGAGAATCAGTTAACATCCCCACAAAATTGGCTAACAGGCTTTGCTGTGCCATAATCCTTAATTGTTCTTCCATGCCTTCACGAGTATCGTTGAACCACCATGCACAACCAAGTTGTAATTTCTGTTCAACGCCATCACCATAAAAATCACCCATACCTGTTGCTAATTGCATCCAGTCATTTGGATTCAAAGAGTACAAAATAGTTCTTGGAATGTTATCTTCATCTTGCATATCTGTCAGCAAGTCCATAATGTTAGCTGCGATATCAGGTTGAGTACCCATTGAGTCGTACCCTGCATCCGCTCCAATCTTTTTAAACATCGGATGGTTACGGTTCCGTAATGCATTCATATGATATTGCATCGTCCAATTAAATTTTTTGTTCAGACGCATTAAAGTTTCTAGCAGAGCTGTTGAATAGATATCAACTTCATGATCAGTCAAAGGTTCGTTGTTAAGGCCTTTCTTGAAAACTTGCTCAATTTCATCTTTTGAAGCCTTAACAAAATGGAACGTGTTCAAGCCATGATCAGATAACCGTCCACCTAAGCTTGAGAAGAATTCAAACCGCTGTTCAAAGGCTTTCTCAAATGAAGCATAATCAGTAATATTAATCCCAGAAACTGAAGAAAATTCCTTAATGTAATCACTGAAGGTATCAGCACCGATAGCAAATGCCTTATCGGGGCGCATCGCCGGTAGTACCTTAAAGCCATTAGCAGCTTCTTCTTGCTTTAACAGCTTGTGATACTTCAAATCTGAGGCTGGATCATCCGTTGTGCAGACAACTTTAACATTCATGTTTTTAATTAAGTTTCGAGGTTTAAAATCATCAGTCGCTAACATTTTGTTAGCCTTATCCCAGACCTGCTTAACGTTTTTAGTTGTGAACGGGTCAGTAATTCCAAAGAAACGTTGTAACTCAAGATGAGTCCATTCATACAGCGGATTCCCAATCGCCTTTTCAATCGTGCCAGCCCAAGCGACCAATTTTTGATATTCATCGCCGTCACCTGTAATGAGATCTTCAGGCACTCCGTTTGCTCGCATCAAACGCCACTTATAATGGTCACCGAAACTACCATCGTTGATCCAAATTCGAGTCAAGTTGGGGTAGTTCTTATTCTCGTAAATCTCCTTTGGACTTAGATGACAGTGATAGTCAATGATTGGCATCTTTGATGCGTGGTCATGAAACAGCTTCTTACCCATTTCATTCGTTAACAGAAAGTCTTTTCCAAGTAATGTCATAATAAGTGAATTCCCTTCTTAAATTGAAATCAAATCTTTTATGCTAAAGTTTAATTGAACCTCATAATTTCTGTCATCTGGGTTATCATATTTAACCTCAATTTGACGTTTTTCACCATTGAAGTACCAACCTGAATCAGCAGCATTGAATTTGTCAGCATTCAAATACCGCGTCAGCTCATGCTCTCCTAGGCGCACACTTAAAGGAGCAATTGTTGGACAACATACTGACAAGCTCATCTTCTTAACTTGTGATTGAAATTGACCTTTCTTGACAAATGCAATATTAACGCTATTTTTCGTTGTTGTTGTGGTCACGTCCGTAGTTAAGAATTCGCCATCCAAATAATCATTGGTCTTGCCGTCATCTTCATAAATTTTAAATGAACTATCCTCACTAGGTTCGATTAAAAGTGAAAGATGATCAATAACATCGTTATGAATATTTTGCAAACCAATACTCTGTGGCACAATTCCACCTGTTCGAAGGAACATTGGGATACTGCTTAAATCAACTGGTAGCTTAATCGTTTGACCACCATCATAATATTTAGCAGTCTTTAAGTCGTACCAAGAACAACCTGATGGCAAATAAATTGACTTTTCAGTTTGACCTTTATCCAACACATTAGCTACAAGAATCGATGAACCTAACATGAATTCAAAGCTCTCTTCAGACACCTTAGGATCATCTTGAAATTCGTAAACTAACGGTCGCATAATTGGTGCACCAGTGGTGGAAGCTTCATAAAGTAAAGAATAGAAATACGGTACCAAATTGTATCGTAATTTAATAGCATCACGAATGTACTTGGTATAGCCTGGGTAGGTCCATGGCTCAGTCACAGTATTATCCGTGTTACTAGAGTGAATTGAAAAACGTGGCTGAAAAATACCATTTTGAACCCAACGAACAAATAACTCCGGTTCGGGAATCGGACCATCAAAGCCTCCAATATCACAGCCTTGATTAGCAACCCCTGACAAGCCCATACCAAGGATCGTAGGCACATTATATTTAAGGTTTGTCCAACTCGTATAATTATCGCCGGCCCAAGTCTGTGCATAACGTTGAATCCCAGCAAAACCAGCACGATTAATCAAATACGGTCGTACATTAGGGTCAGCTTTCTTCACCGCTTCTTTAGCAGCTTTAGCCATCATAGTTGGCATTATAGGCTTAACTGCACCAATTGGTTCGGTAATCCCCTCCACGTCAGCTTGAGCTTGTGTGTTATTAATTTCATATTCATTATTATCATTCCAAATGGAAGTGATTCCTAACGATATGAGTGCGTCAATCATATGTTGTTCCCATGTGTCACGGCCCTTTGGATTAGTAAAGTCGACGAAGTGAGCTGGTCCACCCCAGTATTGATCTACCTCATCACTTGTGCCATCTTCAGACTTGATATAGGCATCCGCATCAGCAAATTCCTTGGCCATCGGATGAGTGACAAGCATTCCTGGCTTAACGTTTGGTGCCAAAAGAACACCTCGACGTTTAAGCTCCGCTACGAATTCCTTTGGATCTGGGAAACGTTTCTTATTCCAGTTGAACACGTAACGTTTTTGATCATTACCGGTCGTATAGCCGGATGAAAGGAAGAATCCATCACAGGGAATACCATTCTTCTTGCAAGTATCCACAAAATCAAGAATCGCTTCATCAGCATGTTCCGGTAGTTCTGTATAAAACATCGTGGAACCCATATATCCTAGAGACGCTATCGGCATCATAGCGGTTTTCCCGGTTAAATCAGTGTAATGCTCAACGACATCTTTGATAGTTGGCCCGCCAATGAAGAAAACATCCAAATCACCACCATCGCACTGGAAGTAACTGTATCGTAACCAATAATTACTATGTTCACAATCCATATCAAAAACCGAATCATGCGAATTATTATAGTAAAGTCCACTAGCTAGATTCTGCTCAGTGTCAAAATCAATATAAAATGGAATCATTTTATACAGTGGATCAGACTTCGACGCGTTCCAACCAAGAGAATCGGTGTTATGCATCCGCATTCTGCGCTTGAATTTATTCAGCACACCAGACTTTTCACCAAAACCATAGAACTTGTCATGATCACTCATACTACTATAGTGATAACTTCGACCAAGGTCATCCTTAACAAATGAACGTCGAGGTAAATCACGATGTACAACCCGACCATTTTCATCTTTAATTTCAAAATAAAATGGATCAGCATTGATAGAAACTGTGTACTTTCCATTACTCAGCTCATATCCGCTTTCATCTTTTTTCAATTCAATAGGAATTGGTTGAACTCGTTGTCGTTCGTCCGCTAACAAGCTATCCGTCTTATCAGGCCAGGCTGTTTTAACTAGTGCATAAGATGCTTCTGGTGCAAATTCATCATCAAAGGTACCTCTGATTCGAATAATATTTTTATCTAACAAATAGATCCGAAATTTTGCACCATTTGTGTGCAGCTCCAAGTAGTCATTTTCGTTTTTAACCTCAAGGAGCTTTGTACTTACCTTCATGTCACACCTCCATACTGCCAGTATTTGACTTATATTGTGCTATGCATAACAAGCTGAATATCGCCTGTGACACACCTGAAATTACAAGTGATATACCAGATTATTAATACACATCCACTTTAAAGCGTTTAGAAAGCGCTGTCAATATTATTCCGGAAAAATTTTCATTCAGCGTTAAAAAAATTGATAAGTCATCTAAATTAGTACCTAAACACTTTGCTTGTAGGCCTAATGGTATATGTATTTCGTAAAAAATTTAATTTGAAACTACTTGAAAGCGTTCTCTTTTGATGTTATTCTGAGTAAAACTTATGTATCAGTTTTAAGTTTTATAGGAGGTAGATAAATGAGATAAATTAAACAATCTTATTCATACATTTATTGTAAAAATAGAATGTGAGTATATGAGCAGATATTGTGCGATGTTTACTCAAATAAATTGCGAACTTTCTATGCCATTTTATTTAATACTGGGAGTGAATTAGCTTGGAAAAAATGCAAAAGACCGTAACGGTCAAAGCCGCACCGTTTAGTTGGAAAGACAAAGTTGGTTACATGTTTGGCGATATTGGGAACAACTTCTCATTTAACGTCGTCAACTCATTTTTAATGATTTTTTATACCAACGTTTTAGGCTTAACTGGTGCGCAAGTTGGTATCTTATTCTTATGTGCACGTTTTATTGATGCTTTTGCTGATATTACTGTTGGACGATTGGTCGATAATAGTAAACTTCATAAAAACGGTCGATTCCAACCTTGGATGAACCGAATGCGCTATCCATTAATTATTTTCTTCATTCTGACATTCGTACCAATCGTTAAAGACTGGGCATTACCAGCACGATTAGTTTACGTCTTCATTACTTACCTTGGTTGGGGAATTTTCTACTCATCTGTTAACATTCCTTATGGTTCAATGGCCTCCGCTATTAGTAGTAAGCCAGATGATAAAACATCTCTTTCTACATTCCGTGCTGTTGGTTCAGCTTTAGGTTCAGCTATTACAAGTTACATTCTTCCAATGTTCATCTATATTGGCGCGTCACAAAAAATCTCTGGTAGCCGTTTCTTCTGGGTTGTTGTTGCATGTGGTATCTTAGCTTATATCTGCTATGCTTTGACCACTGGTTTAACTACTGAACGTGTTCGTACTGAAAAGAGTGAAAAGGTGCCAATGGGTGCCCTAGTTAAAGGGTTATTTGAAAACCGGGCTTTGGTCGTTCTTGTACTTGTTGATATTATGATTGTTATTAACCAAAACCTTTCAGGAACAATGATTTCATACCTGTTCAACGATTACTTCAAAAACAAAACGGCGATGTCAATTGCCTTGATTTTTAACTTTGCGACTGTGATTCTCTTGGCTCCATTTAGTACTTGGATCACTAACAAATTTGGGCGTAAAGAAAGTTCCATTGTTGCTTTAATTTTTGGTGCCGTTATCTATGGTGCATTGTTCGTTATTCATACTCATAGCGCCGTCTTTTACTTAGTTATGCTGTTCTTTGGATCATTAGGTGCCGGCATGTTCAACTTGATGGTTTGGGCATTTATCACCGACGTAATTGATAACCATGAAGTTCTAACGGGTACTCGTGAAGATGGAGTGGTTTATGGTGTTAACTCCTTCGCTCGAAAAGTAGCGCAAGCTATTGCTGGTGGTTTCGGTGGTTTCATGTTAACTTTCATTGGTTATAAATCATCAACGGCTGGTGGTGTAACACAAACCACAGCAGTTATCGATCGAATCTATCACTTAGCGACAGGTATCCCAACGGTCTGCCTATTAGTCGCAGCTCTATTACTCCTGTTCTTATATCCATTAAGTAAGAAACGTGTTGAAGCAAATGCCGCTAAATTAGCAGCTATTCATGCTAAGAACACCGAAGAAGAAAAAGAAGAGGAAAATGGTACCTCTTCAGAAGCGTAATTCAACAAGTTATTAATGCGCAAAAAAACACCTCTGCTCAACATTGAGTGGAGGTGTTTTTAATTTCAAATCAATTACTTGTTATTACCCCGTGCATTAACAGCAGTAACTTGAGTAAGTGATTGAGCAACTGAGCCGGCATCGTTGTTTGCTGCAGCAACGCCCAATACCAAGCTGCCAAGAACAACGATCGTCATAACGATTGCGCTGATAGTTGAAGCAACCTTGTTAGTGTTACGAGGTGCAGTTTGCTTTGCGGCCATAGTCATGTTTTTGTTTGATGTGTATGAATTAATCATGTTGAATTCCTCCAGTGTTTGTTTGAATGATTGTTTTAAGAACTAATTCTCTTCTGTTCCCTTACGACAACTAACATACTAGCACGAAATGAAAGCATTGCAAGTCATTTTCATAATTAAATCGTTTTCAAATGAAACTTTTTGATTGTGTTACATTTAACAATCACTACTTAGCCTATAATACCCGTTATATCAGTAACTATGAGCTATGTAAACTAACGAAAATAATATAATTTTTATCCATTTAATTGAAAGGGATACCAAACACTGATAAATTCCCTTTGCGAACCCTTGTGACCCATAGAACTAAGTTAATTATCGCCTAAATAGCGGTATATCAGGTTTTTAAGCCAATAAAAAAGAGGCCCTTTAAGCTGGCCCCTTCTTAGTAACATCAATAAAAACAGAAAAACTAACATATCAATTATTTGTAGTTCGCAGATCTGTCACTGAATCCCTCACGACAAGAGTTGGTGGGAAAACTTCTTGCTTAGCCGGAACTTTTTCCTCTGCCAAAAGCTGCGTTAATGCCTCAACACCAACCTGAACCAACCTAGTCGTTGGTTTCTTGATCGTGGTTAGTCGTGGCACTAGATATTTAGTGTACCCCATATCATCAAACCCTAAAATTGAAATATCTTGAGGCACCCGGTAGCCGAGATCGTTGCAGGCTCGAATTGCACCAATCGCCATATCATCGTTAGTGACAAAGACGCAGGTTGGTAACTCGTCTTGACTGAGCAACTCGCGCATGGCTTTATAACCACTTTCGGGTAAATAGTTCCCGTGCTTAACCCATTCAGGCCGAGTTTCAAGGTGATTTTTGCGAAGAATTTCATCGAACCCGCGCCGCCGATCAACCGTAGAAACAAACCTTCTTTGACCTTCAATAATACCAATTTCACGATGACCCATCCGAATGGCATACTCCGTTAAGAGTTCGGCCCCCATAAAATCATTTGTCGCGTAGTTAATAACATCTCGTCGTTCCAAAGCCCGGTTTAAAACGACCAAGGGAATATTTTGCTCAACCAGATGATCGATGAATTCATCATCATCCTTTGATTGACTGACAACGATAATCCCATCATAGCGCGACTGTGGAATATCTCGCTCCATGTAATTATCGACACTATCAATTGAAATCACATACCCCGTTGGTAATGCTTCGCGAGCTTTATTCAAAACGTCCACTAAGAAACTCGGTGACGTCCCAGTTTTCATTTCCGAAAAAAAGACGCCAATCAGATAGGTTTTACTTTGAGCTAAGCCCTTAGCGTTCAGATTAGGGGTATACCCAATTTGCTTTGCAATGTCTCGAATTAATTTTTTGGTATCTTCTTTAACCAATGGGCTATCATTCAGCGCACGCGAAACGGTAGTGTGAGAAACATGTGCCATTCTAGCAATGGTCATGATTGTAACGTTCTCCATGTAAAGTCAAGCCCCTCCCTATCGAAATGAGATATCGCCCCCACGTGCGCTAATCTCAATTTCGAATTATTTTACTGCCTAATTTTTAATCAATAACTTACATTTTACCGCACAAAAAATGAATCTTCACGAAATTTTTCTAACAAATCCGTGACAAATTCCAAATGAAAACACCAAATAAAATTAATTGAAACTAAAAAGTCAGCGCGAAACTGTGCGATTTCGCGCTGACTAAAACTTTAGCTTTAGAAAATTATCACTTGGAAAAGAATCTGTTCAACCTAGGATCCTTAATCGAAGAAGCCGAAGTAATCGTGAGCATTGTTGTAGGAAATATCCTGAACGATCTTGCCCAGAGAAGCTTCATCATCAGGTACACGACCAGTTTCGGCTAACTTACCGAAGAAGTTGCAAAGTACCCGACGGAAATACTCGTGACGAGGATAGGACAGGAAGCTCCGAGAGTCAGTCAGCATACCAACGAAGTTTGGTAGTAAGCTTTGCTGTGCGAAGATTCGAAGTTGTTCGTTCATTCCTTCGGCAGTATCGTTGAACCACCAGCCAGCACCTAATTGCAGACGTTGCTTGCCGCCACCATCTTGGAAGCAGCCCATCAACGTTGCCAATTGCATCCAGTCATTTGGATTAAGTGAGTAGAAGATACTCTTTGGAATATCATTCGTATCACGCATCTTGGTGTACAGTTTCTGAATATTAGCAACGATATCAGGTTGGGTACCAATGGCATCATAACCGGTATCAGGACCCAATTTTGCAAACATCGGCCGGTTCAAATCACGAATCGAATTAATGTGGAATTGCATTGTCCAATTGAACTTGGTGTTCAAATGCATCAAGTTTTCGAGCAACATGGTCAGATATTGATCGATCTCATGGGCTGACAATTCTTCATTCTTACGGCCCTTTTCAACAATTGCATCCAGTTCACTATCACTTGCTTCAGCAAAGTGGTAGGTAAGCAGTGAGTGGTCTGACAAACGACCGCCCATGTCGTTGAAGTACTGGAATCGTTGCTCGAGGGCACTAATGATGTCCTTGAACGAGTTGATCTTAACGCCAGAAACGTCACTCAATTGACCTAGATAATCATTGAAACCATCACGATCAATTTGGATCAGCTTATCTGGACGCATAGCTGGCAGCGTCTTAAAGCCGTTTTCAGCTTCGTCTTGCTTCAATAACTTGTGATACTTCAGGTCAGAAGCTGGGTCATCAGTGGTGCAGACGGCCTTAACGTTCATGTTCTTGATTAAGTTACGAGGCTTGAACGCATCAGTTTGAAGCATTTCGTTGGTCTTCTTCCAGATTGCGGGTGCGGTCTTCTTGGTGAAGACATCATCGATGTGGAAGAAGCGCTTTAACTCCAAATGAGTCCATTCGTACAACGGGTTCCCATATGAGTGCTCGATCGTGTCGGCCCAAGCGAGGAACTTCTGATATTCATCGCCGTCACCAGTAATCAGCTCTTCAGGAACACCGTTGGCACGCATCAGGCGCCACTTGTAGTGGTCACCATAAGTGCCTTCGTTCAACCAAACACGAGTAATGTTTGGGTAGTTCTTGTTTTCATAAATTTCTTCAGGGTTTAAATGGCAGTGGAAGTCAATGATCGGCATGTCCTTCGCATAGTCATTAAACAATTTTTTAGCGGTTTCATTTTCCAGCAGAAAATTATCGTCTAATAAAGCCATGATGAACCTCCCAAATGTATTTTTAAAAAGTCAGTCCTAAATTAATAGTTCTTTGAGATGTCTTCTTTAGGTTCGTGCTTTTCTTGGGCTTCAGCCTTGGTCTTAACAACCCCTTGCAACAAGTCCAGGTGTTCAGCGATGTGAATGTTCAGGTACTTGTCGTACAGGTCTTGGTTCTTGAGTAAGATGTCCCAGAACTTGTCACGATATACATAGTGGAAGTTGTGCTTCAAGTTCATGATTGAACCATACATGGTGTGCAGAACTTGACGGGCATCATCGTTGTTGAGCAGATCCATAACGTTTGCCTTAGTCATAGTTTCAGGCTTTGGTGCAGTGCCGTCGGTTTGAGCGTTAAATACATAGAAGTCCTTAACGTCATCCAGGTTTTCATAAGCAAACTTGTAAAGTTCAAGCATGAAGTCTGGATCCTTGTGGGCAATAACACGGAGAGCTTCCAACCAGTTAGTCCCGGCAGTCTTAACGTGCCAGCCATGCTTCTTGGAAAGACGACCGATGATTTCGTAAACGGAAAGCTTATCTGAACCAGAGTGAATACTCAACTTGTAGCCAAAGTGTTCAGCGATTGATTCATGAACGACATATTCACGTTCGAAGCGGTCAGTATCACCAATGTAGTCAATTGCCTTCTGGAATTCACCATAGAACCGTGGTGCCATAGTCGTAGGAGTGATATCGCGACGGTTAAGTTCATTAGCAAAGAAGAAGTGGTTTTCAGGAGTCGTTTGATATGGTGTTTCATCCATTGAAATTTCAAAGTCCAAATTGTAAGGAACAACAAAGTCTTTATAAATCCCTGCAGCAAACAGAATGGCATCGTAGAAGGTTAAAACTGATTCTTCAACGTCTTTCTTAGTGAAGTGAACCTTGACACCATCAGCAACTTCAAAGTCCTTATCGAGGTAAGTATCATTGAAGTACTTGATCTGATCTGGGTCAAGAGCGTTGAAGCGCTTGTCGAGTTCAGCTTCCTCCAAGTTAACAACATCATTATGGATCTCTTCAGTGCAGTCCAAAGTGATCATTGAGCAACCAACTTTAACGGCATAATCAACTTCATAAGGTGTCTTAACGTGGTCACCATCAGCACCCCAGCCATATGTGAAGCCTTCTTCAAAGACGGCCCATGATGCTGACTGGAAAACATCGGTGTTAGTACGATGCATCAAAACAAGTTCACGAATTGATTGTTGAGCCAAAACTGGCATGATGCCACGGCCCTTGAACAAACGTAAGTGAGCATTTGAAGCATTACCTAAACGGTCACCTAAGCCAAAAGTGTACTTGTAATTACGACGAGAGGTTGGACGGATCCACTGGAACCGCTTTGCCAAAGCAACATTGTTAGGTTCATTAAGTTCGCCAACAATCAGTGTTGAGTCATCATCGTCTAAACTCTGTTCAGCGTCAAAGTCGCCTACAGTCAAACGGTTTTCATAAACAACTAAGTGCTTTACTAATTTACCATCGTTATCCTTTTCGTGAAGAATGAAGTAAACGTTACGACGGTCTACTTGAATTGATGGTGCATAAACTTCTTTATCACTGAGCTTTGAATAATCACTGTCTGTGTCGCGATGATCCAAAATCTCATGTACATCTGACAATAAAGTTTGTAAGTCCATTACAATAGCCTCCATGCTAAAAGTGTATTTTAAATTTGATAACCTAAATTAATGCAATCGATTATTCACCGATCTTACCCTTTTCCCAACGACCATGATCCAAATCATTGGCAATCTTACCGAAGCGCTTCTCGTCCAGCTTGTAGAAGACGCCGATAACGACAGCAGCTAAGGCCAAGCAGATGCCTGGATAGAGCGTCATCGCAGCTTTAATACCATTTAAGGCACCAGCTGATTGATGCGCATTAGCAACGTAGCCGGTCAGAGCTAAGATACCTGAACTGACCAAGGCAGCCAATGATTGAGCGATCTTACGTGAGAAGTTAAATGCGGCGTAAGTGATGGCTTCCTTACGAACACCTGAATGCCATTCACCATAGTCGATAGAGTTTGAAACCATTGCCCAAGTAATCCCATTTGGAATCGCCAAAGCAGTGTAACCAATAGTAACCAAAACGATAAAGATGATCACGTTTGATGGTAAGAAGAAGTTCAACAGGTTAGCAATCGCACCAATGACGAAGCTGACCATTGCAGTCCGCTTTTGACCAAAGTGCTTAGTCAGCGTAGGAATCATGAAGACACCAACGATTGAGCAGCCCATCATGATCGCATTGATAACTGGTTGCAAGCCAATGTTACCTAAATTATATTCGGCGTAGAACACCATCATTTGGTTGTTAGTGTTCATCGCTGAAATCGTAAACAATGTCATCAAAATGATGGCACCAAGAGGGCCATTTCTGAAGATGACACGGAAGTAATCCTTGAATCCTTCCTTACCCTTTTTGGCATTACGGTTAACCTTAACATTTTCCTTAGTACCTAAGTAGCAAACTAAGAACATCAAAATACCGATCACACCAAACACTGCTGAAGCTAAGAAGTAACCGTGAGTCTGCTTACCAGTACCTTCAAACAATCCCATCAGTGGAATAAAGGCAACACCAGCAATAAATTGTGCACCGACTGACCCAACTTGACGGGCAGTGGCCATGAAACTACGGTCTTGCGAATTTCGTGACATAACCGACGCAAGTGATCCATATGGGTCATTGGTAAACGAGTAAACCAAGCCCCAAATCATGTAAACACCGTAAGCGTAAATAATCTTTTGAGTCCCAGTCAGTCCCATTGGCATGGTGAAAGTAATCACCGTCATAATGCCCAAAATAATAGCCGAAATAAATCATCATGACCGGCCGGAATTTACCTCGTGGACCAATATTCTTACGGTTATCAACAATCGAACCAGCAATTGGATCCATGAATGCATCAAAGATCTTCGTGAATGCAAAGATACCAGCAACTGCACCGGCACCAATACCACAAGCATCGATCCAGAACTTGGTCAGGTATGCTTGACCAAGGTCAAACATGAAGCCGTTACCAAAGTCGCCAAAGCCGTAAGCAATTTGCTGATGAGTCGGAATCCGCTTGGAAGAATCGTTCATCATGTTGTCATCTTTCTTGCTGTTCTTGTCAATAGACGTTGCTTCGCTCATGAAATTAACCCTCCATTTCTCATAACTAACATTCTGCTGTTCAATGTTTCTAAGTAAGCGCTTCCTTTGAACAGTGATTATATTAGCACAAAAGAATGCACACGTGAACATTTATTTTTGAATTTTTAGATATTTATGTTTAAATAATAACTTTTGTGAATAGCGATTGCTAGAATAAATCCCTATATACCGGTATTTATACTGAAAATTTCACTAACTAAAAATTTGTAAGCGGATTCCAATGAAAATGTTATCGTGAACATTTTTGTATGCAAATACGGGGAATTTCATGGTTACTTTAAAATTGAATGTAAAAAAATGAAAGTGGAACAAAAATTAGTACTGGTATGTATTGAACTGATATTTTAACGCAGAGGTCGTTGAAAATGTCACTCAGCCTCAAGATTGTACATAGTCTAAACTTGCGTCAAAACTCAGATCCCGGCCATGCAAGCAAAGAGCGCCGCAGATTCCAAAAC
>NZ_WNJO01000023.1 GCF_009720675.1 Secundilactobacillus folii | reverse complement strand
GTTGTTCAATTTTTAGTATAGTGCTCGAATCATGCAGTTTCAATAAAGTTTTATAACATGATAAATCTGGCTTAGTGGGTGCGTTGTTTCTGTATTTAGAATAAAGTCAGTATTAAATCAGCGAGGTATTCGAGCACACTTCAAGCCAATCAAAAACGCCCAACCGTTGCATGAGGTTGAGCGTTTTCAGTGTTTCTATAATTGCATATCAAGGTTCATTGACAACTTTAAAATTATGATTGACCCGGGCTTTAATTACCGGATGAGCACGCAAGTAGTCTGCAATGATCTGACTCATCGGCGTTTTGTTCTCAGCAATAATTTTATCAGCACGGAACATATCATAGTGACCGCCGCCACCAGCCCGGTAACGATTTAAAACAAGCTTGAACGTCTGCGTATTGGTTACTGGCTGACCCCTATAGGTCAACTGGTCAATACGCTTACCAACCGGTTTAGCAACGTTGATGCGGTATATGATACCTTCGTACATATCGTAGTTATAATGGCGGAGTTTCGGAGAATAAAACGCCGGATTGACGGTAATTTGGCCATCGCTGTCAATGGTGAAATAACTGGCTGCCTTTTCGAGCGCGGCTTTTAGTTCTTTTCCTGTAACCAGTTCCAGTGCCAGGCCATCCGGGTAAACGTAATTAGTCATGATGTTGCGCATTGTAATCGGGTTTTCAAAGCCGTGGCCTTCATTATTAAATAGCGAGGTTGCTGAAATATCGGCCTGCATGGTCGTCATCTGGACGCGCTGGATGAATTCTGTGTATGCCGACTCATCCATCCGGGACTTTTGCGGACTTTTAACGGTGAGGTCGCCATCGATTTTGGCTAGGGGCTCAGCCAGCCAGTGGTCTACCGTTTTATCTAATTCGTGACTCTGAACGGCGATTCGTTCGTCGAACTGCGCATCCTTAGTTTCCACAAGGCGAGCGTTACTGTCATGAACTATATAGCCACCTTCAGCAGCAGGAGTTAGATGCAGCGTGATCTTACCGATAGCCTCACCACGATAGCCGGGCTGTGTCACCGGCACGTCGAATAGTGTTGTGGCAATCTTACGGTGCTGATGGCCAGTGATCAAAGCATCGATACCCTTAACTTCTTTCAAGAGCTGATAGGCTTCATTTTCACCGTTACTTAAAGATTCAATCAGTTTACCAGTCCTAAGACTACGCTCGAAGCCGCCATGGTAACAGACAATGACGATATCAGCAATTTTTTTTAATTTAGGCACCATTTCTTTAGCAATCGAAACGGCAGTGTGAAAATGCACATCTTCAGTGACGTTAGAGTGGTTCTTCCACTGCATGACGGCGCGGGTCGTGAGGCCTAAAATTGCAATTTTGACTCCGTCGCGTTCCATAATTCGGTAACGCTGGCCAAATAACGGACGGTTATCACCGTCTAATAGGTTGGCATTAACGATCGGACGGTCAGAGGCATTTAGAGCCCGTTCCAAGTAGGCCGTGCCGTAGTCAAATTCATGGTTGCCAAGCACGGCAGCATCGTAATGAATCTGGTTATAGATTCGGGTCAGTGGCAGGGGATCCGGTGGTGATTGAACTTGTGCAACGTAGTAGGCTAACGGCGAACCAGCCAAAAAATCGCCATCGTCAATGGTGATGACAGGTCCTGGTGCCGTCTGTTGTTCAGCAGCTAGAACCGTTGCTGCTCGAATCAGGCCGAACGGCATATGTGCCCGCGGTTTGACGTAGTTGGTTGGGAAAATAAAACCGTGCGTATCGCTAGTTGAAAGAATCGTAAGTGTGAGCATGTCGTTCCCCCCAAATGCAGATGCTTAATCTTTATTATAGAAAATTATAAGTTTTTTCTGGGGGATTAGCAACCGGTGCGCAGATGAAGTTGAGTGTTGATCGTTTTTGCGTGAGGTGTTTGGTGATTTGCAGCAGCGACCAGGCGAAAAAGTGGTTAGTGGATTACCTTGAAAAAGATGGCAGACTGTTAAAGCTTGCTTTTTATGGCCAATTTTTATTCGCTTAACTGAGTTACAACGGAATTGGAAAAGAAGCATAAGAAAATTCCTTGGTTCATACTTGTCACTTAGCTAATAATATAGCCATGCGGGTGAAATAAGTCAGTGGCCATGTGTGAACGAAGATGACTTTTTCGATCGTGGCCAGTGACATACCAGTCTCTGAATGTCTTATTTCACGCATTAACAAAAATAGACTCACCCGGGGGAGGGTGAGTCTAACATAGGAGTAGGCATTTTCGTGATGGGGTTCACGAAAAATTTAATTTTACTTTGGAGGAGTAAAATGAAAAAGCTTACTAGGTATCTTTCTTGATACCTTAGTATGTTTACAATATAGTGCTCAAATGTGAAGAAAGTGTGAAGCTGAGATAACAGTTTTGTAACTAATGAGACATTTTCCATGCTATGGTATATTTTTAATCGCCATTTTGAATGTAAACCATTTGATCCATTGATATTTTTGTATGCAGTTCTTTGACTAGTTCCGAAGGCGGATTTTCGCGTTTTTCAGCGTTTTGAACGAAGCTATACTCGTATTGAAAAGCCATTAAGAATAATTCGTTTTCTTCATCAGCGGAGGATTCCGCCTTGTTGAAACGATTGCGACGAACATTATAGAAGTGTCGGACCACGTCGACTTCAAGTTGATTATCATCAGTTTCCACAGAGTCTAAATAACTCATGACAGCAGCATAGCCTTTCTCATTGATCTTTTGAAAGGCCGCCAAATACTCTTCAGAGAATCCACCGCTTCGACTTTGCTGATAAAATTCTCGTCGCTGTTTACGACTTAAAGTGTGCCGACGATGCCGATTTTGGCTGGGATTCTCAGCCATTGATAAAGTAACTTCCGTAATTCGTGCTTGGGATTCCTTGTCAATGGTCTTTTGCTTTTCAGTTCGCTGACTAAGATGATGATGAGTATTATTTTGATCATCAGGTACTGCTAAGAATTGTCGCTGACCAGGATGCTTTGATTTTGAACCCTTTTGGTTGGCTTTTCCAAGGTCAGATGACAAGTGAAGCTGATTATTATTCTGATTCTCCTGAAAACGAGCAGTATATTCGCCTTTATGCTGTTCATAGAAGGTTTTGAATTTTTGGTATTGATCCGTACTGCCATGGTCTTTCAACCACTGCAACTTATTTTGTCGCTGTTGATCGATCTGTTGTTGGTAACGCTTATTTGAAGATTGCGGGAAAATGCGAAAGAAGATCATTTTGACCCACATCTTGAACCGAGCCAAAGGGCTTAGAAATGCAAATTGGGTCTGTAAAGAAGCAATCCGACTATACTGCCACCCTACTTGACGGTCAACCTCACCGTTTTCAATCATCTCTGAAATTGCGGCACGCTCAGCGGTTTCGCTCCGTTCTAAGAGTTGGTTCACGACCTTTGAATCGGCATTTTTACGTAATTGATTCTTTTGTGAATTCAAGACCTCAATTACTGATGTGAGTGCCGCTGCATTTGGCTGGTGATTCTTCAAACTTTCAATTGCAAAGTTGACCATTCGCACTAAGTAATCGTTGAACTCTTCGTCCGTAAAGGCCTGCTTCTTGTGCGGCAGAATAAGCGGCAAGATGAGTGTTGGCAGAATTAGGCTGAGCAGAATAATGGTACCCGCAATGAGGATGATGGCGCTACGGTACGGAAATGCATGACCAGCAACGGTTAACGGTAGTGAAAAAGCCATGGCTAATGTGATGGTACCGTGCACACCACTAATGGCAATCAAAAAGCTATCCTTGATGCGGGTTTCTTTATTTGGTAGCGATACCAGACTGAACAAACACCACAAAAAGCGCATGACGACCATCAGTAAGTAGAGCGCCACTGCAATCACTAATAATATTGGTAAGTGATTTACTTCAGTCCTAGATAGATCGTTCCAGACACTGGGTCCAGATGCGCCTAATAATACGAAAACAAAGCCGTTTAGCAGGTTGGTGACGACCTCCCAAGTTGTTTTAGTCACCAATTGGGTCTGCGTAGACGTAAGCCGTAACCGCTGTCCCTGCAGCCCGTGAACAATTCCAGCTGCCACAACCGCCAAGATTCCAGAAAGACCGAGGTGCTCAGCAGCTAGATAAACTACGAAAGGCGTCATCAAGTTAAACGGTAAAATAACTGCGATCGTATCCAACGTTTGGCGCTGAAATTGGATGCGGATCATGACAATGACCAGACCCAAAACGATGCCGACTAAAATCCCGCCAAAAAAGACCACCAAAAAATGCTCCAAGCCTTGCGTTAATGAGAATTGGCCGGTTGTGTACGCCGTTAAAGCCAGGTCTAAAGCGACGATCCCTGAAGCATCATTAAAGAGTGATTCGTTTTCCAAGGTACCCATGACGTGCTCAGGCATCTCAATATTATTGGTGATGGAAGAGACAGCCACTGCGTCTGTTGGCGTGACAATGGCTGCTAAGGCAAAACTAAGAGCTAAGGGTAGCAGTGACCACAAAGCATGTGTCAGTATTCCACCAATCACAATCGTGACCAACGCTAAAATAATTGCCAAGGACACCGTTGAGTTCAAATTGCGCCGCAGAAGATGCGTATCAGTATTTTGACCATCATTAAACATGAGTGGTGCGATGATGGCCAGCATAAACACTTCAGGTTGCAAATGAAAGTTATTAAATAGTGGAACTAACGATAAAAGTACACCAGCCCCAATCTGGTAAAACGCTAGTGGAATTTTTGGATAGATATCATACACAATATTGGCTGCAATGGCCGCAATCACAAGCAGGATAATCGTAAAAAAAGAAGTCATGCCTGTCACTCCCCCAAACTTTATAACCAAATTGTAACTCATGTTGAAAATGATTACTATAAATCGATTACTTAAGATGTAATAACTAATTTGCCCATTCCGTGCAAATCTAAAGCGGTTAAAAGCTACTTACAAATAGTGAGTAAACGGTTGCAATGACAGCGTTTCTAGGGGTTTCTTGAGGGTGTTAAATTATTAACTAGATTTTATAAACAAAAATGGTGTGAATTTGTTAGAACGTGCGTGGTTATAACAATTTCATAGATTGTCTAGACAGATTTTGAGGATTTATTCACAAACCAAAAAAATATAAAAACAGTCTTGAATTATTCTAATAATGATGTTATGATAATCTTGTTCATGATGAAGTGTTGGGGACTGATTGATGAATAAATTTAGTTTTACCTTTGCTTTTGATTTAGTTTTATGTTTGTCGCTAGGGGAAAGCGAAATGAAGGAAGTGCTTAATATGATTAACTTATATGTTGCACCAAGTAGCGCATCTAGTCGTAAAGCTCGTGCATGGTTGGAAAACCATCACATTCCATTTAAAGAGCGAAACATTAAGTCCAACCCACTTAACGCTGATGAAGTAAAACAAATTCTTCGCTTAACTGAGAATGGCAGTGAAGATATTATCTCTACTCGCTCCAACGTCTTCAAGGAGCTCCACATCAACTTAGATGATTTAGCAGTGAGCCAATTAGTTAACCTGGTAGTAAAGTATCCAGATTTAATCAAACGGCCAATCATTTTTGATGACAAGCGTTTGGAAGTCGGGTATAACGAGGAAGAAATTCGTCGATTCTTGCCAAGGGAAGTCCGGGTTGCTGAACTTCGTGATTTGGAATCGCAATTAAGTTCATAATTTGATATTGAATAAGCAGCAGCATCTTAATGTTCGGCATTAGTACGAACGTTAAGGTGCTGCTTTTCGTTTATCTAAATCTCTAGTATAAAAAGACGTTCAACCTTGTCGAATCCGACTGGTTGAACGTTTTTGCTTTTTAAATGCATAGCTACTAGGTTTGAAACATAACCACATCTCAATAATCTTATAGATTAAAGAATGATAGT
Organism: Secundilactobacillus folii; assembly: GCF_009720675.1. GTDB lineage: Bacteria > Bacillota > Bacilli > Lactobacillales > Lactobacillaceae > Secundilactobacillus > Secundilactobacillus folii. The sequence goes on along the minus strand of NZ_WNJO01000023.1, from coordinate 24,107 downwards.
TGTTTAAACTGTGCGTCCTTCTTTGTAACTGAAGGGTGGTACTCATCGTAGCGTTTCGCTAACTCGGGATGATCCAGTTGAACGAGAGTCGAGATGATCAGTTGCCGGATAGTGGCCGTGTCAATTTGAGCATAGCCAGCGATCTGCGCAAGCACAAGGGCGTTGATCCGGCGAATTAGACGATCATCATGGGTCAAGTGGTTAAGGCTCCGCAGAATTTTCCGGGCGTCAAAAACTGCTTTTTTACCGTTCTTCTTCTCGACAAAGCGAACCGTAATTTGGATATGCGATTGTTGCGGTTTTTGTTTGTTCACGGCCAAGTCTCCCTTTTTTATCGGTATGTTAATCGTAGAACATCTGTTTGAAAATTGCAACAAGATATAGCGTAACTTTATCATTTTTCTACAATATCTGGTAGAAAGATGTCAATTTCAGCTAACACAGTGTTACATGATAATTTGGGAAGTGCCATAGTTAGCCGTTTGTATTTTAGATAGGCAAATTACCTATTTTGTTGATTCCATTTTTAAGATGGCGGTAGTTTTCGGCAATTGTGGGGTATCTGTTGCATTGAGTTTTGGCATGCGGTGTTAAATTAGCTCTTGAATTCGGCCTGTTCCGGTAATTTCTACCTCGAATTGTGCTTAATGACTAGACTGAAGCTGGAATTTAATAGTTGTTCTATCAGTTATAATATCATCTTTCAAATTAGTGTTAGGTAAAACATTTTTGAACGAGATAATAGGAAGTTTTTTTGAAAATCATTTTATTCATAAGGCGAAACTGATAGAATGGGGGTGTTTGGCAGACCACCCAATACCATGGGAAGAGCTGGATTTAACTAAATAGTGAGCGATAAAGATTTTCTTGTAGTTAGAACTGGGGGATTCGATTTCTAATGAACAAACATATAATTAATAAAAAGCGTAGGAAACTACTAAGGGATAGTGCTCAGATAAACGAGCATTTTAAAATGTACAAAGTTGGACGCGTCTGGCTCTTTGCCGGCTTGTTAGCACTTTCATTTGGAATTGGCTTTGGCAGCCATCAAAGGATTTACGCTGACACAACCAGTACTTCAGCAGACAGTTCGATCAATTTAACAAATCAACAGTCAACTGTGACTGCTAAAACAGTTGCGCTTCAAAATGCCAATCATTCTAGTGCCAACGTTAGTGATACTTCAGCCAGTGATACGTCCAGTCAGGTAGCATCCATTAATGAACCAACGACTCAAGCTGGTTCGTCTAAAGAAGTCTCAAAAAGCGATGATACTAGCAGTACGACTGCAAATAGTACAGCGGATGTTACGGCAGATAAAACCACAGCACCAGACAGCCAGTCCTCATTAGCAGCGAGTGGAATTGCAGTTTCTGGAAATAATACTAAGCTTTCAGATTCTAGAGCGACCTCATCTGCTACCACTCAAACTAATTCGTCATCAAATAATCAAACTCTCGATACTGCGAGTCAAACGACCAATTTAGGCGATGTTGATCGTCAAGATACGATTGATCAGGTCAAAGCTAAAGCAGCTCAGGCCTATCAAAGTACCGGGATCCCACAAGTTATTACGGCTAAGGCTGATGAAACGCAATCAGAACAAAGTGCCACAGTTAGCGTGAGTGATGCCACTAAGATCTATGATGGCAAAAGTGACAACCCAACCAATTATTCTGTCACTCTTTCAGATAATTTAACTGCACCTACGGGTTGGTATTTAACGAGCACCGCCAACCAGTATCTCGTCAGTTCGGATTCAGGGGATCTAGATTTTAGCCAGGTCAGTCAAAATGTGGGTACCTATAACATTACGCTTAGCGCCACCGGTCTCCAAAGATTAAATGCGGTAGCAGCCAATCAGGCCAGAAATTTAACGGTCAGTGCAACGGATATTACCGCGGGTAAGCTGACGATCACAAAAGCGCCAATCATTACCGGTTCAGTTACTATTGCTGGTGGCTCGAAGCCCTATGATAACGATTCTAGTACGGACCCAACCTCGTATACAGTGACCTTGACAAACGGCATTGTTGCGCCTGCAGATTGGACCGTCAATAGTGACGGTACTTATACGCTTCCAGCTTCTTCCAGCGATTTAGATGTTCAAATTACTAGTCAGGAGCCAGGAAGCTATACGGTCAGCTTAACCACTGCTGGTTTACAAAAGTTGTCCGATGCGAATTCAAATTACGAGGTGACAGCTGACAAGATTAAAGATGGTATCTTCACAATTGAAAATAACAATCAATTGAGTATTGGTGCCGACTTGGTAGCAGTGAATGGTAATCATCCAAGTTCTTTAACAGTTTCAATATCGCGGAATGATAAGGTTCCTTCCGACTGGACGATCAACTACAATAATACGGGTCAAGACAGCATTGTTTACAATGTGCCATTGTCATACTTTGACACTTGTAAGGTAGATTATTCAACTGCGGGGACTTACGCGGTGACCTTATCTGATGCCAGTTTAACTACACTCAACAGCCTGAACAGTGCTGCAAATCAGATTAGCCAAAATAATGTTCAAACGGGTCAGATATTTGTTGACTCGGTGGCTGCTTCTGCACCACAATTTTCTCCTTCAAATTTTGGTGGTTTCGTGTCCAATGGCAACAATGCCGTGTTTACGGACGGGTCTGTGGCTCAACTGGATCTGAAACTTCTCGATGGAAGTAAGGCGACTTTTAATAATTTCACGGAGTATGTCATTGTCCCTAGTGGGCTGGCAATTGCTGATTCATCATCTCTGAATAGCACAACGACTACGACCTATGAAAAAGCAGCAGATCCGGCCGCTAGTCTCCAAAGTCAGATTAAGGCGCAATTAGATAGTAATGGTGTGACCTATTCGGACTTTTCTGTTACTCAACTGAATAATTATAACGGACGTCAGGCGTTTGAATTAAAGTGGGGGAGTGTCAACACCAGTCAACAGAATGACTACCACGTTGCCGTGATCGTGGATTCAAGTGTTAAAGATGTCTCTACAGTCAATTATGGTGATCGGAAAACCCAAAATGATGCCGCTATCCTGTACGTCACGGATTCTTATAACGAAACACAAGGTGCTTATTCAGTTTATATAAGTGGTTATTATCCCAACATTCAGCCCGTAGCAACGGCTCTTGGTGTAACTGATGCGGTTACACTCAGTGATTCTTATGACAATTCGAATTGGGCCGGTAGTTTTACCATCGTGCATTTGCCAGTTGTTGATACGTATGATTTAACGGATGGCCAAGGAAATAGCATTGCCGACCCAGTGACTGTGCAAGGCCAAACGGGCGATAGCTATGATGCTTTGTCAGCTTTACCGTCAAAAGTGACAGCAAGTGACGGTACGCAGTATGTTTTTGATCCAAGTAGCGTTCAGGCCACCCAAGTCTTCAAAGCAGGTACCCAGAGTACCCCGGTTACTACCACACAAACTACTGGAGTTGGGACGACCTATACGGTTAACTATAAAAAAGTTATTGATACTAGTAATAAAGCTAATCAGATTAAAATTGAAAATCAAACTCAAGTTTGGAATGGTACGAAACCAAATGCTTATACTGTGACTGTGCCAGAGGATTATTCTGTTCCAAGTACATGGTCTAAGAATGCTGATGGTACCTACTCGGTTCTCGCCTCATCTGCTGATTTAGATGTCTCGACAGTCAAAGCGGTGGTAGGCTCTTACACTGTAAAGTTATCGGCGCAGGGTCTAAGCGACTTGGCAAGTGCTAACCCTAACGATTTATTTGATGATCAAATTGCCAGCACTGCTACTTTGACCATTAATCCGTTAAGTATACCGGTGAATATTATGGATACTTCCGGGGCGGCTATTGTTCCTCAACAAACTGTTCGTTTAGGTGATGACACCACGGAAAACGGTGTTAATGTTTCAGTCGACGGCTATCCAACGAGTCAGATTGCAGAAGTTATTATTAATTACGATACGAATAGTGCTGAAAATAAATACGGCATTCAATCGGAAACCTTAGTTGCAAATAAGGCTAACAATACGGTTACTGAAACTGTAAATTTTGCAAATGGTGAGCAACCATTTTCAGATACTGAAAGTGTTGGAGATCAAGCAGCCGGGGATTATATTGCTTCAGAATTCACTTCTGGCAATGGCTCATCGATTATAAGCTTTGGCAGTGCTCCACAGATTACTCAAGCTCAAGCTAATCTTTTTGCTGATTATGCATCTATTGATGTGATTTATAATCAGCAAGCATCAGCAACGGTTACTTATATTGATGATGACAATAATGGTCTTGAAGTGCCTAAAACGAGTGACACTATTGGCGGTTTTGTAGGGGATAGTGAAACCTACACCGTCAAAGTACCTACTGGATATGTACTGGTTTCACCGGGAAAGACAGTTACCACAACGCTTACCTCAGATGATAGTGATAATATTGTCATTCATGTGAAACATGACCATACGACGACCTTGCCAGCCGACTTCAGTGGTCAGACTACGCGGACGATCACTTACACGGGTGCTGGAACAAAGGATCCGGCAACTGTCACGCAAACAATCGATTGGACGACGGATACGGATGAGGTCACTGGGGTGACGACCTATACGCCAAAGCCCAACGCGCAATATGCGAGCGTTGATAGTCCAACAATTACGGGCTACAGTGTTGATCAGTCGACAGTCGCCGCTAGCACGCCAACAGTTTCAACCACGAAGCCAACAGATAAATCCGTCACGGTAACGTATTCAGCGTTAGACGCTAGTCTAACGGTGACTTACGTAGATACTGATGATGCCGACAAGACCGTGACGACTGATACGGTCACCGGGAAGACCGATGGGACCGGCAACTATACAGTCACAGTTCCGGCAAAGTATGAATTAGCAGCTGATCAAGCTAGCTCGATTCCCTATACGTTCACAGCAGGTCAAAATAACAACATCACTGTGAAACTCGTGCACCAGCATACAGCAGACTTTCCGAAAGGGTTCACCGGGACGACCACGCGGACAATCACCTACACGGGCGCTGGGTCAAAGGATCCGGCGACTGTCGCACAGACGGTCGACTGGACGACGGATACGGATGACGTCACTGGTGTGACGACCTATACGCCAAAGACCGCGCAATATGCGAGCGTTGATAATCCAACAATTACGGGCTACAGTGTCGATCAAGCAACAGTTGCGGCCAGCACGCCAACAGTAACGACCACTAAGCCGACAGATGCAACCGTCACGGTTACGTATACCGCGTTAGACGCTAGTCTAACGGTGACCTACGTAGATACTGATGATGCTAACAAGACCGTAACGACTGATACAGTCAATGGGAAGACCGATGGGACCGGCAACTATACAGTCACAGTTCCGGTAAAGTATGAATTAGCAGCTGATCAAGCTAGCTCGATTCCCTATACGTTCACAGCAGGTCAAAATAACAACATCACTGTAAAACTCGTGCACCAGCATACAACGACCTTGCCAGCCGACTTCAGTGGTCAGACTACGCGGACGATCACTTACACGGGTGCTGGAACAAAGAATCCGGCAACTGTCACGCAAACAATCGATTGGACGACGGATACGGATGACGTCACTGGGGTGACGACATATACGCCAAAGCCCAACGCGCAATATGCGAGCGTTGATAGTCCAACAATTACGGGCTACAGTGTCGATCAAGCAACAGTTGCGGCCAGCACGCCAACAGTAACGACCACTAAGCCGACAGATGCAACCGTCACGGTTACGTATACTGCGTTAGACGCTAGTCTAACGGTGACCTACGTCGATACTGATGATGCTAACAAGACCGTGACAACTGATACGGTCAATGGGAAGACCGATGAGACCGGTAGTTATACAGTCACAGTTCCTAATGACTATGAATTAGCAGCTAGTCAAGCTAGCTCGATTCCCTATACGTTCACAGCAGGTCAAAATAACAACATCACTGTGAAACTCGTGCACCAGCATACAGCAGACTTTCCGAAAGGGTTCACCGGGACGACCACGCGGACAATCACCTACACGGGCGCTGGAACAAAGGATCCGGAAACTGTCACGCAAACAATCGATTGGACGACGGATACGGATGACGTCACTGGTGTGACGACCTATACGCCAAAGACCGCGCAATATGCGAGCGTTGATAGTCCAACAATTACGGGCTACAGTGTTGATCAGTCGACAGTCGCCGCTAGCACGCCAACAGTTTCAACCACGAAGCCAACAGATGAAACAGTTACGGTAACGTATACCGCGTTAGACGCTAGTCTAACGGTGACCTACGTAGATACTGATGAGTCTAACAAGACCGTGACAACTGATACGGTCAATGGGAAGACCGATGAGACCGGTAGTTATACAGTTACAGTTCCTAAAGACTATGAATTAGCAGCTAGTCAAGCTAATTCGATTCCCTATACGTTCACAGCAGGTCAAAATAACAACATCACTGTGAAACTCGTGCACCAGCATACAACGACCTTGCCAGCCGACTTCAGTGGTCAGACTACGCGGACGATCACTTACACGGGCGCTGGATCAAAGGATCCGGCAACTGTCACGCAAACGATCGATTGGACGACGGATACGGATGAGGTCACTGGTGTAACAACGTACACACCTATTGGAAATACCGCTACAGTAGTAACACCTGTAGTTGCTGGATACACGCCTAATATTACAGTAGTGCCGACTGAAACGATCACGACTGCACAGCCGAATGACGATGACCAAGTTGACGTTATTTATGCTGCTGACCCACAAAGTGTCTTGATTAACTACGTTGATGTTGATCCATCGAACACCTCCGGACTAGCACCGGTTGTGTATACTGACATCTTAAGCGGTTCGACCGATAGTACTGGGTATTATGTCGTTTCAGTTCCGGCAAATTATGAACTGGCACCGGGTCAAACGGCATCGGGTATCACTTATACTTTCAAAGCAAGTGATAACGAGCCATTGACTATCCAAGTGGTTCATGAACAACGGGAACTACCGGATGTGGTAGTAACGACCACTGATACAGTCCACTATACAGATGAAGCGGCCAATACAATTGCTCCTGACAACGAGATTAATGTCAGCTGGCAAGGGTATGTGGATTTGGTTAATGGCGAGACTATTTACAAGGCTTCGCCGACAACTTGGTCCACCCCAAATCCTAAAGTTGCTGGCTACATTACACCGGCGATGCCAACCTTTACAAACGATGTAATACCAGGCACTGATCCGGAAAATCAAGTGGTGACGATGACCTACGCAACTGCGCCAAACCAAGGTAATTCAGGTAAAACGACCGAACCAGCAACCAATGGTGGGACATTCAAACGCATTGCAAAGGGTAAAGCTATTTACGCTATTCAGACAATTGGGTTATACAAGACACCTAATTTCTCAAAGAAGACTCGCATCAAAGTCTATTCAAAAGATAAGCGGATCAAGAGACCTGAATTTGTTGTGATTGGTTATAGTCGTAGTAAGACGGGTGTGCTCCGTTATTACGTTCAACAGTATGATCCGTATACTGGTAAATACATCAAGGGCACTAAGGGTTATATCACCGCTAATCCAAAGTTTGTCAAATTAGCTTATTATCAAAGTCTAGGCAAGACAAAACGAATCAAGGTCATCAACCCTCGTGGCGTTAAGGCCTATGCAACAAAAGAATTGAAGGGCTATAAGAAGTATTACAAGAAGGGCACCACACTGAAGGTCGTTCGTGTCGTTAGACATAAATACACGACGCGTTATCAGCTTGCTGATGGCACCTACATCACTGCAAATAAGAAGTTCGTGATTATGAGTAATTACGCCCGTTAGTCACTCTTCAAGATGGTGGTTATGTTTAGAAATGCAAGAGGATACCCTAGCTCTCAAAAAAACGTGTTGGCATGAATCAAAACACAAAGGCTACATTTTCTGGTATTGATGGTAATCATCGATGCCAGTTTTTTAGTCTATAAATTGTTATTTTGGTCATAGAGACAAACTGATCAGACGACAGAAAAATAGCATATCAAGCAATCCATGGTTGGATTCTTGATATGCTGCTTTTAAAAGATATTAGTTGTAGCGCATTTAAATACTTCTAGGACAATTAAATTAAGGGTGGAATTATGATAAGTCAGTTACGCGGGCCGTACCAACATGATGCCACCAAGGTGCCTTAACTGATTCAACGATCACGCCACGATTTTGAGCATCAATCATTTTGCCGCCGCCAATGTAGAGACCGACGTGGCTGATGCTGTGCTTGCTACCGCCGAAGAAGACCAAATCACCCTTCTTTGCGTGAGCGTACTTAACCTTCTTAAATTTGTTGTACTGTGCTTGGGCTGTACGGGGAATCTTCTTAGAGATTCCCTTCTTGTAAACGTATGAAGTTAAGCCTGAGCAGTCAAATGATGAAGGACCAGTTGCTCCCCAGCTGTAACGCTTGCCTAACTGCTTCTTAGCAACATTGTAAACCTTTGAGTAAGATTTTTCAGCTGCACTCGCCTTTGTTGGTTGAGTCATATTAGTGGCAATTGTAAACCCTAGAACTGCAACTGCTGTTAACGCGATTCGAACAAACCATTTTTTCATAATTTTAAAATTTTCCCCTTTAATTAATTGTCTCATTTTTTATTTACGTCATTTCTTAATCAATCGAACGAGATACAGTGTATCAATCGCAGGTTACAGTAGTGTGTCAACGAATTTTCGATTCGATTAACGAAATCTTCAAAAGTGTAATTTTATAATTAATTAACGGGTAGGCTGGCTTTCTGAATCGCGGTATAGCACGGATAGCATGGAATGTTGCAAGTATGTGACAAGCGGGGAAATACAGGGGTTAAGACCATCAAAGTAATAAAAAATCTGCGAAATTCACTTGAATTCGCAGATTTAATATCATATTCACTGTCTTTTAACGCTTTTTTAGCTTTACTTTTACAGGTCGATAACCTTTTTTGGGGTATTATCAATAGGTATCTGTGTATAGCGCAAATTAGTCATATCGATGACGCTAATGTAGTGCGTAAAATTATGATTTTTGGCTTGAACCTTATCAGCCGTTTTAGGGATGACAACTTCTTGCAAGATGGCAACGGCTTGCTGTGTTGCCTTTGTTGCCGTTTCAGCAGTTGGCTGTCCCCAGCGATTGATGGCGGTCCGAATGAAGCGGTTAGTTGGAATGGGACCTTCCGGTAACGGCTTTTGCGAAGCTAAATAGTTAGTGGCAGCTGCCGGCAAGCGTTTTGCGTCCGTCTCGAGAAACTTGTCAAGTCGTTCAATATGATTACTTAACTCGGGTGTATTCGTCAAGACTTTAACCGGGTCATCAGTCAGTGTTAACGTCAGACTCATCGGTTCCAGAACCGCCGTCTGTCCGGTTGAATCAGCGAGTAGCCAGTGGAATGGGTAGATCTTATTTTCCGCGTACCAGACTTTGCCAACCATCGCGATTTGATCGAGGTCGGCAGCCACGTCTGCAATCGTGGCATGGTTGCTGAGCACCCAAAGAATGAAGTCCTGCGGTGTTAAATTGATTTTACCGGGCTGAGGATCGTCGTAGTAGTGAGTACGGTTTGGAAAATACAGTTCGGCACAGCTTAAACCGGCACTGTTAAGTCCGTCACCAAACAGGTAGTGCCCATCAAGGTGTCGCGCGGAGCCAACGATTCGATAGTGAGTCAATCGTTGCTTATCTAAAATGGGCCGCCACTGGGTGCCTGGTTCTATCACGGTTGGTTGCCAGGGGTCGACGTTTGGAAAGTCCATGGTGCGGGCTAGTATTTTGGCGCCGTCTGAGGCTGCTAGTGTCAAGCTGGTACACATTCTTAGTCACCTTCCCAATATGTTGTATACTATTATTATAGGTCAGCGAAACAATTCTGCCTAAGGACTTGTTTTTAGTGGGACATTTAGATAATCTAGAGGTATGAAACGTGACGAAACCGCTCAACCAATGCGTTATCATCACATTAGATTGGAGAATTGACGATGAAATCAGCATGGAATTTAGTTGGTATGGGGCTATGGCTTCTACTATTAATATACTTGATTTGGATGGTGCACGACATGCGAGTGCGCCGGCTAAAGTTATTGGTGACCGAAAAGCGCTCATGGTCAGGGCGTAATCTGATCCAATCGACCATTGAGCTGATTATTTTCCTGCTAGCATTGTGGGGCATGGGCTATACAACATTGTTCCAGGATGTCAGCAAGCTGAATACGTCACGGGTAACAGTGGCATACGAGTATAAACCGCTGGTGCTGGACACAAATTCGGCGGGGAATTCCGCGTATGTTAACGTCAGAACTGGTAATGGCCGTAAACCCGTTCAGTATTATACCTACTATACGGCAGGTGAAAAATACACGGTGCCGGGCGATAGCGCCACAGTATCCGGTGGCAGCCATCCCATTAATGTGGTCGCGGCATCCTATAAATGGAATCAAAAAAAGGTCAATGAAATGGAAAAACAACACCAAAAAGCTTGGGTTGGGGTTGTGGAGACAACCTATAAGAAGAACTTCATGAACGGCATTGGCCTTCATGCAGGTCGATTGGCAAACCGCTTCACCCTGATCAGAGTTCCCGACCACTCCTTTGTTAGAACGGAAAATGGGGGAGAACAATAGGGTGTTGAGAAACGCGGATGAGAATGGTGTCACACATTATTCATTACCATTAAGCGGTCAATTTAGGCCCAAAGTCACGTCAGTCATTACTCTGGTCACTGATTCTCTAAGAAGCAAGTAACGCAATGATATTTAAAAAACAATAAAAAAGCACCGCCCTTCAAGCTAAGGACGGTGTTTTTTGAGTTATAACTCATTTCCAATCTTGCGGATCGGAAGTAATCACCAGGGTCAAGCCTGGTCGCATTGCTGCGGAGCCACGTACTTGATTTATCTGTAGTTTGGAGGTGGCAATTACCATATAATAGTATAATCAGTTTTCAATAGAATGTTTAACATATAGCTCAAAATGCGGCAATTATTTAGCGTAGTCATTTGGGTCAGCAGCTAGCGGTCCGTAGGCATCCATGTCGCTGTCTCGATAGTCCCACCATTCGTTTTCGTAGCCCACAAAACCAGCATCGGTCATGGCTTTGAGTAGAATTTGATAGTTACGTTCCTGGATGTCAGTGCGGGGATAATTGCGAACGGCTTTGCCGGTAAAATCATCAAAGCCAGACTGCATTTCAACGTTATTGCCTGCCATATCAGTCAGGGTCAAGTCAAAGGTGACACCTTTTTGATGGGAGAAATTGGGGTTCGGCTGGGCAACCCAAGTTGGGTCGGAAACCACGGCAAATAATTTTGCCTGCGACGCCACCGGTCGATAGGCGTCCCATATTCTAAGTCGATAGCCCTGCTGCTTTAACGATTGGGCTGCTTTGGCGAGCTTTTTGACGGTCCCGGTACGAGCGATGGCAGTGGTAAAGTCGTAAATGACCTCCCCAGTAAAGTTATCGGTAGTGGCATATTTCAAGTCTACAATGATGTCTGGGTCAGCGTCCTGCACGTTCATGAATCCATCTTCAACCATTGGTATACCTCCATGAGTTGTCTTTTTCAGAGATTATAGCATATTATGGGAAGAACTTGATATGGTCAAATGCAGTTTGAGGTAGAACCAATTGACTGGTCAAGAAAGTGAATGAAGTTTTAGTACATAACTAGATATCCGTATCAGCCTAAATCACATAAGTAAATAATAATGCTCAGTATTCGTCAATAATTTATGAAATTTCAAGAAATGGTCATAATTTAGTTACTTATCTCCGCTAAACTTAAAAGTGTAAAAAAAGAATAGTAGTAAGGAGATGAGAACCATGCAAGCACCTAAAGTAGAAGCAAAAAAGAGACGGTTTAAGATGCCGTCAGCGTTTACGATCTTGTTCATTATCATTGGTTTAGTTGCAATTCTCACCTGGATAATACCTGCAGGAGCTTATAATACTGATAAGGCAGGTAACATCATTGCACATACTTATAAGGCAGTGACGGCTAACCCGCAAGGGATTTGGGACATCTTTATGGCTCCCGTTTACGGTATGATTGGTAACGATCATACCGAAGGCGCAATTTCAATCTCGCTATTTATTCTCGTCATTGGTGGTTTCTTGGGCGTTGTTAACAAGACGAAAGCTCTGGATGATGGGATCGGGGCGGTGGTTCGTAAATATAAAGGCAAGGAAAAACGCCTGATTCCAATCCTAATGATCCTGTTTGCTTTGGGCGGTTCAACTTACGGAATGGCTGAAGAAACCATTGCCTTTTATCCGCTGTTGATTCCCGTAATGATCGGGGTCGGTTTTGATTCTCTGACAGCGGTAGCCATCGTTTTAGTTGGTTCGCAAATCGGCTGTTTAGCGTCGACTGTGAACCCGTTTGCAACTGGTGTAGCGAGTCAGACCCTTGATCTATCAATGGGGCAGGGGCTCTTCCCACGGCTGATACTATTGGTGATTACTTTAGTGATTGGTATCTGGTATGTTTACCGTTACGCCTCCAAAGTGGAAAAGGATCCAAGCAAGTCCGCGGTTTACGCCCAGCGACAAGAGGACCTAGACCGCTTCTGCAACACAGATTCTGACGAACCAGGTACCATGACAGGTCGCCAAAAAGGGGTTCTGTGGCTCTTCGGAATTACTTTTGGCTTGATGATCATTGGGTTGATTCCATGGAGTACGATCAATGAAAACTGGACGTTCTTTGAAAGTGCAACTAAATGGCTGGCAGGGATTCCAGTTCTTGGCAATATTTTAGGCAGTGACATGGTACCAATGGGCGACTGGTACTTCTCAGAAATTACCATGCTGTTCTTGCTCATGGCAGTAGTGATCATGTTCGTTTACAAGATGAAAGAATCCGAATTCATCAACGCCTTTATTGGTGGCATGGCTGAGTTCCTAAGCGTGGCCATCATTGTGGCGGTTGCGCGTGGGATTCAAGTGGTGATGAACGACGGTTTAATTACCGACACTGTGCTGCACTGGGGTGAAATGGGACTGAAGGGGCTCTCCGAAAGTGTCTTCATCATCATCACCTACATTTTCTACATCCCAATGTCGTTCCTGATTCCATCCACTTCTGGTCTGGCTTCGGCAACCATGGGAATCATTGGACCGATGGGTAAGTTTGCTGGCGTTGATGGGAGCGTAGTCATTACTGCCTACCAGGCTGCTTCTGGCTGGGTAAACCTGATCACACCAACGTCCGGCGTTGTGATGGGTGCCTTAGCAATCGCTCACATCAACATCAGCGTTTGGTGGAAATGGATCGCCAAATTAATGGTACTCCTGTTTATTGTCTCGGCGGTATTTCTAGGCGTTCTGGCGATATTGTAGATAGCTTGATCAAATGGGAAACCTTTGCTTAACGGTGATTGTTTCCTATTTGATTAGTCGGGAGTCGATGAACGCGAACTTCGCGATAGTTTAAAATACTGTTGCAGTGATTTCAACGGAAATTTAAATTTTTATCAGATCAAAAGACCGACTCTTTGCAATAAGTTTCAGAGCGGCCAACACATGATCAGTAAGAGAAAAGGGAAAATAATTAACGGCAAGCGGCTTATTTTAGCCAATAAAGGAGGCCACCCCTATGAAAACCTACGTGACAACAGAACACCAGCAGGCTGCAGTTGAAGCACTCAAACGGTTAGTTCAGCATCCATCCAGCAGTGCAGAACCAGCTCAAGGCGCGCCGTTTGGCCAGCCAATTCGAGCTGCTCTGGATGAAATGATGCAGCTCTGTGAGGCATTGGGCTTTAAGACCTATACGGATCCGGATGGCAATTACGGCTATGCCGAAGTCGGTGAGGGCGACAGCATTTTTGGCATTCTCGGACACGTGGACGTTGTGCCGGCGGGTGACCCAGCGGACTGGGTGAACGACCCGTTCAAAGCCGTGGTTAAAGACGGTATCATTTACGGTCGGGGCGTTCAAGACGACAAGGGGCCTTCGATTGCAGCCCTATACGCTGTTAAAGCATTAATGGATGCTGGCGTGAAGTTCGAGGAACGCGTCCGTTTCATCTTCGGCACCGATGAAGAGACGCTTTGGCGAGGAATTGCGGTCTACCAGCAAAAAGAAGAACCAATCACTCACGGTATTGCGCCAGATTCTGAGTTTCCGGTGACCTACGCTGAAAAGGGACTGCAACAGGCGTACTTCGTCGGTCCAGGCACCACGGCATTTACCCTTCAAATGCAACATGCTTTCAACGCTGTCCCTGCTAAGGCCGAATACCACGGCCTAAAATTGGATGAAGTGATGACTGCGTTAGACCAATTTGGTTTCAACTACGAGGCTGAAAGCGAAGGCATCACCGTAACTGGTAAATCAGTTCATGCGATGCTGGCACCAGAGGGTACTAACGCTGTGGTTCGTTTGGCAATGGCGCTGGATAAAGTTTTTCCAGACGGGCCGTTGGGACTGATTGGCCGCTGCATCCAAGAAGATGCGACTGGGACGAATTTACTAGGTAAGATTGCTGATGAAGCTTCCGGGCAACTGACAATGAATATTTCTAACATTGAAGTTAGTGAAAAAGAAACGCGAATGCAGGTCGATATGCGAGTGCCGGTGACTATTGACCACAACGATCTCATTACCCGCTTGATTCAGCAGATTGCTAAGTTTGGTTATCACTACGAAGATTTTGATTATCTGGCACCATTATACGTACCCAAAGATAGTGAATTAGTGAAGACTCTGATGAGCGTTTATCAAAGGGTGACCGGCGATGATACGGCGCCGCAGGTTTCTGGCGGTGCCACGTACGCTCGAACGATGAATCAGTGCGTGGCATTCGGTGCAATGCTGCCGGGGGTTCCGGACTACATGCACCAAGTTAACGAGCAGTGGGCCTTAGACAAGATGTTCACCGCGATGACGATTTATGCCGAAGCAATTGCGGAAATTGCTGGCGAGTAAATTATTTAAAAATGGGAGTATGAAAAAACTCGTTTAGATCACAGCCTTGTAGCAATTCCAAAAGTGAGTTTCAACCGTTTTGCGAACCCACTTTTGAGATTGTTATACGCTGTGATTTAAACGAGTTTTATGACACTCTCTTAATATTTACCTATAGATTATTAAACCTAACCTTCAAAACGGTCGTTCAGATAAACGCCGATGTCTTCAACGTACAGCTGACCAGTGTACTGTTTTCCTTGGGAAGTTTCAAAGCCCTCTTTAGCGTAGGCAAACGTACTGGTTGATTTTGCTTTGATGGTCGCTCCCTGCGGTTCACCGGTGTCGGCATTTAGACCGGATGGAACATCCACACTGAATACTTCAGCAGCCGCGTCGTTAATCGCATCGACCCAGTCAGCAAATTTACCTTCGACGGGCCGGTCAAGTCCGACACCGAAGATGGCATCCACAATTGTCGTGTATTTTGCCAAATCCGTACTTGCCGGAATTACCGGGATCTGATAGTAATGAATCATTTTCAACTGCTGAGCCGTTTCTGTCGACGTACGGTCTTCAGAACCAGTCAGCATCACTGTTACGTCCACGTCACGCACATGCAGCATCCGTGCGATGGCTAATCCGTCACCACCGTTGTTACCGGTGCCGGCAAATACCAGTACGTGACTCAAATTGAAACTGCCATTTAATAGCCGACTGGTGGCGCCCAAAGCAGCTCGTTCCATTAAGACGAGTGAAGGGATGCCAACTTCTTCAATGGTATGTTTATCACCTTGTCGTGCTTCAGCGATGGTTACTGTCCGTGTCATATCAGTCACTCCTTATCTGTTTTTCACTTCTAGATTAGTCGTTTTGTCGCTAAAATACCAGCCTCAAACAGCCACCTTCTCATTCCAAAACAAAAGCTGACAACCGAAAATGATTTGGTATGCCAGCTTTTGTTTAATTTATACACATTCTAGATTGGATCAACCCGGTCGTTTTCTAACGGTGTATGGTGTCGGTCAGAAAGGACAACCTTTGAGATATCAAAAAGGTCCTTGCCCAGATGATTGATGTTGATGCCCTTTAGATCTGATTCGAACTATTCCCACCACTTGTTGAATTGTGCCAAGGCGTAATCCAGTAGCTTTTCGCCATCTTCAGTCAAAGTTAACTCTTTGACCCGCCTGTCTCGAACAGCAGCTTCTTTATGAATTAAGCCAAGCGAAGTGAGGTGCTTGACCATTCGTGTCATTAATCCTTCATCAACGGCCAGTGTTGTGGATGCCCGCCGTTGACTGATCGGTTGACTTTCGAGAATCAGCACCATCAGATACATTTCGGTGATGTTTACGGGAAGCTTATCCTTGATCAATAACTGGTTCATATCGCGCTGGAGTTGACGGTGAAGAATCGCATTATAAGTGGAGACGGTTAAATAATCATTCTTCGATTTTGCCACTAACTTTCACCTCGGATCCCAATCTATTTGACAAATAAAGTATAACTGTATTTCGAGAATTTGAATAGCTTAACTTAGTCAATTTTTAGAATATTTTTGATGGCCGCCTGCATTTCATCCGGCTGAACCGTCTCATTGTGACGCACTTTAGCATCAAAAAGCGTTTGAATCGCCTTTGGTAACGGCACTTTGATTGTTGACTGAAGCTGCGTCACGGCGTCTAATCCGTCTACTTGAACGTCTTGACCTTCGATAGCACTCAGGACTGCGTTCGGAAATTTGTAGGGACTGGCAGTGGCAACAATCACCATTGGATGGTCGTCACGGGTATCTTGACGGTACTTGTCGGCAACCGCTTTAGCCACTGCGGTGTGGGGGTCGATGGCAAATTCGGTTTGGTCATACACGTTTGCAATGGCTTGACGGTCATCGTCCGCACTGGCGAAGTCGGCTGAGAAGTTGGCCTGCAGCCGTTCGAGAACGTCCGGCTTCACCTGATAATGACCGGCAGTTTCCAGTTCGTGCATGTAAGCTGCTGTTTGGTCATCGTCTTCGCCAGTTGCATCGAAGACCAGCCGTTCAAGGTTACTGGAGACCAGAATATCCATGGATGGTGACGTGGTGGTGAAAAACGGACGAATCCGGTCGTAGTAGCCGGTCTTGAAGAAATCGGTCAGAACGTTATTTTGATTCGATGCACAGATGAGGCGGTTAACGGGTAAGCCAAGTTTTTTAGCGTAGTAACCGGCTAAGATATCGCCAAAGTTACCGGTTGGGACGGTAAAGTTGATGGGATCACCATTTTGAACTGCATGTTGCTTGACCAACTGACCATAGGCCCAGAAATAGTAGGCAACTTGGGGCACTAAACGGCCAATATTGATCGAGTTAGCGGATGAAAACTGGTAGCCGTGATCAGCAAGCTGTTCCATAAAAGCCTTATCATTGAAGATTTCTTTCACGTTGGTTTGCGCCTGGTCAAAGTTACCGTTGATGGCGACGACGTAGGTATTATCACCAACTTGGGTAATCATCTGCTGTTTTTGAATGGCGCTGACACCCTGACTAGGATAAAAGACGATGATTTTGGTGCCAGGTACGTCGGCAAACCCTGCCATCGCAGCCTTGCCGGTATCACCGGAAGTGGCAGTCAAAATAACGATTTCTTTTTTGAAATGGTTTTTCTTGGCAGCCGTGGTCATGAGATGGGGCAGGATGGAAAGTGCCAGGTCCTTGAATGCAATGGTTGCGCCGTGAAATAGTTCAAGGTAGAAGTCGTCGCCATGGTGGCTGATGGGGGCAATTTGCGGATCGTCAAATTTTTCGTCGTAGGCGGCATCAACGCAAGTCTGGATTTCAGAGTCTGTGAAGTCGGTGAGAAAGGCTTGAAGGACGTGGAAGGCAACTTGTTTGTAGGTCATGTTAGGCAGTTGAGAGAGGTCCAGGTCGAGTTGCGGTGTTGCGGTGGGAACGTAAAGGCCGCCATCGGGGCTAAGACCTTGGAGGATAGCGGCGGAAGCGGTAAGCGCTGAGGATTTGGGGCCGCGGGTACTGCGATATAAAAGTGTCATAGTGTGTGGGGTGCCTCCTTGAGGGCGAATCGAGTTTTTACATTTATAGTTCTAGTTTAACTGATTTTATTAGAAAGGGAAGAGAAAATTATAAAGGTGTGAGGGCAAACGGGAAGGAACGGAGTGTAAGGGGACTCTAAGGGATTGACGCTGGTCTGTGGCGTCAATCCCTTAGAGTCCCCTTACATGCAGTTCCTTGTTTGCCCGAACCCGATTCGGCTAGAGAAAAGTAAAGTACCGAACAGCAAAGTTAGTAAATTGACGCTGGTCTGTGGCGTCAATCCCATGAGTCCCCTTACATGCAGTTCCTTGTTTGCCCGAACCCGATTCGGCTAGAGAAAAGTGGAGCACCGAACAGCAGAGTAGTAAATTGGCGCCGGTTTGTGGCGTCAGTGCCCCAGAGTCCCCTTACATGCAGTGCCTTGTTTGCCCGAACCCGATTCGGCTAGAGGAAAGTAAAGCACCGAACAGCAAAGTTAGTAAATTGGCGCCGGTTTGTGGCGTCAGTGCCCCAGAGTCCCTTACATGCAGTGCCTTGTTTGCCCGAACCCGATTCGGCTAGAGAAAAGCAAGGCACGTTCACTCGGGTTTAGAAAAATCTAAAGACTCTTTAAATCTTGCGTTAATTCTCTTCGAGTTTTGCACCGCAACATGATAAAATAATCTGAAGAACAAGAGAAAAGAGGAATTACTCGTGGAAATTGATGTACCTGAAACTTTGGCAGACGTAAAAAAAGAAGTCGCTAAGCGTCAAGCTAACGGTGATGCTGATGCAACTGAAGAAGATGTCATTAAAGAAACGGTTCTGAAATCCTTTCAAGCTTACTTGGAATTTGCCGAAGAAGGTCACTATGATTCAGCCAAATGGCAGGGTGATAACATCGAGGTAACGGATGTGATGAGAAAGCCGATTGAAACGGTCAAGCCGCAAACGGACTCCTTTATCAATGATTTTAAAGCAAGTAATGACGCGCTCTTTTTGTATTTACAAGAAAAAGCGGGGAAAATCGCCGGAATGCGTTAGAACTTGAAATTCGTCGCCAACACCAGTATCATATTGTTGTTGGGCGCCCTTAGTGTAATGGATAGCACATGAGATTTCGGTCCTCATGATCCGAGTTCGACTCTCGGGGGGCGCAATATAGGTGTTTATTGTTGTGTGTGGTTGAGTAGAATGCTGATATATCGGCATTCTACTTTTTATTTTGGAAATATTTAAGGCGTTTCGAGACTGGAAGTGTGGTTTTTCTACTTAAATTTTGATTGAACGCTTTCGAAATCGAATTGTTTTCCCTTTGAGGTGACCTATAATAACTGTAAGGACTCATTTATAGCGTTATTCAGATTAGATAGTGAGTTCCGGCAACATAGATTGGTTACAGATGATATTTTGAAGGGTTATTGGAGGCTTAAATATGTTTTTTATTGATACAAGTCGAAAGGGAAAGCCGGTTTACGACGCCACGATCAATCAGTCATTGGATAATTACTTAGCCAATGATCTGCACAAAAAGGGTCACGGGTTGATCGTCTACATCAACCAGCCTTCAGTGATTATTGGTGTTAATCAAAATGCTTATGCGGAAGTGGATCTACCATATCTGAAGAAGCACAACATCAGTTTAGTTCGCAGAACGTCAGGTGGCGGTGCTGTCTATCACGATTTTGGCAATATTGTATTTGAAAACATCGTGGTTGGTGACACTTCTGATTTTGGTAACTATGAAGCCATTGCAAACCCAATTCTAGACGCACTTCACGATTTTGGTGCCACGGGTGCGCAGCTTCATGGCCGAAACGACCTCACCATTGATGGTATGAAATTTTCTGGTATGACCATGTTTAAGGTGGGGGATGCGTACGCTGCCGGCGGAACGTTGATGTATGACCTCGACATGGATGCTGCTAATGAAGTGTTGACTCCTGAAAAGGATAAGCTGATCTCAAAGGGTGTTGCTTCGGTCGACAAGCGGGTCACAAACATTAAGCCCTATTTGAAACCTGAATATCAAAAGTGGACGTCAGAGGAATTCAAGACGCATTTGATCTGCCACATATTTGGCGTTAACAGCATGGACGATATTGAAACGTATCACCTCAACGACCATGACTGGGAGATCATTGATCAGCGCTTGCAGGGTAAGTACGATACTGAAGAGTGGAATTTTGGTCAAAATCCCGGCTTCAAGTTCTACCGTTCGAAGCATTTTGACATTGGAACAGTGGCCTTTAATTTTAATGTCAAGGACAACGTGGTCACCGATTTCAAGATCTATGGTGACTTCATTACCGGTGGTGATATTTCAATCATCGAAGAGCATGTCAGTGGGACGAAGTTTGATCAAGCAAGTCTCACTAAAGCGTTTAATGATAGTGATCTGCCTGCTAATATTGGGAGCATTGATGGTGCACAATTAGCAACTTTGATGTTGTCTAAGGATGAATGATCATTAATTCGTCGTTAATTTAAAAGTTCCCTAACTCATACGGCTATCTTTGAATTGAAATTGATTCAAGATATGCATCAGTTAGGGAACTTTTTTGGATTTTTAAAATGCAGTTGCTTCATAGATAGTAAGAGTAATCAATACATAAACAAAGGTTTTTATTTTGCTCTCTGAATGTTGCGATGATTTTATCAAAGGCAGACTTACCTTAAAATATTGAAACAGTAAACTATTAGCTAAAATACCAAAAAATCCTGAATTAAGGAGCAGATATTTCAATCGTGCATGAGGAAAGTCGGGGTTTACGGAAAAGTTCGGTAAAAATCGTCAGTCAGTCACTTTAAAAAAAACTGCGGGTGAAGGCTGAACCATGGAATTTTGGAACTTGAGCAGAGTAAATTTTCATAAGTGTTTTCATAACCTCACAAATTAGTCTGAATTTTGAAATTGCCAGTCTAACAGGCATTGTACATAACTGATCAGAAATAGCCTAATTGTGCAGTAAATTTTCGAAGAAACTATCATTTTCTATACAAGTTAAACAAATTGTCGATAAAATGTGAAAATAAAATCAATACATTTTTTCGATAATGCAATATTTATAAATAATACTGAGTGAAAAAACAAGCTGCTAAAAGTCTTAAAAGGCTGATTTTTCAAGAGTAAATAACTTATAAAACGGTCTCTAATTATTAAATTCATTTTATCTAAAGCTAGATAAAAAAACCTCGTAGTTGCGCATCATCAGGGATGTTCTCATAAAGAATACAGTTTAATAAATATGTAGAATTAGATGATATTGATGTTTAAATGAGCTCTACTTTAATAAAATTCAATCTTTAAAATTTTAGAACATGTTATCAAGATAACTGGCCATTGATTTATAAAAAATAAATTCTATATAACTTACGTCATTAAAATCAGCTTATAAAAGTTGATTATACAATTAGGCAAATTATGGGTTAATTACGGCTTCATACGCTTCCCTTGGCTTACCCATTCTTTTCATACTCTCACTAACGTTGAAAAGAAATTTATATTTATTTTCATTAATTAATTTGTTATTTTCGGTTGATAATTTGTATTATACGAGCTATTATGCTGTATAGAAAAGGGGGAGTTTATTTTGGAGAAAGACTATAGAAAAGTTTCCAAAAATAACGGGTTAATTCGTAAGGAAAAGGAACAGGCAAGTTTCAAGATGTATAAAGCCAAAAAAGTTTGGCTTTTTGCGGGAATGTTTTTACTAACTTCACTGGGCATGGGGACGTCAGTTGCATACGCTGATACGTCGAATACTGGAAATTCGACTGATCAGCCAGCAGTAACTGCGACGGCTAACCCAAATAAGGACACTTCTAATACTAATGGTGCAACTTCAGCAGCACCAAACTCAAATAGCGCTGCTGATACACCAACGACTACTGCCAATCCTGATCAGAATAGTGCAGCTACAGGGCCTTCAAGTGCAGCAGCAGATCCGTCAAGTGTGACACCAAGTTCTTCGGGTGCACCATCAGATAGTAATAATGTAGCCGATGCGGCTTCTAATCAAGCTACGGTCACTAAAGTTACGACTAATACGACAACCACATCAAATGTCAGTGTTAAACCGACAATCACTAATGGTGATACTACAGGTAATACAACTGGTGAAACGGGAACGACGACGCCTCCCGACACTAGTGGCGCTTTGCTCAAAACTTCGATTGGTGGCAAAGCTGGTACTGCCGAAAATAGTGCCACAACAGGTGTTGGTCAGACGGAAAGCAATGATCAAAATGTGGTCGTTAACAACGCCAATAAACAAACAGACCGTCAAGCTGGTGACTACGGTACCACTGGTGTCACTGATGCATCTAATGATAATTTGGACGATTCAGTAACTGTCAATGGTCAAGCAACTAATGCACCTGCAGATGATATTATTAATGATCAAGGAGCCGTGAGTTCAGATTCAAAGAATGCGCAAACTCGTGGCACCATTATCTATGTGAATGGACAAAATACAGCTATTTCAATTTCTGCTGCTGGGAGTAACGAGCACGGTTCAACAGTTGGAATTCCATCTAATTTAACAAATGTCTCTGTTGGAACCTTTGATGTAACTGATGTTTCTAGTGTTGGTATCACCATCCAAGATGAAGCCACCAAAGAACAATTTCAGATCACTGATCCAAAGCTCTCTAGTCAGTATTCAGTGGGTGACAAGATCACTAACATGGCTGTCGTCAATACTAATTTTAACGGTTCAGGCATGCAGTATTTGACGACGCCTGTTACTGAAACGACTCAAGGCGTCAGCTCATTTCTTTCAGGTGGTGGTACAACAGCCTTAAACACGTTGATAGCTGCTGTACAGGCAGCTAAGGCTGCAGTTGATACAGCGGCAGCGTCTCCAATAGGTGGCACAGATGTTTCAACCTTCGATAGTGCTATTCAAACCTATTTGGATGGCCTTAATAGTGCGGTCAAGAGTATTTCTCAAACCAATGATTATGGGTCTAATCTAGCAAAACAAGGAGTTGCAGAAACGACTCTGGAACCTGTGACTATAGCTGATAATGAAGCCACTGTCACTAGTCAGGAATCGGTTGCCGACTCGCTGACTAACATTGTCTCTTCCTATATCGATGGTTGGACAAATGGTATTTCTAATACCTTGGTCAGTGCTATCGGTGCAACTCCAGATGCAAATGGTGAGACCACCATTCAAAAGATTGGCAAATCACTGGGTAACAGTACGTTAGTTTCCACGTTTACTAACCTGCTTTCCAATGCATTAACCTCTGCAGCTGACACAGTTACAAAGGGTATCAGTAGCGCCACTAATGGTATTTCTAGTGCTGTTTCTGGTGTTGCACAATCAGTTATTGATGGCGGTATCGGTGTCAGTCAAACAGTTGCTGTGCCGTTGACGTTCACCGACCCAGATTTATCGTCTAACACGCCAGGTGCATTTACCGGTGAAACTTTCAATACCGCAACAAAACTTTACAACACCTCAACAAGTTCTAACACAACAATCGTTTATCAAAATGTTGATAAGAGTCAGTTAAAGGCTGCTGCGGCAAAGAGCGGGGTTTCTGCAGACCTAGTTAGCGCAGCTCAGAAAGTTCTCGATGATGACAACGCATCACAACAAGATGTTGATAAAGCGCTGTTAGCTATTGAACCGGATGTGGAAACAACTTTTGAAACCACAACAGCGTCACAAGGCACTCAAGTCGTCGGTCACTTGACCTTGAACCCAGTTACTGGGACTACGGTTGGTGAAAAGGCCGAAGACGTTTTAACGGATAATTTAAGTCAAGCAGTTAACAGTGATGTTCCAGGATTGAAGCTGTCAGGTCTGACTGCCAGCGACTTTACTGTCGAGCCAACCGCAACCGGTCATGACAATAAGGGTAATGACACGTACACATATCAATTGAGTGATAATGGTATAAAGGATGTGACTGCTGCTGTTAATGCATTAGTTAACGGCGCAGCTGATACAAGCTATACAATTGCTGATTTGGACAAATTAAGCAGTACGATCAGTGTGCCAGTTACGGCGGTGGACTCCGTCACACCGACGAATGGGAATACTATCTACAATGTCACTGGTAATACGACGCCAGACACGGTTGTTACGGTCACTGATAATGGTAATTCAGATGGTAAACCAGTAGGTACCGCGACCTCAGATGAGAACGGTGACTTCACAGTTT